>NZ_UGSI01000001.1:2685000-4027500 GCF_900454495.1 Paenibacillus macerans
TTTGTAACCTGATAATCTAGATTCTCCAACTGTTTCCCCCCTTCAACATTCGCCAATTCAATAACCTATTTCCTACGGAACCGATAACTTCCAACAATGGTTACAAATTAATTGTAAGCGCTTATATTCATTAAAACATTGTCTACAATAGCTAAATTTATCAAAACAACTGGTTACTTTGATTAGACTTAACTTTCGTCTTCAGCGAGTTTTCTGTGATAAATCAATAGGCCAGTTTCTCAATGGCACCCGCCAAAACCTGAATACCAGGTACGATATCTACCGCTTCAGTATGTTCTCTAGGATTATGGCTAATCCCATCAATAGAAGGTACAAAGATCATAGCTGTTGGGACATAAGCTGCAAAAATCTGAGAATCATGTCCAGCCCCTGAATGCATCACTTCATAATTCAATTTGTTGTCTTTACATACAGATTCAATAATACGGATAATTTCAGGGTCCATAGGAACTGGTTTCTCATTCATCCAATGATCGATATGAATGTCGATACCCATTTGCCGCGCAATGTCTTTCATGTCTCTTTCAATTTCCTGCGTAAATCGATCTAATACGGCTTCTTCTGTATGACGACAATCCATAGAGAAGAGCGTCTCACCAGGAACGACATTCACTGTATTAGGCTTAGGCTCAACTTTACCGAACGTAAGAACGAGTGGATTGCCTTCTTTTTTCGCTTTATCGATACTTTGCGTAATGATTCGTGCCATACATTCAACCGTATCTTTTCGGTACTCCATCAATGTTGTACCAGCATGGTTGGCTTGTCCCTTAAGCGTGATATCATAGCGTTTCTGACCCACGATGGCATTCACGACACCAACTTGCTTATGCGTATTCTCTAGGAAATTACCTTGTTCGATATGTAATTCAATAAAAGCAGAAATCTTATTGTGCCTTGGTTTTCCTTCCAAGAAATTAAACCCGCTCTCATGCATTGCATCGACGAAGCTCACGCCTTGAGCATCCTTGATATGCTCTACATCATTACGGTCCGCAATGCCAAAGATATTTTTAGAACCCCAAAACGCATATGGGAAACGTGATCCTTCTTCTTCAGCCATCGAGATAATCTGCAGCGTTTTTTTAGGCTTTCCTTTTTTTTCAATAATTCCTTAATGGCTATATAACCTGCTATTATCCCAAGTTGTCCGTCTAAACGTCCACCCTTATCTACCGTATCAATATGAGATCCTGTCGCAATGATCTCTTCTGGGCTGTCAGTTCCTTCTAATGTCGCAAATAAGTTACCTACTTCATCAAATTCAACTGTCATGCCAAGTTCTTCGAATTTTTCCTTCAATGCATTTTGTGCTTCAAGCCACGATTTGCTATAAAGCAAACGCGTTGTTCCAGGACCTTGTCTATCTGATATCCCGGATATCCAATCCATCAAATCATCTACAGTTTGTGGTTCTAACTTTATCACCAAGATTCCCTCCTAATTTGACCTTCTCTAAACATAATTTGAACGGTTTTTCTAAAAATAGTATAATGATAACCGCTTTCACAATCACTGTTCATTTACACAAAAGGTTATTTATTTTTGTTGACTCTGTACAGCTGCGATTAATGTTTAAAAAGTCACATCTGTTTAACGGTGCCCAGGACGTGTGCCGTCAATAGCAAAAACCTGTTCGAATTCCTCTAAGTTATGTGCAGATTGAACAAGTCAAATAATATCTGTATACTAAATTGTACTTCCAGATGACTGTCGATTCTTTCATTCCGATCTTTATTTCATAGTTAAAGAAAGGATACGAATATGACTACGATTGCTGATATTTTAAATTTACCCCGCTATTCAGACCTAAGATTATTAACGAATGTTGGTCAGACCGACACCGACCAAACCGTTCAAAGTGTAGAGATTTCTGAAACACCCGATATTGAATACTATATTCCGAATGGTGTCTTGCTTTTAACAACGGCGATGAGCTATGCGGACGACCAACAAGGACTAATTTCTTTAATCGATTCTTTGATTCGCGCCAAAGCGGTGGGTTTAGGGATTAAGACTGGACGGTTCTTGGGTGAGATCGAGCCTCAAATTATTGAATATGCAGAGAAAGTTAATTTCCCGTTGATTGAAATTCCCAATAACTATTCGTTAGGCTCGCTATTGCATCAATTGTTAAATCAAATATGGGGAACGCGTTATGAAGAAATCTCTTTTGCCCTGGATATTCAAAAAAAATTTTTTAACTTACTGCTGCAAAATGCGACTAATCAAATTATTATCAACAAATTAAGCCAGATCGTTAAAACGCCGATTATTTTATTGAATCCATTCAAAGAAATTATGGAATATTCCAAACATTTCAATCATTCCAGCAATCCTGTGCAGCATTATGTGAATCAGATCATACAGAAAATTCACGAAACAAATAAAGAGGACGATTCATTTATTATCCATAGTCCAAAAGGGCATGAAATTCAGATCTCGCTTGTTCCGATTCAAGTCCATTCTCACTTTCCGCATTATTTGGTTGTGGTTAATCCCGAACAAATTCCTTATCCGATCTCCAGTTTTGCGATTGACCAGGCGGCTATGGTATTATCGTTTGTTTTATTCAAAAACGAAAAAGTATCGGAATCTCAACAGTCGATTGCAACCGAATATTTCAAAGAACTGATTGATTACCATTCCAGTTCGGATCCGTCCGTACGTTCCTTTGAATTAAACATGAAATACGGTTACTTATTGTCCGATTATTATCAAGTTGTTCACGTTTTTAGCCAAGCGGCTTTAGAAGATACGGCGCCTAGTCTCAATCAGGAGGAACGATTAATATTAGCCTCGCAATGGTTGCAAAAACATATTCCGGATTACTTCACGAACGGCTTGGTGTTGTTCTTTAGTGTTACAAAAGAGACTATCATTTTAATCCAACGCGAAGCCCCGGATCTGGACGAAAAATTATTGGCTATTCGTACCCAGCTCAATGACAGTCTGAATATAGAGTTGATTTTTAGTATCGGAAACCCGTATACAGATTGGAAACGCATTAACCAATCCTACATTGAAGCAAAGCTGGTGTTCGACGAACGTAAAAGCAAGCTGCAAACTCAGCCGATTATCCATTATAAGGATAAAGGGATGGTTCAGTTGTTCCATCATCTTGAAAAAAATGATGTTCGATTTTTCTGCGAGAATATATTAAAAGATTTTGCTTATCCGAAAGACCCTGCCCTAATCGAACTACGCAAAACGTTATCGGTATACTTAGGCGCACAATGCGAAATTGCCAGCGCAGCCTCCACTTTATTCGTGCATCGCAATACGGTCAAATACCGTATTCTTCGCTGCGAAGAAATACTCGGTCACGCCGTCAATTCGCCCAGTCATTCACTGAATTTACGCCTCGCGCTCGCGCTCAGCGAAGAAGATCTTTAAACAAAAAAGCATTGAAGCTTGAATCATCAACAAGCCTTCACGATTCAAGCTTCAATGCTTATATCTATTTAAATTAATTTGCAAAAGCGCCGAGTCCTTCATAACGATTGTAATGAATGTCGTCTGACTCAAGGTAGCTAATAATCGATTCGGGAATCTCTACCCCTTCTTGCAAGTTTTTCGCGTAACGTTCATGACTGCCTTGTCCCGGGTACTGAACGTAGTCAAAGCCGATTGCGGGTCTAATCTCATTCAATTCTTTCATCGTACGCGAAATAGATTGTTTGAACAGTTCAAGACCGACAAAACGCTCGGGATCAATAATAATATAAAGCTGTCCAAGATTTCGCCCTTCATGCAAATTCCGATACATCGAGCTAACCTCTTTGCCAAACGGCAGTCCAAGCAATATCCCGGATAAAATGTCTACCATCATCATGAGGCCGTAGCCTTTCGGTCCGGCAATAGGCAGCAATCCGTTCACTTTATTCGGATCTGTTGTCGGAGCGCCGTTTTTATCCACTGCCCAGGTATCCGGAATCGATTTGCCTTTGGAACGCGCATCGAGAATTTTACCCCATGCTTGTACCGTTGTGGCCATATCAAAGATTAACGGGTCCGCTCCGTTACTCGGCACGCCAAATGCGATTGGATTGGTTCCGTAATAGGTTTCCGCACCGCCATACGGTACAACCATTGGATCGGATTGACACATCGAGATCCCGATTAAATTGGCTTCGGCAATTTTACGCACATAATAGGACAGCGTTCCCGTATGACCCACTCTCGATACGCCGACAACCGCTACGCCGCTTTCTTTTGCCATCTTTATGGCTGGGGCCAATGCTTCGTTGGCTGCATAATGACCTTGAGCATTCTCACCGTGGAAGATCGCGGAGCTTGGACCCGTTTGTTTAAACGAAAACTCGGGATGAATATTGATGCCGCCTTTGTGAATACGCTCTGCGTAATATTCAACGCGCACAGCTCCGTGAGAATGGATGCCGCATAAGTCGGCATATACTAAATGATTAGCCGTTTCCGCGGCTTGCTCTTCTTTCAAACCCGCTTTGATAAGCTTGTTTTTGATTAATATGTGCAAATGTTCCCCGCTAACTTTTACTACTTCTTCTTCAACATTCGACACTCTTTATAGCTCCTTTCTCAACACTTATACACCCGGGTTGCGATTCGCGTCTTTGGAGTATACGTAAGCTAAATGCTCCTTGCGGTCTGTCGAATAAGCGGCTTGCGGGGTATAAGCGGCCATAAAGATATAGTCGCCTTTCTCAACCGGATACCAATTGTTGTCCAGATTATACATCCCTTTACCGGACAATAAATAAGCGCCGTGCTCTTGATAATGGGTTTCTACATAACCGTGACTGGCAGCAGGAGCAAAGTCTAAAATATGCATATTCATATCGAATCCTAAATCATCGGCAGGCAATAAATTCCAGAATAATACATCTTCCATACCTTCATAATGAATAGGCGTAAGATCCGCGCGGTTGCCTACCACTTTATAAGCTTCATGCCCTTCTAACGGCTCGTATTTGCGTTGGTACAAGAAAGCTTCCGTTGTTTCAGTCTGTCCATTTTCGAAATACATTTTTTCGTTTACAGGGAAGAAAGCATAACCTCCCTCTGTTAATTCATGCGTTTCATTGCTATCGCTTACATTTAACTTTCCGGATATTACATAAACAAACGTTTCAATCCCTTCGCCGCCAAAGCCCAACTCATTTTTTCCGCCTTCTAAAAATTCGGCGATAAAGTCGGAGAAGCTGGCTCCGATTCTGGGAGAACCCAAAATGCTGATTCGCGTATTCTCAAATCCCGGGACAACGTTATTCACTAAACCATCATGCGGCAAAATGGCGTAGTTGTTTTTTTTAACGACTGCACGCGATGTCAATACACCGTCAAGATAGCCGACGTTACTATTTTTATAACCCATATTTGATCGATTCCCTTCCATGAATAGTATGACAGTCAACAGCACTGTTTCAATTCATTGTAAACGCTTATTCAGTATGAAACTAGTTTCAAAAGCTACAATTCTCGCTGCAAAGTTGTTGATGATGAACAAAGAAATCCGGTATCTCACACAAAATTCGAGGTATGGATGCATCTTCTATCAAGGGCAGTCTTCCTTCGAAGCCCTCTTCCAGAACGCGCACGATGGCGCCTTCCCGGCAAGTATAGCAAAAAAGGGACCCTCCAAGGTGTGATCCATCACCTGAAAGGTCCCTTTCCTCCGTTACTGCACAGGCGGCGAGGACAAAGCCTGCTGCACGCGGGTTACCCCCTGCGACAGCGCGTTTCCGGCCAAAGCCGCGGAAGCCACGGCGACCGTTTCCAAAATTTCCGCATCGGTCGCTCCCTTTGACTTCGCCTCCTCGGCATGGTAGAACGTACAGATTTCGTTATTCGTGGACAAAGCGATCCCGAGCGCGATCAGCTGCTTCGTTTTGGCGTCCAGCTCGCCGTCCCCAAGGCTTGCTCCGGTAAACGCGTGATAAGCTTCCGTGATGCCCGGCAGGAAATCGCCGTATCGGCCGATCTCGTCTTTGTACGCTTTGATTTTCTCGCTCACGAGCGACATGGGCTTAAGCATCCTTTCCTGTAATGTAGAGGATAGTCAATCGTATCATTTATACGATGTCCCGCCCGGCAAAAAATATGCTAAACCTCCGGCGTAACCCGCGGTTCCCGCGAAGGCTGGTAAATATAATTCCGGTCCAGCTTGACCACATTGCGGTTGGGCCTGCGAATGAGCACATGCGTATCATCCCAGGCCACCACAATCCCGCGGACGTCGTTGGCTTCGATCGCATCGCGAATCACCCGAACTTTTTCGCCGGATAAACGGTATGCGTTTAATTCTTCATCCGTGATCATCGGTAACACCCACCTCCAGCTCTCATTATACAATAGATCCATCCGATATCCAGCCATGCAGAAAAAGACCCCGCCGGCCTTTAAGCCAGTCGGAGTCTTCAGTACTCCAGAACCTTATGAAAAAAATCATCATGACTTAAGCCTGCCGCTTACCGCGAAGCATGCTCCTTGCTGTCATTCGTCTCGAACCAAAAATCAAGCACCTTGGCCGACATGACCCGTTGTTCCAAATACCCCACCTGCTGCGGACTGAACTGTTCCTTCCAGGGCACATCGAGCTCTTGGCACAGCCCGGTTATCGTCAACAATTGCGACCATGCTACATAGCGTTTGTACCAGAAAAACTGAGGATGTTCCAGCATATAGGGATAAAGGTCGTCAAACTCTGTATGTTTGCAATCCAGGGCACGTTCAAAGGTAATCTTCGCTTCGGACAATTTCGAAAGGAAAAACTCCGCGTCTACTGCCAATTCTTTCCCCATTTTTTAAGCCTCCTCTCCCTAGTAATCCTCATTATAGCGAAAAAAAGGGGTGCTGCAAAGGATTGCTTGCAAAATTGTTTCTTTTTCCGAGCTTGCTTTGTCCTTATCCGCACCTAGTCCGCAAACGTGATTTGCCCGCCATCCAGCGACGCGATGCGGACCAACGACTCCAAACGGATCCCTTGATCGCGAATCGCCCGGGCCCCGGATTGGAAACATTTTTCTACGACGATGCCCGCTCCGACCAACTCCGCTCCGGCGCGGCCGATGATTTTGATCAGCCCCCGGGCCGCGTCGCCGTTGGCAATGATGTCGTCGATGAATAAAACCCGGTCGTTCTCGCTAATAAACTCGCGCGATACGAGAATGTCCGTGACGATGCCTTTCGTAAATGAAGGCACCCGCTCGCACAGCATGTCCGGCTCGGCCAGCAGCGTTTTTTTGCGGCGCGCGAACAGCAGCGGCACCCCTAGCTCGTACGCCGTCGCGAACGCCACGGCGATCCCCGACGATTCCACCGTCACGACCCGCGTAACCCCGGCATCCCCAAACCGTTTCGCAAACTCTTTGCCCATTTCCATCGTCAATTTCGGGTCCACCTGATGATTCAGCAGACCGTCCAGTTTCAGCACCTGGTCCGAAACGATCACGCCTTGCTCCGTAATCTTTTGCTTTAACAGCTCCATCTTTTTTTCCTCCATAAGTCATTCTCTATAGTGAGAGTTCAAAAAGCATTCTTCCTTAATATCTTTAAAAGCTGGCTTTTTGAACTACCTCTCTATGGGTTTGAGTCATGTCCCGTTCTTGGACAACATACCTTGTACTATATATAGCACATGAACCGGGGGGAAAACCATGAAAAATAGCGTGAAGGTTTTGCAGATCGCTTTCACATATATCGGTACCGTTGTTGGCGCCGGCTTTGCGACGGGACAGGAAATTCTCCAGTTTTTCACCCGGTATGGAAAATGGGGCGTCCTTACGATTCTGCTGTCCACCCTGCTGTTCGTTTGGCTCGGCACCAAAATGATGCTGCTCGCCCGCGAGATCAAGGCCGCTTCGTACGAGGACCTGAACCGCAAGCTGTTCGGAGAGCGCGCCGGGCGTATGCTTAGCCTGTTTACCCTGATCGTCCTGATCGGCGTCAACAGCGTCATGCTGGCGGGAGCCGGCTCCGTATTCATGGAGCATCTGGGTCTGCATTATCAGACAGGACTTTGGATCACTTTGATTTTTACCTTTTTGCTGCTCGGACGGGGGATCAAAGGCGTTATGCAGCTGAATTCCCTCGTCGTGCCGCTGATGCTGATCCTTTCGCTGGTGATCATTTTTTATACGCTCGGCTCGCCGGGAGCGGCCCGTTTCTTAACGCTGGAAACCGACTCCGGGGTGCTGGCCGCATGGGTATCTCCGCTCATGTATTCCGCGTTTAACCTGTCGATGGCCCAAGCCGTGCTCGTGCCGATCGGAAGCCACACCACAAGCCGGAAGGTAATCGTCATGGGCGGGGTTATCGGCGGCGCGGGCGTCGGCTTCATGCTGATGGCCGGCCACTTTGCGCTCTCCGCCAATATGCCGGGGATCGTGCAATATGAGATTCCGATGGGCAGCATTGCCCAGCAGCTTGGGACAACCGTCCAGCTCATTTATGTGCTGCTGATTTTTATGGAGATCTTCAGCACGTTCGTGGCCGACGTCTACGGCGTGACCCTGCAGCTGCGGCAGCACCTGCAAGTACCGCCGATGCTGATCTCGGTCACGATTTTGCTGATCTGCTACATAACCAGCCAGTTCGGCTTCAGCTCGCTGCTTTCGGTGCTTTACCCGATATTCGGCCTGTTCAGCCTGTTTTGGGCCTTTATGCTGGCGACCTATAAGAGCAAAGGAAAAACCGGAAACTAGCGGACTGCGGCTGTTCCAGGGCCGGAAGCCTCTGGAGTTGCATTAACGCCTACACAAAATCTCCGGTACACCTTGCCTGATCTCCGGAATACCTTGCCCGCTATTCTATTTGAGATCACGCCAGAAATCTAACGGTTGTATCAGTCGCTATTTTGCCAAAAACGACCCTTTCTAAATTTTAACGGTTGTGAGCGTTGTTATCTGCTCTAATCTGAGCCCAAATCTCCGGGTTTTAGCTAAATAAGCGCTATGGCAACCGTTAGAATCGTTTTAATGGTTAGAAATGAAATGTAGTAAGCGTTACATGCATTGGATCGGCCGCAGCGACCCACGTTACATTTCAACGATATGCGCCGTCGGCAGCTCCGCTTTGAGCCGGCCCACGACGTGTTCGTGGCAGGTCATCATGATGATCTGCTGGCGCTTAGCGACCGTCCGCAGCACCGACAGCGCTCCTTCGAGACGGGAGGCATCGAAATTTACGAACAGATCGTCGAGCAGCAGCGGCAAACTCCCTTGTCCTCCCGCGACCGCTTCGGATAAAGCCAGCCGCATCGACAAGTACAGCTGTTCCGCCGTCCCCCGGCTTAAACGGGCGCTGTCGATCGGACCATGTTCCGCATGCTCGGCCATCAGCTCCTGGCTGCCTATTTTCATCACAATCCGCCGGTACGTTCCGCCCGTCATCCGCTCAAAATACCGCGATGCCGCCTGCAGCACGGCCGGCTGGCGCTCTACCTCATAGATCCGCCGCACGCGGGAAATCAACTCGCGGCATACGGCCATCACCGCATATTTATCGGCGTATTCCTCCAGCGCCGCCTGCTGTTCCGCCAGCTGCTGCGCCAAATCCTCCTGCCGGCAGCGCGCCTCCAGACTTTCCTGTTCCTGCAGCAAACGGCCGCGCCGTTCCTGCAGCTTGCGCCAGCGGACTTCCGCGCCTTCGCCTGCCGCCCGCGCTTCTTCGAGCCGCCGCTTTAATTCCGCTTCGTCCACGCCCTTCAGCAGCCGCTCCAGATCGTTTCGCTTGTCCTCATCCATACCGGCAAACAGCGCCAGCTCGCGCTGCCGCAGTTCCTTTTCCAGCGCTTCCCGCCGCTCGGCTGCGGCCCCGATGCGGAGAAATTCTTCCCCGCCCTCGGCTTCTCCTTCCGCGAGCAGATGCTCCTCCGCCTGCATCACCTGCTGCAGCCGATCCTCCAAGCGCCGCCCTTCCTCGTCCAGCGGCGCCAGCTTGGCGGCCAGCCGGTCGTACCCGGCTTTTCGCTCCAGCTCGCGTTCAAGCTCCGCCAGGGCATCCTCCAACAGCTTTATCGCCGCGCCGGCCCCGGAGCCCGCCGTTTCTGGTGCCGCTCTCCCGTTAGCGCCGTCCGAGCCGGCTTCCGGACCGGGCGCCGCAGCGGAAGACAGCGGAATTCCGGCGTAAACGCCGCCGTTCGCCGCCCGTTTCGCTTCCGGATCGTCCGCAGCACGTTTCGCTTCTGGAGCGTCCGCCGCTTGCCCGCCGGGCCCGCCGTCGTCTTGCAAAGCCAGGCATTCCCGCTCAAACCGCTCGTTTTCCGCCCGCAGCCCGGAGATCTTGTCCGTCAGCCCGTCGATCCGGCTCAGCCATTCCCGTCCCTGCCCGGCCAAATGGAACACGTCCATCGCCGCCTCCGGCGACAGGTCGGTGGAAAGCCGCCGCTCCTCCAGCCAGCGCTCCCATTCGGCGGCGAGCTTGGCAAAATCTCCTTCCCGCCGGGACAGCTCCCGCTCCACGTGCTGCAGCTCATCCTTGACGGCGGCAGCGTGGCCCTGCGCGGCCGCGGCATCCGCTTCGAGCGCGTCATGGCGCTGATCCCACAGCTGCCATTCTTCCATCAGCCGGCGCAGCTGCCGCTCCTCCTCGTCCCAGGCTTCCGTGCGAAGCGAAGCCGCGAAGCCGCTTCCCGCCGCGGAGGCCGCCGTTAGCGGATGCCGGACGAACCGGGACAGCAGCGCCTCAAGGCGCGTCTCCATCTCCTCGCCGGCTTCCCCGGCTCTTCCGGCAGGCCGGCGAGACGCCGGCGCGGAGCGCCGCCCGGCCTCCCCCGCCGGCTTGCCGCGGAAAGCGCCGATGGCGAGGTAAACGTCAAGCCCCAGCAGCAGCACGCCCGTGAAGGCAGCGCTCCAGAGCGATTCCGCGGCCAGCCACAACACGGCGGGAAGCGCGACCGTCAGCACGCAGGCGGCGGCAAACAGCTTGCGGTAAAGCGCGCGCAGCCGCGTTTCGGCCAGCGCTTCCGCGTCGGCCGCCCGGACTTCGGCGCGCCGGGAGGCCGCGCTATCCCGCCAGCGGTCGAGCTCGCCGCGAAGCTCGCTCCACAAAGCGCGGATTTCGCCGCGCTCCTGCGGGAGGAGCATCGCAAACTGCCGGCGTCCCGCCGCCGCGCTGTCCTCGAGCCGCGCCGCCGCGTTCGCGCGCGCCGTCTCCGCGCCCGCCGCCGCCCGCTCCAGCTTGGAGCGCTCGCTTTGCAGCAGCTCCATCTCCTTATCGTAGGCGGCAAAGCGCGCGCTGAACCGGCGAACCTGTTCCCGTTCGCCGACCGTCCCGGCAAAGGCGCGCAGGTCTTCGGCGCGCCATGCCGGATGGATGCTGCGCAGGCACTCCGCCAGCCGGGCCTGGACCAGGGCGGCTTCGCCCGCCAGTTCGGCCAGCTCGCGCCGCCGCGCCTCATAGGCCGGCAGACGGCCGGCCAGCTGCCGCAGCAGCGGCTCCCGCGCCAGCACCGGCGCGCGCGGCTGCAGTGCGGCCAGCTCCGCCCGCAGCGCTTCCCGCCGCCGGGCCCAGTCGCTGCGCTCCAGCTGCAGGCGGTCCTTCTCCGCCTGCAGCGCCTGCCAGCGCGCCAGCCCCTGCTCCGGGAAGCGCGCCGCTGCCGGCAGCGCGGCCAGCTCGGCGCGGATCGCTTCGCGCTGCAGCCAGTCGCCGCGGCTCTCCGCCGCCTTTTGCAAGCGGGCGGTTTCCCGCGCCACCGCAGCGCGCTCCGCCTCGCTGGCCGTCAACTCCCCGGCCAGCTCCTCCAGCTGCTCGAGCACCTCGTTGTAGCGCGGGAGCAGCGCTTTGGCCGCCTCCGCTTCGCGCTCCAGACGCTCGACCGCCTGCAGCAGCTGGGCGATCTCCTGATTGCGGCCGCGCGGGCGGTACAGCTTGTCCATGTCCTGGGCCAGCTTTTTCTCCCCGCGCAGCACCGCTGAGCCCCCGCCGATCCCGGCGTGGAACAAATAGCGGCTCAGCTCCTCGGACTGCAAAACGCCCACCTCCTGCAGCTCCGTAAGCGAGACGGCAAACAACTGTTTGAACATCGCTTTGGACAAGCCGCCCAGCAGCTCGCGCTGCATCTGTTCCTGCGTCATCTCCTGCAGCCGGCCGTCCGCATCGCTGCGCGTAATCCGCAGCCGGTCGCCGCGCGTGCCCGGCAGGCTTCGGCCTTCCGGCGGCTGCGCATAACGCTCGATGACCCAGCGGGAGCCGTCCTCCGCGGCAATCGTCAGCGCGCCGCCGTGCACGCCGCCGCGCGCCGGCTCAAACCGCTCGGCGGCAAACGTCCGCGACGGGATGCCGAACAGCATCGCGCGGACGAAACCGAGCAGCGTGCTTTTTCCCGCTTCGTTCGGTCCGTATAAAACGGTGACCGGGCCCGGCAGTTCCACATCCAGGCCGTGCAAATGGCCAAACCCGCTCACCTGCAATTTCTCCAGCCTCATGATGCTCCCCTCCCGCCAGCCGTTTCATCTTCCGCCAGCAGCGCCCAAGCGAGCTCCTCCGCCCGCCGCAGCAAGCCGAGCCGCTCTTCGGGCGCCAGTTCCTTCAATAGCCGTCTTAGCGTCCGGTTCTCCGCCAGCGGCGCCAGCGCGCTGCCGGTAAGGTCCTGAAGCAGCCCCGGCTCCCGCTCGGCCCGTTCGCCAAGCCGCAGCAGCTCGCCGAGGAAGCTGTCCTCTTCGAGCAGCCCCAAGCGGTCCATCTCCAGCGATGTCTCCACTTTAAAGCCGGCCGGCCAAACGACGCCGCTCAAGGGCGCCCGCGCCGCTAAATCGCCCGCCGCATCCGTTGCCGTCATGCCATGGTTCCTTGCCGCATCGTTTAACGTTTTGCCCGGAGCGCTCCCCGTTGCATCGTCTGCCGTCCCGCCGGATCCAACTTCCGCTGAACCGTCCGCTGCAGCAAACGGCGCATTCTCTTGAGCAATGCCCAAGCCGCCTTCCTCAAGCAGCCGGCTTTCCCGGCGCCGCAGCTCCTGCAGCAGCTCCGCGGCCTCCTGCCCGGACTGCAGCAGCGTATGGAGCGGGCCGCGCCCGGTAAAGGTCAGCCGCACGACGCTGATCCGCGCGGCTTCAGCTTCCCGTACCGCCTCCAGCGCTTCCTCCACCCGGTCCTTCCACGCTTCCTCGCTCGTCAAACCGTCGATCGGCACCGCAATTTCCCGCCACAGCACCTGATCCAGCCGGTGGAACGCCAAGCTTGCCTGCCCGTTCTCATGCACATCGACGATATAACATCCTTTGGGGCCGGTTTCCTTCAAGCTGCGCCCCTGGATGTTGCCGGGATAAACAACCCAAGGATTTTCGCTAAGGATCTGGCGTTTGTGAATATGCCCGAGCGCCCAATAGTCGTAGCCCGATTCCTTCAACTCGCGCAGCGAACATGGAGCGTAAGCGTCATGGCCCTCCTGGCCGTCCACATTCGCGTGCAGCAGCGCGATGCGGTACAGCTGCGAGGAGTTCGCCTCAGCCTCATCGCGGCGAAACCGCAGCGCCAGATTTTCCGTCACCGACGGCGTTATGTAGGAGATGCCGCTGACGACCGCAACCGGCGCTCCGTCGCTCCGCCGAACAGCCACCCGGCTTTCCGCCTGACCGCCGAACTCCGTCACATGCGGCGGCAGTTCGAGGCGCAAGCGCCGGCTGCCGAGCGGGTCGTGATTGCCGCGGATGAGATAAACCGGGATGCCGTGCCGCCCCAGCTTGTCCCAGCCTTCCCGCAGCCGCAGCTGCGCGCGCAGCGACGAATCGGCGGCATCGTAAATGTCGCCGGCAAGGACGATGAAATCGACCGCTTCCGCAATCGCCAGTCGGATCAGGCGTTCGAAGGCGGCGAAGGTCGAGTCCCGCAAAAAGATACGCAGCCGATCCGGCACGCCGGACATCCCGGAAAACGGGGTGTCCAGATGCAGATCGGCGGCGTGGAGAAAACGAAATGATTTCATGATACCAGCTCCATTATTTGAATTGCAGGTACAGTTTTTTCAGCTCATGCACAACCCGGTTCAGCGAATAGTGCGCTTTGGCCTTCTCCGAACCGCTGCGCGCCAACTGATAGCGGTAGTCCGGATCGACGATCACTTTCTCCAGCGCCTCGGCCAGTGCCGGAGCGTCCTCCGGCGGCACGAGCAGGCCGTTCGTTCCGTTTTCGATCTGCTCGGCGATCCCGCCGACCGCCGTGCCGACGAGCGCCAGGCTGCAAAGGGCGGCTTCGGCAAACACGGAGCCAAACGCCTCGGCCCGCGAAGGCAGGACGAAGATATCGAAAAACGGCATAAACTCCTCCGGATGCAGCGTGTACCCGTAAAAAATCGTTTCATTGTAAATGCCCAGCCGCTGGGCGAGCTGCTCCAGCTCCTGGCGGATCGGACCGTCGCCGATAATATGCAGTACATAATTGTGCCCCCGCTTCTTGAGCTCGGCGCACGCGTTCAGCAAGACGTCCAGCCCTTTGGCCGGAACGAGGCGGCAGACCGTCACCAACTGAGCCACTTCATTTTCGTGCGGCACCGGCTTAAACCGTTTCTCGTCAAAACCGTTCGGGATGACGCCGATCGCCTCGGGCTTCTCCACATAGGAAGCCAGGTACTTGGCAAACGACCGGGACACCGTTAGCAGCCGATCCGTCCGGTGCTCAAGCTCCCTATACAGCGAGGTGAGGAAGCGGTGCTCCGGCCCGTCCGCACGAATCCGCCCGTTTAAGATCAGCTCGCGCTCGTAGCTTGAGTGGACGCTCTGGATCACGGGGGTACCCGGGAAAACCTCCTTCATGGCCAGCCCGGCGATCGGGTGATGGGCATGGACCAAATCGTACGGCTGTTTAATCCGCAGCTTGGTCCACCATAAGTAATCGCGATACGTTTGCACATATTTTTGCACGATCGGACTGTCCCCGAACTCCTTCCAATCAAAGGTGGCAAATTGTACGGGATCGGTCCCTTTGGAGCGGATGCGTTTCGGCAGCGAAAATAATTCCATTTCCCAGTGGGGAAGATTAAACCGGTCTTGCAGATGCGGGATCATCGACGATACGCCCCCCGGCTGTTCCGGGGGAAAAAATAAAGCCTGCAACAGTCTCATAGGGTTCTCCTTTATCGCGTCGTTCTTTTTGGCGGATGAACCGCTTCTTTTTCCATTATGCCATAGGCAGGAAGGAACATCCATTCCCCTTTTGAGATTGAAAAGCAATATGATACACTGCTGAAGTAAATAGGTACCGGGATTTTTTTGGTGAAAGGAGCAGTAAACATGATGAGTATGCCTACCCTGCCCGCCGCGTTTCGCGAGTCGGTGCTGGCGATGCTCGGCCGGGACGAAGGAGCACGGTTCCTCGCCAGCTATGCCCGCCCCCGCGCATACGGGCTGCGGCTGAATACGCTGAAAGTCGGGCTGCACGGCACGGCGGCGGCGCGGCTTGCGGAGCTGTTCGCGCTGCGCCCCGTTCCTTGGTGCGGTACGGGCTTTTATTACGAGGAGCGCACCCGGCCGGGAAAACATCCCTATCATGCCGCCGGACTATACTATATTCAGGAGCCTTCGGCGATGTCGGCCGTGGAGCTGCTCGATCCCCAGCCGGGCGAAACGGTACTGGATCTGGCCGCGGCTCCCGGCGGCAAAACGACGCAAATCGCCGCCATAATGGCCGGACAAGGCCTGCTCGTCAGCAACGAAATCCATCCGCAGCGCGCCCGCATTTTGGCGGAAAATGTGGAGCGGCTTGGCATCCGGAACGCCGTGGTGACGCAGGCCGCACCCCGGGAGCTGTCCGCGCGCTTCCCGCTGGCCTTCGACCGGATCATGCTGGACGCCCCCTGCTCGGGCGAAGGCATGTTCCGCAAGGACCCGGAGGCCGTGGCCGAATGGTCCCCGGAGGCGGTGGAGCAGTGCGCGGCGCGGCAGTGGGATATTTTGCAGGACGCGGTGGCGATGCTCAGACCCGGCGGGCGGCTCGCTTATTCGACCTGCACGTTTAACCGCCGCGAAAACGAAGAGACGGTCCGCCGCTTGCTGGAGGCGTACCCGTTCCTGCGGCTGATCGCCGAGAAGCGGGTTTGGCCGCACCGCGAGGAAGGCGAGGGCCACTACGTCGCCCTGCTCGAGCGGGACGGCGAAGCGGACGGCGGGGGGCGCAGCGGCATCCTCGCCGCAGGCGCGCACAGACACGGCGGCACCCTCCCCGCAGGCGTGCAAAGCGTCGTCCCGGGCGGCGGGGGGCCCGCCCTCCGGCGCGGCGCGGACGCTCACCCGGGCGGCACCGCCGCCAAAGGCGGGCGCGGGGAGCGCCCCAGCCGCGGCCGCCGCGACTTGCGTGCCGGCCACGCCGGCCGGGAGACCGCCGCAGCCTGGGACGCCTTCCGCGCCTGGGCGGCGGACGAGCTGCCCGCCTCAGACGCCTTCGCGCCCGGGAGCGGCACGCCGCTCCTGTTCGGCGAAGCGCTGTACCTGCTGCCTGCCAGCAGCAGCCTGCCGCTGTCGCCGGACCACCTGGCCGGCCTGAAGGTCCCGCGCGCCGGGCTGCACCTCGGCGACGTCCGCAAAGGCCGGTTCCAGCCCGCCCACGCGCTCGCGATGGCGCTCGGCGCGCCCGAAGCCGCACGGGTCTGGACGCTCGGCGAAGACTCGCCTTCCGCGGCCGCATACCTGCGCGGCGAAACGCTGGAGGTGCCCGCCGATCTGCGCGGCTGGCACCTCGTCACCATCGCCTGCGGCGGGGCCAGCTTCCCGCTCGGCTGGGGCAAAGCCAGCGGCGGCCAGCTCAAAAACCACCTGCCCAAAGGCTTGCGGCAGCACTGTTAATGAGAGCAGATCAACATCCGCTGTCCGGACGCTTTGCACGATTATCCCATTTGATCCGGAAGCAGAGAGCAAGATAAATTCAGGACAAGTAAATAGGTTTGGAGCAGCAGACATGTTCGAGTTCATTAGTTCGAGATCGTTAGACAGGTTTGTGAGAAGGAGGTCTAGGAGAAGTGAAGCAGACCTGACGGGAGGAATGGGGCAAAACACCGGGAAAAATGACCGTGATTAGCCCCCACCCTCTCCCCCCTGAACAAGAGGGATAATCGTGCAAAGCAGCATGCAGGGATACCAGGACACGAACGCTATAAACAGCCGGTTTTTTTAACCTTTCTCCCAAGCTCGCCAACCGCCCCCTTCACCCCGCAAAAAGAACGTATCATCCCCAGCATTCCGCGGCCCTACCAAGCGGTTTCCTGAGCAATCAACCGGGTTCCCGCCTCATGCTTGTTGACAACGAGCTTTTTCCATGGAATAATACATCTATCTAATTAGATGATTATAAAATCAGGAGAGCGATAAACATGCAGCTTGACCGCCTCGTTCATTTCCACAAAGCCGTCGGGGACGTCACCCGCATCCGGATCATCGCGCTGCTTCAAAGCGGGCCGCTTCATGGCCAGGCCCTTGCCGGAAAATTGGGCGTCACGCCGCCGACCATTACCCATCACATCACCAAGCTCCGGGAAGCCGATTTGATTTATGAGCGCCGGGACAAAAATACGATTTATTTTTATCTGAACGAAAAAAGCTTAACCCAGCAGGCCCAGGCCATTCTGAATGTCGGCAAAACGCAGCCCCTGGCAGCGGACGGCAAACAAGATGAAGCGCAGCGAAAAGCGTCCGTCGAAAGCAGCTTTTTCAACAAGGACGGCACGTTAAAGCATCTGCCTGCCCAGCGCAAGAAAAAACTGATCGTGCTCGAACGCCTTGTCAAAGGTTTGGAGCCGCGCCGGAAATATACGGAGAAGGAGATCAACGAGTACATCCGGAAATTTCACGAGGATTTTGCGACCATCCGCCGCGAGTTTATCATGAACCACTATATGTACCGGGAAAACGGAATCTACGAGCTGAACCCTCCGGAAATGTGGGGCAAAAGCTAGAACCGCCGTTCGGCGTAATAACTATTTTGGCCGGTAATGCGGTAGCGGGCGTACTTAGGACGTCTGGCCGCATGGCTTTTTTTTGCTTAACAAATTAGATAAATATCAAATTAGATTGCTATCTTATTCTGCTTACAGAGGAGTCTGATACAAAAATGAAGCACAAGCATACGCTGCGTGAAGAAAAACAGTATGCGCGCCTGTTCGCCGCCGGGATCGTGAACGGCATCGGAGACCGCTTCAGCCAGGTTGCCGTTCTCGGTCTATTGCTGTCGCTGACGGGATCGGGTTTGGCCGTCGGCATTACTTTTGCCGTTCGCCTGGTTCCCTATCTGCTGTTCGGGCCGCTGGGAGGGATGCTCGCCGACCGTTTTTCCAAAAAATCGCTCCTGATCTTTACGGATGTCGCCCGTTTTTTCTTTGCATTGACCCCGCTGCTGGTCCGGCAGGCGGACGATGTATGGATCATTTACGTCAGCTCGTTTGTGCTATCGGCCGGCGAGGCGCTGTATGCTCCAACCCGGATGTCCGTGATTCCCCGTTTGGTCCGCAGGGAAAATCTCCTGGCCGTCAACAGCTTGGAGCAGGCGCTGGTCGGTTACGTGCTGATCGCCGGCTCCGTGACCGGTGGGTTCGTTTCCGCCCTGAGCGGCGGTCAGGCGTCGTTCATGCTGAACGCCCTGACTTTTCTCGCGTCGGCTTTGCTTTTGTCCGGACTGGATCTCCCCCGGGAACGTGGACAAGCTGCGGAAGCACGCGGCTCGGTTGCATCGTCGGGGCTTTCGGACGGGGCGTTTACAGAGGCAGCCCCAGAGATCTCGCGGCCCCTCCCCGAGCCCCAAAGCAAGCCTCCGGGAGCGCTTCGCCTGCTGTTGTCCCATTCGTTGTATTTGCGGCTGATGATCATCGTGTTTGCTATTTGGCCGATCGGCGACGGGATGATTAACATTCTGATTAGCGTTTACGCGTCGGAAGTGTTTCATATGGGAGAAATCGGCATCGGCCTGCTGTACGGCGCTTTGGGGATCGGTCTTGTGGCGGGCTCCAAAATCACCGGGAAAATCGGCCGGCGCATGGAAACGGTGGCGATATTCGCCCTGCTGCTGGAAGGTGCGATCCATATGCTGATCAGCCAAAGCGCTGTTTTTGTTCTCGCCCTGATCCTGATGATCGGTTCGGCCATGGTGTCCAGCATCGGCAACGCCTGCAACGAAACGGTTTTGATGAAGACGGTTCCCGCCGGCTGGCAAGGGCGCTTCTTCGGTACGCTGGCCGCGCTGCAAAATGCGATCATGGGGGTGTCGATGTTGACTGCCGGTTTTCTCCTCGACCTAGTGGCCCCCAGATTCCTTGGCCTGGCTGCCGGAATTTTATTTACGTTGTTGGGAGCCGTAGCAGGAATCGCCTGGGCCATGTCCCAATCCCGGCAGGCTCGTACGAACATAGAGTCCGAGTCACTTTAAATATAGCGGAACTTTACCGTGAACCGGGAAGCCGCATATGGGATAATGCGGTAGAAGCTCTTATAGAGGTTGTTCAAAAAGTCATCTTTTGAAGATGTAAGAAAGAATAAACGTCCAAGTATTA
The DNA here is from genome assembly GCF_900454495.1 of Paenibacillus macerans. Lineage (NCBI taxonomy): Bacteria > Bacillati > Bacillota > Bacilli > Caryophanales > Paenibacillaceae > Paenibacillus > Paenibacillus macerans. The sequence continues at coordinate 2,704,472 of NZ_UGSI01000001.1, forward strand.
GCTTCCTTATATCGCAAGAAAAACTACCGCTAATCGCGGTCTGGCTTCCTAGAAGGTGCTTCGATATACGTTTTTCTTATCACGAAGCAAGAACATGGAGCGTATTCGACATCGAATCTTGAATTCAGCCGGGCCAAGCGGATGCTTCCGAAGCCGTTTTCTACGAAAACGTGTAGCTCCGCTACTTTCGTCCCTAGCTTCATTCAACCTAAAGCGTTTTGAAAAAACGCACATCGGAAGCATAAGCTTCGGTGCTGAAAAGCCGACTTTTTGAACTCGCTCTTATAAAAACAAAGAGGAGGCAGATCATTTGCCTAAATTTACGATTCGCAAAATGGAGCGGCCTTACGATTTTACGGAAGTTGCGCCGCTGCTGAATTTCATTTGGTCCGAGCCGACGACGGCCGAACTGCTCAAGGAAGAAGAGGACAAAATTCCTCCGGGAAAGCTGCATTACAACGAAGAAGGAAAGCTGATGGGTTGGGATCGCCCTAAATGGGTGGCTGAAAACGAAGACGGGCTTGTCATCGGTTACGCCCATGCGTGGAGGGCCCCCTGGTCGGACCCGGGGACTTTGCTCCAAACCGTTGTCGTGCATCCGGAAAAACGCGGTAACGGAGTTGGCCGGGCTTTGTACGATGCGCTTCTGCGGTGGTCCGTTGAAGTCAAGGCTTCCCGCCTGATCAGCCACGTCCGTGAGAACGATCAGGAAGGGGTAGCTTTTGCGGAACGGCGCGGCTACATCAAGGAACGGCATACTTTCGAATCCGTACTGGACCCGTTTGCGTTTGATAACGATAAGCTGTTCGAATCGATCAAGGCAGTGGAGCAATCGGGGATCCGGTTCGTTACGCTGGCGGAGGAGCCGGGAGAAGCAAGCGAGAGAAAGCTGCATGAGCTGTACAAAGTCACGCACCTGGACATTCCCGGATTCTCCGGCGACTTTCCCTGGTTCGAGGAATGGAAAAAGTGGAGCATCGAGCAGCCCGGGGTACGCCCGGAGTGGATTCATATCGCCAAGGACGGCGGCCGATACGTGGGCGTCGTTACGCTGCAGCAGAACGAACAGACGCTGGCGATGTATCATGAGTATACCGGCGTGCTTCGGGAATACCGCGGACGCCGGATTGCACTCGCCCTCAAGATGCTTGGCATCCAAACGGCACGCGCCTGCGCGGTTCCCTATTTAAAAACGCACAACGACTCCATGAACGGGCCGATGCTGCACATAAATCGCGATCTGATCGGTTTCCGGGCGGAGCCGGGAACTTACAAGATGGTGTGCGAGCTACAGCGAGAGCTTGGCCTGCATTTTTAAGCTATCTCGTGGCTAGTCGCTATTCGCCCATTTCCCGGGTAATTCCCAAGCAATATTTTTCCAGCGCCAGTTTAACGCCCTCTTCGTTATTGGACGCCGTTACGGCATCGGCCGCGGCTTTAACCTCCTGTGGAGAATTGTCCATGGCCACGCCAAGCCCAGCGAAGGTGAGCATCGTCAAATCGTTATAATAATTGCCGATGGCCATGACGTTTTCCACCGGAATGCCCCGCTTTTCCGCCAACTTTTGCAGCGCGGCGCCCTTGGAAGCATCCTTATGCATCAAATCGATGAAAAAATCGCCGCTGCGCAGCATGTTTAACTTCTGCGGCCATTCGCTCCATTCCGCAAACACGCGGTCCAGCTGCTCCATCTCCCCCGAAACGGTTAGTTTGACGATCGGTTCGCGCAGCTCGGCCCAAGCCGGAAGATCCTGCGGCACCACGAAAAATTTGCTGTAGATATCCAGCACTTCCTGGCTCAAGCGGGATGCTCCTTCCACGTATACGGTAAACGTCGTATTGATGTCGAAATGCACTTTATGCTTGCGGCAATACTCCATATATGGCTCCAGCCCTTGCCGGTCAAGCGCAAATTCATGAACGACTTCCTCCGTACGCACGTCGACCGTGACCGCGCCGTTATGTGTAATGACATACCCCTCCAGGCCGATCCGGCGCATAAAAGGGAGCGAACTGATCGGGGCCCGTCCGGTGCACAGCACAAATTCCGCGCCTTGATCGGCGATGGCCCGAATCGTTTCCATCGTGCCCGGCGTCAATTCATGATCATCGGTCAATAAAGTTCCGTCTACATCCAAAGCGATTAGCTTGTATTTCATCATTGTCATTTCCTTTCTCAACGGGTCTCATCCCTCCCAAACCCTCCCTTACCGTAAGGGAGGGCCCCAAGGGCCTGCTGCCCTTTGGATACCCGCAAACTGGACTAACGTGGGAGCTGCAGAGGCGCTCCTGCGGCTGTTCCCTGCGGGAATGCGCCTGGCTTCGTGCGTGGAACGCTTTTCCCCCTTCGGGTACGTCTTACTTGGGGCGCTCCCGGGTTACCTGGAAACACGCTGCAGGCACTGCTGCTTTCGCACGCACCCGGGTAACTATGGGAAATCAGCCGCTTGCCGCCCTTTGGGCACGCTCTGCTTTTGGCGCTCCTGCGGGGGCGGGGACTGCTACGCAGGCTGTTTTCACTGTAACGTTCGTGCCTGGGAGCCGCTCTCCCTTCGGGATTCACTTTACTTCAGCGCAAAGCGTTAGCTACTTTTGTTTACTTTTTATATGCTTTCAAAGCGGCCAGCTCGGCTTCGGTCAGCTCGCGGAAGGCGCCTTTGGGGAGCACTTCGTCGAGGACGAGCGGGCCCATGGAAATGCGCTTTAAGTAAGCGACTTTGGAGCCGACGGCTTCGAACATTCGCTTCACTTGGTGGAACTTGCCTTCGGAAATGGTGAGGCGTATGCGCGAAGTTAGGGTGCCGTCGGCGAGTGTGTTTCGCTCAAGGACGTCGAGCTCGGCGGGCAGGGTGATGTAGCCGTCGTCGAGTTCGACGCCTTGTTTGAATCGCTCTGCTTCGCGGTCCCCGACGTGGCCGTCGACGATGGCTTCGTACGTTTTGGGCACGTGCTTGCGCGGGGACAGCAAATCATGGGCCAGCTGGCCGTCGTTCGTGAGCAGCAGCAGGCCTTCGGTATCCTTGTCCAAACGTCCGACGGGAAAAGGGTCGAACACACGGAATTCCGCCGGCAGCAAGTCGAGCACGGTCTGTTGCCGGAGGTCCTCGGTGGCGGAAATGACACCGGGCGGCTTATGCAGCATCAGATAAACAAATTCCCGGTATACGATTCGTTCTCCATCGAGCTCGATGACGTCCCCGAAAGGGTCGCATTGCGCGCCGCTATCTTTGACGACCGCGCCGTTTCGGGTCACCCGGCCCTGCTTCACGAGCTTTTTGATTTCGGCTCGCGAGCCGTATCCGAGATTCCCCAGGATTTTGTCGAGTCTTTGCGTTTTTTTGCCTGGACTCATTCGTTATGTCCACCTCCAGCCGGCCGGATATTCGTTTTTGAGCAGGCCGTTTTGCCATTTGCCCCAGCCGAGGGAATAACCGTCCACGGTGACAAGCACATAACCTTTCGGATTAGCTCCATCGCGGGTATGGACCCGCGAAGCTTCGATTTCCAGCGTTTCTCCTTTTAAATAGCGGACGGCCTCCCCGCCGTCCACGGACAAGTCGAGCGTTCTGGCCGCCTCGGAAGGCGCCAGCGCCGTAGCCAGCGGATGCCCTGGCGTAAACCGGCCGTTTTTGACCGTGCCGGCATACCAGCCTGGGCGAACGACCTTTAGCCCGTCCAGCTGTTCTTTGGCGACCGGCGAAAGGTACACGTTCCCGCCGAACGTCAGCTTCGTCCCGGGCAGTTCGGCCCGCAAATGCTCCGCGGCAAAAGCCCGCCAGCTATCCAGCGTCTCCCGTTCGCCGAAGCCCCTTTTGTCCGCGCCGGCCGCTTGACGGGAACGCAGCGCAGGGCGAGCCTCCGCTCCACCGCGAGTTGCTCCGCTTTGCCGCGAAGCGATGCGTTCATGCCCGCCCGCAAGCTTGGCCTCCGGAACGTGCGCCTCCCTATTTCGCTCCAGCACCGCGACAAAATGCCCTTCGCCTTCCACCTTATGCGGCCATAATCTGCCGCAGCCGGCGGTTTGCTTTTTGATTTCCTCAGGGACCGAAGCCATAACGCCCCCTTCTTCGCTGCTTAGCCAAAGCCAATCCGGCCGTCCCGGGGCAATACCGGCGTCCCGCGGCACGGGGACAACCTCGAAGTCCGGGTTCCCCAGCAAAAATTCCGCGATCATCGCCTCGTTCTCTTCCGGCGCAAACGTGCAGGTGGAGTAAACGATCCTGCCGCCGGGCGCCAGCATCGCCGCCGCCGTTTTCAAAATATCCCGCTGCATGACCGTACATTTCTCGATCGAATGCCGTTCCCACTGCCGGGCCATGCCTTCATCCTTTCGGAACATGCCTTCGCCCGAACACGGGGCGTCGATCAGGATTTTATCGAAATAATGCGGAAAAGCCCGGGCGATCCGCTCCGGCGCTTCGTTCAGCACCACCGCGTTCCGCACGCCGTAAAGCTCGATGTTTTTGGCCAAGGCCTTCGTCCGTTCCGCATGGATATCGTTGGTAACGAGCACCCCTTTGCCATTCAGGCGGGCCGCGATTTGCGTCGACTTGCCCCCCGGAGCCGCACATAAATCCAGCACCCGTTCCCCTTCCGAGACGTTCAGCAGCTCCGCCGGCGCCATCGCGCTCGGCTCCTGTATGTAATACAATCCGGCATGGTAGTACGGGTGTTTGCCGGGCTTGACCCGTTCATCCACATAAAAGCCCGCCTCGCACCACGGAATCGGACGGAGCGCAAACGGGGACAGCTTCAGGAACGAGTCCAGGCCGATTTTTAACGTATTGACGCGGATTCCCGCATGCCTGGGATCGTCATAGGAGGACAGGAACGCCTCATACTCATCCCCAAGCAGCTCCCGCATTCTATCCAGAAAAACGCTCGGTAGTTGCACCGTCATCTCGTACCATCCATTCTTCAGAAACTCTTGTTGAAAAACAACGCTATTGTACCACAGGTTCCCTATTTCCGGGAAACGCCCGTTCATCCAAAACAGCGGCGCGAACCGTGTAAAACTCCGCTGCAAATGACTAGACTCCGACGATTATCTAACGATTATCTGATGATTATCTAATGATTAACTGTAAATCATACAGCTATAGTATACCGAATTGCCAAGCCAATCGTTTTAATTGCATCTCATACAACTACATCCCATTCTTTTGGCTTTTCTTTCGAAAGAAGCGAAGTAGTTGCAGGATTTGCACTTATTCAAGCGCTGTAACAGCATTTCCGGATAAATAACCGTTCATTTTGCAACTATTGGAGCCTGAAGCGGACTCACGGATTTCTTCACCAGAAAATCGCAGCCGCACTGTCCAACCTCACATTGGAAATATCCAATAGACTTCGCTTAGGCCGCCCGTTTTGCCCCGGAAACGGCAAAAGCCCGCCCCAATAAACGATATAGGCGAGCCTTAATATCAGCCGTTTAATTCCCGTTGTCGCTGCTCCAGCTTCAGCCGGCGTTCCTCATGTTTTTCGCCCCGCTGCGGCTTGCGCCGCTGCGGGACGTTTGGGGCGATCTCCGCCGCCGCTTGCTCCACGGCGTCACGCAGCGCCGGATCGACAATATCAATCGTTAAATCATAATACGCAAAAGAACGGTTTTGCCGGGGCTCCAAAGCTTCCGCATAAGCCGCCGCCTCCCGGCGCAGCTTGCCGAGGTCGATCCCCAGCGCCCCTTCCGGATACGGGCCGAGCCGCTCCAGCGCCGACAGCAGCATTTTCCGGCCGCCCGAAACGTTTCCGCTCCGCGCATGGAACAGCCCGACGGCTACCTGCAGCAGGCCCTTGTACAGCGGATCGTGATCCCGCTCCAGCCACAGCTCCTCCAGCACCTCATGGCACTCAAAGTAATCGCGGTCCCGGTTAAAATAAACCAGATACGCCACGTACAGCGGCTCATAGCTCATCGCCGGGCTCCTCCACTTTTTTGTGCCGCTTGATTAGCTCTTTGACCTCGGTCAGCAGTTCCTTGAAGCCTTCAAAGTCTTTCGCTTCCCAAAGCTTGTTAAACCGGCGCTGCGCGTCGATCGCCTCCGAGACGAGATGATAGAAATATAGCTGGTGAATGGCCGTGAGCAGCGACGACACGATATTGGAGTCGTCCTCAAAGCTTTTTTGCGCCAACAGGATTTCCTGACGGATGCTCGACATCTCATTGTCCAGCACAAAAGCGGCCTCGGCCGCTTTTTTCAGCCGGGCGCGCATTTCCTCCGGCAGGCTTTCGCGGTATTTATAGTTCAGCGAGTGCTCGATCGTCGCCCAGAAGTTCATCGCCAGCGTGCGAATCTGGATTTCGGCGAGCACGTTTTTTTGCCCAAGCGCGGTTTGCACCGGGTATTCGACGATCATATGAAAGCTGCGGTAGCCGCTTTCCTTGTAGTTCGTGATGTAGTCCTTCTCGTACAGCACCTTCAGGTCCTTGCGCATGCGGATATATTCCGCGACCCGCCGGATATCCTCCACGAACTGGCACATGATGCGGATGCCGGCGATATCCTCGATGCCCGTCTCCAGATCGTCCATGGACACATTCAGCCGTTTGGCTTTTTCTAGAATGCTGGAAATTTTTTTGACCCGTCCGGTCACGAATTCAATCGGCGCGTATTCTTCGCGTTTTTTTAGTTCGGACCGCATCGTTTTGAATTTCACTTTTAATTCCTCAACAGCCTGTTCATATGGAAGCAAAAATGTTCCCCAATCTCTACTGTCCATCCCTATGCCTCCTGTCTTCTGTAACCCGGTTTTCTAGCGGTGGTCGGCCCCCACCGCCTCGGAAATATGGCTAAACCCGTCGCGCGCAAGCAGCTCCCTCAAGCCGCGATGCAGCTTCCGGTTGATCTCCGGCCCCTCATAAATCAGCGCAGTATAAATTTCCACCAGGCTGGCGCCCGAACGTATTTTGTCATAGGCGTCGGCAGCGGAAAAAATCCCGCCCGAACCGATAATCGGCAGTTTGCCGCCCGTTTGGCGATAAACGCGGGAGACGATTTCCGTCGATCTGGCGGCCAGCGGCTTGCCGCTAAGCCCGCCGGTCTCCTTGGCGTTCTTATGGTGAATCCCTTCTCTGGAAACGGTCGTATTCGTGGCGATCAAGCCGGAGACGCCGCTTTTTTCGATCGTATCGACCATATACTCCAGTTCCCGGTCGCTTACGTCGGGGGCAATCTTCACCAGTACCGCTTTGCTCGCGCCATGTTTCTTTGCCTCCGCCGCCATCTGGTTCGTCACCGCCCGCAGCAGCCCGGACAACTCGTCGCCATGCTGCAGATTACGCAAGTCCGGCGTGTTTGGCGAGCTGATATTAACGACAAAAAAGTCCGCATACGGATACAGCGCCGAAACGCATTTCTCATAATCGCGAAACGCCTCTTCATTAGGCGTCGTTTTGTTTTTTCCGATGTTCACGGCGACGGGAATCGGCCGCTGTTTTAACGCCCGCAGCCTTGCCGCCATCTCCTCCGCGCCGCGATTGTTGAAGCCCATCCGGTTGATCAGCGCTTCCTCCGGAGGAAGCCTGAACAGCCGCGGCCGGTCGTTGCCCGGCTGCCCGGCCGGAGTCACCGTCCCCACTTCCATAAAACCGAAGCCGATGGCCGAAAAACCCTCCACCGCGTCGGCGTTTTTATCGAGTCCGGCGGCGAGTCCCACCGGGGAAGGAAAATGAATTCCGAATAAGTCCGTGGCCAGCTCCGGCACTTCCGGAACGCCGTACATACCGCGCATGAGGGTGAGGGCCCCCGGTATTTTTGCCGCATTATGCAAACCGTCAATGACTAAATGATGGGCATTTTCCGGATCCATCCGAAAAAAAACGGGTTTCCCCAAAAGCCGATACAACACGTTATTTGTCCACTCCGATCGCTGTTTCCTGTGCATTTTTTCTATAAACAGTTTAGCCGTTTCCGGCCAAAAAGAAAAGTTTAACCTCGCCGCATGTGAAAACCACTACAAAGTGATGGAATTTTAAAATGAAAGCCATTACAATAGGAATAAAAAGGGAGGGGATAACCATGTCAACCAAACGTGTACCGCCCACGCTCCAGCAAAAAAAGGACGAAGTCAACAAGAAGGCGCTCATCTGGTCGATCTCCATCGCCGCGGCGCTTATTGTGGCAACTACCGTCCTCTTGATTTTGACGTAAAACTCAAAGTCTTTTTAGTTAAGCCAGTGATATACTCGATGGGGATTGGTCTGATCCTCGCGGTGTCCGAGCTTGAATCTTTCTTTCGGGACGCTCTCCAGGTCTGGCAAAATCCCCTTTCCTATCGTCACCTTCGTTCCTTTCGGGGCGAGATCGAACAGTTCTTCGACATCCTTTTTCCCCATGCGGATACAGCCCAGCGATTCGTCTTTGCCGATGCTGTCCGGATCGTTCGTCCCGTGAATCGCGTAGTTCGTGTCCGATAACTGCATGCCGCGGCTGCCGAACTCGCCGTTGTCTCTTCCATTCGGGTTGATCACTTTGTCCGAAATAGCGAAAGAACCTTCCGGCGTCCTGTCGCCGCCCAGTCCCACAGGATAACTGCGAATCAGCTTGTCACCGCTGACGACGGCCAGCACATGCGTTTTCTTGTCCACGATAATCTCAAACGGCTCGCTGAAGTACGGTTGTTCTTCCGGAGCTAAACTATCCTTAACCGCGTCCGAATTCGCGCTCGGCTGACCCGCCGCACCGGAACCGGCGGCGTTTTGCAGCCTCTTCAGCAGCGGCCCGAACGTTTTGACCATAACAGGATCGCTGCCGGCAAGCCAATTGTCCGGAAAAGGGCCGGTCAGATCGTCAAGACCGGTTGGCCATGCTCCCGTACCTTCCTTGTATCTCTGCATCGCCGAAGCAAGCACGCCCAGCGACTCCTGGTACGGAATCCACCGCTCGGCCGCCGCCTGCAAGCCGGAAGCGTCCGGCGGGGTGCAGCGGCATGCTTCCGCGTCATAGGATTGGATCGTCGTCGTTCCTTGATCCGGGTTTTGCTCCAGTTCATAAACGACCGGCATGCCGTCCGTCCAGAGCAAATAATCTCCTTCCCGCTCCATGCCGAGCACAACGGCATTCAGAATCGGCGCGCCGGTGCGGTTCTGCAAATCGATCAGCCCGCCGAGCGCCTCGGCGCCGGCCTTGGCTTTACCGAAAGCGTAACCTTGCGCCGTAAACACCGGCCCTTTGACGGCGTCCGCCGAGCCGGCCGAACCGGCCTTTGCCGGAGCTTTTCCCGGCGGCGTGGCCGGCTTGGCATCCGGTACAGCGGGATCCGTCTCCGCTCCCGGTTCATCTTGAAGGCCGGCCGTGGCCGGTTCGGCCGTTTTTTCACTCGGCGCATAAGCCGAGGGATGCCCGATCACCACCAGGGCGATCAGCAGGGCGATGCCCAGCTTGCGCAGAAAGCGGCTACGCTTCTCCCGCTGCTTCGTCTCCTGCAGCAAGTCGGCTTTGTAGCCCATCCATAAATCCTCCGGAATTTTGCTCGCTTCGAAAGCTTCATAGACGCCGCCCGCCTGAATATAGCAGTACCGTGCCTTTCCCGTCTGGCCGCTTGCTTCGTATTCCTTGCCCAGCAAATACCAGGCCATTTTGTTTTTCGGGTGGTTTTCCACAAATTTTTTGAGGTAGGCTGAATCCCCCATACGTTTCCTCCATCAAATGGAAAAGTTAAGCTTCAACTATTACTATATCGGCAAAATGGATGGCGTTTCTAACCCAAACCTGCGAGAAAAGCGGATTTTGCGACTTAGTACCTACATCGCTTTAACATTTTCCGGGACATTTCGGAAAAAGCAAAAAGCGCGGCCAGCAGGAAGCCCTGCTTTTCCGCGCTTTAGAACTATATAAATTGCCTGACTCTTGCTTATTCGTAGGTTCAACCTATACAGCCGCTTGGTTCCAATTGCTTAATCCCGGCTCGCCAATTTTGCGAGCAGGCGAAGGATTTCCAGGTACAGCCATACCAGCGTGACCATCAAGCCGAATGCGCCGTACCATTCCATAAATTTCGGTGCTCCCCGGTGGGCTCCCTCTTCGATGAAATCGAAATCCAGCACCAGGTTCAAGGCGGCGATGATGACGATCACGACCGAGATGCCGATGCCGATCCAGTCGTTGCTGTGGAGATACGGCACCTGAATTCCGAACAAACCGAGAATAAAGCTGAGCAGATAGACGAGGGCCACGCCCCCGGTAGCCGCGACGACTCCGAGCTTGAAGTTTTCCGTCGCCTTGATCAGCCGGGTCTTGTAGGCGATAAGCAGAGCCACAAACACGCCCATGGTCAGCAGCGTCGCCTGTAGCGTGATTCCATTGAACTTCGCTTCATAAGTGGCTGAAAGGGCCCCCAGGAACATCCCTTCGGCAATGGCGTAAACCGGGACCAGATACGGGGCCGTTCTCGGCACAAAGCTGACGATCAGCGCCAGGATCAACCCGACGATCGCTCCTCCGATCGCCATCGGGACAACGTTCATCCCGTCGAAATACAGCATCCATGCGCTGAACGCGCTGCCGAGGAGGATGACTAATGTGATAAACGATTTGTTTACCGTCCCCTCGACGGTCATCGCGTTCATTCCGGAAAATGAGTCCGGCCTGTCAAACGTATCGCTCCTTAAAGTTGGGTTACCGCTGCGTCCGATCAAGAAACAACACCTCATTTATCAATTTGTTACTATGATATCATAAAATATTCCAACTATACTAGAACATATTGTCGTTTCCATTTTGGGCTCGAACTAACCTGCCTAAATCCCGCGAAGTTCCCGCGAATCCACGAAATGCACGAAATCCACGAAATCCACGAAATCCACGAAATGCAAAGGGGCATGCGATTTTCGTCGAAACTCCTCGAAAAGGGTGGTTCAAATGCAAAACTTCAGTTCATTTCCGTTCAAAAACCTCTTTTTTATCAAAAAGCTCATGATCAGATGCACTTTTGCAGTTGAACCGCTCAAACTCCCCACGGCCCCAAACCGTCCCTTCAAACTGTCTGTTAAAAAAAACAAACCCCACCGCTGCGGTGAGGTCTCCTGCTTGTACTCGCTATCGGAAATTAGCCTTCTTTATTAAACGGCTCATCCGCCACTTTGATGGAGTCGGTCGGGCAGCCGTCGCAAGCGTCTTGAAGATCGTCGTACAAATCTTCCGGGATTTCCGTCACGCCGCGGTTCTTGTCCTCACCGTAGATAACTTCCGCCAAGCCTTCATCGTCGTAATCGTAAATATCCGGTGCAGTAGCGCCGCAAGCGCCGCACGCAATGCAAGTGTCCTTCTCAACCCAAGTATATTTTGCCATCTTTAATCTGCCTCCTGAATAAACGGTACAAGTCCGGTGTTTTATATCACCATGACCACTATAATATAAATAGAAAGCAATTTCAATTCATTTTCCGTATTATTCCAATCGAGAATCAGGATGATTCCCCCGTTGTTCCCGGAGAAAATCGGTTTGCAGCGAGGTGCCGCGAATTTTGTGGTCGCGGATCAGCGCCGAAGGATCGTCGGTCAGCATGCCCGCCGTCAAAACGGCGTTTTCGCCGAATTTGTCGCGCAGCATGTCCATCACCCGCGTGAGCGATTCCTTTTTCGGCTGCTGCTCGTAATCGAACAAATCGAGCTGCAGCGCGGCCTCCTCTTTGGGCACCAGATTTTGCAGCGTGATGCCAAGCAGGCGCACCGGTTTATCTTCGCTCCAGTGCCGCCGGTACAGCTCGCAGGCTTCGCGGTAGATTTCCTCCGCCTGCTCGGTCACCGTCTCAAGGCTTTGCGAGCGGGTGATCGTCTTCATATCCGGCGTGCGGATCGTGATCTGCACCGTTTGCGCCATCAGCTGCTGCCGCCGCAGCCTGCGGGCAACCTGGTCGGCCAAATTCAGCATAACCCGCTGCACATCCTCCATCCGGCTGATGTCCGCCGGCAGCGTCGTCGTATGGCCGATCGACTTGTTTTTCTCGCGTTCGTCGTTCACCGGGGAATCGTCGATCCCGTTCGCCGCCCGCTTCATCCAGGCTCCGGCCACGCCGAAGCGTTCGATCAGCTTGTTTTCGTCCGCGGCAGCGAGCTGGCCGATCGTGTAGATCCGCATCTTCTTCAGCTTCTCCGCCGTTTTGCGGCCGACGCCGAACAACTCGTTACAAGGTTTGTCCCACAACAGCCGCGGCACATCGCGGATTCGGAGCACCGTAATGCCGTTGGGCTTCTTCATATCGGAGGCCATTTTCGCCAGCAGCTTGTTGGGAGCAACGCCGATGCTGCAGGGAAGGTCCAGTTCGTTTTTAATTCTTTGCTGAATTTGGGCCGCAATCTCCAGCGGCGTGCCGAACTGCTTGGACCCGGTAATATCCAGGTAGCATTCGTCGATCGACATCGCCTGCAGCAAAGGCGTGTATTCGTAAGCGATGTCCATGAACGCCCGGGAATATTTGCGGTACAAATGAAAATCCGGCTGAATGACAAGAAGCTCCGGACATTTTTTTAGTCCCTGGCTGACCGTCATTCCGGTGGAAATCCCCCTTTTCCGCGCCGTGTAGGAGCAGGTGACGATAACGCCCTTGCGCAGTTCGACGCTGCCGGCCACGGCCGTGGGACGGTTCCGGTATTTCTCCGGCTCCTCCGCCTCATGCACCGAACAGTAAAAGGCGTTCATATCGACATGAAGAATGACCCTGCCCCGGGCGGGATAATAATCAGCGGCATTTTTCACGTTGCTTCCCCTCGTTTATCATTCGTTATTCTCCCCCTCAGCATACCTTTCCAAGGAATGCCGGTCAATATTGGACCATGCAATTTCGCAAAAAGCGTGTTACATTTAAAATAGCAGATGCTATAATTAGAAATTAATACACACGGAGCTTGTATTTTCGAAAACAACCAAAGGGGGACACTTCCATCATGTCAAAGGCTTTATCCATCTTCGACACCACTTTGCGCGACGGCACTCAAGGCGAGGGCATCAGCCTGTCAGCGGACGACAAGTTGAAGATCGCAGGGAAGCTGGATCAGCTGGGTGTCCATTACATTGAAGGTGGCATTCCGGGCAGCAACAGCAAAGACATCGAGTTTTTCAAGCGGGTCAAGGAGCTCAAGCTTCAGGCGAAAATCACCGCTTTTGGCAGCACGCGCCGGAAGGACAGTTTGGCCGAACATGATGCCAATTTGAAGCGTATGATCGAGTCCGGCGTGCCGGCGGCCACGCTGGTGGGCAAATCTTGGGACTTCCACGTGCATACGGCGCTGCAAACGACACTGGAGGAAAACCTGGCGATGATTTACGATTCCATCGCTTATTTGAAACGGCAAGGGCTGGAGGTTATTTTCGACGCCGAGCATTTTTTTGACGGTTACAAAAACAACCCGGAATATGCCTTGTCCGTCATGCGTAAAGCGGAAGAAGCCGGAGCCGACTGGCTCGTCATGTGCGATACGAACGGCGGAACGATGCCGCATGAGGTGCACGATATCGTCAGCGTGCTGGCCGGTACGATCACCGGATCGCAGCTTGGCATTCACACCCATAACGACTGCGAGCTGGCGGTGGCCAACTCCCTTAGCGCGGTGCGGGCGGGGGCGACGCAAATTCAGGGGACGATGAACGGGTACGGCGAACGCTGCGGCAACGCCAACCTATGCTCAATCATCCCGAATCTGCAGCTCAAGCTGGGCTACCAGGTTCTCGAACCAGAGCAGCTTAAGCAGTTGACCAATACGGCGCGCTACATCAGCGAAATCGCCAATGTGCATATGCCGGTGAACCAGCCTTACGTCGGCACGGCCGCATTTGCGCACAAAGGCGGCATCCACGTGTCCGCGATCCTTCGCGATTCCCGCACATACGAGCACATCGAGCCGGAGCTGGTCGGCAACCGCCAGCGCGTGCTCGTCTCCGAGCTTGCCGGCCAGAGCAATATCGTGTCCAAGGCGCAGGAAATGGGCATCGACTTTGATCCGGAAAACGAGAGCACGCGGGCGGTGATCAGCAAAATCAAGGAGCTGGAGCATCAGGGCTATCAATTTGAAGGCGCCGACGCCTCTCTCGAGCTGCTGCTCCGCCAGGCAAGCGGCGAACTGAAGGAACTGTTCGTGTTCGAATCTTTTAAAATGCTGGTGGAAAAAACGGCCGACAGACCGGTTGTGTCCGAAGCGTTCGTGAAGCTGAACATCGACGGTGCGAGCGTGTATACGGCCGCCGAAGGCAACGGTCCGGTCAATGCGCTCGACAATGCGCTGCGCAAAGCGCTGATTTCGTATTATCCGGGGCTGAAGGATATGCATTTGTCGGACTATAAAGTCCGCGTCCTCGACGACAAAGACGCCACCGCCTCCAAAGTGCGCGTATTGATCGAATCCAAGGATTTCACCAACTCCTGGAACACCGTCGGCGTATCCAGTAACGTAATCGAAGCGAGCTGGGAAGCGCTGGTCGACAGTATCCGGTATGCTCTGCTGGGGCAGACCAAACGCGAGGATTACGAAGAACTCCCGTACGCCGGCACGGGTTTGGTGAATCAATGATCCGCCGTTTGGCTAAACATAAAGCGCGGGCGCAAGGAGAGAAGTCTCCTGCCGCCCGCGCTTTTTTTGCCGGCCAATCCCTGCTTTACAGCAGCTGTTTAATTTTCGCCTCCAGCTCTTCCGGAGAAATGACGCCGAGGATGACGTCCTGAATGATGCCGTTCTCGTCGATCAGCACATTGGTGGGAAAAGCGACGCCGTTAAACCGGCTGTACACTTCCTCTTTCTCATCGAGCAAGACGGGAAAGGTATATCCGTAATTTTTGACAAATGCCTTGGCGTCGTCCAGCTTGTCGTAAAACGTCACGTTGACCCCGTATACGTCAAGCGAATCCTTGTATTTATCCGCAAGCTTGACCAGTTCCGGGGCCTCTTCCTTGCAAGGATCGCACCAGGAAGCCCAAAAGTTGAGCAGCAGCGGTTTATCCCGTTTGCCGCCGACGTCATATTGCTTTCCATCGAGCCCCATCAGTGAAAAAGACGGAGACGGCGTGCCCGGCTTCGGCGCTCCTGCCGCAGCCATCGCCGCGAGCGACTGCCCGTTTTTCCCGGCTGCCGCTTCGGAACCGGCCCCGCCAAAGATCGACCGCCAGCCCTCCTGTGTGCCCCGGTCCATCAACACAAGCACCAGCAGCACAAGCAGAACGCCGGACAAAATCCATCGGTTTCGTTTCATCCTGTTCTTCCTTTTCCGGCTATTATAGTTCTTTTTACGCTATTGTACCCTTTTTTCGCGATTTGTTACAATATTCGAAACAACCTGGAGCGGGCAGGACACGGAAAGCGGGAGAATGAATGGAAAATAAATGGATTATACCGGACGGCATACGCAGGCAAATGCTTGAACATGGGCGGAACTGTTTCCCCGAGGAAGGCTGCGGGCTTCTGTTCGGCACGAACGCGGAATCCCCGTTCACAGTCATCACCGGCTACCTCCCTGTAGCCAATACGTCGCCAGCCCCGCTGCACAGATTTGAACTGGCTCCGGACGAATGGGTGCGCAGTTGCTTTGATCCGTCGTTAGTAGGGATTTTTCACACCCATCCCACGTCAAGGCCTGTGCCTTCGCCGGAGGATTTAAAACAGCTGCAGCATTTCGCCGCGCAAGTCCAGCTCTATCTTATCGGCTCGCCTGCGGGAAATGACAAGCCGCCCGGCGAACCGGACGGCTGGAGTTTAAACGCTTATTCCATTGTACGCGAAGCGGACGGCCGCTATACGCTGCAACGCGCATCTGTGGGAAGACAGGACGTGATTAAGCTAAACCCATAGCTCGGTTGGTCGGCAGATCAACATCCGCTGTCCGGACGCTTTTGCACGATTATCCCGTTTGATCCGGAAGCAGAGAGGAAGAAAAATTCAGGAGCAGAAAATAGGTTTGGGAGAAGCAGACATATTCGTGATCATTAGTTCGAGATCATTAGTTCAAGATCGTCAGACAGGTTTGTGAGAAGGAGGTTTATGGAGAAATGAAGCAGACCAGACAGGAGGAATGGGGCAAAACACCGGGAAAAATGAAAGTGCCGTGATCAGCCCCCACCCTCTCCCCCCCTGAACAAGAGGGATAATCGTGCAAAGCAGCATGCAGGGATACCAGGACACGAATTGCAAACCAAGGGGCCGCCGGACGAATAGAGCGAAAATTTCTCCGGCGGTTTCTCTTGCGATAAAAGGAAGTTATACTTAGCAATTACTCTTCCTTATCATCAGTTTTTGCTCAGGAACGTGTACAGATCACCTAACGTAATTACCCCCCGATCCCTTAAGCGGCCGATCAGCACCGTCCACAGCCGCGCCGTCATTTTGGCGTCTTCCAGGGCATGATGGCGCCGCGTAATGGGAATCCCGCATACATTCAGCCACTCGTCGAGCCCGGAGATCGGCCGGTCCGGCTCCAGCTTGCGCGCGATCATCATCGTATCGAGCACCCGGTGACCCAGGTGAGCCTTGGACGTTTTCCACAACGCCACATCGAGAAAAGCTTTATCATGAGCGCTTCCGTGCGCAACCAGCACCCGGTCGTCCACAAACGCCATAAATTCGCGCAGCGCCTCGAGCAGGGTCGGCGCATCCTGAACCATCTCCGGCGTAATCCCGGTCAGCTCGATGATTCGCTCCGGGATCGTGCAGGCCGGTTTAGTCAGGGAATAGTAGACTTCTTCGCTAATGTCCTCCCCTTCCGCTTTGACGGCCCCGAAGGACAGGATTTCATCGCCGTAATGGTAATGAAATCCTGTGGTCTCCAGGTCAAAGACCGCTGTTTTTAGTTCCGATAGCGGAACGTGGAGCGTCTCCGGGCGCCGCTGCCCTTTGGTCAGCGAACGGACAAACGCGATTTGCTGGGCGCTGGGAGCCCCAAGCATCGAAGCGATCCTGGGCACTCCGCCGGCCTTTAACGCATCCCAAAAACCGCCGTTTCCTTTCATAGGTTCTTTCATAGCCATTTCCTTTCCGCGTACCGATGTTGTCTCTGCAGCGTCCGGTACATCAGCCTGACTGTGCCGAGAGCATCCCGCAGCTCGCGCCGCAGCTCTTTTTGCTTGATCATCGCTTGCGGCAAATAGTGGGTCCCCGTCAACATCCCGTCTTCGAGCTTCGGCGGAGCGATAGACCGGAATTTAACCGCCGTAGCAAAAGCTTTCCGGCACGATTCTAGCCACCGGGGCGGAACCGCTTCAAGCTGGTACAGCTGTGAAATCCTTTCCCCGGTCGAGGAAGACTCGATCCCATATTGCAGGGCAAAATAACGCACCGCGTTCACAATCGGTATATAGAGGCCGTATTTTACGTCAAAATCTCCGGCGTGCTCGCCGGCCGCTTCGGTAATCACCTGCCCGAGGATATTGAGCGCGGCTTTGTGGCGCACCGTATTGCGCAAAACCGCGGCAATCACGTCCCGCTCGGTCCCTTGATCAAGTTCCATAATCCGCTTCATCGTTTTGCGCAAAGCGCAGGATAACGCCTGATCCCCGTAGATATGGCGCATGTCCGAAGCGATCATCAAGTAGCGGACTTGCTCCCATCCGAGCGCCTCGCGCCACTCCATGAACTGCCTCTCCCAACGGCTCAAACCGCCCCGCCACAGCGGGTTCGACAGCATCACGTTGCCCGGGCACGGAGGATAACCGGCCTGCTCCAAAATTTGCGAGAGCTTGTTCCCGAACGCTGCAAAATAAGCGGCGTTCTCCGCGTCATCGCCGTCCCCGTAAACCAGGCCGTTGTCCTGGTCGCTCCACAGCGTTTGCTCCGCCCGTCCGGCGCTGCCAAATGCAACGAAAGCATAATGTGAAGGAGGAGGGCCAAAGCCCTCCTGCCGCAACAACTCTTCGCATAAATGGCAAGCCTGCCCCATAACGGCGTCATGCATTTCCCCAACCGCGCGGTTCCATTCCAGAATCGGCATCGAGGCGAAGCGGCCGTGCAGCCGGTTCTGCTCCTCGATTCTGGCCGACCTGAGCGATCCGGGAGAAGATGCCGACCGGATCGCTTGCAGACCGCCGCTGTTCATCGCCGTTTCGTGGCTCATGGGCGCCATCTCCCTTCCTGTTCCCGGAACCCCAAGCTTTCATAAGGTATATTCTCGCATTATTATTATTCAGCCGGAATACCGGAAGAAGTATTTTTGTTCAGCAAACTCATTTGTTCGGGATAACCGTAAGTGCCGTGTTCGCTCATATCAAGGCCCATCGTTTCCTCTTCTTCGGTCACGCGCAGCCCCATCAGCCATTTCATGGCCCCAAGAATCAGGAAGGAAAGCACCAGAACGAACGCAAACGTGCCGATAACCCCAAGGAGCTGAACTCCCAATTGTCCGAATCCGCCGCCGTAAACCAGGCCTGGAGCGCCAACTCCGGTCTTCTCTACAAGCTCAGGCGTGGCGAACAGCCCCGTGGAAATCGCGCCCCATACCCCGGCGATCCCGTGCACGGAGGCAGCGAAGATCGGATCGTCTATGCCGGCCCGCTCGATCCATCTTCCGGTGAAGAACGTCAGGATCCCGGCGACGGCGCCGATCACGACCGAAGCCCAAGCGTCCACGAATGCGCAAGAACCGGTGATGGCGACGAGCGCGGCCAGCACCCCGTTCAGCATGCTCGGAATGTCGGATTTGCCCATAACCGCCCAGGAGATCAGCAGAGCGGCCACAGCGCCCGCTGCAGCGGCCAGGTTGGTCGTCATCAAGACATAACCGAAAAATCCATCGTTCAGCGGCGTCAAGGCACTGCCCGGGTTAAAACCGAACCAGCCGATCCACAAAATGATAACGCCGAGAACCGTCAATACTTGGTTGTGCCCCGGAATGTTGTTTGGCTTGCCGTCTTTGTTGTATTTGCCAAGACGGGGTTTAAGCAAAATCGTTGCCGCAAACGCCGCCGTTGCGCCGGTCAGATGGACGACGGTCGAACCCGCGTAATCCTGCATTCCCAAGTTGCCGAGCCAACCGCCGCCCCACACCCAGTGAGCCACGATCGGGTAAATAATAACGATAAAGATCGTTCCGAAAACGATATATACGCTAAGCTTGGCGCGTTCCGCCATGCCGCCGCAAGCGATGGCCAGCGATACGGCCGCAAAAGCCATTTGGAACAGGAAGTTAAGGTTAAGCGGGACGCCGTTTTCCGCAAAAACGCTGAACGAACCGATATCCCCCGCGCCTCCAAACAGGAACCCGGTTGTTCCCAGGAAGCTGTTGCCGTCGCCGAATGCGAAGCCGAAGCCGAGCAGCCACCAGGCAAGCACGGCAATGCCCAGCGTCAGCACCGTTTTACCGGCTACGTGGCCGGCGTTTTTCATCCGGACCGTGCCCGCCTCCAGCAAGGCGAATCCGGCTTGCATGAAAAATACCAGCATCGCCGCGACGAAAACAAACAATGAATTCAAGCCCAGCTCAAGCACCGGTGCGGTAATCTCCCCTTCCGCCGCATAAGCCGAGACCGGAAATGCAAATATTGCTGCCGATGCCAATAGACCATAGAGCCATTTCTTTTTCATCTTACACACTCCCCTAATGTTATGTTTCCTAACACAAAATGAATTGTTAAAGTGATTATAAGACTAAAGAAGCAGATATGACAATAGTTTTTTTGAAAAAATCTAATTAATCGCATATATATTAACACTAGATGTTAGATTTTAATGCGTTTTTTGTATGAAGTTTGCTCCGGCAGAGTACAATTTTTATCGCCACGGACTCCAGCGAATAATATAAGGTCCTAAAATGTCGCTATACCGGTGAATTACGTCCATTTGAGAGCAATAGTGGAAATTTATGCCGCTATTTTCTCGAATTGCAAGGGAACGCCCGTGTTCTGGACTATTCACAGGAAAATAAGGACTAAAAGTGCTGCTAATGGGGCTGAGCATGCATAGTACCGGTTATTAAGTACAAAAAATACCGCTATTTGCAGGCTGAGAATTCGCCATACCAATTGTCTGGCTCTAGCCGGCTGTCAAGGACGGATTTCTAGGTTGCCTCCAAACAGTTACTATAAAAAATAAAGTATGACGTTTGACTGTACGCTTAATGATCGGTATCATAAATATACATAAGATATAAATATAAGCATTGGATAGGCGGGAGAGGTGATCATATTGGAGTAAAGAAAATGTACCGGATCGGGGAACTGGCCAAGGCCGCAAACGTCAGCGAGCGCACGATCGATTATTACACCAAGCTCGGGCTGATTTCCCCGGAGAAACGGACGCAGAAAAATTACCGTTTATACAGCGCTGAAACCTTGACCAGACTGGAACGTATTAATCAAATGAAGCAGGAGAAATATACGCTGGAAGAAATCCGTGAAAAGCTGGAGCAGTGGGATCGCGTCACGCACGAGGAACAGGTGTCCGAGAAGCTGAGTTCGCTGGAACTTCACTTGCAGCAGCTGCAAAGAGAGGTTAAAGAATTGGAGCCCTTGATCTCCAATCTGCAGCCGAACCAGGTGAAACGCGCCTTTGCGCACCTGATGCCGCAAAGCCTTGCCTGCATGGAAGCGCTCCGGTTCCTGGTCAATCACGGCCCTTTTTCATAACGTATAATTGCCTGCAGCAGGAAGCCTCTGACTCATCAACGAGCAACTTTAATCCTAAATGGAGGAATGATGCATGTTATATTCAGACGTTATGCTGATCCCGATTCTTCTTGCCTTCGCCTTGTCGCTGTGGGCGCAGTTTCGGGTCAAGGGCACTTTCAACAAATATGCGCAGGTGGCCAACATGTACGGCTTGACCGGACATGACGCCGCCAGACGGATGCTTGACGCCAACGGGCTGTACGATGTACCGATCGAACCGGTCCCCGGCGCCCTGTCGGACCACTACGATCCGATTCACCGCGTCGTCCGTTTGTCGGAGCCGGTATATTATGAAAGATCGATCTCGGCCGTGGCGGTGGCTTGCCACGAAGTGGGCCACGCGATTCAGCACAAACAGAAATATCCGATGCTGGTGCTGCGCCACCGGATGTTCCCCGTCGTCAACTTCGCTTCCGGCGTCGCTCCGTTTCTGCTGCTCGCAGGATTCTTGTTCGGAGCGTACAACCTGGTCGGCATTGGCGTAATTTTCTTCTCGGCCGCGGTTTTGTTTCAGCTCGTTACGCTCCCTGTCGAGTTCAACGCCAGCAACCGGGCCCGGAAAATCATGGTGCAGCAAGGGTTCATTACGCACGACGAAACACGCGGCGTTGCCAAAGTATTGAACGCCGCCGCGCTGACCTATGTCGCCGCCGCGCTGGTTTCCTTACTCGAGCTGTTCCGCTATGCTTTGATCTTCTTCGGCGGCACGAGCAGCCGCGAGGACAACTAATCGTTCATTTTACAAAAAACAAGCGCCAGCGGTCTGGGGATTCTCCCCGGCCGCTGGCGCTTGTTTTGTTTCGGCAAAGATTTGAGCACTGCTATTGGGCCGGCGGTGTATCGACCTGCAGTCCGAAATATTCCAGCAAAAACACCCGGAACGACTGGGCCACCAGCGGCAGCTTTTCATCCATCCTGTGGATAAGTCCGATCGTTCGCGTCACCTTCGGCTCGGAAATCCGCACCCGGCTGGGCTGAAGCGTAAAGCTTTGAAACAGCGCCATCTCCGGCAGCAGACTGACGCCCATACCGGCGGCCACCAGCCCCCGGATCGTGTCGGTCTCCTCCCCTTCAAAGGCGATTTTCGGGGTAAATCCCGCTTCCAGACAGGCGTGCCAAACGATCGGCCGCAGGGAATAGCCTTTGCTGAACAAAATAAACTTCTCGTCTTTCAGCTGGCTGAGCTTGATGCTCTGCTCCCCGGCCAAGGGATGTCCCGGCGGCAAAATCGCCACCAAATCCTCGGTCAGCACCACATTGCCCGTCACTTGGTCATGATTTTCCGGAAACGGAGAAATAAAGGCCAGATCCACTTCTCCCGAGACGACGTCACGGATTAACGTGGGGTAGGTTCCCTGGCGGAAACGGAATTTCACGTTGGGATACAGCTTGCGGAATTCCGCCACGACGCTGGGAATGATATGAATGCCCAGACTATTCGGAAATCCGAGCCGGATTTCCCCTTGCTCCGGGTCGATAAACTCGTGAACCTCGTTCACCGCCCGGTCCAAATCCTTCAAAATCGTCTCCACCCGGCTGCAGAACAGTTGTCCGACGGCCGTCAAATGCAGGTTTCTTCCCTTCTGCATAAACAGATTGACGCCCAGTTCCTGCTCAAGCTGGTGGATTTGCCGGCTTACGGCAGATTGCGCCACATGCAGCTCTTCGGCCGCCTGCGTGACATGTTCTTTTCTGGCCACTTTCACAAAATATTGCAATTGTCTTAATTCCACGAGTCCGATCGCTCCATTTCGCATCCACTGATAATCCGAATTAGGGCTTTTAAAAAATAAGGCTTTTTAACATAAATGTACCATTTCCCCGCCCCCGGTTCAACGCCGTTTTAACACTCGGATAATCAATCCGTAGATGAAAAAGCCGCCGACAAGCCCGCCGAAATGCGCCATCCAGTTGATTTTGGGGGCCACCAGCGAAAAAATGACACCGACGATCAGCAAACTGTAAAGGGTCTTGCGCGAGCTTTCGTCCATCAGGTGGCGCTGGAGCAGGGCGATGTACAAAAACGCCCCGTACACCCCGTAGACGGCGCCTGAAGCGCCGACGGAAAGGTGCAGCTCCCCCGATTGCTGATACATCCCGAAGCTGAGCAGATTGCCGACGATGCCGCTGCCGAGATACAGCAGCGCGTAGCGCCAGTGGCCAAGCAGCCGCTCCAGCGGCGGGGCGAACACGAGAATCGCAAAGCCGTTGGAGAATAAATGGCCGAAGCCCATGTGCAGGAACATCGCCGTGAACAGCCGCCACCACTCGTGCTCGAACGGTCCGAAATTGGCTATCGCGCCATATTTCAGCAGCGTATCGGTGTTTAGCGAACCCCCGTTAACGGTCAAAACGAGAAACATGATGATGTTCGCGGCCAACAACAAGCAGGTCACGGGATAGTAACGGATATAACTTCTCCAGTTTTCATAGCGGATAAAAATCATCGGATCCATCCTTTGCATTCTTTTTTTCCTGATGTTGGACATTTTCTTTTTAAAAAGATTATAATTAATTTTGAATGAATAAATCCATCTGTTTAGGAGGAAATGTACATGGCGCAAGAACGTGCAAACGTAGCTACATTCAAAGGCAATCCGCTTACCCTGGTCGGACCGGAGCTCAAGGTTGGCGACACGGCCCCAGACTTCCGCTTGAATAAAAATCTGCTGGAGGAAGCGACCCTTCAGGACTTTGCCGGCAAAATCAAGCTGATTAGCGTCGTTCCTTCTTTGGATACGGGCGTATGCGACGCGCAAACCCGCCGCTTTAACGAGGAAGCCGCCGGCCTGGGCGACGATGTCGTTGTGCTGACCGTCAGCGCGGACCTTCCTTTCGCCCAAGCCCGCTGGTGCGGCGCCGCCGGCGTTGACCGCGTCGTTACGCTGTCCGATTACAAGGACAACTCCTTCGGCAAAGCATACGGCGTTCTCATCAAAGAGTTCGCGCTCGATATGCGCGCCGTGTTCGTAGTGGATAAGGAGAACAAAATCCAATACGTTCAAGTGCTGGGCGAAATGACCGAGCATCCCGATTACGACAAGGCGGTAGCGGCCGTTAAAGCGTTGCTGTCCTAAACCAGGGTCAAAATGAAAAGCGAGTAGGAGAGAGCTCTCCCTGCTCGCTTTTTTTGATGTATGGCGGTGCACCTCTGAAGCTTCGGCGTCCATACGGCAAGCTTGTTACTGACGTACATTATGTAGATGAGGACACTTTATACGCGGACAGCTTCTTATCCAGAACGGAAAACAGATGCAGAATCGTTCGGTAGTTTGCCCCCAAATCGCCAAGCGACCCGCGCGTCGCGGAATAAATGTCCACCGCGCTGCGGACCGGCCCCGTGCCGACGATCGACACCGTTATGTCCATCGTTCTCCCAAAGGCGGTGCGTTTCTCCAGCGTAATTTCGCCGACGTTCGGCACCTCGTGCAGCACCTTGTACCCCGGGATTTTTTTGAGCGTGGATGACACTTCGTCCCAGAGCTTCTCTTTCGATAGCTGGTAATATCTCGTTTTCAGTTCGGGCACCTTGGCGCGATCGCTCGTTCCTTCCTGGCTCCGGAATATTCCCGTCAACGTTCGCTTCAATGACAACTGTTCTTCCTCCTTCACGATCCTTAAAAAACCTTTAGGGTATGCGTTTTCTTTATTCATAGTTTAACATTGTTGGAAGACAAACAAAAGCGAGCGCCGCAGATAGCGCGCAACAAAAAAAAGCACCCCGTTCCCTTTTGTGCAAAAAGAGGACAAGGTGCAGTTCGCGTTTCGTATGTAGACCCGCCTATGCCGTCCGGTTACGCTGTCTCGAACCTGCACCCGCAGGTGGGTGACCGCAACGACGTTTTTGAAGTCCCCTCATCCGGTGGATAGGGCCTTTCAGCTGCGCCGCAATATAGGTCTCCCGAGACATTGTCATTGGTTCAAAACAACATGAAACCGCAACGCACATCGCAGGACGTAAACCTATTATAGTGCTTCATCATCGAAATGTAAACCAAGGCCGGATGGAAAAACAAAGAAAATTTGAAAGCGGTTTAACGGGCGGGAAAGCAAGTTATCAAACCGCTTTAGTCCTTCTCCTTGTCTTCGCCCGCCGGCAGGTTCAGCTCCAGATCGTCATCGGGTTTGGACAAGTTTATGCCGTTTGATTCCTCTTCCGCCTGGCGCATTTTCTCCACTTTCTCCTGGATTTTATTGTACGCGATGTAGAAGTTGTAAAAAGCGACCAGCGCGGTCAAGCTGCCGAAGCCGAATAGGATCAGCCAGCCGAAGCGCATCGTCAAAAATCCGAGCACCACCGCGCAAATCAGCGTGGACAACGTGCGGAACGGGCGGATGATCGTGAACAAAATGGCGTTTTTGATCAATTGGACCGCGCCCAAATGGTAATGCGCCACCAGCGAGAAAAAATTGAACAGGGACAAAAGCAGCAGAAACAGCAAAAACAGCATGATCATGCCGATAATCTGCATATTGCTGATTTGGTTCATGTATACCGTGTAGTCCACGTACATAATCACGATCAAAAGCGTATAGAAAATTCCGCCCAGCATGCTTTGCTTATAATTTTCCTTATATCCTTTGAAATACACCTTGATGATGCTTAGATCGGCCTCGCCCATCACCCATTTCCGCGTCACCGAAAACAGCGCGGCCGTGGCGGGAAACAATGTAAACGGTGCCAATATCCCCATCGCCCATAACGTCAGATTTTCCTGGGGCGCGTCAGGGCTTTGCAGCAACAGCAGCTTCGTCAGCAGGAAAAACAAAAACGGAGATGAACACAGGAGCCACAGCAGATTGCTGCCTGAGATCCTCATAATCCATTCGGTGATTTTATAAAAACCGCCCATAAAACCTTTGTATTCCAAGCAAAAATCTCCTCTCGAGCATAGTTTGTTTCCGTCTATCTTAACTATACATGATTCGTCCATCCCATTCCAGCGCCTAATTTGACGATTATGGGTTGGCGTCTAATCCCATGCATGGGGTCTGCCATACTATATACCGTAACCACAAAACATCTCAAATTTTTAAAGGAGGTTATCTCATGTCTGCAGGTTTGGGATTTGGAGGAGGTTTCTTTACTTCTACAGGTGTAATTCTGGTATTGTTTATTCTGCTCGTTATTGTGAGCCGTTCGCTGTTCATCTAATTCAAAGCACATATGAAACAAAGAAGGCGGAGATAATCTCCGCCTTCTTTGTTTTGTCAATTGTCAAAAGATTTGTTTTCGCTGTATTTGGAAGGTCTGCGGTCGCCGCCGGAGCGAGGTTTGCGATCGGAGGAACGGTAGGAGTCGCGCCCGCCGTCCCGGCCGTAGCCTCCTTTGGAACCATAACCGCCGCGGCTGCCGCCCTCGCGGTTGTCCCGGCGGTACCCTCCGCCGCGGCTGCCGTATCCCGATGGCTTGCGCCCGCTGGACCGGATGTCCGGATTGCGGCGTTTTACCCGGATCGGTTCTTCCGGCGTTAATTCGATCGCCGAATTTTCCGTTTTATCCCCGGTAATCAGCTTGAATGCCGCCGCCAGCAGGTTCACCGAATCGTACTGCTCCAGCAGCTGAATGGCGATGCCTTTATATTCATTCAGTTCGCCGGCTTCAACAAGCTCCAGCAGGCGCTCCGCGGTGATCCGCTGCTTGCCTTCGATCGCTTCGGCGATGCTCGGCAGAGGTTTGCGGGTGATTTTATGGCGCGTGATGCGCTCGATAAAATGCAGATGGTCGATTTCCCGCGGCGTCACAAACGAGTAGGCGGCCCCTTCCTTGCCCGCGCGCCCGGTCCGGCCGATCCGGTGCACATAGCTTTCCGGATCCTGCGGCAGGTCGAAGTTGACGACATGGGTTACGCCGGATACGTCCAGCCCGCGCGCCGCTACGTCCGTAGCCACCAGCACATCGATGCTGCCGTCGCGGAACTTGCGCATCACGTTGTCGCGCTGGTTCTGCGACAAGTCGCCGTGCAGCCCGTCGGCGGAATAACCGCGTTTTTGCAGAGCTTCCGAAAGTTCGTCAACCCGGCGTTTGGTCCGGCCGAACACGATCGCCAGTTCCGGCGATTCCATATCCAGCAAGCGGGTCAAAGCGTCGAATTTCTGGCGCTCGTGCACTTCGATGTAGGCTTGATCGATCAGCGGCGCGCTAACCTGCTTAGGAATGACGGAGACATGCTCCGGATTTTTCAGGAACTGCTGCGCCAGCTTTTGGATATTCGCCGGCATCGTGGCCGAGAATAACATCGTCTGCCGTTCTTCCGGCACAAGCTTCAGGATCGACTGAATGTCGTCCATAAAGCCCATATCCAGCATTTCATCCGCTTCATCGAGAACGACGGTCTGTACATCGTCGAGTTTGATCGTTTTCCGGTTAATGTGGTCAAGCAAACGGCCCGGCGTGCCGATAATGATTTGGGGTCTCTTCTTCAAAGCGCGAATTTGGCGTACGATATCTTGTCCGCCGTAGATCGGAAGGGAGCGTATGCCTTTGAAGCGGGAAAGCTTGCCGATTTCCTCGGCGACCTGAATGGCGAGTTCACGGGTCGGCGTCATGACCAGGGCTACGATGCGGTCTTCTTCCTTCGGGATTTTATGGATCAGCGGAAGGCCAAACGCCGCCGTTTTCCCCGTCCCCGTTTGGGCTTGTCCGATTAAATCGCGTCCGGTCAAGGCGATCGGGATCGATTTGGACTGGATCGGCGTCGCTTCCTCAAAACCGAGTTCCGTGATGGCTTGTAATACTTTAGGCTCTAGGCCGAATTCTGCAAATGTGCTCAACTTGTTCTACTCCTTCTATATAGTGGACATTCCCACCGGCTTAACTGTATTCTTAAGTAGCGCTAAACGTTTATAGACTGTCCAAACAGCCTGTAATTTTTACATATCGCTCTATTGTAATAACCGAAAAGGTTCCCTACTCAAGAATATCTCAAACATTATAGCACAAAACATAAATGGAACACCAGCAAGCAGGTTGGGATACTTCTATTATTTCCGAGGTGAAGATCCATGATTAAAGAAATTCGAAATGCCGCGGTCATTCTGCTTGGAGCGCTCCTGATCGCCGCGGGCTTCAATTTGTTCCTCGTTCCGCTCCATTTGCTAAGCGGCGGCGTATCCGGATTGGCCATGCTTACGGCGTATTTTTCGCCGCTTGGCATCAGCACGATGTATCTGGCCTACAACGCGCCGATTCTGATCGCCGGCCTGTTTTTGCTCGGCAGACGTTTCGTCGGACTAAGCATCCTGTCGGTAGCCGGAGCCACCTGGTTCATTGAACTCATCCCGACGCCGGACAAGCTGCTCGCTTCCGATACGCTGATTTCCGCCGTATTCGGCGGCGTGCTCGTGGGGATCGGCAGCGGGATTTCCTTCCGGGTAGGCGGATCGTCCGGAGGGTTCGATATCATCGGCTCGATCATTACCCGGTATCGCGATTTTCCGGTCGGCAACGTGCTGGTCGGCCTGAACGCCAGCGTCATTCTGGCGATGGGATATTTGGAGGGCAACTGGGATCTCGCGCTGGCCTCGATGATTTCGATTTACATCACCGGCAAAGTCGTCGATCTCATTCATGTCAGCCATATCAAAATTACTTTGTTTATCGTGACCGACAAAACCGAAGCGATGGTGCAGCGGCTGCTGACCCTGCCCCGCGGGGTGACGAAGATTAGAACGGAGGGCGCTTTCTCCCATAAGGAAAAAGATATGCTGATGACGGTGACGACGAGATACGAACTGACCGAGCTGCGGGAAATCATCAAGCAAACCGATCCGCAGGCGTTCGTCAATATCGTGGAGACCGTCGGGATCATGGGTTCCTTCCGCCGAAGATGACCGGTTTATGGAACGATCCTCCGTTTTCAAGCGCCGGTTTCTCTGCTATAATGAACTAAGCGGTTCCTTCGTCAATTCCATAAATATCAGCTTTACCTGCTTTCACAGGCTTTGTGCTTTTCCGATTTAGGAACATTCCGGGGTGAATATTTCTTAAGTGGAAAGGGTGATGAATGTGGAAATGGAAACGGTAAAACTGGAACAGATCGTCATGAAGTGGTTCCCTGACATGCTGCCTTTCTTGAAGCAGAAGGAACTTGATTCGATGATCGTCCTCCGGGATGGCTTGACCATCTTGGAACCGCAGGACGCGCTGGAGATCATTCAATTCAGCATCTGCGAGCACCAAAACCCGGCTTTTCTTCATTGAAAAGCGATAAACAAACGCAACACCCGGTCGTTTCTTTTGCTGCGGCGAGAGAAGCGGCCTTTTTTGCGCGGCAATCTATGAAACTTTTAAAAATATTTCCAATAGTGACAATCCTGTTTCCCTCTGACAGCCCTCCTTCCGATATAATCAAAAGCGAGTGTATACAAGGGAGAGGAAAGGGAAAATGAATATCATCTGGACGCTGCTGCTGCTAGTTATGAGTATGGGGAATGGAGGTGTGCAGCCGGCGGCGGATCAAGCCGCGGGGAACGGCCGACCGGAATCCATTCTTCCAGCAGTCGTGCAAACGATGGCCGCCAACCTGGCCGCCGGCCGGATCGACGATCCGTTAACCCCTGCCGAAGTGAAGGCCGCTTCGCTGGGGGAGGCGCCCAAAGTGAAGGGGATATATGTCACGGCGTACAGCGCGGGAGGCTCGCGCATGAACGAGCTGGTCGACCTCGTCGATAAGACGGAGCTGAACGCCATGGTCATCGACATTAAAGACGATTCGGGCTACATCACTTACAAAACGGAAAATCCCGAGCTGAACAAGCTGGGAAAAGCCCAGCCGTTCATTCGCGACATCGGGGCCTTGATGGAGCGGCTGGAAAAACACGACATTTACCCGATCGCCCGGATTGTTGTATTCAAGGATACGATTTTGGCCAAAAAGCATCCGGAATATTCGTTTGTGCAAAAAGACGGCTCCGTGTGGAGCAACGGAGGCGGCGACAGCTTCGTCAACCCGTACAGCAAAGAGGTGTGGGACTACAACATCGAAATCGCCAAGGAAGCGGCCAAACTCGGCTTTAAAGAAATCCAGTTCGATTACGTGCGTTTCCCGGAAGGTTTTGAGAAAAGAGCCGATTCGTTAAACTATGAAAAAAGCGAGATGAGCCGCGTGGACGCCGTCTCCTCGTTCGTGAAATACGCCAAAGAGCAGTTGGAGCCGCTCGGCATCCGCGTTTCGGTCGATATTTTCGGCTATGCGGCATCGGTGCCGGCCGCGGAGGGCATCGGCCAGGATTTTGTCAAAATCTCAGACCAGGTCAACATCATCTGCCCGATGATCTACCCGAGCCATTATTCGACGGGCTGGTTCAACGCCAAAGATCCCGACAAAGCGCCGTACCAGACGATCAAAGGAGCCATCAAGGATACCCAGGACAAACTGGCCCCGCTGGGCGAGGAGCAGCCGATCATACGTCCGTGGATTCAGGATTTTACGGCGAGCTGGCTGGGGAAAGGACATTATATAAAATACGGCAAACATGAAGTTGAAGAGCAAATCCGCGCGCTGCGCGACATGAACGTCGACGAGTACCTGTTATGGAACGCGTCCAACCGGTATACGGAGGGCGTGTCCTATAAGTAAAAAAACGTTATGCTGCAACATTTGCGGCCAGACTACTTAATAGGGAAATTAACGGTAAACCATCCAACCAAACCCGGTCCATAAGCGCCCGGGATCATCGAGCAAACCGGACCCGGGCTACAAGCGCCCGGGTTTGGTTTGGCGTTTTTGCGTTTTGGCATGGTTTCCGGCACAGGAAATGGAGAATGGGCCAATGAAAGTAACTAACGGCTTGAAACAAAAATACGGGCAATTTATTCGTATTCTTATCCCGATTTTAGTTACCCAAGTAACGATGTCCTTAATGACATTTTTCGATACGATGATGTCGGGGCACGCGAGCCCCGCGGACCTGGCCGGAACCGCGATCGGGTCCAGCCTTTGGGTCCCGGTGCAGACGGGGCTTAGCGGAATATTGATGGGCATCACCCCCATCGTTTCGCAATTGGTGGGCGGCGGCCGGCACGACAAGGTCGGATACCATGTAATTCAAGCGCTGTGGTTCGGGTTCGCCGTCGGGCTGGTCGTGCTCCTTGCCGGCGGCTTCGCGATCTCCCCTCTGCTGAACGGGATGAACCTCGAGCCGAAGGTGCACCATGTGGCCTTTTATTTTCTCGCGGCCATTTCAACCGGGATTCTGCCGCTGTTCGGATACATCGTGCTGCGCTCGTTCATCGACGCGTTGGGACAAACCCGCACTTCGATGATCATTACCTTGATCTCCTTGCCGCTGAACGTGGGCGCCGGATACCTGCTCATTTTCGGCCACGGCGGTTTCCCAAGGCTCGGCGGCATCGGATCGGGCATCGCCAGCGCCTTTACATATTGGTGCATCTTTCTCATCGCCGTCTGGATCGTGCATCGCAGCGAGCCGTTTGCTTCCTACGGCGTATTTCGCAAACTGCATAAAGTATCGCTCGAAAAATGGCGTGAGCTCACCAAGCTCGGCGTGCCGATCGGCTTCGCGATCTTCTTCGAAACGGCGGTGTTTGCCGCCGTCACCTTGCTGATGAGCCGGTTCGACACGCTTACGATCGCCGCTCATCAAGCGGCCAACAACTTTGCTTCCACGCTCTACATGATTCCGCTTAGCATCTGTCTTGCACTGACCATCCTGGTCGGCTTCGAGACCGGAGCCGCGCGCCTGAAGGACGCCCGCCAATATGCCGTTTTGGGCGTCGGCACGGCCGCGGGGATGGCGCTGGTTACCGCCGTCCTCCTGATGTTGTTCCGCCAAAGCGTGGCCGAAATCTACTCCAGCGATCCCGAAGTCGTCGCGCTGACCAAGCATTTTTTGATCTACGCCATTTTCTTTCAATTGTCGGATGCGATCGCCACGCCTACCCAGGGCGTGCTGCGCGGATACAAGGACGTTAATCCGGGTTTTTGGATCTCCTTGTTGGCTTACTGGATCATCGGGCTTCCGCTCGGATTTGTGCTGGCCAACTATACGCCGCAAGGCCCCTACGGCTACTGGATCGGCCTAATTACCGGACTCGCCGTCGCCGCCGTCCTGCTGCTGCGCCGCCTTGTCGTCATCCAGCGGAGAATCGGCCGCAAGCTTCAGGCCGGCGAGCCGCTTTGAATCACATATCCCGCGCCGGGCGCGATCCGCTTCTTCTCCACGATGCTGATCTCGCCGATCGCCGGAGCCGGCGAAATATGCCGCCGCACATGTTCTTCCGCGGCGGCAAACGCCTGCTCCTCCCCCTCCGCGGCAATGACCAGCGCCAGCAGCCCGGCGGAAGTCTCCGCCTCCAGGCGATACAGGTACATGTCGATGTCCTCCTTTGTTTTACATTAGTTTACTTCCCGGCAGGTTACTGGCTAAGACTAGCGCATCGCATTTGGGCCGAGGGACCTGAGAGCCCCTATTTGCTCGAAAAATACTGAACCCACTAGCGTTGCATCAAATCGGACAAGATACATTTTCTAGCCACACCAATATTCTAACGGTTGCCATAGCGCTTATTTCACTGAAATCCGGCTTAGTGTGCCTAGATGCAGGCAAATAACGGCGATCACAACCGTTAGAGTTTTGAAAAAGGCTTTTTTCGCGAATTAGCCGCTGCTGCAACCGTTAGATTTCCGGCGGACGATAGTTTGATTCGAAAAGCCTATGATGTCCGTTAATCGCAAAGAATAGAAAGCCGAACCGGGAAAACCCGGCTCGGCTTTTAACTTGCCCGTTTTATTTTGCTTAATAATAAATATGCCAAGCTCCCCGCCCTTATTGCGACAACCGCGAAGCCAGCTCGTACAATTCCATATTAAACTGCTTTTTCGTGGCGACGACCTTCTCGATGTCGGTGAGCACCATTTCGCCGCCGATCATGCCGCAAGCTTTGTTCGATTCGCCCGCGATCAGGCTGCGAACGGCAAAGTCGCCAAGCCGGCTGGCCAGGTTGCGGTCGAACGGAGTCGGCGAACCGCCGCGTTGGATATGGCCCAGCACCGTTGCGCGCGGCTCCAGGGAAGGCTGGCGCTTCTTGATCGCTTCCACGACATCATCGCCTTTGCCCACGCCTTCGGCCACGATGACGATGCTGTGCCGCTTGCCGTTGTCGAAGTTTTGTCTCATACGGTCGGCCACTTCGTTCAGATCAAACGGAACTTCCGGTACCAGGATCGTTTCGGCGCCTGCGGCCAAACCGGCGTGCAGCGCGATATCCCCGCAGTGGCGGCCCATGACTTCGACGACGGACGCCCGCTCATGGGAGGACATCGTGTCACGCAGCTTGTTGACGGCGTCCACGACGATGCTGACGGCCGTATCGAAGCCGATCGTGTAGTCCGTAAAGGAAATGTCGTTGTCGATCGTTCCCGGCAAGCCCATCGTTTTGATGCCCAGCTTGCTCAGCTTTTCGGCCCCTTGATAGGAGCCGTCCCCGCCGATGACCACCAGTCCGTCAATGCCGCGGTCGCGCAAAATCTGCGCCCCTTTCTGCTGTCCTTCCGGCGTCTTGAACTCCAGGCACCGCGCCGACTGCAGAATCGTTCCGCCGCGCTGGATAATATCGCCCACACTGCGGATATCCATCGCGAAAATGTCGTTGTTGAGCAGGCCTTGATAGCCGCGCTGAATGCCGTAAACCTCAAGCCCGTAAAACAATCCGCTGCGCACGACGGCCCGCACTGCAGCGTTCATGCCCTGGGAGTCTCCTCCGCTCGTAAGAATTGCGATTTTTTTCACTGCTGACATGATAATTCCTCCTAAAAAATTTACAAATATTTGCGAATCCAACGGCTATTGACAAAGAAAAACAACCTCATCAGCGGACTTCTTCGCATCAGTCGCCGGGATACCTCACGGATGTCTTCCTGCTGGCTGACTTTCGGATCGGACAAATAAAGCGCCAGCAGCCCTTCTATAATCATTTTATGAAACGAGGAAGCAGGCAACTTTTTGATGTCCCGCCGCGCTCCCTCGACGATAAACGCAATTCGGTCAAGCATCGTTTCCTTATTATCGTAATAGCTGCAAAAATTCAAATCTCCGCCAAGCTCGTCCTCCGCCTGGTCAATTAAGTAATCCAGCATAATGTGCAGCCCGCACACATGGGGGAAATAAGCATCATGAATCACCTTGGCGCTCTTCCCGTCCAAACCCGGGTTGCTGGCCGCCAAAAACAGCATAAACACGCCCAAGGTCGAACCGGTGGCGGCGGCAAATTCGTTCCAGCGCAATTGCGGCGCCCGGTATTCATGCGTTTCCCACCAGCTTAACAGTTTGGCTTCGCGCAGCTGCGGATCGATGTGCTTGTACACCTGAAGATCGCAGTAGAGCCCAACCAAATCGATAATAAACGGCATGGCTGCGGCATATCCGCGAAGCTCGGCGATATTGGCCCGGCAAGTGCGCACCAGCCGGTGCAAATAGCCCCCATCGTCCTGCTCCGCACGCAGGGCATAGTAATTTTGCAGCATGCCGCCGGGATTAACGGCATCCAGCATGCTTTGGTGCAATAAGCGGAAATCCTGCTCATCCTTGGAGGTGCTGCGGTCGCACAGGTTGTCCAAATAATCGCTGATCGTCTGAAATGCTACGATTAAGGGGATCAAAATATGGCGCATCGGCAGGTTAGCGGCAGCGTAGACGGCGCCGCCCTGGCAGTGAAATTCTTTCGTAGCGATGCTGGCGAGCGCCTGCCTTCTGAGTTCAGGGTCGGGAATGGCTTCCGCCTCTTCTCTCCAGCCATCCAGTTTCTGACGGACGTCCGGCAAAATAAACTTGTATACCCGGCTCATCAGCCGGATCGGCTCTCTCGGAAACTGATTTCGGCTTTGCTCAAGTTCAATCACTGCCCTGCCCCCATTACATTGTGTAATGCGCAGTTTGAAAATCAAACTGAAAAGAAAATCATTCTTTATTATAATATGATCCAACTTTTAGCACAAATATAATCAATATCACATATGCCCTTTGACCGAGGATTCGTCCTGGGTCGTCCGGTACCAAATATGCAGATCGTTAATCCGGCTGGCCAGCTCGGCAATTTCCCCGTTAATCCGGCAGCTTCTCTCGAAATCGCTTTCCTCGTTCATCTCCCGCAGCATCCGTTCGATCGCGCGCTCCAGCACCATCACTTTGCTCGGAATGCGGCCGCGGATGTCCTCCCAAACCTCGATCATCGACAACCGTTCCTCCAAAGCGTATTCCTCAAAAGGACGCTCCAGCAGCGGAACGTGGATGTCCAGCCGCTCGTCGTAAACAAAACAGGAATGATTCATGGCGAAAAGCCTCCTTTTATCGTATAAAATAAACTGCCTGTATTGGAAATTTTAGTACCGCCCGCTTTGGTTTTTTCTGTTATACTAGCGGTAACTTCATTCATCAGAAACGGAGTTTTGAAACCGGCATGAAAATAAGACCGTTGGCCGAACCCGACATTCAGTGGCTTCGAGCCTTTACCTTTACAGTATACGGAACAAGCGTCCTTGTTTCCTCCTATTTTCCGCTTTTTTATGCGCAGCTTGGCTTCACAAACAGCCAGATCGGCCTCCTGTACGCCCTTGGACCGATGATATCCTTATTTTCCAATTTACTGTGGAGCCTCGCGAGCGACCGCTATAAAACGATCAAACGGATTTTGCTGATCCTGCTGGCCGGCCAAGCCGCGCTGGCGTTCGTCCTGTCGGAGTCCACCGCGTTTTCCGTCATTATCGCCGTGATTACCGTATTCTATTTTTTCTATTACCCCGTGTTCCCGTTGTCGGATACGATCCTCATCTCCACCGCCAACCGGTATCGCATCAATTTTATCTCGATCCGCTTGTTCGGGTCCGTCGGATTCGCCGTATTTGCCATCGCCATCGGTTATGTGCTTGACCGCGTCGGCTCCGCAAACACGATGTGGGTGGAAATGGCGGTCGCCGGACTTGCCCTGCTGCTCGTGCTTTGGGTGAAGGATCAGCCGGCATCATTGGCAAAAATGAACTTGTCGGGGATTTGGACGATTTTAAAGCAGAAGGAGCTGCTTTGGTTTTTCGGCTGCGTCTTCTGCCTGGCGATCGGCACGCGGATGAACGACGCTTTCCTGACGATTTCCCTTAAGGAGCTTGGCGCCGGCGAAAACTTGATCGGCTGGGCGATGCTGGCCTCGTCGTTGTCGGAGATCCCCGTGTTTATCTATCTCAGCTTCCATGGGGACAAATACAAGGAACTGCCGCTGCTGCTGTTCGCCAGCCTGCTGTTTGCGGTCCGCTTTTTCCTGATGGGATTAACCCAATCGGCCTACGGCATCCTGCTGATCCAAATGATGCACGGATTGACGTTCGGCGTGTTTTACGTGACGGCGATCCGCATGCTGACCCGGCTGGTTCCGGAACAATTCCGGGCAACGGGAATGGCCTTTTACACCATCATGTGGTCGAGCCTGTCCGGCCTGCTCAGCGGCACGTTTGGCGGCATCGTCTTTGAACAGCTGGGAAGACAAATTTTTTATTGGGTAGCCATGGGCTCCTCGCTCGTCGCGTTTATCGGCTTTGCCGGCCGCTATTTCGTCCGCCGGGCTAACCTGAACAAATCTGCCGGTTTGGATGAAGAAGCCTGAGGCGCTTCCCCTGTAGCCGGACCGCGCCCGAAAGACCGCAGTTCCGCAAAACGCTCTCCCTATTAACCTGCTGAAAGATCAGTTGTTGCGATAGGGTTGTTACTATATAATAGTTAATATTAGATGATAGTACCTGGTATTAAATCATATAAAGCAGGTGAAAAACATGGAGTACGCATCGTTTCAAGACGTGCTGAAAACCCGCCGCAGCATCCGGGAATTTACCGAGGAGCGCGTCGGTATTTCCGATATCGAGGACATTATCGACTGCGCCCGTTATGCCCCCAGCGATACCAACTCGCAAACCTGGGAATTTATCGCAGTGATCAATTCGGAGAAAATCAAACAAATCGAAGAGTTTACCTGGTCGAAGCTGCATGAAACGGCGGCCCGCGCCGCCGGGAAAGGGCTGGAACGGGAAGCGAAGCTGCTCGTGAAATCGTTTGGGCCTTATGCCACGGCATTTTCCGGGGCACCTGCCCTGATCGTCTGCCTTTCGACCCCATACACTTCCAAATTCCGCGAAAAAATCTTCGATCCGATCGACTTTGTTTCGCCGGAAGTGTGGCAGGAGGAAGGGCTGAAAAGCAGCTGCCTCGCCGCCCAAAACCTGATGCTGGCCGCCCACGCCAAAGGCCTCGCCACCTGCCCGATGACCGGACCGGTGCTGCTGGCCGAGGAGAAGCTGCGCGAATTTCTCGACATCCCCGCCGACCGCGGAGTAAACATGGTGATCGCGCTTGGCCACCCGGCCATCGCGCCGAAACCCGTTCCCCGCAAGGAGGTCGCGGAAATCCTTAGAATCGTGGAGTAGCTCCCAGCAGCGCCTGTTTGGCCGGCCACGGCCTGACACAACGTGCTGAAACGCGCTGATTGGAAATATCCAATAGAATCGTAAAATAGCTTGCAAACACAGCTGCTTGATTGGATTTTTCCAATAGATTAGTCTCGGCAGAGTGCAAACCGGGCGGTTTACGCGAAATCTATTGGATATCTCCAATGTGAGTTCAAAATTGCGTTCGATGTCCACGTCAGTCTATTGGATTTTTCCAATGAAAGGTGGCTTCAAGTAAAAGAGGTCCCCGGACAGCTGCAGAAGCTGCTCGCGGGGACCTCTTTTATCTTACAACCGCCCGTAGGCCTTGAGCGTCTTCAGCCTGTCCACAGCGAGCCAGCCCCGCCACTCCTGTTCTCCCGCCGGGCTTACCGCCGGAAACGACAAGGGCCAACCGCCGTCCTCCTGTTGCGATGCGATCAGCGCGTCGAGATGGCCGCTGACCTCCTCCGCGGTCACCAGACGGGCGGCGTAGCTGTCCGGCGAAGACGCATAATCCAGCACCTTGTAGACATATCCGCCTGCCAGCGGGTCCCGCTCGATGCCGCCCGGCCCGGCCAGCCAGTCATCAAGCGCCGCCTTCAACCGGCTCGCTCTCCCCTGGTCCGGCTCGGGCGCATGCTCCAAGAATGCGATCCACTGCGCAGCGTCATGGTAATCCCCCGGAACGCCACCGCTCTCCAGCGAACGCCACAGAAAAGCGATATTGCTCCGAAACCACGCTTCCTCCCCAAAATCCGTGCGCTCCCGCTGAGCAAGCAGCATCCCGATGATGCTGCCGGTCGGGTTCAGCGAAGGAATCCCGTCCCGCTCGGTGGTCCACCAAGGCGCGTGGGGATAGGCGTTCACGTCCGTGGTCGCCCTAGGCAATCCGCCGCCGTCCAAAGTGATGCTCCGCAAATACCTCAGCACCCCGTCCATCATGTCCGAGCCAAACCCGCCGGCTTCCCGGATCACCATCAGCGCCGTTTCCGTCGTGACCGGCTGGCTTTGCGGGCAGCGCATATCGGCTTCAAGCGCGTTTCCGAAGCCGCCGTCCGCGTTCTGGTAAGGTTTCAGCGCATCCAAAACCTCCTCGGCCGAACCGGCTTCAAAATGGAACGCAAATCTTTTGCGATCCAGCAGTCTGGCGTTTGTGTAAATAAACTCCCTGGCGCGCCGCAAAGTTTCCCGTTCTCTTTTTTCCATATCGCTTCCTCCTTATATAGGTTCAAGTTCTTGGCCGTTACACCGCCCGATCGCAATGGAACGGCAGATGTTCGTCTTCACTGGTATTTTTGCGCCAAAGCCAATGCCCGTTCGCGAATCGCCCGGCGCAATTCCTGGGGCTCAGCCACTTCGGCGTCCGGCCCCATCGCAAAAAAGAACGACACCGCCCAATTCAGCTCCGAGGCGGGCAAACGGCAATCCAGCAGCCACTCTTCATCGCCCGTCTGCTGAACCTCATGGCCGAAATGCGGATCCTGCTCGGCAAGCAGTGAACCGCGATAGGTAAGCTTCACGCGGAGATGCACGGCGTTTTTTCCCGCCGGAGGTGCGGTACTTTCCTTGCCGCTTTTGACATCCGTGACGTCCGAGCTGCCGTTTATGTCCGAAACATCCCTATCACCCTCAATTCCCTTGACTCCCTTGACGTCCGTGCCGCCCTCCCTCTGTTCGGCCCCCGCGGCCTGCGGGGGCGAAGTTTCGGCGATGTCCTCGAACCGGTCGACGCGGAAGGTCCGCGGCTCCCCGTGCTCCAGCGACTCGGCTTCACAGTACCAAAACCCGTTTGCGGCATACACCCGCTTCGGCCGAATCGTAAGGTGCCGGCGGTAGTTTTGCGACCGGTACAACACGCGCAGCCATCGCCCCGCGGCGGCGTGGGACATCAAAGCCTTCAGATGCGGCGTCTTATAACGGCGGTCCGGCACCTCCATCTCCACATGTTGAAGCAGCGGGGCGATTTGGCCGAGCATGGACCCCGGCAGCGCTGACCGGATTTTGTCGGCCGCCGTCCATTTCGCCTGTCCAAAGGGGCTGTCGCTGTATTTGGCCATCGCGTCCAAAGCAAGCAAAACGGTCAAGGCCTCGCCGGCATCAAACTGCAGCGGCGGCAGCCGGTAGCCGTCCATCAGCCGGTAGCCGCCGCCCGGCCCGGACACAGCGCTGATCGGAACGCCGATCTCCGACAACGCTTGTATATCGCGCAGCACCGTCCGTTTGGAAACCTCCAGCTTGTCCGCCAGGGACAGCGCCGTTTCCGGACGCTGCTGCAGCGCCATGACGATCGCCATCATCCTGTCCATTCGCTTCATCCTGCTCTTTGCCTCCCGCTTATGTTCACTATATCAGGCTATTGGTGACAACGAATTGTCACCAATCTGCCGTCTTTTTTTAAAATACGAATATATCGAGTAGGAGAGGGTGACTAACCCCCGTCCTCTCACACCACCGTACATGCGGGTCCGCATACGGCGGTTCCAAAAGGTTAACAAAGCTCCAGGTAACGAGAAAGCAAACTCTTCAGCCCTTTCACTTCCCAGTAGGAAGTCGGAAGGGCGTTATTTGTGTTTCGAGACATTTCCCATGCACCCCGGCGGGAGTTTGCCATAACATAGCAGGCCCATTCTGGGACTCCGAGTGCCCGAAGTTCACGAATTCGGGTGCGTACCCGCTTCCATTGTTTCCATAGGCACATTCGAAGTCTTCTTCGAATCCACTGGTCGAATCTTTCACAGTGGCTCTTCGCCGATGCGATTCGGAAATATCCAATCCATCCCATGAGGTAACGGTTCAGTCTAGATATACGTTCCTCCATGGAGACTGATTGGGTACGGTTTGTCAACTCCCGGATCTTCTCTTTAAATCGAGAGATTGTCTTGGGAGCCAATCGAATCGTCGCCTGTTTATTCGACAGGAAACTAAAGCCAAGAAACTTCCGGTTCCATGGCCTGTCCACTGCACTTTTGTCCCGATTCACTTTCAGTTTCAACTTTCCTTCCACAAATCGTGTGACCGATTCCATGACTCGTTCACCTGCTCGCCTGCTCGCTACAAAGATGTTGCAGTCGTCCGCGTAACGAACAAACCGCAGCCCCCTCTTTGTCAGTTCTTTATCCAAATCATCGAGTAAGATGTTTGCCAGAAGCGGACTTAGCGGACCGCCTTGCGGAGTTCCCTCGTCCGTCTTCTGGCAGATGCCACCTTCCATCATTCCGGCTTCCAAGTAGGCCCGAATCAGCTTCAAGACTCGCTTGTCTGTCACTCTCCTTGCCACTCTTGCCATGAGAATGTCGTGGTTCACCCGGTCAAAGAACTTTTCCAAATCCATATCTACGACCCATCGCAGACCGCTTTGGATATATCGCTGGGCTTGCTTCACGGCATCGTGTGCTCTCTTCCCCGGTCTAAAGCCGTAGCTGTACCAAGAGAAGGGGGCATCGAAAATCGGGTTCATCACTTGCAGAAGTGCTTGTTGGAGGAAGCGGTCCATCACGGTCGGGATACCGAGCAGCCTTACACCGCCTCCGGGTTTGGGGATTTTCACCCGTCTGACAGGTATCGGTCTGTACGTTCCCGTTAGGAGTTCATCTTTCACCGTTTCCCAGCGTGTGTTCAGGTAAGCCTGTAGCCCCGCTACCGTTA
Source organism: Paenibacillus macerans (assembly GCF_900454495.1). Lineage (NCBI taxonomy): Bacteria > Bacillati > Bacillota > Bacilli > Caryophanales > Paenibacillaceae > Paenibacillus > Paenibacillus macerans. The sequence continues at coordinate 2,745,125 of NZ_UGSI01000001.1, forward strand.
CTCGGTCTACACCGGGGGCACCTCCGTTTTGTACCACTCGCTTATAGGCGAGCCTGAGGTTCTCCCCTTCGAGCATTCGCTCCAACAAGTCGTTACTTGCCTCGTGAGAGGAAGGATCGATTTGTGCCGATGAAGAACTCGGCGCTCCAACATACCCTGACGGCTTCACCGCTTCTCTTTGTTGGCAGCTCCCTTTTGGGATATTCGGCTGTCTTTGCTCTTCACGCGAACGCATCGGTTTCCTCTCTCCTTTCGGTTCGGCCCTTCCGCTTTCCGGCGTCCCGTACTTGCGTACTATGGCCTCTGCTGACTCCTGCGGGTTCAGCGCAGCCTCTCGGTTGCGGTTACGAAGTGACTTCGCATTTTTTTTTTTTCTCCCGCAGGCCTCCCCAGATAAGAACGTCATCTTTCCGCCCACGACCACTGGAGTTTACAGGAGTGATCCTTGGCGGCTTTGGATTTCGCTGTGTTATGGCAGCTCATCCGGTTCATCCTGCCTCAAATCCAGTTTGTGTACCTTGGCCCGTGCTTTTGCCTCCGGCTTCCTTCAGATTCCACCTCGCGATGGACACCCTTGCCCTTGGCTAGCGGTAGGCGCTCGCCAGCCCCCGCTCGGGACTTTCACCCTATAGATGACGCCCATGCTGGGCGTACATACAAAAAAACACAGCCCTATAAAGAGCTGTGCTTTTCATTATCGCGCTTGGAACCAAACTTTATAAGTGATCCGTTGCCGGAAGTGATCTTATAATTTGATTACGTTAGCAGCTTGAGGACCACGATTGCCTTCAGTGATCTCGAATTCTACGGCTTGACCTTCTTCCAGAGTTTTGAAGCCATCACCTTGAATTGCGGAGAAGTGTACGAATACGTCTTCGCCACCTTCAACTTGGATGAAGCCATAGCCTTTTTCTGCGTTAAACCATTTAACTGTACCTTTCAAATGAACAACCTCCTAAAAATAACCGCCATCGTTGGCGAATATCCATATTATACTCTATGCCCACAGACAATGCAACGTGACAATTTTCGAAAGGTTTTTTCCGGGTCGCCGGCGGCGAAGAAACGATCGTTTTATTTGCTTTCCTCCAGAGCGTGAGTTATCATTTTACATAAAAATATTACCAATTATGCGCGGCTTCTAAGCCTGCGAGCAAAGCCAAAGATTGGAGAATTGCGATGATCAAAAAACACGAAATATACAAAAAAGACAAGTGGAATATGATGACTGTAGAAGTTCAAGGCAAATACATCATTCTCCGCGAAATTTCCGATCAGTGGGGCGAAGAATCGCACACCTTCCTCAGCCGCCCGGCGATGATGGAGTGGGTGAACCGCCGTTTTCCCAAAGAGGATTTTGCCGGCAACGAAGCGGAATGGAGCGACATCATGAACGCCTTCAGGCAGGTTTAGACGGCCGGTCATTTCTCCTTTTGCCAAGCCTGCTTGGCAATCATATTAATGAAACGGGGCAACGATGAATGAATAGCAGTTCCAGCATTTTAATCTTCATTATTTGTGCGTTTGCGCTGGCCGTCATACTGATCATGAACAAGAACAACATCCACCCCCGGCTTAAACGCGGCCTCGCCCTCACCGCCCTGATTATGGTAGTGGTGTCGTTTGGCTTAATCATCTACAGCTTTCTGGCATAGGAGCGGGTGGCAAATATTTCTTCGGCAGGCGGCCCATACTAGGATAATGCCCATGGCGAGCAAATTCAATCATCGTACTGCGCCGGGCTTCCGATCAAGACATCCGGGAGGTTTCCTAGTTATGAAATGGCCGCGTACCATCCCCTTGCTGCTGTCCTGCTGCCTGTTGATTTCCACGCTGCAAGGCGGCTCCGCCGCGGGCCAGCCCGCGGCTTCACCTTACCCAAAACAAAGGAGGATTCCGATGAGCACCTTAATGAAACGCTCGGAAGTATCGCAGGAGAATACATGGAAGCTTGAGGATCTGTTTTCCGACCAGGCTTCTTGGGACAAATCGTACGAAGAACTGAAGGCATTGAAGGGCAAAGCCTCCGAATTCGAAGGCCAACTGAACAACGCCAAAAACATCAAGGCCGTTTTCGAGCTGGAAGACGATCTTTCCTTAAAAATCGAGCGGTTGTACGTTTACGCTCACTTGCATCATGATGAGGATACGACCAACCCTACATACCAGGCGCTTGTGCAAAAGGCGAAAAAACTCAGCGTCGAGGTCAACGAAGCGCTGTCGTTCATTACTCCGGAGATCTTGTCCCTGCCGGAACAGGAGCTTGACCGTCTGATCAGCGACCCTGAGCTTGCGGATTACAAATTTACGCTGCAGGAAATCAAACGCGAGAAAGCGCATGTGCTGAGCAAAACGGAAGAGGCGCTGCTGGCCCAGGTCGGCAATCTGTCGCAGGCGCCGCAGCAAATTTTTGGCATGATCAACAACGCGGATATGAAGTTCCCGAAAATCAAAGACGAACACGGGAACGAAGTCGAGTTGACGCACGGCAGCTACATTCAGTTCCTGGAAAACCCGGACCGCGAAGTGCGGGAGCGGGCGTTTAAAGCCGTTTACGAAACGTACCGCAAGCAAAAAAATACGATCGCGGCAACTTTAACCGCCAACATTAACAAAAACATGTTTTATTCCCGGGTGCGCAAATACCCTTCCGTGCTGGAAATGTCCCTGTATGGCGACAACATTCCGAAGGAAGTGTACACGAACCTGATCGACACGATTCATGAAAGCCTGCCGCTGCTGCATCGCTACATGAAGCTGCGGAAGAAGCTGCTTGGCGTCGATGAGCTGCACATGTACGACCTGTTTGCCCCGCTCGTAGAGGAATACAAATGGGATATCAACTACGAGGAAGCGAAAAAGATGGTCGAGGACGGCCTGAAGCCGCTCGGCGAAGATTACCTCAAAGCGCTTCGTTCCGGCTTCGAAAACCGCTGGATCGACGTGTACGAGAATGAAGGCAAGCGGACGGGCGCTTACAGCTGGGGAGCTTACGGCACCCACCCTTACGTGCTGCTCAACCACAAGGACAACCTGAACAGCATGTTTACGCTCGCGCACGAGATGGGCCATGCCCTGCATTCCCATTTTTCGGACGAAGCTTTGAAGTATCGCGATGCCCAGTACACGATTTTCCTGGCCGAGGTCGCTTCGACGACCAACGAAGCGCTGCTGATGGATTATTTGTTGAAAAAATCGACCGATCCGAAGCAGAAGCTGTACCTGCTGACGTATTACGCCGACCAGTTCCGGACGACCGTGTTCCGGCAAACGATGTTCGCCGAGTTCGAGAAAATCATCCACGAGAAGGCGGAAGCCGGCGAATCGCTGACCCCGCAGGAGCTGTCTGCGATTTATTACGATTTGAACGTAAAATACCACGGCAAAGACATGGCCGTCGACCAGGATATCGAAATGGAATGGGCGCGCATCCCCCATTTCTACACCAGCTTCTACGTGTACAAATACGCCACCGGCTTCTCCGCGGCGACCAGCTTCTCCAAGCAGATCCTGGAGGAAGGTCAGCCGGCGGTCGACCGCTATCTCGGCTTCCTGAAGAGCGGCGGCAGCGACTATTCGATCAATATTTTGAAAAAAGCCGGCGTCGACATGTCCTCGCCGGAGCCGATCCGCGAAGCGATGAGCGTGTTCGAAGACGTCATCGAGCAAATGGAGCAACTGACGAAGTAGCGTCGCGCCCCATGCGGCCGCCCGGTTCCATAAAATCCCTTGCCCCGAGCGGGCAAGGGATTTTATACTGACCTAAAGGAGGTGTTACCTCATGCGAATTCAATGGTCCTTGATTTTAGCGCTTATTTTCGCCTTGATCACCGCCGTGTTTGCCGTTATCAACGTCAACCCGGTGCAGGTGAATTTATTGTTCGGCGCGGTCAGCCTTCCGCTGATCTTGCTGATCCTCGGTTGCACGCTGCTCGGCGGCATCATCGTCGGCTCGTTTGGCATCTACCGCGGATACCGGCTGCAGCGGGAAGTGAAAGGCCTGCAGGCCAAACTCGTACATATCCAGGAAGCGACCGGCTACATTTTCCCCGAACCGGAAAAAGCCGAAAAAGGGAAAAAAGCGGCCGGCAAAAGCGAAAAATCCGCCGGCAAGGCGGAACCTTCCGCGGAAGATTTATCTTCGTCCGATCATTGATCCGGCGGCAGCGAGTTCCTAATTTTTGAGGAGGTTCCCATGAAGATTCAACCCAATGAAACCTATATTTTAAACATTTTGAAAATGCTGCTCGATACGCCAAGCCCGAGCGGCTTTACGCGCGGTATAATGACGCTGATCGGGCGCGAAGCGGAGGCCCTGGGCATCCCCTGTTCGTTTAACGAAAAAGGCGGCGCCATCCTGACGCTGCCCGGCCGCGATTCGTCCCGGCGGATCGCGCTGAGCGCTCACGTCGATACGTTGGGGGCGATGGTCCGTTCGATCACCGAGCGCGGCACACTGAAAATCACCTCGGTAGGCGGATTTATGATGCACAGCATCGAAAACGAATACTGCCAAATCCATACCCGCAGCGGCAAGGTTTACACAGGAACGATCTTGTCGGCGCAGCCTTCCGTCCACGTTTACACCGACGCCCGCGACTTCAAACGCGAGGAGAAAAATATGGAAGTGCGGATTGACGAGTTAGTGGAAAATAGAGACGACGTACTGAAGCTGGGGATCTCCGCCGGCGACTTTATTTCCTTCGATTCCCGCGCGGTCATTACATCCAGCGGGTACATCAAGTCCCGCCACCTCGACGACAAAGCGAGCGTGGCCGCCCTGTTCGGCCTGCTGGAATCAAGCCGGCGCGAGGGCTGGACGCCGCGCCATGATCTGGTTTTCCTCATTTCCAACTATGAGGAAGTCGGGCACGGCGCAGCGTGGATTCCGGACGGCGTTAACGAAATGATCGCCGTCGACATGGGCGCGATGGGCGACGATTTAAGCTGCAAAGAGACCGATGTGTCGATTTGCGCCAAAGACTCCAGCGGGCCGTACGATTACGACATGACCGGCAAGCTGATCGAACTCGCCCGAGGCTTGGGAATCCCGCACGCGGTCGACATTTACCCGCATTACGGCTCGGACGCCTCGGCGGCGCTGCGCGGCGGGCACAACATCCGCGCCGCGCTGATCGGTCCGGGCGTGCACGCATCGCACGCCATGGAGCGGACGCACAAGCAGGCCGTCATCAACACGACCCGCCTGCTCGCCGCGTATGTGGCCGAGTAACGAGCCTCGCCGGGAGCTCGATGGCCCGGAAGCAGAGCGTTCGCGCAGCGAGAACCGGGGAGGATCCGAGGGGACCGGGGGACAGGATCGGTCCGCTGGAACCGGAACGGCCGGAACCGCAGGCCCGGGAGGGCACAAGGAAACCGTGGAACAAGTCCGGACCGGCAGAATGGAGATGCCTGGGGAAACTGGGATGTCCGGAACCAAAGGCCCAGGATCGCCCGAGGAAACCGAATTGTCCGGAACCAAAGGCCCTGAATCGTCCGAGTTCACCGGTCCGGACGGACCCAAAAGGCCAGGAGCACTCGGTGGACTCGGGCGCTGGGCCGCTGCCTCCGCTGCAGCGGCGGTCATCTTCCTCGGCGTCCTGGCGATGCTCTTGTGGGGAAGCCGATTCCTCCTTCCCCATGCTTACGCTTATGTTGAAACCGCCGCGGATAACGGCGTGAAGCTGCACGCGCTGTCCGCTTCGCCGGAGCATATCGAGCTGCGGGCCGCGGACCGGCCGTTGGGCGATTACCGCGTGTACGGCATTAACGGCGGATTTTTTTACAATGACGCCGTTTTGTCCATCGCGGTCAACGATGACCGGCCGGTCCACGGCGCTGCCGGCGACTACGGCTCCGGCTGGTTCAACGCCAAATACGCGCGCGGCACGCTCGTTTGGGATGCGGCGGCCGGCCGCTTTTCGGTGCAGGTCGTCTCCGCCGCCGCCGAGCTTACCGTCACCAACCGCAGCCGCTATTTCGCCCAGGGCGGCGTCAGCATGAAGCTGCAGGACGATGCCGGATGGCGGGCGGCCGCCGTGGACGCCGAGCATCTGCCCTACCCGGACGAGGAGCGCCTCCGCTCCGGCCTCGTCTACGACAATACGGGGCGGCTGTGGCTGATCGTCACGCCGACCCGCTGCACGGCGGAGGCCTTCCGCGCCGCCGTCAAGGAGACGATCGCTCCCGGCTCGGCCGTGGACGGCATCTTCCTCGACGGCGACGGCTCCTCGCAATTGAACGCCGCCGAGGTCAAACTCCACGGCGACTCGCGCGATCTGCGGCAGATTATTGCGATTCAGTAATGGCATAAAACAAATAGAATTAACAAAAAGACAATTCGATGGATTTTTGCCGGAGAATTGTTTTTTTATTTTTCAGTTAGAAATTTATATCAACTGCTTGTATTTTCGCTCCTAAATTTACCTTTATGGGTGAGAGAGAAAACGGCAGCGAGTTTGCAGGTTTGGGAATGACCTACAGCCGCTGATTCCCCCTAATATCCCCTCACTAATAATATTTGAGGAGCGATTGAAATGGCAAATTACACATATGCTGCTTACACGGCTTCGAATGGAGTTAAGTTGCACACGATCAAAACTTCCCCGAATAATATCTGGATTAATTATATTGGTGCGTCTAATGTACCCAGTCAAAATTACTATGGTGTTAATGGTGGTTATTTCGATCCTGATACTGGAAACTTACTTCAAATTGCTTTAAACAATGATAAACCGGTAAATGGGACTAAAAATGATTACGGAAGCGGATATGAAAATGTTAAGGTTGCTCGCGGTACATTGGTTTGGGACGCTACGGAAAGTCAATTTTCCGTACAAATCGTTAAGTCCGCTGCTGATCTCCACGTCATTAAACGAACGAGATATTGGCGCAAGGCGGTATTAGCATGTCTCTAAACAGTGACAGTACCTGGGCTTCAGGCTGATAAAGAAAATATGCAGAATAGAACCGGAAATGCATTTCGAACTGGCCTTGTATACAACAATACTAATAACATTTGGCTTATTGTTACTGATGTAAAATGTACTGCCGCAGAATTTAGAACCGCAATTAAGGAAAAGGTCGGCTCAGGAACGCTCGTCAATGGGATATTCTTGGATGGCAGTGGTTCTTCACAAATGAAGTGCAAAGAGAAAAAAGTGTATGGTGATGAGCGAGAAGTTTATCAAATGGTTGCATTAAGAAACGAATAAATACAAAAAATATACCCTAGATTGAGACCCCGGTTTACCTTATTGGTAGCCGGCGGTCTCATTTTCAAATTTGCAATATAAACAAGGTAACTTTTCCATATTTTAGACGTCTATATTTATATAAAGAAAATATGGAGGATAATTTATGAATAAGGTGATTTTCTATACGGTTACTGGAATTGTTACTCTAGGGATACTTACATCATGTGCAAATGGGAAAAACAAGGATCATGTTCAGGAGCAAAACGAAACTCAAACCATTGATACAAATACTTCTCAAAATCAGCAAACAGAAAATAACGACTCGTTTCAAACCGGCGTTGTTATATAGACTTTGATGCCATTGACAATTCATTATTCAATGCAGAAATTAAGACATTGCTGAAAACTACCCTGGAAGCAATGGCCAATAAAGATGAAGAATCGTATCGGAGTGTTTTTAGAGATACGCAATCCGCTGATACTTATATGTACTTATTTGGTAAAGATTATTATTATGATTATTTGGGAACTATCGAACAAGATCGTTCGGGTAGAATTGTTGTTGAAGTCAGAGGCAAAGTCAAAGATGATCATGGAATCAGGGAGACACCTAACGGATTTTTTTACTTTATTAAAAATAAAGAAGGGCACTGGGTACTTGGAGCGATTGATTAGGATTGCGGGATGGGGGTTAACTTATGAGGAGGTTTGTTATCTATACTGCAACTGGAATTGTTATTCTAGGAATACTAACATCATGTCGCAATAAGGATCATGTTCAGAAGCAAGCGAAACTCAAACCATTGATACAAACACTTCTCAAAATCAGTAAGCAGAAAATAACGACTCGTTTAAAACTGGCATTTTTGTAGACTTTGATGCCTTGGGCGATCCATTGTATACTGGGGAATTAGGTCCCTTATGAAAACCACCTTGGAAGCCTTGGTCAATAAGGACGAGCAGGCGTTTCGAAGTATATATTACACCAAGCCATCCGAAACAATTCTTGAAGATTATTTAGAAAGATATTATTATTTCGAGTCTATGGAAGGTATTACGAAAGACCATAATAGATTAAATTGTTCAAGTCAAAACAAAAGCCAGAATTGAAAATGAAGTCATTGAACGTAATGAAGATTATTGCTTAGTCAAGGGCAAGAACGGTCTTGGAAGTTGTGGGTTTAATTTAGCTTGCTTCCCTTATTAAAATAACCATAATATTCGGCATGTCAACAACATGAACATATCGATATTTCTAACAACAAAGCCTTGTTGGCATAAGAGCCAACTAAGGCTTTGTTGCTTTTTGTACTATTAATAGAGATTCATTCTTTCTGCTTAATACATTTAATAGCATCAGACAATTCATTAAGTGATGAATCTAGCTTGTCCAGCTTTTTTCCAATCGTTTGAAGCACATACCTCAACAAAATAAAACACATGGCGACCGGAAAACCAACATTTGTGACGAATGAAGCAAATTCCTCATAATCCATAAAACTCTCTCCTTCATACTTTTTTTAAATATGGTAATTTGAGAGATGAAAATACAATATCTAATTTAAGAACATTTTGTTATATTTTATTGAACTGTCTCACACGCCCATTCTTTTCACTTGTTAAATGTAGTTATGAATCGCCATATATTATATAAAATTCTAAAATATGGGGTGATTAGTGTGAAGAAAGAAACGATTATGGATTACTATAGAGGAGAACTAAAACGAATTGCTTGGAAGATTCAATACAAGGCAAGAGTAACCTCTAAACATGAATTACCTTTAAAGTCGGAAAACGTTAGCCGAGCAGCCAACTTTCAAAACGAAGTGGATCGTAAGTTATATGTAGAGTATCTAATCAACTCAATCCCTACAGACATCGGAAGGAAAATTATTTTCGAGATTTATATAAACGAAAAAACCGAAGTTCAACTTGCTAAAGAATTGAATATAAGCCAACAGGGGGTAAATCAATGGAAAAGAAAAACCTTGAAGTACCTATGTCAGAAGATGAGTTCCTGAACCTGTTGCAATTGGCAAGAAATCATGATCAGACCGCGATGTATAAACTAATTGAATATTATAAGAATGACATCTACAAACTTAGCATGTATATGAAAATGCCACAAGAAGACGCGGTTCAAAGTATCGTTGTGGAAATGATAGATTTATTTATGAAAGCGGATTAATTTACTCATATTCCTGACAAACACACTTTTTACTTTCTATTTCGCAAAAAACAAGGAGACATTTTCCATCTTACAAACGTCAATATAGATAAAAAGCAAAATATGGGGGAAAAATCCATGAACAAATTGATTATATATTCTGTAACAGTAATTGTTACACTAGGGATACTAACATCGTGTTCAAATGAGAGCAATAAGGATCATCTTCAGGAGCAAAACGAAACTCAATTCATTGGGGCTAACGCTTCTCAAAATCAGCAAGTAGAAAATGACGACTCTTTTCAAACCGGTGTTTTTGTAGACTTCGACGCCTTGGACGATCCGTTGTACACGGAAGAAATTAAGTCCCTTATGAAAACCACTTTGGAAGCCTTGGCCAATAAGGATGAACAGGCACTTCGGAGAATATATTACCGAGAGGACTCCGAAGGTATAAGTGAATATTTTTTTGATAGAGATTATAGTTTTGAGTCTTTAGAAGGTATTACAAAGGACCATGATAGATTAATTGTTAGAGTCAAAACAAAAGCCAGAATGGAAAGTGAAGTCTTTGAACGTTCTGAAGATTATTGGTTAGTCAAGGACAAAAGCGGCCAATGGAAGCTGGGAGCAATCGATTAACTATATCACAAGACAAAGAAGCCTCAGTTGGCATAAAGTCAACTAAGGCTTCTTCCGCTTAGGCCATCATTTTCGCGGTTTCGGCCAGCGGTGGCGGGGGACGTAGCGGATCAAGGCGTGGTGGACCGTCGCCCATTGCGCTTCGGTTAAGGTTCCGACCGCTGTCCGCGTGCCATCGATGCCTAATGTTCTCCTCAAAACCGTTAATTGCGGTTTGGTGAAAAAGGCGCTTAAAACGGCATCAAATGAAGCATACGGAGATTTTAGCGCAGCTTCCGCAAGCCCCAGAAAAACGCTGCGTTCATGATAAGGTACAAGCGGTTCGCGTTTCCGATCGATCCGCACCAGCGCCGAATCGACGCTTGGCGGGGGAGCGAAATTGTCCCTGGAGATGATCTGAATAAATTTGAAATCGAACCACATTTTCCACGCCAATACGTACGGGTCTTTCACCTGTCTTCCCGTAAATCTCCTGGCGGCCCCCTTCTCCATGACCAGGACAGCCCTTTGCAGAGGCGTTGCCGGCTGGCTCAATAATTTTTTTAGAATCGGGGTCGTGATGGAGTAAGGGATATTGGACACGACGAGGAAAGCTTCCTTCGGAAAACGGATATTCAGGATATCCTGGTGAATTACCTTTATGTTCGCGTAGTGTCCGGTTTTCCGCTTCAGAATCTCGACGAAGGCCGGGTCGTATTCGACAGCCACTACCTTTTGTGCTTTTTGGCATAACTCGGCCGTTAATGCCCCTTGGCCGGCCCCCAGCTCCAGCACCGTATCCCCTTCCGAAATACCGGCCATGGCGACGATCTCCCGAATGAGCTTCCGGTTATGCAACAAATGCTGTGCCAAGTCATTGGGAGGTTCTCCTCGTTTTAATCGGGTTTGGTTAGGTTTTTTAATTTTTCGGCTCACTTGCGCTCATCCCTTCGCAAAACGTCGCAGCTTCCCAGCCTGCGGCCGGAGCAAAGGGAGTCAGCACGTAAAAAAGCCCGAATGTGCAGCGAAAACAATCCCTCCCCAGCCGGGAAAAGATCATTTAAGCACGCAAAAAAGAAGGCAGATGCCCCACCTTCCCTTCAAACCGTTACGATTGTATGCAGAAAAAAGGCAGACTGAACCCGTTGCTCCGCCTCGCAGGCAGAGCGCTTGAACGTTATTTAATTGTTCAATTCGCGGCGGTTCAGTCTGTCGTTTATCACACGTGATGCTCCTTTCCGTAAAAATCCACATTTTGGACAACAAAAAACACAGGCAGTTCTCTGCCTGTGCAAGCCGTAATCGGGTGCGGAAAATAAACCTCCCCGCGATTCGCTGGGGAAAGCTTCTTTTCCAGATGCATATCAAATGACAGGTTACCGCATGGGCAGACCAATCCCGATTACTCCGCTACAGGCAGAATGTCAAGAAAACCGTGTAAGCGCACGTTTTTCTTATCGGGAAAAATCTATCACACGTAACCCTCCGTTCAACTAAGATATGAGAAAGAATAGCATAGAAACTAGGAAATATCAAATTTTCGCCGGCTCCGCCTCAACCAGCCGATGCCGATACCATTTTGTCCCGTAGAACCGGCGCAGGAAGATGGCTCCCCGGATTCCCCATTCAATATTCATGGCCAGCCATACGCCGATGACGCCAAACGGCAGGACGACGCCCAAAATGTAGCCAAGCACGACGCGGAACAGCCACATGGACAGCATCGACACGACCGAAGTATATTTGGCATCGCCCGCCGCCCGCAAGGCTGATGGGGTAATAAAGCTGATCGACCACAACGGAATTTGCATGATCGTGTTGATCAGGATAATCGCAAAGATTTCGCCCACGATTTCCGCGGGCGGATGAAACAGCGACACCAGCGGGTGAAACAGCGGCAGGATGATTAGCCCCATGACGATGAACGTGGCCGACGACAGCCAGATGAAGGAGCGCGTCAATTTTTTGGCGTCCCCAACGTCTCCCCGCCCGATGCACTGCCCCACCACGGTGACGATGGCGATCGACAAGGCGTTGGCCGGAATTTGCACCACGCCCGCCAGCGACGAGCTAATCGCATTGGCTGCGATCGCGTAAGTTCCCAGGCTGACGATAAAAATTTGCGTCAGGATCTTCCCGCCGTTAAAAAACATCTGCTCTGCGGCAAACGGCAGGCCGATGGACATGATTTTTTTCAGCATCCCCCAGTTGGCCATCAACATGTCCCGGATCCGAATGTGCAGAGCAGCGTCCACCCTGACCAAATAATAAATCGCGCAGGCGGCGGCCAAATACCGCGAAACATTGACGGCTATGGTCATCCCGAACACGCCCATGTCGGCCAGATTAATGAACACGAAGTTCAGCAGGACGTAAGATAAGTTCATGATCAGCGACAGAAAAAGCGATGCCCGCGACCTCCCTATGCCCCGCAGCACCCCGCACACCGCCTCGACGATCGCAATCCCGCAAAAGGAAACGCTGCTGCCGATCAAGTATGTTTTGGCGTTGCTGAACACGTCGGCCTCCGCGGAACCGAACAGCAGGTTCAAGGTCGGATTATGAAGCAAAATAATCAGCAAGCTGATCGCCAGCGCCAGCAAAAATACCGAGGAGACCGAGCCGGCCGCCGATTTGGACACCATTTGATCGTTCCGGTTTCCTTTGTACTGCGCCACCACGACGGTGCCCCCGGTCGCGACGCCGACAAAAACGTTGATCAAAAAAATGTTCAGCGAATCGACCATATTGACGGCGCTGACCGCGGCGACGCCGGAGGAACTGATCATCGCCGTGTTGACCAGATTGAGTCCGACGATAAACGCCTGGTCGATCAGGATCGGAATGATCAAGGCGATAATCTGCCGGTAATCCATCGATTCGGCGGAGAAATGTTTGTGCAAAAAACGGTGCGTTTTGGCGCGGATGGCTGCGTTAACCACGTAATCACTTCTTTTTCGTCAAAAATATTTAAAGAGAAAAAATAAAAGACTCTTCAGCGCGAAGAGTTCTATCAGTTACAGCTTATGGATCGTTTTAAATGGTCCGCACAATATTATATCAGCAATCATAAATAAAGGCTCCCCGCTGAAATCGCCCATTTCCCCGTTTATCCGAAAAAAAGAGAGATTAATAGGGACTAATCCCCATTTACCTCTCCGGAGCTTCCGTTTTTAAAGTTCCTCACCTAAAGGCGATGAACAGGGCGAAAATCAGCGCGAGAATCCCCATAGTGATCAACAAATTCGCCGCCTCACGAAAAACTCCCCGCACCCCCTCATTTAGAAGCCGCTGTTCTTTTTCCTTGAATTTAAGCTTGGCTGCCTCTTCATCCATCGAATTCAAAAAAGGCCGCTGATCGCCGCCGTAAAATTCCACGTTCTCTCACTCTCCTGATTCAAGATGGGCTCCGAACATTCAATCTTTAGCCCCATGATATCATAAAAAGGAAAACTGCGCCTCCACCTGCAGTAGTGAGTCAAAGGGGCGATTCTCCGAGCTTTCGCCCCGAGAACCGCCCCGTTCGTCACTTATTTCTCAACCGGAATCGTTACTTCGAGTTCTTTGATGTAAGTTTTGTCGCCACGGCTGTAAGTTCCGTTGCTGTCTTTGCCCTGTCCGACAACGCTCCAGTCGTTTTTATTCACCGTGAGGGTAAACGGTTTGATGGTGATCGACTTCGGCGTCCCGTTAAACGGGCTGTACAGCTCGTCAACATGGTATTCGGTTTCGGGCTCGCTGTGGAAATATCCGAACTTATTCTGGTCCAGCAGGTTGCCCTGATCGTCGACAATATCGTAATACATCATGCTGGCGATATAATCGCCGGTTTGCTCCGCGGACCTCGGCACCTTCCCGGTGCTGTCGATGACCAGTCGGGTGGTTACAGGCGTAAGCTTAAGCTGCTTTACCGTGTAACTGAAATCCTCGTAGGTTTTGGTGGCATTTGGCTGCAGTAAGATGGCATTGTCCGTGATTTTGACCGGAACTTTAAATTCAAACGGCTCGTCGATCCGCGTTACTTCGGCTCGAATCGTCAATTCAAATTCGTCGCCCCAGTTCACTTCCGGGTTCTCGCCCACCGACATCTCGACTTCGTACGCATTTTCACGTTTCCCAGTATCCCCAAACCCGCCAAATCGTGCCGGTTCACCATTAATAAGAACATCTACATTACTTACGTAGCCCTTCTCCTGCTCTTCCTCAGGAACAACCTTAGGCGCATCACCATACACAATAACTCCCTCTGTTCTAGGGTATGGGGAAGCTGTCCCCTCAAGATCCACGCCTTCCCGGTCCAGCATAAAGGACAGTCTTGTCCCGTCATACAATAGATCGCTCAGTTTCAGCGTCACCCCGTCATGCGTTACGCTCAGGTTCGGGGCTTTGACGATTCCCTGATCCATTGCAGTCTTCACGGACTCTTCAGTAGTCCCCTTAAAAAGCGTACTGAACACCGGAACTTGCTTTAAAGCCTCGGCCATCGCCGGGGACACGAATCCCGAGCCGATGATCCCTCCCCCGAGAATAGCGGCGGCCGAAGCGGCAACTACGGTCCGTTTCCATACTTTCCTATTGTTTGCAGCGTGTTTTCTCGTTCTGCTCATATTCATCTCTCCAATTTTGTCGATAATTTCACCGCTCATGCTTGTTTTCGGCATCGCCGAATGACGAATCATTCGTTCGATCGCCTCCATTTCAGCGGACTCCGTTCGATCCGGCAAACGTCCCATGGGCCAACACTCCTTTTTCAGTGGCTTTTTCCATCAGCTTTTTGCGTATTCGCTCATACTTTTTGCGCAAAGTCGCCGGCTTGATTCCCATCACTTCGCCAATCTCCTCAAAACGGTATTGTTCTACCGACTTGAGCAGCAGGATATGGCGTTCCTCCGCCGTCAGATACGTTAATAGTTCCTCTACCGCCGACTGATGCGGAGAGATCTCCGGCACCGGATGCTGTTCCTGGCAGCGGTCGATCAATTTCAACAATCGGGCCTGCTTCTTCTTCATATTGATCAAATGATGGTAGGCTACCTTGTACAGCCAGGCGGAAAACGAAACTTGATTGCTGTACTGATGAAGATTCATATAGGCCCTGATAAAAATCTCCTGAACCGCGTCCTTTGTTTCCTCGTGATTGCGCAAAATGTAATAACAATACGTATACATTTGCCGTTCAAACCGTTGAATAATGGGAGCGTAAGCCTCTTTATCGCCAGCTTTCACGCGCTCAATCAGCGCTTCGATTTTTAGGTTCCGATCCGTCGTTTCCCCGGGGATGACTGGTTGCAAAAAGCTCACCTCCTTTGCTGTTTACACCTATATAACAACCCGAAAATGCCGTTTTGTGACATGCCCCTCAATTTTGGCGTGAATCTCAAAAAAAAGGCCCGGATGAGGCCAACTTTTGCAAAGTGGCCATCATTCGGGTCCATCGGATGTAGATGTGAGAAACTCCGGCGAAAAACAAAAGGGCAAAAAATGACGTTATTTCAGCGATATCCCCCATTGATAGAGAAATAGCGTAAATTTATGTCGCTATATTCTCGAATCGCCAGGAAATGCCCGCGATCTGCACCATTCATAGGATAATAAGGACAAAAAATGCCGCTAATGGGGATGGGCATGATCTTATCCGGATAATAAGTACATAAAGTGCCGCTATTTTTGAAGGATGATGGTTAGTTAACCCAATGGTATTGGAATTGATATTGGTAACGGGGTCATGGTCATGCCATCAAGCGCCCAAACGCCGATTTTTAAGGTGAATCAATCTTTTGGGCGCTCAAGTCCTGGAATAGCGCATTTTTAGCGTTATCTTAAGCTGTGTGCATTCCACAACCTGACATGAAGCCATCCGCTTCATGAATTGCGCTGGGCTGCGATTTTTTCGGCCAGTTCGTTCAAATACGTCCAGCGCTCCATAAGGCGTTCCAGCTCCGCTTCAGCTTCCTCCTGCTGCTTCATCAGCTCCTGCAGCCGGGCAGCGTCGCTCGCCGCCGCTTCCATTTCCCCGGCAATATCCGCCAGGCGCTGCTCGGCCGCTTCGATCGTCGCCTCGATCGTTTCAAATTCCCGCTGTTCATTATAGCTGAATTTCAGCTTGTCGCCGCGGGAAGCGCCGCGGTAGTTCGAGGCGTCTGCTCCCGCTGCCGCGTCCGAATGGCCGGTTCCCGATCCCGATGGATCGGACGAACCGCTCCCTGCGGAAGCTTTCGCCCCGCCGGCCGCCGGCTTGCCCGCTCCGGCACCGGATCCCGGCTTGCCCGGTCCGCCGCCAGCTGCGGTCTTGCTTAATCCGCCGCCGCTTGCCCGCAGCCGCTCCTCATAGTCGCTGTAGTCCCCGACATGCACGGCCACCACGCCGCCGCCTTCGAACGCCATGATTTTATCGACGGTCCGGTCCAGGAAATAGCGGTCATGGGAGACGACGAATACGGCGCCCGGGAACTCGTCCAAATACGCCTCCAGGACGGTCAGGGTCTGAATATCGAGATCGTTTGTCGGCTCGTCGAGGAGCAGCACGTTCGGCGCGCCCATCAGCACGCGCAGCAAATACAAACGCCGCTTCTCGCCGCCCGACAGCTTGGATATCGGCGTCCACTGCATGT
This sequence comes from Paenibacillus macerans, assembly GCF_900454495.1. Classification (NCBI taxonomy): domain Bacteria; kingdom Bacillati; phylum Bacillota; class Bacilli; order Caryophanales; family Paenibacillaceae; genus Paenibacillus; species Paenibacillus macerans. Next base: position 2,761,720 of record NZ_UGSI01000001.1, read on the forward strand.
CCGGCGGAAACAAAAAACGCTCGAGCATCTGCGCCGCGGTAATCCGCGTCCCGTCGGCGGTGGCGACGACCTCCGCAGCTTCCTTGATATATTCGATCACCCGCTGTTTACCGTCCATCTCCTGGTGCTCCTGGGTGAAATACCCCAGCTTGACCGTTTGGCCGATCACGATTTCTCCCTGATCCGGCTCGATCCGCCCGGCGATCATGTTCAGCAGCGTCGATTTGCCGCTGCCGTTGGGACCTACGATGCCGACGCGGTCTCCGGGCACCGCCGTATAGGTCAAATCGCCGATCAGCAGCCGGTCCCCGGACGATTTGCGGATCCCGTGAATCTCCACGATTTTGCGCCCGAGGCGCGTGGAAGCGACCGAAATATCAAGCGCATCGCTTTTGTATTCGGTTTTCGCCGCCTGCAGTTGCTCAAACCGTTCGATCCGCGCCTTTTGCTTCGTCGAGCGGGCCTTCGCCCCGCGCCGAATCCAGGCCAGTTCAGTGCGCAGCAAATTTTGCCGCTTCTGCTCGGATGCGGCTTCCCGTTCCTCGCGTTCGCTTTTCAGCTCCAAGAACCGGCTGTAATTCGCCTCGTAGCGGAACAGCCGCCCGTGATCGAGCTCCAGCATGACGTTGCAGACCCGGTCGAGAAAATAGCGGTCATGGGTAATGAGCAGCAGCGCCCCGCGCCGCTTCTGCAAATAAGTTTCCAGCCAGGCCACGGAATCGTTGTCGATATGGTTCGTCGGTTCGTCCATAATGAGCAGCTCGGACGGAACGATCAGCGCGGAGGCAAGCGCCACCCGTTTCCGCTGCCCGCCGGACAAGGTGCCCATCTTTTGGCCAAAATCGCCGATCCCCAGCTTGGACAACACGCTTTTGGCGTCGCTGACCAGCGTCCAGGCCTGCAGCCGGTCCATCTCCTGGGCCAGCCGCGTAAGCTCCGCCTGCCGGGCGGCATCCTCCGGGCTTTGCTCCAGCGCTTCCTCGGCCTCCATATAAGCGGACACCACCTGCAGCTCGGGCCCCCCGCCTTGAAACACCCCGCGCAGGACGGAAATTTCCGGATCGTATTGCGGGTTTTGCGCGAGGAAATTCACCCGTACATCCCGGTTTATGGCAATACGTCCGTCATCGGCCGCTTCCAGCCCGGCAATCACCCGCAGAAACGTCGATTTGCCCGTACCGTTGACGCCGATGACGCCGATTTTGTCGTTTTCCTCCATGCCGAAGGAGACGTCCTGAAACAGCACTTTTTCTCCATAGGTTTTCGTGATATGTTCGACGGTTAGTATATTCATGCCTGATCCCTACTTTATATTTAGATGTCGTTCAAAAAGTCAGCTTTTGATCACGAAGCAAGACCATGGAGCGTATCGGCATCGAATCTTGAATTCAGCCGGGCCAAGCTTATGCTTTCGAAGCATGTTTCCTTCGGAAACATTTCAGGTGCTCACGTACCCAAAACGTACGCTCCGCTCCTGACGTCCCTAGCTTCATCCGACCTACAGCGTTTAGAAAAAACGCACATCGAAAGCATACGCTTCGATGCTGAAAAGCCGACTTTTTTGAACTCGCAATTTATAGTATCATACCGATTCCTAGGGCCAGCCCGCCTGCGGCCAGGGAACTGAGCAGATTCACCGCATCGTTGTTCATCCAGCGGAAGCCGCGCACCGGCACGGTCTCCCGGCCGCAATGGGAAGCGACCTCAACCTCTTTGCCGCAAACGCTGCAGCGGTGCATCCACTGCACCGTCGCCCCAAGCCAGGAGTCGGCAAACGCGCCGAACAAACCGGACAGGCCGCCGATCAGCGCCCAGCGCACAAGCCCAAATGCGCCGGTGCCAGTGCCAGTGCCAGTGCCAGCGGGCTCGCCGCCCGCCGCATCCCCCGTCCAGGCAAGCAGCAGCCAGGCCCCACCGCCGATGAAGACGGCCCCGGCCAGCGCCGCAGCGCTGCCGAGCAAGGTCACGCCGCCCGACGTTCCCGGAGGGATTCGCCGTCCGGTCACAATGGAGCGCGGCGCCGTACGGCTAAGGCCGCCCAGTTCGGTCGCCCAGGTGTCCGCGGTGACCGCGGCCATCGTGCCGACAAAAAACCAGCCCCAGCCCGGGTCCGGCCAAATCCAGTTGCCCAGGCAAGCCAGCATGCCGAGCCCGCCGTTCGCCAGCACCTGCCCGGCGTCCCGGCGCCCGCTTTTGGCGTAGGAGCGCTCCAATTCCTCCTTGCGGTCGCCGCGATAATGAGACAGCACGGACGAGCTGATGAAAAACAGCAACAGCAGGCCAAACCAAAACAGGCTGCCCGCGCCGTAATACACCGTCCCCATCACCGCAGCCGCAACCATCCCCGACAGGGACAACGAACGTTTCAGGTAAGCCGCCCCAGACACAAGCAGGGCGCATAGCGCCCCTACGATCCAATCCATCATCATCATGTTGCCGACGGGCCGGTTTCAATCACGCAGCTGCCGAGCGTCCGCGAACCGTACGCCAGTTCCAGCTTGTCCCCCTGACAGGCAGGCCCCACTCCTTCGGGCGTTCCCGTAAAAATAAGGTCCCCTGCGCCCAGCCCGTAATGTTCGGCGATGTAATCCACGATCTGCTGCAAAGAAAAAATCATCCGGCTGATGTTGCCGCGCTGCACGATTTCCCCGTTTTTGCGCAGCACGAAGTCCTCCTGCGCGGTTTCGGCGGCTCCGGGGAAGGCGATGTAAGGCGTGAGCGGCGCGGAATGGAGGAACCCTTTCGCCGCCGTCCAGGGATGGCCTTTCTTCTTAAGCTCGCTTTGCACGTCCCGCAGCGTAAAATCGATGCCGAACGCCATCGCGTCCACCAGTTCGTCGACCGTTATGCCCGGCTCATAGCCGCGGCCGATCCGCAGTACGAGTTCAGCTTCGTAATGCACTTCTCCCCGGTCCGCCGGCAGCGCGATTCCGCTCCCGTCCATCACGGTTACGGCGTGGGACGGCTTCAGGAAAATCATCGGCTCGGCCGGGACGTCGTTGCCCAGTTCCTCCGCGTGCGCCCGGTAATTCCGGCCGACGCAAAATACGTTAGCGATCAATTTGTTCATCATGGCATTTCCTCCAATTTAAAATAGCCGTACGCCAAACATCCGGACGGTTCGTACACAGCAGGATACCGGGGTGAAGCGCCGCAACCTTCCGCAGCAGCCGCACTTCGTCCATCGTCCAGGCCATCACCTCGATCCCGCGCTTTGACGCCTTGTCCGCAAGCTCCGCCGTTAAGGCGCGGTAATGGATGGACAGGAAACTGCAGCGCAGAAGCTGCAGCCGAAGCAGCAGGTCTTTCGGATAATGGTCGATGATCAGACCGGTGCGGATGCCGCGGCCGATTTCTCTGATTTTCGCCAGCACGCGAGGTTCGAAGGAGGTAAGCACAACCTCCTGCTCCATATGCCGCCGCTTGACGGCGGAAATCACTTTTTCCTCCAGGCCGGGGTAGAGATTTCCTTCCGTTTTGATTTCGATATTGGCCCGCAGGCGGCCGGCGATCGCGTCCAGGAACTCGCTTAGACTGAGCAATCGCTCGCCCGCGTAAGCTTGCGATTTCCAGCTGCCGGCATCGAGCTCCTGCAGCACGGCCCAGGTTTTGTCCTTGACCGGACCGCTTCCGCTCGTCGTCCGGTTGAGCGTAAAATCATGAATCAGCAGCGGAACGCCGTCTTTGGAGAGCTGAACGTCGACCTCGATCCAGTGGACTTCGGGCTGCTCCATCGCCAGCTTGACCGCGGCCATCGTATTTTCCGGCGCAATGCCGGAAAATCCCCGATGGGCTACACATTGATTACGCAAGCTTATCGCCTCCCTGCAGCCATAGACGTTCGCACTCATGTTCCATTCATTTGCTCGCCGCACCGATCACCCCGAGGCGGACGCCTCGCCCTTCTCATTGATGGTTACGCCGGGCGATAAGCTCTCCACTTCTTCCAGCAGCTTCTTCCCGTCCTCCGCCGTCATCGGCACCGGCTGCCCCAGCTCCGTGCGGTACGGGACAAGCTGCAGCCTGCAGTCCCCTTCACGCGTGCATTTTGCCGCAAATACGGCGGTATCCCAAGTTTTCTGATCCAGCGCTCTCGTAAAAATAAAGTTGCCCGTACTGTAGGCAATCCATTTCCCCTTGTATTTCTCCAAACCTTGCATCACATGCGGATGGCCGCCGACCACCAAATCGGCTCCGGCGTCGATAAACGCGTGGGCCAATTCCTGCTGATGGTCTTCGAGTTCGGTCACACGCTCCTTGCCCCAATGAGCCACCACCAGCACCAGATCGGCCTGTTTGCGCGCCTCGCGGATCGCCGCAAGCGCCGGTTCGGGATCATATACGGCCGCCACGCCCGGGTGCTTCTTCAAAGCGGTCCACTCATACTCCGGGATGACGCGGCTGAAGCCGAACAAAGCGATTTTCACGCCTTTGCGTTCGACGTAAACCGGCGCGTACGCTTCCTTGCTGTTTTCGCCCGCACCCACATATAAAATTCCGTTCTTCCGCAAATTCTTTAACGTATCTTTGAGACCGGGCACGCCTTGGTCCAATACATGGTTGTTGGCCAGGTTCACCGCGTCGACGCCGGCAGCGGCCATCGGGCCCAGCGCTTTGGGCGGCGATTTGAACACAAACGTTTTGTTTTCGGCCGCTTCGCCGCCCGCCGTGACCGGCGTTTCCAGGTTCAGCACGCTGAGATCGTCGTTTTGAAACAAATCCTGAACAAACTTATAAGGATAATCATAGCCGGCTTGCTCGAGCTTTTCCTCCACCTTGCCCGAAAAAATCGTATCGCCCGCAAAATGGATCAGCAGTTCCTCTCCGCTCTCCGTCTTGTCGCCGTCGGTATTTGGTGTCTCTTCCAAGCTGGATTCGTCCGGGTTCAAAGGTGCTCCGTCATCCGCAGCAGCGTCTCCTGCCCCGGCGTTCCCGTTCCCGGGTGAAGAACCGTTCTCCGCCTTAGCGGAATCTTCACCGGTTCCCTCCTGTGCCGGAGAGACATTCGGGCTTTCATGATCTCCCTGATTTCCCAGAGCGATGTTCGGATCGCCGCCCGTTTGTTCCGCGCCGTTCCCGGCACTGTCCTGCCGCGTGCGTTCTTCCAAATAGAAATAAGTCCCGAGCACGATGATCAACGAGATGAGAGTCAAATTGATCAACACCCACAAGCGGTTTTGCCGGTGTTGTTTTTCTTGTTTTCGTTGCTTACGTTTTTCCGATCTTGGCGGGTACATTACGGACTCCTTTTAACGCTGTATTTGACCGTATAATTTTATTATATCAGGGATCGGAAAATAAATAGAACCCCTCGCCTATTTTATAGGCAAGGGGTCGCAAATTCCCCCGCAGGGGGAACTTTCCTTAGGCCTGAGGAACCGTCAATTTCTCAGCCATCCGCTGCGCCAGCTCTTTGGCCTGCTTGATGCAATCGGGCAGACCTACGCCTTCGAACGCAGCCCCGGTCGCATAAACGTTCGGCAGCGCGGCCTCAAGCCCTTTCCGGAAAGCGGCGATGCTTTGCAAATGGCCAACCGGATACTGCGGCATCGATTTCGGCAGGCGGGTAATTTCCGCGAACAGCGGCCGGGCCGTCACGCCCATCAGCTTATGCAAATCGCGCAGCACCAGTGCGGTGATCTCCTCATCGGACAGGAACACTTTGTCCTCGTCTCCGGATCGGCCGACGTAGCAGCGGAGCAGCATCTTATCCTCCGGGCTCGTGTGCAGCCACTTGATCCCGGTCCAGGTGCAGGCCGTGATGTTCAGGCCTTCCTTGCGCGGCACGAGGAACCCCGAGCCGTCGAAGCTGCCGGTCACGTCCTCCCTTTCAAAGGCAAGCACGACGTTCGCCACGGAGACGTAATTGACCGCATCGAGCGCGGCAACGTCGACGTGCGGTCTAAGCAGGTCGGCCGCGGCAAAAGCCGGCACGGTCACGATGACGTCGTCCGCCGCCAGCTTTTCGCCGGAGGCTAAAACGACCTCGTAGCGGCTTTCACCCAAACGCCGGATTTCCGCCACTTCGCTTTCCAGCCGCTGATCCACGCCGGAAAGCCCCTTCACCAGGCCTTCCACGAGCGTTTTCAAGCCTTTGCGGAACGTCAGGAAGGCGCTGCGTTTCGTTCCGGTGTGGGTCTCGACCGGCTTTTTCCCGCTCATCATGCCTTTGATCAAGCTACCGTAGGCTCGCTCCACCTCGCCGAACTGCGGGAAGGTCGACTGCAGGCTGAGCTTGTAGGTGTCGCCCGCATAGATGCCGGCCAGCAGCGGCTCGGTGATATTTTGCAGCACCTCGACGCCGAGCCGCCGTTCGATAAAGGCCCCCAGCGATTCGTCCTCCTCGCTCATGCGCGGCGGGGCGACCAGGTCGAGCATCGCCCGCATTTTGCCGTTCCAGGACACGAGGCCGGTTGCGAGGAAAGGCTCCAGCTCGGTAGGAATGCCGAGCACCAGGCCGGACGGCATCGGATGCAGGCGGCCGCCGCTGACGATATACGTTTTTTTCGCGTTCGGATTCATTTGCACCAGTTCCTGCTCCAGCCCCAATTCCCGCGCCAGCTCGATCATCGCCGTTTTGCGGGCCAGGAAGGAGTCAGGACCTTTTTCGATCACAAACTCGTCTTGCTCCAGGGTGTCGATTTTGCCGCCCATCGTTTTTCCTTTTTCGAGCAGCGTGATTTGCGGTTCAACACCTTTTTCCCCATAAAATTTGCGGATGTAAAAAGCCGCGCTGAGTCCGGTCAATCCTCCGCCAATAACGACAACCTTGCGGGAAGATTCGCTCATCGTTCTCATCTCTTTTCCCATGTATTCATAATGACGTCGCTTAACGCCTCCATATACAGCGGTTCGGTGTTCAGCGATTCGATCCGTTCCAGCCGCATATCCAGCTCCTTGGCGATCGTTTTGGCCTCAATGTCAAGGTCGTACAGCACCTCCAAATGGTCGGACACGAATCCGACGGGAGCCACCAGCACGTCCTCCACCTCCGGGCTCAAGTCCTTCAAAGTGTCCAGAATATCCGGACCGAGCCATGGATCGGCCGTCCGCCCCGCGCTTTGCCAGGTGAATTGCCAGTTGCTCACCCCGGCTTTGTCCGCAACGGCTTGCGACGTTTCCATCAGCTGGTCGCGGTACGGATCGCCCATCTCCAAAATTTTCTCCGGCAGGCTGTGGGCGCTGAACAGCACCTTCACCTCATTCCGCTTGGCGCCGGCTTCCTCGAACTGGTCCAGCTTGCGGGACACCCGAGCGGCAAAAGCCTCGATCAGCTTCGGATGCAGATGGTAGCTATGTACGAAGCTCATGCGGATCCCGGATTCCTGGGCTTTCGCTTCGGCCCGTTTGATGTAGCCGCCGATGCTCATCACGGAGTAATGGGGGGCCAGAACGATGCCGACGGCGTCCTTGATCCCGTCTTTGGCCATCTCGGCCACGCCGTCCTCGATGAACGGCCGCGCATGCTTCAGTCCCTGATAGCAAACGAATTCCCGGTCCGCGCCCGCGTTCAGGCGGTTTAACGTGTCCTGCAGCGCGGCGACCTGTTTGTCCGTGTTGGCGCGCAGCGGAAAAACGCCTCCGACGATCGCCTCATAGCGGCCGACGAGTTCGGCGAGCTGCTCCGCGGTTGGCGGATGGCCGCGCCGAATGTGCGTATAATAAGCCTCTACTTGGTCCATACTCTCCGGCGTGCCGTAAGACATCACCAAAACACCGATTTTTGTTTTCACGATTATGGGGTCACCTCTGATCCATTATTATTTCAAAATAAAGTAAATTACGCCGTCCGCGCCGTCTGCCTAAGTCCGCGGCACCGCCCGGCTGGCGATCGCTTCGGCCGAGTAGGCATGCACAAATTCGGTCAGCTCCCGCAGCTTGTCGATCGAAGCTTCCGGGAACAGGCCGTGGCCGAGATTAAATACGAAACCGGGGGCTTTAATGCCATCGTCGATAATTTCCTTGGCCTGCTGCTTGATGACGTCCATCGGCGCGGTCAGCACGTACGGGTCCAGATTGCCCTGAACGGCAAACTTCCCGCCCGTCCGGCGCCGGCCTTCCGAAATCGACACGCGCCAGTCCAAGCCGATGCAATCCGCCGCGAGGCCGGTCAGCGCCGGCAGCAGCTCCCCGGAGCTCACCCCGGGGAAATAAATTTTCGGTACATCCAAATCCCGAAGTTCGGCAAAAATACGAGTGACCGTCGGCAGCACATATTTTTGAAAATCTTTCGGCGCCAGCGCTCCGACCCAGCTGTCGAACAGTTGAAACGCTTTGCCTCCGCTACGTACATGGGCCCGCAAATAGGCGATGACCATATCGCCCAGCTTGTCCATGAGCCTAAACCAAAGCTCCGGTTCGCCGTACATCATCGCTTTGGTGCGGATATAGCTTTTGGACGGGCTGCCTTCGATCAAATAGCTGGCGATCGTAAACGGCGCGCCGGCAAACGTAATGAGCGGCACGTCCAGCTCCCGGTCGAGGATAGAGATCGTTTCCAAAATATGGAACAAGTCCTTTTCCACCTCGATCGGCTTCAAACGATCGATATCCGCCGCCGTACGGATCGGCTGCTCGATGACCGGTCCGATATTTTTGACGATGTCGAATTCGACGCCCAGCGAAGCAACCGGATTCATGATGTCGGAATACAAAATGGCCGCGTCCACCCCAAGCTTGCGGACCGGCATCAGGGTGACTTCCGCCGCGAGCTCGGGCTGCCGGCAAATTTCCAGCAAGCTGTATTTTTCTTTGATTTTTCGGTAATCGGGATCATATCTGCCCGCCTGGCGCATGTACCAAACAGGAAGACGATCTACCTCCTGGCTTCTCAAGGCCCGGATCAAACGATCGTTATAAACCAACCAACACGCCTCCAATACGCTATAAAAGCAATTCTAAATGCAGTTAGGCCATTAGGACTTACATTCTAAGCGATGTTCAAAAAGTCAGGTTTTCAGCACCGAGAGCACCGAGAAAGTATGACTTTTTTGAACTTCCTCTATAAACATTCTAATTTACATTATGCCCTTTTTAAAAGTAAGTAACAACTGTCACAACGGCAAATCGGATGACGATCGCATGACAATCGCATGAAAATGCGATGAAACCGCCCGCAAACTACGCCGGCTTACTTGTGATATACTTAGAAGACGTGATCAAAAACGGACTTTTTGAACTATATAAGTTGAACTATAGAAATGCGGAAGTAGGCAAGAGTGTGAAATGATTCTGAAGAAACTCAAAGCTTTCTGTAAGAAAGCCGCATCGGAAGCATATGCTTGGTCGCCTTTGTGAGCGGATTTCTACCGTATCTGAATTTAGTTAAATTACAGAAATCCGCGAACAACAGCGATCGTAAGAACATTTCACACGGCTGCCCCGATCCGGACAATCAATAGTTCCACTTATATAGCTCTTAAAGTTTGTCGTTTGCAACCAGATGCGCGGAAAGGAAGTGAAAGCACTTTGAAGACGTGGAAAGTCAATCTCATCGTGCTTTGGTTTGGAGCGTTTTTGGTCAATGCCGGGATGACGATGATTACGCCGTTCCTCTCGCTGTATTTGGCCAGGGATTTGCATGTGCAAGGCGAGCACGCCATCGGCCTGTGGGCGGGGACGATTTTCGCCGCCAACTTTGCGACGTCATTTATTTTTCAGCCGTTTTGGGGCAAGCTTTCCGATAAATACGGGCGCAAAATCATGCTGCTTCGCTCGGGGTTCGGCATGGCCATCGTGATTACCTTGATGGGCTTCGCGACTCAGCCATGGCATCTGCTGGCGCTGCGGCTGCTCAACGGGACGATCTCCGGGTTCAATCCCGCTTCGGTTTCGCTCATCTCCGGCACAGCGCCGAAGGAACGGATGGGCTTTGCCATGGGCACGATCCAATCCGGCAACGTCGCCGGCACGATTCTGGGGCCGCTCATCGGCGGCCTAATGGCCGAGTATATCGGCTTTCGCCCGATCTTTTACATAACCGGGGCGTTAATGTTTATCGGCACGGTCCTTGCGCTCGTGTTCGTGAAAGAAAACTTCGACCGCGAGGAAGCGGCCCATACCCCGCAGCCCTCCGTGCTGCAAGGGTTCCTTGAGCTCAACAAAACGCCGCAGTTGACGGCGTTGTTCGCCGTAACCTTTCTGCTGCAATTCGCCATGCTGAGCCCGATGTCGCTGCTGCCGCTATACGTGGAGAAGCTGCACGGGGCGGCGGCCAATGTTTCGTTCTGGGCCGGATTTGTCAGCGCGGTCACCGGCATTTCCAACATGGCCACCTCGCCGGTGCTCGGCCGGGTCAGCGACAAGGTCGGAGCCCATCGCATCCTGACGTACTGCCTGATCGGGGCGGCGGCCACGCTGATTCCGCAAGCGTTTGTCCATACCGTCTGGCAGCTTATCGTCATCCGGTTTCTGATGGGGGTCTTTATGGGCGGATTGCTGCCGAGCGTCAACGCGTTGATCCGCTTTTACACCCCCGACGGGATGGAAAGCCGGGCGTTCGGCTTCAACAGCAGCACGCTCGCCCTCGGCAACATGCTGGGTTCGCTGATCGGCGGCTTCCTTGCCGGCTTTATCGGTATCGAGGGCCTGTTCATCATCTCCGGCATCCTGCTCCTGATCAACACGATATGGGTACGAATCAAGCTGTACGAAAAGCCGAAATTCACACTGCTGCGCCATGGGCGCGGGTGAGTGCGGCGGCATACGTGGCGGCTGGAGTGCCATGAATCGGCTCATTCATAGCTGCTGCGGTAGCATGAATCGGCCCATTCATAGCTGCTGATAAGGCGTGCATCGGCTCATACACGGCTGGGGAGAGGTTAGGGCGGCTCATACACGGCTGGGGAGAGGTTGGGGCGGCTCATAGGCGGGGCTAGTCCATTAGCCCAACGGCAGCCGGTCGCAGGTATTGGGGTCCATTCACATTCGCATTCGCATCCATATTCACGTCGGAAGATCCGGCTCGAACGATTAATTGCAAAACGTACAACTAGATTTCAACGAAAAAGCGGGTTAGCACGTTTTAATCGCATATTCTGCAACTGCATCCAAACATTTTTGCCAGTCTAGCGGAACCAACGAAGTTAATTGCATGTTTTGCATTTAACCAAGCTCCTTGCTCCACTTGCCGATAAATAACTGTACCTTTTACAACCACCAAACAGCTACAACCCTCAAACAGCATCCCCCTTTGACTCAGGGTCAAACGTACACATAAGGCAGCCGGATCTTCGTTTAGCGGTTGTTTAATCAAAATTTTCCCCCCGATTGAAAAAGCCGGGCGCGGGTCGCCCGGCTTCCTCCTTATTTTCCGCTTCAAATTCGGATTTATTTCACAGTCGCGTTGTATTGACCGATCTTATCGGTAATTTGCTTGGCGGCGTCTTCCAGCGCCTGCTGCGGCGCTTTTTGCCCGTTCAGCGCTTCTTCGATCGCGCCTTCCACGATTTGGCGCGCCTCCGGGAATACGCCCATCACGGCGCCGGAAGTCGCGGTTGACGCTGCCGATGCGTGAAGCTGGTCGACGGCCGTCTGGAACTGCGGATATTTCGCCATGTTGTCCTTTAGCACCTGTTGGTCGTAGGCTGCTTTGGTGATCGGGAAGTACCCCGTGTTCACGCTCCATTTCGCTTGCGCTTCCGGCGAGGCCACGTATTTGATAAACTCCCAGGCGGCTTTTTGCTGTTCTTCTGGCTTGTTATTCATGATGTACAAGCTGGCTCCGCCCACGATCACGCCGCCTTCCTTGGCGCTGGCCGGTCTTGGCAGGAAACCGGTGCCCACTTCGAATTTGTCGCCGACCATCTCCACGATGTTGCGCAGGGAAGCGGTCGAATCCAGCGTCATGGCGACCTGGCCGGCGGCGAAGGCGGCGTTCGTGTCCTCCGTATTGCGGCCCAGATTGGCGACAACCTTTTCGTCGACCATCTTTTTCCACCATTCCAGCGTTTGCACGCCGGCTTCGGAGGCGAGCAGCGACTCGGTGGCCGCTCCTTCCCGGCCGTTGCCGTTATTCACGTACTCGGCGTTCTGATTGGCGAACAGCTGCTCCATAAACCAACCGTAAATCGCGATCGCTGCGCCCGGCTTGCCGTCTTTACTGAGCGCCTTGGCCGCCGCTTCATATTCTTCGAACGTTTTCGGCGGATTTTCCGGATCGAGCCCCGCCGCTTTGAAAGCGTCCTTGTTGTAGTAGAGAATCGGGTTGGACGTATTGAATGGCATCGCGTTCAGCTTACCGCCAATCGTGTAATAACGGATGATGTTCGGCTCCAGTTGGGACAAATCGTATCCGTCCGCGTCGATGAACTGCTGGACCGGCGTGATCGCCTTGGAGTCGATCATGAATTTGCTGCCGATTTCGTACACCTGGATCAAATCCGGCCCGCTGTTTGAACCGAGCGATGCTTTGAGCTTGTTTAAGCTTTCGTCGTATTTCCCCTGGAACACCGCTTCTACCTCGATGTCGGATTGGCTGGCGTTAAAATCGGATACAAGCTCGTTAATCGCTTTCTCCCCGGCGCCGGACATCGAATGCCACCAGGTGATGTGCACCGGTTTTTTGGCGTTGCCGCTGGCGCTGGCGGTGTCTTCGCTGCGGGCGTTCGTCCCCCCGCCCGTCTGGCCGGCAGCGCCGTTCGCGGCTCCGTGCGAATTTCCGCCGCAGCCGGCCAGGACGACGAATAAGGCGGCGATCAGCAGCAGCATGCTGTTTTTGTGGCGAAACCTTTTCATGATACGAATCTCTCCCTTGTTTATATTCATCATCTGCCAGCGGCAGTTGACAACGACCGGCCACACGGCATATCCTTTCACCGCTCAGCCCTTCAGCGCTCCCGCCGCCATTCCGCGGACCAGCTGCTTCAGCCCGAACACGAGCAGCAGCAGGGAAGGCAATATCGCCAGCACGATCCCCGCGAACACGAGGTTCCAGGAGGTCGTCTCCTGAAACTCCAGCATCGAAATGCCGATCTGTACCGTGCGCATCGGTTTGCTGTTCGTAATGAGAAGCGGCCATAGATAAGCATTGTACATGTTCAAAAAGGAGTACACCGCCAGTGTCCCCAGCGCCGGCCGCGACAGCGGCAGCACATGGAACAGGAAGTAGCGGAGATGCCCGCATCCGTCGATTTTTGCCGCCTCGAACAATTCTTTCGGCAGCTGCAGGAAAAACTGGCGCAGCATAAACGTGCCAAACGCCGTGGCCAAAAAAGGCACGATCAAGCCCTGATAGCTGTCGAGCCAATTCAGGCTGCGCACGGTCAGGTAATTCGGGATCATCGTCACTTCCCACGGGACCATCATCGTCGCCATGAACAGGCCAAACATCAGGCCTTTGCCTTTAAAGCGCATGTTGGCAAAAGCGTAGGCGGCCAGACTGGACGTCATCAGCTGCCCGGCCATAACGGCGCCGGACACAAGGAACGTGTTCCCGATAAAAGCGGCGATCGGCACAATGCCGAACACCTCGATGAAATTGGCCACATTCAGCGAGTGCGGCACGATGCGCGGCGGATACATGCTCGCTTCCTCCGGCGTCATCACCGCCATAAAAAAGCTGTAGACGACGGGGTACAGCACGAGCACGGCCATAACGGCGAGCAGCAGCGTAACGGCGGCCCGGCCTGCGGTAAGTTTGGTCATTGATAATGCACTTTCCTTTCCACCCACTTAAACTGAATCAAGGTCAGCAGCATGATGACAAGGAACAGCAGCAGCGCCTGGGCGCTTCCGGTGCCGAACCGGAAATTTACGAACGCCTCCTGGTAAATGGTATAGACGAACACGTTCGTGCGGTTCATCGGCCCGCCCATGGTCAAAATATTGATTTGCCCAAACGACTGGAACGCGCTGATGATCGACACGACCAGCAGGAAAAACAGCGTTGGCGACAGCAGCGGCAGCGTTATTTTGCGAAACACGGTAATCGGTCCGGCTCCGTCGATCGTGGCGCTTTCGTACAGTTCGTCCGGGATGCCCTGCATGCCGCTGGACAAAATGATGTAATTGAAGCCAAGATTCATCCACACGGTCATCAGCGCTATGGATACCAGCGCCCAATCGGGGCTGACCAGCCACTGCACCGGGGAGACGCCGGCAAGCCCCAGCAAATAGTTCAGCATCCCCAGCGTCGGGTGGAACAGAAACTTCCAAATGACCGCGGCCGAGCCGACGGACAATACCAAAGGCAGCGAAAAAGCAAATTGAAACAACCGTTTGCCGGGCAGCCGCGTATGCGTCAGCGCCGCGAGCGCGAGGGCGAGCAGCATCCCCGCCGGCACCGTCAGCAAAGCGAACAGCGCGGTGACCTTCATTCCGTTCACGAACAAACCGGAGGAGAACAGGCCGGCGAAATTGTCCATGCCGACGAACGCGGCGACGCGGCCGGTCGGATCGGTGCTGTGCAAGCTTAAGTAAACCGACTTCAGCAGCGGATAGAACAAAAAAACGCCGAACAACAGCAGCGACGGGGCCAAAAATGCATAGGCGAGCGTATTCTCGCGGAGCTTCTGCCTTTTTATCGAAGCGGTCCGGCCGGCAGCGCGGGTCTTGGATCCGGTTAACGCGGCGGACGGGCCGCTTCCCGGCAGACTGAGCGGATTGTCCAGCTCGCTCATGGAGGATGCCTCCTTTTTTGCTAATGAAGTTTGTCGTACAGGATAATTCCTTTGCCAGTGTAAGGCTTGGGTGTCAACAGAGCGTTATCGGAACATCAATCTAAAGTCAAATATGTAAAATTACGTTAAAAAATAAAGCCGCAGGAAACCGCAAAAAACCGCCGTCCTTCTGCGCCTTCATAACGCTTCATAACGGCGGCATCGCGCCTGGCATCCATTAAATTAAATTTTCCGCTTCTACACCCGGCCGCGCACATCCGCCACGACCAAGCTTAACGCGCAGGTATGAAAAGGCGTCTGCCGGTAAGCCGCGAACCGCCGCTCCCATTCGCCGGAGCGAAGGTCGTCGGCCAGCCGTTGGACCAGCTTCTCTTCCGCCCCTTCCGGCAGGAATTCCCAGGCCGACTGGGCCGCCCGCACCTCTTTCACCAAAAAAGCTTCAGGGCGCCCGTAAAAAGCTTCCTGAAAACCGTCAATACAGTCAAACGGGATCGGGACCGGCACGATTTCGCAGTCTCCCCCCAAAGCCTCGGCAATGACGTCCAGCGCGGGCATCCGGATTCGTTCGATTTCGATCAGTTCGGGAAAATAATGCGCCAGCCAAATCCCCTCCAGCGCGGCGGGATCAAAGGTCATCACAACCGCCGTGTCCCGCGTCACCCGCCGCAGCTCCGTGAGGCCCCGGCGGATATCGGGCCAGTGGTGGACGGTGATCATCGCCATGGAGGCATCGAAGGCTTGATCGTCAAACGGCAGCGAATCCGCCCGGCCGATCACCGCCGGAGCTTTCCCCCGGGCCAGCCGCTGCTCGCGCATGACGCGGGAAGGCTCCACGGCAACGACATACCGATCCGCCGGCTCGTATGAGCCCGCCCCGGCTCCTACGTTCAGGACGGTTTTGGCGTCCCCCAGGGCCCGGTGCACATACTCCGCAATCCGCGGGTCCGTCCGCCGGTACCCGGAGTACTCGTGACCATACTTGTCATAATCAAACGCCGGATTCAAAATATCCATGGCTGTTCAGCTCCTTTGTCCGGAAGGGGTGGCCTCTTCCTTTTGAAACCATTGTAGTTGAAAACAAACGATAAATATAATATATCTTTATTAACTATCTATAGATTTGGTATATGAATCGATAAAGAAAGGGTAGAAAGGGAGCGTCTTTATGAACCTGCACGCCTTGCGGCTATTTCACGCAATCGCATCCACGGGCAGCGTGACGCGCGCGTCGGAGCTGTTAAACATCAGCCAGCCGGCGATCTCCGCGCAGATCAAAAAATTAGAAAAAGAGCTGGCCCTCCCCCTGCTGAAAGCGCACGGAAGAGGGATCGCCCTCACGGACGGCGGCGCCAAGCTGTATGCGTTAAGCGCACGGCTGTTTGCCGTCGAGCAGCAAATCGAACGGTTTTTGCAGGATTATCGGGAGGGCGAGACCGGCCATATTCGGATGGCGGCCACGTATTTGCCCGCCCATTTTCTCATCCCGACCTGGATCGCCAAGTTCAAGCAGCGGTATGATCAGGTGGAAATGACGATCAATACGACGAATTCCAGCGATGCGCTGAAGCAGCTGCTGGGGGTGGAGGTGGATCTGGCGTTTTATGGCGGATTGGCCGAGGAATATCCGGAGACGATCCGTTCGGAGGAGTTGTTCCGGGACGAGCTGTGGTTCGTCGTCGCCCCGGATCACCGGTACGCGGGCCGGCAGGTCAGCCTGGCGGAAATGGTCAGGGAGCCTTTCGTCATGCGGGAGACGGGCAGTTCCACACGGGAGCGCTTTTTGGCCTTGTGCCGGACGTTTAACGCCCCCGCGCCGCGGATCGCCCTGCAGTTCAACGGGCTGAACGAAACCGTGCAAGCCGTGATCGCCGGGTACGGAGCCAGCTTTGTGTCGTCGCTGGTCGTCAGGGAGCAGGTGGAACGCGGCCGATTGTCCCGCGTGTTCGTGGAGGGACCTGAGCCGCAAAATATTTTTTCCGTCTGCATGCGCAAAAACGAGCCGTTGTCTCCGGCGGCGGAGGCTTTTATCCGGCTCGTTCGGGAAAATCCATACGGACGGAGGCTGGATTTAGGAACCTAAGGTCCGTTTGGCGAATTCCACGAAAGCTTGCGTTTCCTCCCAAGATTCGAACCCGGCCTGCGCCTGCTTATCGCTGCCGCCGCCCTTGCCGTTAAAAGCCGGCAGATGCTCTTTGAAAAAAGCGCCGCAGGAAACCGCCGCTTCCCCGTTATGAGCCATCACCGCTTTGTTGCCGGCCATGGTCGCAAGCAGCACGAGCGCGTCTGCGTCTAAGTCCGCCGTCAGCTTTGCCGCCAGGCTTTGCACATCCTTCAAAGGCTTGTCCGCAAAAACATGGGCCACGATCCCGCCCTCCCGCCGCGACAGCAGTTCCCGCGCCAAGTATTCGTCATTAATGGCCCTCACGTTGGCCAATTCCTGCTGCAGCTGCTTTTGCTCCTGCTCCCATTTTTCGATCCGCTCGGCGAGCCCTTCCCGGCTCGTTTTCAGTTTGCCGGTCAGCACCCCCAAAATCCGCTGGTTTTCGTTGAATTCGGCCAAGGCCCGATAACCGCATTTGAAGTAGACCCGGGTGTTGCCCTTCTGCTTTTCGGCCTTTAACAGCTTGATCATTCCGATTTCGCCCGTCGAGGAGACATGCGTTCCCCCGCAGCCGTTGTATTCCACGTCCTTCATCTCGACGACGCGGATGTTCTCCGTCAGCTTCGGACGCTTCACCAAAGGCAGCTTGGCCGCCTCCTCCCCGGTCACGAAATAGCTGACGATCTCGTGGTTCAGATAAATATGGCGGTTCGCGGCCAGCTCGATGGCGGCTAATTGTTCCGGCGTGAACTCGGGGCGCTCCACGTCGATCGTGCAGTAGTCGGCCCCCAGGTGGAAGCTGACCGTCATCGCCCCGTAAAGCTCGCGGCAGACGGCGGACAGCAGATGCTGGCCGCTGTGCTGCTGCATGTGGTCAAACCGGCGCTCCCAGTTCACCGTACAGTTCACGGCCGTATCGTCAGGCAAGCGCTCCACTTTATGCAGCACCTCGTCATTTTCGCTGATCACGTCAAGCACCGGGATCCCCTGGATCGTTCCTTCATCGTTCGGCTGCCCGCCCCCATGGGGGTAAAAGGCGCTTTCCTCGAGGACGACATAATCCCCGTCCGCGCGCTGCAGCGTCCGGCTGACGCGCGTTTGCCATTCGGTAAGATAAGCAGATTCGAAATACAGTCTTTTTGTCATCGTTCATTTCCCTTCCCGTGTCCAAGTACCCTTACCATACAATTTTTCCCGCCTGCGGTAAAGGAAAGATGCGCCTCCCCTCATTTCCCTTTTTCGTCCTTCATATACTGTTACGAGTGAAAACGGCTTTAAGGAGGAGCAAGGAATGGGACATGTTATCAGCGGGGTCGGCCGGGAAATCGGCCGGTTGACGGATGAACTGGTCCGGCGGCAGCAGCCGGACGGGACCTGGCGGTATTGCTTCGAAAACGGAACGGCCATGGACGTGAGCGTGATCGTGCTGCTCCGCTCGCTAAGCGCGGGCAGCGAAGAGCTGATCCGTTCGCTGCACGACCGCATCCTCGCCGCGCAGCAGCCCGAGGGCTGCTGGCGATGGTTTGAAGACGAGCGGGAAGGGAACTTGTCCGCGACGGTGGAAGCGTACTACGCCTTGCTGTTCTCCGGGTACAGCCGGCCGGAGGACGAGCCGATCCGCCGGGCCAGAAATTACATTCAAGCCGCCGGAGGGATCGAGATGGCGGGCGGCCTGCTCACGAAAGCGCTGCTCGCCGCCACGGGACAGCGCAAATGGCCCGTGGCCCTGTCCTCCATTCCGCTGGAAATTCTGCTCCTGCCGCCGTCTTTTCCGGTCAGTTTTTTTGATTTTTCCGGATATTCGCGGGTTCATCTGGTTCCGCTGCTGATCATGGCCGACCGGGACTTCTCCCTGAAAACGCCGCATACTCCGGATTTAAGCGATCTGTATGGCGGCGGCCGCGGCTTTGACGAGGAGGAGCTTTCCCGGGAAAACCGCGATCTGCTCGCCCACATCCAAGCGGGGATCGGCCGGCTGATCGGCTCCCCGCAGCGTATCCACCAGGCCGCCGTCAAGAAGGCCGAACAATACATCCTGGAGCGGATCGAGGCGGACGGCAGCCTGTATACGTATGCCAGCTGCACGGTGCTGATGGTGTTCGCCCTGCTTGCCCTCGGGTACGACCGCCGGGACCCGCTCATCACGCATGCCGTCGACGGCTTGGCGGCGATGCGCTGCAGCGCGGGCGGTACAGGCGGCGAAGTCACGATCCAAAACTCCCCTTCCACCGTCTGGGATACCGCGCTGATCGCTTACGCCCTGCAGGAAGCCGGGCTAAGCGAGGATCACGCCGCGATCCGGAAAGCCGCCGCCTATCTTCGTTCCCGGCAGCACCGCAAAGCCGGGGACTGGCAAATTCACAATCCCGGCGTCGCCCCCGGGGGCTGGGGATTTTCCGACACCAACACGATCATTCCCGACGTCGATGATTCAACGGCCGCCCTGCGGGCGATCCACAGCCTGGCCGGACGGGAACCCGCCTGCCTCGAAGCGTGGAACCGCGGGCTCAACTGGGTGCTCTCCATGCAGAACGACGACGGCGGCTGGCCGGCCTTCGAAAAAAACACGAACAAGGAAATGCTCACCTGGCTCGCCATCGACGGGGCCAAAGCGGCGGCCATCGATCCTTCGGAAGCGGATCTTACCGGAAGGACGCTGGAGTTTTTGGGGAATTTCGCAAGGCTGGACGCCCGCCACGAGTTCATCCGCCGCGGCGCCGACTGGCTGATCCGCCATCAGGAAGCGGACGGATCATGGTACGGCCGCTGGGGAATCTGCTATATCTACGGGACGTGGGCCGCGCTTACGGGGCTGAAGGCCGCCGGCCTGGCTTCGGATCACGATGCCGTTGCCCAAGGCGTAAGCTGGCTGTTGAGCGTGCGCAATCCGGACGGCGGCTGGGGCGAATCCTGCCGCAGCGACCGTGAAGAGCGCTATGTGCCGCTTCGCGCCAGCACGCCTTCGCAAACGGCTTGGGCGCTGGACGCCCTGATCGCCGTGCACGACCGGCCCACGGCCGAGATCGACCAAGGAATCGCTAGGCTGATCGCGATGCTGCACGAGGACGGCTGGACCGCCTCTTATCCCACAGGCGCCGGCCTGCCCGGGTATTTTTACGTACACTACCACAGCTACCGTTATATCTGGCCGCTGCTGGCGCTGGGGCATTACCGGAAGAAGTATGGAGGAGATTAAGCGGGGCGGGTGCGGCAATAAGCGCCTGTCCCTCGGAGCGCGGCGGCAAATTTGGGTTCATTGCTTAGGTTTAACGCCTTATCCACTTATCCGCGGCTAACGTATAATGTGCAGACAACTAACGTGAAGAAAGGATAAATCCGATGATCGAATTAGCTTTGGCTTTTCAGGATAAGGATGGGCAGTATACCGAGCATGCCGGTGTCGTGTTGGCGTCGGTTTTCCAAAATACGAGATCCTCAGTAAATGTGCATATTTTGCACGACGAGACTTTGAGCGAGGATAACCGGCAAAAACTCATTAATTTAGCCGCCAGCTACAATCAGACGATTCAGTTTTATCCCGTAGTGTTGCCTGAAAATATGCTCCAGGTGATGACGAGCGTGGGCTCGATTGAAGTGTGGACGCCGGCCTGCATGTATCGCTTGCTGCTGCCCGCCGTCATACCGGCGGATAGAGTTATTTACCTGGACTGCGATGTTTTGGTGAACATGGACCTTGAAGAACTGTGGCAGGTCGATTTAAGTAATTATTATCTGGGCGCGGTTTGGGACCAGAACATCATGAATGTCACGCATCTGATCAGCTCCAAAGGGCTGAATCCGGAACATTATTTTAACTCCGGAGTTATTTTATTCGCCTTGAACACGATCCGCGCTAATCCTAACTGGTACGAAGAAACGTTAAACTTCTTACGGAATTTCCCCGATACCACCATGCCCGACCAGGATGCGCTCAATGCGGTTTTCGGCGGAAATTACCTGCCTTTGGATGTGCGTTTCAACTTATTCAACATGGCCGCGGCCGATCACGACTTTACCAATAAAATCGTCCATTTCGCCGGGGATGAAAAATGCTGGGACCGTAAGTCTTCAGGCTGGGAACTTTACAAGCATTACCTCAGCATGACGCCATGGGCAGAACAAACGGCCGCAAAACCCGTGTATCCGGGCTCTTCCAGCCCGAGAAGACAGGGGAGCCGCAGGAAATCGGGAAAGCGGAAACCAGCCGGGAGAAGGCTCCGAATCAGAAGAAGCAGATTTGTCCGGATTGCTTTAATCAATTTGACATCTGTCAAATCAGCCAAGAGCAACAGGGCGGCAGGAATCCGAAAAAGAAGACGAATTCGCCGGCGAATCTACCGTTGACGAGGTTCTTGCGGCAAATGCAAACCTGAGGTTCGTTCCGAATCATAGTCTACCGGCCCTGTGCATAGATATTCAGTAGAAGTACAACGCCTAAGCGAAATAAGAAAGGCAGGGAACAATCATGGCGGTCTCTAGCATGAACTTCACTTCACCATCCGCGCAATTTACGTACGACGTCAACCGCAACACCTCCTTTAAAAAGGATAACCGCAATTTTATCAACGAGCTGTCCATCAAACAGCTGAATACGCTCGGCAATATGTCGATGCTGGACACTTATTTGGACAAAGGCAACGCCATCGAACCGCACCACCATCCAAACGCCTCGGAGCTCGCATACTGCATTTCGGGCGAGGTCGTCGTCTCGATCATCAATCCGTTTACGAAAGAGCTGCGGCATTATCCGACCCGGCCCGGCCAGGCGACCAGCATCCCGCAGGGCTGGTGGCATTATGACACGGCTACCGTGGATGGAACGCATTTTTTAGCCATATTCGACGCGCCGGTTCCGGAAATCATCCCCGCCTCCGATATGCTGCGGCTCACGCCGCCCGAGGCCTTGGCGCATATGTACTGCCTCGATCCGGCCAAAGTTCGCGAGGCGCTTGCCCCGCTGAACCAAACCGTAATCATCGGGCCGCCATCCGGCTGTCCGAAAGAACATCAGAGCGCCTATTACCAAACGCAGAATCACCAGCCCAATACCGCCCACACCAGCCATCCCCCCTACAACCAGGGCTACGGTCTTCGCCCGTACCAGCAAAGCGACGGCAATCCCCGGCGGCCGCAGGTCATCGGAAACGGCTGGGCTCATCTGTATCACGACGGTCCTTAAAAAATCGGCCAGGAGGACTCCGCTATGAACAGCAAGGGACGTCCCGTAAGTCGTCTGACGGCTTGGGGACGCCCCTTATTCGTTAAATTTAAAGAGTTCCGATGCATTTCCGTTGGATGCGAGTGCGAGATTTCCCGCCAAATGCAAAAGTACATGCGATTCCCGTCGAATTTACTCAAAAAGGGTGGCTCAACTGCAATGTGCAGTTCATTTCCGGCCAAAAGACCCTTTTTTATCGAACAATCTCTAATGAGATGTACTTTCGGCTTTTGCACTTGATCAGCCGTTTTGGGGCGTTTTGCTAAAAATCAACTGCACTTTTGCAGCTTTCCGGAATTGGCCCTGCTCCAACCCCCTGCTCCAACAATAAACGGGGCACGAGACTCTATGTCTAGCGCTCGTGAGGGCTCATTTCGCAGCGCAATTAGAACCGCATGTCCGGCAAAGTTAATTCAGCGACAATTCGCTCCGGCTTTTCTTTCTCCCCCAAGCGATGCTTACGGAGGCGGCCGCAAGGCCTAGTCCGACCAAAAGGCCCCCCAGCCAAGGATGATAGTACAGCGTTTCCGTCGACCCCAGCACAAGACCTCCCCCGCCGGCGCCAAGCGCCAGCCCCAAGTGGGTGATCGAGGTATTGATGCTTAACACCAGGTTGGAGGACTGCGGCGCCCGCGCAATAAAATAGCTTTGAATCGCCGTTCCTGTGGCAAACATGGCTAGCGCCATCAAGGAAAGGAAGGCGATCCCCGGTATCGTCCGGCCCGCCCATAAAGGCAAAGTTGAAATGGTGGCCGCGTGCATCACCAGACCGGCGAGCAGCACGCGGGAGACTCCCCAGCGGTCGATGCAGTAACCGCCCAGGCGCGATCCGGCAGCCCCGACAATGCCTAACCAGAGCATGACGAAGCTGCTGGAGGAAGCAGGCAAGGCCAGAATATTTTGCAAAAAAGGAATGACGTACGTAAACAGCAGGTTATTGCCCGACTCCCTAAACAACGTAATCAGCAGCCCGCTGACGATGACCGCGCTGCCGAGAACTTTAAACTGCCGGAGGAAAGGAACCGCCGCATCTCCTTCCATCGGGGGAACCAACTTATTAATCAAGTACACCACCCCAATGCTAAGCAGGGCCAGGATCAGGAAAATCGCCCGCCAGTTCAGCCATTCGGCAATGGCCATGCCGAGCGGAATTCCCAAAATCATCGCGCTGCTGAAACCGAGGACCTTTCCGATATCTGCTCCGTGCTGCAAATCCTC
Organism: Paenibacillus macerans; assembly: GCF_900454495.1. Taxonomy (NCBI): domain Bacteria; kingdom Bacillati; phylum Bacillota; class Bacilli; order Caryophanales; family Paenibacillaceae; genus Paenibacillus; species Paenibacillus macerans. The sequence continues at coordinate 2,784,875 of NZ_UGSI01000001.1, forward strand.
GGGGCCAAATGGTCTTTTCTGATCATCGCCGAGCTGTCCAAAGGCCCGCGGCGCTTTCAGCAGCTCCACCGCGATTTGAAGATCGTCCGTACGCAATCGTTGACCGATGCGCTGCGGCATTTGGAGAAAAGCGGCATCGTGCGCCGCGAGGTTTTTCCCACCGTCCCGGTTACGGTCGAATATTCACTGACCCCAAAAGGCCTGGATTTTCAAAGCTCGCTTAAGGAAATGGAGAAATGGGCGGCCAGGTGGAAAGAGGCCGAAGCGAAGGAAAGCGCGGAGAAAGAACACGCAGCGGCTGAAGGATAACGCAAGCATCCCCCGGCGCGGAGTTTGACGCCGGGGGACGAATGATAAGCCTTATTTCACCATCGCCAGCGCAAGGCCGTCATAAGCCGGCAGCAGCGTGCTGATCAGCCGCCCGTCCCGGGCGATCATCTCGTTGAACCTGCGCATCGCCTGCACCGACGGGCCGTTTTTCTCCTCGTTGAGCGTACGCCCCCGCAGCAAAATGTTGTCCCCGGCAATGAGCGCGCCCGGATTGGCCAGTTTTATCGCATATTCGAGGTACGCCGGATAGTTTTCTTTGTCCGCATCGATAAAAAAGAAATCGAACCGCTCCTCCCGGGCCTCCAGCGTCGCCAGACTGTCCAGCGCGGGGCCGATCATGTACTCGGCCAGGCTGCCGAATCCGGCGGCAGCCAAATTCCGCCGCGCCAATCCGGCGTTCTCCTCCTTCAGCTCCAGCGACACGAGCCGCCCGTCCGCCGGCAGCCCCCGGGCCAGGCAGATCCCGCTGTAGCCGCCAAGGGCGCCGATCTCCAGCACCGCTTTAGCTCCTGCCAGTTTAACCAGCAAGGTCAAAAGCCGCCCATACCCCGGCGCGATCGACACGTCCCGCAAGCCGCTGTCCAAAATGGACCGCGTCACCCGCTCCAGCACTTCATCTTTGGCGTATAATTCGTCTCCGTATTGTTCCGGCGTCAGCATCGCAATCTACATCCTTTCTTTTGGTTTCCTTATGTATACGGCACAGATCGCCGCGCAAACATTTTTTGCATCGCGATCCAAAGAACCGTTTGTAACTTGGCAAGCATTGGCCTATACTGAATTGTATGGTTTTTGCGCAGTTCTCACAAGTATAATGCCGAAGCTGGAGTGATCTACAGGAATGTCTGGACCTTTGCAACTGATCGCGACCGCCCCGATGGGGCTGGAAGCCGTGGTGGCGCGCGAATTGAAAGAATTGGGATACGAAGATACGGCGGTCGAAAACGGCCGCGTCCATTTCACCGGCGACCTGATCGATATTTGCCGCTGCAATTTGTGGCTGCGGACGTCCGACCGGGTTTTGATCAAGATGGGCGAATTTAGCGCCCTAACCTTCGACGAGCTGTTTGAAGGCACCAAAGCGCTGCCTTGGCAGGAGTGGATTCCCGCCAACGGGGAATTCCCGGTGGAAGGCCGGTCGCACAAGTCGCAGCTCAGCAGCGTCCCCGCCTGCCAGGGAATCGTCAAAAAAGCGGTCGTCGAAAAGCTTAAGCAGTCGCACTCTACCGAATGGTTTCAGGAGACCGGCCCGCGTTATGTCATCGAAGTCAATCTATTGAACGACAAGGCGCTGCTCACGCTCGATACGACCGGGCCGGCTCTGCACAAGCGGGGCTACCGCAAGCATGCGACGGAGGCGCCGCTAAAGGAAACGATGGCCGCCGCGCTGATTTTGCTCAGCCGCTGGAACCAAAATCCGGTGCGGCCGTTCTACGATCCTTGCTGCGGCTCGGGCACGCTGCCGATCGAAGCGGCGATGATCGGTTGGAACCTGGCGCCTGGGCTGCGCCGCACGTTTAATGCCGAAAGCTGGCCGGCCGTGCCGGAGCGCTTATGGCAGGAGGCCCGGGAAGAGGCGTTTGACGCGGTGCGGGACGATACCCCGCTGAACATCGCCGGCAGCGACATCGACCCGGCGGCGGTCGAAATCGCCAAGGCCGCCGCCAAAAGCGCCGGTTTGGCAAAAGAGATCAAGTTCGAATGCCTCCCCGCCGTCAAAATCCAACCGCAGGGCGATTACGGCTGCATGATTACGAACCCGCCTTACGGCGAGCGGATCGGTGAGGAAAAGGAAGTGCGGAAGCTGATCGCCCAGCTCGGCCGGATCATGGCCGGACTGCCTACCTGGTCCTTTTTCGCCCTGACGCCGACCAAACAGTTCGAGCATGATTTTCAGCGCAAGGCGGACAAACGCCGCAAGCTGTACAACGGCCGTATCGAATGCCAATATTTGCAGTTCCTCGGGCCCCTTCCTCCACGCCACTAACCGCGGAGGAAGGGTCTCCCTTTTAAATAGGTAGTGGTGCTGAAAAGCTGACTTTTTGAACGATTAAGTTAAGGAAAGGAGTTTTTTTAGAACATGCTGCGTTTTGCCGGGGATCGCGGGTTTGCCAAGCGGATAAATTGGCTGCTGCGGTACCGCCCGTTTGGATATATTTTGTTCGTGCTTGCGATTCTTTTAAAGCTTAAGATTCTGCACAGTCAGCTGCACGCCCTCTATATCGACATGAACCTGCTCGACGACCTGATTGCCATCGGTTCGGCGATGCTTGTCTCGTTCTGGACCTTGTGGCTGCCGCCGCGGGGTAGATCGCTCGCTCTGGCCGTGCTGAACGTGCTGCTCACCGCGCTGATTTTTTCCGCTCTCGTATATTACCGCTATTTCAGGGATTTCATTACGGTGCCCGTGCTGCTGCAGGCCGGTCAGGTCGGGGAGCTTGGCGGCAGCATCCGGTCGCTGATTTATCCGTACGACCTATGGCTGATCGCGGATTGGGGAGCTTGGCTGGCGCTTAAGCTGGGGATGACGGCGCTGAAGAAAGGATTCGAACGCGGCGGCGGACTAGGACAAGGTGAACCGATGTTCCACCAGGCAGACCGGCGGGCGGATGGCGGTGCAGGCTTCTTGCCGGAAGCCGCCCGGCGCCAAGAAGGACGGCGCCGCCTGCTGGGGCGCTTTTCCGCCGGCGTCATCGCCTTTGCGCTCGGCTTTGTCCTCACCCTGGGACCGATCCGCCATTACGCCAAAACATGGGCGGGGAGCCTGTTCGAAAACAACTGGTGGAACGTCTCGCTATACAATGTGACCGGCCTGTTGGGATTTCATTTTTACGACGCATCGAAATACGTTAAAGAGCGGCTCGCCGGAACCAGCGCGGTGTCCGCGCAGGAACGGGCGGAAATCCAGCGCTGGTTTGACGAAGCGCAAAGCCGCCGCGCGGTGCGGAACGAAACGTTCGGCGGCTTTGCGGGCAGCAACGTGCTCGTGATTCAAGCCGAAGCGTTTATGAATTTTGTGATCGGCAAACAAATCGGCGGTCAGGAAATTACGCCCAATATCAACCGATTGATGAAAGACAGCCTTTATTATCCGAACTATTATCACCAGACCGGACAAGGGCGCACCTCGGATGCGGACTTTTCATCGCACAGCTCGCTGCATCCGCTGCCGGTCGGCTCGGTGGCCATGCGTTATCCGAACCATATGTATGATGTCCTGCCGCGGATATTGAAGGAGCGAGGGGGATATACGGCAGAGGCTTTTCACGCTTACGAAGGCAGCTTTTGGAACCGCAACAATATGTATCAGGCAATAGGCTACGAACGCTTTTTCAGCAAAAAAGACTTCACGATGGACGAACCGCTCGGCTGGTCCCTGGGCGACAAATCGTTTTTCCGCCAGTCGCTGGCCCTGATGACGCAGGAAAAGCAGCCGTTTTATAACTTTATGATCACCCTGTCCAGCCATCATCCGTATACGCTGCCGGCCGACAAGAAAGAACTGGACACCGGGGAGTTCGAGGGCACGATGTTTGGCGATTACCTGCAGTCCGTCCATTACGTGGACGCCGCCTTGGGCGAGCTGGTCGAGGGGCTTAAGCAAGCAGGGTTATGGGACAACACAATCCTGTATTTCTATGGGGACCACGACAATTCGCTTACGGATAAAGCGGATTACGAGCGGTTTCTCGGCAGGTCTCTGACCGATCTGGACATGCATCAAATCATGAACCAGGTGCCGCTGCTGATCCATTTGCCGGACGGCAAATTCACCGGCACCGATAAGCGGCCTGCCGGACAGCTGGATATGGCCCCGTCGCTGCTTCATCTGCTGGGCATTTCTTCGGCGCCATATTACATGATGGGCAACAACTTGTTCGCCGGCGCCGAAACGGACCGATTCGTCGTACTGCGCTCGGGGGCGTTTACGGACGGCAAGCTGTATTACATTCCATCGGCCGACAACCGCTTCGAAAACGGGCAGTGCTACGACTTGGAAACCCGGGATGCGGCGGAGATCGGGCGCTGCCGCGCCCCCTACGAGCAAGCTCAGACACGGCTGCGCATCTCCGACGCGATCATCACCGGCAACCTGATCGCTGATTTTAGAAAGGAAAACTAGGATGACGACGGATTGTTAAGCCTCCCTTTCTGCTGTGCGATATCATATGCAGTGTATAGCGGATGACGGTACCTGCCTTTGGTCATCGACTTCGTTTTCCGGATTTGGATGGCTTGGCGCGGACAGTGATTGATGCAGGCGAAGCAAAAATAACATTTCTTCTCTTCATTCCAATGCGGCCTGCCGTTCTTCTGCTCAATTTTTGCGGATAAGCAAACTTTCGAACACAGGCCGCACCCGATACAACGGTCGTCGGCATAAAAATTTTTGTCCGTGTGCAAATAGTTCGTTTTGCGCAAGACGGCCGACAAAGCCGGAAAAAGCAGCTTTTTTCTCCAAAACGACTTCTCCGAGTCCGGCGCGTGAACCTCATCCCTGTTCCTGATGGCCGTTTTTATCGGTTCCAGCTTGACCAGCGCTTCCGCGCACAACCTTTCTATGAGCGCCTGATCAGGCGTATCCGCGATATGGCAAAAATTGTTGGGCATATCGATAAACCAGTGCGCGTTCAGCACCTTTCCTTTTTTTCGAAGCAGACGGTCCATATCCCGAAATACATTGCAGGGAGAGCCTCCCCGGGTTGCTATAGCAAAAAGGTAGGAGGCCTCGTCCAGGTTTATTTTCTCCAAAAAATGCTTAACCGGTGCCGGCATCGTAAACGCGTGAACCGGAAAAACGAAACCTACGGCATCAGCCTTAATATGATAGTCCGTTAATTGGATGACCGGTACAACGGTGGCTTCGGGAAACGATTTATGCAACTCCTGGGCGATAAAAAGGGAGTTGCCCGTTCCCGAAAAATAAAAAATCTGCATGCTCGTCATACCGCCGTATATCCCCCATCCACCATCAGGCTGGTTCCTGTGATGAATGAAGCGTCGTCACTGGCCAGAAACAGAACCGCTTTAGCGATCTCCTCAGCCGTGCCCAATCGGCCTGCAGGGTGCAAACCTATGAGGTAGTTTTTGACCTCTTCGCCCAAGCGGTTGATCATCGGCGTATCGACGTACCCCGGGCACACAGCGTTCACGCGGATATTTCTGGCCGCATAAGCTATCGCCGCAGATTGGGTCAGCATTTTCACGCCGCCTTTAGCCGCCGCGTAAGCGGTCACTCTCGCTTTCCCAACATGGCTATGCACAGAGCCGCAGTTGACAATCGCGCCGCCATTCCCCTGGCTGAGCATTTGCTTGATGGCATATTTGTTGCAAAGAAACACACCGGTTAGGTTGATATCTATGGCAAGCTGCCAATCCTCAAGGCTTAACTCATCCGCCAAGCCATCGGCTCCGACTCCGGCGTTGGCGAACAGAATATCCAGCTTGCCGTAGCGCTCGACGGTTTTCTCCACCATCCGCTCGACTTCACCTTCTTGGGTCACGTCCGTTTTTATAAAACTTGCCGTGAGCCCGCTTTTTGTTAATTCATCCGCCAGCATCTGCCCTTCCTCGGATAAATCGGCAATTACCACCTTAGCTCCTTCCTCCGCGAACAATCGGGCTGCTGCGGCCCCGATCCCGCCGGCTCCTCCGGTGACAATAACGGCCTTTTGCTGAAATCTCATAAAATCAGTCCTCCATTTAAATCTAACTAGTTATTTATATTTAAGGCGAAAAGAACGCCAAGCTCCCTAGGCTACAGGATACTTGGCTCCATTACACCGTAAATAACGAATTTTGCGATCTGTTCTCTAAACTGTTCCTGCGTCATCGGCGGCATACGGTCATCCGGAAAAATCTCGCTAAATCTCCGGAAAGATTGAAGGAACGGGATCACCGTATTCATCAGAATCATCGGGACCATCATCGGTTCCATATCCCGCCTGATCATTCCATTCTCCTTGGCCGCCAAAGCCAATTCATACAACCGGGAAAAATCGTCCGGATTGTAGGCGATTTTCTTCCATGTCTTCCAATCCTCAGCCGCTTCCCAGGCGAATATTTTCAAATAACGGGGGTTTTCCATCAATAGCTGATAGGAAAAATCCACCACTTGTTCAAGCAGCTGCCGGAACTTGTTCGGGTCGGAAGCGGTTGTCTCATCCTTAAGCAGGTCCCCGGCCTGCTCCTCCAGCATCTTATTGCCGAACAGGTCGGCCCGCTTGACCACTTCGGTATAAAGTCCCAGCTTATCTTTAAAATACTGATAAATAAGACTTTTATTATAGCCTGCCGCATCGGCGATCGCATCGATTCGCGTTGCGGAGTAGCCATGTTCCGCAAACAATCCTTCCGCCGCGTCAAGAATGATCGCTTTAGTGCGGGCGGCATCGTAAGTCCTCTTCTTTTTGTCGGTCATCATCATCTTCTCCACTAAAATAAACTAACCGTTTAGATTTTAATGTGAAATCAGGAACGTGTCAAGCAATAACCGCTGCGGGCTCTTAACACGCTTCCGGCGGACATGGTATAGTTAGTAGCACGGAAATCATAGAGCCGATTGTGGAAGGAGATGCCAGTGACTATGTACAACAAACTAACAGCCTATTGCTTATCGAAAAAAGGAGCCGTCCAGGAATATCCCTTTGGTCCGGACCCGATGGTCATGAAGGTGGGGGGGAAAATATTCGCCCTGATTTCCGCCTCGGAAAACGAGTCCGCCGTACGGATTTCCTTAAAATGCGATCCGGTGATCGCCGCCAATCTAAGGGAGCAGCATGCTTGCGTACAGCCTGGTTATCATTTGAACAAGCAGCACTGGAACACGGTGACCGCCGATGGCAGCTTGCCGATGGACGATCTGCAAGCGATGATCGATCATTCCTATGATCTGGTGCTAAACGGATTAACGAAGGCGGCTCGCGAGGCGGTCCTGATGAGAATAGAAGGGGACCGCGCCGGCGATATTTGAACCTGCGGAACAAATGAAAGAGGCCGGGCGGCTGCCCGGCTAACGTTGTAACTGCTCCCGCAAAAAAGCGTAGACCTTCAAACGGTGCTCGTCGGGACCTTCCTCATGGCCCATAAACGGATAGAGAAGCAGTTCCTTCCCCGGCGCGGGATTGCGGTTGTATGCCGCGGCGATCGTCTCCGGCCAGCAGATCATGTCCTTGAAGCCCGCCGAATACAGCACGGGGATATTGATTTTTTCGGCCAGGTTCAGATTATCGAAATAGCTTAGCGTTGTCAGCACCCGCTCCAGTTCTCCCGGATTTCTGGCCAGAAACTCGGCGATTTCCGCTACCGAACCGGTCGAATTCATCAAGGCGAACTCCAGATGGCACAGATTGGGGACATTGGCCACGGCCGCGCGCGGAACGTCGCTTAACGCCGCCATCTGCAGGGCCAGGCCGCCCCCTTGGCTCGATCCGTACACCCCGATCCGCTGCGGATCGATCTCCGGCTGCGCTTTGACCCACTGCAGCGCCTTCCAAGCGTCGATCGTCATCGCTTTGGCGTAAAATTGCTCCGGCTCCAAGATGCCCTGGGTCATCCACCCTTTCACGATGCCTTGGCCGGAGGTCAGCCGGTTCCCCGTCTCCCCGGTTTGCCCCCGCGTATCGACGGCAAAAACGGCGTATCCCATCAGCAGCCAAGCGGCGTAATTTTCCGGAAGCCCCCGATGGCACTGATAGCCTTGATAGATCACGAGGCAGGGATGCTTTTTCTTTTCTCCGCTCCCGTTGGGCACCAAAAACCAGCCGTGCAGCGGCGTATCGTCGAAGCCTTCAAACGTCACATGCTCGGCCGTAATCCCCTGCATCATCGTTTCCGCACGCTCCCGGCGGCCGTTCAAAGGTTTGGACGCAAACCGGTCCAGCGTCCGGCTCCAGAACTCGTCAAAATCCTCTCTCGCCGTACGTTTGGCCTGGTATCCCGCCACTTCCGCAATGCGTTCTTGAATCGCTCCCATGTCATTCTCCTTGTTTTTCATATATTACTGAAAACACGCTTGAGTCCATTCTATCCTTCCGTCCGGAATACATCAAACCGCTTATTCTAGGTTAAGTTAGCCGAGTCACCCAGCAGCAAGTCGGAAGTTAAGAGAAATAGCGGTAATTTTGGGCGGTATATCGGTGATGGGACTACTCTATTATAATATAACGACATTTTATGGCGTTATTTCTCAGCGCAAGTGGTGTAACCACCATTTACAACCCTTCGCTGGGAAAATAAGGACAAAAAAGTCCGCTATCGCGGCAAAATTCGTTGGAGCGCCATGAATAGCGGACTTTTTTACCGTTAAAATTGGGCTCAATCTCAAAATCGGCGCTTGTTTATACATAGATTTGCGATGCATACTAATTCTATGTATAATGGTTGGTATGAATTGGGAAGGGGGCGCCAAAGTTGAAAGTAAATAAAGAACTGCTTAAAGGAAGCACAGGCATGCTGATCCTGACGCTGCTGGACAAGCAGGACTTATATGGCTACCAGTTGATCAAAGAGCTGGAGCGTATGTCGGAAGGCACATTTGCCTTGAAGGAGGGCACGCTTTACCCGATTCTCCACAGCATGGAGACGGAGCGCTGGCTGGAGTCCTATTGGGAAGAAGCCGAGGGGCGTAAACGCAAGTATTACCGGATCACGGATAGCGGCAGACGGCAGCTTCAGGAAAAGAAACGGGAATGGCAGCTGTTCCGGGGTGCCGTGGACCGGGTGCTAGGGGAGGGACCGGCATGAGAAATTTGCATCCGCTTTTGCAAGAGTACACGAAACAGGTAAGCAGGCAAGTAAAGGCGCGAGAGCTGCGCCAAGAAATAAGCGAGGAGATAGCCGGCCATTTGGACGAGCTGTCGGAATCCCTGCGCGCCCAAGGCTTGGACGACGAGACGGCCGCCCGGCAGGCCATCGCCCAGATGGGAGATACGGATGCGGTCGCGCGGGGGTTAAACCGGGTGCACAAACCGCGCGTTCCATGGGCCATGCTGTCCGTCTTGACGCTGCTGCTGGGGATTGCGCTGCTGGCTATGTATGCCGTGCAGCTTAGTTATGCTGCCGGTAGCGGAAGGATGTCGAACTATGATCTGCTTGTCAGACAAGCTTTTTATATGGCGGTAGGATTGACGGTTTTGTTCGTGTTAAGCCGGATTCATTATCGAGGTCTCCGCAGTTATTCGTGGGCGATTTACGGAACAGCGATCGTGATTTTGCTGGGGGCCCATTTACTGGGCCAACAGGTTAACGGTGCAAGTTTTTGGGTTATCGGGGCGCTTGGGCTGAGTTTGAATTTCAATGTTTTCTGCCCCTATCTTTTTACCATCGCGGCGGCAGGCGTTTTTTCCCGGGGATATGAAAACGGCCGGACCGCTTTACGGCAGATCGTTGTTTTCGGCATCATCCCGCTGCTGCTGTTTGCATCGATCCCGTCCATCGCGAACCTGATGCTTTACGCCGTTACCTTCGCCTTGATGTTGTTTTTTTCCGGGTATGGACGGCGCTGGGTGATGGCGTACCTTTCCCTGGTCACGGCGATTTTTCTTTTGCCGGCGCTGCTTAGCGGGTATGGCCAGAATCGGCTAATCGGCTTTTTATGGCGCTATCGGGACCCCGATGGTTACGGATACACTTATACGAAAATCGATGAGGCTATTCGTTCGGCCGGATGGCGGGGACATGGCTTCGGTTTGCAAATGGACTGGTTGCCCTCCATTCATTCGGATACCATATTTACATATCTTGTTTACAGTTTAGGTTGGTTGTTCGGGGCCCTCGTTTTGCTCAGCGTCCTGTTTTTCATTTTCCATTTGATGAAGGCAGGTTTGGCCATAAAAGAATCCTACGGAAAAATGCTCATTACCGGTCTCGGAGCCTTATTCGCCGTTCAATTCGTCTGGAGCATCGGGATGTCGCTCGGGATTTTGCCGATCTCCGACGTATTATTTCCTCTGTTAAGCTACGGAGGAAGCGGGCTGCTCGCGCAATTGGCGGCCATCGGACTCATCTACAGCGTATACCGGCGGAAGGATATGATTCGCGTAAGGTGACAGGAAACGCTCGCGCTTGAGGCCCGCGCCAGCTCCCAGCGCTTGGTGTTGCGCTCGGTGCTACAATTTGAGGTCATGTAACGATAGAGGACAATGCGACAATTGGAGAATGTTACGTCATTTCATGAAATGCAAAAGTGCAGGCGATTGAGGCCAATACTCCCCTGATAAGACCTGCCAAATGCAAAAGTGCATCTCTTTAGGGGCTGTTTGATAAAAAAGAGTGTTTTGGATAAAAAATGAACTGCATTTTTGCAGTTGAACCACCCGTTTCGAGGAATTTCGACGAAAATCGCATGCACTTTTGCACTTAGCGCACTTGGCGCACTTGGCGTAATTAACGCAGTTGACCCAGTTAGCTCAGTTGAGCCAGCTCTAAAAAACCGCCGGAGCACAAACCCCGGCGGCCATCCCTGGGCCGCGTCTTCCGGCCCAATTTCCAGGCAGCTCTATACCGGCTGCCTTCTAAAGTTTCGGTTTTTTCACGAACGGAGCGGCTTTGGCCAGCACTTCCTCTTCCGTCGGCGCGCTGATGTACCGGCCGTTAATATATACGAACGCTCTTTTGCCGCAAGGACCGCAATACGATTTGCAGCCGACTTTGATTTCGGCGTCCGGCGCCAGCTTTTGCAATTTCGGTACAATCGTCTTCATACGGATATGATTGCATTTATCGCAAATCCGAATATCGTTAGCCATGCTGTTTCCCTTCTTTTTTGTCTACTCTGCTAATATCCAATAGTTGATTATAGCACTAAACCCGCTGATTATCCATTCCACCGGCCTCTGATTCCGTATTCGCCGATTTTTCTGTAGATGGTGGACTTGCCGATATTCAAAAGTTTCGCCGCGGACACCGCATTGCCGCCACAGGCTTGCAACGCCTGCACAATGTCCTCCCTTTCCCTGTCCCGCAGGCTTTTCATTCCGTGCTGCGGGAGCGCTGCGCCGCCGTCATGCCGGCTTATCCGCATGCCCTCCGGCAAATGGGATTCGTCGATGATCTCTGCTTCGCTTACATAATACGCCCTTTTGACGATATTTTGCAGCTCCCGCACGTTTCCTTTCCACTCCTGCCGCTGCAGCGCCCCCAGGAAGGAAGCGCTGAACTTCTTCGGCGGCCCCGGGTTCTCCCGGTTGCATGCGTGCAAAAACATCTTGGCCAGCTCCGCTGTATCCTCCTGCCGTTCCCGCAAGGGCAACAGTTTTATGTTGATCACATTCAAGCGATAATACAAATCGCTCCGGTATGAATTGAGCGCCACCTCTTCCTCCAAGTCCCTGTTCGTCGCGGCGATGACCCTGACGTCCAGCGTCCGCTCATGCCGTCCCCCGATTCTCCTGACCTTGTGATTATCCAGCACCCGAAGCAGCTTGGCTTGGATTTCCAATGACAGCTCGCCGACTTCGTCCAAAAAGAGCGTCCCTCCGTGTGCGAGTTCGAATTTTCCCGGACTGCCTTCGCGCAACGCGCCTGTAAAAGAGCCCTTCTCGTAGCCGAACAGCTCGCTTTCTACCAGTTCTTTGGGGAGTGCGGCGCAATTGATCGCGATAAACGGTCCGTTTGCCCGGCTGCTGGCCTGATGGATCGATTGCGCGAACAACTCCTTGCCGGTTCCGCTTTCTCCTTCAATCAGGACGGTGCAGTCCGTTCTGGCGATTTTTTTGGCAAAAGCAATCGTTTCAAGCATCGCCGGATGGCGCGTTACAATATCTTCAAAGCTGTAGTTGGCTTTAAAACCGGCAATTTGATTGACCGCCTTGCGCACCTGTCCCGCTTCCCTGATCAAAATGGCAGCGCCCAGGACCCGGTTATTAAATTCGTAAGGAAAAATGTTGACCATGCAGTCAACCCGCTGATCTCCGGCCTTGATGGTGCAGTCCGCGTAACTCAGATGCTGTTTTCCGCGAAAAACCACGTTCTCGATATCCCGCGCGTTCAGCATTTCCCTCACGTTCAGCCGATAGATCTCGTTCGCGTCCAGCCTGAAGATCGAGGCAAGCCGGCTGTTGATTCGCTGAATGCGGTATTCCGTATCGATCAGGAGCAGCCCATCCATCATTGAATTAAACACGGTATCCATCAGTCCGTTCGTCTCCATCACATTGAGCTGCTCCTGGATGCTGATCACGGCGGAGACCACGATCCCGAACGTATGAATGTGAACGTCCTCCACTTTTCCCGACAAATCGAGACAGCCGATGATATTTCCCCTGCTGTCGCGGATCGGTGCGGCCGAACAGGTCCACGGATGATGGGAAGTGCAGTAATGCTCTCCCCCGAGCACCTGGATCGGGCGGCCCGTCGCCAGCGCCGTTCCGACCGCGTTGGTGCCCACGCTTCGCTCATCCCAGCGGGCTCCTTGAAAAAAATTCACTTTCGCGCATTCCGGCTCGATCGTCTCATGATGCACCGTCTCCAAAATAACTCCGTCTTGGTCGGTTAAGACAATGCCGTATACCGTGCTTTTAATAATTTGAAAAATGCTGTTCATTACCGGCCTGGCCACGGCGATTAATTGCTTCCGGTCGTTTAAGCGAACGGAAAGTTCTGCGGAAGAGACTTGCTCTCCTCTGCCGTGCAAAGGATCGACGCCGGCCTCGCTGCAGCGAATCCACGATTCGGCAATCTCCATCCTTGTATCCGCCGTTATGGTACCATATTTCGTGAACTGCTCCCAATTTTCGATCGACTTTTCATAGCTGATCAGCAAACGACAATCACTCCTCGCGTCCGGTTTGTTTCTTTTAGATCAGGCGCTGCTTTCGATCGGCCGCGCTGGCGATATTCATGCTCTCCCGGTATTTGGCCACGGTTCTGCGGGATATGCGAATCCCCTCGCTAAGCAGCAATTCGGCGATTTCACGGTCGCTCCAGGTTTTGTTCTTATTTTCACGATCGATAATATCACGAATCATCCGCTTCGCAGCATCCCCGCCCAACCGCAAAGATGCGCTCCGGTTCAGCGAAGGCGCGAAAAGCCGCTTCAGTTCATAAGTTCCCCAATCGCAGCGGACATACTTATGTTTGGTCGCCCGGCTTACCGTAGATTCGTGCAGGCCCAGCCGGCCGGCAATATCCTTCAGCACCATCGGCGCCATATGCTTCGGCCCTTTTCGAAAAAAGGCTTCCTGCCACTCCACTATCGCTTCCGTTACGCGAAACAAGGTCCGCCGGCGAGCCGCGATGCAGCTCATGGTCCATCTTGCCTGCTCTAGTTTTCGCGCCATATACTGCCGGGTACCGTCGTCGAGATTTTGCTCCAGCAAATTCCGGTACGAAGGCTGAATCGCTATTTCGGGGCAAACGGCGTCGTTCAGCTTGATGTCGAAGCCCCCGTCCTTAGCGGCAACCAGGACGTCAGGCACAATATATACGGTTTTTTGCCCGCTTTCGAAACCGCCGCCGGGACGGGGGTTCAACGAACGAAGCACCCGGTACGCTTCAACAATCGCGCGCTTGGGAACGCCCAATCGTTTGGAAATCGCATCAAAGCGTTGTTTGCAGAGCTGTTCGAAGTGCCGCTCAATGAGTTCTTTCAGCAGCGGTGTCATCTCCTCTCTATGCTCCAGTTGCAGCAAAAGACACTCCTGTAAATCCGCCGCGCCGACGCCGGCCGGCTCCAAAGACTGCACGAGGCGAAGAGCGCGGAGCACGCTATCCGTATCCGTGCCCAACGCTTTCGCCGCCTCCTCCGGAGCAATCTCAAGGTAACCGTTCCCGTCCAGGCAGCCGATCAAGTAGCGGGCTGTCCGATATTCCCGTTTGGATAGGGTCAGCAGATTCAACTGGCCCATCAAAACATCGTGCAGGCTTTCTTCGCCGGGAGCGGCCATTGCTTCTACATCCGGAAAATGCATGCCGGTATCGTTCCTGTTCCTGCGGCTTAGACGATCCGCGAATGTGGTCACCTCGATAAGCGGATTCTCGGCGGCGAGCCGCAAGGCGTATTCCTCAAGCTCCTGTGAACCCATCTGCAAAATTTGCACCGCTTGCCTCATTTGCGGGGAAAGCGACGTTGTCTGTTTCATTTCCATAGCAATTTTCATACGCTCACCTGATTGTAAAAATATTATTGAATGCGCTTACAAATTCGCTTACTCTTATTATAATTCGTTTGTATCGGCAAGAAGCCTGAATAAGATGAATAAAATATGAAACATTCATCTTACCCAGGCGATTTAGTGGAGCTGCCGGGTCCGCCGGCTTCGATTGTTTTTTATCCGTACAGGTGAATCGCCCGGTGATGGGCTGCGTGAGCCGCTTCCGGAAGCGACTCGGCCACGGTGGGATGAGCGTGGATCGTCGTGACGATTTCGTCCAGCGTCGCTTCCAGCCGGATGGCCAGCGCACCTTCCGCGATCAAATCCGTTGCCCTGGGGCCGGCGATATGAAGCCCGAGGATTTCATCCGTAGCGGCGTCGGCGACAACCTTGATTAGCCCGTTCGTTTCGCCCATAATCATCGATTTCGCGTTGACCTGCAGCGGAAATACCCCCGTTCTCACTTCATACCCCCGCTCCCTGGCCGATTTCTCCGTCATCCCTACCGAGGCCAGCTCCGGTCTCGTGTAGACGCAATACGGGATCGTGCGGAAATCGATGTCCGCAGGCGCGCCCATGATCGCTTCTGCGGCAATCATCCCCTCGGCGGAGGCGACATGCGCGAGCATGACTCCGCCGGTGCAATCGCCGATCGCATAGATGTGCGCAAGGTTCGTCTGCATGCGCCGGTTAACCTTGATTCCGTTTCTGTCCGCATCGACTCCGATGCGCTCCAGCCCCAATCCGTCGGTAACCGGCCTCCGCCCGGTCGAAATCAGCACCTTGTCGGCCTCAATCGTGCGGCTGCCTGCGGACGACGCCGTACTTACGACCAATCCTCCGCCCGTTTTCTCGATACTCTCCACTCTTGTCTCTGTATGGATTTGTATTCCCTCTTTGGCAAACTGCTTCTTCAGGCAGCTTACCGCATCCTGATCCATGGCCGCGATCAGTTCGGGCAACATTTCGACGATCGTCACCCGGCACCCGAGGCTACTGTATACGCTGGCGAATTCGCAGCCGATCACCCCGCCGCCAATGATGCACAGCCTGCCCGGCACTTCGGGCAGGGAAAGCGCCTCATCGCTGGTGATCACCCCGTCCAAATCCGCGCCCGGAATCGGAATTTGCGCCGGCTCGGAGCCGGTGGCGATAATCGCCCGGTCAAAATGCCTCGTTTGCTTGCTTCCATCCGCCGCTGTCACCTGCAGCTCATGCTCGCCGGTAAAGGTTGCGCTGCCCATCACTTTGGCGATTCTGTGCTTTTTCAGCAGAGCGTCGATGCCCCCTGCGTTCAGTTTGATCATGTGATCCTTTCTTTTTTGAAGCTGCGGCCAATTGAACGAAATGTCCCCCGCCTCCAGCCCGAGTTCTTTTCCGTCCCGTTTGAGCTGCGCGTAAAGCTCCGCCGTGTGCAGCAGCACCTTGGTCGGGATGCAGCCGACATTCAGGCAGGTCCCTCCGAGCGCTTTTCTCTCCACCAGCGTTACGTCCGCGCCAAGCTGTGCCGCCCGGATCGCCGCTACGTAGCCGCCGGGACCGCCTCCTAGCACCACGATCTTCATTTTTTCTCCCCCCGTTTATAGTAGAAGCAGTGCCGGCGTTTCGACATACTGTTTCAACTTTTGCATAAAAGCGGCCGCCACCGCGCCGTCCACCGCTCTGTGGTCGGCGGTGAGGCTCAGGTTCATCAGCGGCTTCACGGCGACTTGGCCGTTGACGGCCACCGGCGTCTCAAGGATCGCGTTAACGCCCAGAATCGCCACTTCGGGCTGATTAATGATCGGAGTAAATGATTCCATCCCGTACATCCCCAAGTTGGTAATCGTAAACGTGCCGCCCGACATATCGCTTGAAGCAAGCCCGTTATTTCTCGCTTTGCCAACCAGTGCCCGCGCTTCCTCCGCGATTTCCCGCAGGCCTTTGCGGTCGGCGTTTTTGATGACCGGTACGACCAAGCCGTCCTCCAGCCCGACGGCAACGCCGATATTGGCATAGCTTCTTAGCACCAATTCATCATTTTCTATGGAGCAGTTTAACAACGGATGTTCGATCAGCGCTTTCGCGGCGATTTTTACCAGCAGATCGGTGTAAGTTACTTTGCAGCTGTCTTTCAATTGCTCCCGGAGCAGCCCCAAATTCGTCGTATCCACCTTCAGATTGTAGGTAACCGCAGGCGAAATCTCCTGGCTTTCCCGCATTCGCTTGGCGATGACTTTCCGCATGGCGTTCATCGGCACGCGGCGCGTCATTTCTGCCGGCTCCGAACCGGCATCGCCCGGTTGGGCGTTTGCCTTGGCGAAGTGGGCCTGCACATCGGACTTCATAATTCTCCCATCTTTCTGGATGCCGGAGATATCCACGCCTAAAGCGGCAGCGGTTTTTACGGCGGCAGGCGATGCCTTCGCCTTCTTTTCGCCTGTTAAAACCGACGTAAACCGCTGAACGTCCGCTGCGGTGATCCGTCCTCCCGGACCGGTTCCCGGAATACGCGTCAGATCCGCGCCAAGTTCGGCCGCCGTTTTTTTGGCGAGCGGCGAAGCTTTGATTCTGCCTTCCACCGCCGCCGCTTCGACCGCATCAGAGAGCGGGGCGTCCCCCGCCTCCGCCCCTTCCGGCCGGTTCAGCTCGCCGGTCCCGGCTTGCGGTACGCTGCCGCCGGCTTCGGCCAACAATGCGGAAATATCCTCATCCTCCGTACCGACGATCGCGACCGGACGAAGCACTTCGACCTCGCCGTCGCGAACGAGGATTTTTCGCAGCACTCCGCTTACTTTTGCCTCGATTTCATTGGACAATTTGTCGGTCTCCACGTCGAACAGGATGTCCCCCTGCTCGATGCGGTCTCCCTCCGCTTTGCGCCAGTTGGACAGGTTTCCTTCCGTCATGGTCAGTCCCAGCTTGGGCATCACGATAATTTCGGCCATTTTCGTCCCTCCATGTTTGAGCTCGTTCTACAGGATCGCTTTGTTCAACCCCATGCTTTTGACTCCGTTGACGATGTCCGCGGCATTCGGAAGCACAACCGTTTCCAGATCGGGAGCATACGGAACCGGGGTATTCAGCGCGCCTATCCTTACCACCGGGGCATCAAGCTCATCGAACATTTCCTCGGAAATCATCGCGGAAAGCTCCCCGCCATATCCGCCCCGCTTCACTTCTTCCGTAACGACGACCGCCCGGTGGGTCTTGGCTACAGTAGCGCGGATCATATCCTTATCGAGCGGATACAGCGATCTTAAGTCGATCACCTCGGCTTCGATCCCCTCCCGCGCAAGCTGCTCCGCCGCCGTCAACGCATCGTGGACCTGCTTTCCGTAAGTGATCACCGAAACATCGCGGCCTTCCCGTTTTACTTTGGCCACTCCGAAAGGAATCGGGGCGACATGGTCCGGCACCTCGCTCTTGCGCGCATACAACGCCTTGCTCTCCAAATAACAGACCGGGTTATTGTCTTCGATCGCGGTCAGCATCAACCCCCAGGCATCCTCCGCATTGGATGGAAACACCACTTTCAGGCCGGGGATATGGGTCACCCAGGCTTCAAGCGATTGGGAATGCTGCGCGCCCGCGTTCATCCCGCCGCCCGTCGGCAGGCGCAGGACCATCGGGACGGAGATTTTGCCGCCGAACATATATCTCATCTTGGCCGCCTGATTGACCAGACTGTCCATCCCGAACGCCAGAAAGTCCATGAACATCAGCTCGGGAACAGGGCGCAGTCCCGTCGCGGCCGCCCCGACCGACGCACCGACAATGATGCCTTCGGAGATCGGGGTGTCGCGGACCCGCTTCTCGCCGAATTCCTCCCACAGCCCTTTGGTCACGCCAAACGTGCCGCCGTACGGCCCTACATCTTCTCCCAGCAGCACGACGTTCGGGTCTTCCAGCATTTTGATGCGCAGTGCTTCCCGGATTCCTTCGCCATAAGTCATTTTTTTCATCGTACGCGCGCCTCCTCGATCAAGTCAGAGTAAATATTCTCAACCGATGTCCCGATCGCCGGCACCTGGCTGCCGGAGGCAAAATCGAGCGCCTCCTGAAGTTCGGCATCCACTTCCGAGCGGATTTTTTCCAATCCTTGCGCATCGGCTATTTTTTGGTCCAGCAGGTATCGTTCCAGCTTCGGAATCGGATCTCTCTTAAGCCACTCCTCGACCTCTTCCGCCGGTCTGTATGCGGCCGGGTCCCCTTCAAAATGGCCCCGGTGACGGTAGGTTTTAAATTCCAGCAAGCTGGGGCCCAGGCCGGATCTTGCCCTTTCAACGGCCGCTTTCACATGCTCATACACCGCGAAGACATCGTTGCCGTCTGCGGTTACGGCAGGAATGTTGTACCCCGCCGCGCGCAGCGAGATATCCTTAATCGCCTGATGCCTTTCCTGGCTAACCGAGATGCCGTAAAGATTGTTTTCGCACACGAAGATAACCGGCAGCTTCCACACGCTGGCCAGATTCAGCGCCTCATGAAATGAACCGATATTCGTGGAAGCGTCTCCAAAAAAGCAAACGCTAACCTGGTCAGTCCCCCTGTACTGCGCGCTCCAGCCCGCGCCGACCGCAATATTGTGGCCTGCCCCGACGATGCCGTTCGCCCCCAGAATGCCAAGCTCCGCATCCGCAATATGCATCGAGCCGCCTTTGCCTTTGCAGTATCCGGTTTCTCTGCCGAACAGCTCCGCCATCATTAGCTTCAGATTGCCGCCTTTGGCAACGATATGCCCATGGCCGCGATGCGTGCTCGTAATGAAATCGTCGTCTCTTAAATTTGCGCAGGCCCCTACGGCTATCGCTTCCTCGCCGATATACAAGTGCACGAATCCCGGTATCTTCCCTTCGGAAAAAAACGCCCCCGCCGTTTCTTCAAACTTGCGGATCCGCTGCATTTTTGTATACATCTCTATCACAAGTTCATTCGGAATATTTAATGCCTTCCCGCTCAAAACAATCCCCTCCCGGTTCGCTTCGTTTGGACAATACCGCTTGTCATACCGGGCCCAGCCGTCCCCGGATTCACAGCCCCCCTCCCTTCCCCGGCCGCGTCTTCCCCACAAGAAAAGCTTCTGTACGACGAAAATTAAAGGGAAACAAACCGCAATTTAGCGGCAGCTTTTCTTACGCGATTATTGAACGCTTCTGCTCGGCCGAAAAATGATGCATTTTAAAATCTAACAACAAGCGGTTCACCTTTATAACAAGCAATTTCCGTGCCAACATGCCACGGCGGGCAGAAATTTTTGAGTTTTCCGCGCCAACAGGAACATTTCGCACGGCTGCCCTACCGGCGCGCAATCAACCGGGTGCAAAAAAATTCCCAAAACGGGAATCTCGAGTGCGAGAATCGTCCCATTTTGGGAATTCTAAAATGGCGAACTTAACACATAAACCGAACTGAACCGAATAATTAATGATCTCCGTGATTGCCTTTGGACGGGTTGGTGATGACGAAGCCTTCCTCCGGAAAATACAAGTAATCGATCTTCACGCCGTCAAGCAGCGGATCGGTACCTTCCACGAGCACGTCGATCTCCTTGTCCGTTTTTACGATTTGTCCCTTCTCGTCCGGTTTCACCAGATCCAGGCCATAGTGGGCGTGATCGCCATGCGAGTGGGTGATGAATACTTTAAGCACCAGGCCTTGGTTTTCTTCCTTTTCCAATTCTTTTTTTATCACTTTCGCCGCGTTGCGGGTAATTTTCACGTTCATACGATCGCTCCTATATCAAGTTAATGGGTAGACATCTAACATTCCTATTGTAAAGAAACCCAGCTAAACAAGCAAGGCTGTCTACTAAAAATTGCCCGCTGCAAACTGTCTGCTACAAATCCGCCTTGCACCATCAGTTCATCAAATCTGATCTAACAAGATACATTTCTAAACACGAAATTATTCTAACGGTTGCCACAGCACCGATAATCTCCCAGCAACACCGCCGGGAAGACTTAACCGAAAAAAGCCCCCCGGCGTACGCCGGGCGAGGCCATAGCTAAACTCCCGGATATTTCCGTTCGGCCCGGGTGACGAACCAATTCATCAACAGCATCGTCACGGCCATATCGTCGATCGGGATAAACGGCAGCACGTCCGGCAGAAACCAATACAACAGTGCCGGCGCGACCAGCAGCAGTTTGTCGGTGAACGGCACGTTCCCGGAGGTCAGGAGCGGCAGAGTACGGCGAAAAATATGGGACCAATGCCGAAGCGATAACATTTTCGTCCATCTCATATGACTTCCCCCTCCTCTTTGAATCCTTATTTCCTACTATATAGTTTATCCCAAATCGTTGATTTCAGCATCCGGAACCTTCCCGGCGCAAAATTTATAGCTCGGGTGACTTCGATAAACCGGCGGATGTCGTAACCTGCGACAGTTGCTTGGCCTTCTCCGGATTGTTTTGATTCAAGATCAAGCCAAATACGAGCGAATGAACGCGGCGGCCGTTTCCCGGCACGAACCGGCCGCCGTTTATTAACGCGGGCACGGGGGAGCCTCCTCCCCCGTGCTGTTCGGTTTTTTCCGTTATATCCTTAAAATATACACCACCACCGCCAAAACAGCCAGATGCGCCGGATAAAAAGCCCGCCATACCCAGCGCGGCAGCGTCCAGGACTCCAATCTTCTCCACAGCCCGGGCCCGTACGCAATCACCAGGGTCGGAACGATGCTGGCCAGTTGAATCACCCAGCCGTAGGCGAAAAGATAGGCCAAGTTCAGGAGCAGATGCATCACGACCATCCTGCCCTGGCCCGCATACTTGAAAATCAGCACGAGAAGCAGTCCGTAGGCGCCGTAGTCGAACGGCAGAACCTCCATAATGACGCAGGCCGCCGCGATCGTGAGAGCGGATACAATCCCCGGTTTGACCGAATCCAGCAGCCTGAGTATCAGAGAAGAGACGAATAGCGTGGCGACGACGTTCAGGCCGTTGGTGTCGAAAGCGAGCTGATAGGGGATTTGCGACAAAACGGCGATGATAAACAAACGGCAAGCATATTTCCGGTAATTGGAAGTGTAGACGTGCCCCTGTACCAGCGCGTAGGCATAAAGGGGAAACGCGATCCGCCCGATGATCCGCAACAGCATTTCTCCGGGAAAAAACAGCAGCCCGACATGGTCGATCAACATTGTGATCATCGCTATGAATTGCATGGCCCGCACCTCTTTTCTTGGACAGTTTTGAAAAAAACCTTTGGCCGGGAGAACATCCCGCCAAAGGTTTCAAGGCATGATCAGATTGCGCTGAACACCTGCCACACGATGGGCGTCAGCTCGATCTGCTCCCCCAGCCATTGCCGGGCGATTTTGCGGAAGATCCCCGGATCGCCGCTGCAGAAAAACTGATGCACCGGAATTCCGTCCCCGCGCGCCAAACAGCCTTTTTGATGCAAAACCGTGCTGATCTCCCGGGCCGTTTCATCCGCAGAGCTGATCAGTTTGACTTTGGGACCCATAACCTGCTGAATCGGCCGTTTTAAAAAAGGATAATGAGTGCAGCCCAGAATCAGGCAATCGATCGGATGTTCCTTCATATCCCGCAGCGAGTCCTGAACGACATAAAGCGTCTCCGGATTTTCATAGAGCCCTCGCTCAACAAGGGGGACAAAGTCGGGACAAGCTTCGCTGACGATCTCGATTTGCGGGTTGAGTTCGCGGAGGGCCTTGTCGTATGCGCCGCTGCAAATGGTGCCGATCGTGCCGATAACCCCGACTTTCCCCGTTTTGGTGGCGCTGATGGCTGCCCTGGAACCGGGATGAATCACGCCGATGACAGGAATTTTAACCTTCGCCTTAATATAATCCAGCGCAGCCGCCGTTGCCGTGTTACAGGCGATGACGATCATTTTCGGATCGAACTGAATGAGATAATCGACGATTTGCTCGGTAAACAAGCGGACTTCTTCGGGAGAACGGGGACCGTAGGGAGCTCTGGCCGTATCTCCGAAGTAAATAATTTTCTCTCTGGGAAGCTGCCGCATCACTTCCTTGCAGACGGTGAGGCCTCCCACTCCCGAGTCTAGTATAGCGATGGCTTGCTGCACGAACATACCGCATCCTTCATGTGTAGTTTACTTCTCTCCCGTTACTTTATGAAATTGGCGCGCAAAGCGTACCTAAATATTAACTCAATTTAGAGGGCGGAACAAGGAATAAGCCGTGCCCCGGACATAGAAAAAGACCCGCAAAACGGGGTCCTCTTCGCTGGATTAGGATTCTTCTTTAGGCGCGGCGCCGGCCAGTAACGCGTCCTTTTCCGCTTCGCCTGCGGTATCGTCCGCAAATCCCGACGCTTGCGCCGTCTGCGCTTCTTCCTCTTCCGGAACATGGCCGGCACGGCGCGCTTGAATTTCGCCGATGATTCCTTCGGCTTTGTCTTTAATTTTGCCGACCAAGGCAGCGCTCTGCTCCGTCACCTTGCCGGCGATCTCCTGCGTCTTCTCGCCGACCTGCCGGGCCCCGTCCGCGATATCCTTGCGCAGCTCGCGTCCGGGTTTCGGAGCGAACAACAGCGCGGCCACCGAACCGACGATCGTGCCGACAGCGGCACCCCACAACCAACCTTTGTTTCCTTTGCTCACGGCTCATCTCTCCCTTGCCGGCATCTCCCTGCCCACACGGGGGCGGCGCGGAGCCGCTTTGCGGACTTCCGGTCAACCCTGGATCAGGGCGAATGCCTATATAGTTAATTTATATATAAGCAGCGGCGCCCAAATTGGTCACACCGGACGAGTCTCAATTTTTGCCGGCTTGTCAATGATTAGCCCGTTTGCTTCAGGAAGTAATGTCCTCACGGGTCAAATAGTCCCGCACGCTTTCCGCAAATGCTGGGAGAACGCCAGGAAGCCGCTCCACCAGTCCCCGAACCTGCGAGCGGTCCCAGGCATAATAGTCCTGCACCAGCGGTTTTCTGAGGCGTACCAATTCCGTTAACATCGCATGCTGCCCGGAATCGATCACCTTCTCGTCAAAAATGATGTCCACGATGTCTTCATAGCTGCTGGCGTCGCGCATGATAAAGCCGTCGATCAAGTAGCTGCCGACGTCGGTGACGATCTCCACCGCCAAATGCAAGGCGCGTTCCTCCGCGTAGCGCTCCAGCAAAGAAGGCTGCGGCGCCTTGGCCGCCCCCCGCAACACCTTGGTCAGTTCCGGCAAAAGTTCCAGCCTGCGTTCGATTTGTTCCCGGTTTACGTAATACACGGCGTTTCCTCCTTCAGCCCGTACGTAGCGGCTGTCTTATTCGAGAACGGTCCCCCTCCGGGAACGTTAAAATTCAAAATCGACGGCCACCTGGCTTTCCCGGACCTGGGTCATATGTTCGATCACTTTTTTATGCTCCGGATGAACCTGATATCCTTCCAGATCCTCCAGCGAATCAAAGGTGGCGATCAGCGCGATGTCATAGGAACGCTGGGAACGGACCACGTCAATGCCGACCTCCAGCCCCCGCAGCTGCTCCACCTTGCCTTCCAATCCGCGCAGCACCGCGGCCGTACGCTCCACGCCTTGCGGCGACGCGTCTTTTAATTTAAACAAAACGATATGCTTTATCATCTTTAAACGTCTCTCCCTATGCTCAAATTCGGTATCTGTACAAAATATAACATAACCGCTATCCGCAGGAAAGACGAGCACCCGCACGCTATGAATCTATCAACATACTATATATTGTCTCTTTTGATAGAGACCGTATTTGATAGAGGAGGTGACACCTAATGAGCCTTCTTCGCTTCTTTCTTAACGGCCCGCTGCGCAGACGGATTCGCAGGCTTCAGGCGCAGTTGGAACTGCTGACCGGCCGCGTCGAGCGGCTGGAGGAAAGCATCGCCGCCGCCTCTTTTCCCGATCCCGGCACGCAGCAAAAACTGTCGCAATCGGTGGGCCAAAACATTTCGATCGAAACGTCAAACTCGGCCCTGCGCGGAATTTTAATCTCCGTGCAAAGCGATTCCCTGGACCTGAGCGACGAGCTTGGGCAGCGCGTAATCGTGCCCGCCGCCAGAATTACGGCGATTCGGTTGAGAGAGAACTGATCTTTTTCACCTTTTGCTTCCGGCTAATCATTGCCGGATTTTTTTTGCGAGAATACAAAACAATTCAGGCCACTGCCCTTTGCCCCAAATTTGGTGCCGCATCGTTATCCTATCGAGCCGTCCGCGATGCTCGGCGATCTTGCCGTCCACAACGCGATATTGACAATATAACGTAACATATTGATCATCGTCCGACAAAAAACGATTCGCACAATCCAGCTCGCTTTAATTTTCATAGAATATTTTTTTAAAAAATAGCTTGACACCCAGCACTCACTTTTATATAATAAAATAGTCGCTCACGGGGCCATAGCTCAGCTGGGAGAGCGCATCGCTGGCAGCGATGAGGTCAGGGGTTCGATCCCCCTTGGCTCCACCATAATTACACCTTAAGGATCGTTAGCTCAGTTGGTAGAGCAGTTGACTCTTAATCATCTGGTCCAGGGTTCGAGTCCCTGACGATCCATAGAGTAAAACGGCAGAGATGCCGTTTTTTATTTATCTCGTGTTTTGCGGTGGTCACGGAAATAACGGTAATAAAGGTCCCTATTTAGACCAAAGAAGAAAGTTAACTTCTGCTCAAGTTTTCCCGCAGGCAGCGTCCCGAAATCTAACGGTTGTGATCGTCGTTATTTGCCTGGATCTAAGCAAAAAAGCCGGATTTTAGCGAAATAAGCGCCATGGCAACCGTTACGATTTGAAATCAACGTTCTTGGGACAAATAGCGGCCATGGCATCCGTTAGCATATTTGTGCGACTAGACGATGCAACGCTAGTAAAAAGAAGCCCCCTTATAACGGTTGCTTACCGCTTCCGCCTAAGGGGGCTTCTTTTTTTCATATATTAATCGATAAACCCAAGGTATTCCAGCATACGCTTCAGCAAAACGGCGCTTTGGGCGCGGGTAGCGAATTCGCCGGGAGCAAACGCGTTGTTTTTCGCGCCTTCGATCATCCCTGCCGCAAGCAGTTGCTTGACGGGTTCCTGAGCCCAGCCCGCGATGCCGGAATGGTCGAAAAAGCGCTCGAGCGAAAGGGGATCCGTTCCCGGCAATTCCCCGGCGAAGCTTACGGCGCGGGCGATCATGACCGCCATTTGTTCGCGGGTGATCGGCGAGTTCGGCTTAAACGATCCGTTCGGATACCCGTTAATGAGCCCGCCAGCAACGGCAGCTTCCACCGCCCCTGCATACCAGGCCCCCTCCGGAACGTCGTTAAAAGCGGATGGGCCCGTTTTTTCAAGAAGCCCTAAGGACCGTACGAGCATCGCTGAAAATTCGGCGCGGGTGACTTGACCGTCGGGCGTAAAACGCCCGTCAAAGCCGCCGGTCAGGACAAGCTTGTTCGCGAGCAGCTCAATTTCGGATTTCGCCCAGTGCCCATCCTGGACATCCGAAAAAGTGCGTTCCGATTGAACCACGGTGTACGTGCCGTTATGCGGCGCATAGATGAAAGCTTCGGTTCCGTCCCCTGCCGCTTGAAATACCGAAGGGACAAAATGCGCCCGCCCGTTTGCATCGACCCGCACCGCGGTGGACTTGGCGGAATTAACCCCGGCGTCAAGCCTGATCGAGCGTTCCGTGTAAACCGCTCCCGTATCGGCCAGCTCCTTGCCGTCTAAGGAAAGCGAGAAATCTACCGGTGCCGCAAGCATTTGGCAGCCTTGTCCGGCCAGCGCTTCTTGCAGTTCCCCGGCTGCGGCATCCGTCTGTTTGCCGATGGCGGCGCTTAGGACCAAACCGCCCGGTATGCTGTCCATGACGTGCAGCGGCAAGCCGTAACTCGCCCCATTGGCGCGTATCCGCAGCATTCCCTCGGGCTGCCTCAGGAGCGACTCCCGCAGCGCTTCCGCGGGAAAATCGGTCACCATGATCGGATCCGAGCCGTTAACGGTTATGATAACTTCGCGTTCTGCACCAAATGCGGCGCTTAAGAGAGGGCCGTCCAGGATAAACCGCGTGACGGCTCTGCCGTCGCCCGCCGTTTCTTTTACGATAGCTGTCTGAACTTCCTTGCCGTTTATATAAATCCGTTCCCCCGCACTCTCCCCCGGAGCATTTACCGTTTTATCCGCCACGCCTGAAGAACCGTCGCGATGCGATCGCGAGGAGCCGGAACTCCCCGGGGTGCCCGGATCTGCAGGATCGGTCGGGTCAGTCGGATTATCCGGATCATCGGGGCCGCCCGGATTTTCCGCTGTGTCTTCGACCGTCATCACGATACGGCCCGTATCCGTGATCTCGCCCGCAGTTACATTAACGGTCAGGGAATAAGGTTTATAGCCTGAAGCCGTAAATGAAACGGTTTGCTTGCCTTCGGGAATGTTAAACAACGTAAAATTCCCTTGGCTGTCGGTCGTGGCGCTGCTGCCGTACACGGCAGCCGTGACCCCGGGAAGCGGGGCGTCCCCCGTTCCGTAAACGGTTCCCGTCACCGTTCCGGCGGTGGCCGGAGGCGGCGTTACGGTCACCTTTGCAGCTGCCGCAAAGGAGCCGTCCACGGTCGTGACCGTGATGTCGGCTTCGCCGGCCGCCACAGGAGCGACTTCGCCGTTTTGGCTAACCTCGGCCACCCCCGGAGCGCTGGAGCTCCAAATTACCGCAGGCTCGGTCGCGCCTTCGGGTTCGACGATAGCCGCAAGCTTCTGCGGCCCCTCGCCTAAGACAAACGTCAGCCGGTCCGGCTCCAGCCTTACGCCGGTGACGCGAACCACCGCCTGAATATCTTCGGCCGCAAGCCGGACGCTGCTCAAGGCCCGGATCAAGCCATGCAAATCCGCCTCATATACGTTTAAATACTGTCCTGCGGCAACGTTCGGAATGTCCTCCTCCAACCGGTACGCCGCCGCAGCGGCCGGAAGCTCGGCGCCAAGCAGCGGCCGAACATCCGCGGAATCAGTAAGCGTATAAGCAAACGTATGATCCGCCCCTTGGGGCTCTGCCGCTGCCTTGACGGATTTATAAACGGCGCCGGGGCCGACGCGGAAGGCGGCTAACTCGGGCGCTTGCTCTTTAACCGTCAACTGGAGCGTCGTACGATCGGTGGCGCCCCCGGCATCCGTTGCCGTGATATCGATGCTGTAGGTGCCGGGCTGCGCTGGCGTGCCCTGAAGTACCGCCGTATGCACCCCCGTACCGATTAGGCTCAGGCCGGCGGGAAGGCCGGTCGCGCTCCAGGTGATTCCGCCTCTTGCACCGTCAAATCCCGCAAGCGAAACCGAATAAGAGACAGCTTTGACCGCATCCGGCAATTCCACGGTCAGAATCGCCGGCCTGAGGTAAGGATACCCGCCGTTCACGTTCGGATTGATCGCCCACGTATTCGTAAAATCCCAGCCCGCATCCGTATATGTGGATTGCCGCTGCATCTCGCTCGTCTCGCGGGCGTTCGCTCCGCTTGGATCGCTGCCGGCCGTTACCCCGGTGGTAACGGAGTCGAAAAAAGAATCCGCAACGAAAGAACCTGCGAAATCGGCTACACCCACCAATCCAACGATCAACGAGTAGGATGCCCCCGCCAAATTGGACTTGTCGACATTTCCGGCCGCATAAGTGCGCTGAACGCTGCCGCGAACGATATGAGACACAAGACCGGCAGATAAGAGATAATAATTATCGCTGGTCTGGTTCGATACGTTTCCTAACGCATACGAATCGCTGATCCCGCCCCTGCCCTGACTGCCGGCCAACCCGCCGACATAGATGTTGGGGGCCGTACCGCTAACGACGGAAGCCAAAGAAAAGGAGCGAGTGATTTCGCCTATGGCACCTCCTGCCAATCCGCCAGTAACCGCAGCCGGATTGGCGTTCGTCCCTCCCTTGACGCTGCCCGTTACATAAGCACGGTCGATGCTGCCATCGCTCATCAGACCGACCAGACCGCCGGTATAGGCGCCTCCCTCGATATGAACATCTACCCCCACGTTCTTGATCATGCCGGTGGAGCTGCCGAAAAATCCGACATTTTCCCGCTCATCGTCGATGACCCTGACCCCGGTGATCAAATGGCCCCTTCCGTCAAAAACTCCGCTAAATGCGGCATGCTCGTTGCCGCCGAAAGGAATCCAGCCATACCCGGCCAAATCAATATCGCCCAGCAGCAACAGGTTTCGGTTTAAATATGCCTCTTGGTTCCGGTCGATATAAATCAGCTGTTCCGCCGTGGATATTTGAACCCAGCCATCCGCTTCAGGCGGAGCCAGGCCGGCTTCGGCACGGACGGCACGGATTCCCCACGGTTCAAATATCGTAAAAATCATTAGTAAGGCTAAGAAAGCAGATAAGCGTTTTGTCATATTGGCTCCCTCCACATTTTGCAAACTCCCGTTTTTTCACAAATAACGGCCCTGGTGTCCCTTAGCCCACCAGGTCCAGTCCCTCTTCTCCCCCCTCTCTACCTACGAATTTATAGATTCTATAATGGCTCAAGACCAAAATCAGTGCTTGACAAAATAAATGATGACGGAGATGGAGGTAGGCTCTCCAAACCACTTTGCACCTTTATTCCTTTGGTTCAGGAAGCCAAGTCACCTGGTCAAACGGGATAATCGTGCAAAGCCTCCGGATAGCGAGTCTCGTTCCAGGCCACGGTCTGTTGCCGGCTTGACTGTCAAGCACTGATGATTAGGTTGAACCTGTATAATCTTAAAAAATACGAATTTTTATTTTTAATAGTCGCATTTCATAGTGTAATATAGTGGCATGATCGTGGTGTTTCATTTTTGTTTCAGATTTTAAATACAGAAGGAAGATGGGGAATGGAGTCATTATCGACAGAAAAAAATGAAATTGCCCGCCGTCAAGTGATCGGCTTTTCCCGGGAAATGAACAGTCTGGAGCACTGGTTGGCGGACCCCGGCAGGAAGCTGCGGTTATTTTCGGTTTCCGGCATCGGCGGCATCGGCAAAACAACGCTGCTGACGGAAATGTTTCATAAGGCCAAGCAAGCTTCGCTGCTGACGGTATGGCTGGACGGTCAGTCCGAGCTAACGACTTCCGGAGTTTTTTTATCCAGTCTCGAAATGAGCCTGCAAAGCGAATACGGCAGATTCAGGGACCCGGAGGTTCCCCTTCTGCCTTACCTGATTGCGGAGCTGTCCAGGCAGCGTTCCGTTTTGGTGATGGATAACTGCGAACGTCTGGACCTGATTGAAAGCTGGCTGCTTTCCAGCTTTTTGCCGAGGCTGAAAGACGCGGGAGTGCTGCTCGTCATCGCCTCGCGAAACGGCCTCCCCCTTAAATGGCGCACGAATCCGCTTTGGGGCGGCCGCATTCAAACGTTCCCCCTCAAGCTTTTTTCGCGTGAAGAGATCCACGAGTATTTGCAAAATAGCGGCCTGGAAGAAACCGTGCAGAAGGAAATTGCCCAAAAAACGGAAGGTCTTCCCCTGCTGCTGGCGACGATCGTGGACTGGCGGCGTTCCCGGGAAGGGGATGTCCGGGAAATCCCCAGCATGCTTAGCGCCGAATTTTTAAAAGAGGCCGCTTCCCCTTCCCTGTACCAGGCGTTAACCGTCCTATCGCTGCTGCCGGCAGCCGATCAGCCCGCCATCAACTTATTGCTGGACGAACCGCTCAGCGCTTCCGGCTATTTTGAACTCGGCAAGCTGTCCTTTATCCGCAGCACTCCATACGGCCTGTCCCTGCACCATGTCGTCGCCCGCCTTTTGCGGGAGGAGCACGCCCGAAGAAACCCCAGCCAGTTTCAGCAGCTGCGCCTTGATGTGTTCAAGCTGCTCGCCGAACAATTCCGGCTGGCGGATAAACGCCGGCAGATGCAGATTGCCGCTCATGTGCTGGAGCTGTACCGCGAGTTCCTGCCGGCCGCCCATGCCTACGCCGATTTTTCTTCCACCCTGAAGCCGCAGGAACATAGCCCTTTTCGTCCGGAAGATCTAAACGGTCTGCAGCGGTTTCTGGCCTGGTCGATTTCCCACTCCGATTGGCAATCCGAGCTGGTCGATCCGCAAAAATATCACGAATTGCTGGAAACCATCGCCGCCAAACATCCCGAGGGGGTTTTTGTCGTACGTGATCCGGGCGGAGTCCCGCTGGCGTTTTGCGCCGGCTTCTGGCTGCATGCCGGGACGATGCCGCTCATGGAACGTTACGCTCCCCGGCTTCTGTCCATCCTTGGCGAGGAGGCCCCCGCGCTGCGCCGTCTTCCCGCGGAAGCGGCCGACACGATCTGCGTGCTGCTCGCCGCGGTAAACAGCCGGCACCCGCTGTACGGCCCCGAGGAACTGGGCGCGTTGCTGATGCGGCAATGGCTGATTTTTATGACCCGCGGATTCAAGGGCATCAATATCACCGCAGATCCGCATTTAAGCAGCTTGTTTTCCCTGCTGGGCTTCAAGGAAACCGGCCGGATCAAGCCCGAAGGGCCCGCGGAAACGGGAGAACTGACCCGCTGGGAACTCGATTTCCGGCAAGCTGCGTTTGACGAGTGGGTGCAAAATGTGATCCGGCAGACCGGTCCCGCAGACAAGGCGCCAAACGTGCCTCTGCCGGAAGCTGGGCAAAGCGCATCCGTGGCGATCGACGGCAAAGCCGCTAAGCAATTGCTGGAGCATCTGTACGATACGGAGCAGTTGGAGCGGATACCGGCCGTTCGTGCGCTGCGTTTGCCCGCTGCCGCCGCGCAAAAATACGCGCTCGATCTTCTGACCGCCGAGCCGCCCGCCTACCCGTTAACGAAAACGGAACAGCAAATCCTTATGGCAAGTTATTTACAGAAAGAATGGAACAAAAACGAGCTCGCCGCCCGTTTCCATATGAGCCGGGCAACATTTTACCGCCATTCCCGGACTGCCCTGGAACATTTTGCGCTTGCTCTGACACGCCTGGTTTCAAACTAGAAGTCCGGTAATATACGCGGCCGATCCGTCCGGGGTCGGTCCGTTTTTTTCACGCTGAGCCGGCGCTTCCTTCCCTTTTCTCCGCCAATCACCTCTATTCCCAACCCTGCATACCTATAAAGAACCATTCAAATTTAGAATAATTGTTCCGGCAGGAAAGTATGTTTTAATCAAAAGGGCTTGTAAGCGGATACAATCCGGCAAGCTTTTTCGCTTCTCTATCCGCATACTTACTTTGGGAGGGAAAAAACATGGCCTTCATGAACCAGAAAGGTTGGCGGATTACGTCCGTCGTGTTGTGCATCGCGTTGTGCGGAGCTTTGCTGTTTGGCTGTTCGGGCAAAAGCAACGAAGGGGCCGGCGGGTCCGGAAAAACGACGATTACGGTCACGTACCGGGACGACGGCGCCGGGGAAAAGGGCACGTTTTACAAATGGATTAAAGAAGTTGCCGCCGGCTATCCCGACAAAAACGTGGAAATCAAGCCGACGCCGATTCAGGCGTCCGAAGGGGACTATTTTGCCAAAGTCGCTTTGGCTTTGAAATCGAAAGATACGGCGCCGGACATTGTTACCGAGGATACTTTTATCCTGAACTCCGACGCCAGCGCGGGGTACCTTGAACCGCTCGATGCACGGCTGAAAGAATGGGAGGATTGGACCAACGGCTCGTTTATCGAAGCGATGAAAAAAGGCGTAACCGCCAGCGACGGCAAGGTGTACGGGGTGCCCTACAATACCGATTCGCGCGGGCTTTGGTATAACAAGGAAATTTTCAAGCGGGCCGGACTTCCCGAGGACTGGCGGCCCAAAAACTGGGACGAGGTGCTGGACGCGGCCCGGACGATCAAAGAGAAGGAGCCGGACGTCGTGCCGATCTGGATGAACATGGGCAAGGCGACGGGCGAAGCCACCTCGATGCAGACCTATGAAATGCTGCTGTACGGCACGGGCGAACGGCTATACGACGACGCCGGGGGGAAATGGATCGTACAGAGCCAAGGCATCCTCGACGCGCTCGGATTTATTGAAACCGTGAACAAGGAGCAGCACGGGCCGCCACTCTCCAAAGTGCTGAACGGCCAGGCCGGCAACACCGCTTCACGCGAATATTTGCCCCAGGGCAAGCTGGCGATTTCGCTCGACGGTTCCTGGATTACCGGCAATTATCTGGACACCGGGGCCGCCCCTTGGCCCGAATATAAAGACGTGCTCGGCTTTGCCCCGATGCCGACGAGTCAAGGCCAGGATCCCGGCACGATCACGCTGGCCGGCGGTTGGGCGTTGTCCATCCCAAGCAATGCCAAACATAAAGACGAAGCTTGGGAGTTCATCAAATATGCGTTAAGTAAAGAAAACAGCCAAAAACTCGTCATGTCCTCCGGCAACATTACGGTCCGGGCCGACGTGGCCAAAGATCCGGAATACACGAAAATGCCGTTTAACGAAATCGCCACGGAATATCTGCAAAACGCCGAGTTCAGACCGGCCCAGGAAAAGTACCCCGAGGTGTCCACTCAAATCCAAACGATGGTCGAATCCGTGGCAACGGGAACCTCTCCGGCCGACGCCGCCAAAAAATACGCTCAAGACGTCACCCGCATCGTCGGCGAAGATCATGTGATGCAAAAATAGCGGAGAGCGCTTTGCCTACCGGGGGAGGAGAACGATATGAGCAGCATAACGGCCGAACCGTATCGGCAAAAAAGAAACTCAATAACGTGGCTCTACTTTTTGCTTCCGTCCGTCCTCATCATGCTGATTTTCTTTATATATCCGGTGTTCCTGACCTTTTTCTATTCGTTCACGAACCTGGCCTTAACCGGAGAGTCCGCGAAGGAGCTGAAGTTTGTCGGGATCGATAACTATATCCATATGTTCAAGGACCCGACGGTTCGCATCAGCATCTGGAATACGCTGATTTTCCTGTTTGGCTCGGCGGTGATCGGCCAGCAGGTGCTCGGCTTTGTCATCGCTTTATTGATGAAGCATAAAAACAAGCTGTTCCGCCGCGTCATCGGCACGATCGTGCTGGCCGGCTGGGTAACTCCGGAAATCGTCTGCGCCTTGTGCCTGTACAGTTTTTTCGGGGACGAAGGCACGTTAAACTCAGGTCTCGCTTTTTTCGGCATCCCGACGGTCACCTGGCTGTTCACCATGCCGATGCTAACGATTATCCTAGCCAACATCTGGCACGGAACCGCCTTCTCCATGCTCGTGTTTCAAGCGGCGCTGGACGATGTGCCAAGCGAGGTCGAAGAGGCCGCCGTCGTCGACGGGGCCTCGAGATGGCAGGTGCTCACCCGGATCATCCTGCCCTATATTAAGGAAAGCTTTGTCACCAATATGATGCTCGTTACCTTGCAGACGCTTGGGGTTTTCGGGCTGATCTACGCCATGACCGGCGGAGGGCCGGGCACTTCGACGACGACGCTGCCGATCTTTATGTACAATCAGGCCTTTGTCAATTACCAGCTTGGATACGGAACCGCGATTTCCCTGCTGCTCCTGCTGATCGGAGTGGTGCTCAGCCTGTTCTATATCCGCTCGTTGAAATAACCTTTTGACAAGGAGACTTCGTATGAACGCCAAACAACGCAAAATCGTCTACAGGATGTTGCCGTACGCCATTCTTACCTTTATCGGCATCTGTTTCGTGCTGCCGCTGCTTTGGGTCATCGTCGCCTCGATCGACTCGAACGCGATGCAGACGCTTAAGCTGCCGCACCGGGTCACGGCGGAGAACTACATCGAGGTGATCACCAGCCGGGAAAATCAGCGCGCCTTCCTGATCGGGCTCATCATGTCGCTCGGCCAGGCGGTGCTCGTCGTCATCCTGGCCCTGCTTGCGGCCTATCCCTTATCGCGGTACCAAATGAAATACAAAAAGCCGTTCATGCTGACCATTTTATTTATGACCTCCCTGCCGATTACGGCGGTGATGGTCCCGGTGTACCAATTGTTCCTTACCTTGAATTTGTATGACCAAATTTACGGGGTGATTCTGTTTTACGTCGCTTCCTCGATGCCTTATGGAATTTGGATGCTGAAAAACTTTATGGATTCCGTGCCGCAGGACCTGGAAGAGGCGGCATGGGTCGACGGAGCGTCGGTGTTTACGGGCATCCGCAAAGTGGTTGCTCCTCTGATGATCCCCGGCATTTGCACGGTGGCCATCTTTACGTTCTCGGGAAGCTGGGGCAATTTCTTCGTTCCGTACATTCTGCTGCAGAATCCCGAAAATTTCCCGGCTTCCTTAAAACTGTACCAGTTCTTCGGACAATACGGGATGGTCGAGTACGGGAACCTGGCTGCTTTCTCCATTCTGTATGCGATCCCTTCCATCGTATTGTATATCCTTTCGCAGCGCTTTATGTCCAAAGGGTTTGGCCTTCAGGGCGGAACGAAAGGCTAAAAATGAAGCAGGGCTGCGTCCTCGAACGCGGCCTCCTTATTATTCAAATTCCATGTTCATTCCCTCGTAGTGTGCGGCCATGTCCGCGCAGATCTCCGCCATCCGCCGCACAAGCCGGTGGGGTTCGCGAATCTTCAGCGCTTTGCCGTAAGGCAGCAAATAGTACGGCACATAGGTATGCAAGGCGGAAGCATCCATTTTGAATTCCGCCTCCCCTTCACTCCGCCGCACCAGCGTGTGCCCGAACATCCAATGGTTTTGCAGTTCATTTAAGATCCGGTCATGTCCGGCAATGCGAACGGTAACCAGGGACTTCTCCTGCAGCGAAGGCGGGAGCAAACCGCCCAGCAAAAAATCTTTCGCGGAGAAATCCGCCGGCCGTTCAAACCGGTGATCCGAAGGCTCCAGGCGGACGATGCGGTCTACCCGGAAGCTGCGCAGCCCCTGGCGCAGGCGGCAAAATCCGACCGTATACCAGGTCCCTTTCCAGTGGATGATGCCATAGCAATCAAACACGCGGCACTCCATAGCCGAATCCTTGCCCCGCGCATACTCCATAACAAGCTACCGCCCGCTCCAGCGCGGCGGAAAACGGATATCCCGCCTCCCTGGCGAATATCGAAGCGTGCACCAGCGCTTTCTGCTCGTCTGCGTCAAACAGCAACGGCGACTCCATAAAATCGCCGAGAATCCGATAGCCTCCGTTAGGTCCGGAATCGGCGGTAATCGGCACGCCGCTGGCGCATAGAGAGTCAATGCAGCGGTATACGGTTCGAATGTGGATTTCCAACTCGTCCGCCAGCTGCCGGGCGGTCATTTTCCTTCCCGACCGGAGCAGCCAAAGAATGGATAGCATGTTATCGACTTTGGACATAATGACAGCTCGCTTGCGGGGCCGCGTCTTAAATTGAAGCGTACTTCGAACTTTGAATATCGGACTTCGGACTTCGGATGGGCCAAGCGCCGTTTTCGGTTCGCCCAGTTTCGTTTAAACATGACCATCGCTTTCATTTGCAGCATATGATGAAGCAAGTTGACTTCAAAGCAGGTGGTGTGCTTGACAAAAAGAAAACGAAAGACGAAAAAAACGGACGATGGGATAATTACCGCTAGTGACCTGGCCATTATCGGAGCCGGATTCGCCGCCTTGGGCAACTTTTTCGAATTGCTGTCCCTGCTGAAGCTGCGCGAGGAAGAGGCAGCCGACGGGACGGCGGCGAAGGACCCTAAGCCGAAAGGATCATAACAATTTCAAAATGTTCATAAAGGGATCAATAAGAAAAAAAGGCGCGGGATCACCTGCCCAGGGCGCCTTTAAGTGCGTGTGAACTATCTCTTCAAGAGTTTCGCGATAGCTTGGCCACTTTCAACCGCCATTTTCTCCACTTCATATATACAATCACCAGCAGCAGAGCCCCAAGGCCCATAAAGAAATATTTCAGATATTTCTCCACCAGCCCGATCGCGTATTGCCACTGCTCGCCGAACACGAATCCGATGCCTACAAAAGCGGTGACCCATATAGCTGCCCCGGTATAGGCATAGAGGGCAAACGTGCGGTAAGGGATGCGAATGATGCCTACGAAATATCCGAAAAACTGTCTGACCCCCGGCACAAAAAAATTGATCAACAGCATTTTGTTTCCATATTTCTCATAAATGCGCCTGGTTTTCTCCAAGTGGGAAGGTTTCAAAAATATCCATTTGCCGTAGCGCTCAACGAGCGGCGCCCCGATCCGGCGGCCAAGCCAGTACGTAATCGTTACGCCAATCACCGATCCTGCGTAACCGGCCAGCAAAGCCGGAACGAATTGGAGTACCCCTTTATAGGCCAAATAACCGGTATATGTCAGCGTCGTTTGCCCCGGCGGCAACGGCAGCGCGATAAAATCCACCGGCAGTCCGAGCAGCAGTACAAAGTAACCGTAATGCTCGAACATCCGCTCAATCCAAGCCAGCACGTTCATGATCGTTCTCCTTTTATGAGTTCAAGGCGCCGCCATCAATTCGCCCTATTCTTTTTTATGTTAACAGTATACGCGGAGAATTTCCAATCCAAAATGGCCCTAGGGCGGGTTCCATCCTGGACCGGGGGCCGGGGGAAGGGAAAGCTCGAATCCGTAAAATAGACGCCGCTCTAACGGACCCACGTGACTCTTGGCTCAAAACCAGTGCATCCGGGCCGATTTAAAGTAAATAAGATCATCTGTGTCCGTCCTTCGTGTTTTATATGTTACAAACCTCCGTTTTTTCGAAAATAACGGCTCTGGTGTCCCTTAGCCCCCTGAACCCTCTTCTCCTCCCCTCTCTACCTGCGCATCGCCCTCTACCACGCCGGAATTTTATAACTCAACTTTCGCAGAGCAAAAATCAGCTTGAGTCCTTGAGCTGAAGGTGTTCAAAGATTTAAGATACGCGGACAGAAGAGGTGCCTGGCTCAACCTTATAATCCTTGCTTGCCTTGCCAGTCAAGTCGAAAACCGATCTCGGCTAGAAACGCGGAGGGGCGTTGAAAGCTTGAGGATAGGGAAGTGGGGTGGGCGGCAGATCAACACTCGCTGTCCGGACACTTTGCACGATTATCCCCTTTGATCAGGTAGCAGAGAGAAAGACAAGCTCGGAGAAAAAATATTTGGTGGAGAAGCAGATAGGTTCGAGATAATTTAAACGGGCATAGAAGAAGGAATCAGGTTTAGGGGAGGTAAAACAGACCGGACAGGAGATCAAGACAGGAGATCAAGGACAAAACGCGAAGGAAACGAAAAGACCGTGATTTTGCTGTAGCCTGAACCCTTCCGTCTGCAGCAAAGCCCGCACTGTTCATGCTAACCCCTACCCATTAAGTTGTACTGCATCAAGTAACTCCCACCGTTCTAGCGTCTCGATCAGGCCGCAGCTGCAAGAGGCTGGTTCGGTTGGCGTGCGATCAGCCGGCGGTAAGGGATCGCGGGAATCGCCACACACATTTGCAGTAACTGCTGCCGCATCGTTTCTTCCGCTCCGGGCCGTCCTCCTTGCAGGCGCAGCCGGCGGCGTCCGGTGTATTCGTTTAGGTACGCCTGCAGATGCTTCAGTCCCAAGGCTCCATACGTACTCTTCAACGATTCCCACGCCTCTCTCACCACTTTCCGCAAGGGCGCATACAGCCGAAAGGCCTGACGGAACAACTGCACCTCCGATGTACAGACATCCACATGCCCATTGATAAACGTGTTTAGATCGTGACGGTTTGCCCTTTTTTCGCCTCCCCGCTTATACGGCACCAGGCGGATCTTGACCTGTTCCGGCTCGCCCGACTCCGTGACCGTGCAGCCCGCTACGACCGCCGAGGCGTACGGATGCGAAAGCTGACACCGGGACGGATTACGCCCGTACTGATCGCTATTCACCTTCACGTCTCCGGAGAGCAGCTCCCGGGCATCGAACTCCCCCACGGCATGACGTATTTTGTGCAGCACCGACCAGGCGGTCTTGTAGGTGACCCGGATCACCTTGCTCAGCCGCAGCGCCGAGATGCCGCCTTCAAGCAGGAATAAATCCAGGGCCTCGAACCACTTGAGCAAGGGCAGATGCGTTCCTTCAAAAATCGTACCGACCAAAGGCGATGTTTGATGCTTGCACTTTACGCACTCGAACAAGGGGATATGCCGGGAAGTCAGACGGCTGCACCGGGTGTAAGCGCAACGCGGGCAGACGAAGCCGTTTGGCCACTTCATCGCGATTAGCGCCTCCATGCAGGCCTGCTCGCTGTTAAAACGACTGCTGAATGGTTGAAGTTCCGTTTCCGTATTGACTTCCATGCCCGCTCGCCCCCGAATCAAGAATACACGAACATAAATTCCATTTATTTCATTATACCAAACCTACGTTCCCTAATCAAGCCAAAAATCTCACCTGCACCGCCTCATTTTTTCCTCATCTTTTTTTGTTTTTTCTTCTCTCTTTTTTGGAATCCTTGCTCTAGCCCCCATCCCCTGTTCCCTGAGCGAAAGGAATAATCGTGCAAAGGCAGGCAGCATGCAGGAACATCAAGAGTTTAATAATCTTAAGGGGCAAGAACCGAGCCTGAGAAGGCAGTCTCCCCTGGCTCGGTCCTATAAAGCAACCGGTTTATCCAAACCGGCCGGAAATATAATCATCCGTCCGTTTTTCCGACGGAT
This sequence comes from Paenibacillus macerans, assembly GCF_900454495.1. Classification (NCBI taxonomy): domain Bacteria; kingdom Bacillati; phylum Bacillota; class Bacilli; order Caryophanales; family Paenibacillaceae; genus Paenibacillus; species Paenibacillus macerans. The sequence continues at coordinate 2,823,759 of NZ_UGSI01000001.1, forward strand.
TCGTAAAGATCTTGCTGGTGTCGTCATATTCGACCAGTTCCCCCATGAGGAAAAACGCGGTTTTTTCCGATACCCGCGCAGCCTGATGCATGTTGTGGGTTACGATAATAATGCAGTATTCGCGTTTTAATTCGGCGATCAGTTCCTCGATTTTGGCGCTCGAAATCGGATCCAGCGCGGATGCCGGTTCGTCCATCAAAATGATGCTCGGATTAACGGCGATCGAACGGGCGATGCAAAGCCGCTGCTGCTGGCCGCCGGACAACGCGAGCGCCGAGCTGTGCAGCCGGTCCTTCGTCTCGTTCCAGAGCGCGGCTTTGATGAGCGACTCCTCTACGATCTGATCCAGCTTTTTCTTGTCGCGAATCCCGTGGTAACGCGGTCCAAAAGCGATATTTTCATAAATCGATTTGTGAAACGGGTTCGGCTTCTGCCATACCATGCCGATCTTTTGCCGCAGCAGCACGACGTCGGTTTTCGGATCGTTGATATTGTCGTCCCCGATCCAGATGTCCCCGGTGATCCGCGCGCCGGAAATCAAATCGTTCATCCGGTTCAAGCTGCGCAGGAACGTCGATTTCCCGCAGCCGGACGGGCCGATTAACGCCGTCACCTGCCGTGAGGCGAAGTCGAGTGAGATTTCTTTCACGGCCTGCTTTTCTCCGTAAAACACGCTCAAGTTTTTGGTGGATAATGCGGTATTTTGCACCTCGGAGCCCTCCTATTTCGTAGCCGTAAATTTCTTGTACATCAGGCGGCCGACCCAACGTGCGAGCAGGTTGAACAGAAGCACCGTGATGATAAGCACGGCCGAAGCGCCTGCGGCGATTTCGGGAGCATCCGGAGCCAGCCCTTCGGAATTGATCTTCCAGATGTGGACGGCCAGCGTCTCCGCCGGGCGAAACGGATTCAGCGGCGACGTTGGACTGAGCGGGTTCCAGTTCCCGAAATCGAGCCTCGGGCTGCTCATGCCGGCCGTAAACAGCAGCGCCGCCGCTTCGCCAAACACGCGGCCCGCGGCCAGAATTGTCCCGGTCAAGATCACCGGCATCGCGATCGGCAGCATAATCGATTTGATCGTTTTCCATTTGGACAGGCCCAGCGCCAGACTTGCTTCCTTCTGCGCTTGCGGCACGCTGGCCATGCCCTGTTCGGTAATCCGCACCATCAGCGGCAGGTTGAACACGGTTAACGCCAACGCCCCGGAGAACAGGGAGAAGCCGAAGCCAAACACGTTAACGATCACGAGCAGACCGAACAAGCCGACGACAATCGACGGAAAAGAGGACAGCACCTCAACGATCAGCCGGATAAAAGACGTCAGTTTGCCCGGTTTCGCATATTCGCTCATATAAATGCCCGCCCCGAGTCCAAGCGGAATCGTGATAATCAGCGTCAGAACAAGCAGGAACAGGGAATTGAACAATTGCGGACCGATCCCCCCGCCCGCCTTGATCGTTTCCGGCGGAGAGGTCAGAAAATCAAAGCTGACATGCCCGAGCCCGCGGATTAAAATAAATCCGAGCAGCCCGGCCATGATCAGCACAATAACGCCTGCCAGCGTAACAATGACGGCAGTGGCGATTTTATCTGCGGTTTTTGCACTCATCGCTTTGCTCTCCTTTCCAGCCCACGTACAATAAAGACGAAGACGAAGGTCATCAGCATCAAAATCAAGGCAAGCGTCCACAGCACGTTGTTCTGCGTCGTTCCCATGGCCGTATTGCCCATGCTGAGCGTGATGACGCTGGTCAGCGTGGAGGTGGATTCAAACAGCGAGCGCGGAATGTGCGGCGCGTTCCCGATGACCATCTGTACGGCGAGCGCTTCCCCGAAGGCCCGGGCCATCCCCAGCACGACCCCGGTGAGCAGCGACGGCATCGTGGTCGGCAGGACGGTCCGCCACAACGTTTGCCACCGCGTGGCCCCAAGTGCATAAGAACCTTCTTTCAATCCGGGAGGAAGAGCGGTGATCGCATCCGTGGCGATGGAAGTAATCGTAGGCAAAATCATAATCGACAATACCGTCGCCCCCGCAAAAATGCCCAGGCCCTGTCCGGGAAAAATATCCCGGTAAAACGGGACGATCACGCTCAGGCCGACAAAACCGTAAACGACCGAAGGAATCCCGGCCAACAGCTCGATTACCGGCAGCAGAAATTTTTTGCCGAATTTAGGCATAATTTCGACCATGAACAGGGCTGCGCAGATGCTGAGCGGCGCCGCAATGACGGCCGCAAGGATCGAAGTGCTGAACGATCCCAAAATGAATGGGAGCGCTCCGAACACCGGAGGAACTCCGTCCGGTCTCCACTCCGTGCTTCCGAAAATTTGGCCGATCGAAATCCCGTCCTGAAAAAAGGTGCTTAAACCTCTGGTTGAGACAAAATACACCATCGAAAATATCGTCACAACCAGCAGCACGATGCAAAATGACGTAAATATTTTACCGGTCCATTCCTCTATAATGTGCGGCTGTACTTTTTTGTTTCCGCCGGATTGAGCCATGAAACCTCTCCCTTTACACAGCACAGAAAGAGGCAGAAATGTCCGCCTCTTCTCTCTGCCGATATGATGTTATCGTATATACTGTTATTTACTTGGTAATGTTGCCGTCCACATCGCGTTTAACTTGCATTTTGCTGATCGGGATATAGCCGAGTTCCACAACATCGCCGTTATCGCCTTGTACTTCAGGGGAGACCATATAGTCCAGGAACGCCTTAACGACTTCGTTCGGCTCGCCCTTCGTGTACATATGCTCGTAAGCCCATACCGGATAAGTGCCGTTAGCCACATTGTCCACTGTTGCTTCCACGCCTTCGTATTTCACAGCTTTTACGGTTTCATCCAGGTAGGAAAGCGCAAGATAACCGATGGCTCCCGGCGTTTCGCCGACAAGCTTCTTAACCGTACCGGAGGAATCCTCTTGGATCGAACCTTGCAGGTCTTCCGTCTTCGTGCCAAGCGCGTATTTCTCAAAGGTGGCGCGCGTACCGGAGCTCGAAGGACGGTTTACGATTTGAATCTTTTGATCCGGGCCGCCCAGGTCTTTCCAGTTCGTTACTTTACCCGTAAAAATTTGCACCAGTTGATCTTTCGTAAGGTTGTCGACCGTTACATCCGGATTTACTACAGCGGCCATAGCGACAACCGCTACTTGGTGGTCAACCAGTTCGGAAGCTTGAGCGGCTTCCAACTTCTCTTCAGCGAACACGTCGGAGTTGCCGATGTCAGCCTGTCCGCCGGAAACTTGCGTCAGCCCCGTGCCGCTGCCTCCGCCTTGAACCTGAATGGATACGTTCGGATTTTGCTCCATGAATTTTTTCGAAACTTGATCTACCAGCGGTTGAAGCGCCGAGGAACCTACAGACAGGACCGAACCGGACAAATCCGAAGTCGCCTTGTTCCCGCCATTGTTTGCCGCTGCCTCGCTCGTCGCACCTCCATTACCGCCTTCAGCACCCGAGGTGTTAGTTTTCGCGTTGCCGCCCTGACCGCAAGCCGCCAAGGTCAAGCTTAATACCAAAGTCAAAACCATAAGCATACTCTTTTTCATTGTCTCAGGTTTCCCCCTTATTTGTTTTACAACCTGATTATAGGCGGCGAAGATCAATCCCGTGTTTTCGTAATGTAAACTTTGTGTAAAATGCACCTGGCGGTTATCCCTTAATTTCGACAATGGCAAACAAAAATAAACACTCCCTTAATTAAATACAGGGAGTGTTTATTCAAATCCGGCTATTCGAGTTCTCTCGTATTTTTGGACAGCAGCCCGGTCAGTTCCTTCATAAACATATTGATATCTTTAAACTGGCGGTACACCGAAGCAAAACGAACATAAGCCACTTCGTCCACGGGATACAATTGCTCCATCACCAGTTCGCCGATCTCGCGGCTTTCCACTTCGGCATTGGCCGAATGGCGCACGGACCGCTCCACCTCGGACACGATGCTTTCCAGCCGCTCCACGGAAACGGGGCGTTTCTCGCAAGCCCGGATCAACCCGCGCAGCATTTTCTCGCGGCTGAACTCCTCGCGGCTTCCATCCTTCTTGATGACGATCAGCGGCATTTCTTCCACCATTTCAAAGGTCGTAAACCGCCGGCTGCATTGCTCGCATTCCCGCCGGCGGCGGATCGACCTGTTTTCGTTGGCCGGCCTTGAATCCAGCACCTTTGTCCCCAAATAATCGCAATACGGACATTTCAACGCAAGTTCCCTCCTTTCCAAAAAATGCAATTTACATTAATGCCAATAAATAACTTCAAAAAAAAGTAATGAAGTTGATAGTCCCGGCACATAATACTGTTACCAACCACAAGGAGGTGAACATCATGGCACAAAATAATAACTCTTCGAACGACCTGGTGGTTAGACAAGCTTCCGGAGCATTGGATCAAATGAAATATGAAATCGCTCAGGAACTTGGCATCTCTTTCCCACAAGACGGATATGCTGGTAACCTGACTTCTTACGAAAACGGTTCGATCGGTGGTTTCATTACGAAACGCTTGGTTACCATCGCTGAGCAACAGCTGGCTGGCCAAGCTGGCCAATTCAGATAAGCCGATCACCCCGAAGCATTGACAGGCGAATTGACGCCCGTCAGTGCTTCTTTATTATCGTACCAGCGATCAAAACTCGTTGTAAATGTCGGAATACTGTTTATAGTAATGCGTTACCCGTTGCACATAATGGCGGGTTTCGCCAAACGGAATGTTCTTGGACGTTTCCAGACGGCCGTCCCATTTCCCGCTTTTGATCCAGTTTTTCACATTGGTCGGCCCGGCGTTGTAAGCGGCGATCATGGCGATCGCATTGCCGTCAAACTGCTCCGACAGCGACTTTAAATACCAAGTCCCGATTTCGATGTTGGTCCCGATCTCATTTTGCACCTGATCGAGCGACGTATCGGGCAAGCCCGCCTTCGCAATGACCCAATTCGCGGTGTCCGGCATGATTTGCATAACCCCTAAAGCTCCCTTTTTGGACTGGGCTCCGGGCTTGTAATTGGTTTCCACTTTTATAATAGCCGCCACGATAAACGGATCGATGCCGTTGTTTTTCGCGTGATAACGAATTTCTTCTTTATAATAAATCGGATAAAACAACGAGAGCCAAGCGGAATTAAAAAAGATCAGAACGATAAACCCCAGGAATAACAAAAGCAGCACTCTTTTTTTGCGAAGCCACCTCATAGCATTCCCTGATCCCGCCAAAACTCGTCAATCTGACGTTCCGTCTCATCCAGTCCACGGCTGTTGTCAATCAAGATATCCGCCCTTTCTTTTTTCAGTTCGATATCCATTTGCGCATTCAGCCTGCGTTCCGCCTCATCCCGGCTTAGGCCGTCCCGCTCCATCAATCTGGCCAGCTGCAGATCCCGCGGCACGTAGACTACCATAATCCGTTCGTAAAACCGCTCCAGTCCCGATTCGTACAGCAGCGGAATATCCGCGACGACAAGGCGGCGGGGAGCTGCGGCTTCAAGCGCGTCCAGGCGCTGTTTCATTTCGGCGCGAATCGCCGGATGCGTCAGGCTTTCCAGCGCTTTTCGCCGCTCGGGGTCCGCGAACACGATTTCGCCCAGCTTTTTGCGGTCGAGCGTCCCGTCCGGGTGCAGTACGGCTTGTCCGAAGCGCTTCGCTACCGCGGCCAGCACCGGATGCCCGGGCTCCATGATTTCCCTGGCGATGACGTCCGCGTCGATCAGGGCGGCTCCCCTCTGAACCAGCATGCGGGATACCGTGCTTTTGCCGGTGGCGATGCCGCCGGTCAGGCCGATGTTCATCCTTTCAACACCTCACTGTTTTCGCTTACGCGGGAAGCGGGCCGTCCGGGTTTAACTTTGCTTTGCTCGCGGCCGGGGCGGTATGGCTTTTGGCATTTGGGGCAAAAATGGGTTCCCCGGCCGCCTACGACCGTTTTTTCCACCGGATGCCCGCATTCGAGACAAGCCTCGCCGGTTCGTCCGTAGATGCGCAAGGCATGCTGGAACATGCCCATCTCCCCTTGACCGTTCACATACGATTTAATCGAGGAGCCGCCGGCGTTCACCGCTTCGTTCAGCGTGGCCACAATCGCATCGTGCAAACGGTCAAGCTTAAGGCCGCTAAGCTTGTCCGCCGGATGCTCCGGATGGATGCCGGCCCGGAACAAGGCTTCATCCACATAAATATTCCCCAAACCGACAACATATTCCTGGTTCAGCAGCACGGGTTTGATTTTCGTCTTCCGCCGCGACATCAGCTGCCGGAACACCTCCGGCGTAAAGGAAGGGTCCAGCGGTTCCAGTCCCAGTTTGGCCAAAGGCTGATTCGTAAATTCCTCCCCCGGCGGAAACAAATGCATCGTGCCGAACTGCCTTACATCCTTATACCTCAGCTCCGTGCCGTCCGTAAATTTGAAAATCACGTGCGTATGCTTTTCGACGGGCTCACCCTCGCCATACAATCCGTATCTGCCTTCCATACGCAAATGGGAAACGAGCACAAGCCCGTCCATCACGATCCGCAAAAACTTGCCCCTGCGGCCGATTTCCACGATTCTATGGCCGGCAAGCTCCGTCTCAAACCGCTGTACATCGTCCGGCCGCTGGATGATTCGCGGCAGGGACACCTTGACGGAGCGGATCGTTTTCCCCACGATCAATTCGGTCAGCGTTCTTCTGACCGTTTCCACTTCCGGCAATTCCGGCATACCAAGTCACCTCTTAACTCGTTTTACTTCGCTTCGTACCAGTTGACCCCGCTGCTAACCTCCGCCTTCAGCGGCACGGACAGCTTGATCGCGTTCTCCATCGTTTCCGGCACGAGCTTCTTCATGATGTCCAGCTCCTCCGGAGGGACTTCGAATACCAATTCGTCATGCACCTGCAGCAGCATCCGGCTCTTCAGGCCGTGCTCGTACAGAGCTTTGTCCATTTTCACCATCGCCAGTTTGATGATATCCGCCGCCGTTCCCTGGATTGGCGTATTCATCGCGGTGCGTTCGGCGAACGAACGCAAATTGAAGTTCGACGCGTTGATTTCCGGCAAATAACGCCGCCGTTCCAGCAAAGTTTTAACGTAACCGTCGCGTTTGGCGTCTTTGACGATGTCGTCCATATACCGGCGGACGCCCTGGAACGCGTCAAAATATTGCTCGATAAAGCGAGCCGCTTCCTTCCGCGTAATGTTCAGGTTCTGGGATAATCCGTAGTCGCTGATCCCGTACACGATGCCGAAGTTGACCGCCTTCGCCGAACGGCGCATATTCGCGTCCACCTCGTCCGGCCCGACGCCAAAGACGTCCATCGCCGTCTTCGTGTGGATGTCCATATCGTGCAGGAAGGCCTCCTGCAGTCCCTTGTCGCCGGAAATATGGGCCAGGACGCGAAGCTCGATCTGGGAGTAGTCGGCGGCGAGAATAAACCACCCTTCCTCCGAAGGAACGAACACTTTGCGGATTTTGCGGCCTTCCTCCAGGCGGATCGGAATATTTTGCAGGTTCGGATATTGGCTGCTTAAGCGCCCGGTGGCGGCGACCGTCTGCCGGAAATACGTGTGCACCTTGCCCGTCCGCGGCATGATTTCCTTCAGCAACCCTTCCACATAGGTGGACTGCAGCTTGGCCAGCTGGCGGTATTCCAGAATAAACTGAACGATCTCGTGATACGGCGCCAGCTTCTCCAGCACCTCCGCGTCGGTGGAATAACCTGTTTTGGTCTTTTTGATGACCGGCAGCCCCAGTTTATCGAACAGAATTTCTCCTAATTGTTTAGGTGAATTCAGGTTGAATTCCTGCCCGGCGATTTCATAAATTTGCGCCACCAGCTTGTTGATCTGCGCTTCGAACTCAACTCCGAGCTCTTTCAGGTCTTCCCGGTTGACGGCTACGCCCTGCTTCTCCATATCGGCGAGAATCCGCGACAGCGGCATCTCCAGGTCGTAGAACAGCCCGTGCATCTCGTATTTCTCCAGATCGGCGCGCTGGAGCGGAACGATGCGCAGCAGGGCGTCCCCTTTGCGGGCCAAATGCCGGCCGAGCGTCTCGGGATCGGGCACCTTGAATTTCGCGCCTTTGCCGTATACGTCTTCATCCGCAGGCATGTGCGGAAGCCCGTATTTTGCGGCCAGCCCGCTGATCGTCTGGTCGTTTTCCGTCGGATCGAGCAAGTAAGCGGCAAGCTGGACGTCATGTTCGGCCCCGGCAAAAGCGATCCCCTGCCAAAACAAGGCGAGGTCGGCGCGGTGCAAATCGTACCCCCGTTTAGGCACGTTTTCGTCCGCCAGCCAGGACAGCACGTCCGCCGCTTCCTCCCGCTTCAACAATTCAAAGGGCAGGAAGAAATGCCGCTTCGGCGTCGACAGCAGCAGTCCCATCAGCGTAGCATGGTGCGGATTATCCCCGTAAGATTCGATGATGATCCCTTCGACTTCCGCAAGCTGCGCGGATACTTCCGGCAAGGTGTCCACGTCCACCATCGTCACGCTGACGTCCTCCGCCGCCTGCGCCGCCTCCCCATCCGCCGCGGCGTTCCCGCCCGCTCCCGCGGTAAAGGACAAGCGCTCCAGCAAAGATTTGAATTCCAGCTTGCGCAGCATCGGCACCGCTTTGTCCTCTTCGATGCCGGAGAACTTCATATCCTCCCAGGACCGCTCTACCGGCACCTCGCGGAAAATCGTCGCCAACTGCTTGCTCAGCCGCGCATCCTCGGCATGGTTCACGAGATTTTCCTTCATTTTGCCCTTGAGCTCATCGGTATGGGCCAAGACTTCCTCCACGGAGCCGAATTGATGCAGCAGCTTCAGCGCCGTCTTCTCCCCGATGCCCGGCACGCCCGGGATATTGTCGGACGCATCGCCCATCAGCCCCTTCAAGTCGATGATCTGCAGCGGCTTAAGCCCGTAGCGCTCCTCGATTTCCTTCGGCCCGTAAGGCTCCACTTCGCTAACGCCCTTGCGCGTTAGCGCCACCTTGACCCGGTCCGTGACCACCTGCAGCATGTCCTTGTCGCCGGTGACGACAAGCACTTCGCGGCCCGAATCCTCGGCCTGCTTGCTGATCGTGCCGATAATGTCGTCGGCTTCGTACCCGGGGAGTTCAAACCAGGAGATGCCGAAGCTTTCCAGCAGATCCCGCATCAGCGGGAACTGTTCCGACAGCTCCGGAGGCGTCTTGTCGCGCCCGCCTTTATACTCCTGGTAGCCTTCGTGGCGAAACGTCGTTTTGCCCGCGTCAAACGCCACAAGTATATGGGTCGGCTGCTCCTCCTGAATGAGCCGGAGCAGCATATTGGTAAAACCGTAAACGGCATTCGTATGCAGCCCGCCGGAGTTCGTCAGCGGCGGCATCGCAAAAAATGCCCGGTAAATAATGCTGTTGCCATCTATAAGGATCAATTTATCCATACGACACCTCGTCCCGAGTGTTTTGTTCCTGTTACCTATGATAACACAGCGCGCCCCCGGTTAACACCGCGATGCCCCGCAAATAGCGCAAAAACGATAAAACCGGCAGCGGCCTGCATCTTATGCAAGCAACTGCCGGTTGATCAACCGGTATATAACGTGTTTTTGGCACAATCTTACTGATTCAGGTCCGGGCGGTGTCCGGTGACGAGATACACCGCGCTTTCGCCGATGTTCGTGGCATGGTCGGCGATCCGCTCGATATACCGTCCGACCAAGGTAAGCAGCATCGCCTGCTGCAGGGAATCCGGATTTTCGATCATAAACGTATACAGCTCCTGGATCATCTGGCTGTACAGATGGTCGACCTCGTCGTCGTCCTTGGCCATCTTATAGGCCAGATCCGTATTTTCGTCCAAGTAAGACTGCAGCGACTCCCGCAGCATCAGGATGACCAGGTCCGACATTTTCGGGATATCGATCAGCGGTTTGATCAGCTTCTGGCCTTCCAGGCGCATCGTCACCTTCGCGATATCGACGGCCAAATCGCCCATCCGTTCAAGATCGCTGGAAATTCTGAACGCGACGATAATCCGCCGCAGGTCCTTGGCCACCGGCTGCTGCGTCACAATCAGCCGTGAGCCGATTTCCATCACCTGCTCTTCCATCTGGTTCAGCTCGATATCGCGCTCGACGATTTGTTTGGCTTTCTGCGAATCCATGGTCCGCAGGGCTTCGATAGCTCCCGCAAGCCCTTGTTCGACATGCTCGCCCATCTGCCCGAGCAATTGCCGTAGTTCCTCCAGGTTCTGATCGAATTCTTTTCTTTGAATCATTCAGCAGCAGCCTCCTTGTTATCCGAAACGACCGGAAATATAATCTTCTGTGCGCGAATCCTGCGGGGTGGAAAACAGCTTCTGCGTATCGTCGGCCTCTACGATTTCCCCGTTCAGGAAAAAGACAGTCCGGCCGGAAATTCGCGCCGCCTGGTGCATGTTATGCGTGACCATCACGATCGTATACCTGTCTTTGAGCTGCTGGACCAACTCTTCGATTTTCAAAGTGGAAATCGGGTCCAGCGCCGAAGTCGCTTCATCCATCAGCAGAATGTCAGGCTGCACCGCGATTGCCCGCGCAATGCAAAGCCGCTGCTGCTGCCCGCCCGACAGGCTGAGCGCCGAGCGCTTGAGGAAATCCTTCACCTCGTCCCAAAGAACGGCCTGGCGCAGGCTTTGCTCCACAATTTCGTCGAGGGCGGCTTTGTTTTTGATCCCGTGCAGGCGAGGACCGTAAGCCACGTTATCGTAAATCGATTTCGGGAACGGATTGGGCTGTTGAAACACCATCCCCACCCGTTTTCGCAGCTCCTCCACTTCCACCTCATCGCCGTAGATGTCGTCCCCCGCGATTTCCACGGAACCTTCGATCCGCGTGCCGGGAATCATGTCGTTCATCCGGTTCAACGTGCGCAGCAGCGTCGATTTGCCGCAGCCGGACGGTCCGATGAAGGCGGTAATCGTTCTCTCGGGGATATCCAAAGAAACGTCCTTTAACGCATGAAATTGCTCATAGTATAAGTTTAAATGCTGAATCCGGATCGCGGTTTCCATGTCAGATCTCCTTAGTTAAAATAGCGCACACTTATAAACTCGAAGCACGCACCCGCGTCAAAACGAAAGTCCGTGCTAGAAGCAGCCTTGGCTTATATCAATTGCATGTATAGTTCTATTATGATCAAATACTTATCTATTTTAGCTTCCTTATGTAAAAGAAAATGAATCAAAATGTAAACGCAATGTAAAATATGTTTACGCGTTCGTAAATTGGTCCAGCTCCCGCAGCACGGTTTCCGTTCTTCGCGCAGCGACATCCGCGGCATCGCGCATCTCCCGCTCCCTGGCCTCCACCGACCGGACCGACCGGACCAAGGCTTCGAACGTTGCATCCGCTTTGCCCACCCGCCTATGGCCGGCTTCCATCTCCGCGGCCGTCAGGCCGGACGTCGCAGCCGCTTGCTGCACATGACGGTTGACGATATCCAGCGTTTCCCCGATATCCCCCGACAATTTTTGCGTCTGCAGGGCGAGCTTGCGGATTTCGCTTGCAACGACGGCAAAACCGCGTCCATGTTCTCCGGCGTGCGCCGCTTCGATCGAAGCGTTAAGCGCCAGGATCCCGCTCAGATTAGCCAGCTCCTGAATGCTGGCGGTGATCGACGAAATTTGCTGCGTCCGTTCAAGCAGCTCCGCCATTTGCGCGGCCTGGCTGCGGGACGTCACCAGCACTCTGTCGAAGGAGGCCTTCACTTCTTCGAGTTCGGCCCGGCCCGTTTCGGCTTGCCCGCTCATCAGTTCCGACTCCCGCAAGCTGCGTCCGGCCGATTCGGACACCTGCCGAACCGAACGTTCGATATCTTTGATCAGCGAACGGCTTTCGCGAACGACTTCTCCCCGGATTTGGTCCGCTTCCCGCTGCAGATCGCGCGACATCCGCATGAGATCCTGCACCGTCAGAATGCCGTAAAAACGCCCGTTTTCGCTAATAATCAAACTGTCGTAAAAATGGGCGTCCTCCCGGTTTAACGCCGCATCCACCACATCGCTGGCCGGAGTCAGCAAATCGCATACGAGCGGATGCTCGTCGGCAAAAACGGACGCCGGACGATCGTAGAACAAATCGGCCGCAAAACGCCCGGCCAAAAAGCGGTAAAACCGGTCCCGCATCAAAATCCCCAGCGGTTTGTTACTTTCATCACAAAGGACGATGCATGAAAGATCGGATTCGCGCTGGAACCGCCGCAGCACGCTGCGGCAGGACTCCTCCCGCCCGATGACCGGCACGCTTCGGCAGTACATGCGCACATCCACCTCGGCTTCCTCCCGCTCAGGCGCAACCGCCACCTCCGTCCCCGGTTCCCCGGCTATGGTTTGAACCGGCTCCGGACGTTCCAATTCCGCTACCGTCTGTGCTCCCACACGAACAACTCCCCTCAGATTGGTGCGTATTCATTAAAACAGCATAACCGGAAACTGTTTCCTTAATGTTTGCGGCATTTTGACCGTATGTAAAAAAACGTCCATCATCTTGCTTAAGTGATGGGCGTTTTTTTCTTGTTTACGACCAGCTTATATCCGACGCCGCGAATGGAATCGATATGCACCGATTGGGGATCGAGCTCCAGCTTTTTGCGCAGCGAACTGACATGAACGTCCACCGTACGTTGACCTCCGATGTAATCGAAGCCCCAGACCGCGTTCATCAGATCGTCGCGGGTCATCACGACCCCCGGTTTGCGCGCCAGATACAGCAGTACCTCAAATTCCTTCGGCCTTAGCGTAATGGCTTCCCCGTTTAAAGTAACCTCGTATTTCTCGGGGAAAATGGTCAATGCCCCCAGCGAAATCTGGGAGTTGTCCGGCACCGCGGATTCCCGCTCCTCCTGGCCGTTCGCTCTGCGGAGGACCGCCGCCACCCGGGCCAACAGTTCGGCAACGCCAAAAGGCTTGGTAATATAATCGTCAGCGCCCGATTTGAGGCCCTGCACCACTTCTTCCTCCGTATTTTTGGCGGTTAGAATAATTACCGGAGTCGTCACGCCTTCGCTTCTCAGCTTGGACATGATTTCAAACCCGTTCATGCCCGGAAGCATCAAATCCAGCAATATCAGGTCAAACTTCTGTTTGAGCGCCGTCTCGTATCCGGTCTGCCCATGATCTTCCACGACAACCTCATAGCCTTCGTTGGTAAGATTGTAAGACAGCAGCCTGGATAACGTCGGTTCATCTTCGATAACCAATAGACGTTGCGTCATAGAACCCCCTCATCTCTACATGTGATGATGACAAGCCCAGCATATCACGGGAATGTTAACGCGGTGTAAAAAATATAAAAATGGGTAAAATCGGTTCAACTTGTACTAACCCTCATCCAAAGTATGCATGAACGGGAGCTCGACTATGAATGAGGAGCCTTCGCCGACTTTGCTTTCCACGCTGATCGTGCCGTGGTGCAGATCGACGAGATGCTTCACGATGGACAGCCCCAAACCGGTTCCTCCGGAACTGCGGGACCGCGCTTTGTCCACCCGGTAAAAACGCTCGAAAATGCGCGGCAGATCTTTTTTCGGGATGCCGATCCCCGTATCGCTGACGACGATGCGAACCTTCTCGTCTTCCCCGCCTTCGCCCAAAATTGCGACATCGACGCGGACTCTGCCGCCTTCCTGCGTGTAACTGATCGCATTGGACAGCAGGTTCATGAAAATTTGCCGCAGCCGGTCTTCATCCCCTTCCATAAACAGGTGGTCGGGAATGTCGTGGGCCATGGCAATCGACTTCTTTTTGGCCGCGGGCAGCAGCACCTCGTAGATGCTGTCGAACAATTCCTTCAGATTTACGGGAGCGTATTCGAGCGGCACGAGCTTGGATTCGATTTTGGACAGGTCGAGAATGTCGCCGATCAGACGGTTCAGCCTGTCCCCTTCATCGTAAATGATCTGCAGGAACGAACGGGCCGTCTCCTCGTCTTTGACGCCTCCGGCGAGCAGTGTTTCGGCAAAGCCTTTGACCGCGGCGATCGGCGTTTTTAACTCGTGGGACACATTGGCCACGAATTCGCTGCGCATTCTTTCCAGCCGGCGGATGTCGGTCACATCCCGGAGCAGAAACAGCATCCCCCGGTATTTCCCGTTATCCTCGAACATCGGCACGCTGTCGAACAGCAATATTTTTTCCTCGGGATCGTAAACGTTGCGTTCCTCCTGGACATTTTCCTGGCGGGAAATCCCTTCCTCGACGAACTTCGTAAATTCATAGTTGCGTTTGATGTCGCGGTACGGTCTTCCCAGGAGCTGATAGCCCTTGACGTGCAGGATACGCTCCGCCTCCCGGTTGATCAGGGCGATAGCGCCCGAAGCGTCGACCATCACGATGCCGCCGGTCATGTTGGCCAGCACGCTTTGCAGCAAATCTTCGTTGTCATGAATCCGCTTGAGCTGCTGCTGCAGGCTGTCCGCCATCCCGTTGATCGCCTCGCCCAGCTGGCCGATTTCGTCCCGGCGGGCAAGCTTGACCCGGGCGTTGTAGTCCAGCTTGGAGATGCGATGCGCGACGCGCGTGATTTGCTCCAGAGGACGGGTCATTCCCGCGGCGATCCGGTAGCTGACGAAGCCGGCAACGAGGAATAAAATCAGCAGCCCGCCGGCCATCAGCAGCCATCCTTGGGTGAGTCCCTTTTCCACGGCGCCCAGGCTCATCGACAGGCGGATGTATCCGTCAAATCCGTCCGCGGAGGTGACGCGGCGGGCGACGTAAAGCATATTTTCGCCGACCGTATGGCTATAGCGGATCGCGCTGCCTGCACTCCCACCCTCCGCTGACTCGATTTCCTTCCGATGGGCGTGATTATCCATTCCCTCCGGATCCATTTCCGAATCGCCGACCACCTTTCCGTCCAGGGTAATGAAGGTGACCCGGGAATCGGTCATTTTTTTCAGGGCTTTGGCCTGTTCCGTGTAATAGGCTTCCGCGCTTGCGTTGCCCTGGACCGGGACAAACCGGAACGTGTCCTCCAGCAGGCTGATTTCCCGCTCCATGTTTTCCTCCAGGGCACGGATATGGGAATTTTTAAACAGCTGGGCCATCGTCAGGCCGGCAGCCAGCATCGAGATGCCGACCAGGCCCATCAAAATGAGGGAAAGCTTGGTTCTGAACGTCTTCATCTTATTTAAAAACCGGCTCTTTGAATGCGGACAACTTCGCGAGCGAGTCCTTTTCCACTCCTTCATGCAGGCTGTCTCCATGGGAATCCATCGTGACGATCGCGGCAAACCCGTCAACCTCAAGATGCCACATCGCTTCCGGTACGCCGAATTCCATAAAATCGACGCCGTTCACCTTCTTGATGCACTCCGCATAATATTGGGCGGCCCCGCCGATGGCGTTCAAGTATACCCCGCCGTGCTCCCGCAAAGCGGCAAGCGTCTTGGGGCCCATTCCGCCTTTGCCGATCACCGCGCGGATGCCGAACTTCTTCATGACATCGCCCTGATACGGCTCCTCCCGGATGCTGGTCGTCGGTCCCGCCGCCTTGACATGCCAGCCCGCCTCGTCCTTCAGCATGACCGGCCCGCAGTGGTAAATCACCGCGCCGTTCAAATCCACCGGGGCATCGTGATCCATCAAATATTTGTGCAAAGCGTCGCGGCCGGTGTGCAGTTCGCCTTTGAACACTACCACGTCGCCCACGCGAAGCTGCCGGATCTGCTCCTCGGTGACCGGCGTCTGCAGCACGATTTCCCGGCTTTGCCCCGCGGGCGCGGACGCCTCGGCGCCGGCGGCAATCCCTGCTGCGGCAATATCTTCGGCTCCTTGCTCCGCCGGTTCCTCGACGGAAACACCGCTGCCGCGCTCGTACAACCAATCGCTGATCGCGCCGGTGGCCGCGTCGATCGCCACCCCTTGCCGGCGGAAAGCCCAGCAGTTGTAAGCTACCGACACGAAAAAGCTGGCCGGCAGCCGGTTCTCGGCCCCCACTTTGCAGCCCAGCAGGGTAACTTCGCCGCCGAAGCCCATTGTGCCGATGCCCAATTGATTGGCCGTCTCCATAATATATTGTTCCAAACGATCCAGGTCCGGATTCGGGTTGACGTCGTCAACGGTGCGGAACAGCTGCCGTTTAGCCAGCTCGTAGCCCGTCGTCCGGTCGCCGCCGATGCCGACGCCGATGAAGCCCGCGCTGCATCCCTGGCCTTGAGCCTGGTACACCGCGTGCAAAATGCACTTGCGGATCCCGTCCAGATCGCGGCCCGCGCGGCCCAGGCCTTCCAGTTCGGCGGGAAGGCTGTATTGAATATTTTTGTTCTCGCAGCCGCCGCCTTTCAGAATCAGGCGCATATCGATAAAGTCGTTTTCCCACTGTTCAAAATGAATGACCGGCGTGCCCGGCCCCAAATTGTCGCCGCTGTTCGCTCCGGTCAGCGAATCCACGGAGTTCGAGCGCAGCTTGCCTTCCTTGGTGGCCCGCTGTACCGCGCTTTTGATGGCCCGCTTCATTTCAATCTGGTTTGCCCCGACCGGAGTATGGATGATGAAAGTCGGCATTCCGGTATCCTGGCAGATCGGCGACACCTGCTCCTCCGCCATTTTAATGTTGCGGGAGATGGTCGACATCGCCAGTCCGGCCCGCGTGGCCCGGTTTTCCATGGAGCGGCCAAGGTTGATCGCCCGCCGCACGTCCCCCGGCAAATTGGTGGAGGTCTCCACGATTAATTGGTATACGCTTTCTTCAAACTGTCGCATGGTCCAAGAATCCCCTCTCTCGTCTTCTTGATAAGCACATAAGCCCGAAAAAGCCCGGCAAGCTTTTTCTTTATTAAATTGAAAATTGCATCGCAAATCATATCTTCTTCAACAAGTTTATAATAACATAAGAACTACTTTAAGATGACGATTTCTGTCCAAAATAAACTCCGAAAAAGAGAGGTTTATCACTGCACAAAAAAATCCCCGCCTCTCGATAAGCCGGAGAGGCAGGGGATATGCTATGATCACTATCCGCCCACAATTTCGCCACCGTTGACGTGCAGGACCTGGCCGCTCATGTAAGAGGAATCCTCCGAGCCGAGGAAGACGTAGGCCGGCGCGACCTCCTCCGGCTGGCCCGGGCGCTGCATCGGCGTCGTCCCGCCGAATTCCGCCACCTGCTTCGCGTCAAAGGTGGACGGAATGAGCGGCGTCCAGATTGGTCCGGGAGCGACGGCGTTGACCCGTATCCCCTTGCTGCCGGCCAGGTTCATCGACAATGAGCGCGTAAAGCTGACGATCGCGCCTTTGGTCGCCGAATAATCCAGCAGCTGCGGGTTTCCTTTATAAGCGGTCACCGATGCCGTATTGATAATGGCGCTGCCTTTTTTCAAATGGGGCAAGGCCGCTTTGGTCAAATAAAACATCGAAAAAATATTCGTGCGGAACGTCCTCTCCAGCTGCTCGGCCGTAATTCCTGAAATATCCTGCTGCGGGTGCTGCTCCGCCGCGTTGTTGATCAGAATATCAAGGCCGCCGAGCCCGTCCACCGCCCGCTTGACCGCTTCCCTTGCGAAAGATTCGTCGCCGATATCCCCGGAAATCAGCAGGCATTTGCTTCCTTCCTGCTCGATCTCTTTTTTCGTCGCCTCCGCATCGCCGTGCTCGTTCAAATAGACGATCGCCACGCCGGCTCCCTCTTTGGCGTAAGCCACCGCAACCGCCCGTCCGATGCCGCTGTCGCCGCCGGTGATCAGCGCCACCTTGCCTTTCAGCTTGCCGGCCGCTTTGTACGTTCCTTCATATACCGGGCGGGGATACATGTCCGCTTCGACGCCGGGCTGCTGATTTTGATGCTGGGGAGGCATCGTTTGCTTGCTCTGTCCAAGGTCCATCCTGGCACTCTCCTTTGCCGTGTTGTCGACTATTCCTCATAGAGGTTGTTCGCGCACTTATAGGATAGACCCGTACCGGCGAGCTTATGCCCTTCCCCCTTTGTTAAAACACAATGCCAAAGCGTTTGAGAAACCACGTTTCGTCGTGCTGCCGGCGAAGCGCATACTTCCGCCTTCTTTCCTCCGTCAACTCCCGCAACTCCCGCAGCTCCCGCTCGTCCCCGCCTTCGCGGCCAAAAACCTCTTCTACCAACTGCCGGCAAAACGAGATTTGGGGTTCCGAGAAATGCAAACAGGCCAGCATCATCAGATCCCGTCCCCAGCGTTCCCCGCTATGATCGTAAGGAAAATTTTGCCGAAAAACCTGAACGAGGGACACCTCCGGAACATAACGGCAGGTCCCTCCCAGCAGCCACATTCTAAACGAAAATTCCGCGGTTTCCAGCTCTTTGCCGGCAAATCCGTCCTCCATCCCGCCTATCTCCTGAAACCGGTCCTTCCGGATGGCAAAACATTCCCAGGACAACCACGGCAAGTCCATCTTATCTTCCGCAACGGCCGGATAACTTCGGATGGATTTAAGCCATCCCGAAACGATTTCCGTCTTGGGCGACACGGAACGCTCATGCATAACAAAGGAAGGCGAACAGCAATCGGCTTCTCCCTTAAAGAGCGGGTCAAGCAGCGCCTCCATCCACCCGTCATCGTAATACAGATGTGCCCCGCAAAAGATCAGGTAATCTCCGGCGGCATGCGCGGCGCCGAGATTTCGAGCCGACACCCCGGCCATGCCCTTCAGGCGTTTGAACGGTTTCTCAAAGCGGTAACCCAGCAAAAAATCGCAACATCCATCCACCGAGCCTTCATCGACGATGATTACTTCATATGGAAGCGAGGTGCGCGACACCTTAAGCGACTCCATCGTCGTGTAGAGATCGACTCCGTTGTTTTTTACGGTAATAATAATCGATACGGTCTTTGATTCGCTAGACATCATATAAGCTCCTTAAAAATGGGTATTATTTATAAATTATTGTAAATCAGTAAAGACTATGATTCCATAATAACCCAATTCATACTTTCAGTAAACCCAAACAAAACACTTAGTTTATTATCTTTCCCTTTAGTTCTCACTATGGTAAATACAGGAGGGGTTTTATGGACTACGAGGCATTAGGGAAAAGGCTGCGCCAGGAACGGCATAAAATGCACTTGACCCAGGAGAAACTCGCCGAAAAAATCGAGGTTTCGGACGCATACATAGGACAGATTGAACGAGGCGAACGCAGTTTATCTTTGGAAACGCTCGTGAAGCTTGCTAACCAATTGGGAGTTACCGTCGATTATTTGCTCCATGATTCGCTGGAAATCAGCGATGACCATTTTATGGATCAAATTCAGCAAATCATGGCTGGCCGCACCTCAAAAGAGAAACAGCTCGCGCTGGATATCTTGAAGCTGATGTTCACCCATCTGGATGAATTGCAGAAGGAAACGAAAGATCCTTCATAAGACCGCTATTTAGCAAACAAAGACCTGCCGGGTAGTTCCGGCAGGTCTTTGTTTGCGGATTTAGATAATGGTGCTGAACACCATAAAAAACGAAATGACGAGCACGGCTACGGCCAACACCGCGCTTAATGTGCGCAGTTTGCCTTCTTCGGCCGTAATCGGTTTGTTCTGGCGAATACCCTCAAGCGCGAGACGCAGCGGCTTGCCCATAATCCCGCTAAGCGCGCCGATGGCCAGGAACAATAAGACGATGACGATCATCCAAGGCACCGAATAGTCGCCCTGACCGATCAAATACCCGCCCGTCAAAAGCTGAAGAATCAGGCCAAATTGCGCAAATCGGTTCAACGTTCTTACGGCCGATACGGTGCCTTCCTGCCCGGCGAGCGACAATTTGCCCAGCGTACCCAGCACAAACGGCAAAACCAAATAAAAGCCGAGCGCCAAAGCCCCGATAATATGTAGGAATAACATGACCTGATACATTAACACAACCGCCTTTCAACGTCAATTACATTTATTATAAACTATTATAAAAATAAATGGAACGGCTGTTGGGAAGGGCTTAAATTTAGTAGAGAAGGGTCAAGGCAGTCGCTTCACCGTCTAGCTGATTTTGCCTTTTTCCTGCGTAACCGAGCCTTTGCCCCAGGATGACGAACCACGGATAAGCCGCCAGCCTTCTAGTCTAACGCCGACTCTTAAGGTTACCCCTTTCTGCCCCCAAATTTTCCCTTTCATCCCGCGGCGAGTATGATAAAATGATCTGTGGCCCTTGGGCATGCCCTTGGCAGGCAGCGGCTCAACTTAATTATGACAAGCAAGGGAGTAATGATTGTGAAGTTTTTGCAGGATTCGCGGCTAACCTCGTATTGGAATCCTTACGCGGCGATCGGGCTGGCCGGTCTGCTTAGCGCCGTATATTTTGGGATTACCGGGACAGTGTGGGCTGTGACGGGCGAATTCACCCGCCTTGGAGGACATGTTCTTCAGCTGTTCGGCGCGGATCTCTCGGATTGGGCTTATTTTCAGCTCGTTCCGATGAAAGGAACAACCTTCAGCCGGACGGACGGGTGGATCGTCTGGGGAATGTTTATCGGCGCGCTCATCATGATTTTGCTCAGCAACAATTTTAAAATTCGCGTCCCCAGGCAGAAGCGCCGCTATGTACAGGGCTTTATCGGCGGGATCATCGCAGGTTTCGGCGCCCGCCTGGCGTTAGGCTGCAATTTGGCCGCCTTCTTCACCGGCGTTCCGCAGTTCTCCTTTCACTCCTGGATCTTTATGATCGCTACGGCGCTTGGCACTTACGGAGGCGTGAAAATCGTCAATTGGGCCTGGTGGAAAGGCAGGCCCATGCTGACCAAAGGCAACGCCGCTTCCCCGGCCGCAGTCTCCCGCACGGTACAGCCACTGATCGGTATCGTGCTGGCGCTCGGCTACGCGGGACTCATCGTTTATTTCTTCATCACCGGCCGGACTATGCTCGGCGTGGCCGCTGCTTTCGGCGCTGCTTTCGGGATCTTGATCGAGCGGGGGCAAATCTGCTTCACCTCGGCGTTTCGCGATCTGTGGATCAGCGGCCGCGCGACGATGACCAAAGCCATTATCATCGGGATGGCGATCAGCACAGTCGCTACACTGATCATTTTGCTGGTCTGCGGAATGGACCCGATCACCAAAATTTCCGCTCCAAGCACATTCGTCGGCGGCGTGCTGTTCGGCATCGGCATCGTCCTGGCCGGCGGCTGCGAAACGGGGATGATGTACCGGCTGATGGAAGGCCAGATCGTATTTCTTCCCGTCTTCGCCGGCAACATCATCGGCGCCACGGCTCTGGCCTACGCCTGGGATCACCTTGGCGTCTACAATGCGCTGGTGAAGAACGGAGCGAAAATCAATCTGCTCGAAGCGATGGGACCGGGACCGGCGTTGCTCGCAACGCTCGCCGTGCTGGCCGCCGGAAACCTGATTGCGGCTTATTGGAACAAGCATTACCGCTTCGGCAGCGGACTCAGGAACCGGCTTCGCCGTCCAAACCTTTAGGGCGACGCGCCGTTTACCTTGTCGTCTATTTTAGTCGTCTATACAACCCAATAAAGGAGGCAATAAGCATGTCGGTTGAATTAACTGTTGATTACACGCTGGATGTCAGAGGGGAATCATGCCCCTACCCGGTGATATATACGCTGGAGACGCTGCGGGAAATGACCAAGGGGCAGCTGCTGCTCGTGATCGCGGATTGCCCGGCCGCCTTCCGCAACGTGCCGGAAGAGGTCGTCAAGCATGGCTATGCTTTGGAGCAGGAACCTGTCCTGGAAGGCCGGGAAATGCGGTTTTACATTCGGGCATGAGCAAAATCGGCCGGTTGCCGTTAGGCAGCCGGCTTTTTTATCGCGTCTTGGTGCTCCTGCCTGCTGCCTGCCTTTGCACGATTATCCCTTTTGTTCATGGAGCAGGGAGCAGGGGGGGCTAGAGCAAGGGTTCCAAAAAAAGTGAGAAGAAAAGATCAAAAAAGATAGGAAAAAAATGAGGCGGTTCAGGTGAGATTTTCGGCTTGATAAGGGAACGAATGTTTGGTATAATGAAATAAATGGAACTTGTGTTCGTATATTCTTGATTCGGGGGCGAGCAAACATGGAGATCAATGCGGGAACGGAACTTCAACCATTCAGCAGCCGTTTTAACAGCGAGCAGGACTGCATGGAGGCGCTAATCGCGATGAAGTGGCCAAACGGCTTCGTCTGCCCGCGCTGCGCTCACACCCGGTGCAGCCGTCTGACTTCCCGGCATATCCCTTTGTTCGAGTGCGGAAATTGCAAGCATCAAACATCGCCTTTGGTCGGCACGATTTTTGAAGGAACGCATCTGCCCCTGGTGAAGTGGTTCCAGGCCCTGGAGTTGTTCTTGCTCCCTGACGGCATCTCGGCGCTGCGGCTCCGCCAGGTGATCCGGGTCACCTACAAGACCGCCTGGTCAATGCTGCACAAAATACGCCATGCCGTAGGGGAGTTCGATGCCCGGGAACTGCTCTCCGGAGACGTGAAGGTGAATAGCGATCAGTACGGGCGTAATCCGTCCCGGTGTCAGCTTTCGCATCCGTACGCCTCGGCGGTCGTAGCGGGCTGCACGGTCACGGAGTCGGGCGAGCTGGAACAGGTCAAAATCCGCCTGGTGCCGTATAAGCGGGGAAGCGAAGAAAGGGCAAGCCGTCACAATCTAATCGCGTTTATTGGCGGGCATGTGGATGTCCGTACATCGGCGGTGCAGTCGTTCCCTCAAGCCTTTCGGCTGTATGCTCCCTTGCGGAGAGTGGTGAGAGAGGCGTGGGAATCGCTGAAGAGTACGTATGGAGCCTTAGGACTAAAGCATCTGCAGGCGTATCTGAACGAGTACACCGGACGCCGCCGGCTGCGCCTGCAAGAAGAAAGGCCCGGAGCGGAAGAAACGATGCGGCAGAAGTTACTGCGCATGTGTGTGGCGATTCCGGCGATCCCTTACCGCCGGCTGATCGCGCGCCAACCGAACCAGCCCCTTGCGGCTGCGGCCTGATCGAGACGCTATAACGGTGGGGGTTACTTGATGCGGATCAACTTAATGGGTAGGGGTTAGCATGAACTGTGCGGGCATTGCTGCAGATGGAAGGGTTCAGGCAACAGCAAAATTACGATCTTTTCGTTTTCTTGGCGTCTTGCCTTGATCTCCTGTCTTGGTCTCTTGTCCGGTCTGTTTCACCTCCCCTAAACCTGATTCCTTCTCCTAAGCCCGTCTAAATTATCTCGAACCTATCTGCTCCTCTACCAAGTATTTTCTTCTCCCGAGTTTGTCTGTTTCTCTGCTACCTGATCAACTCTCTGCTACCTGATCAAAGGGGATAATCGTGCAAAGTCTCCGGACAGCGAGTGTTGATCTGCCGCCCACCCCACTTCCCTATCCTCAAGCTTTCAACGCCCTTCCGTGGTTCTTGCCACGATCGGTTTTCGACTTGACTGGCAAGGCAAGCAAGGATTATAAGGTTGAGCCAGACACCTCTTCTGTCCGCCCCTCTTAATTCTTTGAACACCTTCAATTCAGGGACTCAAGCTGATTTTTGCTCTGCGAGAAAGTTGAGTTATAAATCCTTAATCTTAAAAAAACCGCCCAGTTTTAAATGGGCGGGTTTTAAGGGCAGAAATAAACAGTGGATTATCCAACGATCAACCTTTCACGACCGCAATTATGCTTCTGACGGAGGCGGCGGATTGGTCGAGCGCGGCTTTTTCCTCGGCTGTCAAGGCAAGCTCGAACACCTTTTCGATGCCGCCCCCGCCAAGAACGACCGGCACGCCCATGAACAAATTGTCGTAGCCGTATTCGCCTTCAAGCAAGGCGATCACCGGCAATATCCGCTTCTTGTCCTTGAGAATCGCTTCGGTCATCCGCACCAGCGACGCCGCAGGTGCATAATAAGCGCTGCCGTTGCCAAGCAGGCTGACGATTTCGCCGCCACCGGCGCGCGTCCGCTGTACGATCGCTTCGATGCGGTCCGGCGGGAGCAGTGTGTCGATAGGAATCCCGCCGACGCTGGAATAGCGCACGAGCGGGACCATGTCGTCGCCATGGCCGCCAAGCACAAAACCGCGCACATCTTCCACGGAAACGTTCAGCTCTGCGGCGATAAACGTGCAGTACCGGGCCGTATCGAGGACACCGGACTGGCCGATGACGCGGTTTTTCGGAAAACCGAGCGTTTGGTAAGCCACGTAAGTCATCGCGTCCACCGGGTTGCTGAGGATAATGACCGTGGCATCCGGGCAGTAATTCTTCACGTTTTCGCATACAGAGCGGACGATGGTCGCGTTCGTGTTGACGAGATCGTCCCGGCTCATCCCGGGTTTACGGGCGATCCCCGCCGTAATGATAACGATGTCGGAGCCGGCCGCATCCTTGTAGGAGGAAGTGCCGACGATCCGGCTGTCGACCCCTTGAACCGGGCCGGCCTCGAGCATATCAAGCGCTTTGCCCTTCGTTGGGCTTTCCAACTGCGGAATGTCAACCAGCACAACGTCCCCAAGTTCCTTTTGCGCGAGCATAAACGCCGTGGTTGCGCCGGTAAAACCGGCGCCGACAACGGTTATCTTTTTGCGTTGGATAGCCATGCGGGGGCCTCCCTACATGTTTTTGATCACTTCATCGGCAAACTCGGAGCATTTCACCTCTTTGGCGCCATCCATCAGGCGGGCGAAGTCATAGGTTACCGTCTTATTGTTAATCGAAGTTTCCAGTCCTTTGTAAATGAGGTCAGCCGCTTCCTGCCATCCGAGATGCTCAAGCATCATGACGCCGGACAAAATGACGGAGCCCGGGTTCACGACGTCCAGATCGGCGTATTTCGGCGCCGTGCCGTGCGTCGCTTCAAAGATCGCATGCCCGGTAACGTAGTTGATGTTCGCCCCCGGCGCGATCCCGATGCCGCCCACTTGCGCAGCCAAAGCGTCGGACAAGTAATCGCCGTTCAGGTTCAGCGTGGCGATGACGTCAAAGTCGGTCGGGCGCGTCAGCACCTGCTGCAGCGCGATGTCGGCAATGGCGTCCTTCACGATGATTTTGCCGGCTTCCTGGGCGGCCTTTTGCGCTTGATTCGCCGCTTCCGTACCCGACTGCTCCTTAATCCGGTCATATTCGGCCCAGGTGAACACTTTGTCGCCGAATTCCGCTTCAGCCACTTCGTAACCCCAGTTTTTGAACGCGCCTTCGGTGAATTTCATGATATTGCCTTTATGCACCAGCGTAACGCTCTTGCGGCCATGCTTGATCGCATATTCCACGGCGGCGCGGACAAGGCGCTTCGAGCCTTCCTCGGAAACCGGCTTGATGCCGATGCCGGACGTTTCCGGGAAGCGAATTTTTTTCACGCCCATTTCGTTTTGCAGGAACGCAAGCACTTTCTTGACTTCCTCGGAGCCTTCCTTGTATTCGATTCCCGCATAAATATCTTCCGTGTTCTCCCGGAAAATCACCATATCCACCAGCTCCGGATGCTTCACCGGGGAAGGCACCCCTTCAAAATAGCGGACAGGGCGCAAGCAGACGTACAGGTCCAGCTCCTGGCGGAGCGCCACGTTCAGCGAGCGGATGCCGCCGCCGATCGGCGTCGTCAGCGGTCCCTTGATGGCCACAATATACTCGCGGATCGCGGTCAGCGTGTCAGCCGGCAGCCACTCTCCGTAGGCATTGAAGGCCTTTTCCCCGGCAAAAACCTCGTACCAGGCGATTTTCTTGTCGCCGCCGTAAGCTTTCTCCACGGCGGCGTCCAATACGCGTTTGGATGCTTTCCAGATATCGCGGCCGGTGCCGTCGCCCTCGATAAACGGAACGATCGGGTGGTTCGGCACCTGCAGCTTCCCGTCTTGAATCGTAATTTTTTCACCTTCGGTAGGGAGATCAAACTTTTCCAGCTTCAACATGTTTTCGGTTTCCTCCTCGTTGATCGTTTCAACTATTCACGGTCTCCATTTTATCATAAATCGCCATGGAGCTCCCGCACTGCTGCTTATCTTAGTTCAATCGGTACGTAAGTCTGGTTCGTGGCCCCTACATATTCCGCGCGCGGACGGATCAGCCGGTTGTCCTCAAGCTGCTCCAAAATATGCGCAGTCCAGCCGGAGAGGCGGCTGATCGCAAAAATCGGCGTAAACAAATCGCCCGGAATGCCCAGCATCGTATAGACGGAAGCGGAATAGAAGTCTACGTTGGGCTTCAACCCTTTTTGCCCCGTTACGAGCTGATCCACCTTGACGGAAATGTCGTACAGCGTCGAGTCGCCTTTGAGCGCGCTGAGCTGACGGGACATTTTCTGCAGATGTTTGGCCCGCGGGTCCCCGTTTTTGTAAACGCGGTGTCCGAAGCCCATAATCTTCTCCCGGTTCGCCAGCTTCCGCTGAATATAAGCTTCCGCCTGATCCAGCGTGCCGATTTCGTTCAGCATTTTCATCACCGCTTCGTTGGCCCCGCCGTGGAGCGGCCCCTTCAACGTTCCGATCGCGGACGTCACCCCGGAGTAGATGTCCGACAGCGTTGCGATCGTTACGCGCGCGGAGAACGTGGAAGCATTGAGCTCGTGGTCCGCATGCAGCACCAGCGCCTGGTCCAGCGCCCGGACAGCGATCGGGTCGGGCTCTTCGCCGGTCAGCATGTATAAGAAATTGTGGGCGATGGAGACGCCCTTCAGCGGAGCCAGCGCTTCCTTGCCTTGGCGGATGCGGGCAAACGCGGCAACCAATGTCGGAATTTGAGCTTGCAGCTTGATCGCTTTTTTCAAATTGCTTTCGCGTGTGTTGTCGTTGGCGTTCTCATCGTACAAAGCAAGAGCCGATACGGCAGTACGAAGCACTGCCATCGTGTTGGCATCCTGCGGGTACAACTTCATCTGCGCGAGAACCGCCTCCGGAACCGCGGCATAGTCGCTCAGCTGCCGCTGCAGCCGTTCCAGCTCGGACTTATTGGGCAGTTTGCCATTCCACAGCAAGTAAGCCGTTTCTTCAAAACTAGCGCGTTCGGCCAGATCATCGATATTAATGCCGCGATAGCAGAGCACGCCGTCATGAATGGAGCTGATCGAGGAAGTTGCCGCAACAATGCCTTCCAGGCCTTTCGTAGCTGTCATGATACATCTCTCCTTTGTTAACATTTTGTGAGCAACAAGCTGTGAAAACATTTTCAAATTAAAATTTTAAATTTTTATGAACTGACGCGAAAACGACCCTGAAAAAAGGAATCACGCTATAAATCCTTACTAATCCATCATACTGGATTTCTCGGAGCATGGGAACCCGCTACGGCGCAGCCCGTCAGATCAAAAATTTCTTTCACGATCATAAAGAATTTTTGTAAACGATTTCAGTTTTGCAATAAAAAATGTCACATTAATTGAAAAAAGTAGGCTCGTCATACTCCCTGCTGACCGATAATATCATAGAACTAGGACATGTATTCACGAAAAAGGAGAAATGCCGTTTGGATAGCGTAGTCGTCAAACGCGTATTGCGCGGAAGCTGGATTTGTGTCGTCGTTGTCGGTTCCCTCGCCGCGGTTTACTGGCTGATCCCGCTCCTGTACCCGTTTCTGATCGCCTGGTTGATCTCCTATGCGATGAATCCGTTTGTCCTCTGGCTTCAGCAAAATATGAAGCTGCCAAGGTGGCTGGCGGTTACGGTCTCGCTGCTCGTCTATTTCGGCAGCGCCGCCATCATCCTGTCCGCGGCGTTGACGCGGCTCGTCAAGGAGCTGATCCATCTGGCCGAGTCCTTCGACGTCCGCATCGAGGAGTGGAGGCGCCTGTTTATCTCCTGGACGCAAAGCGACAGTATCCAGTCGATTCTTAATGAAATCAACCGTTTTATCGCCGACAATCCCGGCTATGAAAATACGATCCACAAAAACATCGACAACACCGCGGAAAAGATAGGTTCCGCCGTTTCGCACCTCGTCAACAATTTTTTAAACATTGTGGTAGGTTTGATATCTTCGCTGCCGAACCTCGGCGTCATTCTCGCCGTCATACTGCTCGCGACTTTTTTTATCAGCAGCCATTGGGAGCGGGACATGCGCTTTCTGGCGCGCAGCATTCCCGCCCCGTTCCGGAGAACCGCCGGCGACATCTGGAAAGATCTGCAAAAGGCTTTATCCGGCTACTTGCGCGCCCAGTTTATCATGATCTCCATTACCGCCTTCATCGTGCTGATCGGGCTGCTGATTTTGGGGGTGGAATCGGCGTTCACTTACGCTCTGCTGATCGGGCTCGTCGACCTGCTGCCTTATTTGGGCGTAGGAACGATCATGATCCCCTGGCTCATCTATGCCTTTGCGACCGGCGACATGACGCTCGGCATAGGCCTGTCGGTCCTGTACGGCATCATCCTGGTCGCCAGGCAGCTCATCGAACCGAAAGTGCTGGCCAGCAGCGTCGGCCTTGACCCCTTGCCCACCTTGATCGCCATGTTTGCCGGTCTGAAGCTGTTTGGCGTGCTGGGCCTGATCGTCGGGCCCGTGACCCTGGTCGTCCTCGGCGCGGCCTTCCGCGCCGGGGTGGTGCGGGACTTGCGCAATTACATCCTGCACGGAAGGTTGAGGTGAAAAATTCCCTACATTCGCTCGGGCGCCTGCAGGCCCAGGAGACGCAGCCCGTTGTACAGCGTGATTTGCACGCATTTTACCAAAGCGGCCCGGGCTTCCCGCAGCTCGCGATCATCGACAAGCACCGCACATTCACGATAAAAACGGTTGAACGCCTGGGCCAAATCGAGCAAATAACGGCTGACGATGGAAGGCTCCATTTTGTCCGCGGCCAGCTGGATCCGTTCCGGAAACTGCGATAACCGCTTTACCACCTCGTACTCCGCCGGATGCTTCAACAGCTCGGTTTTTGCGCAGCCGCAGCCGTCTCGCCCATCGCCGCGTGTATCCTGTTGTTCCATTTTACGCAGCAGGCTGCACGCTCTGACATGCGCATATTGCAGATACGGCCCTGTTTCCCCTTCAAAGCTTAGCGCTTCTTCCCAGGAGAAATGGATGTCTTTGATCCGGCTGCCGCTTAAATCGTGAAAAATGACCGCCCCGACGCCCACCTGCCTTGCCACTTCGTCCTTTTGCTCCAGATGGGGATTTTTTAGCCCGATAATCTCCCGCGCCTTCATCACCGCCTGTTCCAGCAGTTCCTCCAGTTTAACCACATTCCCCTTGCGTGTGGACAGGCCGACTCCTCCCAAATCCACCCGTCCGAACGGAACATGCACCAAATCCGCCGCCCAGGGGTACCCCATCAGCTCCACCACCTTAAACCACTGTTTAAAATGCAAGCTTTGCGAGTAATCCGTCACATAAACCGCCTTATGAAAATCGTAGGCCTGTTTGCGGTAGAGCGCGGCCGCCACGTCGCGCGTATGATACAGCGTGCTGCCGTCCTGCTTGAGCATCAAAGCCGGGGACATAGCGAAGGCGTCCAGCTTCACCAGCCAAGCACCCCCGTCCTCTTCCAGCAGCTGCTTGTCCCGCAGCTCCCTGATCACCGAAGCGGTTTTGTCATTGTAAAAGCTTTCGCCCGTCACATAGTCAAAACGCACGTCAAGCAGCCGGTACACTTTTTCGAACTCGGTCATGCTCAAAACAACGAACTTCCGCCACAGCCGCAAAGCTTCTTCGTCGCCCTGCTCCATCTTCGCGAACCAGGCGCGCGCTTCATCCGCCAATTCCGGCCGCTGCTCCGCCTCATCATGAAACTGAACATACAGGCGAAGCAGTTCGTCGATCGCCCCCGACGCCAGCCGTTCTTCATCCCCCCATAAACGGTAGGCGACGATCAGCTTCCCGAATTGCGTCCCCCAGTCTCCCAGATGATTGACCCCGATCACGCGGTATCCAAGACAGGAGAAGATCCGGTACAGCGCGCTTCCGATCACCGTCGAACGCAAATGCCCGATATGAAAAGGCTTGGCGATGTTGGGGGAGGAATAATCGATGACGATCACGCGGCCTTGGCCGATATTTTGTTCCCCGTATTTTTCGCCGGCGGCGTCTATTTCACCGATCACTTCCCGGGCAAAAATCCCTTTGTTCCAATGGAAGTTCAAATAGCCCGAACTTGCCTCAAGGCGCGAGATCGCGGAAACGTCAGCGTGCGTGTGAAGGAGATTCGGCGCATCCGGAGCGGCCGGTTGTTTATCCGGCTGCTTCTCCAGCTGTTTTTTCGGCTGTTCCCCTGACTGTTCCCTCGACTGTTCCCCCAGCCTGCACTCCAGTTTCTGCTTCAGTTCCAGCGCGATTTCCTGCGGCGGCTTGCGAAGCTGCTTGCTCAGCTTGAAACAAGGCAAAGACAGATCCCCCATCTCCTCCTCGGGCGGATATTCCAGCATCGCCTCGATCTCTTCGGCGGCGATTCCGGCAAGGCTCTGCGCCACTAGACAGGCCGTCATTTTTCTCCATTTTTCCATAAACGAAACCCGCTCCCTTATCCAAAATTCAGCAAACAAAAAAGGCCCCCGTCTCAAAAAGAGACGAGAGACCTTTGGTTCCCGCGGTGCCACTCTAAGTGCTAACCATAATTAGCCACTCTATACGTATAACGGCCTGTTGCCGGATTTGCCTACACTTGTTCCAGGTTCGGCAAACCATTTCCCGGGTCCGCTTCATTCACGCCATTCGTACCGGCTTCCACCCTTCCGGCTCGCTGTGACTATCCGGCATGAACTACTATCCCGTTCATCAATGTTAACGATGTAATTTTAAATATATATACTGGAAAAAGCACAAAAAGTCAACGCCGGAAATAGGTGATCGTGCCATCCTTCATTTTTTTATGGATCCATTTCATCAGCGGGAAACGGTACAACGGCCGGGTTAGCGGAAACACCATCGTAAACCCGATGATATCCGTCACAAATCCGGGGATCAATAGCAGGATGCCGCCGGCAAAAACGCAAATGCCGTCCAGCACCATCCGCCCGGGAATCTGCCCGCCGGTCATTTGGGCTCTGGCATCCGCCAGCACCTTGCGCCCTTCAAACTGCATCATCAACCCGCCGATCACCGAAGTGGCCAAGGTCAAAAAGATCGTCTTCCCGACCCCCAATCTTTCGCCGACAAACAAATATCCCCAAAATTCCACAAGCGGGACGATGATGACTAAAGCAGCAATCCATTTACGCATATATATAAAACTCCTTTAAGAGGTAGTTCAAAAAGTCATCTTTTGAAGATTTAAGAATGAATAGTCACCGAAGCGTTTCTTCCTTAAATCGCAAGAAAAACTTCATCTTAGGGCGGTCTGTCTTCTTTGATTGTTCATCGATAGAGTTTTTCTTATCACGAAGCAAATCACGAAGCGGATCGGGCGTCGAATCTTGAATTCAGCCGGACCTTCCGTTGCTCACGTACCCAAAACGTACGCTCCGCTACTCATTCCCTAGCTTCATCCAACCTTCTCGGTGCTGAAAAGCCGACTTTTTGAACTCGCACTTTATCCTCGCAGCATAATAAAATATTGATCGTATATATGTATTTTACCGCTACAAAGGAGGAGAATCAAAAATCATGGTTTGCTCGCTTCCTCAAAGGCCGCAAACCACTCGGGAAATACCTTTTTAAACTGGACCGGCTTGAAATCCTCGCGCCGTACAACGTAGTGGGAGGACGAACCCTCTACGCAAAGCACGCCTTCGCCGTTAAACACATGGTACCCGTAAACGGTCTTCACGCCGCCGTTTTCGATGATCCATGTCTTAAGCAGCACCTTGTCGCCATAGCGGATGCCCTTTTTATACTCCACCTTCATTTCATGAACCGGAGAAATATATCCCGCCCGCTCCATATCGATATATTTAAAGCCTAGGTCCTCGCACAGCTTCGAACGTCCCGCCTCAAACCAACCGAGGTAGTGGGCGTGATAAATAATCCCCATCATATCGAATTCAAAATATTTTGGCTCTATCGCCAGTTCGCTGACATACACGTGATCCCCCGCTCCTTTCTCACGCTGCAAAAAAAGCAATGGTTCCCGTTTTACAGGGTTCCCCATTGCCTTTTTTTAAATCGTTCGCACGATCGCTGCTATATACTAAATGGAACTACTTGCGGATTTGGCCGATTTTGATCAAGTTGGTAGAACCGGAGCGTCCAAGCGGAACCCCTGCGGTAATGACAACAAGATCTCCTTCCTTCACCACTCCGGAATCCAGGCCGCCCTTCATCGCCTTGTCGAACATTTCGTCCGTGGACGAAGCAACCTGGCCCTTCACCGGCGTAACGCCCCAGTTCAAAGCCAAGCGGCGCAGCGTCTGGTCTTCGGTCGTCACCGCGATGATCGGCGCTTTCGGACGATATTTGGACACCATCCGCGCCGTATAACCCGTTTCCGTGGAAGTGATAATCGCTTTGGCGTTCAGTTCCAGCGCGGAGTTGGCCACCGCCTGGCTGATCGCTTCCGTAACGGTCGTTTGTTGGGCGTTGCTTTGTTTGATGAAAATTTCACGGTATTCGAGGCCGGATTCGGCTTTTTCCGCAATGCGGGCCATCGTCAGCACCGATTCCACCGGATATTTCCCGGCAGCCGTTTCCCCGGACAACATGATTGCGTCCGTACCGTCGAAAATCGCGTTCGCCACGTCGCTCGCTTCGGCGCGGGTCGGTCTCGGATTACGCTGCATCGAGTCGAGCATTTGCGTGGCGGTAATAACCGGTTTGCCGACGCGGTTGCATTTCTCGATCATCTTTTTTTGCACCAGCGGCACGTCTTCGGCAGGGATTTCCACGCCAAGGTCGCCGCGGGCTACCATCAAACCGTCGGACACTTCCAGGATTTCGTCCAGGTTGTCGACGCCCTGCTGGTTTTCGATTTTGGAGATGATTTGAATATGGGTTGCGTTATGTTTCTCAAGCAATTGACGGATTTCAAGCACGTCGCTCGCTTTACGAACGAAGGAAGCGGCAATAAAATCGATGCCTTGCTCGATCCCAAACTTGATATCGTTAGCGTCTTTCTCGGTGATGCCTGGCAGGGAAATGTTAACGCCGGGAACATTAACGCCTTTCTTGCTCTTGATGGTGCCGCCGTTGACGATACGGCATTTGATTTCCGTACCTTGGATGTCAACTACCGTCAGTCCGATCAAACCGTCGTCGATCAAAATGGTCGAACCTACTTCCACGTCACCCGGAAGCTCTTTGTACGTAATCGAGATGCGATTTTTGTCCCCGAGAATTTCTTCCGTAGTAAGGGTGATGAATTCGTCTTGCACGAGTTCGATCGGTTCTTCCTTCAATTTGCCGGTGCGGATTTCCGGACCTTTGGTGTCCAACAGT
The DNA here is from genome assembly GCF_900454495.1 of Paenibacillus macerans. Taxonomy (NCBI): domain Bacteria; kingdom Bacillati; phylum Bacillota; class Bacilli; order Caryophanales; family Paenibacillaceae; genus Paenibacillus; species Paenibacillus macerans. The sequence continues at coordinate 2,856,915 of NZ_UGSI01000001.1, forward strand.
ATGGCGATTGATTTCCCCAGCTCCGCGCTCGCTTGGCGGATCGTCTTGATCCGGCCTCCATGCTCATCAAAATCTCCATGGGAGAAGTTCAGGCGAGCGACGTTCATTCCGGCCATGATCAACTTTTTGATGTTCTCTAACGATTCACTGGAAGGACCGATGGTACATACGATTTTTGTTTTGCGCATTTGGGTTTCCTCCGTTTTAATAGTTCTCTCTATATAGTCTTTTCCAACAACTAAATTTACTACAATTTTGTCGATTTGTATAGGAAGTTTATCATATTGTCACGAACATTCTATTGTTTTACACTGCGAAAACAATCTATAATAGCCGAAAAATCCGAGGCCAAAGCCCCGATTTTTCGGCTACCGATCGTTTTACTCCTGCTTGTGGACCAATTCCGAGGACGCGTTTTCTTCAGTACCGCCCTCGTTGCTGGTTTCTTTCCCTGCCGCTTCCACTTCGGCAGCCGCTTTCCCGGCGGCGGCTTCCCTTTCGCGGGCCTCTCCGCCGGCACGCCCGGCAGCGCCCGAATCAGCCGGAGACGTCTTTTCCTGGCTAGAGCCCTCCGCCGGCACGGCGGAACCCGCCGGAGATCCCGTGTATACACGCGCTTTCGCCTTTCCGGCCACCGTAAACTTGCCGATTTTCCGGAATTTCCGGTACCGGTCCTCAAGCAGCTCGTCCGCATGCATGATCGACAATTCCTCCAAATGGCGGACGACCGCTTCTTTAATGGCGCTTGCGGTAGCTTCGTAATCGCGATGGGCCCCGCCCCGCGGCTCCGGAATGATCTCTTCGATCACTTCCATTTCCAGCAGGTCCTGGGCGGTAATCTTCATCGCTTCCGCCGCCTGGTCCGCCTTGGAAGCGTCCTTCCACAGGATCGAAGCCGCCCCGTTCGGCGAAATGACGGAGTAAATGGCGTTCTCCAGCATCAGCACGCGGTTGCCGACGCCCAGCGCCAGCGCTCCGCCGCTGCCGCCTTCGCCAAGGACCACGCAAATAACGGGCACCCGAAGCATCGCCATTTCCCGCAGGTTGCGGGCGATCGCCTCGGATTGTCCCCGTTCCTCCGCCGTAATGCCCGGATAGGCCCCTTTCGTATCGATAAACGTAACGATCGGCCGCCGGAACTTGTCCGCCTGCTGCATCAGCCGGAGCGCTTTGCGGAAGCCCTCCGGATGCGCGCTTCCGAAGAAGCGGGCGATGTTGTCCTTCGTATCTTTCCCGCGCTGCTGGCCAAGCACCGTCACGGGAACCCCGTTCAGCTTGGCCAATCCGCCGACGACAGCCAAATCGTCCCCAAACACCCGGTCCCCGTGCAGCTCAATGAAGTCTTCAAAGATCAGGCCGATCATATCCAGGGAAGTCGGACGCTGGTGATGCCGGGCCAGATGCATTTTTTGCGACGGCGTAATCTGGCTGTAAATCTCTTCTTCCAATTGCCGGTACCGTTCTTCCAAACGAGCAATCTCCTCGGCAAAATCGATGCCTTTTTCTTTACCGAACTGCTCCAATTCCTGAATTTTCTCGCGCAGCTTCACAAGCGGCGTTTCGAAAGGCAATTCGCCCGCCATTTATGCTCCTCCCTTCACACCGTGCAAATCCAGCAATTTGGACAGCGTGGCTTTCATTTCCTTGCGGTGAACCACCAAATCGAGCTGCCCGTGCTGCAGGTTGAATTCGGCCGTCTGAAAATCGTCCGGCAGCTTTTGCCGGATCGTCTGCTCGATCACGATTCTGCCGGCAAAGCCAAACACCGCACCCGGCTCGGCCAGAATAATGTCTCCAAGCATGGCAAAGCTGGCCGATACGCCTCCGGTCGTCGGATCCGTAATGACCGATATGTAGAGGCCGCCCTGCTCGCTCAATCGGGCCAAAGCGGCGCTCGTTTTCGCCATTTGCATCAAACTCAGAATGCTTTCCTGCATGCGCGCTCCGCCCGACGTCGAAAAAATAATCATCGGCAGCCGTTTCTCCGTCGCCGCTTCGATGGCGCGCGTAATTTTTTCCCCGACTACGGAACCCATGCTGCCGGTGAAAAAATCAAAGCTCATGACCGCCACAACGGCCGGAAAACCGCCGATAGTGCCTTGTCCGGTCACGACGGCTTCCCGCAAACCCGACTTCAGCGCTTGCTGCTCCAGTTTGCCGGCATACCCCGGAAATTCGAGCGGATCGACGGAGATCAGGTCGGCGTCGAATTCCGTAAAACTTCCTTCGTCCAGCGTGTAGCGGACGCGCTCCAGCGCGTTAAGCCGCATATGATAGCCGCAGGAAGGGCAAACTTTAAAGTTCTTCTCCAGTTCCTTGCTGTACTGAATACTGCCGCAACGGGCACATTTATTCATCAGGCCTTCGGGAATCTCCCGTTTAGGCCGGTCCATCGACTGCGATCCCTCTTCGCTCCCTCGACGTTCTGAAGGAATGGTCGCGTATTTTCTTTTTTTCTGAAACAAGTCTTTAAACACAACTACACCTCTTCAGCCGTTTATATTCATGGCCAGTAATACAGTCATGGATCTATCGCACCGTAGCCTTGCGCCCTTTTGTGGACAATTCCGCCTAAGGATGCAAAATCGAATTCAAAACCTCTTGCACTTCCTCAAGCTCCCCGGAAGGAACCAGAATTTCGAACTGCTGCTTGGATAAATTGACAGGACGTGTTTGGACGAGGAAGCCTTCTTCGGTGAGTTTCGTTTTGATCATATCCGCAACCTTGGCGGTTGGCGCAATATACATTACAGTCCACATGTCCTTTTCAAAGCCCCCTACTTTAATCTTTGAGCCCGTATAATAGAGTTATGATAACATAATTTTCAAATCCCCCGCAACAAAGGGAAAGGTCGCAAAATGGAAGCGGAGCGCGCGAAATCCGTCGGATTTTTAGGCTGTCATCCCGCGCCGTAAAACGCCCCGTTCCCGCCGGAGAGGGGACCCGCGGGCTCCGCTTTGCCGCGAAGCTTGTCATAAGCTGTCCAGCTAAAAAAAGCACTGCCTCTGCTTGAAATTTTATCTTTAATAGCAGCTCCCTTATTTTCAATAGCATTTCCTCTTCTTCAGCGCAACTCCTTTAATTCGGAGGCGGGAGCGCTGTTATTTTTGGGAATAAGTGGCGGCATTTTTGTGGTTATGGGCGATTCTGGCCGAAGCGGCCGAGGCTAGTCCGGCCACCAGATCATCCATGAATACGTGGATATCGGAGCCTTTGTTGTTCAGCTTGCCGATGATTTCGGGCTTAACCTTGTCCAAAAACCCAAAACTCGTCAGCCCGATCATTCCGAAAACGCTCGTAATGCCTAATGCCAAAGTTTCATCAACGCCGTACAGCGGCTCATCCGCTTCCATGATCGATTGCAGCGGCTCGGGAAGGAGCTTTTGCTCCGCCAGCTCATCCAAAGCGATCCCCGTAAACAAAGTGTATTGCACCTCTCTTTTTTGCAGCACCGCCTTTACGCTGTCCAAGCACTGCTCCAGCGTCAAATCGTCATGATAGGCAATTTGCAAGGAATACACGATTTGCGCAATTTCCTCCAGCCTAACGCCTCTGCGCAGCAACTGGGCTTCCGCAATTTCATAGGTCATCCGATTTCCTCCTTCATTCCGAAAAAATGCGGTCCGGCTCGGGGCGTGCTCCGAGGCCTGCTCCGGGGCGTGCCCCGAGGTGCGCTCCGGGTCAAGGCCATACCCGCACCGCTGCCTTGTCCCGGCGGGGGAAGCACGGCAACGAATGCCGGCTTCTATGGCATGGCCAACCGTGGTGCGTCACTGTGCGGCCGATTGTGCGTTTACCGCAAACTATACGGGCGCCTCGGTCGACTGGCCGCCGCCAAGCGGCGCAGCACCGCGCGGAGCGGGTGCAGGTGCGGGCGCCAGAGCAGGTGCCGGATGCAGCGCGTTTTTCCGAAATATCATCTCACTCGGGCCCCGGGGGGTCCTTGTTCATGGCGTATTGTGTTCCTAAGTGTATGCTTGAAGCGTAAAAAATGTTCGTTAAAACGGAGCCAAGCCTGAAAATCCGCTGGTATAGGGGGTTCTTATAGAGCTTGAATAGCCAGTATAGCCGGGCGATAGACTTCCGCAGCCTAACACATCGTTCAGATTGGAATTATCCAATAGAATTGGAAATCGAATGGCCGGTCTTCAGCGTAATTGGTAATTTCCAATAGATTAGGAGCGGCACAGTGAAATGGGACGGTTCGCTGCGAATTCTATTGGATATTTCCAAGGAGAGTTCAAAATTCCGTTCGAACTTCGTCCATCTATTGGATTTTTCCAATGTGAGGTAAATGGGGACGAGTGGGCTGCTTTGTATTTTTTGGGCCAGGCTGGGGTTGCCTGCAAAATTAGAAGACCCTGCTGACCGCCCGTGTTACTGGTATCCAATAATCCCAATGCGGCAGAGTCTAACGCCTTTTTGGATCTGTACCGCCTCCACTGTACATCTGGGCTTACCAATAACGAAACCCTCCTTCAATGGTTGCTTGTCGCTTCCATTTTGCAAGGAGGGCTGCTTTTACATCCTTTTCAAGTTAGCTTGCTCGGGAGAAAACATAAGGAAAAAAATGGCGCTATTTCGGCAATCTCCCCACTTTGAGTGAAATAGCGGACATTTATGGCGTTATTTTTTCGTATCGCATGAAAATAGCCATTTTGTGCACCATTCGTTGGGAATTAAGGCCATAAATGGACCTCTGTCAAGAAAGTGGACACCCTTTTAAGCAACTTTTCTCTTATTAAATTGCGCAGCAAAGCGAACCGGTGACAAATAGCCGAGTGAACCATGGATCCGTTTTCGGTTGTAGAAGAATTCAATGTAACGGTAGATCTCGTCATAGGCTTGCTGCTTGGTCTTAAATCGCTTGCAGTAAATCAACTCCTTCTTGAGGATGCTGTGAAAGGATTCAATACAAGCATTGTCGTAGCAGTTGCCTTTGCGGCTCATGCTGGCTGTCATTTTGTAAATTTTGAGTTGTTCTCTGTACTCGTGGGACGCATATTGGCTCCCTCGATCCGAATGATGAATGAGCCCTTTTTTAGGCCTTTTGGCCACATAGGCATCCTTCAGAGCGTCCAGAACAAGATCGGTTGTCATTCGGTCATTCAAACGCCAGCCCACGATCTCACGGGTGCATAGGTCCATAACGCTGGCAAGGTACAGCCGACCTTCTCTACAAGGAATGTACGTAATGTCGGTAACCCAAACCTTATTGGGTTTGTTCACTTGAAACTGCTGGTTAAGGATATTGGGAGCAATCGGTAAGTCATGGTTAGAATCGGTAGTTTGCACTTTGTATTTACGTGCGACACAGGCGCGAAAGCCGAGCTCCCGCATGTATAAACCAATCGTCCTCTCCGTTACGTTCTCGCCTTCCTGATTCAGCAAGTACGTGATTTTAGGGGCCCCGTAACGCTGCTCGGAATCGTTGAAGTGATAAGTAATCCTTTTCAGCAGGTGTAACTTACGCAATGCTCGCTCACTCGGCTTTTTGTTTCGCCATTTGTAGTAGCCGCTCCGGGAAACTCTAAAAACCTGGCACATCTTCTCCAAAGAAAACTCGGAGCGGTGATCTTCAATAAACTGAAACCTTACTTCTTTGGTTTGCTGAAGATGTGCACTGCTTTTTTTACGATGGCCAGTTCCTCTTCCACATCGGCGATACGCTGCTGGCTTTCGCGGAGTTCACGCTCTTTGTCTTTCAAGAGTTGTTCGAGTTCCCGAACGCGTTCGACGTTTGTGATGGGTTCGTTCTTAAACTCACGGTATTTCGCCTTCCAGGAATGCAATGTCTTTGCTGGGATATCTAGCTCCAAGGCTACGTCCTCCACCGACTTTGTCTGTTCTTGGAGATATTTTACCGTTTGTCTCTTAAATTCTTCGTTATATCGTTTCCGTTGTTCACCCATGTGAACACCTCCTCAGATAGTTCCATTATCTTTTTCTCTTAACGAGGTGTCCACTTTTTATTCTAGCTCTAAAAATTCCGCTAATGGTGTTGAACATGCACATTTCATGAAAATAAGGCCTTAAAGTTCCGCTATTTTTTGGTGATCCACCAGTCTGACTTTTGCACCATGCTCGCTAAGCACTTGCCATACTATCGCCAGGAATGGATGGCAAACACTATTTATGGTACTCACTTAGAGACAAGCTATGTTACTTCCGGATCGATTTGCTAGTCTTTCGCGAAGCGCACCTTTCTCAGCACTTCACCATCAAGTTTTGCCAGGAGCCAAGCAATAGACCGGGCAACGGACATGATGCGAACTTGACCAATGGCAAGAACGCCAAGTCCGGTTATCTCACCTTGACGGTATCCGGACCGAGCATCTGTTCCATTTCGCGGAAAAGCGCGGGGGACGGTTTGATGTTGTAACGTTCGGACAAGGCTAGCAGCTTGCCGGTGCTCTCGTAGAACAGCACCGTCCCGACCGGTCCGGGATGCTGCTCCAGCAGCGTCTTCAGCTGTTCCAGCAGGCGCGCGTTCTCCGCCGCGGCCGTGATTTTGATGAAGACGCGCTGCTGCGCCGGCGGCTTCTGTCCGCGGCGGCCGCCCGCGGCGGGCGGTGCGGCGTTGGCCGCGGCATCGCGGGCGCCGGGACGCCCGGCAGCGGCGCCATGGCCGGGCGCCTGCCCGGCGGCGCCTTGCGGCGCCCCTGCCGGCGCCGGGGCGGCGGGCTCGCGCCGGGGCCGGGCCGCGGCCGCAGGCGCGCCCTGCGCCGCCGCTGCGCGCGCGGGCGGCTGCTCGGCGCCGCCGCTTCGGCTGGCGCTCGCGCCCTTGCCGGCGCTGCCGTTGCCGCCTGCGCGCGAGCCCGCGCCCGCGTCCGCTCCGCCGCCGCTGCCCGCTGCGGCGCTTCTCCCGGCGCCGCCATACGCCCCGCGCCCGCGGGTGAGCCCGCGGCGCAGCTGCGCCAGCGCTGGCGCGCCGAGCGGGGCCACCTCGTCGGCCAGCAGCTTGAAGCCTTCGTCCTGCAGCTGGACGGTGGCGCGCAGCGCAAGCAAGGCCCCCTTGCTGACGTGTGCCGAGCAGCGCCGCCACACTTCGGGAAACAACACGACCTCGCAGCGCTCGATCTGGTCCTCCAGCTCCATGAAGGCCATCGCCTTGCCCTGCTTCGTCGTGATCGCTTTGACCGACACGACCATCCCGGCCACCACCGTCCGGCTTTCATCCGCCGCTTCGGCCAAATCCATCAGCCGGTCGGCGCCTTCCTGCTCAAGCAGCTCATCGTAATCGTCCAGCGGATGGCCGGACAGGTACAGTCCGAGCAGCTCCCGCTCCAATTCCAGCTGCTGCGCGGCGGTAAACGGCCGAACATCCGGGTACTCGATGTCCCAGTTTGGCGTTTCCACAAAATCGAACAGCTGGATTTGCAAATCCTCACGCTCCTTGCGCCATTTAAGCGCGGCTTCCACCGTCTCGTCCAGCATCGCCAGCAGTTGGGCGCGGTGCCCCGGGAGGGAGTCAAACGCGCCGCCCTGAATCAGCGATTCGATAACGCGCTTGTTGCACGTGCGCAGATCGACGCGGCGGCAAAAATCGAGCAGGCTGTCGAACGGCCGCTCCTTCCGCTCGCGCATAATGCTTTCGATCGCCTGGGTGCCGACGTTTTTGATCGCTGCCAGCCCGAAGCGGATCACCCCCAAGGCCGCGGCGGGGCTAACGGGCTCCGCGGCATCTTCTCCGCCGGAAGCGCCGGCCTGCCCCCGCGCCGCCAAGACGGTTTCCGCTGCGGTGACGTCTCCCCCGGCTTCCGGGCCTCCCGCCGTTCCTCCCGCGAAGCTCCCGTCCGCAGCTCCGGCGCCAACCCGAGCCTGCGGCGTAAACAACACGCCGCTTTCGTTCACGTCCGGCGGCAGCACGGTGATGCCCATCCGCCGGCATTCGACGATATACTCCGCCACCTTGCGGTGGCTGCCCATAACGGCTGTCAGCATCGCGGCCATGAACTGGACGGGATAATGCGCCTTCAGATACGCCGTCTGGAACGCCAGCACGCCATAGGCGGCCGCATGCGCCCGCGGGAAGCCGTAATCGGCAAAGCGGACGATCATATCGTATACAGCGTTCGCTTCCTCGGCGGTATAACCCTGGTCCAGGCTGCCGCTGACGAAATGGCCGCGCTGCTCGTCCAGCACCTCCCGCTTTTTCTTCGAGACGGCGCGCCGCAGCAAATCGGCTTCTCCCAAGGAAAATCCCGCCATTTTGGAGGCGATTTGCATGATTTGCTCCTGATAAACGATGATCCCATACGTGTCGTTCAGTATTGATTCAAGATCCGGATGCGGAAACTCGACGGTAATCTGCCCGTGCTTGCTGGCGATGTATTTCGGAATGAACTCCATCGGGCCGGGACGGTAAAGCGCGTTCACCGAAATGATATCTTCGAACAACGTCGGCTTCAATTCGCGCAAAACCCGGCGCATCCCCGCCGACTCCAATTGGAACACCCCGGTCGTTTCGCCTCGTCCGAGCATGTCATAGGTAGCCGGATCATTATCGGGAACATGCCGGAAATCGGGGACACTTCCCGTCTGCTCTTCGATCCAGCGCAGGCAGCGCTCGATGATGGACAACGTGCGCAGGCCCAAAAAGTCCATTTTGAGCAGGCCGATCGCTTCCAGGTTTTCCATGGAATATTGGGTTAAAGCGGCATCCTCGCTCCCCGATTGCAGCGGCACCGCGTCCGTCAGCGGATCGCGCGAGATGACGACCCCGGCGGCGTGCGTGGAGGCGTGCCGCGGCATGCCTTCCACCTTCATCGCCATGTCCAGCAGCCCTTTGATCCGCGGCGCCGATTCGTACATCGCTTTTAAATCCGGGCTTTCCTTAAGGGCCCGTTCAATCGTGATGCCCAGATGCGCCGGAATCAGCTTCGCCGCCTTGTCGACTTCGCCAAACGGCACGTTCAGCGCCCGGCCCACATCGCGAACGGCGGCGCGGGCCGCCATCGTCCCGAACGTAATGATCTGGGCCACGTGCTCGGCCCCGTATTTGCTTGCCACATAGGCGATCACCTCGTCGCGGCGCTCGTCGCTGAAATCGATATCGATATCCGGCATCGTCACCCGCTCGGGATTCAAAAACCGTTCAAACAGCAGGTTATACTTGATCGGGTCGACATCGGTGATGCGCAGCACGTAAGCAACCAGGCTGCCTGCCGACGATCCCCGGCCCGGGCCGGTAACGATCCCGCTGTGGTGAGCGAAGGCAATGAAATCCCAAACGATGAGAAAATAATCGGAAAATCCCATCTTGCCGATCACTTCCAGCTCATAACGCAGCCGCTGCTCAAGCCGTTCCCGATCCGCTTTGTCCTGCCACACGTCCAGATGGCCGTAGCGCTCCTCCAGCCCTTTTTCGCACAGCTCAGCCAAATAGCTCTCCGCGGTCAGCCCTTCCGGAATCGGGCGGTAAGCCGGCAAAATATGGCGGCCGAATTCCAGCTCAAGCTCGCAGCGCTCGGCTATTTTTACCGTGTTGGCCAGCGCCTCGGGCACATGCGGGAACAACGCGGCCATCTCATCCCCGGTTTTCAGGTAGAGCTGGTCCGTGTTCATTTTGAGCCGGTTTTCGTCGTCGACCGTTTTGCCGGTGCCGATGCAAATGAGCACATCCTGAACCTCGGCGTCCTCCCTGTTCAAGTAATGCACATCGTTGGTGGCCGCCAGTTCGATCCCCGTCTCCTGCGCCAGCTGAATAAGCTGGAGGTTTACCTTTTTTTGCTCCGGCAGACCGTGATCCTGCAGCTCCAGATAAAAATCTCCGCCAAACGCCGACTTATAGCGCAGCGCCGCTTTTTTCGCTTCCTCGTAAGATCCGCGCAGCAAATGATGCGGCACCTCTCCGCCCAGACAGGCGCTCAAGCAGATCAGCCCTTCCCGATGCCGCTCCAGCGCCTCCCAATCGATCCGCGGTTTGTAGTGGAAGCCTTCCAGATGGCCGATCGAGACGAGTTTCATCAAATTCCGGTACCCGGTTTCATTTTTAGCCAGCAAAATCAGATGGTGGATCGGCTGATCCTGACGGCTCCCCCGCTCCTTGCGCGAGCCTGCCGTAAAATAAACTTCACAGCCGATGATCGGCTTGATCCCGTGAGCTTTGCACAATTTATAAAAAGGAACCGCGCCGTACATGACACCGTGATCCGTCAGCGCGAGCGCCTTCATGCCGGAAGCCGCCGCTTTGGCGACGAGCTCTTCCAGTCTGGCCGCGCCGTCGAGCAAGCTGTATTCGCTATGTACGTGCAGATGAACGAAGCTGTCCATGCGATCCCCTCCTTTTCGCTTTCAAACTCTATAAATATTTTATCATACATAGCCCAAGCGCGCCCATAGAATGGTAGAGGATAGGACAGACCTCGGAAAGGGGAGCTTGTATCGTGAGTTCGTTTTTGAGCAAAGCGGTTATGGACTTTTTTATCGCATTCGGAATCGTCGTGGGCGGAGCTATGGTTGGCGGGATCGGGGCCGTCGTTTCCCTGCAGCCGCCGACCCAAACGATGCTGGACATCGCCGACCGCATTAAAATTTGGGCGCTTGCCGCCGCGATCGGGGGCACAATCGATCCGATGCGGGTCATCGAAAGCAATTTTTTTGACGGAAACCTGTCCCCGGCCATCAAGCAGATTTTGTATTTGCTGTTTGCATTCTTTGGCGCCCACATGGGTTCCGAGCTGGTGAGATGGATGTGCGGGGGAAGCCGGGGATGAATGAAGCAAAGCGGCCGGAAATCAAGGGATTCCGTCGGTTTTTGCAGCTTGCCGCCGTGTTTATTCTGGGGATGGTGGCGGGAAGCATCGTATACAACGTAATCTATCAGACAAGCTACAACGTGCTGTGGATTCAAAACAAGGATCTGCAAATCCAGCTGCATCAAGCCGAGGAGGACCTCCGGACGCTGAAAAAATACAATAACCGCTCGACCGTGATCAAAGAGATCAAGGTGCGCGTGGAGGAACGGGATCCTCCGCTCGATTCGCTGGCGGTCAAGGAAGTCACCAAGCAGCTCCATGACGAGCTTGAGGTGCTTCGCGGCAGGAACATTTTCGACATCGACTCCGATGCCAAAATGGCCCGGACGCTGCTGAACCGGAAAATCTATATCGTACGCGACAAGGAGTACAGCATCCAGGTTAAAACGATGCTCGTGAGCGAAGGGGTGCTGCAGGTGTGGGTGGATATGCGGCCGTATATCCGGCTCTAACTTTTCATGCTACAATAAGGTTGTTAAAAAAACGGAGTTTGATCACGCAGTTGTGTGCTCGAAGCGGATTCGGCATCGAATCTTGAATTCAGCCGGGTCTTCCGGTGCTCACGTACCTTAAACGTACGCTCCGCTCCTCAGACCCTAGCTTCATCCAACCTTCTCGGTGCTGAAACTCCGTTTTTTTAACTTTTATCGAACCCGGTTATTAAAAAAACGGAGTTTGATCACGAGCACACCCGCAAAAAACAGGCTGACTGCAAGGATGATTGAGACCGGGAAACTGCGGCGGAAAAATAAACACTAGCGTTGCATTAAATCTGACAAGATACATTTTCTAGCCCATACCCATATTTTAACGGTTGCCACAAGCGCTATTTGTTCCAAAAACGTTGATTTTAAATCGTAACGGTTGCCATGGTGCTAATTTCACTGAAATCCGGCTATTTGGGCTTAGATTCAGGCAAATAACAACGCTTACAACCGTTAGAATTTAGAAAAGGCCTTTTTTCGTAAAATAGCAACTGCTACAACCGTTAGATCCCGGGTAGCTTTTTGGGAAATCTTTAATGCAACGCTAGTGAAAAATAAGAGCAAAAAAAGTTGTTATTCCGGCGATATCCGTTCATTTGAGAGAAATAGAGGCAATTTATGCCGTTATTTTCCCCCGATCGCTAGGAAATGCCGTCGCTTTGACCATTCATCGGGAAATAAGGACAAAAAATGGCGCTAAAGGGGATGAACATGCCTGGCTCCGGATAATAAGGACATAAAAGTGCCGCTATTTTGAAGGCCACGGTCGGCCGTTCCAGCAATCAGCGGTTCATTGTTCCAGTAATCAGCGGTTCGTTGATGCAGTAGCCGGCTAGCCGGGGTTAAGAGCGCCTATTCCCAAGCCAAGCCGATGATCATCCCCGCGATGATCATCACCCGCATTTTTCAAAGCCATCAAGCCAATTGTAAAAAAGGAGCTGTAGATCTTCCCATGATCCAAACGATTCAATACATTCTGTACGCCGTACTCATTATCGCCTGCGTTTGTTCCGTCTTTTTCAGCTTTAAGTCGCGCCGTTCGCTCGACCCTAAGGTTCGCGGACTGTCCGCCGCCAAAACCAACATCAGCATGGGGGTCACGCTCATTATTTTGGCGCTGATCCAAATGTTCATGTTCAGCGGCTCTTCGCTCCGCGTCGTGATCGGCGCGTTGTTTATGGTGCTGGGCGCGTTTAACATTTTTGCCGGCATCCGCAATCACGGCATCTTTTCCCGCCAAAAGGCGGAGTAGTTAAGCTCATCTATGAGAAATTTATGCCAAGAAATTACCTCCGGAAAGTAGTTGCCTGCTGGAATTTATATGCAGGAAATTCCCCAAAATCCCGGCTCGCCCGAGTCAACTGGCTTGCTCATCCGGTTCGGCTGACTCCGCTGAATTCCGATCTTTCGGCCTTATCCGCATGGTCCGCCCGTGCTGCCTATGAGCGGTTCTTCCAACCGGCCGGTTTCATCCGGCCCGCTATGCGTGATCGATCGATTGCAGCGCCATGACCGCCTTGGAAACGAGATAGTCCTGATAAGTTAACATAATCTCCAGCTTGCAGGCCCGGCGGCTCATTTCCAGCACGACCGGAAGGATGACGACCGGGTTTTCGATCTGCACCGGACGTACGAAATACGTCGTAATGTTGTCGACGACGAAGTCCATGCCGCTTGCGTCCTTGGCGGTGCGCAGGCCGGCCTGGGTCATCAGCGAGGTGAGCACGCCGTGCGAAATCGTGCCGAGGTCGGTAGCCATCTGCGGCGTTATCATCCCGCGGAAAAACAGTTTCCCCTCCGCGTCGCGCTCTTCGGCAAAACCGTTCCACATCAGGTGCTCGAACGTTTCCCCGAGCTGCGGCTGGTTGCGCACGTCGCGCATCGCCTGCAGCACCTCCCGGCGCGTGACGGAAGAAACCAGCTTCCGGTTGCGGTCCACCACCGGCAAAAAATCGATCCCTTCCCAAACCATGATTTGCGCGGCCGAAGCCAGCGACGTCTGCAGTCCCACCGTAATCGGATGGCGCGTCATGCACTTTTCAATGGGCTGATCCCCGCTGAGCTCCTCCACGTTTTTGCGGCTGACGATCCCGATGACCCGGTTCCACTCGTCCACGACCGGAAAATGCTGATGCCCCGTCTCCAGCGACAACTCGTCAAAATCGGAGATATTGCTCGCGGCTTTCAGCATGTTCACCCGCGGCTTACGGGCGACGATATCCTCCACCAGCATGATTTTTTTCTTGATCAACCGGTCGAAAATGGCCCTGTTGATCATGGATGCAACGGTAAACGTATCGTGGCGCGAGGAAATGATCGGCAGCGCCAGCTTGTCCGCCAGCGCTTTGACCTCGCGGCTTGTGCCGAAGCCCCCGGTCACCAGCACCCCCGCTCCCTGCTCCAAAGCGAGCGAATGGGCGTTGTCGCGGTTCCCGATGATCAGCAGGCTTCCGGCGTCGATATACCGCGCCATGGCATCGATTTTCATCGCGCCGATGACGTATTTGTGCAGCGTTTTGTCCAGCCCTTCGCCGCCGCCAAGCACATGTCCCTCCACGATGTCGACTACATCGCCGAACGTAAGCTGATCGGAGATGTTCCGCGGCTTCTTCTCCACGCGAACGGTGCCGATCCGCTCCTTGGTGATGACGATGCCGAGGTTTTCCGCCTCTTTGACCGCGCGGTAAGCCGTTCCCTCGCTCACGCCCATCGCTTTGGCCAGCTTGCGCACGGAAATTTTCGTACCGATCTTAAGTTGTTCGATATGTTGAAGCAGCTGCTCGTGTTTTGTGACGCTTTCTTCCTGCCCCTCCAACTGTTATACCCCCTTGCCCGAATCTGTACTACTCTGTTTCCATTATACACGTTCAGGCATAAGTCATCCATACGGCCGCAAGCACGATCACGGAATAGACAATTTCCATGATTCCGGTTTGCTTTGCCGTGATCCGTATGCGCGGACACCATGCGGCCCTGGCCAGCAGCAGCAAAGCCGGCAGCAATAGCGAAAGGGGGAACAGCCAAGCGGCGAGCAGCGACAATATCAGGTGATAGCTCACGGAATAGAAATAGAACCGGGGGTTGTTCCGCTCGCGGATGATCGTTTTGACGTAAAAAGCCGTGCCCGCGAAATAGCCGATGCTGATCAAAAACAGCTCCACGGCTGCCCCGTAGTCCGTACCTCCGCCCAACCTGAAAGAAACAAACACCATGATGCTGAACTGCACGATGGCGGCGATGTCGTTAACCAGGGCGCGTTCGCGTTTTTGCCTGGCGTAGTAGACGTTGACGGCAAACAGAGGCAGGAACAGCAGGGCCATCAAGATGATGTCGGGGCGAAGCAAGGCGAGCGCCGTTCCGGCAGGGACGAGAAGCGTTCCATACAGCAAGGCCGGTTTGCGGTAGCGATCGCCTTTGCCCGTGCGGACCCACTGCAGCAAAGGAAACATCAGCAAGTAGATCAGCAGCCAGCAAGCAAACAGCAGGGCATGGATCCACCCGGGGGTCGAGGCGGCCATGCCGAACAGGAACGGAAGGACCAACATCGCCCAGGCTCCATGCTGATTGGGGATATAATGCTTCAAGCGCATGACGGCGTCCTCTCCTTATTTTTCAAATGGATGGGGCAAATTACGGATCATTATATCCGCCGGAGGAAATCGCTCCAGTGACGCCGGTCACTGTAATCATGACAGCTTCCCAACAGAAAAAAGAGCGAATATCGTGCCGTTTTTTATCTTGTGACTGATATCACAATCCATTCCGAAGCCGTTGATATAATGAGGGCGAACGATAAGATTTTAAATTTTAACTAATCAATTAGGGAGGACTTCAAAATGAATCCGATTAAAGCAACCGTAAACGCCACCGAGTATCCGCCGCAGCTTAAGCATAAAACTATTTTTGACGCTTACGAAGCCCTGCATCCGGGAGAAGCCATGCTGCTGATCAACGATCATGACCCGGTGCCGCTGCGTTATCAATTTGAGGCGATGCATCCCGGACGGTTCACTTGGGAGTATCTTGAAGAAGGGCCGGACACATTCCGGGTGAAAATCGGCAAAAATTAAAGTTTGGAGGTGGACGAATCATGGAGAACCGGGTTGTCGAGCTTGATGTACGCCCGCAGCTGCGCCAGGGAGCGGAGCCGTTAGGAATCATTATGAGCACCGTTAAGCAGTTGAAGGGAGGCGAGATTTTCGTCCTGCACGCCACGCTCAAGCCCGTTCCGCTGCTGAAGCTGATGGAACTTAGAGGGTACCGCAATCAATGCGAGCAGGTGGCGGAGGAGCACTGGAAAGTAACCTTCGAACGAAAAAGCAAGTGAACCCCCGGAAATCAAAGGCTAGAGGCAAGCGGCAAGCGGGTTTCTTGACCCGGGAATGTACGGCCGTTAAAGCGAAGGAGGATACGGGAACCGGTGATGCCGGCCCCTGTATCCTCTCTTTTTGCATAGCTGCCGCAACGGTTCGGCCGAGCAGCCGCAATATTCCAGACTGTTGAGAAAGTCTTTAGACTTTTCCATAATTTAAAATTTTGTGTGGTGACTCTCGCCTTCGCAAAGAAAAATCGATTTAAAACGATCTGCCGGCAACAGACCGTGGCCTGGAGCGAGACTAGCTATCCGGAGGCTTTGCACGATTATCCCGTTTGAGCAGGTGACCTGACTTCCTGAACCATAGGGATAATCGTGCAAAATGGTCTGGAGAGCCCCCACATCTACGTCATCATTTATTTTATCAAGCACTGATTTTGGACTTGAGCCCGAATTTTGTGTTCAAATTTTAAAAAATGGACTTTCTCAACAGTCTGAATATTCGCGAAAAATCCGTTTCCTTGAGTTCCTCGAGCTCCTCAAGCTCCACGACCGGAAGCTACTTCCGCTCATACCCCCGCGGTACATAAGCGCAGTACGGATCGCTTTCCAGATAATCGCCGGTCACGGCGTACGCCCTGGCCCGGGAACCGCCGCAAAGCTGCTTGTACTCGCAGGCGCCGCATTTGCCTTTCAGCAATGTCTTGTCGCGGAGCTGCCGCATGACGGGCGAGTTCCGGTATATGTCGGATAGCGAAGAATCCCTGACGTTGCCGCAGCTTACCGGCAAAAATCCGCTCGGGTACACCTCGCCGGTATGGCTGATAAACACGAAGCCGTCCCCGTCGTTAACGCCCTTGGGCGAACGGCCGAGCACATCTTTGCGCTTCACCGCCCCGGCCTCTTCGCCGGCACCGCCTCCGCGCTTTTGCTGCTGTAAAAACACACGGCGATAGTGCGGCGCCTCCGTCGCTTTGATGCCGTAAGGCATCGCCCGCTGCATCTTGGCCAGCCATTCCATCACCCGTTCATGCTCCTCGGGCGTAATCATGTCCCTCACCATCCCCCGGCCCGTCGGCACGAGGAAAAACACGCTCCAAAGCACGGCCCCCATCTCCTTTACCGCTTCGGCGATCCGCGGCAGGTCGTCCAGGTTGTAGCGGGAGACCGTCGTGTTGATCTGGATCGGAATATCGAGCTGTTGCAAAAAACCGATCCCTTTCATCGTCATTTCATAGGAACCCGGTGTTCCGCGAAAATGATCATGGATTGCGGCCGTCGAACCGTCAAGGCTAAATGCCCAGCGGGACAAGCCGACCTCCTTGGCCTTACGCACGGCGGAAAATGTGACCCGCGGCGTGGCGCTTGGCGTCATCGAGACCGGCAGCCCTTTGTCCTGAATCGCGTACCGGGCCAGCTCGAACAAATCGGGGCGCATCAGCGGATCGCCGCCGGTAAACACGAACAGCGGTTTATCCATTTCCGCGATATCGCCGATCAGCTTCTTCCCTTCCTCGAGGCTAAGCTGGCGCGGATCGGGATGATACTGGGCTTCCGCCCGGCAGTGCAGGCATTTTAACGCGCAAGCCCGCGTCACCTCCCAGATGACGATAAACGGATTTACGTTGTAGTCCCTGTCTTGAATCATTTGCCTCACCGTCCATCCCTCAAATAAGCCGCCATGCTTTCAGCGGCTTCCTTGCCCTGCCGGATGCAGTCGGGAATGCCTACGCCGGCATATCCCGCGCCGCACAGCAGCAGCCCCGGCTTCGCCCGGCACAATGCCCCGCGCAGCGCCTCAAGCCGCTCGACATGCCCGACCGGATATTGGGGCATCGACTCCGGCAAAGCGGCGAGCTCGCAAAACAGCGGGCTGGCGGCGATGCCCAGCAAATCGCGCAGCTCGGCGGCCACCCGGCGCTCGATGTCGGCCCTGCACATCGCGGTCCATGCCTCGTCGCCCAGGCGGCCGATATAGGCTCGCAGCAGCGCTTTATCGCCGGGAGCCGAATGCAGCCATTTCGAAGAAACCCAGGTAATGGCCGTAATCATTCGCCCCTCCCCGCGCGGGATAAGCACGCCGGAGCCGTTCAAATCGTGCGGAACGTCTTCCCGCCGGTAGGCGAAGGCTAAATTGGCCACGGACACATAACGGACCCGCTCCAGGTAAGCGGCTTCGGGAACGCCATCCAATAGCCGGGCCGCAGCAAAAGCAGGAACTGCCAAAATGACTCCGTCCGCGTTCAAACGCTCGCCCCCGCTTAAGTTAAGCTCATAACCCGCCTCTTGCTGCGACAGTCCGGTTACCGCCTGGCCGGTAATTATTTTCTCTTCGCTTAGCGATTCCTCCAGCGCTTCCGTCAGTCCCTCCAAACCGCCCGTCAACGTCAGAAACATGCTGGTTTGCGCGGCCTTCGGCAGCGGGACCTGGCTTCCCCCCGGCCGCGGCGGCTGCTTTTTGCCGGCCAGCAGCCCAAGGATCAGGCTGCGGTGCTTGCGCTCCATCTCCATAAACTGCGGAAACGTCGCTTTCAAGCTAAGCTGTTCGGTGTCCCCGGCATATATGCCGGCTAGAAGCGGCTCCGTCATCTGCTCCAGCACTTCTCTGCCGAGCCGGCGGCGGATGAAGCCGCCGAGCGATTCGTCGCCGCCGCCGCGCCGCGCGGGAAGCAGCAGATCCATCGCGGCCCGCAGCTTGCCGGCCGGAGAGAGCAGCCCCGTCTTGACCATCGGCCACATTTGCGTCGGTATGCCGAGCATCAGCCCCGGCGGCATGGGATGGAATTTGCCGCGATGCAATATATAACTTCGCTTCGCCTGCGGATTCGTTCCCGCCAGCTTATCCTCCAGCCCGAGTTCCCGGATCAATTCCAGCGCGGCGGGCTTGCGCGCGATCATTGAATCCGGGCCCTGTTCTATCGTAAAGCCGTCACGTCGTAGGGAACGGATTTTGCCGCCCAGCCGATCGGACTGTTCCACGAGGGTAACCCCAGCGTTTACCCCCTGTTCACGCAGCAATTTACGCACGTAATAAGCCGCGCTTAACCCGGTTATGCCTCCGCCGATGACGGCGATTTTTTTGCTCACGTTTAAGTTTCGACCTCCTTAATGCCGCAAGCCAAACGCCTCATGCTTAAGCGGCCTATGAACTCCTAATGCTATCGTAACCTCCGGACCCCCGCGCATTTTATGACTGGAGTCACTCCGAGATCAACATTTCTCGGTTAAAATTGTCAAAAATCAAACGGAAAGGAAGCTAACGATGAGTATAAACCAGACATTGCGGCTTAAAACGGGAGCAGAGCTGTTGATCGAATGCTTGCTGGAGGAAAAAGCCGATACGATTTTCGGGTATCCCGGCGGAGCGGTGATCCCGATTTATGACGCGCTCTATGAATGCTCCGGCATCCGGCATATTCTGACCCGGCACGAACAGGCCGCCGTACATGCGGCGGACGGTTATGCGCGGGTTACGGGACGGGCCGGCGTGGCCCTGGTCACCTCGGGACCGGGAGCTACGAACGCGGTGACGGGGATTGCCAACGCCTTTATGGACTCGGTGCCGCTGGTGGTGTTGACGGGGCAGGTATCCACCGATCTGATCGGGCGCGACAGCTTTCAGGAAGTGAACATTTTCGGCATGACGATGGATGTGACGAAACATAATTATGCCGTTACGGATATCGCCCAATTGCCGCGGATCGTGAAGGAAGCCTTTTATATCGCCACGACGGGAAGACCCGGACCAGTGCTGATCGATCTGCCCAAAAATATAATGGCGGCCAAAACGGGGCTGGTTCCGGCCCTGCAAGCTTCGATCCGCGGCTATCAACCCGCCCCGCCGATTCCTGACGAGTCCGCAGGCCTCATCCGGGTCAAACTTCGGGCATCCCGCCGCCCGGTTCTCGTAGCCGGAGGCGGGGTAGTCTCGTCCGGCGCCGCCGAGGAGCTCGTCCGGTTCGCCGAGAACGCCGGGATTCCCGTCGCGACTACGCTGATGGGGATCGGGGCTTTTCCCTCCCGGCATCCGCTGTACCTCGGCATGCTCGGCATGCACGGCACCTATGCCGCCAACCGGGCCGTCCATCAGGCCGACCTGCTTATCTGCCTCGGCACGAGGCTAAACGACCGTTTGTCCGGCAAAGCCAAATCGTTTTCCCCGCAGTCCTGGAAGATCCAGGTCGATGTCGACGATGCCGAGCTGGACAAAAATATCCCCATGGATCTGAGCATCCAGGGGGGTATTCGGGAACTGCTGGCCCAGCTGAACGCTCAACCCTGCGATAGCCTGGGAAGCGAATGGGCGGAAGACGCCGCCGGCTGGGAACGAAAGGTCCCGCAATTTACCGCCTCTGACGGCAAAAGCACGTTGAACCCGCAGGAAGTCATTAAGCTGCTCGACAAACTGACGGAGGGCAATGCGGTCGTGGCTACGGATGTCGGACAGCATCAAATCTGGACCGCTCACCACTACAGATTTTCCCGCCCCCGTTCATTCCTGACTTCAGGCGGACTCGGCACGATGGGCTTCGGCTTCCCCGCCGCCATCGGCGCGGCGATCGCCCTGGAGGGCGATGACCGGCCGATCCTGTGCGTGACCGGAGACGGGAGCTTTCAAATGAACCTGCAGGAATTAATGACGGCCGTCGACTACCGGCTGCCGGTTAAAATCGCCATCCTGAACAACGGTTATTTGGGCATGGTCCGGCAGTGGCAGCAGCTGTTTTATGAACGGCGTTATTCCTCCGTGCAAATTTCCTCGCCGGACTTTGCGGCCTTCGCGAACGCCTACGGGGTCCCCGGATTTCGCGCGCAGACGGTGCAGGAGGCCGAACTTGCGATTCGCCAGGCGCTGGAAATTCCGGGCCCCGCGTTAATGGAGTTCAACGTCCGGGAAGAGCAGAACGTCTATCCGATGGTGCCGCCCGGAGAAAGCAACGACAAGATGCTGACGGGCGAAGGCGAGCTGTAGCTCCCGGTGGAAGCATGGCCCAGGCAGGCAAAACCAAAGTCCCCGGTGCTGCTGCACATCAAAGAAGGGAACGGATTCTCGTAGTAGAACAGAAGAGGAAATGGGTATGGGGTGGAAGGTTTACGGCCCGCCTTTAGAGTCAGGTTCTAACCTTAAAGCAAGTTTGATAAGAACCTGAAACTTACAGCGGGTGGACCCCCATATCCATCCCTCCCCTTGCGCTGAGCGTATGGGTTTGCGCGGGCAAAGGACCTCGCCGGCGGCGAGGTTTTTCCTGGGCCGGGGCTCTTGCTGATTTATGGACGCTGCGCCAACGCACTCCAGAGACTTTGTCCGCCCGTTTCCCGGATATTTCCCAACCTAGCTAACGGACCCATATAACTATTTTGCGCTAAACGAGCTCACCTTGGCCAATTCGAGGTAAATAAAACTCCTTCCCTCCTCTACCTGCGCGTCGTCCTCTACCCTGCCGAGTTTTTTTAAAATAATGCAAATAAGGGCCCCCGAGAAGAACCGTCTTCGTCGGGAAAGCCCTTTTTGTCTTAGCCCAAGCTCGGCATGGTTCCAACGAACCCGCCTTGCCGGGCAACCGGCGTTATACACTCTGGCCGCGGCCGCCTTCCTCCTGCCACTTTAGCTCCCATTCCCGAAGTTTGGCCCGCCGGATTTTGTCGAGCTCGCGTTGCTTCTCTTCGCTAACGCCCAGCAAAAAATGCAGATGAGCCCCGATCACGAGAAAGGCAAAACCCGCCCAGACCGCGCCGAACAGCGATACCCAGCCGGCCCCTGGATCAAAGGAAATGAGCGGCAGCGCGTACACGAGCATCGCCAGCGCCAGAATCAAATAAACGACATGCTTCCATTTGTTCGGTTTCTTTACCGTTTTCATCTTTCGCAGCTCCTTCATTTCATAGATTAAGAGATTCGCACTCTCGCCTGTCCTCTTGTTCTCTTCTAATCTATGAAGGGAAACGAAAGAATATGAGAACCTTTTTAAGTTTTACATTCCCGCCCCGTACAAATGCTGCAAGCTGTCCGTAATGATCTTGTTGATGTCCTGGATAATGATGCTAAGCCGGCGTTCCGCGTCAAACAGACGGCGAATGTTCAGGTTCAGGCTCAGCGCCTCGAACTGCTTCTCCATCTGTTCCATTTCTTCGGGAGACGGCATTTCCCCCGCCATCATCCGCTGCTGCGCCGCGTTTTGGCGGACGCGGAAATCGTCCAGCATCCGTTTACCCTCCGGGTCGGCTTCTATAAGCTTCAACGCATCCGTAATTTCCGCCACTTCCGGGCTGTCCTTCAAGGCTGCCGCCAAATCATGCGCTTTGTCATAAATATTCATCCGTTTTCCTCCTAAAATTGGCCTTATTCAAAAATTTATGCTTTCTTCGGAAAAATAATTTTGGAACGCTAGCTAACATAAGAACAAAAAATGCCGCTAATGGAGATGGACAGGCTCATATCAAGATAATAAGCACATAAATTTCCGCTATTTTTGCCGCCGTCACCGAAGGAGGCACCGGCGCGAAATTCTGAACGCTGCATCCCATTAATGCTGCAACGCCGCTAACCCTGCGTCACACTCCGCTATCCCTGCATCACTCCACTATCCCTGCGTCAAATGAGCAGAAGCAATTCGCCGGCCGCCATTACTTTCGCACCACGCGCAGCTCCCGGCGCGCGGTGCGAAACCATCTCCGGCACTCGGAACGTCAAAGTTATGCGGCAAAAGCCTGCACCACGGCGCCCGAGATGCGGTGAACCCTTCTTACCACACTACCTAACACTATCTAACATTACCTGACTTTATCCAGTATTACCAAGCATTGACCAAAGTTGCCTAATTTTACCTTATTTTACCCATAATTACCTAACTTTACCCAGCATTGCCCCAACGTTACCTATAATCACCCAAAATCATCAATTCCACCCAGTATTACCCGCTTTACCTTGCCACCAGCATCAACAAAGACTGGAACAAGCCGATGCCCCCACCGAGCAGCACGCCCAGCCAGGTGATCGCGCGGAATTCCTTGCCGGACACGCTGAGGATGATCTCCTCTAGGCGTTCCACCGGGAATTTCCGCACCTGCTCCTCAACCAGCTGCGGCAGTTGAACGGCCTGCATGGCCGCGGGGATCCCCTGAGCCGTGAGGCGCAGCGCCCGTTCGGCCACCGCGGGAATCGCCGCGGCCGCCCGCTCCTTCCAGGGGGCCAGCAAGGAGCGGAGCGGCATTCCTTCCGCCTGTTCGATCCATGCTTCCACCGGCAGAAGCTCCAGCTTCCCCATAAGCCAGTCCAAAGCCTCCTCCCCGGTCAGGGCGGCAAGCAGCTCCGCGGCCGGTTTGTCTCCGTACTGCTCAAGCCGCGTTTCGATCGCCTTCGCCGTTTTGCTTACCGCCTCCTCCCCTCGCAGCGCCCGGACAAGGGCCGGCGTCAGCTTTTGCACCAGCTTATCTTCATCCACAAAGATCGCCGCCATCGTTCCGAGGAATCCGCCGGCCTTGTCCATCAGGCCCGAAGCCATCTTGGACAGCATCCGCTGCCCTGCGGCCGACAGCAGCTCTTCTTCCACCGCCTGCAGAATCGCTTCCGCCGCGGCGGTGCTCCATTTCTTGCGGCTTGCCTCCGACCAGCCGGGAATGAGCTTTTTTAGAGGAATGCTATCCCACTCGTAACGCCGCCACAGGCTTTCAAATCCTGCCGCCGACGCTCGCCGCGCCTCGGCGGCCAGCCGCGGTTTCAGCGCTTCCCATCCCGCTTCGCCCCATATCCGCACGGCCGCATCGCCAAGCGTCAACGTGCTTGCCTCCCAGCGCTCGATCAAACCTTGCAAATACCCCTCCGCTTTTTGCCGGAAGGCCGGCCGCTGCACGGTCTCCTGCAGCCCTTCGGCCGTAACCAGGTATTCCGCCACCACCCGGCCCAGCGACTCGGCGATATCGTCCCGCCGCTTCGGAATAAGCCCCGGCGTAAACGGAACCTTGAACTTGCCGATATGTACCGGATTTCTGGGGTGAAACAGCATCTTAATCGCAAAATGATTGGTTATTCCGCCCACGAAGGCAGCCACCACCACGTTAATGACAACATAAAGCCAATCGGCCACCCAGGTTTCCTCCTTTATCTTAGGCAATTACCTAATATCTTAGGCTACTACCTAACTCTTCGCTCGCAGTTTCCGCTTTCAGCCCGCGCCCGGACCGGGAAACATTGCTTCATCACCCGCCCGATAGCCCGCGAAAACGGGCATAGGTCAATCACCAAGGATTCTATGTCCTCATATGATGCATTACATGCATTTGACGCAGACGATCTTTGCTTGCATCCAAGACTCAAGCTTAGCTTGGAAGGAGATCCGCTACATGCCCTCCAAAAAAATGACGGTACAGATCATGAGTCCGGGCCTGCTTGAAGACGATACTCTCGCGCTCGGAGACATGCTGATCAAACAGTGGAAAATACCGACCGATCTTCCACTCTTCCTGGCCTTCGGATCATTCCGGCACAGTGTAAAAGTCATCCCTTTAACCAGATCCGACGGAGTTCGAATGAGTGCTGGACTTGCAAGGAAAATGGGAATTCAGCCGCGATCGCCGCTGCGGCTCACATATCGCCCTCATTCATCTACCATTCAATTCGGCCCCTTGCTCGGCGTTTTGCTTAGCCAGGACTATGCGGAAAATCCGGAAAGACCTTTCGGTAAAATGACGTTATTTTGCAGGGAACTCGCAAACGCCTGCTCCAGGCAAGGGGTGTATGTCTACTTTTTTACGCCGGAGCATATCGGCAAAAATTCCGAACAAGTGTCCGGCTGGGTCTTCTACAAAGACGAATGGAAAAAGACCCAATTGCCGGCCGCAGACGTATTTTACAATCGGCTGACCTCCCGCAAACTGGAGAACAAACCTAGCGTACAGCATTTTATGAAAGAAGTAAAATCCCGTTACGGGAGCCATTTTTTCAACGAGAAATATCTCGATAAAACCGAGGTGTTCGACGCGCTGGCCAAAGACGGCTCGCTGCTCCGTTATTTGCCGGAATCCCATCTGTTCCGGGGCTACTCCATGCTCAAAGCCATGTGCGCCAAATACCCGATCGTTTTTTTGAAGCCGGTCAAAGGCAGTTTGGGAAAAGGGATCATTCGCATTTCAAGGCTCGAAAACGGCGTCTATCAGGCGCTAACCACCCAGGTCGGCGGTACGCGGCGCCATACCTATCCCAGCCTAACCAAGCTTTTCTCCGCCTTGTCCGGCCGCATGAAGGCGACCCGGTACCAGATTCAGCAAGGGCTGCACCTGATCGAGATCGATCATCGGCCGGTCGATTTCCGCGCTCTTGTCCAGAAAAATCTGGCCGGCAAGTGGAGCACGACCTCGATCGTCGCCCGGATTGCCGGAAACCAGCACTTCGTGTCCAACCTGGCCCGCGGAGGCACGCTAAGCACGGTTAAGGAGGCGATCTCGCGCAGTTCGTTGCAGCCGGGAATGAAGAGCAGGGTCGACGCCAGATTGAGAAAGGCGGCGCTGGACATCGCCCAGGGCGTTGACGCCAATTTGCCGGCCCATTTCGGGGAATTCGGCATCGATCTGGCGGTCGACATCAGCGGCCGGGTTTGGCTGATTGAGGTCAACTCCAAACCTTCCAAAAACGACAACACCCCGATGGGCGCCGGAAAGATCCGCCCGTCGGTCAAGCGAGTTATAGAATACACCCGCTATTTGTCCGGCTTCTAAGGAGGAATCATCCGATGGATCATGCTCTCAAAGGCAGCGTCGGCGTTCTTGTCGCCGAAAGCGAAGGCCCGCTTCCTTTCGCTGAAGCTTCTTTTTGCCGCAAGCTTTGCCGGATCGGCGAAAGGAAGGGCGTGTGCGTTTACGTATTTTGTTTGCCTTCGATTTCGGAGGGCAACGCAAGCGGGATTCCGGGTTACATGTTTGAGCGGGGAGGCTGGGTCCGCAAACGGCTCCCCCTGCCGGATATCATTTATGACCGCTGCCTGACCTATGACCGCAAAGGGCAGCTGCGCAAACAGCGCCTGCTGTCTAAGCTGGCCGCCAAACATCCGTATATCTACCTGGCGCGGGGGCTTGCGGGAAAATGGGCGGTGTACCAGGCGTTAAGCAAATACCGGGATCTCGCTCCTTATTTGCCGGAAACCGCGCTGTACGAAGGTCCGCTGCAGCTCGCCGAATGGCTTGAAGCCCATGACGGAGAGGCTTTTCTGAAACCCCGAAACGGTACGCACGGCAAAAGGACGCTTTACGTCAAGCTGACGGACTCCGGCAAGGGAATGGGAATGGTCGGCCGGAGCGGCAGCAACGCGTTGTTTAAACGGCGTTTCTCTTCCCGTAAAGCCGGGCTGGAATGGATCGATAAGTTTATCGGAGCCCGCCCCTTTCTGATCCAGCCTTATCTGCAGTTAAACAACGCGCAAGGCGAGCCGTTCGATATTCGAGTTCTCATGCAAAAAAACGAAAAAGGGGAATGGAGCTTAACGGGAATGGCGGTGCGGGTCGGTCCGAAGCATTCGCTGACCTCCAATCTTCACGGCGGCGGCACGGCGCATCAAGCGCTGCCTTATCTGATTCGGGAGCTTGGGGAAGACGGCGGTAAATCCGTCGTTCAAACCATCCGCCATCTGTCCTTGCGGGTACCGGAATACCTGGAGTCCCGCTTCGGCCGCCTGGCTGAACTTGGCCTCGATTTCGGCGTGGACCGCGAGGGCCGCGTTTGGATCCTGGAGGTGAATTCCAAACCGGGACGGACTTCGTTTTTCCGGATCGGCGACCCGATAAGCGCCCGAAAATCGATTGAAAATCCGATTTCCTACGCCCGTTATTTGCTTCTGAGCAAACCCTGAAAACGTTTAGGAGGATAAAATTCATGAGTTTGACTTATTGCAACGTCCATTTCACGCAGGAACCCGAGCGGGTCGTCTACTTGTCCGGGGCATTAATGAAAAACCTGAAGCTGTCGGGGAAAAAATCGGTTCACCTAAGACTCGGCGGGGAACGGGTGCCCGCTGTCGTCAAGCCGATCAAAAAAACGGGAAAACACCTGTACTTGGCTTACGGGGTGCGCAAAGGCATCAAAATTCCGAAGCCCGGCAGCGTTTTTCTCCGCAGTCTTCAGGAGGGCGAGGTGCAGCTCGGGCCGCTGATCGGCGTGCTGTCCGACGGGCCAACCTCATCCCATACGAATCCGTTTGGTTCCCGCACCGACTTTATCAAGCAGCTGCTGCGCCAGGGCAGCAAGATGTCGTACATTTTTGCCTTTACCCCGCGCGACATCAACTGGGAAAACGATACCGTCAACGGGTATTTCCTGAACGAAGCCGGACGTTTCGTAAGGAAACGCGTGCCGCTGCCCGATGTCGTATACAACCGGCTGCCCAGCCGCCGGGCGGAGACCACGCCCTTGATCAATCAGCTGCGGGACCGGTTTGTCCGCCGGAGGATTCCATTTTTCAACTGGAGCTTCTTCAACAAATCCGACATCTACCGCCTCCTGGAAAGGGATCCTGCGGTCAGCCGCTATGTGCCCGAATCGATCATGAGCCCGACCCCGGAGCAGATCAAGGATATGCTCGACCGCCATTCGCTCGTTTATTACAAGCCGAACAGCGGAAGTCTGGGCAACGGGATTTACCGTCTCTCCTATATCCCTAGAAGCGGCTATTACGCCCGTTACCGCAAAAACGGCCGCAACGCCCTGCTCAGGTTCAACTCCTTCAGCAGCCTTATGCGGACGATGCAGGCCAGACACGGCCGTTCGCTGCGGGGCTACGTCGCCCAGCAGGGCATCCGCCTGATCGAGATCGACGGCTGCCCGATCGATTTTCGTTTTCATATGCACAAAAACGGCAGAAACCAATGGGTTGTCGTCGGCATCGGGGCCAAGAAAGCCGGGAAAGGCAGCGTAACGACCCATTTGAAAAACGGCGGCAGCCTGCTGACGCCGGAGCAGGCTCTGACCCGGGCCTTCGGCCCGCGCGCCGACGAAGTGCTGAGGCACGCGAAGAACGTCGCCATTACGCTGGCCGAGGCGATCGAGTCGCATCACCAGCATCTGCTCGGGGAAATCGGCTTCGACATCGGGATCGACCGGGACGAACGAATCTGGATGTTCGAAGCCAACGCCAAACCCGGGCGTTCCATCTTTAAACACCCCTCGCTCCGCGCCGAAGGGAAAGCCTCGATCGATCATATCCTCGAACATTGCCTGTATTTAAGCAAATTCCGGAGGAGGGACGGCTCATGAGCAGTACGCTTTTGAGCGAGAAGAAACCGGTCGTCGCCGTGCTGACGGTCGATGACGAAAACAAACTATTCCGGGGCAACCGCGCCAATTTCCGGGATATCGTAAAAACGGGCCAGGAGCTGGATATCCCGGTTTACGTGATCACCGCCCGGGACCTCAAGCTCGGCGCCAAAAAGGTGCAGGGGTACGTGTTCCATCCGGAGGACAAAACGTGGAAAAAGCACTGGGTGCCCCTGCCCGACGTGGTCTACAACCGGGTCCCGCTGCGGGAGGATGAACGGAAGCCTGAGGTGCGGCGGAAAATCGACGAGTGCCTCCGGCATGAGTCGATCCACTTGTACAATCCTTTTTTCTTCAATAAGTGGCGCCTGTTCGATTGGCTGAAAAAGGGCCGGACGACCCGCTCGCTCGTGCCGGATACGAAAAAAATGATCGGCCCCAATACGCTGGACGCGATGCTGCAAAAATACGGCAGCCTTTACTTAAAACCGGTGAGCGGCAAGGCGGGCAAGGGGATCATGCTGGTGAAGCTTAACGAGGCCGAGGAGAAACAGTACCGGCTGACGCTTCAGGGCAAAAGAAGCCGGAATGTCGTGTACAAAACGGCCTATCTTCCGGCCCTTTGGAAGCGGATCAGGTCCGAGGCGGGCAAGACGCCGTACATTATGCAGGAAAGCATCTCCCTCGCCTCGTACCGCGGCCGCCACTTCGATATGCGCGTGCTCGTGCAAAAGACGGGCAAGGGCGTCTGGACGGTGACCGGCGTAGGCGCCCGCCTTGCCGGGCCGAAGCGAATCACGACCCACGTGCCGCAAGGAGGGAGCATTGAGGATCCGGAGAAGCTGCTCACCCCGGCTTTCGGCGCGGACATGACGGATTATTTGATAGGCCGCGTAAAATCGAACGCCCTCCTCATCGCCAAGCAAATCGAAAAGGAATGCGGCCACATCCTGGGCGAGATGTCCATGGACTTGGGGATCGATACGGAAGGGCAAATCTGGTTTTTTGAAGCCAATGCCAAGCCGATGAAATTCGATGAGCCGCATATCCGCAAAAAGTCGCTGGAGCGCATTTTTCAATACAGCCAATATTTATCCCGGCAGCCGAAGCGTAAGTAGCGAGGGAGGCGAGGAGCGATGGAAATTCGAAAACTTAATCCCGGAGACGGAGCGGGTTGGGAAAAGCAGCATGGCGACATGCTGGCTTTCATCCGGAAGTATGGGGCGGGGCGCATTCCGCCTTCCGCCTTCCGGGCGCTGATGAAGCTGTCGCCGAGCGAGTTCGGCCTCCCGGGGAGCTCGCTGCTGGCGGCCCGGATTCAAGCCGAAGACGGGCCGCGGATAGCCGGCGTCTCCTGTGTCACGGATTACGGCCGCGGCCTTTGCCTCGTCGTGGTCCATCCGTTGTACCGGGGACGCGGACTCGGCTCCAGGCTGCTCGCCGAGCAGCTTGCCATTTTGCGGCAGTTGTCATGCCGGGTGGCCTGCGATCAGATCTCCAGCCTGCAGATGTGTTTCCGCGCCGGACTTTATGCCCGCCGGCTGGTCAAGGTTCGCGGCGGGAAACCGCAGCTGCTCCTCGAAAACAGCCTTTCGCGTTCAAACGGCGAAGGCGCCGCCGCCCATTTCAACAAAGAAGGTGATTCTCTTTGTCTCAACCCGTTTTAGGGATCTTGACCTTGTACCTCAATGACAAGAAGCAGCTGGAGGAACGGCATATTTACCAAAAAATGATCGCCGAGGGGCAAAGGCTCGGGCTGGACGTTTTTGTGTTTACCCCTGCGGATGTGCATGAGAAAAAAAAGCTGATTTATGCGCTCGTTTACGATCCGAAACAAAAAAAATGGTCCCGCAAATGGCGCCGTTTTCCGAACGTGATTTTCGACCGCTGCCGGATCCAGCGCAGCAAAAGGTTCGAACAGCTGGGGCGTTTCCGGGCGCGTTACGGCAGCCTGACCTTCCTTAACCGCCCGCTGCGCAACAAATGGACGATTTACCAAACGTTGTCCCGCGTGGCGAGATTCCGCGAGCATCTCCCCGAAACCGTGCTGTTTCAGCATAGCGGGGACGCGCTCGGACTGCTGAAAAAATATCCGGCCGTGTACGTCAAGCCGATCAACGGTACCGGAGGCCGGGGTATCCTGCGGATCGAACGCCTTGGTGCGGATGAGTTCTTGATTCAGGGCCGGAAACAAAACCGCAGCATCGTGTCTCCCCGGAAGATCCATAAAGCCCGGCTGAGCGCTTATCTGCTCGGCTGGAAAGGCGGCGCCCAATTTCTCGCCCAGCAGGGGATTCAAATCAAGCTGCCGAACGGCCGGGTTCACGATTACCGGATGCTGGTGCAGAAAAACGGGCAGGGCCGCTGGGAAGCGACAGGCTGCGCCGGGCGGGTCGGCCCGCCCCGCAGCGTAACCTCCAATCTGCACGGCGGCGGACATGCGGTGGCGATGAACACGCTTTTGAAGCAGTGGATTCCCGGGGAGGAGCGGCGCGCCGAAGTCCGCAGAACCGCCGAGCGTCTGAGCTTGGACATCGCCGAATATCTGGAACAGACCTTCGGCCCCCTGTGCGAGTTGGCCCTCGATTTGGCCATCAACAAGCAAGGGCATATCTATGTCCTGGAGGTGAATCCCAAGCCGGCGCGCGAGGTGTTCATGAAATCCGGAGACCCCGACGCCTACCGGAAAGCGATCGTACGGCCGCTTGAATACGCGATGTGGGTCTACAAGCAGAAAGCCGCCCCCTCCTAACGGAAGGAGCGGCTTCGCTTTTATTGGGTCCGCTTATTTGCTCCGAAAACGGCTTTATGATTGCTCGCCTCTAAGGTATACCGGAGCCGATTGGTTCCCGGCATAATCCTCCATCACGACGTACACTTGCTTCGCCGCAGAGGTGAAGCTGAGACAAGCCTTGGTCGTCCTGCCGCGAATGATGCGGTCCTTGTCCCCCACCCCGTAGGTTGTCGGGAATTTCCTTAGAACCCCGTCCTCATACACGTACATGTAACGCCAATCTCTGGTGTTTGGCATCGGCAAATTCAGTTTATCGCCGTCCCATGACCAAGCTTCAGCGTACGGCTCGGATTTTTTATCGATAAACCGGCCGCTGATCGAAACCGGCGTGGCGTCTTGCGAAGAAATCGTCACCAGATAATCGTCTCCGTTTATTGGCATACCGCTAAACAGCGCGGATGTGGAGCCTTCCGTAACCGTCGCTTTGGCGGAGACGGGCTCCGGAGTGGTGATCCAGTTTAGAGATTGCACGCTGACCGTAATATCGCCCGCAGGCTTGTTCGGATTGGTCCAGGTTACCCGAAGATCGCCGTTTTCCTGGGAATCAACGGCGATATCCGAGACCGAATGGGCCAGATTGAAGTTGATTTTCGCGGCCTGCCCTTCCCGTCCATCCGCGCCAACGGCGGCGACTTTGACCGTGCCCGACTTCGCCGGCAAATTTTTGATGTAATAGATGCCGTCGTATTTGCCGCCGACATAGACATCGTTTACGTATACATTGTATTGTTTAACCTTGGAGTAATCCGGGTCCAGCTCCCATTTTACGGTCATCTCGCCGGTATTCGGATAGGCTGCGGAAATCGCTAGCCCCTCCGGCGCGGAAGGCCTTACCGCCGAACCGTCATCAATGCGGATTTGCCCGATGTTGACCTGGTAGTCAGCCACCGCTTTTTTCCCCGGATCAAACACAAGGCCGAAAGCGGCGATCGCTTTACCGCTGTAAGCGCCAAGGTCAAACTCCGCCGTGACCCAGTCTTTCGTGCGTTTCCCGCTGTCCGGAACGGCGATTTTCACCACGTGCTCCGGATCGTCGGCCAGGATCAGGCCGGCGTACATCGTCGAACCGTCATTGGCCGAGCTTTTGTTGTAAGTCAGCGAAAGCTTCGAGCTTTTATTTACGTCAAGATCCGTTTTGTACAGCCGCAGGAAGTTTTCCCCATTCAAATCGCCGCTCACAACCAGCGAGCTGCCGCCTTGGTAGGCGCCGATTTGCTTATAGTCGTAACGATCCGTATCCGCGAAGTTATATTCCGGGCCATAGTCGAAATCGACGGTAAGCTTGTTGCCGGCCGTATCCTGCCACCACTGCCAGGTCACCGGAACGTCCTGCAGACTCATGTTGGACCACTCGTCCGCGCTCGACACCTTGCCGTCCGCATAATAGGACAACCCGTGTCCCGTGTTGAAATTCGTATAGAAGTTCGGGCCTTCGATGACGGAACGCTCGGCGATCACGGACGCCATGCCCGGCCAATACCGGTTGTCCGCGTAAACGTCGCCGGCCGTGTTGGTATCGGAGACCTGCGTGTTTTTCGGATCGATGTTCGGCCCCGACCACCACAATTGCTCGCGGACTTTCGTCATCCATTGGTATTCGTTTTCCTGCCGGTGCCGGACCGGCCACGCTTGATTCATATCCTCGTCGAGCCCGGCATGCACGAAATCGGCGCCCAGCGTGGCGATGCTAAGCAGCGGCAGGCCGTTGTTCAGTTTATTTTTCAGCGCCGTTCCCTGAACGCTTTTAAACCGGTCGCGCCCGGCCTCAAGCCCGGCGAATCCAACATCGTAAATATCGAAGTCCGTCCCTTGGGAATCGTTCAGCTTGTTCAAATAGTTTTTGGCCGCAGTGATTTGGCCGGCGCCCACGCCGTAATCAAAGAAAAAGGACTGCGCCACCTGTTTGCTATCGCTTTTGTCGTACAGGAACGAAATATTGTTGTCGTTGAACGTTCTGGCAAAGGTGTTCGCACCGGTGCGGGTATCGAGCGAGTCATACCACTGAACGTACAACCCGCCTTTTTGCAGCGCTTTCATAAAGGCGATATAGTCGGGAATATCCTTGGTGTCAACATTGGGGCCGATTTCCTCCTGGTTGATGAAATACCCGTCATACCCGAAGTATTCGGCCATTTCAATCAGTTTGCCGGCCACCGGAAAATTGCCGCGTTCATCCTTGACGATCATCTGTCTATACGTCTGCTGCCCGCGGTCGTTGTTGGAGAAGAAAATCCCCGCCAACGACAGCACGCCGTTTTTGTGAGCCGCGTCGGTATACGTCGGATTCGGAATGTTCAGCATGCCGAATTCAAACCATTTTTGCTGCCAGTCCTTTTGCGCCAGTTCGTCGTAATATTCCGGCGGGGTATAGGCCGTCGCCGTTCCGTGCCAATAAGAGTAATAATCGATGTACTGCCAAAAGTTAAAATGATATTGGGCAAATTTGTTCGTGTACGGCGCATTTTCAATAAAAGCGTTTCCATAATCCCCCGCCACGTTCATCATTTTAACGTTTGGGCTCAGCTCCGGATTGGCTTGGGTAGCCGGGAACGGGGCGATTCTTTTTTGCAGCGGCACATGGGATCTGAGCAGTTCGGCGCCAGGGTCCGTTTCCGGGCTCCAATTCATAATATGGCCGCTGGTATACCCGTGTACGCTGGGCTGGTTTTGCCCGTGCGCGCTTGACCCTTGAAAAGGCCAAGTGTCCCCCGCCTGCGCCTCAAGCGGAAAACCCGTGCCAACCACGGCTAAAACCACGGCGATCGAAGTGATTTTGGCAATTGCTTTTCTTCCGCTATGCACCATCATTATTTTCCCTCCGTTTTCATATCATGATGTTGTCCCAATCCGGATTGGTCGTTTACGCTTTTCACTCTATATGATGAAAACCCTTCCAACAATGGACAAATTAAAGATTCCATGGTCGATTTAAAGAAAAAGCAGACCTTTTC
This sequence comes from Paenibacillus macerans, assembly GCF_900454495.1. Taxonomy (NCBI): domain Bacteria; kingdom Bacillati; phylum Bacillota; class Bacilli; order Caryophanales; family Paenibacillaceae; genus Paenibacillus; species Paenibacillus macerans. Next base: position 2,890,459 of record NZ_UGSI01000001.1, read on the forward strand.
CCTTAAGGGAGCAAGATCTGCTTTGCCTAATTATTGGTGATTCGCCGCTTCGTCATATAATTCGAGCAGCTCCTTGAAGGCGCCGATCAACGCGTCGGCCCCCGCCAATTCCCGGTCGTTCCCGAAGCCAGCGTAAGCGCAGCCGATGACGGTTTGCCCGTTTTTCTTGCCCGCTTCCACGTCGGAGGAACGATCGCCGACCATCCAGGCGGTGCGGATCGCGTGGTTGTCCAGCAGCAGCTTGACCAAATCCACTTTAGACGCCGTCTGATATTCGCCGGCGCTGTATAATCCTTCAAACAACGGAAGGATGCCGTGCGTGTCGGCCACGCCCTTTACGTAATGCTCCAGTCCGTTGCTGGCCACAAACAGTCTGACCCCCCGCTCTTTCAGCCGCGTCAAAGTTTCGCGCACCTGCGGGTACAGTTCGGACGGGAGCTCCTTCAGTCCGGCCAGCTCCAATTCGAGCAGCAGCTCGTCGGCCCGCCGGCGCACCTCCTCGCTTTGGTCCGGCAGCACTCTTTTCCAAATCTCCGGGAGCAGCATGCCGAGACAGCTTAAAATCAGCTCCTCCGGGGGCGTTTCTCCTTCATACAGCCGCTCCTCGCGCAGCCGGTCAAACACTTGGTGAAATACGGGAACAAGCAGCGTTTCTGTCTTGAACAACGTTCCGTCCATGTCAAAAATCATCGCTTCGGGTTTTGTCAGCTTAGGTTTTGCGTTCTCCATCCCCACAATCCTTCCCTCTATTGTATAGCCTCATAATATGTTAAAACCGTGCCCGTTGTAAACCTTGCCTGAACTGCGTTGTTTTGTTGAAACAAAAAATACGCCGCTCTTTCCTGAGGGAAGGAGCGGCCCAAACTAAAGCGCACGATTTATCTTGTTTGTCTGTCCAATCTTGACTTCGTATTATCATCGTAAACATAACCCTCGATATCATAATCGGGATATTCACGCTCCAGATCGTTCAGCATGCTGGACAGAATCTTTGTCTGATAAGATGAAGAGAGGTCATCCCAGTCTTTCTTAACGATGTAAACTTCCACCCTAACTTCTTCGCGATCCTTATCAACATCCAGTTGGATCGATAACGGAATACCGCGATAGGTCGAGTAATCTCTCCTCAATTGACTAAGCATTGTAGATTGGCTTGGCACGCTGCTGCTGCTGCTTCCTATAGAAAGCGTTCCCGAGCGGCTGACGGAGAATGTCGTCAGTTTGGAAGATTTTTTGTTTTTCACGGTTCCGTCGATCTTCGCATCCCTGAATTCACGTCTAATATCGTCAGAGATGTCCTGCAGGAACGTTTTCTGTCTTGAAGAAGACAGATTATTCCATGTGCTTTCATCCACCTTGATCGTTATGCTAATGTCATCTTTATCCCCCGACAAAGAAATCGAGGCATCCAAACTGTAATCATCCTCGTGATCATCGTTGAGGTCGTCTTCCAATCTGCTCAGGCTGCCGTTATTGCCATCCTTCTTCAGCGAATTGATTTCGGACTGCAAGGAAGTAATCGTGGAATCCTTCGACGCAATCGTCGAATTCGCCGTGGTTAATTCATTTTTCACACTGTTTAACTGGTTGTTTAAATCCGTAATTTGATTGCGAAGCATCTCGATAACCTGTGCATCCGAAGAAGACGTATCTGAAATGTTAACGATCTTATTCGTGCCGTCCCAGACTAACGATTTCCCGAGCGCTTCACCCGCCATCCGGATCGGTACATAGGTGGTTCCGTTAACCATAAAAGGTTCCTGACCGGAGCTGGACGAAATTGTTTGACCATTATATACAAGTTTAATATTGCTATAGACCGCCTTCAATGTTTTCGTGGCATTCGCCGCAAAAGCGTCATTGGTAAGCAGCGTCCCGGAAATCAGTACGGATGATAGAGCTACGATGCCGATCATTTTCTTGTTTAACTTCATTGTTTCTAACATTCTCCTTTTCCCTTTTATTACCCTGCCGCTTAAAGACTGGAATTGGTGACAAGCTTTCTATTAAAATTTAATAGCAGGTAATTTAAGCTTACCATATTTTTCACCCGCAGGCCAATTTCATTTTGGTATCAATTTGGTATTTCTTTCGATTTAAAATTTTCAGTTGGAAAACTTAAGGGCAAAAAGGGCGTTATTCCTGCGATATCAGCCGCTTTGAGAGAAATAGAGGCAATTTATGTCGTTATTCTCCCAGGTCGCTAGAAAATGCCTGCGTTCTGGACTATCCATGAGAAAATAAGTACAAAAAATGCCGCTAATGGGGATGAACATGCTCATATCCGGATAATAAGGCCATAGAATGCCGTTATTACTGAAGAGGCCCTATATAAAGGCCCTAATAAAGCAGAGGCTTTAATAAGCAGGGGCTCTAATAAGCAAAGGACGCCTTCCGGCGCCCTCGGCTTAAACTGCTACTTCAGACGGATTCCCTTCACCGTGCCGCCGTCAAAATCCTTCACAAGGAATTCATCGCCCGCAAGAATCCCGTAGGAATGAGGATAGTTATCCTTCGGCAAGGCGATCGATCCCGGATTCAGCACAAACACCCCGCCTTTGCGGTCGGCGACAGGGATATGGGTATGGCCTTGAATGAACACGTCGTTTTCGGCCAGCGGCGGCAGTTGCTCGATATTAAAGCCGTGACCGTGCGTCGCATAAATGCGGCGGCCCTCATGCAAAATCATGGCGTAGTCCGCCATCATCGGAAACTCCAGCAGCATCTGGTCGACTTCCGCGTCGCAATTGCCGCGAACGGCGGCGATTTTGTGCTTGTGCCGGTTCAGCGTCTCCGCGACCCGCTGCGGATCGTAGCCGTCCGGGAGCGCGTTCCGCGGGCCATGATAGAGGAAATCCCCCAGCATGACAAGCTGGTCCGGCCGCTCCTCCTCGGCCTTCTCCAGCGCCCGGTCCAGCCAATGGGCGGACCCGTGGACGTCCGAAATGAACATCAATTTCATGGCTTACTCTCCGTTCAGCCGGTACCCCGCATGGAACACCGGTCCGACATATTCATTAAACCGATATCCGGAAGCGATGGCGGCGGTGACGAATTTTTTCGCTTTAGCCACAGCTTCCTGGACCGTTAAGCCGTTCGCCAGGCCGCCGGTAATGGCTGCCGCAAACGTACAGCCCGCCCCGTGGTTATAGGCCGGTTCGATTTTCGGCGACTCCAAAACCGTGTACTCCTTGCCGTCATAGAACAGGTCGATCGCCATTTCCCCGTCCAGCGCTTTGCCGCCTTTAATGACGACGTTTTTAGCGCCGCGCTCGTAAATCGCTTGAGCCGCCGTCTTCATCTCCTCCAGCGTGGTAAGGCGTCCCAGCCCGGACAATACCCCGGCTTCAAACAAATTCGGCGTCGTCACCGCCGCCAACGGCAGCAGCAAATCGCGGATTGCGTCCGCGCTTTCCGGATTCAGCACTTCATCCTCGCCTTTGCAGACCATCACCGGGTCGATGACGACATTTTTTTGATCGTACTTGCGGATGCAGGACTCCACGACTTCGATAATCGGTACGCTGCCGAGCATTCCGGTTTTCATCGCGTCGACGGGACCTCCGGCATACACGGTTTTGAGCTGCTCGGCCACCAATGAGGCTTCCACCGGATAGACGTTATGGTGCCAGCCTTGGTCCGGATCCATCGTGACGATTGTCGTCAAGGCGCTGAAACCGTAAGTGCCGTACTCTTCGAATGTTTTCAAATCGGCCTGAATTCCAGCGCCCCCGCTGGAATCACTGCCGGCAATCGTTAAAGTTTTGAAGATCTTTGACATGTTGGGTTGCTCCTTTTCGCTGAACTTCCTAGCTCCCGAATCTTGGCGGAAACTGATAACATCTATTTTAGCACTATTTTTAGAAAGTTCAGACTATGGATTGCAAAAAAAACTAAAACCCATGATCGCCCAGTTGTTTTGCCCCGCTGCATATGGCTCAACCTAGAAATTGGCGCTGGAAAACCGGCTGCCGGAAAGACCAGCCGCCAAGACTAACCGCCGGCCTGCTAAATAGCAGAACTTTATGCACTTATTATCGGGAGCCAGGCATGGTCACCTCCATTAGCGACATTTTTTGCCCTTATTGTCCTTTGAATAGTCCAGAATGCAGGCATTTTCTTGCAATCCGAGAAAATAGCGGCATAAATCGCCTCTATTTCTCGCAAATGATTGGATATCGCCGGAATAAGCACATTTTTTGTCATTTTTTGCTCTTATGATCTTCACTGAAGATCGCTGGAGTTTCTTAAGCAGCCTGGAATGAAGATGCACGCCTGATTGTTTTGTCAAACGCCGTTGATGGTTCCGAGCTTAAATATGCACCCTCAATTCGTCGATGATCCGCTCGGCCGCGGCTTCCCCCGCCCGAATACACTCCTGCGATTTGGAAAAATCGAAGGCGGCGATATGCCCTACCTCGGGCCGGATCACCCAGTTCGCCAAGCGGAGGCTGGTTCGCTTGCGCTCCGCCGTCATCAGGCTGTAGGAACGGTATACGACCTCCACCATATTCCGGGGCAGTTTCGGCTCATGCTCCCTGGTCACATCGACGGCAATAATCAGGTCCAAGCCCTCGGACTTCAACTCTTCCACCGGCAAATTGTTGAGGACCCCGCCGTCCACCAGCATCTTCTCCTCTGCCATCACGGGCGCAAAAACCCCGGGAAAAGCCGTCGTGGCCCGAAGCGCCAGCCCAATGTCCCCACGCTCGATGATCACCTGCTTTCCCGTGATTAAATCGACGGAGACCGCTTTAAAGCGAATCGGGAAATCTTCGATTTGCAGCGCTTCTTTGCCATGCCGTTTCATCAGTCCTTGAACCGTGTTGTAAATGCTGTCGCCTCCGATCAGTCCCCGCCGCCTGATTCCCAAATCGATCAAACGGTACTTCGGTGTCGTCCGGATCAGCTCCTCGATGTCCCCGGGAGAAATGCCGGCCGCATACAAGCCCCCGATGGCTCCGCCCATGCTCGTCCCGGCGATGCAGTCGATCGGAATACAGTGCTTGTCGAACACCTTCAACACGCCCAGGTGAGCCAGTCCGCGCACCGCGCCGCCGCCCAACACCAAACCGATTTTTCCCATCTTTAACCCCTCATTATGATCGATTCTCATTTGTCTTCATTTTATACCTGCGCTTTTTGTCCCGGCAATCGTTCTTCACCTTTGCCCTCGATCGGATTCGTGCCCGACCGGATGTTTAACCCGCTTGCCGGTCCGGGTCTCCTGCCCGCCGATATCGCTCCCTTCGCCATAGCAGAGCGGCATTCCGAGTCTCGTGAAATGCAACAGAGCATGCGATTTTCGTCGAAATTACTCGAAGATAACTTGTTAAATGCAAAAGTGCAGTTCATATCCGGTTATATAGATACTTTTTATTAAATCGCCCCGGATGAGATGCATTTTTGCATTTCAATCGCGCTAAAATGGCAGATCGTAAAAAATCAAATGCACTTTCGGCTTTTGCATTTGATTCAGTCAAGCCGCGAAAATTCGAGAGCGCCCGGTAAAGTGTTCCATGCCAAATGTTGAGGGTTGTTCACCTTTCTCCCCCCACCATACAATGGATACCATGGAAGGAGGTGATCCGCCGTGAAGTTATTCCGGGGACTGATATTCGTTATGGTCATAACCTTCGGATTTGGATTCTACGGCGAAACCACGCAGGCTGCGGCCAGCACGCTGCAAGCGGGCAGTACCGGCGGCGATGTATGGGATCTCCAATACCGGCTGAAGGCGCTTGGTTTGTTTAACCAGCAGTTGACCGGCTTTTATGGGACTCACACGAAGGCTGCGGTACAAAGCTTCCAGCGAAATTACGGGCTCCAGATTGATGGGAAGGCCGGTCCGCAAACCTGGCGGGCGCTCAAAAAATACTCGCTGAATCAAAGCGAGATGGATATTCTGGCTAGGGTGATCTACAGTGAAGCCAGGGGAGAACCGTACGTGGGTCAGGTAGCTGTCGGCGCTGTTGTGATGAATCGGATTCAATCCGATCGGTTTCCCGACAATATACGGGATGTCGTGTTCCAGCGCGGTGCGTTTACGGCCGTAGATGACGGACAGTTCTGGCTTAAGCCGGACAAAACGGCTTATCTGGCTGCGCAGGATGCCGTCCGCGGATGGGACCCGACCTACAATTCGCTGTTTTATTTTAATCCGAAAACAGCGACAAGCGCCTGGATTTGGACACGTCCGCAAAACGTTACCATAGGCAATCATATATTTACCGACTAATCCGGCAAAACCGGGACAGGAACTGCAGCTGCGCTGCCGCCTGTCCTTTTTTACATAGTTTCGTTCTGTTTGCATCGGGCCTAAGAAATTTTTGACATTCATAATTAGGCTTAGGCTCGGAAACAATTTTTCTTAGTCCGTCAAATTTAAAAAGATAGGTGTGTACAGCTTTATGTATTTGACCCCGCGATTGTATCACTTCATCGTACGCCCCAGATGGTTTACCGAAAAATATATTCACAACCATATTCGAGACCGTTTCTCCTTGGAAAATAAAATGGTTCTTGATTTTGGCTGCGGAACCGGGGCGAACTGTTGCATAAGTCAGGCTGAGCATTATTGCGGAATCGATCTTGATAGGCGGAGAATCGGCTTTGCCAAACGGTTGTTTCCAAACCACACTTTTGTCGTATTTGACGGAAAGCAAATCCCGCTGCCTGATCAAACGGTGGATCTCATATTGATTATCGCGGTTCTTCACCATATTCCGAACGAGCTCATTACCTACTATTTATATGAGTTCCGCAGAGTTTTGAAGCCGAGCGGCAACATGGCCGTTATTGAACCTTATTTATGTCAAAAAAATAAATTCAATAATTGGTTTATGAAGCGATATGACGACGGGAACTACATTCGCAATGAAAATGACTATCTCCAGCTATTTAAAAACGCGCGGTATGATTGTAAAGTGTTAGAAAAATTCAGAAAGTGTTTCCTGTACAATGAAATTTTTTTTAGCGCCACCCCTAAATAAAGCTTTAACCTTCAATCCCCATATGTTGACAGAACAACATGAAATATAGCAATATCGAATAAACGGATAGGCTTCAAATTTTTTAGAATAAAAGATCTAAGCCTGAACGGAGGGCTATGCATTGAGAAGCGAGCAGGAAATGATGAACCTGTTTTTGGATTTCGCCGCGAAAGAGGATAGAATCCGCTTGGTAACTATGGAAGGGTCGCGCACCAACGTGAACATTCCTCCCGATTCATTCCAGGATTTCGACATTTCTTATTTTGTTACGGATATGGATTTTTTCAAGGAAAGCGATGAATGGCTCGGCGTTTTCGGCAAGCGCATCATGATGCAAAAACCCGAGGATATGGAGCTGTTCCCCCCTGAACTGGGCAACTGGTTCTCCTATATCATTCTTTTCGAGGATGGCAACAAACTGGATCTGACCCTGATTCCCGTGAACGAGTCGGAGCTTTATTTCGCCGAAAGCGACGGTTTGGTGAAGGTATTGCTTGATAAAGACCGTCTCGTCAAAAATGAAGCGACCGCAACCGACCGCGGATATTGGCTTAAAAAGCCGACCGCCAGGGAGTTTGATGATTGCTGCAACGAGTTCTGGATGGTTTCGACCTATGTCGTCAAAGGGCTGGCGAGACAAGAAATCCTGTTTGCCATCGATCATTTGAACGAAATCGCACGGCCCAATTTGCTGCGGATGATGGCCTGGCACATCGGCTCGGTGCACGGGTATACGTTTAGCGTAGGGAAAAACTATAAATTTATCGACCGCTATCTGCCGCGCGAAGATTGGGAAACATTGCTGTCAACCTATAACGGAACCGGTTATCCGGAAATGTGGCGGTCTTTGTTTACTTGTTACGAACTGTTTAGAAAATACTCCAAAGCGGTGGCGGAAAGCCTTGGGATTACATACCCGGATTATGATGAAGCTATTACGAAATATACCGGGGCGATTTATGATTCGTTGCCGGAAACGAGGTAAACTCTTTGCACATTGCCCCTTCGGCAAGCGAAAACCGCCGGAGAACTTGCTCCGGCGGTGTTTCGGATGCGCGGATTTAGTCGCAGCCTCTCCCCCCCCCCCCCCCGCTGAACACGTGCTCTATGAATATGGCGGTGAATTATGGCGTTTTTTTCTCGGCCTGCCCTTTACGTCATGGCTCTAAATCAATCTCAAGCGTCTTATCCACCGGAACGGGATCCGTCTCCCGCATCATGCGAATTTCGTAGGTATCCTGTTTTGGGACCAAAAAGGACAATTCGTACTCCTCTTTCCCCTCGGACGGAATAATCAGTTCCTTTCTTAAGTCCGCTTTTTCCCCGTAATACTCTTTCCAAAGCTCAGGGGACTTCTCTTTATCCGGGCGCAACGAAGGAATTTCAAAATGGATGCTCATGCGATTCTCCGCTTTTTGCAGTACTTTAAGCTTTAACCAACCGTCTTCATACCGCGCCTGCGTAATCGTCATTTCCTTGCCTTTAAAACGGATCGGTTTCGGCAGGTCTTCGTTCAAGCTTAGCGTAAACGTATCGCTTCCCGTCCAGTCCGATATTTCCACAGCGTCGACATGAAGCGTCAAACTGTTCACCGTCTCGTCAAAAAACGGGGAGGAGTTAAATGTCAACTCGATTACGCCCGGCTGAAACTTATCGTTCACGGGCTGATATTTGGTCCGATAGGTGTCCAGGGGATACACCTTGCCGTTATTATCCGTTAATCGTATGACATCGTGCCCTCCGTCTCCGGCCAAATCAAGATCGAGCCTATAGTCTTTGCTGTTATCCAGCCGCAGTTCGGCGTAGGTATTCAGAGGAGTAATCTTGATATTGTCCAGCACCAATCCCCCGATATCCGGGTCGCCAGCAACCTTAATCTGCTGTTTTGCCTGAATGAACCAGTCTTCCACTAATTCGGACGGGGCAAACGGTACATTCATATCATACTCCCGGTCCTCACGGCCTGAAGAGTCATCGCCCACAAAGAGTTTAAAACTTAAAGTGTCGGGATTTCCCTTGAGAAACGCCTGAACTTCTTCCGGGTCCAGTTCCATGATTTCCGAAATAACCAAAATCGGCTCTCCCGTTTCCTGATCGGTGATAATGTCCTCGCTGCCGCTCCCTTCAATCATCTCGAAGTCCAAGTTTTGTACAGCATAATGGTCGGCCGTTCTGTCGAGCGTCAAGCTGCCATCGGGATTTTGGGCGAGATGGTCTTTGATTCCATCCGTTTGAATAAACGCCTTGTACATCAGTTTATCGCTGGTCAGATAGACGTCCGCCAGGCTTACCTTCATATCCCCGAACTGCTGAATCACCGGTTCAAAGGGAGTGTACTTATGAGCGGCGGCGTTTTCTACCCCGTCCTGGCTGCGGATTGCGTCCAGCCAGTCGGCGGCGACCGAAATGCCGGGGATTTGCTTGAGCATGCTGGCAAACGCCGGAGATATCTCCGCCGAAACGAACAAGATTGAAACGGCGGCCGCCCCTGCGGCTAACCCAATAAATAAAGGCTTTCTTTTTTTCGGAAGGGAGGGCACCTTGTTGTTCTCACTATGTAACGCGATATTCCGGGCAAAATCCCTCAGCGATTCTGGGGCCGTTAACTGGTTCAGCGACCACGTCATCTCACTTTTCAAATTCATTTCAATCTTTGTATCCGGCATTCATCATCACCTTCCTGTTTCCGTTAGATTGATAAAGCTTGAGCAGTTTGTGCCGGGCGCGATGGAGCCGGGATTTTACCGTTCCTTCCTTCACGCCGAGCGTGGCCGCAATCTCCTCGATGGACATTTCCTGATAGTAAAAAAGCAGGACCACCGAACGATGTTGAATGTCCAGCGACATCACCTGGGAGAGCAGGCTGTGCTGTTCCTCTTTTTTCAATAGGGCGTCGATCGGCTGCGCCCCCTGATCCACTGGCTCCAAATGCTCCAACCCCTCCGTCATCCTGTTCAGCCGCGAACGCTTCCGCGCCAGATCGATCGCTCTCATGGCGCACAGATGCTTGAACCAGCCGGTAAAATTGCGGATTTCCTTGCCGTTCATAATGGCCCTGTAAGCCTCGATCAAGGCGTTCTGGACGGCATCTTCCGCCAGATGCGACGAGCGCAATATCGCGGCGGACGCGCTGTATACCCGGTCCAGCAGCGGTTCGACCAGCTTGTAAAACGCCTCCCGATCGCCGTTCCTGCAGCGCTCTATCCACTCTTGTTCCTCTTGCATCATTTATCACTTCCTAAAGTTGATCTCGATATATAGGCGAACCCTGTTTGGCACCGGTTCATTTTTTCCCGAAGAAAAAAATAACGCCTCCTTTTGGATTTAACCGGCTCCAAAGAAGGCGCTGTGCAGGAGACTAAGACTAAAGCTTATCGTTCCCGGCCCAAACCGGGCATGGCGGACTTCCCCGATTCCAGACGGTTCTCAAGGGCGAGGGAGAATATTGTCCAATGCCGAGGCGATCCGCAAACGGTCCCGCGCTTCGATCCATTCCTCCGGAACGGTCAGATGCCGGCAGGCGCTGCTCTGCAGATAGCTGTAAATGATCTGCGCTTCATCGATTTCATCGCGGGCAAGCGCGCTGGAGGGCCGCGTCTTCTCCGCTCCGAAGCAGCCGAGCATCGCCTCCGTGATCTCGGCCCGCAGTTGCTCTGCCGCCGTATCGGCAACATGATACTTTTCCCTGAAAAGCACGCGATTCCGCTTCACCAGAAACAGCTTGAACGTCTGATCGTCCAACGCTTCAACGATGGCGAGGCTGCGGTTTTGCACGGTGAATTGGATCATTTTTTCCTTATTCAACAGCAGGCTTACCGCTTGAAGCGAATCCCTGTACCTGGCCGCGGCTTCAAAATCATACCGTTCGGCCGCCGCCGCCATCTCTTGTTCCATAACCTCGTATATACTGCGGTCGCTTCCCGCCAGCAGGGCGATGAAGCGGTCGACAATCCGCTCGTATTCCCGGACCGCTTCACCTCCGAGGCACATGCCCCGGCATAACCCAAGCGAATAATTCAAGCAGGGGGCTTGGCCGACGGAAGACCGGGCGCAGGCGATTTGCAGACACTCCTGAATCTCCCGGACCGCCTCCAGAACGGTGTTTTTGCTGGCCGTATAGGGGCCGAACCACACCTCCCCGGCCTCCCCGCTGCCCGGATGATGGGTGACTTCAATGCGGCGGAAGCCGTTTCCCGGCCGGATGGCGATATAAACATAAGCGAGCGGGTTTTTCATTTTTTTGTTGTATACCGGCTTCCATTCGCGAATTAACCGGCATTCCAGCATTAACGCTTCGAATTCGGTATCGGTCACCCGTATTTCCAGGTCCTTGACGTTGTTGACCAGCCTTTTGATTTTATTGGAATGGGGTGCGGAAGGATAAAAATAAGACCGGACCCGCTGCTGCAAATTTTTTGACTTGCCGACGTACAAAATCCCCCCGTTCCCGTCTTTCATCAAGTAGACTCCCGGCGATGACGGCAGATTTCCCAGCTTGTCCTTCATCTTGGCGCCTCCCCCTCCCCAATCAGCTTGGCTCTTTGAAGTTACCATAAAAACCGGGCGCATCATAGAGGCTGTCCACTGTTTTCCCGCTGCTTCATCATCGGTCCCCAAAGCTGATTTGTGCAAAATGTAACAAACTAGATTGACAATTTTGCTTCCAAAGTGGGAGCATGTAAGAAGCAATATTTTTCAATATTTTTCTATTGCATCCATAAACAAGATTCCTATCAAAACAAGGGTGATGTGAAAATGAACTGGAATCCCCAGCACACGGAAGCCATCATACGTTACCGCGACGGGACCGTCACTGCGGCGGAAGATACCGTCGTATCCGAACAGCCGGTTACGCTCAAAATCAATGGCGAGGAATTCGTGACCCTCGTCTGCACGCCGGAATACATCGAAGACTTGGTGATCGGTTATCTGGCATCGGAAGGCATTATCGAACGCATGGACGACATCATGGAATTGTGGCTTGAGGAGGCGGGCGGCTTCGTTCATGTGACGTTAAAAGAGTGGAACCCCTTGCACCGCCAGCTGTTCGCCAAGCGTTACGTCACTTCGTGCTGCGGGGCGAGCCGGCACGGGTTTGTGTACGTCAACGACGCGCGGACGGCCAAGGTTTTGCTGGACCGGCAGGTGCAGCTTAGTTTTGCCGACTGTTTTCGGCTTATGGACGAGCTGCAGCGGGGGGCCGAATTGTTTCACCGTACCGGCGGCGTACACAGCGCGGCCCTCTGCGATGCCGGCGGGATCCTGCTCGCCCGCAGCGACATCGGGCGCCATAACGCGCTCGATAAAATTTACGGCCACCGCCTGAGGCATGGCATGAGTCCGGACGGGCAAATCATCGCCTTCAGCGGCAGGATTTCCTCGGAAATCCTGCTCAAGGCGGCGAAGATCGGCTGCGCGGTCGTTTTATCCAAATCCGCCCCCACGGCGCTGGCCCTGGAGCTCGCCGAGCACCTCGGGATCACGACGGTCGGGTTTATCCGCGGTCATTCCTGCAACGTATATACCCATCCGGAGCGGATCAGCGGGTGCGGCCCGGAATCGCCGCTGCATTGATTGCATCTTTGGAATCGGGAAAAACGGAATACCTAAGTTGAACTAAAGAATAGAGCGGGAGCAGGCAGGAGGGTTCAATATTCTAAGGAGTAGCGCTTTAGAATATTGAACCTAGGGGAAATGATCCTGAAGAAACTAAAAGCTTTCCGTAAGAAAGCTGCATCGGAAGCATATGCCTGGTCGCCTTTGTGAGCGGATTTCTGCCTTGTATGAATCTACTTAAACCTAGAAATCCGGGAACAACAGCGATCGTAAGCACATTTCACCCGGCTACCCTAATCCGTACAATCTTTTATTCAGCTTATAACAAGCCGATCAAGTTATTGATTTTCAGGATTGGAGGAAACCGCAACGAAGCGAATCCATTCACCCCAAGTCGGAGCGTTATTGGACCGTCTGTATGCCGAGGCTTCTTTAAACCGTCAAGAGCTGCTCGTCGTTCTGCGCCATCTGAACCCGGAGACCCGGGAACAGCTGCGCGCGCTTGCGCACCGAAAACGGCTCGGCATGTACGGGACCAAAGTATATTTGCGCGGACTGATTGAATTTTCGAATATATGCAAACAAAACTGCCTGTATTGCGGACTTCGTTCCGCAAACCGGTCGCTTGAGCGCTATCGGCTGACCCCGGAAGAAATTGCGGATTGCTGCCGGGAAGGGTACGAACTTGGCTATCGGACATTTGTGCTGCAGAGCGGGGAAGACGACTGGTACACGGCGGAGCGGCTGGTTCGCCTCGTCAGCGGGATTAAACGGCGGTTCCCGGATACGGCGGTCACCCTGTCGATCGGGGAACGGGACGACGAGACCTACGCCCGCCTGTTTGCCGCCGGAGCCGACCGGTTTTTGCTGCGCCACGAAACCGCCTCTTCCCGCCTGTATCGGGCCCTGCATCCGACCATGTCGTTTGAGAACCGGCGGGATCGGCTGGCAGCGTTGCAGCGGATCGGCTACCAGGTGGGAGCCGGGTTCATGGTCGGCTTGCCCGGGCAGACGCCTGAGGATTTGGCCGAGGATCTGCTGTATCTCAAACGGCTTGACCCCGATATGGTCGGAATCGGCCCGTTCCTGCCCCATCATGCGACGCCGCTGAAGGATTACCCGGCCGGGACGCTGGAAGCGACGCTCGACATGATCGCCCTGACCCGGCTTTTGCTTCCGGCCGCCTTGCTTCCGGCCACGACCGCGATGGGAACGGCTCACCCTTACGGCCGGGAAATGGCGCTGCAGGCCGGGGCCAACGTGGTTATGCCGAATTTGTCGCCGCTGGCCGTACGCCCGAAATACGCCCTTTACGACAACAAAATTTGTCTGGGCGACGAATCCGCGCAGTGCCGTTTTTGCTTGGAACGGCGGATCGCCTCCGTTGGCCTGGAGGTCGACATGGGCCGCGGCGACAGCCTGAAATCGCTGTCCGGCGCGGTTTGAACTGATTTTTACTAGCTAACTCTATACAAATATTTCAAAAGGAGTGGATCAACATGAGTCGAGTTACCGAAAGCGAACCTGCCCGTTTTATTCAGGATGAGGAGATTGCCGCGGCATTGGACTACGGAAAGAAGGCGGCGAATGACCACGGCATGGTTGAGGCGATATTGGAAAAAGCGATGGACTGCAAGGGGCTGACCGCCCTGGAAGCGGCCGTTCTGTTATACGTTGACGACGACGGCATTATGCAGCGGTTGTTCGCGGCTTCCAGACAGATTAAGGAGCGGATTTACGGCAACCGGATCGTACTGTTTGCCCCGCTTTATGTCAGCGACTACTGCGTCAATCACTGCGTTTATTGCGGATACAAGCATTCCAACACCGAGTTTGAGCGCCATCGCCTGACTATGGAGGAGATCGCCAAGGAAGTGAGCGTGCTGGAGTCGCTGGGCCACAAGCGCATCGTGATCGAGGCCGGCGAAGATCCCCGCCACTGCGACATCGACTATATCCTCGATTGCATCAACACCGCCTACGCAACCAAAACGGGCAACGGCAGCATCCGCCGGATCAACGTCAACATCGCGGCCACGACGGTGGAGGAATACCGCCTGCTTGCGGGAGCCGGCATCGGCACTTATATTTTGTTTCAGGAAACCTACCATCGCCCCAGCTACCAGCATTACCATCCCCGCGGACCCAAAAGGGACTACGACTGGCACACCACCGCCATGGACAGAGCGATGCGCGCCGGAATCGACGATGTCGGCATCGGCGTGCTTTACGGTCTTTACGACTATCATTACGAAACGGTCGCCATGCTGAAGCATGCCGAGCATCTGGAGGAAACCTTCGGCTGCGGTCCGCACACCATTTCCGTTCCGCGTCTGCGCGCGGCGGAAAATGTCCACCTCGACAACTACCCTTACCTTGTCAGCGACCGGGATTTCATGAAAGTGGTCGCCGTATTGCGTCTGGCGGTGCCTTATACCGGCATGATCCTGTCCACGCGCGAGGACCCGGAGCTGCGGGATGAAATCATTAAACTCGGCATCTCCCAAATCAGTGCGGGTTCCGCCACCGGTGTCGGCGGATACGCGGTCAACAAGGACAAGGACGACAACCCGCAGTTTCAGGTCGGAGACCATCGTTCGCCGCAGGAAATCATCAAGTGCTTATGCCAGGACGGCTACGTGCCCAGCTACTGCACCGCCTGCTATCGCGAGGGCCGGACAGGCGACCGGTTTATGCAGCTCGCCAAGTCCGGGCAGATCCATAACATCTGCCAGCCCAACTCCCTGCTTACCTTCCAGGAATATTTGCTGGATTATGCGGACGAAGAAATGCGCGAGCTCGGAGAACGGACGATTGCGGAAAATCTCGAACGCATCCCCCGCGAATCGACGCGCAAGCTGACGGTGAAGCGGCTGGAGCGAGTTCGTAACGGCGAAAGGGATTTGAGATTTTGACGCATTGCAAAAACGCCTGCGGAAGTATCGCATTCCGCAGGCGTTTTGTTTTTTTACCGGCTCTGAGGGCGTTTTAGATCATGGGGAGGTTACTGCTAAACCCTGTTGTGGCTCTAACTATATACCTAGCTTTTTCTACGCTAACGGTTGCCACCCTCGCTTGTTCGGGCGAAAAAGCAGTGATTTCTTTTCTAACGGTTGTAGCAGCGCCTATTTTTCGAAAAAAGACCTTTTCTAAATTCTAACGGTTGTAAGCGTCGTTATTGCCTGAATCCAAGCCAAACAGCCGGATTTCAGTGTAATAAGCGCTATGGCAGCCGTTACAGTTTGAAATCCACGTTTTTGGCACAAATAACGCTTGTGGCAACCGTTAGAATATTGGTGTGACTAGATTTAATGCAACGATAGTGACATAAAACGGGAAATAGGCTCGCGGGCAACCGTTACATTTTGTATCCGCTCGTTTTTACCCGGATAGCGCCGTTCACAACCGTTTAGATTTTTTTTCACACTTTTCTGCCGCTATCCTGATACCGCTTCAACTGTTTTATGGCTAGCGGGCGACCCCGCCAAACAGCTGCAAGGCCTGAGCCGTGGCCGCGCGTTTTTCGGCGACGGATACCTGCACGCGGGCGGGAACGATAAGCTGCAGCGCATTGGTCGGACAGACGCTTACACAGGCCGGCCCGCCGGGGGTGCCCTCGCACAGATCGCATTTGCTGGCCACGATTTTTTCCTTGGGAATCCAAGCTCCAGCCGCGTTATAGCGCAACCCCGCCTGCAGCTGTTTCTCTCCATCGCGATACAAAGGCACCATCTCGATCGCTCCGTACGGGCAAGCCAGCATGCAGGTTTTGCAGCCAATACAGGTGTCTTGATTGATGCAAATACCGTCGCCGCTGCTGGTGATCGAGCCGTTCGGGCACACATTGGCGCACGGCGCATCCTCGCAATGCCGGCATTGCACGGGAGCCGTTATATTTTCCGTCTTCACAACGGTAAGCCGGGGGTAGAACTCCGTCTCTCCGGGCGTTTGCCGAAAAAAATCCTGGTCCGAATGAGCCACCGCGCAGGCCGCTTCGCAAGTATGGCAGCCGATGCATTTATCGGGATCGGCAAGCACAAAGCTGTTCATAGTTTGACCTCCTCTTTAAGGCTTACTTCCTCGGGCTTTCGCCGGGACTTGAAATGGGTATGCAGCAAATGGTGCGAAACGCTGCCCAGCGGCTCGCCCAAAACATCTTCGTACAGTTTTTTGATCCCCGGGTTTTCATGCGCTTTGCGTACAGGCAGCCCGGCATCATGCCGGTAAACCGCGCTTTTCCGGGCCCGGATAGCAAGCTCGCGCATTTGCTCCGTCAACAGCTTCGGCTGTCCCCCGCCGCTGATGCAGCCCGCCGGACAAGCCATCACTTCGATGAAATGATACGGGCAAGTCCCGTCCGCCACCGCCCGCAGTACGGGACCGACATGCTGCAGTCCGGCGACCACCGCCACTTTGAGCTCCAGTTCGCCAACCTGCACGTCCGCGGTGCGAATGCCTTCCTCGCCGCGCACGAAATCGAGCTGCAGCCGGGGAATTTCCTGCTGCGTCAGCAGCTCGTACCCGGTGCGGATCGCGGCTTCCATGACGCCGCCGGTCACGCCGAAAATCGTCCCTGCGCCCGAATATTCCCCAAGCGGAGCGTCGAACGGTTCGTCGGGCAAAGCGGCAAAATCGATCCCCCGGTCTTTAATAAGATAGGCCAATTCACGGGTTGTAATGACCACGTCCACGTCGCGGTATCCGCTGGCCTGCATCTCCGGACGGGCACATTCAAATTTTTTGCAGGTGCAGGGCATGACCGCCACGCTGTAAATGTCCGCCGGGTTCACCCCGGCCAGCTCGGCGCCGTAGGTTTTAAACAATGCCCCGGCCATCTGCATCGGCGATTTGCAGCTGGACAAATGATCGAGCAGCTCCGGAGCCGCCGTCTCGGCGTGCTTCACCCAGGCCGGGCAGCAGGAGGTGAACATCGGCAGCCGTTCCCCGTCCAGCACCCGCCGGATCAGCTCCGTCCCTTCCTCCATCACCGTTAAATCGGCGCCAAAATTCGTGTCGTAAATTCTGTCGAACCCGATCCGCCGCAGCGCGGCCGCCATTTTGCCCGGCGTCAGCGTCCCCAGTGGAAGGCCGAACTCCTCTGCCAGCGACACGCGAATGGCCGGCGCGCACTGTACGACCTTGTGCAGCCCGGGACGGCCCAGCATTTGCCGGACCTCAAGCGCATGCCCGGTGGAATAAGCGGCAAACAGCGGCTCCCGCACACTGGCGGGCATTCCCCGGAGCGCCCGTTTCGCCGCCAGCCGCTCCCGCGCCTCGAACCCGCCGGCAAGCCCGCTTCCCGCCGATTCCCCGGCCGATTCGGCGGCGTAATCTTCGCTATAGTCTGCGGCAAAGGCGGTACACACCTGGACACATTGCCCGCAAATCACGCAGCGGTCGGCGTCGATCGTCTGGGGACTCCCGGCATCGCCGTGAATCGCGCCGACCGGACAAACGAAGGCGCACCGCTTGCAGCCGGTACACAATTGCTCATCGATATGAATTATCGGATCATAGCTAGGACTTGGCATAACTCTACCTTCTTTGCCATTCATATAGTTTGCTTATTAAAGCTAAAACGGCATTGCCTTTAAATCCGGAAACGGACGTACAGTCCGCTCCGGCTTCCCCGTTACCAGGGACAGCGCGCCGACCGGACAGGCGGCCACGCAGGCGGGAGACGCCGCGGCGTCCGCTGCCCCCGGCTCCAGCGTCCGGCCTGCAGGCCGCGATTCCACCGCTCCCGCCTCCATGGCGCCGCCTTGCGTTTGGCCCGCCACTTCGGCCCATGTGTGCAGCGGCGCACAGCTTTGGCACAGGTCGCATTTGCTGGCGACCAGCCGCGGCTTGGGCTCCGCGCCGCGTTCGGTATGCGCCGAAAGTCCGCTCTGCAGCACTTCCCGGCCGTGCGCATACGATTTGACCAGCGCGATCGCGCCAAACGGACAAGCCAGCGCACAAGCCTTGCAGCCGATGCAGCGCTCCTCGTCGATCAGAATGGCGCCGTTTTCCTGGCGGATCGCCCCTACCGGGCAAGCCGCCGCGCAGGGTGCGTTTTCGCAATGCCGGCACTGCACCGGCGCTGCGGAGCGCCCCGCCTTCGTTACGTACAACCGAGGAATTACCGGAATCGTAATCGTTCCGACGGCGGCGCTCACTCCGTTCTCCCGGTTATGCACCGCAAAGCAGGCCAGCTCGCAGGCTTTGCAGCCGATACATTTGCCGGCGTCCGCGATGACGAACGGATTCGCCTCCATTTTTCCGGTGCCCATATGCTCCTCTCCTTTCCAAAAGCGCAAGCGCCGGCCGCGTTTCATCGCCTCGCCCGCGCTTGCACGCTGAACTCGTACGCTTAAACCGTGACGTGCATCTGCTTGCGGAGCTCCTCATATTGCTGCCGGACCTCCTGTTCGGCCCGTTCCTGATCGGCGATCCGCTCCAGCTTAATGGCGCAGAATTTATACTCCGGCGTTTTGGATACCGGGTCCAGGAAATCGCCGGTCAGCTCATTGCAAGCTCCGATCCAGTAATGGTAGGTCATGTACGTGGCGCCGGGTTTAACCCGGTCGCTGATTTGCGCCCTCGACACGACCCGCCCCCGCCGGGACACCACCCGCACCAGTTCCCCGTCACGCACCTGCAGCGCCGCCCCGTCCTCCGGGCTGATTTGGATAAAGCCCGGTTCATCGGACAGGCGGCTGAGCGCGCGGCAGTTTCCGGTCATCGTGCGCACCGAATAATGCCCCACTTCGCGCACCGTGGACAAAGTGAGCGGGTAGTCCGCGTCCGGCAGCTCCTGCGGGGCCCGCCATTCACAGACGAACAGCCGCCCTTTGCCGCTGGGCGTGCTGAAGCGGTTGCCTTCGTACAGGAACGGCGTCCCCGGATGATCGTCGGACGGACAAGGCCACTGCACGCTTCCCTGCTCCTCCATCTTCCGGTAGCTGGCGCCGGCAAATTTCGGGCACAGGCTGCGCATTTCATCCCAAATTTCCTCCGTGTTGCGGTAGGACATCGGATAGCCCATCGCCGTGGCCACTTCGCAAATAATTTGCCAATCCGGCTTGGCTTCGCCCTGCGGCTCCACCGCTTTGCGAATCCGCTGAAAACCGCGGTCCGCCGAGGAATACACCCCGTCATGCTCGCCCCAGGAGGTGGCCGGCAGGACGACATCCGCGTGCAGCGCCGTCTTGTTCATGAAAATGTCCTGCACGATCACCAGTTCCATTTCGTCCAGCGCTTCGCGCAGTTCGGCCGCGTTCGGGTCGCTTTGCACCGGATCTTCGCCGAAAATATAATAAGCTTTCAGCTTCTTTTCCTTAAGCACCAGCCGGGGCACCTCCGTCAAATGGAAGCCGACTTTATCCGGCAGACTCACGCCCCATGCTTTCTCGAATTTCTGTCTGATCTTCTTGTCCGTCACCGGCTGATACCCCGGGTAAACATTCGGCAAAGCGCCCATATCGCACGACCCTTGGACATTGTTCTGTCCGCGCACCGGTCCGATCCCTACGCCGCGCCGCCCGAAATTTCCGGTCAGCAGGGCCAGGGAAGCCAGTCCTTTCACGACGTCCACCGCCTGCGAGAACTGGCAGACTCCCATCCCGTACAAAATGACCGCCTTATCCGCCCGCGCGTACTCCCGCATCGCCCGGCGAATGTCGGCGGGATCGACGCCGGCAATCGCCGCGGCGTATTCCGGGGTATATTTTTTGATCCCCTCCGCATACTCGGCGAAGCCCTCCACGTAATGGGAGACATAATCCCGGTCATACAAACCCTCGTGCACCAGCACATGCCCAAACGCGTTGACCAGGGCCATGTTGGTGCCGCCTTTAAGCGGCAGCCATAAATCGGCGATGCGCGCCGATTCCGTTTTGCGCGGGTCCACGACGATCACGGTCGCCCCTTTTTGCTTGGCGTTAACGATTCTTCTGGCGACGATCGGGTGAGTGTCGGCCGCGTTGTAGCCAAAAATCAGCACAAGGCTCGCTTCCTCAATCTCCGGAATCGAATTGGACATCGCCCCGTCGCCCAGCGAATAGCTCAGCCCCGCTACCGACGGGCCGTGGCACACCCTGGCGCAATGGTCGATGTTGTTGGTGCCGATGCAGGCGCGCATAAATTTTTGCATCACATAGTTCGCTTCATTGCCCGGCCCCCGGGCCGACCCGGTCCCCATAATCGCATCGGGTCCGTACTTCTCTTTAATGGCCGCAAGACGCTCGGCCGTAAACCGGATCGCCTCCTCCCAGGGCACTTCCCTTAGCTGCCCCTCCTTGCGGATCATCGGCTTGCGCAGCCGCGCCGTCAAAAGCTGCGGATCGTTCAAAAAATCCCAGCCATAATGCCCCTTCAGGCATAACTTGCCTTCGTTGGTTCTCCCGTTCGCGGGTTCGGCGCCGACCACCTGCCCGTCCTCCACCTTCAAATACAGCTGACAACCGCTCCCGCAATACGGGCAAACCGTAAGCACTTGGTTTCCCATCGCTCTAACGCCACCTCTTTTGTGAATTTTTGCACAAATGTTTGCAGAATGAATGACAGAAACAAAAAAGCCAATACAAAGGCATGCTTGTCACACCGTGTATTGGCTTATTAAACAGCGAAAAGGCAGGCGCCTCTTTCTCTTTAATCAAACCGTCTTATTCAGTTCGATGATAATGGTCCGCTCCCCTTGCCTGTCATGGCTTATGGACCATGAGTAGGTAAAGGGGCCGCCCACCGCATCCGCCGCTTCCTGCATAAACTCGCGTTCCAAATAAGGCTGCAACACTTTCCAGTATTGCTTGACGAGGTCGGTGGCACCTTCTTTCACTAAAATTTCCGATAAGTTGGATAAAACCCCTTTGATTTCGACGGTCGCCTTGCCCGCGCCGTCCAAGTTCACTTTGACGTTCTCCGGCCCTTTTCCCCGGTAGTGTTTGACGATTTTGACCGCAAGCCTTCTGATTCTCTCCTGAGCTTCAAACACCGTGGCAATAGACATACTGAGAACCTCGACAAACAAATGCCTTAATTTGGAAAATATTTCACGTTTTAAATGTTACCCCCGCTAGAAATATTTTGTCAATCCAAAAAAAGGGTGATATCTACCCGTTTCCATGAAATTTCCGCAACTTCTCTGCCAAAACGATGTTATTTCGGCAAAATAATCGCCATCGTGCGGACAGGAAAAATAGCGCAGAAAAGAAGCGGAGCTGCCCCCGCTTCCTCTCAATTTCCTATAAGCTTGTCCGGGTTACTGCAATTGCCACAAAGCAGGCACATTAGCCGGCTCCCAGCCGGCAAGCGAGGTGTGCGCCTGAAGGCACAGATAGATGCCGCCGTTGTAAGACACGAGATCATTAACCTTGTAGGCCGCTCCCGGTTCCCATGGACGAGCCTCGCCATCGCCCGGATTTTCCTCCGCCGTCGTCTTCCCTTGAACGGAGGCGGCCGCGGATACATTCCCGGCGGCGTCTCTTGCGGTTACCTTGAAGGTGTAAGCCGTATCCGGCGACAGACCGGTAATGGTTGCCGAAGTTCCGGTTACATTTATGCTGCCGGTGCCATAAGCAACGGTGTAGCCGGTCACGCCCACGTTATCCGTGGAGGCGTCCCAGGCGAGGTTGACGCTGGTCGGCGCGGTTCCCGTCACGCGCAGTTGTCCCGGAGCGGTCGGCGGCACGGTATCCTGTCCCGGTTCAGGCTCGGGCTGCGGATCGATCGGCCCGTTCGGGCAATCCTCAATATATTTCCACGCGCCATCCGCGCCGCTTTGATCGGGGCGATCCCCCTGGGTCCACCATTTGGCTTCGTAAATTTTGCCGTTGTAAACCACACGCTGGCCGCCGGTATATACTGCGTTGTTATCCCATGCTGCGTACGGACAATCGCTTCCCTCGGCAGTCTTCACCTTGATCGAGGCGGCTGCGGACAGGTTGCCGGCCGCATCCTTCGCCTTGACCGTAAAGGTGTATTCCGTATTCGGCGAAAGGCCGCCGACCGTAGCCGCGGTGCCTGTTACATTCAGGCTGCCCGCGCCATAAGCGACGGTGTAGCCGGTCACGCCCGCATTGTCCGTGGAGGCGTCCCAAGCCAGCGTCACGCTGGTGGCCGTTTGGGCCGTTGCCCGGAGATTGCCGGGAACGGTGGGCGGGGTTTGATCGTCGCTTCCGCCACCGCCGTCATCGCCACCGCCGCCGTCAACGGCCAAATCGCCGGCCAGCTTGTTCAGCAGCGTTTTGTTCCGGTCGCCGCTAAACTCCCAGAACATGGCTCCGCCCAAATGGTTCGCTTTAATAAAACCGCTCTTGTAGCCGATCGATTGTTGATCGTCATAGCTGATAAAGGTTCCGCTGCTCGGATTGAACAGGTAAGGCACCTTGGCGATATCGTTCCAATAACGGGTATAGCCGTTTTTGTTGATATAGTTGTTCTCCAGATCGCTATAGTCGAAAACGCCCTTTTCCCAGGTGCCCGTCGAAGGGCCGGCATTTTTTTGATATTGGCCGTTGCCGGCGGCCGCTGCCCCGGTCCAGCCTCGTCCGTAGAAAGGAACTCCCAGCACGAGCTTACCGGCCGGTACGCCCGCGTTCAGATGCCCGCGCACGCCCGCTTCCACATAAAAGCTTTCCGAGTCCGGAACACCGGCCGCCACCGCCGCCGGATCCAGGTACAGGGGAGCGTTGTGGGCGGTGATGTTCTGCCAGCCGCCATTGAAGTCATAGGTCATGATGTTGATCCAGTCAACGATATCGGAGATCTTGTCCAGCTCGGTGTTCTGAGCAAACGCGGGGGACGCGCCCGAGGCGATCGTCAGCAGATAACGCTTACCATCCTTGGCTCCCGCGGCGTCCAGCTTCTCCCGGGTTTTCTGCAGCAGCAGCGTGAAGTTTTGCTTATCCTCCGCCCGTCTGCTGTTGCCCTGAAGTCCTCCGCTGACCGGATACTCCCAGTCTAGGTCGACGCCGTCAAATTGATATTTGCGGAGAAAATCGACTGCGGAATTGGCGAAGTTTTCACGCAACGCCGGGTCGGCGGCCACGTCCGAAAACCGGTTGGACCACGACCAGCCGCCGACGGAAATAAGCGTTTTCAGATGCGGGTACCGCTGTTTCAGCTTGATCAGCTGATTGAAATTGCCGCGCAGCGGCTGGTCCCAGGTATCTCCGGGATAGCTTTTTTGCGCGTCGATCCAAGGGTCGCCCATCACGATCGTGCCGTTCGGCACGTTGATGACCCCAACCTCATCCTGCGTAGTCCAGGTCTGCGGATTGGGGCCGGTCGGGTCCGGATTGCCGTGAATGCCGTTCCAGGCGATATCGGCGAACGCGTAATTGATATGCGTAACTTTGGAGGCATCGATATCCGAGACCAGATAATTTCTCGCATAGGCCCCCCAGGATGGATAATAACCTACGATCTTATAATCTGCCGCGCCGGCGGCCTCCGCACGATTCTCACCAAACGGGGAAAGCGAAAACAACGGAACGATAAGCGCGGCAACGAGCAGCCATATCCCCGGCTTCTTGAATTCTTTTGCGTGCTTCAACATGATTCTCCTCCTCAATACTGTAAGATAAGATGCCAACGGCCTGCCGGCCGCAAAGCCGAAATGCTTGAAATCCGCCGATCACCTGCCCCCCTGAATATGGTTAATCTCCCAAAATAAAAAGAGATTACCAAGTAGATATTTTTACATATTTGCCATGAATCCTCCTATATTTTTAGAAATTCACTTTAATTTGATAGATTAAAGTGCGGAGTTGCCCTAATATTTATCGAAAATGCCCGATAGTTAAAGGGTTTGGGGGAATTATGACAAAAAAGGGAACTTTCAAAACGGCTCATAGATTCAAGGGAATCGTCCCCAAGATACAACAAGCCCGGCGCCGTTTCCGGCACCGGGCTTGTTTAGACGCTTCAGTGCGAACTAACTTAATTGGAGGGTTGTAATGCAAGTGTTGTCGCTGTCAAACGTGGAAATCTCCGACTCGGCCGTTTTTCCGTCGTGACCTACTGTGATACGGTACGTTTTGTCCCGCGGCAGCCACAGATCGATAAATCCGTTGGCCTGAGACTTCATTTTTTGATCCAATATGGTGTTCCCCTCCAGATCGGCGATGGATACATCAAACTCTTGATCCGCCAGTTCTCCCTGGCAGCTTGTCAAACTGTGGATTTCGCATGGA
The DNA here is from genome assembly GCF_900454495.1 of Paenibacillus macerans. Lineage (NCBI taxonomy): Bacteria > Bacillati > Bacillota > Bacilli > Caryophanales > Paenibacillaceae > Paenibacillus > Paenibacillus macerans. The sequence continues at coordinate 2,915,183 of NZ_UGSI01000001.1, forward strand.
TGCGTTTGCTCAAGATACGGCGCGATGGACACAAAAAACTCGTCTTCCGGCAGTTCATACGCCGTAGAACCTTTTCCCTCGTCAGTCACCACAAGCTGACGCGCCGTGATCGAAGCCGATTGGGCTTGCAGGTTGTCCGCGCTGTAATCGTGCACCAGTTGCTTCAAGCTTTGCGCATCCAGCCTAACGGTTGCAGCTTCTTTCTCAGCGCTTCCCGTAAAAATATAGTAGGTTCCTAACGCCGCAACCACAATAACTCCGGCCGCTAGCAAGACATTTCTCCGTTTCATTCCTTGCACCCTTTCTGTTTAACAGGTTATTTTATGTAAGTTGATTGCTTCCTCATCCTGCCTAATTATACCATACATACGTATAGTATTGAGCAAAAAGCGGACGTTCATCCCTGAACATCCAATGATTGACCAGCCTAGTTTACCCGCTCTATTTTGATGGAAGAGGTCTTGTCATTAAAATCGTCGCCGACATAGGAAGTGTCCGCCAGCAATACCTTGCTTGCTCCCTGGAAATCCTTATGTTCGTAGAGTGTCACTTTGATGCCGGGAGTCACCTTCACCGAGGAGAGCTTATCGTTGGGAATGCCGGCCGCCAGCATGTCATTGTAGTTGTAAGTGTCCACCCCCAGCGCCACGGCAAATCCGCCATAGTTGGCGTCTCCATAAAAGACGGCCCCCTCTGAGATGGTTACGTCTCCCCCGTAAGTGATTTGCGGAAAATCCCGGCGCGCCGCCTGATATTGGTTTTCGTATTCGTTCATCCAACCGAAAGCGCCGGACGCCAGCGATTTCAGATCGGCTTTTGCCGCGCCGCTCATAAAATGGACATACTCGCCCATGTTCAGATCTCGTGTGAAATAACCGGCGGAATTTCTCGGGAAATATTGGGCAAGCAGCTGGAAGAAGCGTGTAAGCGTTTGATTTTTCCCATAGTTGTCATAAACCGGATAATACCAATTCTTAAACCAGTAGGTTCCTGCCTGCGGGAAGCTTTCCGACTTGCATACGAAGCTGTCATAAACTCGCTGCGCTTCGCTGTCGTACCCCAATGCCTTGTAAACATCATATTGGTAAATTTCCGCCCATTTGCTGTCGCCCCACAGCCGGAAAGCCGGGGAGCCCTTGGCCCCGTTTGCCGCAAACTCTACAATATGAGCGATTTCATGGACAAGGATATCCAGATTCCATCCGCTCCGGCTGCTAAAGTCGGAACCGCCGATATCGATTACGTTACGGTAGTCATGGTCGGCATTATAGTAATATCCGGGATGACCGCCGCTGTATTTTTTGTTATGGACCACAACGTAAAGTCTCCCGTCTCCTCCCATGGAGCCATAGGTTTGCTTCGTATATTTCCATACGTCGGCGGCCGTGGAGTAAATCCAGTTGGCCTGATTCGGGTTTATATCATCGTCAAAATACACGGCCACCTCATCGTCATAATAGGCGAGCTTGAGCAATTCCTTATGCTCGAACCAATGCTCTTGCCAGGTCGAAGGCGGAGCGCTCGCCGCATTTGCCGGAATTTGCGGAAGCAAACCGAAGACCATCACCAACGCCATCAGTAAAGCCACTGACTTTTTCATCATAAACCTCCTTAAAATTGGAATGACAATTTCGTTGCACGGACGTCCGTAAATTTTGATATTTTCCCATAATATTACAATATATGATATAAGTAGAATATTAAATTTTCATAGAAAAATCAATACGAAAATAGATTTTCTAATAACACTCCAATAATTGATATTGACAAAAAAATAAATCTCATGTAGCTTTTACAGTATTGATAACGTTGTCAATGAGAACTGCGTTTTTTTCTCATTTAGGTTATTGTTTGAGGTGCAGAATGATCATCGAGAAGAGAATTAATAACAACGTTGTACTTGCCAAGGATAACACTCAACAATTTATCTTAATGGGAAAAGGCATTGGATTTCAGGCATACCCGGGGAATAAAGTGAATGCGGAATTGATCGAGAAGAAATTTTTCTCGGCCGGGTCCTTATCCATTGAGCAAATGTCCGCATTAGTCACCGACGCTTCCCAGGAAGAGATCGAGGTCATTGATCAGGCAATCTCCAGGGGTGAAGAAATTTTAAAGGCCGAATTAAATCCGAATATTTTTTTCACCTTGTTGGATCACGTGCTCTTCGCTATTTCCAGGGTAAAGAAACAAATGGACATCGCCAATCCTTTGGAATGGGAAATCAAAAAGTTTTATCCTGCGGAATATAAAATCGGCAAAGAAACCGTCAGCTTGATCAATAAGCGATTAAATGTCGAGCTCCCCCCTATCGAAGCTGCATCTATTGCATTGCATTTCGTAAATGGGCAAATCGAATCGAAAGCGGTTCAAGAAGTCATTGAGTTGACCGAGATCATTAACCGTGTCGTTAAGCTGGTAAAGTATCACTTTCAAGTTGATTTTGATGATGAGTCCATTGCTTTTAACCGTTTTGTCACCCATCTGAGATATTATTTGATGCGGCAGAAAAGCGGAGAGGTTTTGGATTTTGAACCATCGTCGCTAACCCAAATCATCAGCGAAAAATTTCCTGAAGAAAAACAGTGTGCAGATAAGATCGCTCAACATATTCAAGATCAAATGGGCTTGCAAACATCGGATATCGAAAAAATGTATCTTACGATGCATATCGGAAATTTAGTGAGGAAAACATAATAACTTTCAAAAAGGATTCGTTACAGTTCGGCTGGCAAGACCTTAGTCACTTTCATCCAATTTGCGATGGAGGCGGTTAGGGTCTTTTTTATTGATTAAAACCTCATAAATTCAACAAGGATTCGTTACAAGACCTTAGTAGATTTCATCGTTGTACGGGTGAAGTTTATTAAGGTCTTTTTATATAGATGGATTGCATCCATTCAAAAGGAGGACGTTGTATGGACAACAAAGAAATGTCCAAGAAAATCATCGAATTCATCGGGGGAAAAGACAATATTTCGGATTTAACCCACTGTGTCACAAGGCTTAGATTTGTGCTGAAGGATGAGGCAAAGGCACAAACGGAAGAAATCGAAAAATCAAATGTTCTGGGCGTGCAAAAGCAAGGCGGCCAATATCAAATTATTGTCGGAGACAATGTCGGGAAGCTATATAACGAGATTATTGAGCAAATTCCCGGATTTGAGGATAGTTCCAATCAAGGACAAGCGCAGGCAGATACGAAAAAAGAGTCCATCTTTAACCGGCTGATCAGCACGCTTTCCAGCATTCTGGTCAAAGCTTTGCCTCCATTGGTAGGCGGCGGGATGCTGAAAGGTATTTTGTATTTTTTCACATCGAATGGTTGGCTTGATCCCGCCAGTTCATTAGGGACGATTTTGGATATCGCTTCAAACTGCATGTTTTATTTCTTCCCGTTCCTGCTTGCTGTAAGCGCGGCGCAAAAATTTAAAACCAACGAATACATGGCTTTATCATTGGCCGGCGCACTAATGTATCCAAGCATGATCAAGGCGGCCGCGGAAGGTGCCGAACCGATCAAGCTGTTTGGACTGCCTATTCCGATGATCGATTATAGTTCCTCGGTAATTCCGATTATTTTATCCGTTCTATTATTGAAATATGTTTACGGCTATATTCAAAAGATTATGCCGTCTATCGTCAACTCTATATTTACGCCGCTTTTAACGATTATCATTATGGTCCCTGTCTCCCTGTCGCTGCTTGCGCCGTTAGGTTATTACGGGGGGAACTATCTGGCTTACGGGATCGACTGGATCGTCAAAACCGTCCCGTGGCTGGCCGGATTTGTCATTGGCGCGATTCGCCCGTTCCTGGTATTAACCGGCATGCACCATGCCATCCGGCCGATTTTGCTGCAGCAAATCGCCACGTTTGGTTATACCAATATCAGCCCGGCCAATTTCTTAAGCACCATAGCGCAAGCGACATCCACATTGGCGGTCTACATGCTGATTAAGGAAAAAAGCAAGAAACAGCTCGCTTTATCATCGACGTTTTCCGGGTTTTTGGGCGTTACGGAACCGGCCCTTTACGGCATTATCATCAAATATAAAGCGGCGCTGATCGGTACGGTTTTAGGCGGCGGGATCGGTGGAATGGTCGCCACCATTATGGGAGCGAAGGCGTACGCTTCTTCCATGCCGAGTATTTTTAGCATTCCCGTTTATGCCGGCGGCGGTTTTGCCAGCATTTTGGTTGGTCTTCTGTTCACGCTGGCCGCCACTTTTGTGATCACCATAGTACTTGGAAAAGGGATTTTCCGCATCAATCCGGGAGAACCGGAGCATGCTTCGGAAACTGAAACAAACGCTCCGGCGGCTCCGGCTGCAAAAGCTTCGGCTTCCGATCAAGCGGGTAACTTGGAAATTTTCAGTCCGGTTTCGGGTAATTTCCTGGATCTGAAAGAGTTAAATGACCGCACTTTTTCCGAAAAATTACTGGGCGAAGGCCTGGCGATCATCGCTGATCAACATCAAATTGTCGCTCCAGCAGACGGTAAATTGACGGTTTACCGCACGAACCATGCCGTGGGCATTGAAACGGACGTCGGCGTCGAACTCCTGATCCATGTCGGGATTGACACCGTGAAATTAAAAGGAAAGCATTTTAAATCCTTCCGTAAAACCGGAGATGTCGTAAAGAAAGGCGATATTCTATTGGAATTTGATAAAGAGGCGATTGAAGCGGAAGGATACAATTCAGCCGTGGTGATCATCGTTACCAATCCGAATAACTATGCTTCCGTACAAACCGTTTTCAATAAACCATATGTAGGCCAAGAGGATGTTATTTTAACCCTTAAATAAATGAGAGGAGTCATGAAAATGTTCGAGCGATTCGCAGGATTTCCCGACCGGTTCTTATGGGGAGGCGCCATTTCGGCTCCCCAGGCTGAAGGGGCTTACCAAGAAGGCGGAAAAGGATTAACGGTAGCCGATATGGCTTTGCGATACGATAAGAGCGTTTCAAGGAAAGAACGCAAATACGTTGACAAACAAAGAATCGAAGACGCGATGAACTACGAGGGGACCGAAAAATATCCCAAAAGAATCGGTGTTGATTTTTATCATCGATATCAAGAGGATATCCGCTTATGCGCCGAAATGGGATTTAAAGTGTTTAGAATGTCCATTGCGTGGAGCCGGATTTTCCCAAAAGGAAACGAACAACACCCCAATCAAGCCGGGCTCGATTTTTATGATCAAGTGATTGGGGAGATTGTCGATCAGGGAATGGAACCGCTCATCACCATCAGCCATTTTGACTTACCGCTTCATTTAGTTACCGCATACGGCGGCTGGAAAAACCGCGAACTGATTGACTTCTATGTCCGGTACGCAGCGCTTCTATCGATACGGGGATAAGGTGAAGTATTGGATCGCGTTTAACGAGATTAACGGAGCGCGTTTTACCCCATTCAACTCACTCGGGATCTATGCGGAAGGAAGCGAACACTTTGTTCAGGATTGTTATCAGGCGGTGCACCATCAATTTGTTGCCTCTGCCCTGGCAACCAAGATGCTGCATGAACGATATCCGGAGGCAAAAATCGGCTGCATGATCGCGAAATTCACTACGTATCCGGCCACCTGCAACCCGGAAGACGCCATGTTATCCGTGATCGATGAGCAAATCGATAATTACTTCTTTACGGATGTATTATTAAGAGGGGCTTATCCCAGATATATCCATCGTTATTTTCATGAACACGATATTTCGATCCAAGCCCAGGATGAGGATTTCGAGCTGTTAAAAAAACATACTGCGGATTTTCTCGCCTTTAGCTATTATATGTCTTCCATATCCAGCAGCAAAAAAGAAGATCTGCAAAAAACGGACGGCAATCTTCGCGAGCAATTAAAAAATCCGTACCTGGAAACATCCGAATGGGGATGGCAAATTGACCCTATCGGCTTAAGATATACATTAAACACGCTGTATGATCGTTACCAGGCGCCATTATTTATCGTTGAAAATGGAATCGGCGCTAACGATACGCTTGATGAACAAGGAGAAATCCATGATGATTACCGGATTTCTTATCTTGCCAAACATATCGAACAAATCAGGGAAGCGGTTATCGATGGAGTTATAGTTATCGGTTATACCGCTTGGTCTTCCTTCGACATCGTCTCGTCAGGCACATCGGAAATGTCCAAAAGATACGGATTTATTTACGTCGATTTGGATAACCATGGCGAAGGAACATTAAACCGCATAAAAAAAGCTTCATTTTATTGGTACCAAAAAGTAATTGAAACCAACGGCGCTTCTTTATTCGAGGAAAAATGACTAATTATATGTCTCCCTTCCGCCAATATTTAAACCTCTACGTTAAATTCAAATTATTAGTTTATAAATCTTAACTTATAAGTTTAAATTAACTGTTGATGCATGTATTGCACAAAGGAGGGTTGTTACAATTTAGGCAGGTGATGACATGGGTTACGATTATTCGCTAATTGGCAAAAGAATCAAGCGGGCCAGAGAGGGACGAGGATTAACGCAGGAAGTGCTGGCCGAAAAATTGGATGTCTCCAACGCCTATATAAGCAAAATTGAACGGGGCAAAACGGCCATCAACCTGGACAGATTGTCCCAGATCTGCGTCGTTCTTGAGGAATCGCCCGAATATATTCTGAGCGGCACGAACATTCAGGGAAAGGACTATCTCCGGCATGAGATTATCGAGCTGCTGGAGGATTGTTCTCCCGAGAAGATCCAATTGATTATGCAAGTAATCAAGCCGATCGTGCACTTTAAGGAAAACGATTCGCCCGAGACCTGAAGGAGTTAAATCCGCAGCTTCTGTGCAGCAAAACGGAAGAAGCCTCAAAATCCGCCGGTAGCGCGGCTTTTGAGGTTTCTTTTTTTCCAGGTTGTGGCCCGGTAAGCGGCCAAAGCTTGCTTCTCGGCATCCGAGTAGCCGGCGACGATTTGTTCCGGGAAGTTCGCGGTGTAGTAGTTGCCCGTGGAATCTTTAACGCCGTCCCCGTAGCGGACCCCGAAAACGGCATACATGCCGATGCCGGTTTGCTTCGAAAAATTAGCCGCATCGTTCGTTGACTTTTTGGTCGAGGACCACGATGCATCTTTTATCAAGAAGGGAAATGTTTTTGTCATCAATGGGGAAAAACTGCATGCCTATAAAGATCCTTACGATTTTAAAATTTGCAACATTATGTTTAAACCCGAAATGCTCAAGTCAGCAGGTCCGGATCTCAGGGCATTAAACGGTTTCCAGGCGCTGTTCATTTTGGAACCGCTTTACCGCAGTATCCGTCCCTATAAAAGCAAGCTGAACACACCGATCCCAAGCCTTGAATACGTCTCTTCCCTTATTGCCGCCATGATTGACGAACACCATAGCAAGCTTCTGAAATTTGTGAACAGCTTGAGGTTTCCATTATCGTCAAAGCGAGCGGGCTATCGGAAGACGAAGTCAACTCCTTAAAGTCCAATCCATAGTTTTATAACTCGACTTTCGCAGTGTCACAAATCGACGCCGGGTGAGGGGGGGGCTGTAAAGGGACTATCTAAAGGCTTCGTGTCTTGGTGCTCCTGCCTGTAGCCTTTGCACGATTATTCCTTTCGTTCAGGGAGCAGGGGGTGGGGGCTAGAGCAAGGGTTCCAAAAAAGAGAGGAAAAAAACAAAAAAGATGAGGAAAAAATGAGGCGGTTCAGGTAAGATTTTCGGCTTGATTAGAGAACGTGTGTTTGGTATAATGAAATAAATGGAACTTATGTTCGTGTATTCTTGATTCGGGGGCGGAGCGGGCATGGAAGTCAATACGGGAACGGAACTTCAATCATTCAGCAGTCGTTTTAACAGCGAGCAGGACTGCATGGAGGCGCTAATCGCGATGAAGTGGCCCAGCGGCTTCGTCTGCCCGCGCTGCGCTCACACCCGGTGCAGCCGTCTGACTTCCCGGCATATCCCCTTGTTCGAGTGCGGAAAGTGCAAGCATCAAGCGTCGCCTTTGGTCGGCACAATTTTTGAAGGAACGCATCTGCCCTTGCTCAAGTGGTTCGAGGCCCTGGATTTGTTCCTGCTTGAGGGCGGCATCTCGGCGCTGCGGCTGCGCCAGGTGATCCGGGTTGCCTACAAGACCGCCTGGTCGATGCTGCACAAAATACGTCATGCCGTGGGGGAGTTCGATGCCCGGGAGCTGCTTTCCGGAGACGTGAAGGTGAACAGCGATCAGTACGGGCGTAATCCGTCCCGGTGTCAGCTTTCGCATCCGTACGCCTCGGCGGTCGTAGCCGGCTGCACGGTCACGGAGTCGGGCGAGCCGGAACAGGTCAAAATCCGCCTGGTGCCAAATAAGCGGGGAGGCGAAAAAAGGGCAAACCGTCACGATCTAACCGCGTTTATTAGCGGGCATGTGGATGTCCGTACATCGGCGGTACAATTGTTCCCTCAGGCCTTTCGGCTGTATGCGCCTTTGCGGAGAGTGGTGAGAGAGGCTTGGGAATCGCTGAAGAGTACGTATGGAGCCTTGGGACTGAAACATCTGCAGGCGTACCTGAACGAATACACCGGACGCCGCCGACTGCGCCTGCAAGGAGGACTGCCCGGAGCGGAAGAAACGATGCGGCCGAAGTTACTGCGCATGTGTGTGGCAATTCCGGCGATCCCTTACCGCCGGCTGATCGCGCGCCAACCGAACCAGCCCCTTGCGGTTGCGGCCTGATCGTGGCGCTTGAACGGGTAGGGGGTACCTGATGCAGATCAACTTAATGAGTCCTTGATCTCCTGTCTTGTTCTCTTGTCCGGTCTGTTTCACCTCCCCTAAACCTGATTCCTTCTCCTAAGCCCGTCTAAATTATCTCGAGCCTATCTGCTTTCCCACCAAATATTTTTTCTCTTGAGCTTGTCTTTCTCTCTGCTACCTGATCAAACGGGATAATCGTGTAAAGTCTCCTTACAGCAAGTGTTGATCTGTCGTTTCGCCCCACTTCCCTATCCTCAAGCTTTCAACGCCCTTCGCGTTTTCCCACGATTGGTTTTCGACTTGAGTTATAAATCATCGCCTTGCCGCTCTGACGACGGCAAGGCGATGATTTTTTGCCAGCAGTAGGAGCCCCCCTGCTATGTCTTCTCCACCGTCCCGGATTTTTTCCGATTCTGCTGCTTGATCAACAGCCGGAACAGTTTCTTCCATAATATTTTGAGGATCATATATATAGGTACGATCAGCAGCATGCCGATGATGCCAAATATTTTGCCGCTGCCCAGGATGAGCAGAATGGTCGTCACCGGATGGATATCCAGCGTTTTGCCGAACACGTAAGGCGAGATCAGGTTATCCTGAATTTGCTGCGCCGCCAGGATGATCACCAGCGACCAGATTCCGACGTACGGAGACTCGATCAAGCCGATAAGCACAATAGGAATGGCGGAGATGATGGCCCCGAAAATCGGGACGAAATTCATAATAACCGCGATGACCGTCAGCAACAAGGCATACGGAAGCCCCAAAATCCAAAATCCGATAAGCATCAAAATTCCCAGCGCTACGTTGACGATAACCCGGCCGACGATATAATTGTTTAGCACATTGTCGATTTCGCGGACCGTTCTCAACGCTTCTCCGCGATAGCGCCGCGGAAACATCTTCGCCAAAGTTACTCCGAAGCGCTGACCATCCTTGAGCAAGTAATACAGAATGATCGGAAACGTGAACAAGGCGATCGCAAAATTGGAAAGCAGCGAAACAAGGCCGGTAATGGAATTGGCCAGCAACGTGACGCCATTGCCCAGATATTCGGTCACTTTGGAGAAATCAATTTCTTCCAGATGCAAAAAGGATAGCTGCTGATTCTCCGCCAGCTCGTTCAGCTTGACATTCAGCATGTCGAGCAAGTTTGGAACGTTTTGCAGCAGATTAACCATTTGGGTTTGCAAAGGCGGCCATACCCCCACGATAAACGCGACGGCGACGATCAGCATAACCACATACAGCAGCAGAATAGCCAATGTCCGCTTGACCTTGCGCCGTTCCAGAAAATCCACCGCCGGCCGCAGCAAATAGTAAAAAAATCCGGCGAGCAGCAGCGGAACCAGGACCGCGCTTATCATGATTTGTATGGGACCATAAATAAAATCCAGCTTAGAGCCCAAATAAACGACGGCAATGATAATAAGCAACAAGGTGCCATAACGAATGGACCTATCTAACAGCTTTACCTCCCCCTCATTTGTTTGATTTTGACCGGGCGTACTTAAGGATGAAGAATTCCCCGTTCCAGAGCCGTTGCTACGGCTTGCGACCGAGAATCAACTCCCAGTTTATTATAGATGTTCGTTAAATACGCCTTAACCGTTCGCTCGGAAATGCCCATATCAAAAGCAATTTCTTTGCTTTTGTACCCGCGGGCGACGAACTGCAGGACCTGAACTTCTTTCTCGGTAAGCGAAGAAACCTGCTCCTTCCGCGGGGTGTCCTCCCGGTGCTCTTTCGCAGCCAGCGCTTTGGCCAAAATATCGGCCTGCAGCAGCGTCTCTCCTCGCATCGCCGATTCGATCGTACGGAACAGATGATCCCGGCCCGTATCTTTGAGCAAATAACCTTTCGCCCCCAAAGCAAGGCCGTTAGCGATAAGATCATCTTCGTTATAAGTCGTCAAAATAATGACCGGAATGCGGCTGCCGCTGTTATTCAACAGCTTCATGGCTTCCAGCCCGCTCATGACGGGCATATTCAGGTCCATTAAAATCACATCCGGGTTGAGTTCATGAGCCAGCTGAACGGCAATCTCCCCGTTCTCCGCTTCACCGATGACCTCGAATCTCTCATCGGTTTCCAGAATCAGCTTGAGTCCTTCTCTCACGACGAAATGATCGTCGACAATCAGCACTTTATACCGGTTCATACTGTTTCTCCTTCAAGCATTGAAGCCTCCATTTGAACTTTTGTGCCTTCCGCACCGCTAAAAATATGAAATTCTCCCCCGATCAGCCTGGCGCGCTCCTGCATCCCCAATATGCCGTAGCGCCCCGGTTGCTTGCCGAGCATCTCCGTGTTAAAACCTGTCCCGTTATCTCTAATTTCAACAAACAACCGGTTATTCGCATCGGACACCGTTACCCATACTTTATCGGCCTTGGCATGTTTGGTCACATTGGTCAAGCACTCGCTAATGATCTGCAGACTATGTTCGGTCATTTTTCCCGACAAGCGCCGGGTGACTTTTATATCCAAAAATGTCTGAATCCCTGTAGCCTGGATAAAACGCCGGACCTCATCAGCCACCGCCTCTTTGAAATCGACGTCAGGGCCCGATTTGACCCGCAAGTCGTCGATCGCCCGGCGGGCATCGGCCAAAGTTCGCCGCGCCTGCTCCATCGCTTTCTTGACAATATCCCGCGACCGGTCCGTGTTTCCCTGGGCCATAAAAGCGTCGACGGCCTCCAACTGCATGATCAGGCCTGCCAAGCCCTGGGCCAGTGTATCGTGGAGATCGCGAGCCATACGCTGCCGTTCATTGGCAAGGGTCAATTCTTCAACTTTCCGATGTGCCTTCTCCAGGTCGCGCAAAAAATTTTGCGTCCTGAGGCGCGCATGAACTTGTCTAAAAAAGAGCAGCGCATACGCCATAACGATGATCATCATGAAGACAAACATTAGCGACAAACCGATGATTTCATCCAGACTGCCCGCACGCAGAACGCAATAAAAAAACAGCAGCATGCAGAACAGAGCCGTCAGGAGTATTTTTCGCTTTTGATTATACAAGCCCACGCTTTGCCCGATCAGCACGGGAAACAAACCTATTAAAACGGGAAAAGTGCCTTTTTGCGGCATCAAGTAGGCGCATATCGCAATCAACAACCCCTGCACTAAAAAATACAGCCAGGGATGTTTTTTGGTAATGCGGTACGAATTCCAGTGCAGGCAGATGTGAGCCACAATGCCCGCGCTAAATAACAAACTATTAACGATACGAGGTTCGCCCAGATTTTGTATTGTCAACGAGCTTATAAATACCATCAACACCCAAAGCAATACCGGGAACCTGGATACGAACAATTCATTAATCGAGTCTGTCAGAGGCGACTCTACATCTTCCGAATTTCTTTTACCGAACATCCGGCCCCCTCCTTTATCTCTATTATAAGGCCTAAACACTTCCTTTTAACCGTACTTTCGTACATGTACCTTTTTGTTCAAAAGAAACCGGCCTTTGTAGATTTTTGATCTCACCTCGATTACAATAAATTTAGCCACATATGATCAGGAGTTTAACCAAATTTGTCTTAGGGGAATCAACATATGATCAAATCGCAACGAATAAATCAAATTAAAGAATATGTCTTTGAGCATGAGTCGGTATCTTTGGAGGAACTGGTCAAGCACTTTAACGTTTCAAAGAACACGATCCGCAGGGATATCCAGACCCTTGTCGAAGCGGGGATTCTGAAGAAAGTTTACGGAGGAGTATCCGTCAACCACTCCGCACTCGTTGTCTTTAACGAACGAAGAGATCAAAACTTGACCAAAAAGCAGGAGATCGGGAAGCTGGCTTCCCAGTTTGTGGAGGATGGGGAGGTAATTTTTGTCGACTCGGGGACTACAACCCTCGAGCTTCTTCCTTACATTCATCACAAGCAGCTTACGATTATTTCCAACAACTTTGACTTTATTCACCAAGCCAAAGCGTATCCTTCCTTGGCCATCTTCTCCACAGGCGGCATGCTTGAACGCAAGACGAATTCTTTTGTCGGTTTTCAGAGCATTGAATTCCTTAAAAAATATAACATCAACAAAGCTTTCCTCGCTTCCACCGGCATCACCCTAACCAACGGAGTGACCAACTCGTCGCCGCTCGAGACCGAGGTAAAAAGTACAATCGTGGAGAAAAGCGCAAAAGTTTATTTGATGATTGACGACAGCAAATTTGACAAATACGGCATCACCACGTACTGCTCCTTAAGCGACATTGATTACCTGATCACCAACAGCATGCCGGATGAGAGTTATCAACAATACGCTCTAGAACACGGCATTACGATTGTCACGCCATAAGAAAAAATTCCGGCTCCAAACATAAACGGCACGCCCCGGCCTGCTTCATGAATGGGCCGGGACGTGCCGTTTTGCGGCCGCACGATGATTAATACTGCTTGGATTTCTTCAACATCTCCACCTTCCGCCGATACGCCCGCCGGATGCTCTCTTTGTCCGCTACCTCGGCAACCCCGACATGCCACCAGCTGTCATAGCCGTCCGTCATTGTCTTCGGCAACACCTTCATGTCGATCAGCGTAGAGGTCGTCTGCTTCTTGGCATCCTCCAGCGCCAGCTTGAGTTCTTGGGCGGTGTTCGCTCGATAAACCTTGGCGCCGTACGCTTCGGCTACTTTGGCGTAATCGATGTTCATGATCCGGTTGTCCTTCGTCCTGAACTCGCAGTAATAGCTGCCGGAGCCATGATCCATCTGTAAATTGTTGATACACCCGAAGCCCGAATTGTCAAACAGCAAGATGTTGATTTTGTGATCATATTGAATCGCTGTGACCAGCTCCGAGTGCAGCATCAGGAAACTGCCGTCGCCTACGATCGAGTAAACCTCCCGCTCGGGATGGGCCAGCTTGACGCCCAAGGCGCCGCAGATTTCGTATCCCATGCAAGAGTAGCCATACTCCAAGTGATACGTATTCGCCACTTCGGACGCCCAAAGCCGCTGCAGATCTCCCGGTAAAGAACCGGCGGAAGAAATGATAATGCTGTCCTTGTCAATCGTGTCATTGATGGCGATCAGCGCCGTGGTCTGCGCCAGCTCCGTGCCAAGCGCGTCCGCATATTCGTTCATCGTCTCCTGCGTAAAATGCCCCTTGATTTCCGGCTCGAAACCCGAACGTTTAAACTCAATCCGGCCCAAACGTTCACGCTCGGCATTCCATTCCTTTTTCAGTTCCGCAAGTATCGGCCCAAACTCGCTCACATATCCGCGCAAGCGCTCGTGAAGTTTGCTTAAAGCGGCTTTGGCATCCGCCACCATTTGCAAGCCATCCAACTTGTAAGCCTGCATACGGCTGACATTAATATTCAGAAACTTCGTATGCTCGAAGTCAAACGCCGTCTTGGACGAAGTGGCAAAGTCGGTGTACCGGGTACCGATACCGATTACCAAATCCGCCATTTTGGCCGCCTTGTTCGCGGCCAGTGTCCCCGTAATGCCCATGCCCCCCAGATTGTTGGCAAATGTGCTTTCCACGGCCGACTTGCCGGCCTGCGTCTCTACCAACGGAATCCCGTACTCCTTGGAGAAAGCGATAAGCTCTGCGCGCGCCTGCGAATATTTCACGCCTCCGCCCACAACAATCAACGGTTTACGGCTGCTGCGAATCAACCGCTCCGCCGCTTCCAGTTCCCGTTCGCTTGGCTGCAGGCGATCCACATAATGGACGCGTTTTTGGAAGAAGGCTTCATCATAATCGAAAGCTTCTCCCTCAACATCCTGGGCAATGCAGATGGTGACCGGTCCGCTCTTGGCCGGATCGGTCAGCGCTTCAAAGCCTCGTATCAGGCTGCTCATTAACTGTTCCGGGCGCGTCACCCGGTCCCAGTAGCGGGAAACGGGCAGCAGCGCATCGTTGGTCGTAACCGCGATGCTGTATTCATGCTCCAGCTGCTGCAGTACCGGGTCAGGTTGTCTGGTGGCGAAAGTATCCGCAGCCAGAAACAGAACGGGAAAGTTATTGGCCAGCGCCGTGGCGGCCGCGGTCACCAGATTGGCGGACCCCGGTCCGGACGAGGTAGACACCGCAAAAATTTTCCGCCGCAGCTTCTCTTTGGCATACGCTATGGCGGCATGAGCCATACCTTGTTCGTTTTTGCCTTGAAAAACTTTCAAATGGCCGGCATCCTGCTCCAGCGCCTGTCCGATGCCAAGCACATTGCCATGGCCGAAAACGGTGAATATGCCTTCAACAAACGGTGTTTCCCGGCCGTCAACATGAATATACTGCTGATTTAGAAACTTGACCAAGGCTTGCGCCGTGGTCAATCTGATCTTATTCCCCATGCTGCTGCTCCCCTTTATATTGAAGTTTCCGGTTATTTCCGTCCCAAAATCCACTCATGATCCGGGTCGTTGCGGAATTTCCAGATCCGCTTGGGCCCTGCCATGACGTTCAAGTAGTAGGATGTATATCCGTCCGGTACGCCCACCGGATGATACCCTGCAGGTACAAGCACCACATCCCGATGCTCTACGGACATCGTTTCATCCAAACTGCGGTCGTCCGTGTACACTCTTTGAAAAACAAATCCGGCACGGGGTTCCACTTCGTGATAATACGTTTCTTCCAGAAACGATTCCTCCGGAAGACGATCCTGGTCATGCTTGTGCGGGGGATAACTCGAGAAATTTCCACCCTCTGTGTACACCTCCACCACAAGCAAGCTGCTGGCTGAAGGATCGTTGTCAGGCAAAATGTTGTGCACCGTACGTTGGTTCTGGTATTTGCCCCGGCGCTCCACGCTTACGTCCCCGGCTTTAATCCAGCGGGTCGGAAGCTGCTGCAGGGAAGGAGCATAACACAGGGCGACGGTTGCAGCCGTCACCGCTTCAAGACTGAACCGCTTGCCGCCGGAGACAAACACGCTGTCGGTCGGCGTTTTCTCGAATACGCGCTCCCTTGTCCCGATCCCCGCAAAACGATGTTCGCCTTCAGTCACCGTAATCCGGCCCGACAGCGCGACGATGCAGCATTCCCGATCCGTCAGCGTTTCCTCGTAACGCGCCTTCGCCTTGAGATCAATCATTTTGAAGCCGACATATTTTAACATGGTGTCTTCGGTCAATAGCTGGTGGACGATGGCGACACCGCCTTCTTGAACTAAATTCGGTTTACGCAGTAAAGGACTGGTCACGGATGAATCCCTCCATGTTCATTAAAATCCAGAGACTCCCATAGGTCAACTATTGATAATATCTTGGTTATGTTTTATATTAAATGTATTCAAATTTACAGGAGGACAACAACATGCCGTTATTACGCTTTGACGTTATTGAAGGACGCAGCCCGGAGGAATTGAGAAAACTGCTGGACGCGGCTCATGATGCGATGGTCGAGGCCTTCCAGGTTCCGGTTACCGACCGGTATCAGATCGTGCATCAGCATCCTGCCCATGAGATGATCATTGAAGATACAGGCTTGGGTTTTAAGCGGACCGATCAGGTTGTCGTGATCAGCATCGTAAGCAAAGAGCGGACACCGGCGCAGAAAGAACGATTGTACAAGCTGCTGGCTGAACGTCTCAAGCAGGAATGCGGTATTGAGCCAACCGATGTGATCATCTCGCTGGTACAGAACGGACCGGCGGATTGGAGCTTCGGCATGGGGGAAGCCCAATTTCTAACCGGAAAGCTGTAAGCAAGCGTTTTTAAGGAAATGTACAGAACAGCCGCATTTTTAAAAGCAGCAAGGGCATGTATGAGAGCCGGTCAACTCCTATCGTTTGATGCAGGCACATGCATGCCCCTGTTTTTTAAAGCAATCCCAAGCCTTCCTTCATCGCCTTCAACGTAACCTCGCTGGACCACTCGGGTTTGTCCGGATAAGCAAACACCGCGTTGGTGGCAATGCCGTCAAATTTCATTTCCTTCAGCTTTTTGAAGATTGCCGCAAAGTCGACCTCTCCTTCGCCAATGTTTAAATGCTGATGAATGGTAATTTCGGCGTCCGGCGGATTTACGATATAGCGCAATCCGAAGGCCGCTTTATGATTAAACGTATCGGCGAACAACATATGGGCCAGCAAATCTCCGGCTTCGTCAAACATCTTCTCGATGTCGCCGATTCCGTCGTCATAGTAAAAAGTGTGGGCGGTGGAGTAGACCAGCTTGATCCAATCTTTATCCAAAGCGCGAATCATGTTGATCGCTTCCCTGTTCGTTTCGATAAAATCCAAGGGGTGGGCTTGCAGATTCAGCTTGATTCCTTCCCGTTCAAAGACCGGCAGCAGCTCTTCCATCGATTTAATAAATTTCTCTTCGCACACCCGTACGTTATATTTACTGCCGCTGAATTCACTGTTCATCAAATCGACATCAAGCTCTACGGCGATTTCAATGGCGCGCTTCCAGTTCCGCACCGCCGCCTGTCTTTGCTCCTCATCCGGACCGGCCCAATAATATAGCGGCAATAATGAGGAGATTTTCAGCCCCGTGTCGCGCAATCTTTTTTTCAGGGAAGCGATTTTGGCTTTATCGACCTTGGGATATTTATAAAACGGACAAAAATCTTCCCGCGGCGACAGCTCAATATATTCGTAGCCCAGTCTCGCCACCTTATCGACCATTTCCTCAATCGTTGTGTTGTCTCTGTAATGCGTCGGGTCATAAGCGATGATCATGTCAATATCTCTCCCTTATCGGTATCATAAGATGGACTAATGCTTTCCGCCGGAATACGGTCAGCCCCAGTACTTGGCTACATGTCTGCGGGTCACTTCGGCGGCTTTTTTTACGTTCTCTTCCTGGGATAGCTTGTAATAATCGGGGCGGAAGACTTCCACCGTGCAAACGTCCCCTTCAAACCCGATTTTCTTCAACGTATCGGCATAACGCCGGTGGTCCAGACAATCGACAATCGCCGGGCTCGCCCGGCCACAGCCGCTTCTCGTCGGTATTGTACGGGGCTCCGCAAGGCATATTTTCCGAACCGTTTAAATGCCAGACAAAAATTTTACTGCCGTCCGCCTTTTCCAGCGCTTCAAAACTGGAGGCCATGGCATGGAAATGGTATTGATCCAGCGTGATGCCCACCAGCGGAGAATCAACCGCCTGCGCGATAGCGTAAGCGTCCTCGAAACGGTTGATCGACATGGAAGGCGCGCCGCAGAATTCGATCGACAGCTTGATGCCGTGCGGTTCAACCTTTTTCACCATTTCCTTGAGCACGGCAACCGCGTCCGCTTTGATTTCATCCACTGTGGCGTGAACCGGCAAATCCATCGACGGAATGACGACGATCATTTTGCAGTCCAGCATGTTGCAGCGGCGGATGATTTCGTCCAGTTCTTCCATAACCGCAGCCTTTTCCGCCTGCGTTTGCTTCATATTAAAGAAAATCAGCGCGTTGTACGACAGCATTTTCAGCTTGTGGGCAGGGTCTCTGAACCAGGCGCTCAAATCCTCAAGCGTGTATTTTCCGGCCTCCAGATCACGGTTCAAGCATTCGGACTGAATATCGATATAGTCGAACCCGTGTTTTTCGCAATATTCCAGATCCTTCAGCACCGAGTGATCCTGGCAAAACCGGTTGCAGCCTTCGTTGAAGCCTATTTTCATGGAATTTACCTCCCAATGTTTATCTCTCGTATTTCATAAAATTCCGGCAATCCGCTATTGATTTCTTCTCTATCGGCTCCTATCCAATCACCGCACGTCTGTGCTCATTTACGCTTTCAATACGTAGGAATCGAGATAGTCCCGGGCGATTAAGGCGTATTCCAGCGGATTGGCAATCTCCGGATCCTGCTCGGCTTCAATCACAATCCAGCCTTGATAACCGCTCTGCATCAGAAAGGAGTATACTTCCGCAAAATCGATCAACCCGTCACCCGGAACGGTAAACATCCCCGCCAGAAAGGATTGCAGAAACGATTTTCCTTCCGCTCGGCATTTTTCCAATATTTCCGGCCGCACATCTTTGAAATGGACATGGGCAATCCGCTTTATATGCGCCTCCAGCAGTGACAGATAATCGCCATCCGAGACATAAATATGGCCCGTATCATAGAGCAAATGAACAAGCTTGGAATCGGTGCCGGCCATCAGCCGGTCCACCTCTGCTTTGGTTTGCACCCCGGTCCCCATATGATGGTGATAAACCAGCTTTAGTCCGTATTTATCGGCTGCTTCCCCCAGAGCGTTTAAGCCTTCGCAAAGCCGCGTCCATTCTGCGTCCGTAAATTCCGGCTTCTCTTTAAATACATTTTTGTCCGTTCCCTGCACACTGTACGTTTGCTCCGAGACGACGGCGACATCCGCGTTAACCGCTTTCAAATAGGCGCAATGTTCGGCGAAATCCCGCGCGGTCTGCTCAACATCGTCACGGATGATGAAACTGCTGAACCATTTTCCCGCAATGCGCAAATTCCGCAGCTTCAGCTCCTTGTTCAACACCTCGGGCTCGGGGAAAAAGCCTCCCGCTTCCGTTCCTTCGAATTTTGCCACAACGATGTCGCTTAAAATTTGCTGCAGATTGTTGTTCTTGCCGATTTCGGGAATATCGTCGTTTCTCCAACCTATGGGCGCTATGCCCCATTTGATTGCATTTTGGGCTGCCATGTTCATCCCCCCCGCCAAAAAAGTAAGATACGGTTTTTTCCATCTTTCGAGGTCCATTCTAATGGGAAACAGGCTCAAAAACACTATCCGCACTTGCTTAGAAATTGACTTTTTTTGCTCAACCAAAGCGCCTAAAAAAGAAGCCGGCGCAGTGCACCGGGTCAGCTTAAAATCGCATCTTTCTGAATTTGCCGGGGGTCAGCCCGCCCGTGGATTTGGAGAACGTCCGAATGAAATGGGCGACATTATTAAACCCGCAGCGGGCGCTGATTTCTTCCACCGTGAGATTGGTCTCCACCAGCAGTTGCTTTGTTCTTTTCAGCCGCAAGTTCAGGATGTAATGGTGCGGAGTTACGCCGA
Organism: Paenibacillus macerans; assembly: GCF_900454495.1. Lineage (NCBI taxonomy): Bacteria > Bacillati > Bacillota > Bacilli > Caryophanales > Paenibacillaceae > Paenibacillus > Paenibacillus macerans. The sequence continues at coordinate 2,934,854 of NZ_UGSI01000001.1, forward strand.
TCTCTTTTTTAAACAACCGCACAAAATGGTACAAGCTCAGATTGGAAAGCTTGCTTAATTGCTCAACATAAAGTTTCTCGGCAAAGTGAGCATGAATGTAATCCAGAGCCGGTCTAAGATCCGGATTAAGCCTTTTTCCCGAAACCTGCTTTGGGCCTGCCGGATAACCCGCTTTAAAAAGAGAAACCAGTAATTGATAGATTTGCACGGACAGATCAAAATCGTCGGGATTGCCGGCGGCGATTTTATCAATGATCGCGGGGATCGCCGTATTGTCACGGCCCATTCCGGAGAACAGGCACCCGGCTTTTTTATACAACTCCTCGCACATCATCTCGGACTGCGGGCCCGAAAAGTGAAAGAAGTGAAACCTCACATCGTCCACCGCATAATAGTAATTGCGGTACCGGCAATCCAGCAAAACGATATCGCCCGCGGAAGCGGTAAATTGATCGTCCCGGTAATGAAAGGCAAGGCTTCCCTCCTGAATCGAAAATAGAATAAAGGAGCTCATATAATCTCGGTCCACTTTGTACGGAAACCGGCAATAATACTCGCCGCCCCAAAAAACATAAAAGAACATTGATTTTGCTAAGTCTGAAGCCTCATGAAAATATACGCCTCGCTTCCACACAATTCCCGGTTCCGATTGAGGGATATACAGATCGATCAAGGGGTTCCTCCTTGTCGGGCAGGTTTATCGGTTCGTACGGTAAAACTCCGGTTTCTCCTTCAAGGTTACAGGTTCCCACTCGCCCGATGCTTGCGCTTTGACGCAAGCGTCGGCCGTCACCGCGGCGATGTAGCCGTCCCAGGACGTTGGCCCGCCCGGTTCGCCCGTTTTTTGAATGGAATCGATAAAATCCTGCAGCTCCACGTCGTAAGCCTCGATGAAACGCTGCTTCCAGTCCATAAGCAGGTTCACTCCGAGCTTGGCATCCTTACGGAATGTAACGCTTTGAACTTCAGGCAGCGCGACGATCCCCTCTTCCCCGATCACCTCGCACTGAATATCGTAACCGTATTGGCAATTGACAAACACTTCGGCGGTAATAATAATTCCGCTTGCGGTTTTTAGCGTGATGATTTGCGGGTCCTGCAAATGGCCCGAGGCATATTTGGTTTTCTTCGGATAAACCACCTGCACGGCTTTATAATCGTCATTGACAAGCCAATGCAACACGTCGATTTCGTGAATCAGCGTATCCGTAATCGCCATGTTGGTCAGATAGCTGTCGCCCACTTCCGGATTGCGGTGCGCGGCGCGGATCATCAGCGGTTCGCCGATCCATTTATTTTCGATCGCCTCTTTCAGTTTGATGTATCCGCTGTCATACCGGCGCATAAACCCGACTTGCACCAAACGTTTGCCGTGCTTCATCTCGGCCTCGACAATGCTCAAGCAATCCTCGGCGGTTGTAGCGAGCGGCTTTTCGCAAAAAACGTATTTTCCCGCTTCAATGCCGGCCAGCACGCTCGCCTTGTGGGCCGGCCCCCAGCTCGTAATCACGATCGCATCCACGTTACCTTCGGCCAGCAGGGTGCGGTCATCGGGAAATACCTGCGCATCCAGTCCCCAATTTGCCACCGCCTGTTTAGCCGCCTCCGGGTTTATATCCGTAACCGCCACAACCTCGCCGCCGTTTAACGTCTGCTGGATTCTTCTCATATGATCTACGCCAAGCGCTCCGGTTCCGATAACTCCAAACTTCATGGTCATGAGTATACTCCTCCAAATTTATTTATTTTGTTGATTGAAGATGTAAGTTAAAATTCATTTTTGGGTTCAACAAGGTCAGCCGAAGAGCCTTTATTCGAAAATAGGGGCGGTTTTGGTTCTCCGTAAAGCTCCAGCTGAATCTCTTCCAATGATTTGCCGGAGGTGCTCGGAGCGAACAAGGTGCCGATCAGGAAGCTGATAAACACAAAAACCACCAGGATCGCGGCGACCTCCCGTATGCCAAAATCCGTGAGCAGCATCGGCACGAACACGCTCCATATGCCGAGCGTTATTCTCACCGCGAAAAACATAAAGCCTTGCGCGGACGCCCGCAGCGAAGTGGGGAACAATTCGCTGGACCACAGCTGGTAATTGGCTTGCTGGCCGGAGCCGTTGTTGATGCCCATCAAAATGATAAACAGTACAAGAATGGGGATTCCATCCACCGGAAGCAATAGCAGCGACCAGCCGGCAACGGCAAGCAATGCTGAAAACGCATACACTTTGCGGCGATGTTTATCCGCGAACACCATAAAAATCAAGGCCACCGCCAGACCCGTGAAGGTAAAATACCCCATTTGCAACAGATTGGCGGCCGTTGCCGAGACCCCGCCGACTTTCTGATAGATATACGGCATAAAGAAACCCATAACGCCGGCGGCCAAATTCCAGACTAGATACACACCCATCAAAAAAAGAATGCTGCGCAAAAATTTGCGCTGGAACAAATGCCTATACGTTTTCCTTTCAATCATCCCCTGCTTCTGGTGGACCTGCCGGCTTTTCCAGGCTTCCGATTCCGGCAAGCGCATGCGCAGGATTAAGGTAATCAAAGAAATGACCAGCAAATGGGCGAAAACGATCCGGTTGCCGAGCAAGCCCATCCCCCCGAGCAGCACCGATAGAAGCATAACGATAACCGCTCCCAGCGCCCAGGCTACCTGAGCCATTCCGGCATGCCTGGCCCGTTTCTCCTTAGGGGCATTCTCGGCGATAATGGTCCAGGAAGCGGTAATGTCCGCTCCGACCGCGATGCCGGCGATAATGTAGCCGACAAGCAGCATCGGAAAATTAACCCCAAAAACAATGAGCAGGGTTCCAAGCGCATAAGCCACCATACTGGTCGTATAAATTTTCTTTCTTCCCACCTTATCCGCCAAATACCCGCCGATCAGCGCGCCGATGGCGGCCGAAATCGCGTTGGCGCTCATGGCCCCCAGCAATCCGATTTGGCTGTCATTCAATCCAAGATAATCTACCCATAAAGACAATCCGGCCGAACCGGCCACAATCGAACCGGCATCGATGTAGTTAGCCAAGGCGGCAACAATCGTTTTCTTCTGCTTGGACGGTTCTCTGCTTGTCAACGTATTCATGCGCTTCCTCCTCTTTTGGTTCTCTTCGTAATTTGCTTGTTTATGCCGCCTCCTTTCCCGAAGTTTTTGCGGAGATAAATTGCGATGATATTATGATAAACTCTTGATGATAATGTGATTACATGATAATATTAAAAGCGCTTACAGTCAACTTATATTTTACATTTTTTCTTTTTATTCCACCTTTTGGGCACGAAATTATCATAATACCTTGTGTATCTAGCTATAACTTTTTGTTTTGATCATCTTTTGGTTAAAAAGTTTTAGTTCAATAGAAATATGCGCAAACTTAAAACGGCATGCGTTTGTCCAAGGACGACGCATGCCGTTTTAAGTTTGCTAATACTCTATGGAAGTGTTACAAGGAAGAAACCTGTTCCCAGGCGGGAATTTCCGCCGGAAACTGCTTTTTGGGAAGAAAGTGCACGCTCTTTATATAGCGGATCGTGCGGCTCTGCGCGCGCATGATGACGGAATGCGTCTCCGCATGATCGGAACCGATAAAGCGGACCCCGTTCAGAAATTCTCCGGTCGTCACGCCGGTGGCGGCGAACAAGACATCGCCGGAGCCGACCATATCCTGCATGGAAAGCACCCGGGTGGGATCGGCAATGCCCATTTGCAGGCAGCGCTGGACCTCCTGCGGAGTGCTCGGAAGCAAAATGCCCTGCATCTCGCCGCCGAGGCATTTCAAGGCGGCCGCTGCCAGCACGCCTTCCGGCGCGCCGCCGGAGCCAAGGTAAAGGTCAACGTCGTTGTCCGGCAGCGCGGCCGCAATGGCGCCGGCGACATCGCCATGAAGCAGCAGTTTGATCCGGACGCCGGCTTTCCGCAATTCGGAAATCAGGCCCGCATGGCGTTCCCGGTCAAGAACCATGACGGTCAGTTCGGAAAGCGATTTGCCCGTAATTTGGGAGGCTTTGTTCAAGGTGATGCCGACCGGATCCGTAATGCTCAATTTACCGGCCAGTTGCGGGCCGCAGGCCAGCTTCTCCATGTAAATGTCAGGGGCGTGCAGCAGGCTGCCTTTGTCGGCGACGGCGATGACGGCTTGCGCGTTGCTGAGACCCGCGGCCACCACTTCCGTGCCTTCGAGCGGATCAACGGCAACGTCCGCGGACGGTCCCAGGCCATTGCCTACCTTTTCCCCGATATAGAGCATAGGCGCTTCATCCATTTCCCCTTCGCCAATGACCACGGTTCCGTCGATCGAAACGGAATCGAACATGGAGCGGATCGCCGCGGTAGCAGCCTCGTCGGCCGCATTTTTATCGCCTCTGCCGACCCAGCGGGCGGCGGCCAGGGCGCCAAGTTCCGTCACCCTTACAATTTCCAGCGTCAGTTCTCGTTCCATACAAACTCCCCCCAATAGCGTTATAATCGGAAATTTTTTAAATATAACCCATGATGATGCCGGCCGTCTCTTCGATCGCTTTATCGGTAATGTCGATAACCGGACATTTGAGCCGGGAATATAGCGCCAGGGCGTAATCCGTTTCTTCCTGGATACGGGCCAGACTCGTGTATTGCGTGTCCAGCGGCAGGCCCAGCATTTTCAGCCGCTCCGAACGGATTTTGAGCATATGCTCCGGCTCCATCGTCAGGCCGATGAGGCGGCTCGAAGGCAGGCTCAGCAGATGCGGCGGCGGCCCCACCTCGGGAACGAGCGGATAGTTTACGACTTTTTTGCCGCGATGGGCCAGGAAGATGCTTAAAGGCGTCTTGGAGGTGCGCGATATGCCCATCACCACGATATCCGCCTCGAACATGGCTTCAAGATTCCGTCCGCCGTCGCTGGCCACCGTAAAATCGATGGCTTCTATACGCCGAAAATAATTTTCATTAAGCTGATGCAGCAGGCCGGGCCGTGCTCGCGGGGAATCGTCGAAAGTATCGATGAACGCCTGCATCATAGGGCCCATAATATCGACGATGCGCAGGTCGAGCCTGACGGCTTCCTCGCGAATCACTTCGCGGAGCTCTGGCTGCACCAGCGTATAGGCCACGAACCCTTTGTGGCGCGCGGCTTCTTCCAGCAGCTTCCGCAGCTCATCTTCATGCCGGATGTTGCCGTACCGCTTGATCTTGACTCGTTGATTCTCAAATTGATGTATGACGGCCTGCACTACCGCCTCGGCCGTATCTCCCAATGAATCCGAGCAGATCGTGATCAAATGTGATGTTTCCATGCTCTCTCGATTCCTCCTGTTTCCCTATCAATGGTTCTCTTTGTCAAGAAGCAGCTTTAAGATCGAAGTTTTCGTCAAACGGCCAACCACCGTAAGCCTTGCGCCGCTCTCTTCCTCGTTAGCCGGAACGACAACCGGCAGGCTGTCTACCTCGTGCAAAATCATTTTTTGCGCCGCGTCGAGCACCGTATCTTCGGGAAATACCGTAACCACCTTGGGTTGGCGTGTCATGACCATGCTGACCGGCATGGACGCGGCGCCAGGGTTGCCGAGCGTAACCTTAAGAAAATCTTTGCGCGAGGCAACCCCGGCGAGCTTGCCGTCGTCATCGCAAACGAAAAGCGTGCCCACGTCCTGCAGAAAAAGCGTAACGACGGCATCTTGTATGGTGGTGATTTCCCGGATAATGATCGGCATGCCCTGAATATCTTTGACTTTGCTATTTTGCAGCAGGTAACCGTTGCGCAGATCGGAAGAAGCTTTGCCTCCCGGGAAGTAACCGACCTTTGGCTTTGCGTTGATATAATCGAGCATAACCAGAAGCGACAGGTCCGAGCGGATCGTAGGTTTGCTTAAGTGCAAGCTTTCAGCAATCTGTTCTCCGCTGATCGGTGCGTTTTTTTGGACGATATCGATAATTTGCAGTTGACGGGCTGTCAGTTCGATCACGGTTTACCTCCACTTCATAAGCGAACTTGCACACTTTTTTAAGCGTAAATCGGATATATAATCAGCATTTATGTTTGAATAATACACAATATTTCAAGCTAAATCAATATATAGAACGTACTATATTTAATTTTTTTTTAAAATAAAAAGACCTCCTAGCCGAATAGGCCAACAGGTCTCCACCGGTGCAAATTATTGTTCATTCAACATTCGTATAGCGCTTTCATATGCGCGCGGTGTAGCGAATGCTCCCTGAATCGATTCCAGCCATCCCAGCGGTTCGCCTTTAATGGTAGAACAACGAATCCCCGCGGTTTCGCACAAAATTCTCCCGGCCGCGTAATCCCAAGGTGCCAGCTTGGAAACGTACACCGACTGTTTTCCCAATAAAAGCTGAATAAATTCCGTACCCGCACAGCTCTGTATCCGGACCCCGCAGCTTCCCCAGGCCAGCGCCTTGACGTTGGAAACATTGTCGGCAAACATCTGCCAGTTAATAGCTACCAAGCTGTCCTTTAATTCGTGATCCTGCAATGGCGGCAGTGGCTGACCGTTATAATATACGCCGGTTTCCGGCCCGCCCCAAACGAGCCGGCTGCGCATTACATCATAAATGAAACCGCATTTGCCGATGCCATCTTCCACAACAGCGATCATGACCGCAAAATTTTCTTTCTGTTTGATGAAGTTCATCGTTCCGTCAATGGGGTCCAGTATCCATACACGGCCGGCCAGATCCTCCACCCGGTCCCCCGTGCCTTCCTCGCCCAGGATACGGTCGCCGGGGTAGAACTCCCTGATATTGCGGACCAGAAACTGTTCGATCCGCCGGTCCATATCGGTCACCAAATCAAGGGCCCCGGTCTTCTGGGATATTTCTCTTTCTTCCTGAAGCGAGTCGCGCAGCATTTGCGCCGCCTCCTCGAGCCAGCCCAACACCCGTTCAACATCCAGGCCGTTCATCGTTTGCTCCTCCTTACCTTTACAAAATCGCGCCCAAGGCCAACACGCAGAGCAGTCCCGTCACCGAAAGCACCGTTGTCAGCGTAGTCCACGTACCAAAGGTCTCCTTCAGCGTTAGTCCAAAATACTCCTTGATCATCCAGAACCCGGCATCGTTCACATGGCAGGCGATTACGCTGCCCGCTCCCGTAGCCAGCACCATCAGCGCCGGATTCACATCTCCGCCTGCGATCAGCGGCGTCACCAGACCCGCTGTCGTCAGCGCGGCCACCGTGGCGGAGCCGAGGCACAATCGCAAAATCGCCGCGATCATCCAGGCGACAAGCAGCGGGGACAGATTCGTTGCCGAGAACAATTGGGATACGTAATCGCCGATCCCGCCGTCGACCAGCACCTGCTTAAAGGCTCCGCCGCCGCCGATTACGAGCAGCATCATGGAGATTTGCGAGATAGCGCTTACCAAAGTATTGCTGATTTGCTTCATCGCGATCCCTCTGGCTATACCCATAGTATACATGGCCACCAGCAAAGAGATAAGCATCGCGGTGCCGGGCGTTCCGATAAAATTCAGCACTTTGAGCACGGCCGAATCTTCGGGCATCACCATTTTGGCGGCCGCGGCAACACCCATAAAAATCACGGGAAGCATGGAAGTCAGCACGCTGATGCCGAAACCGGGGGTTTCGCTAAGCACAAAGCTTTTTTGATCGCCGCCGACAACGGAAGCGTCCGTTTCCCGCTCGTACACGCGGGGATACACTTTCATCAGCACTTTGTTGAACAAGGGTCCGGCCACAATCGTCGTCGGAATGGCGATGATCATGCCGTACAACAGAACCTGTCCCAAATCCGCTCCATAAGCTGCCGAGATAGCGGTCGGCGCCGGATGCGGCGGCAGAAAGCCGTGGGTTACGTTCAGCGCGGCGGCCATCGGAATGCCGAGATACAGGAACGGCATCTTTAATTCTTTCGCGATGACGAAAACAATCGGGATCAAGAGCACCAGACCCACTTCGAAGAACAAGGCGATTCCGACGATAAATGAAGCCACCACGACCGCCCACTGAATCCGTTTACGGCCAAACTTGTCGATTAGCGTAATGGCGATTCGGTAACCGCCGCCAGCGTCGGATACCAGCCGGCCGAGCATGGCGCCGAAACCGAACACCAGCGCCAAATGCCCCAGCTGGCCGCCGATTCCGCTTTCAATGGTGGTTACGATGGTCGTCGGATCCATACCGAGCAGCAGTGCCACGACAAACGCGGTAATCGTAAGCGATACAAACGTATTCAGCTTTGCTTTCATAATCAGAACAAGCAGCAGCGCAACCCCAAAGCAAACAATCAATATCGGCATAAACTAACTTCCCCCGCTTCAATTATAAAGTAAACACTAGATGTTAATCTCCAGCAAATTTATTGGCTTTGCGCGGCAATGAGCTGCTCGATTTCGGCCACCGTCGGCATCGCTTCCGATGAACTGTGCTTGCTGACGACGATGGCAGCCGAAGCGCTTGCGTATTTCAAGGCTTCAGCAATCTCTTTTCCGCTCATTAAGGCATACAGGAAAGCGGCCGCATAGGAATCGCCGGCTCCGAACGTTTTAAGCACCTTGGATTTATAAGCTAATCCCCTATGCACCTTGCCGTCCCGGGTATAAGCGTATGAACCCTGCACGCCGTGTTTGATAACCACCAGCTCCGGGCGATAACGGAACAATCGTGCAACGGTCGCCTCGTTATTCCCCCCTTCCTTTCCTTCAAGCACATCAAATTCGTCCCGGGTTCCGATTACGACATCCGCCTGTTCGGCAATCGCCGAATAATAAATCGACGTTTCCTGCGGAGACTTCCAGGTGTAGCCCCGGTAATCCAATTCAAAGATGACTTTGGTATCGTTGGCCCGGGCATATGAAACCGCTTTAAAAACGGCTTCGCGCGAAGGGCTGGCGGCCAGCGCCGTACCGGAGATCAGCAACGCCGAAGCGGCGGCAATATATTCTTCCTCGATCTCATCCGGCCGCAAAAACAGATCGGCGACATTTTCACGGTACATCAGGATGCTGCATTCCTCCGGACTTTTAATCTCCGTAAAAGCCAGGCCCGCCTTGCGCCCTTCCGTGTCGTCAATCATACAGGAGACATCGACGCCGCTCTTCTTCATGGAATGCCGAATAAAGCGGCCGTGCTGGTCGGCGGGAACTTTGCCGATAAATCCGACTTGCAAGCCGAGTTTGGCCGCGCCGATCGCGATGTTGGCGGGCGATCCGCCCACATATTTCGAGAAGGTCAACGTTTCTTCCATCGGCCGGTTATACTCCACCGCGTTTAAATCAATGCAAGCTCTCCCCAATGTGATGAGATCAAATTTTCGTTTTTTTTCGTTTTGCAGCATTGCAATCTCTCCCTACTTGAATCAGTTTGCCTGCACGCCTGGCCTCGCGGCGCAAAGGCCGCAGGCCAGGCGTACCGGAATTAATAATTTGGTAATCCGCTAGCCGATGTTTACCGCGATGCTTTTCCCGCGGAACCGAACTCCCGGATTTTGCCTCTGACAACTTCCTTGATCGCCTCTGTTCCCGGCGACAAAATCGCGCGCGGATCGTACAGACCGGCATCGGCGTCAAGCGTCCGGCGGAGCGCCGACGCCCAGGCCTGAAGGCATTCCGTGTTGACATTGATTTTGGCATGGCCCAAAGCGATAGCGCGCCGAATCTGATGTTTGGGAATGCCCGAAGCGCCGTGCAGCACCAGCGGAATCCCGACAAGCCCGGAGATCCGCTCCATTTCCGCAAAGCCCAGTACCGGCTCTCCCCGGTAAGGGCCATGGACGGAACCGAGCGCCGCGGCGAGCGCATCGATCCCCGTTTCCTTGACCAGCGCGGCGCATTCTCCAGGGTCCGCATACCGAATCCCGCCGATCAAACCGTCTTCCATCCCGCCGACCGTGCCGACCTCCGCTTCAACCGACACTCCGCGGGGATGCGCGTAGTTCACGACCTCGCCGGTCATCGCTATATTCCGCCCGATCGGATCATGGGAACCGTCGATCATCACGGAGCTGAAGCCGGCGTCTACGGCCTTTTTGCAATTCTCCAGCGTTTTTCCGTGATCCAGATGAAGCGCCACCGGAACGGTGATCGCCATCTCTTTGACAAGCTCCTCCACCATTGCCGCAATCACTTTATAGCCGCCCAAAAAGGGCACCAGCCGGTCCGAAGCGGCCAGGATGACGGGAGAACGCTCTTCTTCAGCGGCCTGCAATATGGCCTGCCCCCACTGCAAGCCGTTCAGATTGAACTGTCCGACCGCATATTGCTCCGCCTTGGCTTTTTGCAGCATTTCTTTAAATGATACCAGCGTCAATGACCCCTTACCTCCCAACTGTCCTGAACATGATGATTATTCAAAAGCCGGCGCTGCATATCGGGCGGTCACGACCTTCTTATGCGTGTAGAAGTCCACGCTGTCTTTGCCGTTGGCGTGCAGCGTGCCGAAGAAAGAGGATTTCCAGCCCGAGAACGGGAAGAAGGCCATCGGTGCAGGTACGCCCAGGTTTACGCCAAGCATTCCGGCATCGATGTTTTCCCGGAAATACCGGATGGCGGACGCATTGGAGGTAAAAATGCAGGCTCCATTGGCGAATTCCGACCGGTTGGCGATCTCCACCGCCTCCTTGAGGTTTTTCACGCGAATGACGGACAGCACCGGCGCAAAAATTTCCTCCTTCCAAATCGTCATCTCCGTCGTTACATTTTCAAAAATCGTCGGTCCGACAAAATAACCTTGATCCGGCGTGTTTTCCCGTCCGTCGCAGATGAGCGAAGCTCCCTCTTCCAGACCTTTTTCGATATATTGCAGGGTCCGCCGTTTATTCTCTTCCCGGATCACCGGACCGAGAAACACCCCGTCGTCCAAACCGTTGCCGATTTTAACGCTCTGCGCCTTTTCCTTAAGAAGGGCGATGAACTCATCGGCGATCCCTTCTTCCACAGTGACCACGGCGCAGGCCATGCAGCGTTCTCCGGCCGAGCCGAAAGCGGCGCTGATTACATTGGTCACCGTGTCCTCCAGATTCGCATCATTTAGGACAATGGTATGATTTTTGGCTCCGGTTAACGCCTGCACCCGCTTCAGGTTTTGGCTGCCGCGCTTGAACACGTATTCGCCGACCGGCTTCGAACCGACGAACGAAACCGCCTTGACCTCCGGATGATCGAGAATACCGTTTACGACATCGTGGGCTCCGTATACGACGTTGAACACGCCTTTAGGCAATCCGGCTTCCTCGAACAGCTCCGCCAGCCGTCTGGTCAGCAGCGGCGTACGCTCCGACGGCTTCAATATAAAGGTGTTGCCGAGCGCGATCGCCATCGGAAACATCCAGCAGGGCACCATCATCGGAAAGTTGAAGGGCGCGATTCCTCCTACCACGCCAAGCGGATAGCGGTAATTTACAGCTTCTACATCCGTGGCGATGCTGGCCAGCGAATCGCCCATCATCAACGTCGGTGCTCCGGCGGCAAATTCCACGTTTTCGATGCCGCGCCCCACTTCGCCCAAAGCCTCGGTCAGGTTTTTGCCGTTTTCAATCGTGATCAGCTTGGCCAGTTCCTCCTTGTGCCGGGTCAACAGTTGCTGATAATTGAATAGAATTCGAGCCCGGCGAGGTACGGCCACTTTCTGCCAACTTTTAAAAGCCTCAGCCGCGACTTCAACCGCATGATCAATCTCTTCTTTCGTCGACAAAGGAACACGGGCGATAACCTGGTTAGTCGCCGGATTATACACGTCTTCATAACGGTCGGTGGCGCTCTTCACCCATTCACCATTAATATAATTTTTTAAGATCTCCACTTCTGACACTTGCGTCATCATAGTATCCTCCCAATTTCAAAAATTCCAACCTTCAATCAAGTTTTTAATAACAGTTGATCAACTTATGGTCATATATTATTATTTAAACCGTTTTCAGTCAATGGTAAATACAAAAATTTCGCTATATATTAAAAAAAATTAACATTCTTCTTGCCTTTATTATTTTATGTTTCAAATTATTGGGTGAGTGTTGGTAATGTTTAGGTGGATAAACTGTTTAGCCCTGTCTCAGGTTGCAGCATTCATAATAATCGGGTATACTCTAACCATAATTTAACTGGCGTGAAGCACATGCCGCTTTAATACGAGCCTTCGTTTGGCTGCCGTATTGGAGCGGCTTTTTGTTTGCATGAACTTAAAGTGTGATAAAATAAAAGAAATGGAGTTGAATGTCAAATTGACGACTGAACTTCTTGATCCACGGAATGATTTCGTTTTTAAGCGGATTTTTGGCAGTGAAGACAACAAAGATGTGCTGCTGGCTTTCTTAAATCGAACATTTATGGAATCTGGCGAGCCGCCGCTCACGGAGATCGTCCTTTTGAATCCCTATACGGATAAGGACGCTCCGCTCGACAAACAGTCGATCTTCGATATCTGGGCCAAAACTACGGAAGGCAAACTTATCAACGTGGAGATGCAGCTATTCAATAAATACGACATTGAGAAACGGACGCTCTATTATTGGAGCAAACGCTACTCCAGCCAGTTGCAGGAAGGACAATCCTACAAGCAACTGAAAAAATGCGTGACGATCAATATTTTGAATTTCACGGTCATTGCCAACGAGCGGTATCATAATGTCTATCATTTACGGGAAGATCATACGAGAGTTAAGCTATGTGATGACATTGAAATGCACGTCATAGAATTATCCAAGCTGGATGATCGATCGATTCCGGTGGAGGGCGGTTTGGTAAATTGGCTGCTTTTTTTGAAGAGTGCGGACAAAACGAACTGGGAGGCGCTGAAGATGAATGAACCAAGCTTGAAGAAAGCGATGGATACGCTGGAGTTTTTGAGTCTCGATCGGGAAGCCCGCCGCAAGTACGAGGAGCGCCAGAAATATTTGCATGACCAGGCGTCCATGATTGAGTGGGCAACGGAACAAGGTATGGCTAGAGGTATGGAGAAGGGAATCGAGAAGGGCATTGAGAAAGGCATTGAGAAAGGCATGGCCCAGGGAGAACAAAAGAAAGCCATGGAAATTGCCAAGAACATGCTGGCCATGGGCATTGAGGTTTCCGTTATCGTGAAAGCGAGCGGACTAACGAAGGATGAGGTTGAATCTTTAAAGTCCGCTCAATAATTCGCAAAATCAGCGTCTTGCCTTTTTGAATAAAGGCAAGACGTTAGTTTTTTTAAATATCCAAAAGTATGAACCTCGGAGCGTTAACTTCTTGATATTACAAAACTCGCTTCGGCAGCACCGCTATACTAAGCCCATTCATTCCGCGTGGCAATGGACACATAATCTTTCAATAAATTTTCAGGAACGGTTTTAATCAATTCCTCCACCGTCCAGGGACCCTCGTTTTTCTTGATCTCGCCAGCCGGTTCAGGATCCGAGTAAAGGGCTACTCGTCCGTTGGCCGTGATCGAAAACACCGCGCCGCTGATGAAGGCCGCCAACGAACACCATTGTAACGGCTGCATTTATGACGTCTTCATCCTCAATAAACCTCTTCGGTTCCACGTATTGGCAATGATCGATTTAATAGGCTCGATATCCTCGCTTCTAACGTCTCTGATATCCAGGTTCATTTTGACTCCTCCCTTTTAATTGATCAGCTTACACATGGAGTTTAATGTCTCCACTAAAGGGGAGAGTCAAGTATTTTGGTCGAATCGCTTCCCATTCTTTAGAATATCGTCACCTTGTACCCATAATCATCTTCACAAGTGTTTAGTTCACGTTTATATATTATTTAATGTTATTCCACTCTAAAAATTCATTTTTTTAGCTAAAAAGGTTATAAACAACGCTTTTTTCTTGTTCTAGGACAGCATATAACAACATATTCATGGTTTCAGGAGGAGGAGAACAACACTTATGAATTAAGTTTTTTAAGTGCATCCAACTAAACTATCTTCAGAATGAAAGCGGCGAGAGGTGAACATGGTTGCATATTAGAATGAAAGACATTCATAAATCATTCGGAGCGAGTCGCGTGCTGGCCGGCGTGGATTTTGAGCTGCTCGAAGGTGAAGTTCATGCGCTGATGGGGGAAAACGGGGCCGGCAAATCCACGCTGATGAACATCTTAACCGGCATCCATACGCGGGACGATGGGGTTATCCTCATTGACGGAAAAGAAGTCTCCTTTACCCATCCGCGTGAAGCGGAGGATAACGGAATCGTGTTTATTCACCAGGAACTGAATATCTGGCCGGAAATGACCGTACTGGAAAACCTGTTTGTCGGCAAGGAGGAAACTAACGGTTGGGGATTTTTAAATCAGAAGAAAATGAAAGCGCTAGCAGAAGAGCAAATGAGCAAACTCTCCCTCTCGCTTCCTCTGGATCAGGCTGCCGTAAAGTGTTCGGTTGGACAGCAGCAAATGATCGAAATTTGCAAAGCGCTGATGACGAAAGCCAAGGTGATGATTATGGACGAACCGACGGCTGCGCTCACGGAAAAAGAAACCCGGAAATTATTCGAGATCATCGGAGCGCTCAAACGGGAAGGTGTGTCTATCGTCTACATATCGCACCGGATGGAAGAAATTTTTGAAATTGGCGACCGCATTACGGTAATGCGTGACGGCATCAGCGTCGACACGAAGCCAATTTCCGAGACCTGCTTTGACGAAGTCGTGCGAAAAATGGTTGGACGCGAATTGACCGACCGTTTTCCTAAACGCCGCACTACGCCCGGTCCGGTCGTCCTGGAAGTGAAAAACGCCTCCAGAAACGGGGTTTTTCATGGAGTCCATTTTGCCGTGCGATCCGGTGAAATCCTCGGCATCTCGGGTTTGATGGGCGCCGGGCGAACGGAAATCATGCGGGCTCTATACGGTCTTGACAGGCTCGACACCGGCGAAATCCTTCTGAAACATCAGGCTGTGCACATTAAAAATCCGTCCGACGCGGTCAAGCAGGGAATCGGATTTATTACCGAAAACCGTAAAGAAGAAGGCCTTGTTCTGGAGTTTTCCGTCAGGGAAAACATGGTTCTTCCCAGCCTGTCCAGCCTTAACCGCAACGGATTGATCGACAAGAACAAAGAGAAATCCTTTGTCGAGACGCTAATAACCCGGCTGCAAATCAAAACGGAATCGCTCGAAACCCCGGTAAGAAATCTCTCCGGAGGAAACCAGCAGAAGGTGGTTATTGCCAAATGGATCGGCATCGGCCCCGGGGTGCTGATCCTCGACGAGCCGACAAGAGGTGTGGACGTCGGGGCCAAACGCGAGATTTACCAGCTTATGAACGAGCTGACAGAGAGAGGCGTAGCCATTATTATGGTCTCTTCGGAACTCCCGGAAATCCTCGGGATGAGCGACAGAATCCTCGTGATCCATGAAGGGCGAATCGCCGGAGAATTGGCAGGTTCGGAGGCCACGCAGGAGAAAATTATGAGCTTGGCCACAGGGGGGAATGAAATATGAACATAGCCATGCAGAAGCTTGGTCCGATGCTGGGACTGATCATTCTTGTTATCGTTGTTGCCGTCTTGAACCCGGCTTTTTTAGAGCCGCTTAACATTTTAAATTTGCTGCGCCAGGTAGCCATCAATGCCTTGATCGCTTTCGGTATGACCCTCGTCATCCTGACGGGCGGCATCGATCTTTCGGTCGGCTCGACGCTGGCGCTTTCCAGCGCAATCATGGCCGGTATGATCGTCGGTGGCGTAAACCCTATAATCGCCATCGGAGCCTCCTGTTTACTCGGGGCCGGACTCGGAGCCGTGAACGGCGCGTTCATTACGAAAGGCAAAATGGCGCCGTTTATCGTCACCTTAGCCACCATGACGATTTACCGCGGGCTTACCATGGTCTTTACGGAAGGTAATCCGATCACGAGCCTCGGCGACAGTTTGACGTTTCAAATGTTCGGGCGCGGTTATTTTCTGGGGATCCCCGTTCCGGCCATCACCATGGCGATCATGTTCGCTTTGCTCTGGGTGCTGCTGAACAAAACGTCGTTCGGACGCAAAACCTATGCCATCGGCGGCAACGAAAAAGCGTCCATTATCTCCGGAATTAAGGTCCAGCGCATCAAAATCATGGTCTACTCTTTAACGGGCTTTTTGGCGGCGTTATCCGGAGCCATTCTTACCTCCAGGCTCGATTCGGCCCAGCCGACCGCCGGCAGCTCCTACGAACTTGATGCCATTGCAGCGGTTGTTCTCGGCGGCACCAGTTTGTCCGGCGGACGCGGCCGCATTGTCGGAACCCTGGTTGGCGCCCTGATTATCGGCACCCTGAATAACGGGTTAAATTTGCTTGGCGTCTCCTCGTTTTATCAAGCGGTCGTCAAAGGCATCGTCATTCTTGTCGCGGTTCTGATGGACCGAAAGAAATCCGTGTAGGGGGATACGAAATTGAGAAAAATTCCTTATCTTCTGATAACCGCCTTGATCACGCTGCTGCTCTCCGGCTGCTCGCTGGAGCCGCCCTCCTGGGCCAAAACTGGCGGCAAGAAGGACTTAAATCATGTCAAGCTCGGACTTTCCATGTCCACCTTGAACAACCCCTTCTTCGTCTACTTAAAGGATATGGTCGTGCAGGAGGCTGACAAACAAGGATTTGAAGTTATTGTTGTGGATGCCCAAAACGACCCGGCCAAACAAAACAACGACGTCGATGATCTGCTCCAAAAAGGCGTCAACGCTTTGCTGATCAATCCCACCGATTCCTCCGCCATTTCGGCGGCGGTCCAAAACGCCAACGCCATCGGCATTCCGGTGATCACCATCGACCGCTCGGCGGACAAGGGCGAGGTCGCCTCACTGATCGCTTCCGACAACGTAGGCGGAGGCAAAATGGCGGCACAGTACATCATCGATTCGCTGGGTGAGGGGGCGGTCGTCGCCGAGCTGGAAGGCATACCGGGAACATCGGCCGCCCGGGAACGCGGCGAAGGCTTTCATTCCCTCGCGGACAGCAAGCTTAATGTCGTTGTCAAGCAGGCAGCCGCTTTTGACCGCACCAAAGGCCTTAACGTCATGGAAAATCTGCTTCAGGCTAACCCCAATATCCAGGCGGTATTCGCGCAAAACGACGAAATGGCACTAGGGGCGGTCGAAGCGGTTGCCAGCTCCGGTAAAAATATCGTGGTTATCGGCTTCGACGGAAGCGCGGACGCGCTTAGAGCGATCAAGGAGGGCAAACTTTCCGCTACAATCGCGCAGCAATTCGACCTGATCGGGCAGAAAGCGGTACAAACCGCAGCCGATATACTCCGCGGCAAGCCCGTGGAAAAATATGTACCGGTCGCGATCAAACTGGTAACGAAAGACAATCAGTAACTGAAAACCACCAGAGAATGTTAGCTTTGGCGGACATTTGAGGTGAAGGGAGTGTCCTGGGGCTCTTGCCGAATTAGCGGTAATTTATGTCGCTATATTGGCGGCTCTCCCCCTTGCCCGCCAAATAGCGGAACTTTTGGGTCCTATTTTGTTAGCAAGGTGGGAAAACGGCCCTTTTCGCCCCCGCTCGCCAGTAATAGCGGTAAAAAATTCCTCTATTGGGGCTGAATTCACTTCTTTGCCGGCAATAGGGCCCTTTTTTACCGCTATTTCCTAGCCTCCGCAGCCTCCGCACGAAGAACTCATCCAGCCGCGTTCAGCTCTGTTGTAAGAAAGAACGTTCAGCCGCGCACCCCCCTTTTTTCCGTGAAAAAATACAGCATCGCGAGGGCCGGAAACAGAACGCCCACCCACAGCGCCGCCTGCCAGCCGCCCATGGCGTAAGCCCATCCCCCGACCGCGGAACCGATGGCTCCGCCGGCAAAAAAGATCGCCATATAGAGACCGTTCAGCCGGCTGCGGACCTCCGCTCCCAAAGCGAAGATGGCGCGCTGTCCGAGTACCATGTTGGCGGACACGCCCATGACTAGCAGAATGGCGGCAGCCACCAGGATAACAATAGAGAGAATCGAACCGCCGGCGAACAGCATCGGCAACAGTCCGGAAAGAATCACCAGCACGATGGACAATCCGGTGGCCGCACGGATCAGGCCCTTATCCGCCAGACGCCCCGCGATAGGCGCCGCCGCCGCGCCGGATACCCCCGCCAAAGCGAACAGGGCAACCCCTGTTGAAGAAAAGTGAAACACCGGACTCGTTAAAACGAGCGGAACCGTGGTCCAGAACAGGCTGAACATGCCGAACAAAAACGCGTGATAAAGTGCCCGGCGCCGCAGAATCGGCGTCGTCTTCAGCAACTGCAGCATCGATGAGAGGATCGCCGGATAGTTGACGGTGGTTTGCGGGCGTCTTGCCGGAAGTACCTTGGCCAGAACAAGAGACAGCACCAAAAGCATGGCAGAGGATAAAATAAAGATCGCGTGCCAGCCGAAGTAATTTTCCACCAAACTCGAAACCGGACGGGCCAGCATGATCCCCAATAGCAGACCGCTCATGACGTTGCCTACATTACGTCCCCTCGTTTCCTCGGGAGATAGATGAGCCGCGTAGGGAACCAGAACCTGGGCCGCCACGGACCCGACGCCGATCAACAGGGAAGCGGCCAGAAACAGGGCCGCGCTTCGGACTTCGGCGGCGATGATCAACACGATGGCTGTCAAAATCAGCAGCGTAACCACCAACTTGCGGTTCTCCAGCAGATCCCCCAAGGGAACGATAAATAACAAACCGATCCCGTAGCCGATTTGGGTCAGCGTGACGATCAAACCCGCGGCTCCCGAAGACAACCCTACGGCCGAACTGATCGATTCCACCAATGGTTGCGTGTAATAAAGATTGGCTGCGATCAGACCGCAGGCCACAGCAAGAATCAGCGTGATCCATGACGAAGCGGTATTTTCCTCCGGCTTACTTTTTGCGATGACATTCATGAAAAACACTCCTTTTTATTAGTTATAATGCGGAAATACTGGAATATTCGTTCCAATATGAGAACAAGTTGCCCATTCCCCTATGTACACGTAAATTGGCCCGATTTTCAGGAACAATCATTCCGGTATTCCGAAAAAAAAATAGCTTTACAGCATCTCCAAAACCGCGTTCATCATATCGCGGACTTTAGCGCTGTCGCTTTGGACCTTGGCCATCACGTTGATGCTGTGGTTGAGATTCAGCAGCAGGTACGCGAACATTTTAATATCTTTATCGGGGGCAATTTCTCCCGCCTCTTGCCCTTTCTTTAAGGTCTCGTAAAACAGCCGCTCCAATTCCGTAAATCTGTGGCGAATCGTATTCTGCAATGGCTCATCCAAGGCTTCCACACCAATCGATGCGTTCGTAATCAGACATCCGTTTGGATAAGCTTCGCCGTGCGCGGCAAATGCGTTCGTGATATGCAGCTCAAAATACTGGCGGATTCCGTCGATCGCAGAAGGGGCATGGATCATCAGATCGCGTTTTTTTTGCGACATCTTTTTGTAACATTGGATGGCCTCGTAATAAAGCGTTTGTTTATCCTGAAACGTTTCGTACAAACTGGATCGGCTTAGTCCCATAGATTCCAGCAAATCCGGGATGCTTGTTCCCTCATATCCCTTTTCCCAAAAAACGATCATCGCTTTGCGCAGCACTTGCTCCCGGTCAAATTCTTTAATCCGTCCCAAAGGTACTTCCTCCTTTCCAACACAAGTATAAATTAATCGGAACGAATAGTCCAGTATTTTTTGAAAAAAGCCAATTCCTTCCGCAGGAATCGGCTTTTTGCCTTTCTTACTTATTCAATATTTCAGACGCTCTTTTTCTCACAAAAGCCAGCTCGGACTCGCTCATTTCGCAGTATTCGCTGTTTTCATTCGTGGTGTTGGCGTCTTGAACATACGTCATTACCGTATCCTTTTGCATGATCGTGTAAAACCAGGTGTCCTGCGGAATATTGTAGACCTTCCCCGGTTCCATCTCGATCAATTCAATATCGAACTTGCCGTCCTTCCGGTCCGCCGCCAGCAGGATCGCTTTGCCCTTCACCAAGATGAATTGTTCATCGGTTTCGCGATGGACTTCCAGGCGATAAATGCCCTCGATATCGTTATCCGGTTTCCAGTTTTTGATGCACACCAGCCATTTCTCGTTTTTGTACACGCATTGGATGCCTTCGCCTTCATGAATGAATATATCCGCCTTCATCGGTTTACCATTCCTTTCGCATTTCGCAGATGGGTATTAGGATAAGTGCTTTTCGAACCACGCGAGCGAATCCCGCATCGCTTTTTCCGGGTCCAAAATATATCTTCGATCAAGCAATTCCAGCCCGAGATATCCCTTATAATCGATATCGTTCAGCGCCTTTAACGCCTCCGCCATATCGAGCCGGCCTTCTCCGGGAACCAGATGCCCTCCGGGATTACCGTCCACAAAATGGACATGGTTTAAATTATCTCCAAGTTCCTTGATGAAGTCGTGAATGGTGTCCTTGCCTGTCGTGGCCATCACATCCGTATCCGCCAACCCTTTCAAATACGGGCTTCCGACCTCTTTGATCATCTTGGAAATATGCTCGGCCCGGTTAAACACGTGCGTGGAAAAGCTGGTAAACGCCTCCACGGGAAGGTAAACTCCTTCTTTTTCCGCAGTTTTGCTGATTTCACTTAAGGATTCCCGGCACCATTTCCATGCTTCCGTCTCGTCGGCGTCCAGGTAGGCGATCCCCGTGGTCACCAGCACTCGGTCGCATTCCAAAAGCGAAGCGGCTTCAATATGGCGGCGAAAAAACTCCACGCTGTGCTTGCGGTACTCCGGATCGGGATGGCTGATGCTGACCGGATAGACGTACTGCTCGGGGGTCAGGCAGATGACCTTTAACCCGCGTGCTTTTATTTTTTGCTGCAAATTTTTGACGTCTTGAAGCGAAAAATAGTCCAAATGGAAATGCGGTCCCGATGCCCATAATTCAATATTGCGGAACCCCAACCGTGCGGCGGAACTCAAGAAATACTCCAGGGAATACCTTTTATAATGATAGTTTGCGGCAGCCACTTGCGAGATTTGTATCATATTAACCAGATTCCTCCTTTACTTGTGACAGCTACTCTCCGATAACCTGAATGTAAACTTTCCTGCTCTTCGGACCGTCGAATTCGGCCAAATACACATCCTGGGCGTCGCCCGCCACCAGCTTCCCATCCTGCACAACGAACATGCAGCTGTTGCCGGAAATCATCGACTTGAGATGCGAGGGAGAATTGCTGCCCGTTGCGCCGTACGACGGCAGGAAATGCGCATGAGCGTATGGCCAATCCTTGGGCGCCAAACGTTCCAGCAATTCCTCGATATCCGTCTCCACGCATTCCAGTCCTTCGTTGACCATAATGCCGGTAGTCGTATGCGCCGAGATAACAGCCGCCAGACCGTTGACTACGCCGCATTGTTCCACGAAACTTTGAATCTCGCTCGTAATTTTGATCATCTGAAATTCGGCCGTTGACCTGAGCACAAGCGTTTTTAATTTAACCAAGGCCGCTCATTCCTCCTCTCTCCCAGAAAAACCTCAGCGTTGCCGCTCAGAATCTTCTGCAATGTCTTTGGCCGGAACTCCAGCGCCTTAAGCGCCGGCAAAAGCCGCTTCGCCTTGAATCGGGGCGTGTTGGTGCCGAACATGACCTTGTCTCTCAGATTGCGCTCTATCCAGAGCGGACCCATGTTCACTTTGAAAATCTGCGTATAGAAGTCAAGGGCATTATCCATATGGAGCAATGACGTGTCCGTGAACACATTCGGATATTTCAGCAGCAGCATCACCGTCTCTTGAATCCATGGCCAGCCGAAATGCGCCAGGCATATGCGGAGCTCGGGATACGCGATCGCCACTTCCTCGAAACGCAGCGGGTGCGAATATACGGCCGGAGCGTCTGGCTCCCAGCTCATCCCCGCGTGGAACATGATCGGTTTGTCGTATTTCACGCAAATCTCGTAGAGCGGCTTCAGCCTGTCATCATCGGGGTAAAATTTCTGCTTTGAAGGATGAAGCTTCAGGCCGCTCAGCTTCAGATGGACAAACGCATACTCCAGCGCCTCTGCCGCATCCTCGCGATACGGATCCACGCTGGCAAAACCGATAAACCGGTCCGGCGCAAGATCGACCAGCGTTCGCACCTCTTCATTCGCGACAATCCAGCCGCCGCTTCTGGTCGTCAGATCTAGCGGGAGCAGCACGGAGCGCGTTACGCCAATGTAGTCCATCTCCTGAAGCACCGACTCGACCGGAGTTGGCGACTGTTTGAATATGCCGAACTCCCGTTTTCGATATTCCAACGTCTCTTTGTCCCCGCAAATTGCCTTGTGGAAAATTGGATGTGTGTGCACATCAATAATCAAAGAAAGCACCTCTTCTCTGGTCTGTACTGTTTCAGTAGGGTTCGAATTTGGTGACCACCCCGGCTGCCGTTCGAGCGCCATGATTCAACGATTCCGCAATCGACCAGCCTTGCAGTTCGCCGTACATGAAGCCGGCACAGAAGGAATCTCCCGCCCCGACCGTGTTGACAACCTCCACAGGCACGATCTGACCGCGATACAACGTCTTGCCGTCATAAGCCAGACTGCCGCGCTCCCCTAACGTCGCGATGACGATACGCGGCCCCAACGCCTGCGCCCATGCGATGAACTCCGTTATATACGCGTCCTCCTCCGTATAGGAGAAGAATGCGTAGTCCACATCCGGCAAAATCGGCCCGGCAATATCCTTCTTCGTTCGCGTGGAGAAATCAAACACAATGGAGACGCCCCGCTCCCGGAAATAAGGCAGTTCCCGCTCGATTCTGCCGGACAGGTTGGTGTGGAGCGCATCGTGCTCCGCAATAAATCGCCGGTCATCCTCATTCAAGGCGAAATGCGCCATCACGCCTTCGATTTTTTCCTTGTGCACGCGATCGTTCCCATTCAGCTCCATCTTGAAAACCGCCGTACTGCCCTGCCGCACGCTAAGATGGGATACATCGATCTTCTCTGTTTTCAGCATGTCGATCATCATGTCGCCGTAAGCATCCGTCCCGACCACACTAACCAAGGAAGCCTGAACTCCCATTCTGCGCATATGAATAACAAAATCGACACTATTCCCGGTTGGATACATCCTGTTCAATTGATCATAAACATCCATGCAGCTGAATCCAACTCCCGCTATTCGCACGCCCTCGGTTCCCCTTTCTTTGTTCAAGGTTATAATAAAGCGCTTCCAAGCAAGGTAGCTACGATGACGGAGATCACGGTATTAATTAATCCCGGTATCATGAAACTGTGATTTAATACAAATTTACCGATTTTGGTCGTTCCCGCGGTATCGAAAGAAATAGCGGCAAGGCACTGCGACGCGACCGGCAAAAAGTAGTTGGCATTAACGGCCATCCACGCTCCGATGACGATATAAGGAGGCAAATCCAGCGCGATGGCGATCGGGACCATAATCAATGTCGTGGCCCCTTGGCTCGTCGTCAAAGCGGCGACGACAAACATGATCACCGCAAGCGTCCAGGGATGACTATTTACGATGGTGGCGACATGATCCTGAATGAAAGCGGTTTGTCCGTTGATGAAGGTGCTGCTCATCCAAGCCAGCCCAAAAGCGCACACCATCGCCAGCGCACCCGCCCTAAATATCGGGCCGTTAAGAATCGTTTCAATCGCCGGACGGCCAAAGATAATGATGAGCGTAGCGCAAACCAGCATAATGATTTCAATCGTATTCGGCAAGGACAAAAGCGTAGTTTCGCCACCCTGCACCCAGGACGGACGCAGGTTGGTAAACAGGCCCATGACGACAATCGCCAGAACGCCCAGCAAAAAGAGCACAACCGAGGCTTTCGCGCCCTTGGTAACTGCTTGTTTCTCAGCATTTTGCTCCGGTTTGGCGATTAATCCTTCCGCCAGCCTCCGCAAATATTCCGGATCCTCCTCCAGCTCTTTGCCCTTGCGCATCGTCAATACAGCGCTTGCAACAACCCCCAAAAGGGTAGCCGGTATGGCAATCGTCAAGATGGTTCCCAAACCGATGCCAAGCGGGGCCATAAATCCGATCATCGCGGCGGTGGCCGCCGATACCGGCGAGCAGGTGATCGCCTGCTGGGAGGCGATGATACTGTTTGAAATCGGTCTTTCCGGTCTGATTTTATTATCGATGGCCAGTTCATTGATAATCGGCAATAAACTATAGACGACATGTCCCGTCCCCGACAAGAAAGTAAACAACCAGGAGATAATCGGAGCTATGATCGTAATATTTTTAGGCGACTTACTCAGCATTTTTTCCGCAAGATGGACGAGAAAGTCGAGCCCGCCCGAAGACTGCAGCGCCGAGGCCGCCAAAACGACCGCTAAAATAATCAGCATGACATCGATGGGAGGAGCCGCCGGTTGGACGTGGAAGATAAAAACAAAGATCGCCACGCCCACGCCGCCGAGCAAGCCCATAAATACATCGCCTTTTCTGGCGCCAAAGAAGATGAGCAAAATGATGATGATCAGCTGAAACCAAAACATGAAGGTTCGCCCTCCTTATGGTAGTCTGAATGCGCTTACAAATTGCTGATTTATGGTGTCTCTTTGTGAGTCGGAGGGCCCTTTATACGATTGCCGTGCCATGGCCAAATGCCCCGTTGATCCGGCAAATCTTCGCGGCAAATGCGGCTCCCTGCTCCATGCTTGCTTTGATTCTGCCCAGCATTTCCTCATCCGGACCCGAGAAAATGTTGCCGTCTTTCGAGCTTCGGATCATCCCGATAAGAAAGGCGGTTAAATAAGAATCGCCCGCTCCCATCGTGTCCACCGTTTCCGTCAATACGGCCGGCTGGTATATCCACTGATCTTTATAAAGCGCGTATGAGCCGTTTTCTCCCACCGTTCCGATCACTATTTTGGAGCCGAGCGTTTGGGCTTTGCGCATCTCTCTTTCTCGTTCGCTTTCTGTTAAATGGCTGCAGGAAAGAAAGGATATGTCCGCGTACCGGCATACTTGCTCCAAATATTCGTCATTCCAACGCACCGAAAAGTCAAAGGAGATCGGTACATGGCTTGTTTTTAAAATCGCCAGATCCTGCTCGATATAGCTGTTTAGACTGGTGTGAATCACGGAAAATTGTTTAATGTAATCCAGATCGTCTTCCGTAAAGTCCCATGCCTTTTCCTTGGCGATCCCGCCTTTGTTCGAACCGAGAAATACACGGTCGCCGTTTTCCAGCGTAACCCGCGCATATCCGTTTTCCCCTTCAAAATTCCGGCAATGACTATGCTCGATCTTCAATTCGTCCATCACCCGCTGGATATAATGGGCGACTTGATCGTTGCCGAATTTACCCAAATAAGACGCTTCCATTTCACACATTCTGGCATAAGCGCAGAAGTTCAAGGCGTTTCCACCAGGGTACATCAAACCCTGGTGGACATACTTGTCTACTACGTTGTCGCCGATGCCGATAACCTTATATTTTTCCATTAGTATTCAACCTTCCACATATATCTGCGGGTTGTAAGCGGATGCTCTCTTTCCACCGCCAAAGCTTGATTGTAAACCGGATAAACGTTGTTAAACAGGGAATGGTTGAAGTAATCAACCACGGAGCTGTCGATGGTGGACAAGCCCAGGTCCTTGGCGTCCAATACTTCCACTCGCTTGGCATAACGGTTCAGGAAGTTCAGCGCTCTTTCATCCAGCGGCCGGGTGCTTCCTTCGGAAATCTGGATGACGAACGGAATCTCCGCATCCGTAATCTCAAACGGTCCGTGGAAGAATTCGCCCGAATGGATGCTCGAGGAGTTGATCCACTGCATTTCCATAAAGATACATATGCTTTCCATATAAGCGGCCCCGTAACCGGCTCCGCTGGCCATGGTGTAAATGACGTTATCGTCCTTGTGATTTTTGGCGAACGCCAGGGCGCGTTTGGCCACGTGTTTGCAAGCGTTTTTAACAATGTGATCGATTTTGGCTACCCCATCGAGGAATTGATTATAATGCTCGTATCCCTCAGTCTGATTCAAGGCCTCTACCGCCGTCAACAGGGCTTTAATGGTTTTTTCTCCAGCGATATCCTTGCCTTCGCCAAAGGTGTATTTCACCACATAGTCGGCGTGCTCCGTAATCGGCGAATCCGTGATCCAGGTTAACGCAATGACCGGAACGCCCGCCCTTTTGCCGATCTCGGCCGCTTTCACCGTCTCCGGCGTATTGCCTTTATGCGAAGCTACGACCAGTACCGAATTTTCGCCAAATGCTTTAGGCGTGTTGTGCACAAACTCGTTGCTGTTATACAAGCCTACTTTAATGTCTTTGGCTTCTTTCTCCAGAAAAGTTTTGGCTGGATAAAAAGCGCCATAAGAACCGCCGCAAGCTACATAATAAACCTGCTTAATACCTCCGACTTCTTGTTTTCCCGCCACAATTTCTCCAATAATTTGTTTTATATCCATTGTCTTCTCCTTGTATGATACATTTAGTTTTTTTTCATTCCTCACCGGTGTTTTGTATTGGAATGTCTTGATGAAATAATAACACATGGTAATACATTAGGCAATAGCCATCGGTTAAATAAATTGAATTAAAAAGGGGCCGAATAAAGGCAGGCGGGTGAAATATTCCTACAAATACGCAGGTTTATAGGCTGTTCACAGCTTGTACATATTGTTATAATAGAGAGGTACAGAAATAAAACAATATAATACAAAGTTTTTTGGAGGGTAATACCATGGTCGATCATTCGGAAACCGCGCCATTATATAAACAGCTGCAAGATAAAATTTTGGACTCCATCCATAACGGCACGCTGAAGCCGGGGGACAAACTCCCGACGGAATTGGAACTCAGCGAAACCAACAACGTGAGCCGGGTCACGGTCCGCGCCGCTCTCGATTCGCTTACTTCTGACGGGTATTTGGTGCGAATCCCGGGGAAAGGCACCTTTATTACGAAAGAGAAGATCAAGAAAAACGTCACGGAGACGATAGGATTCAGCGATACTTGCAGACTGCAAAACAAAGTCCCTGGGGCAAAAGTGATCAAGTGCGTGATTGAAGAGGCTACCGCTGCGGACCAGGAGCATTTGGGTCTAAAACCCGGGGATAAAATCATTAACATCGAAAGAATCAGATATGCCGACGATGTCCCTGTATCTGTGGAATATACCCGGCTTCCTTCCTCCTTTTCGTTTTTGCTGCAGGAGGATTTGAATCATAAATCACTGTACGAAATTTTAAGAAACAAACACAAAATTACATTTGGCATATCCCGAAAATATATCGTGATGGAATACGCCTCCTTCGATGTGGCCACCTACTTAAATATCGAAGAAGGCCATCCTCTGCTGTGTATCCGAAGTACGGTCAGCAGCACGGACGGCCAGAAGATCCATCGTTCCAAACAATTGATCTTGGGGGATAGATTTGAGTTGATTGTTTGATGATTAATTATCGTATTTATTCACTTTAAAATAGTAAAAAGAGCCTTTGGAGTTGAACATGCCGGTTACGGTTGGGGCACCCTTTTTGGAAAAAATCAAGGTATCGATTCTATTTTCCGCTCTTTTGACGCTGTATCCGCTTAGGTCCAGATCCATAATCGCTTTCGCATCTTTGATGGCCGTTTTGAGCAGTGTATTCGTTTTAAAAGACTGCAGCTTTTTGTCGACGGCATCGCCTTTCGCTTTGCTTGTGACTTCGAAAAGCTTGTCCGACAATGCCTGTAGATTCACTTCCGTCCGTTGCAGGGTGCCCTCTTCAATATGGATCCATACGTTTCCTTTATTCGTGGTATACAAAAAATTGTAAACCGGCGGCTGCCCCGCTCTTAGGGTTACCCCCTCCAATGTGCGTGTCTTCTTGACAAGTCCGCCGCAACTTGCCAACGTTTGCTCCGCCGTTTTTAGGACGTTGGCGGGGATATCCTTATCCTGCACCTGCCGGAGCGCATGGTCCACCTTTCCGTCCACCATAAAAATCGTTGCCTTTGGATTGGACGCCCGAAGGGAAAGCTTACCGCCCATATAATGCAAATTGACGTTTTCCAACGGTTCGCCGGTTTCCGGGAAAATCTCGCTCCACGCTTGGTCCAACTGCTTTTTTAACTGCTCATTACGGAGTTCCTTGTACCTTATATCGATGTATAAAACATCAACCGTACCTTTCGAATTTACAATAATTTGATCGGTTTTGCTTTTTTGCAAAGTGAACATATACGATCCGTCATCGCCCTTGAGGGCGGTGCCGAAGGGGTAAGTATTTCCCGTATATTCTTGGAGTTTGGCTTGCGCAGCCTCGGCTGCCTTTGGGTCAACATCGGCCGGATCAATCGCTTGAACGCCCTCCGGTGGCGCGCTCGCAGCCTGCACGGTGACATTGGAGATTGGGCCGGTCATTAGACTCGCCAATAGCATTACACTTAGGATTTGAAATATTTTTTTCATTTTAACGTTTCCTTCTTTCTATTGCTTGCTCGTGGGAATTCCTTGAATCATAAAGTAATAGAAAGACCCTTGGGAGTTGAACATGGCGGTTACGTCCGGGGCACCTTCTTTTGTAAAAACAAGCTTGTCGATCCGTGCATGATCTCTCTTCGCACGATAATCCGATAAGTCCAGATTCATCCATTCACGCGCTTGCTCCACTGCCGTTTTCACAAGTTCATTCGTTTCCAGCGCCTTCGTTTTTGTGGAGATGGAAAGATCTCCTTCCAGACTTGAAGCTTTATAGAGTTGATCT
Organism: Paenibacillus macerans; assembly: GCF_900454495.1. Taxonomy (NCBI): domain Bacteria; kingdom Bacillati; phylum Bacillota; class Bacilli; order Caryophanales; family Paenibacillaceae; genus Paenibacillus; species Paenibacillus macerans. The sequence continues at coordinate 2,963,479 of NZ_UGSI01000001.1, forward strand.
GACAACGGATCGGCAAACACGCGGGTAATACGGTTGGTCTCTTGCTCAATATCGATCCAGACCTCTCCATCGCCCGTGTCATACACAAAATTGTAAATCGGCGGCTGCTGCTTTGGCCTTAAAGTCATTTCAACTATGCTCGAGCTGTTCTTGAAATTTCCCATGGATTTAAAGATCCGATCAGCGATTGTTTTAACGGAATCCGGAACCTCATTCGCTTGAATCTTTTGTACCGCGAAATCCAACTCGCCGTTAATAATGTATATGGTTTTCGTTTCATCCCCCGCTCTAAGAACACTATAATTTTCGGAGTACCAAATATTAAGATCCTTCAAATTATTGCTATCGCCCGGGAAAATTTCATTCCAAGCCGCAGTCAACTGATTCCGGAAATCTTCATCCTCAATCTCCGCATAGCTTAGATCTTGCGCAAGATGCGCCACTTTGCCCTTGTCATCAAAGAAGACCTTCTCGCCGCTGTCTGCGGATTTGGCTCCCAATTCATTTACAAACAGGATAATATGGTTAAGCAAGGGGATTTTCTCCATCGTTTCGGCCATGACCGGAGACAGAAAACCGCCAACCAACATAATTGCGGCCAATGCCGCTGCAGATACAGCAGTTGTAATCCCTAGTTTTTTAAAAAACCGAGGTTTGTCCGGACGCTGTTTCATTCCTTCTATTCGGTTTATGATCTGTTCGCTGAAGCTGTGCTCCGGCGTTTCCGTATCCCGAATCATTTGTTCCGCTTGGTTTAGACCCAGCTTTTTAGGTTGATTTTGCAATCGCCGCATTCGCTTCTCCTCCTTCATTCATATCCTCTTCCGATAGCTTTCTACGAAGACGTTCGTATTTCTTACGAACGGTTGCCGATTTGATGCTCATGATCTCGCTAATTTCGTTGAAGCTGTACCGATGAATCGCCCGCAGCAGTAAAATATGTTTTTCCTCCTCAGTCAGCGAACTCAACAAATCCTTTAGTAATACTAGACTTTCTGTATTCTGACACGAGGGACGCTCGTGCTTGTACCGTGTCAAAAACCGGTACCATCGCTTTTTGCCTCGGATTTGATTTAAACTGTAGTTATAAGCGATCTTGTATAGCCAGGCTGAAAAAGAAACGGCAGGACGATACTGATGGATCTGTTCGTAGGCTTTAATGAATATTTCCTGGAGAGCATCTTCCGCTTCCTCCTTGCTTTTGAGCATGTGATAACAATAAATATAAATCGGTTTCTCAAAACGTTGAATAATTTCAGCAAAAGCCCCCTTATCCCCACATTTCGTTCGCCTGACCAGCATTTCGATCTGTTCCGGATCCACTTTGAATGCAAGGTGCGGCCTGTCCAATAAGTTCATAAGTTCACCTCCTCAATTTTTCGCTTCTATAACACCGGTCAAGTTCTTTTTGTGACAAGCGGCTGTGTAAACGCACGAACCCCCCTTTAAAAACGATTGACTTAAAGGGGGGCTGCATCGTTATCGATTATTTTGTTTGGCTAACGCTTTATCCAGCAGCGCTTGCCCGGTCTTGGAGACGTTGTCCAGCGCCTCTTCCAAGGAAATTTCTTTCCGCGCCGCTTTGCTCATCTCCGTGCTGGTCAAGGCATTGAACCTTTCCGTAAACGTATCGGGAATATCGGCTTTCCTACTATAATCGACCATCAAAGGATCCAGTTTGTAAAAAGCCTGTAAGCGGCTTTCGCTATAATGGTCCATCCGCGTTAATAAATTGCTGTTAAATACACGCGCTTTTATCGCGGCATAATCGTCGCTGTTGACATACTTCACGAAATCCCAAGCAGCCTCCAGGTTGGGCGTGCCCGCGCGAATGGCGAAAATTTGCCCCACTTCCATATCCCTTGAAGATGACCGATCCAGCGGGTCGACCGGACCCGTTACGGTATCGAACTGAAAGGCTTTGAAGTCCGGAAGCGTTTTGGTCAGGCCCGCCAAGACTTGCATGATACCCGCATCATCCAGCTTCATCGCCACGCGGCCTTGCACAAATAAATCGTTGTCCAGAAAATCCTGCAGCGAGCCGCCGTAAAACGGAGTTTCCGGCAAATCTAAAGCGCCGGATTGAGTTGCGTTTATCGCCATGTTCCATACGTTCTTCCAGGAGTCCGTATTTAAGGTCACTTGCATCGTTTTCGGATTGACGGCGGATAATCCCTGGGTATTGGCGATCCTCGCCGCCAAGTCATCGGCCGTTTGCACGAACGGAACGCTTAACCCGTAAATGCGCTGCTGCTCATCCCCATCCGCAGGAAAGCGCGCCGCCAGCTCCAGTATTTCCTGCCAAGTCATATTATCATGCGGAGGGGTAATTCCGTATTGCTTAAAAAGATCCGCGTTATAGTAGAGGGCCGTATTATAAAACGTCGGACTAAGCCCATAAAGTTGTCCGCCCCCCAATTCCTTCAAAAAGTCAATGATGGAGCTTTGCATGCCGGACAGCCCATCATGATCCGCTTGAATGTAAGGTTCCAGGCTGGCCAGCATTCCTTTCTGGACGTAACGCGCATATTCGTCCGCCGATAAATAGAGCACATCCGGTTTTTCAAGCTGAATAAAGTCATCCAACGCTTCACGATAACTTTTCTCCGGCGGAAGAGTACTCTGGTCCAGGACCGCGACATCCAAATCAACATCCCCGTATCTGCTCAAAAATAAATCGCCGTAGTCTTCAAAAAAACTGCTGTCCCCAAAATACATCACTTTTAAAGATCGCTGCTGCGCCGCTTTTTCCGGCGTTGCGTAACAGCCTGCAACACCCAGGCATAAAACGATGGAGCACAGGAGCGACCATCCTTTTCGTCGAAACATTTCTCCGCTTGCCTCCTTAACGGAATGAACTACAAGATTAAATCCGGGAAATTTCCACCGTCAACAGGTCGGCCGGCAACTCCAGGCGATCCGCCAGCGTATCGATTATTTCATCGCGAATGGCGGCGGGGTCGCTGTCGTTTTTGTTTAGAGTCTCAAGCACCAATTTGTCAATATCGGTCCGTTTATCCTCCAACTGATCGTAAGACGCAAGGTCCAGTATCGAGCTGGAAGCGTACACTTTGGCCATGTAAGAGCTTATTTCGCTCCCGCAACGACTGCTCAGCGGAATATTCTCCTGGCCGGTGAAAGTAAAAGCGCCGTCCGCCAGTTCAAAATAAACCGTATCCGTGTACGGGATGCCTTGTTGTTTGTAAATGCCATAAATGACGGCATCGCTGAACTCGTTGAGCTTGCGGTCGAGCTTTACAAGGTGCGGGTTGCCCGCCTCCTTCACCTTCGGCCCCTTCCCCGGCATTGAAGTTTCGCCCGCCGCAGAAGAAGTCTCGTCAACGCCATAGGAAGTGCCTTCCATGCTGCCGATGCCGGTGAAAAACACCACGGAGGACGCCGTACCGGTGGAAATTTCAAGCTTGGGCTCGGGACCGATTGCGGAAGCAGGACCCATCTCGGCGTGTACGGCAGTGGCTATCACAACCCCGGACACCATGACCATAACCGCTAAAATTGCCGAGAGGACAGCCGATCGCCGGTTTTTCCGCGTTGCCTTCAAAATATGTATCAACCTGCTTTTCATCCATGCGGCATTATCGCTAAAGCCGGTAAAGATTCCCGCCCGTTGGTTGGCCGCCCGCTCCAGTACATTTAAGATGGTTTCCCCATAGAAACGCCTTTCGCTTTCGGACATCCCGCCGACAACCCGTTCGTCGCAGGAGATTTCCATGTAACGGTCGAGGTCTTTCCGCAAACCATAAACTGCGGGATTAAACCAATGTATCGCATTTGCCAGCAAAGCCAGCGCTTTGATGAATAAATCATGCCGTTTGTAATGAATCAGCTCGTGGCGGAAGATCAGCCGCAGTTCTCGTTCGTCCAGGTCAATTTCCGGTAAAATCAGGACCGTTCGCGGCATTCCGACCAACATCGGCGTATGCACCCCATCATTCGATTGAAGCAAAACGCTTCCTTTGATCCCCATTTCCCGCATGACGGACGCAAAGATCTCCAGCTCCCTTCCCTCCACTGGGAGATTGGTGCGGCAAAGTCTGGCGCGAAACCGCCAGTAAGCCGCGGCCCATCGGCCGCCGGCCGCCGCAAACCCGAGCAGCCATGCGGTCGTCACCCATAAACCTGCTTCTTGAAACCAGACCCTAAAATCCGAAGAACCATCATCATCCGTAAGCGTTGGCGCGGAACCGGGCGCCGCTGTCCAAATCCGGCTTTCCGTACCGGCATCCGCCGAGGATATCGCGGGCGGTTGCCGAGGAACGCCGGCCGCGGCCGGTCCATTGGGTTCAATGAAGCGCAAGTACACCGATCCGCCAAGCACTCCGATGGGCAGGAGCAAAAACAAGAGTACGACCTTCCTGACGCGGTAGTGCCACCTTCCATCGAACATTTTTTCGGTCAGCGGCTCCATTAGCCGTAGAGCGCCAAACAGAACCGTTCCGGTAACCGAAAGGACCGCTATCGTTAAAATCAACGCATTTCCCATCTTTACTTCCTACCTTTCGGAAAACCATTTTTTCAATTCTTCGATCTCCTGCGGCTTAATATCATCGGCATCGTATAAAGCCGCGATAAAATTTTTGACGGAACCTTTGTGTACCGAATCAAGAAAAGCCCGGGTTTCCAGATGCTTATATTCTTCCTCGCTAAGCGCCGGGGTGTAGAAATTGACCTTCTTTCGCTTTTCTGTCCGCAGCAATCCTTTTTCCGTCAACCGGCTCAAAAACGTCAAGACGGTTGTCGGCTTCCAATCCTTCCGCTTGTTGAGTTCGGCAAGAACCGCTTGGGACGTTACCGGTCCTTCCGCCGCCCATATAACACGCATCACTTCCGCTTCCGCATCCGACATTTTTTGTATGGAATTCATGAAACCTCTCCTTTTATTCTCCAGTTTGATTTTCTACAAGTTGTAGTTTAATTAAATTCTACATCTTGTAGAATTTAAAGTCAATTTAATGCCATAAAAAAAGACGCTCCTGAAAAGGAGCGACTTATATCGCGGCCATTTATTCCTGAGTTTAAATCCTCATTTAGGGAGGAACGGCATTTTATTTCAAATACGCTTCGGCCAGTTTGGTCAACTGGTTTTTGCTGATCGGATTTATGGCCTCGATATGGTAATGAACCGCTGCTTTGCTGCTTGGAACATCATAGATCCATTGAATGTTTTTGCCGCTGCCGAAATCCGTGTAGATCATTTCCACGCCTTTTACTTTAATTTTTTCACGTTTGCTGTCATCGTCTTCAGGTATCCAAATCGTTTGTTTCTCGGGGGTCTTGGAAATAGTAACCCGAATATCGTGTTTTCCTTTTTTATAGGTGCTGTTGATTCTCCAATAATCATTGGATACCTTGATCGGCATCATAGCGTAATCTTGGCCCGCTTCCTCCGCCTGCTTCAGCAGTTTCTCCGCCGTCGCCGCCTCTTCTTTCGGAGTCAGCGGCTTCTGGTACAATACCGGGAAGAAGGAGACGTCGGCATGCTGAAATTTATAATTTCCGGACAATTGATCCAAAATTTTAACCGGCTGCTTCGCCATCTTTTTGCGGAATTGGCTTAGATTCGTATAGTTGATCGATTTATATTCAATATCGATTTTTTTGTCCGGGTTGTTCTCGACAACGTAGAAAATCGCCGCCGTTCCTTCCTTCAACTGTTTGTCCGCTAGACTCTCGACCGTTAAAGAGCGGATCTGTTCGTCCATAGAAGGCGCTTTGTAGTCGGGGCTGCTTTTATCCAGCGTTTTTGCTTCCACGACCACTTCGCCGGCCTTGTTCTTTAATGTATAGCTGGTCTTAGGCGCAGCCGCCGCCGCCGACACCGTTAACAGCATTCCGGCCAATACCAGCAGGCCAATTTTCCGTTTCAAGATGAATCGCTCCTTTGTTTTTGTTTTACTTGCGGATTCTTCACCGCGCTTCCAACCTATCCGAACTGACTGCTTCCCCCCTCCCTTTCACTACAAACAACGAACCAGGCACAAGTTAATGTGACAGGAATAATAACTCAACTTTCGCAGCAAAAATTCGGCAGACAAGCCTTGATGTAGCTGGGTAAAACAGCAATCCATTGTCGAAGTTGACGCTGAATTAGAGGGGGACAGTGTCTTCACGGCTTTTTGGGCTGCTTCGTTGATCAAGTCGAGCAAGCAACTGCTGTAAGGCAACCGGCCAATCGAGTGTGCCGACTTCGTCGCACAGCAAATAAAACAAGCCGCTGAAGGAGCGTGCGTTGGACTTTACCGGGTTCTTGTCTTGGTGTTCCTGCCTGCTGCCTGCCTTTGCACGATTATCCCCTTCATTCAGGAGCAGGGACCAGGGGGTGGGGGCTAGAGCAAGGGTTCCAAAAAAAGAGAAGAACAAAAAAGATGAGGAAAAAATGAGGCAGTTCAGATGAGATTTTCGGCTTGATAAAGGAACGTATGTTTGCTATAATGAAATAAATGGAATTTATGTTCGTGCATTCTTGATTCGGGAGGTAAGCGGATATGGAAGCCAATGCGGGAACGGAACTTCAGCCATTCAGCAGCCGTTTTAACAGCGAGCAGGCCTGCATGGAGGCGCTGATCGCGATGAAGTGGCCAAGCGGCTTCGTCTGCCCGCGCTGCGCTCACACCCGGTGCAGCCGTCTGACCTCCCGGCATATCCCCTTGTTCGAGTGCGGAAAGTGCAAGCATCAAACATCGCCTTTGGTCGGCACGATTTTTGAAGGAGCCAAGGTGTCCTTGCTCAAGTGGTTCGAAGCTCTGGATTTGTTCCTGCTGGAGGACGGCATCTCGGCGTTGCGGCTGCGCCAGGTGATCCGGGTCACCTATAAGACCGCCTGGTCGATGCTGCACAAAATACGCCATGCCGTGGAGGAGTTCGATGCCCGGGAACTGCTCTCCGGAGACGTGAAGGTGAACAGCGATCAGTATGGGCGTAATCCGTCCCGGTGTCAGCTTTCGTATCCGTACTCCTCGGCGGTCGTAGCCGGCTGCACGGTCACGGAGTCGGGCGAGCCGGAGCAGGTCAAAATCCGCCTGGTGCCGCATAAGCGGGGAGGCGAAAAGAGGGCAAACTGTCACGATCTAACCGCGTTTATTAGCGGGCATGTGGATGTCCATACATCGGCGGTGCAGTCGTTCCCTCAGGCCTTTCGGCTGTATGCGCCCTTGCGGAAAGTGGTGAGAGAGGCGTGGGAATCGCTGAAGAGTACGTATGGAGCCTTGGGACTGAAGCATCTGCAGGCGTACCTGAACGAGTACACCGTACGCCGCCGGTTGCGCCTGTCCGGAGGACGGCCCGGAGCGGAAGAAACGATGCGGCAGAAGTTGCTGCAAATGTGTGTGGCGATTCCGGCGATCCCTTACCGTAAGCTGATCGAACGCCAACCGAACCAGCCCCTTGCGGCTGCGGCCTGATCGGGACGCTGGAAACGATGGGGGGAGTTTGATGCAGGTCAACTTGATTGGTGTGGGTAAGTATGAACGGTAGGGGCATTGCTGCAGATGGAAGGGTTCAGGCTACAGCAAAATCACGGTCTTTTCGTTTCCCTCGCGTCCTATCCTTGATCTCCTGTCTTGATCTCTTGTCCGGTCTGTTTCACCTTCTCTAAACCTGATTTCTTCTCCTATGCCTGTCTAAATTATCTCGAACCTATCTGCTTCTCCACCAAATGTTTTCTTCTCCAGAGTTTGTCTGTTTCTCTGCTACCTGATCAACTCTCTGCTACCTGATCAAACGGGATAATCGTGCAAAGCCTCCGGACAGGGAGTGTTGATCTGCCGCCCATCCCACTTCCCTATTCTCAAAAATTCAACGCCCTTCCGTATAAGCAATAAATTGTATATTATGTCACTTTATTAGAATTTTCGGGAGGTTATAATACTTAACAAAAAATTCTGTCTAATGAGATTAGCGTGGAAACTTTGCTGCGTCAGTACCCGAAGTACAAAGATGAGGTTCTAAGGGAAATAAGCATCATCAAGGGCCGAAATCATTCGAATTTAATCGAGGCCATGATTGCTAAATATACTACAAGCGCAAAGATTGCCAGTAAGAAAATATTGAACAGCGGCTTGAACGAACAAACATTAAACGCTTTTCTGCCTGATATCATCAAGGCGCGATTTGCTATTTACTTGCTGGAACATTTAAGTATTGCAGCTTCATCTGAAAACGCAGCTAAATCCATAAGTTTCAATATTTGGGATGGAGCGATCTTGCAGCGGCTTTTATTCAGGAGAGCTTTTGAAAGAAAACCCGTTTCCATGGGTTTGTTCCGGCTTTTTTGGAGATTCGTCATACATAAGAAAATATTAATGCCCCTGGTCAACAAAAAAGGCATTTATTGCTTTTATTCGAAAGAATTGATTTCACAGCTTTCAAAAATCATTGGAGATAAAAAATGCCTTGAAATTGCCGCCGGTGACGGTACATTAACGAAGTTCATGAACGAAAAAGGCGTCGACTGCAAAGCAACCGACGACTATAGCTGGGGGCATTATATTGCTTACCCCGACTTTGTAGAGAAAGCCGACGCCCGAACCGCCCTGCGCAAATACAGCCCTCAAGCCGTTCTCTGTTCCTGGCCAGTTCCCCAAAACACTTATGAAAAGCATGTTTTCAAAACTAGCTCGGTTGAGCTTTATATCGTAATCGGCACCAACAACCCGCAACGCACAGGAGATTTCGAGTCGTATTATAGAGCCGATGACTTTACTATGGAATTAAGTGAAGAGTTAACCTCTCTCCTCTTACCTCCGTCAGATGAAAATGCGGTTTATATTTTTCGGAGGCGGTATAAGGCTCAAAACTGAAATCGGTACTTGGATAATCTCAATTGCCGCTTTAAGAGCGGTCTGTTTCTTCACCTCATAACATCGCCGGCCAATCTTTCCTGCGGATTTGCCTCGATTCCTTCTAAACGCTTTACAAATGTGGCTCTCCAGTTAACCGACAATTCTTCCACCTCGAGTATCTTTTTAATGCCTGCAAGACCGTCTTTCTCGTGATGCATGATCCGGTTTGCGTAAGAAACCGTGATTGATACGTCCGTTTCCAATAACCCCGAATCGTTAAGTTTTCTCAGAATGCACCATAATCCAACGTTTTCTGCAGTTCATTTTCCCAAAATGGATAGTGATCATAGGGGTAGACGCAAACGGCCTTTTCCCTGCCGCCGTGATGAACAAGGTCCCCCTGGCCATCCCCCTCAAAGTTCAACCAGGATAAAAATAGAGATTCACTTGCAGGAAACTTGTTGATGCCGGTGGAAATTTCCTTGTTATTGAACTGTACCTGTACGGGGATGCCTACATTGAGCGAAAGTATTTCATAATGAACCCTCATGTTGTTTCTCCTCTCATCTATTAGATATTTCCTTATGGTTAAGATTATAATCATAGTAATTTCCTATCGAAAAGATCAGGAGGCTGACCTATGGAATTGAAGCAATTAGAGTATTTTATGGCCGTATGCCAGGAATTGCATTTTACCCGCGCCGCCGAGAAGCTGGGGATTGCCCAACCCTCGTTAAGCCAGCAAATTCGTTTGCTCGAGCACGAAATCGGCACACCCTTGTTTGATCGCGTCGGCAAACGAACCCTGATTACCGAAGCCGGCAAAACGCTGCTGCATCACTGTTACAATATTTTTCACGAGTTATCCCAGGCACGCGCCGCGATCAGCGAACTGCAAAGCCTGAATAGAGGAACCTTAAAAATCGGCACCCTGCTGACGGTAGTCAATTATTTGCTTCCGCCAACCGTGATCGGTTTTCACCGCAAATATCCCAATATCGAGCTGTCCGTTCTCGGTTTGCGAACCGGGGATATTTTCGAAGGGCTGCTGAAAAACGAACTCGATTTGGGCATCGTCTATTTGCCGATGGAGCATGAAGAACTGGAAAAAATCCTGTTATATAAGGAAAATCTTGCTCTTGCGGCGCCAGCCGATCATCCGGTCGCCAAGGAACCGTTCGTTACGCTTGATATATTAAAAGAAACCCCCAGTGTTCTGTTGCCAAGCTCCTATTTTTTACGACAACTGATCAATGAGCAGTGCCGTGCCCTTGATATAAAGCCGCAACAGGTCTTGGAAATGACAACCATGGAATCGATCATCAATATGGTCGTTCAAGGCGTCGGCGTCACCATTTTGCCGAAAGGCTACCTTGATTATATCGACAATCAGCAGATTCGGACGATCCCGATTAAAAGCCCGGTGCTTACTACCGAAATCGGCCTTGTTTACCGAAAAAACAAATATTTGTGCGCGGCAAGCCGAGTGTTTAAGGAACAATTGCTGGCGACGCTCCCCCTCATTCAAACATGATCGCTCTAACGTTAGTACTCCGATTCAGTGTAAATCGCGGGAAACGCATCGTTCACTTCTATTGTTTATATCATTAAGATAGGTTTTCCCTATGAATGTCTCCTGGCTCCTTTTCGGTACTGTGCAGCCGATTTCGCCAATATAATTTAATGACATGATATTACGATGGCTTCTTCTATTCTCGGGGAAGGAAGATAAGCATATGCCGATACGTCCGCCAATTTTGCAGCGAGGAGATACCGTTGGAATCGTTACCTTGGGCAGCCCGCTTAATGCAAACCTCATTAATGAACGAATCGGAGTTTTGAGAGCAATGGGGTTCAATATTGTATTGGGCCAATTCGTTTATGCGCAAAACGGGTTTTTAGCCGGCACAGACGAGCAGCGGGCTTCCGATTTGATGATGATGTTTGAAAACGAGCAGGTTAAAATGATACTGCCCACCCGAGGCGGCACCGGAGTAGCCGGAATTCTTCCGTACCTTGATTACAATGTGATCCGGAATAATCCCAAAATCGTTACAGGCTACAGCGATATCACGGTATTGTTAAATGCACTGCATCAAATTGTGGATTTAATCACATTTCATAGTCTGCTGCTGATTGACTTCAAATCCGAAACGCCCGCCTATAATTTCGACCAGTTTTTTTCCGCGACATCCCTGTACTCGTTGACCCGGCCGATCCAGAATCCGCCGGGATTTCCGCTGATCAGCCGGGTACCGGGCAACGTTACGGGCCCGCTTGTCGGCGGGAATCTGACCTCTTTTGTCGATACGTTGGGCACGCCTTTTGAAATCGATACACGAGGGAAAATTCTCGTTCTTGAAGAAACGCACGAACCCACCAATACCGTCTACAGGTATTTGAATCATCTGAAGCTGGCCGGAAAATTGAATGACTGCATCGGCATTATTATGGGGGAATGCACGGGCTGTCAGGCGGCTTACGGCATATCCTATGAGGATTTAATCGAAGAATTCGTCGTTCCGCTCGGTAAACCGCTGATCACGAACCTGGCCACAGGCCACGGCCTTTATAAAGCGGCTTTGCCGATCGGCGCCATGGTTAACCTTAATTCGGTCAATAATACAATAACCGTGGTTGAACCGACCATCAGCGTATAACGTTGCCCTTTTTAAAACCGACTCTGCGAATAATCCCTGCAACGGATTTATTGTTAAACCATTTGGTTGCGTACTCCAGAAAAACACTACAATAATTGAAAATAAATACGCTGGTAAAGCGATTTTAATGGCATTAAGATAGATTTTAGCAGTCGAATTTTTTATGCCTAAATACTCTATAAACCTTTCCCTTCTCCTGTGAAACTACCCACTTCGGGCGGTTGAATCCTATTTCCTGGAGACGCCATCTGGACGTTTTCCTATAGGCGATAAAATAAAGACAAAAAATGGCGTTATTTCGGCGGTATTCCTCATTCTGAATGAAATAGAGGAAAATTTTACCGCTTTTTTCTTAAATCACCGGGAAATAGACGCTTCTCGCCCCGTTCACGGGAAAATAAGGACATAAAATTCCGCTATTGGTGATAAGCCTGCTTCATCCCGGAAAATAAGCGCATAAAATTCCCCTATATTTATGAGGGGGGGCGACAGCAGGATTCCCTGTAAAATCGAATAAATGTCACCGGACCGCCCTTTGCCACAGCGTCAGTAATTTCGCCAAATAACCGCCATTTAAAAGAATCCCGATAAAAAAACAACCGGCTATAGCAAAAGCGATGTTCTTATTGAAGGGGACATACCCTAAATCTTCAGTAAATTTTCCGCTTCTAAAATCGGTACAGAAAACGCTGAATCACTAGGGAAAATGCCGCAACAATAAAAATACACACTATGGCATATAACAAAAAAATACTTAATACACTTCTTGCTTTCCCGCTGTCCATGGATTGTCATTACTTCTTAGGTTCTATTGATGACAAGGCCGCCCTCATAAATTACCGGTCAATCGTTCCTGCGGATTAACCTCGATTCCGTCTAATCGCTTTACGAATGTGGCTCTCCAGTTCACCGACAATTCTTTGACTTCAAGGATCTTTTTAATACCGGCTATATCCTCTTTCGCATGATGCATGATCCGGTTTGCGTAAGAAACCGTGATCGCTCGGGGATGGCGGGAAATCCTGGTGAGGCCGTCCGCCTTGGAGACAAGCCCTTCTTCCAACACACGCAAATAAAAGCCGGTAAATCCGGTTTTCTGCATGGTTAGCGGCATGTCCGGGGCGTCGTATTTGATCGACAATTTATAGCAGGGCTGCCGCGGTTGACTAACCTGAACAAGGGCTTCTCCAAACTTAAAGATATCGCCGATGCACACATCCGTTTCCGCCAATCCCCGAATCGTTAAATTTTCCCCGAACGCTCCAAAGTCCAATGTTTTCTGCAGCTCTTTTTCCCAAAACGGATAGTGTTCATAGGGATAGACGCATACGGCCTTTTCCTTGCCGCCGTGATGAACAAGGTCCCCCTGGCCATCCCCCTCCAGGTTCAACCAGGATAAAAAAAGCGATTCATTTGCGGGAAGTTTGAGTATGCCGGTAGACACTTCCTTATTTTTAAACTGTATCTGTTTGGGTTTGCCTATATTAATCGAAAGGATTTCTGCATAACTCATAAGGGATCACCTCAACGATGATTTTTTTTCAGGGCCAAGCTCCTGTTTTTTGCGACAACGGATCAATGAGCATTGCCGCGCCCTAGATATAAAACCGCAGCGGGTTGCGGAAATGACTACGATGGAATCCATCATCAACATGGTCGCTCAGGGTGTCGGCGTCATCATTTTGCCGATAGGCTACCTCGATTATATCAACACCTCGTTTACCGAAAAAACAAATATTTATGCGCGTCCAGCCGAGTGTTTAAGGAGCAATTGCTTATGGCAGTAAAAAGCGATAACTAAAGCTAATACGATGTTCAGCCCCTATTCCTCCATGATCTCTCTTAATGCCTGGCTATGGGCGGCTAGCGTCGTTTCGATGTCCTCGTCCGAATGGGCTGCCGAAACGAACATCGCTTCAAATGGAGTGGGGGCCGTCAATATGCCAAACTCCAGCATGGCTGCATAATACGTTTTAAATACCCGCGTATTCGATAATTTGGCCGTTTCGTAATCGATGACATCATGCTCCGTAAAATATGGGCACAGCAACGAGCCTGCCCGGTTCACCTTTAGCGGCACGCCTAACTTTATAGCATTTTGCAAAAAGCCTTCGGCCAACCTGGCCGCTTTTCTCTCCAATTCGTCATAAATTCCGGGTAACGCAAGCTCCCGCAAGGTTGCATATCCGGCCGCCATGGCGAGCGGATTGCCGGATAACGTTCCCGCTTGGTAGATCGGCCCGGCCGGGGCGATCTGCTCCATGATTTCACGTTTGCCGCCGTAAGCTCCCACTGGAAGCCCGCCGCCGATCACTTTGCCGAGACATGTGAGATCCGGCCGGATTCCATATAGCCCCTGCGCCCCATGGTAGCCTAGGCGGAATCCCGTGATCACTTCATCAAAGATCAGCAGGCTTCCGTAACGCAACGTAATCTCCCGCAATCCTTGGAGAAATCCAGACAAAGGCGGTACAACTCCCATATTCCCGGCGACCGGCTCGACAATGACGGCGGCGATTTGTTCGCCGAACCGCTCAAAGGCAGCGTGTACGCTGTCCAAATTGTTATAAGCCGCAGTCAGGGTATTCGCCGCAATGCCTTCCGGTACCCCCGGGCTATCCGGCAAGCCCAATGTGGCCACGCCGGACCCGGATTTGATCAGCATCCCGTCGGAATGGCCGTGATAGCCTCCTTGAAACTTCAATATTTTTTGCCGTTTCGTATATCCTCTTGCCAAACGCAACGCGCTCATGACGGCTTCCGTACCGGAATTCACCATGCGTACCATGTCGACGGATGGAACGGCTGCGCAGATCAACTCGGCCATCCGGGTTTCCAGCTCCGTCGCCAATCCGAAGCTCGTCCCCCGTTCCGCCGCTTCCCGTATGGCATCAACTACCCTTGGGTGGGCATGCCCCAGGATCAACGGCCCCCATGAGCCGATATAGTCGATGAATTCATTTCCGTCGATATCATACACGCGCGATCCCTTGCCGCCCGCGGCAAACACAGGGGACAAACCAACGGAAGCAAATGCGCGGACCGGGCTGTTTACCCCGCCGGGGATCACGCGTTTTGCTTCATCGAACGCTACTTTGGATAACAAGTCCTTCCTTCCGGGGTTCACCTTCATATCCGTCCCCTCTTATTCATTCTCTTGCAGATTTTGCTTCAATTTCAGGATTCCGCTTCAGTATAAATCGCCGGAAACATATTGTTCAATACTATTGTTTTTATCATTACAATAGGATTATTCTATGAATTGAAAATGAAATTATAGGTAACGCTTTTTTTAAGGTGGTAGGGGAATGACATCTGATATTCTTGTGACTTTAACAGAAGTTACGAAGAAATACGGTAATCGGGATGTTTTAACGGATATTTCGCTTACTATTAGGCAGGGGGACTGTATTATATTAAGAGGAAGCAACGGATCGGGAAAAAGTACGCTGCTTCGAATTGTGTGCGGATTAATTCCGTTAACTTCGGGCCAAAGGTCACTGAAGCATCCCAAATTAGTGATCGGTTATACACCTGACCGGCTATCAAAATTAAGAATGACATCAACCGAGTATCTGACCCACATGGGGAAAATATCCAATATGCCTAAAAAGGGTCTTCCGGCCCGTATTAAGGAGCTGCATGCGTTTTTTAACCTTGAGCAAAGCCATAGTTTAAAGATGACGCATTTCTCCAAAGGGATGCTGCAAAAAGTCAATTTAATGCAAGCTATGATCAAAACGCCGGATTTGCTTGTTATGGATGAGCCGTTTTCGGGGCTGGATAAAGAATCAACCAAGCATTTGCTTGCCTCCTTGAAAAAAATAAAAGCCGACGGGGGTCCATTTTGGCTGCTGTCCATGAATCCTGTGATGGAGAGCTATGCATTTTCCGCAGCATTTCTATTTATTGTTGCAGCTGTCCTTTGTTATATACTCGTTGATATTGAAACATCCAACCAGGAACCCGTGACCGTGCTGCATAGCGGCAGTATATTTAAACTATATTCAGCTAAACTGCTATATAGCTGGATCTTTACGGTTCCGCTGGCTTTGTATGCAGTCCTGTTTCCGGCCATATTTTGGCTATGTTATTCTTGTTTATGCTCCTCCATAAACGAAGGCTGGATTCACCACAGTCTTAAATCATTATATTTTGTCAAGATGCTCGGGAGCTCGCTACGCTTGGTACGGAGGAAGCTCCATCACCTTCAGCGCGCCGTCCGTTTTTTTCACCGTATACGTGAATTGGTTCGTAACCGTATCGAATTCCCTAGTCTCGAACAAGGTTCCGTCCTCGAGCTGGAACGTTACCGTAAACTTATACGAATCTGCGCTTTCCCCGGTCCCGGCGGTAATTTCCTTCAGTGAAATATCCGGGAGCAGCTTTAAATATTGCTCAAATAAATGCTGTTTGTCGTCAGGGTCGGCATCGGGGAACAAATTGATGAGCCCCTCGTAGCTTCCTCCGTATAACGCGGCCAATTGTTCGGCGTCCTTTTCGGCGATGGCCTGCATATAACGTTCCAATGTTTGGCGCGGACTCTCGTCGGCCTTCATGCCGCTGCATCCCGCGAGCAGCATGACACAGATGATGAAACAAGCGAATGCGATCTTTCTCATCGTTCTCCCCCTTACTTCAAGGTGATCTCTTTTTCCCAGGTCAACTCGTTGTTCTCGTCATTCGCAAATATAAAGATGACCCAGCCTTTCTCGCCCTTCATCGAATCCGGATAGAAGAAGCCGGAAAACTGGCCGTTGCCGCTAATGTAGAATCCGTCCTCCCCGGTCTGGCCATGTTCAATCGCTTCTTCGAGCGTATTGGCGATCTCGTTTTGATCCGAAACCCACTTCATTTCCTTCAAAGCGTATCCTTCCGGAGCTTGCTTCACGGTGAAATCAAAGCTGTTGCCTTCGATCGGTTTGGCCGTCTGGTCGATGACGATTAATATTTTCTCTTCCGGGCCGGCTGCATTTTCGGCCTGCGGGGCAGCGTTGCCGGCTTGCGTGCCGGACTCGGATACCGCAGGCTTTTCGTTTGCGGTGTTAGGGTTCGACCCGGCGCCCGGTTGATTGCCGCATGCGGACACAAGTATCAGCAGCAGAACGAACAGCGCTGGTACAAGATAGATTCGTTTGTTATTATTCTTCATCATAATTTCCTCCGTTTTCCTTCAGGGTAAAATAAACCGCGACGCCCTGATGTGTATTTCTGGCCCCATACTCGCTATGATGGAGCTCCAATATATGCTTGACGATGGCAAGCCCCAGCCCCGTTCCGCCATGAAGGCGATCCCTGGAACGCTCCGCCCGGTAGAAGTGATCCCAGATCCGGCCCAAATCCTCCTCAGCCAGCGGCGCTCCGATATTTTCGAGAACCACGGTTATTGTCCCTACAGCCGTCCGCCGGATGTCGATTGTAATGACGGTGCGCTCCACGGCATGCCGAATCGCGTTGCTCAGCAAATTCAATACGACCTGTTCGAGCCGCCGGGGGTCTGCCGTTACGAAGACTTCTTCCCCTGCCAAGCCGTCCAGCTTCATTTGAAGATGCTTGTTCTCCAGCTGCCGGGTAAATGAATCGGCCGCCTTTTGAATCAGGCGAGGCAGGGATACGCTTCTTGGATGCAAGCGTATGGCCTTGGCTTCGTATTTGGACAGCTCCAGCATATCCATGATGAGGTCGTTCATCCGGTCCGTTTCCTTGACGATGAGGGCAAGGTAACGTTCCCGCTTGTCGCCGGCCACACCGTCCTGCAGCCCTTCCGCGAAGCCTTTCACAATACCCAGCGGCGTTTTCAATTCATGGGAGAGATTCGCGATCAGCTCTTTCCGAAGCTGTTCGGAACGCTCCTTCTCGCTCATATCCGTCCGCAACTGCTCGTTCGCCGCGGTCAGCTGCTTTAACGTAGCGTCCAGATTACGGGATAATGCGGTCAGACTGCGGGACAGCTCCCCGAATTCATCCTTTGCCCGGATTTCCGGCTGCACGGTAAAATCCAGATCGGCCAGACGAGCTGCCGTGCGGCTTAGCGCAACTAACGGGCGGGAGATGATCCGGGAATAGAAAAACGACAACAGCAGCACAAGCACAAGGATGACCGGCGCCGCATAAACGAAATATTGCCGGAGAATGCCAACCGCTTCCCCAACCGGCTGCAAGGAAGCCATGACGAATAAATACCGGATCCCGCTTCCGTCAACCGGCAGCGGCTGAATGATCACCGCGTAGCCGAGACCGCTCCATTGATCCTTCCATTCCTTGCGGACGCTGCGCCCTTCCTGCAGGAACGCGGTGCTCTGCTCCGCATCCGGCGCCCATTCCTTCAGCGCTTCGTCCGCCAAGGTGTCCTGGTATAGCGGATTGTACGACCGGTTCTCGGGAAGCAGCAAATCCGTTACTTTCCCGTGCACGCGAACCAAGCCATCCTCCAAAGCGGCGTCTTCCCGCCGAATGTACGCAGGCTGCATAATGGTGTCCTCTTCATCCATGAAAATACCGTCAACGACGATGCGGTCCCCGACTTGAATGCCGTGGGGAATGTCGTCTAACGTCATGCCTTCCGGCGTAATGGGAAGCGTGACGGTCGTGCTGTCCGACAGCAGTTCAAGAAAATAAGGATTTACGGCCTTTCTTTCAAATTGCCCGTTCAGGAAGAAGGCGCTGGCATCGTTATCGTTCATAAAAGCGCCGAGCAGCCGTGCTGCACGCTGTTCATTGAATGGCGCCTCATTGATTTGCTGCGCGAGTTGGTTCATATTCCGTTCCAGCGCGCCGATTTTGGACATGCGGTAAAACCGTTCGAAATACAAGCTCTCCGCGAGCATAACCAGGGAAAAAATAATCAGAATCAACAGCGACGTGACGGCAAAAAGCTTATATACTACGCTGTTCCTTCTCAAGGTATCATCTCAAACTTATAGCCGGAACGGATGACGGTGCCAATATAGCGGCCCTCGTCTCCGAGCTTGGCTCGCAGTTTTTTGATATGGGTATCGACCGTCCGTGCATCTCCCAAATAATCGTACCCCCATACCCCATCCAAAATATACTCCCTAGGCAGCACCTTGCCATAGTGCTTTATAAGAAAAAGCAGCAAGTCGTATTCCTTCGGCGACAGGTTGACCGGATTTCCCGCCACCGCTGCCGTATGCGCCTTTCTGTTAACCGTTAAATCGCCGTAAACTAGCAATTCCCCTTCGCGCCCCACGGTTCCTTCCGTTCTTTTCATTAACGCGACCGCTCGCGCGACCAATACCCTGGGGCTGAAGGGCTTAACGACATACTCATCGGCGCCGAGTTCGTAGCCCATAATTTGATCATCGTCTTCGGACTTTGCCGTGATCGATCGGTACGTCCGACTTCTTGCGGATGCTCCTGCATACCGCCCATCCGTCCAGCTCCGGCATCATGATGTCCAGGACAACCAGGTCGACGGATGTCCGCTCGAACGTATCAAGGGCGATCCTGCCATTGCTTGCCTCGTATACTTCCCACTGCTCTCTTACAAAATAGTCCGTTATAAATTCACGCATCAGCGCATCGTCTTCGACCAGCAAGATCCTTCGTTTCATCGCCGCGCACGCTCCGTATGCTTAATTACCGCCATGCTGCCAAACCCTTTCCTAATCGTCTTGAAATGCATGCTCGTTCATGTACGCTTTCACCTCCGACTGCCCCCAAAAAGCAGTCTAGAAGAATCCTGTGTCCTTCGTGTGTACTTTACTGTACAACATAAAAATGCATCCTTATCATTGTATTTGCTATAACGGCGTATTACAATGTAAAAACAACCACCCTGACGAACGTTCGTATCAATATGGGAAGGAGCATGGATTTGACAGCCGATGCGATTAAGAAAGTAGCCCGCCGGCATTTTGCTTTAAAAGGCTACGAAGCCACTTCATTGGATGCTATTGCTAAAGAAATCGGAATTAAAAAGCAATCTCTCTATACGCACATCCAAAGCAAAAGCGAGCTGTTCAGCACGGTATTTAAAGAATCCGTCGACAGCGAACTCGCTTTTGTAAGCCAATACTTTGCCAATTTAGCTGAAGATGCGTCATTACAGGATCAGTTATACCGGTTTATTGCCCAGTATAAAACGAGATATAGCCGGGAGCTGAATTTAAGGCTGATTCTTTATCTGGGTTTTCTTGTTCCCGAGCAACAAGGCGATGAAATACAAAAGACCGTAATGCAATACTTTCAATTCACGCAGGATAAAATATTATCCGCTTTGAAAATAAGTTCCTTGAAGTTGCGGGTCAGTCACGAGAAATTCGCCATCGCTTTTATGAATCTTCTGGAAGGGATGCTTGTCGAGCTCATTTACTCCGGTCCGGATTCGTTTGACTTGCGACTGGAGGCTTCATGGGATGTATTTTGGCATGGGGTATCCCGGGAATAAGTTTAGTTAAAAGGCCGCCCGGTATCTGAAATCGGGCGGCCTTTTCATGGCCTACTGGAACTTAACGAGGTGATAGCTTTTTTTCCCGCGGCGAATGACGGCGTAGGCTTGATGCAATCGTTGGCCTTCCCCCACGACAAGGTCGGGATCCGTTGCTTTAAACCCGTTCAGATAAACGGCTCCGGCTTGAAAATCTTCCCTAGCTTGTCTTTTGGACGGCGCGGCCCCCGACAAAATCAATAATTCCAACAACGTCATTTTCTCACGCTTATCGACTTGAATCGTTGAAACTCCGCAGGATACGGCTTCCAAATCGTCCGGAGCTAAAAGATGCAACTCTCCTCGAAACAAGATCTCCGATGCTTTTTCGCATGTTGAAGCTTCCTGTCCTCCATGGACCAAAGCGGTAACTTCTTTGGCAAGTGCGCGCTGTGCCGCTCTTTCTTCAGGCTTGTTCGTTAAAGCCTCTTCATATTCCAAAATTTCCTCGCATTCCAGGAACGTAAAGTACTTCAGAAACGGAACAACGTCAGCGTCGTCCGTATTAAGCCAGAACTGATAAAACTCGTAAGGAGAGGTCAACTGCGGATCAAGCCAAACCGCTCCGCCTGAGGTTTTTCCGAATTTCGTTCCATCTTTTTTCATAACCAGCGGCATGGTCAGACCATAGGCTTTCTTGTGCAAAACTTTATCGATCATTTCCAGGCCTGCGGTGATATTTCCCCATTGATCGCTTCCTCCTATTTGCAGAGCGCAATCGTATTCCTTATGGAGAAACGCAAAATCGTAGGCCTGAAGCAGCATATAGCTCAATTCCGCAAATGAAACGCCTTGGTTTAAACGGGATTGAACGGTTTCTTTGGCCAGCATGTAATTTATCGTGAAGCAGGTTCCGCAATCCCTGAGAAATTCAATGATATTTATGGAAGCAAACCAATCGTAGTTGTTAAACACCCTTGCCGCATTAGGAGCATGGTCAAATTCCAGGAAACGCGAAAGCTGGAGCTTAATGCTTTCGGTCCATGCCTCCACCGTTTCTTTGGTGTTGATCGGCCTTTCCACCGATCTGCCCGTAGGATCGCCGATCAGCCCCGTGGATCCTCCAACTAAAGCGTAAGGCGAATGACCTGCCAGCTGAAATCTTCGCAAGGTTAAAATCGGAAGCAAATGGCCAATGTGCAGACTGTTGGCCGTCGGATCAAACCCCGCATACAGGCGGATCGATCCTTCCGCAAGTTTCTTTGCCAATCCCTCCAAATCCGTACATTGATGAATCAATCCGCGAAATTTCAAATCCTCCAGCAAGTTCATGTTCCAATCCTCCTGTAGTTAAAAAATGGATAAAAAAAGCCGCTCCTGAAAAGGAGCGACTCTTGCATCGCGGTACCATCCTTCTTTAAAGATCCATTTGATCTTCATCTCTAGCCTATAACGGGGGACCGTTCGCTATCCTGGCGAAAGCGAAAAGCTCAGGGGTGTAATTCACAGATGATATTCGCTGATTCTCACCGGCCACCAGCTCTCTGAAGAAGGGATAACCTGCTTAATGAAACCCGTCATCGCTTGAATGATATTCAGTTGTACTTCCGAACGTTCGTAAGGACAGTATTTCATATCTATTCTGTTTTGTCAACCGCACGATATTTATAACTAAAATACCCGGCAAACCTCTTGCCGGGACGTTGCCACAAAAAATAGCCACTCTTTAAGAATGGCCGTCAGGAACCGCTTGGTTTTATTCCATCTAATACTGCCGGAACTTCTGCTTCATCATTTTTTCCTCCAGCCGGATGCGGTTGAACAGGGTGAGAAGATGCAGGATAAACAGCGGCGCAAACACGATCCAGGCCTTCGAAATAATTGCAAAACTCAACACCTCCGGGATAATGTTCAGAAAATAATTCGGATGCCGGACAAATTTAAACAGCGGGCTTTCGATCAACTCATGGTCCTTGGCAATATACAATTTGAAGGTCCAAAAGCGACCGAGCGTGCGGATCACATATACGAGGAACGCCATTGCAACCGCGTAAATCAACAGCCCGATATACGTATGCGCACCGATCGGCACATCCATTACGAAAGCGTAAACGATCGTGCTTATGTAGATGAGGAATTGCACCACGATCAGCAACTTGCTGTTGGTTTGCCCGTATTCCACCCCCCCGCCCGCAATGATCTTTGCTTCGTTCCGCCCGGAAATAATGGCCGAAGGCACGCGGAACAGGGTGAGCACGATCAGTATGATGCCGGTAATCATTTCTAATTGTTCCCTCCTCTTACAATTTCATTTGTGCTCGCTTATTGATAAATTATTGATTCATTATGTTGGTTTTACTTTATATTGATTCAGTGAATTTGATTATTACTACTCCTCAATAAAATTTTCTCCTTCCCTTGCTCCTCCTTCAAAATCTCCACCGCCTCGCCTTTGGCCTGGATGTACGCGGCCGCGGCCCCTACGCAGCGTTCGATAGTTCCGAATAGGCATTTTTTCAAAATATAGTCCATCTTTTTATTTCCCCTACGTGTCAGTCTGCAAAGTTATGATAACTTACAACATCTTGCCAGCCAATACATAAAACATATCTCCTATATATGCGTGAGAATACAAGGATTCGGTTGCAGGGATTTTCGGAGGGTGTTCACGAACATATAAAAGGCGATCATTAGTGAACGCCTAGAGCATATATTTACTTGCTGCCTTTAATGATAACGTTATCCAGCGGACGACCTGGCTTCAGCATATGAGAAAGGCGCGGAATCTATGTGCTTGCATAGGATTAAAAACGCATTTATCATGGGATGTACAGTTAAGCATGGCTTTCATGCAAAATAGGGTTGGACTGTTTGAGCAAAGGGGCCTGAAATATGAATTTCTATGAACAGCGAATTTTACCTGCGTCGCGGCAGATGAAAGATTTGGAGAAGGCCGTGGCATCATCGTATGAGTATCTGGTGCTGCTGGATGTCCATATCGCCCAGCTCAAGCACGCCTGCGGCATGGTGCATCAAGCGAACAAGAAGCTGTTTTTGCACATGGACCTGATTCAAGGCCTGCAAAGCGACGGGCACGCGACCGAGTATCTTTGCCAGGAGTACCGGCCGTACGGGATATTGTCCACCAAGTCCAGCGTCATTCAAAAGGCGAAGCAAAAAGGCGTCGTCGCCGTGCAGCGCATCTTCTTGATCGACAACAGCGCCTTGGAGAAAAGCTGCAAGCTGCTGGAGAGCACGCAGCCGGATGTCATCGAAGTTTTGCCCGGCGGCATGCCGAGCGTGATCCGCAAGGTGAAAGACAGAACGAACCTGCCGATCCTGGCGGGCGGATTCATCTCTTCAAGGGAGGATGTAGAACTGGCTCTGCAAGCGGGCGCCGAAGCGGTGACCACCTCGAACAAAAATTTGTGGCGAGAATTTGAAAAAAAGTGATTGACAACGTTTACAAATTTAAATAAAATTTGAATCAAGTTAATAATGTTACGGAGACTTGGAGATCTACATGGAACGTGCCCTCATCCCCGCATGGGCGGTTTAGGCGCACACTTGATGTAGGTCTTTTTGCGTTCTCTGAACATTCATAATCATTGGGAGGGGTTATCATGTCAGCGTTTTGGGGAGAGTTGATTGGAACCATGATTCTGATTGCACTGGGCGGAGGCGTATGTGCGGGCGTATCGCTTAAAAAATCTTTTGCGGCAAATTCGGGTTGGATCGTCATTGCGATGGGGTGGGGGCTGGCGGTCGCGATGGGGGCGTATGCGGTAGGTTCGATCAGCGGCGCCCATCTCAACCCGGCGCTCACCTTGGGCCTGTCGCTGATCGGGAAATTCCCCTGGGCCGACGTCCCCTCGTACATCGCGGCGCAAATGCTTGGGGCTATCCTCGGGGCCGTCATCGTGTATCTGCATTATTTGCCGCATTGGATGGCAACGGAGGATCCGGGCACCAAGTTGGGCGTATTCGCAACCGGTCCGGCCGTGTACCATCCTTTCTCCAACTTGATGAGCGAAATGATCGGAACGTTCATCCTGGTGCTGGGAATTTTGGCCATCGGCGCCAACAAGTTTACGGATGGGCTAAACCCGCTGATCGTCGGCTTTCTCATCGTCAGCATCGGCTTGTCGCTGGGCGGAACGACCGGGTATGCGATCAATCCGGCGCGCGACTTGGGGCCGAGAATCGCGCATGCGCTGCTGCCGATCGCGGGCAAAGGCGGCTCCAACTGGAAGTACGCCTGGATCCCCGTCGTAGGGCCGCTGCTGGGCGGGGCGCTGGGGGCGTTATTTTACAAGAACGTATTTTTGGGCCAACCGGACCCGGCCATTTGGGTCGTCGTGGGCATCGCGGCCGTCCTCTTCGGCATCGTGCTCATTTTCTCCGGCAAAAGCGCCAAGTACAGCGTGTCAATATAGGCGCCATCATCTGCTCGATCATACTCAAATTTTTAAAGAGGTTGTTCAAAAAGTCATCTTTTGATCACGAAGCAGGTCAAGAAGCGAAATCGACGTCGAATCTTGAATTCAGCCGGCCTTCCGGTGCTCACGTACCCAAATCGTACGCTACGCTCCTCAGTCCCTAGCTTCATCCAACCTTCTCGGTGCTGAAAACCTGACTTTTTGAACACGCAATTAAAGGGGGAACTTCACATGGAAAAATACATTTTGTCGCTTGATCAAGGTACAACGAGCTCCAGAGCCATTTTATTCAACAAAGCGGGCCAAATCGTCCACGTCGCGCAGAAGGAGTTCACGCAAATTTTTCCCGAGCCGGGTTGGGTGGAGCATAATGCCCTGGAAATCTGGGGAACGGTGCTCGCCGTCATCGCGACTTGCCTGATCGAATCCGGCGTAAAGCCAAGCCAAATCGCCGGCATCGGCATTACGAACCAACGCGAGACGGTGGTCGTATGGGATAAGGAATCCGGCCGGCCGGTCTACAATGCGATCGTATGGCAATCCAGACAGACGAAATCGATTTGCGACGAGCTGCAAGCCGCGGGTCACGGCGAATTGTTCCGCTCCAAAACAGGGCTGCTGATCGACTCTTATTTTTCGGGCACAAAGGTCAAATGGATTCTGGATCATGTTCCGGGAGCCCGGGAGAGAGCGGAGAACGGCGAGCTTTTGTTCGGCACGATCGATACGTGGCTGATATGGAAGCTGACCGGAGGCGAGGTGCACGTTACCGACTACAGCAACGCTTCGCGCACGCTCATGTACAATATTCATGAATTAAAATGGGATGATGAGCTGTTGGAGCTGCTGACGATTCCGAAGCAGATGCTGCCTGAAGTGCGTTCCTCTTCCGAAATTTACGGCAAGACGGTCAATTACCATTTCTTCGGTGAGGAAGTTCCGATTGCCGGCGCCGCCGGCGACCAGCAGGCCGCCTTGTTCGGGCAAGCTTGCTTTAAAAAAGGCATGGCCAAAAACACCTACGGCACCGGATGCTTCATGCTGATGAACACCGGCGACCAGCCCGTTCATTCTTCGCATGGTCTGCTGACGACGATCGCCTGGGGCATCGACGGCAAGGTCGAATATGCGCTCGAGGGCAGCGTTTTCGTGGCGGGCTCCGCGATCCAATGGCTCCGCGACGGCCTGCGCATGATTAAGGAGTCGAAGGACAGCGAGCTGTACGCCAGCAAAGTGGATACGACAGACGGCGTGTATGTCGTTCCGGCGTTTGTCGGACTGGGGACGCCCTATTGGGACAGCGAAGTGAAAGGAGCCATCTTCGGCCTGACGCGCGGCACTTCCAAAGAACATTTTATCCGCGCCACCCTGGAATCGCTCGCTTACCAGTCCAAAGATGTGCTCAGCGCCATGGAGGCCGACTCTTCGATTGAGCTTACGAAACTGCGCGTGGACGGCGGAGCGGTGCAGAACAATTTCCTGATGCAGTTCCAGAGCGATATGCTCGGCGTACCTGTGGAATGCCCGCAAATTTATGAGACGACAGCGCTCGGCGCCGCTTATCTGGCCGGTCTGGCCGTCGGATACTGGGAGAGCCGGGATGAGATTGCGGCGCAGTGGAGCATCGACCGCATCTTTACGCCGACGATGCCGGAAACGCAGCGCAATGAATTGTACGCTGGCTGGGGCAAAGCGATTGAGGCCACAATGGTATTCAAATAAGGCCGGAAATATGCTACAATTTTTAATAAGTTAATATTTAAATTCGGTTGGAGAAGCTTGAAACCGCAATTACACTTTAGCCCAGGGCCGAGGTGTTGTTGCGGTTTTTTTGTTCACTTCTATTTGTTCACTTCTACTAGTGGTTGTTGAACACGCACTATTACGCCGTCTTTATGGCGAGGGAGGTTATTGGGATGACAGTAAGATTTTCCGCAGCAAACCGCAAAGCGATGGTGGAAGCCATGAGGCAGCAGCCGCTGGATATCATTGTGATCGGCGGAGGGATTACCGGGGCCGGCATCGCCCTGGATGCGGCGACGAGGGGGCTGCAAACGGCGCTGTTCGAAATGCAGGACTTTGCCGCAGGCACCTCCAGCCGCTCGACCAAGCTGGTGCATGGCGGTCTTCGATACCTGAAGCAATTTGATATCAAAACGGTGTCCGAGGTCGGCAAAGAACGCGCCATCGTTTACGAAAACGGCCCGCATGTGACAACGCCGGAATGGATGCTGCTGCCCCTGCACCGCGGCGGCACGTTCGGCAAATTCAGCACGGGCATCGGCTTGCGTGTCTACGACTTCCTGGCCGGAGTCAAGCGCAGCGAACGGCGCCGGATGCTGCCGCTGCAGGAGACGCTGGCCCGCGAGCCGCTGCTGAAACAGGAGGGGCTGCTGGGCGGCGGTTATTATGTGGAATACCGGACGGACGACGCCCGCTTAACGATAGAAGTGATGAAGGAAGCCGTTCGCTACGGCGCAAAGGCTATGAATTATATGAAGGTCGAATCTTTTTTATATGAAGACAACAAGATCGCCGGCGTGCGCGTGGTCGATCAATTGGACGGCTCGGCGTATGAGTTCCGGGCAAAGAAAATCATCAACGCCTCGGGCCCCTGGGTCGACGAGCTTCGCGACAAAGACGGGTCCAAGACCGGGAAGCACCTTCAATTGTCCAAAGGGGTCCATCTGGTTATCGATCAGTCGAAGTTTCCCTTGAAGCAGGCGATTTACTTCGATACGCCGGACGGGCGGATGGTCTTCGCCATCCCGCGCGACGGCAAGACGTATGTAGGCACGACGGATACGTTCTACAAGGCCGATCCTGTTCAGCCGGTCATGACGAAGGAAGACCGCGATTATATTATGGCGGCAATTCGCTACATGTTTCCGACGGTTCAGCTTGCCGAGGCGGACATCGAATCCAGTTGGGCCGGCGTGCGGCCGCTTATTTATGAGGAGGGAAAAAGCGCCTCCGAAATTTCCCGCCGGGATGAAATCTGGCAATCTTCGTCGGGACTTATTACGATCGCGGGCGGCAAGCTTACCGGATACCGCAAAATGGCCGAAACGATCGTCGATCTGGTCATGCGGCTATTAAGCCAGGAGGAAGGGCTCAGGTTCGTGGCGGCGAAGACGAAAAACATGCCGATTTCCGGCGGCCATGTGGGCGGCTCCGACGCCTTTCCGCAGTTTGTTCGGCAAAAAAGCGAGGAAGGCGTTCGCCGCGGTTTGGATGCTGCGCTTGCCGAGCGCTGGACGCGTCTGTACGGCTCCAACGTCGACCGGCTATTCGAACTCGCGGAGCGCCGGCGGGAAGACGCGGAGCGGAGCGGACTGCCGCCGGAAGTGCTCGTCCCGCTCCTGTACGCTATAGACGAAGAAATGACCGTCAAGCCGGTTGATTTCTTCATTCGCCGCACGGGCGCGCTGTTCTTCAACATCCGTTGGGTGCGCGAATGGAAGCAGCCTGTGATTGAATTTATGTCCTCCGCCCTCGGCTGGACCCTTAAGCAGCGCGACGCATATACGCAAGAGCTGGACACCGCCCTGCATCAAGCGGTCGTTCCGCAGGTGGAGCAAGGAAGGGAATAAAGCTCTCCCTAGGAAAAAAATAAGCCCCGCAGTTTCCAGCGGGGCCATCTTCTAGCTTATCACCTCAAAACACCTTCTTATGCTCCCGGTCCTCCTTCAAAATCTCCACCGCCTCGCGGAACCGTAAGCTGTGCACGATTTCGCGCTCGCGCAGAAACTTCAGACCGTCTTGGATGTCGACGTCGTCGGTCATGTCGATCAGCCACTGGTATGTAGCCCGCGCCTTCTCCTCGGCGGCGATATCCTCGTACAGGTCGGCGATCGGGTCGCCTTTGGCCTGGATGTATGTGGCGGTCCAAGGAACGCCCGCCGCGTTCTCGTAGAACAGCGCCTTGTCGTGGTTCACGTAATACGGGTCCATCCCGGCGGCCTTCAGCATCTCCGGCGTCGCGTCTTTGGTCAGCTTGTAGACCATCGTTGCGATCATTTCGAGATGCGCGAATTCTTCAGTACCACCATGTTATCACTGATTTTATTTGGGACATTTTTCCGCAATCTCTTCCCTTTTCATTACCTTCTGTAATAAAATTTGAGGTATAACTTATTAATAATAAAGGATTGTTTAATAAATGCCAAAAATTAACTGAGATGAATGGAATGAACGAAAAGAATTTAAAAAACGTATGAAAAATGAGCAAAAGCTTAAACTAAGAATTTACTTGAATCAGATTTAAATTCAGTTACGCTAACCCTGCGTCAATTTACTCAAATGTGTGAAGATGATGAGTATATGTCTGAAATGTTGGATTTAATGGAAGAAGCGTTAATGAGGATTGTCGATGGCCAAGGAGATCCAGCAAAAATAGCATTGTCGGCTCTAAAAAGGTATATTGGGGATGAGTAATGAAAATTTTCTTACCCACTACTTCCCGAAAAGTACGGTTAGCAAAATTGCATGCGGATAAGACCACGAGTTCGACCATTCTGATCGAAAAACAGCGCCGGGTGTACCATAAGTACCAATTTTACACACAGCGGCTCCTAAGGGCATGGAGGTTGATCCAGGATCCGTGAGCGAGAAGGCAGTCGAATATCGCTATATCGAGGGATACACGTAAAACTTGCTGTTCTTCTAACACAGCCTGAGCGACAGAACATCCGCCGGAAGATCAACGAGGGGGCGGAGAGCATGGCCGAATCGCTTAAGCTCATGGGTTTCTTCGAACAGGATGATACGGAATTTTGAGAGCAGAACAAGCGGCGGCTAACGGAACAGTTAACCGCCGCTTTATTTATGAATTGTATACTTAGTGTCTAAAAGTCGAATTCTACTGATTCGTCATTTTGAGTTCCTTTTCCAACGATCAATCGCTTGAAGTCTGCAATGTTGCCTATAGTATTGTCCTGTTTAAACCATATGAAATCATTTTCCTTTGAGAAGATAAATCGATCTGAGTACATTCCCGTGTAACTATTTAAAATAGCTAAATTTCGCTTCGATGAAATAACGACATTTGGTGGAAGCTCCTCAAATCGACCAAGTAGCATGATTCGACTACTCAAAGGGACACTAACTTGTGTTTCCAGAAGGCCGTGGCCGGGCGAGGACCAGATCCCTCGATCTTTTTGAGTTGTCCAATGGAGGCTAACCGGATTATCTGAGCAAATGAAATCACCAATTTCTGGAGGTGAATAGGCTACCGTCCAGTTTCTAGCACCAAGAACAGGGATAATCGCATCGATTGCATTCATTAGGGTGGTGATACGTGTATTGTTGTCTACGGATATAGTGTATTTTTCCTCGAAGACAAAATCTTTTAATTCTTCATACGAGACATTATCGTCAAATTCAACTCCGTCTTTCCTTATGTTTTCTTTAATTGCTTCAAATCTTTCAGGCGTTGCAAGCATGGATTGGGATATAATTTTGGAAATATCTATTATTGGTTTTGTGAAGTGGTCTAACCTTACGGGAGTTCTCTCAGCCAATAGTGCTATGTAATTGATTAGCCAGTTATATTCTTCATTCCCTTCGGGCATTTTACGACTATTGCAGATTTCTTTTATTATGGGAACAGTATTTTCTTCAACACAGGCGAACACATCCTCAATTGCATCAGGCTCTGTGTCAGGCAAATCCACGCGATAAAGATGTTTTTGATATCCGACGCTTTCCGGGACAGCGTCCCACTGATTCCCGTTTTTTTGGTCGAATACCCACAATATACTGTCTTTTGTTCCATCCTGCGTGAACAACGCGAGATGAGATGCGGGGACGAAGTGATGCTTTTTCTTCGTCAAAAGAAGTCCTCCTTTCTTGACCCCATATTATTATACACTCTAAAAGATTTATTTCTTCTTCATAGTTCTATTATCCTGCTCGTTTATCCTAATAACCGCATCTTGAATAGACAAGTTGGGGAATAATACGCAGAAACCAAGCGATAATTGATTGTAAAATGAACACAACTTGAACCTAACTTGAACATCACATGACGGATTTTCCGTGATAGTATGAGAGCATAGAAAAAGGCGAGAATGACACGCACGGCCGCATGAATGCGGCGTTATCACCGGGGCGTACCTCTTCTCGCCTTTTCTTTATTCATGTTCTTCTGCGCTTTCTTCATTTTCCTGCTGCAGAGCAGATTCCATCTGTTCTAATAATTCGATCAATGCAGAGTTTACAGCTTCTTGATCTCTAATCTGAATATTCTTAATATCGATTTCTTCCTGCATCAATTCGTTACTTTCTTTTAGAAGTTCTACTATTTCCTTATGATGAGTGTCATTTCCGGCTTCAATCAAACTAGTAATTATTATTTGTATGACAAATATCACTATATTTATGATATTAGACCAAGAAAATATGGTCGCAAGTTTGCTTGCTTTTCCTTCTTCATCTTGCTCTTCATTGAATGTAGAAAAAGTTA
Source organism: Paenibacillus macerans (assembly GCF_900454495.1). Lineage (NCBI taxonomy): Bacteria > Bacillati > Bacillota > Bacilli > Caryophanales > Paenibacillaceae > Paenibacillus > Paenibacillus macerans. The sequence continues at coordinate 2,994,234 of NZ_UGSI01000001.1, forward strand.
ATTCAGATTGTTCTTTGAATATAGTAACAGAACCTAAGTCAAGCCCAGAAATTAAGCGTAATATTGTCTTGCTGAGCTTATATGTATCTTTCGGTGTATTTTTATAAATAGGAGACATCGCTATGCTTTCCATGGCAGAATATATAGCTTTATAGTCAACGCCATGTGGCATGGAAAACGAGGCGCTCTGAATTAATTTTTGTTGATCTTTAAATGCATCGGCCAAGTTCATTGCGGAATTGATCGCAGCCGTTGTTGCACCATTCATAGAAACTCTTTGCATAAATTCTAAATGTTTTTGATACTGTTCCCACGGATAATTGATTTTTTCGATCATTCTTTGAACTTTTCTTAGGTTTTCAAAGGGATCATTATTATTTTTGCCCATGATCGTTACCACCTTTCCTAAAATTGTGAAAAAGTTAGAAATATCAATCTATGAAGAGTATAACCTGGATAGATTAAACTTTATAGACTGTTTTCTGATTGACTGGAGATTTGGTTGATATGTAAAAAGCTCTTGTCATTCCTCTCCTGTTACAAAGTACGTATCCTTTTTAGCAAAGAGCGAAGCGTTTTTGCGGCGGCCGGTACGGTCGCAATGCTCTAACGGATCTCTTTGCAGGCATGAACTTAATATATAAACCGAAGTCGTTCCTTCCCGGAGCGGCTTTTTTATTTTGTCGAACGGAGCGTGATGGATCGTGAAGATCATCAAATGGCTGGTCAAGATGACATATGGCAGGTCGGCGAGGAATCGAGGTGAACGAAGACATGGCCAGGAAACGTAATCAATTGGAACCGAAGCAGCCGGAGCGGTGCAAAGGATGCTTTTGGGGGGGCGTGGACAGGGATGAAGCAGTTTTGTCCGAAGCCGCGGTGTGTGAAGCAGGGAAATCCTTCCTGATGTCGAATTGTGATGTCGAAGGAGGTGTAGATATGTTAGATAAACTTATTGCAGAAGGTGAACAGGTCCGTAAGACCTGTGCCTCTCAAGGGATGACAGGGGATTTTTTGTCGGGAGAAGATTATGAGAAGTGGATAGCAAAAGGAATTCTATTCATGGAGAGAACCTATCCCGGTGATACTCTTACCAAAAAGTTTATTGAAGCAAGTAATAAGGCGGCTGGAAACAGTGTTGCCTATTACGACACTATGATGGGTATTCTTAAAGCTTTAAACGAATACGAAGGGTAAAATACCCATCGGAAGCATCCTTCGGGGTGCTTTTTCCTTTTTCTTTTGTAGCGAAATAGAGACTGATTTCAGGCATTCGTGCTTTGGTCGCCCGGGGAATATAGGCAGAAGAGCATAGAAGGGCAGGGAGGGGCCGCAGCGTTGCTGTACGGCCCTATTTTTGCATGCCCGGACGTGGAAACCAACTCAACACAAAGGAGGCGGCTGTCATGCAGCAAATGATGCTCGACATTCCCACTTATGGCCCTTGGCTGGTGACAAATAAAGGTGATCGATCCTGCCGACTTCTTGCCGATCGACATTATTCCCGACAGCACGTTGGCGCATCGATGTTCACTCGCCCAGGGCGTAACCTCGTTCTACGGACCTCTGCCGGCGACTCCGTTTGGGTGACATGGTCGGGGATACGAGATGACGGCCTGCGGGCTTGGGAGTGTACAATATTTCGCAACGAATCGCCGTACCTTAGCAGCGACATGATCCGCGCTGCGGTGACAGCCACCATTGCCGAATGGGGACAGCCTCCGCCTGACAGCATAATCACATACGTTGATCAATCGAAGGTCCGGAGTTCAAATCCGGGCTTTTGTTTTTTGTCGGCAGGATTTAAGGCCGCCAAAATCCCTATCAGCCCTCCAGCTTGAATTCTTCATAGACTTTGATCAAGTTGTCCAACATCTTGATTTTTTTACTTGGGGTAGTCTCTCTTTGAAGAATTCTCATAGAAATTACCGTAAACAGTTGTTCCGGAATATAATGGGTGCTGAATTGAGCGTTTTGGAAGTCTTGACGTATATCATTCAAGCTACCAAATTCGTACATGTAGATTGTCTTGCCACTGGCGGTAATATCGCTTTGGTTTTTCTTTAAAAAATCAAGACGTTCGTTCATCCTTTCAACTTCACTATTTAAGTAGCTTACCATTGGACTTGAAGGATCACTTTCTTCAATTTTTCTAATATCTTCTTCTATTGATTTTTCTAAATCTTTAATTAACTCCGTCACCATTTCCAATTGCGTACGCGCCATCAGTAATTCTCCCTTCCTCTTTAAGTCCAGCTGATCGACTCCACAGCCCCCTCCAGATCTTCGACGCCTGGCACCGTATAAATCATCGTCATGGCAATATTCGGCGTCCCATCTTCCTTAAAATGGCCCATCAACATTGCTACTTTCTGAAGATCGTTTTTGGCCATCACCAGATCATGCCCAAATGTATGTCTGAGACTATGACATGACAAGTGGTCAATTTTCGTTCGATCACGGTATTTTTCAACCATGTGCTGTACACCCCGAACGGATAGTTTTTTCGAGCGTCGAGACCCAAATACGTAGGGGCTGTCATCGGTTCTATCGGCCAGATAGCTTTCCAGAGCTGAGCGAACCTCTGCGTTTAAGGGAACTTCCCGATCCTTGTATCCCTTACCACGAATATATGCACTCCCTGCCCGTTGACTCATAGTTACTGAAAGGAATAAACCTGGATATGCTCGGTTTTGCTGGGCTCCCCTTCCTCCTTAACTCGAAGGCAAATTGCCTTGTTTGTAACTCTCAAATAACTGCTCCACAAATGAATCCTGAACCTTGTCCTGCAATAGGTACGCTGCAATCAGTCCAAAATCATCGCTAACATAACCAGCAAGTTCCGGTTCGCTCGTATGAGCCATCGTCTGTTTATATGCTTTTTCTCTACATGAACGGAGCACTTCTTCCTCAGCTTCCCCGCGAACGTGTTTAAATTTATGAAACGCCTGCATCCATGCCTCAGCAAAACCAGAATCATCTCTCTCATCCAGGTAATCATCTACATCCAAACCTTCAAATGTCTGCTGTGTGATCAATAACCCGTGTTTTAAATCAGTCAGCAGCCTTTCCGCATCTACTCTGCTCATATGATCCCCCAGTATCAAATTAAAACCCTTGCTAAGTCCAACTGATCGACTCCACCGCAGCTTCCAGATCCTCCACGCCAGGAGTCGTATAAATCATTGTCATTTCAATATTTGGCGTACCGTCTTCTTTATAATGGCCCATCAACATCGCCACTTTCTGCAGATCGTTACCGGCAACTACCAAATCATGTCCAAATGATGTATGCCGGAGCGAATAACAGGTAAGATCAGCTATCTTTGTATTCTTCCGATATTTCTCAATTATGTGTTGCACTGCTCGTACCGACATTTGGTTAGATCTTTCAGAAACAAAAGCATATGCGCTATCGTGCTTATCTTCAGCTAAGTATGCTTCCAGTGCTATGTGCTTGAACCAGCCTTAAGATTTTTCCTCAAGTATTTTAAGGCAAGCATCGAGCAAAGACTCATTTCTATAAATTATGATCGTAATCTCCTGCCGCGCCCTGGTTAGCTTCTGGTAAAGCATTTTATCCAAGCGATAGTTAGGAGCCCCTGGCTGATATTTTTTATGATTCAATTTCTCAATTTTACCAGCAGTATCTCGTCTAGCTTCTATAGAAGTAAATACCTGATCCGGATCATATGAAAAAATACACTTTACATTATTGTCGCTAACGTATTGGATGATTCTTTCTAATTGCTCACTATAAATCCGCTGTGTCTCGTCAACAATGATTAAATCGTATTTGGGGGTACTAGATAAAGCAAACTCAATGTTCTTGATTGCGTGTACGTTCCAGGAATAAGATCGACGCAAATCATGGTGCCCTTGTCCGAGATTACCACAATGAAATAAACAAACATTCCAGTTTTGATCAATTAATTCCTTAGCAATATCATAGGTCAACAACGTTTTTCCGGTTCCTGGTCTTCCTTCTATAGCCACATAAGGTACAGTGTTTGAAGAAACTATTTTTAAGATCTCTTTTTTCGTCGCCAACTGGTTATCATTTAGGAAATAGCTTCCGGTCATAAATTTCTCCGTGGAGTTTAATGGAGAAACCAGATATACGCTTGGTTTAAAGAGGGAGTCGATGTCCTGAACGGAATGATAATCTTGACTCTTGAGGTCAGAAATTAATTCTGGAAGGTTGCTCATTATTAAATTGTCGTCCTCGTCCAATACAAATACTTCTTCAGTCTGTACAATGTATGTATAGATTTTACCGGTTTGCCTAGCGCTCTTAGATAGTATTTGTTTTGGATTAACTGCTTGGTTATTTTTTCAGTCGTACTGATGTTTTTCAACTCTATATCTAAATTAAAGTTGTTTCCAAACCGTAATAGATCAAATTCTTTCGATATTTGCGGAATTTCATAGCCAATAAAAAATTCGTCTAACTGATCGGAACGCAGTCCGTTAACGACTATTTTTTTGACAAACTCAAAAATATCCTGGCCTTCCTGTGGTTTAACTTTAACACCAAAGTACTCCAAGTATTTTTTGAATCGGGCCTGATCCAGATTATGAAATACATCACCATAAGATTTTAAGTTCATCGAGCGCATCGTTTAATCTCCTCCACAGTCCAACTGACGCCTTTTTAAGGATGTATACAGTGCCTTTGCTTTGGGATAAGCTTTTCGGTACATATAATCAAATTGCTTCATGACCAACCAATTCACTTTTTCTTCAACCCACTCTACTTCCCATAAAACAGAAAAAACGGCCAGCTCAAATCATTGAATAATGGCTGTTCTCTCACGTTTATTTATCAAACGTTCAGCTTTTTTCTGAATTGGAGTCTTCTTGGGCTGTCCGGTACATCGACCCATATAGTTCCTCGCTGCTTCATAATCATCCCTCCTTTTTCTAGGTCCAGCTGATCGACTCCACAGCCCCCTCCAGATCTTCGACGCCTGGCACCGTATAAATCATCGTCATGGCAATATTCGGTGTCCCATCTTCCTTAAAATGACCCATCAACATTGCTACTTTCTGAAGATCGTTTTTGGCCATCACCAGATCATGCCCAAATGTATGTCTGAGACTATGACATGACAAGTGGCCAATTTTCGTTCGATCACGGTATTTTTCAACCATATGCTGTACACCCCGAACGGATAGTTTTTTCGAACGTCGAGATCCAAATACGTAGGGGCTGTCATCGATTCTATCGGCCAGATAGCTTTCCAGAGCTGAGCGAACCTCTGCGTTTAAGGGAACTTCCCGATCCTTGTATCCCTTACCACGAATATATGCGCTCCCTGCCCGTTGACTCATAGTTACTTCAGTCTTCAGGAGATTGCACAATTCATGAACCCGGAGCCCAGCCCGAAGCATTAGTACAACAATTGCGTAATCCCTCTTACTTCCACCTTTCCGAACTTCACGAAGAAACGCATTTTGCTCATTTCGGGAAAGCCATTTAGGAGTGCGTCGAGCAGTTGGTGGTTTTTGCACTCGCTCGACCGGATTATCAGGGATAAACTTTTGCTCAACAAAAAAGTTGAATATAGCATTAAGTTGAACAAATGTTAGTTGCATCGTGCTGGGTTTTGCCGGCTGACCACTCCTCCCACCAAAATCGATCATGTAACGTTTGAAATCGGCAATATCTTTTTGAGTGGCCAGCCCGGCATCTTTCAAATCCGGATCGGTCTGAAGTATCCACTTTTGAAATTTACTCCAGGTTGCTTTGTAATTTGCAATTGTCCGATCGGATATTCCTGTCTGGTCCAGATGTTGAACAAAAGCGTCGAACATTTGCGTCATTTTGTAACTCCCTCATTTTCATTTTATAGAAGATGACGAATTTTTCTCGTCTTACGAAACGGTAGAATCTGGCTTCGTTTCTTCCATCATATCACATTTCGTCATCTTCTGTATAGAGAAGACGACGAATAGTCCGAGAGATCTCCCATAACCAGATTTAATCACTGGACCTTCTCTAGCGGATTCGCTCGATAAATTCCGGAGCCATAGTAGCTTGAACAACTTTATTATAACGTTCGCATCAGGTGGTTTTTTGCTATAAGCCTGGACTACACCACCCGCATAGCAGGTGGTTTTTTTTCCCACGCTTCGCGTGCTCAACTGGCCTAAAGCCAATAATAAAATCCTCCTGGGATCACTCCCAGGAGGTTCTGCGACAACATATTAATTTTCCCCTACTGCTCGTTCACCTGTTTACTCCAATACCCATCACAAATTTTGTCATAAGCTTTTACCACACAGCCGAGCGCTATAATCGTAGAGAGGTGTTTTTATGTTTATTTCCCCAATGTTATTAGCAACTGCGCGGGCCAGTTTAGTGTTTTGATCATATGTTTGACCCGACATGGAAGTTCAAAGAACCCGCATAAAAGTAATTGGCCACTTTATGACCTAAAGTGGCTTTTTTCTGTAGTATACTGTTAAAAGGTGGAATGGGGCGCAAGATTTGGAGGTCTAATGAAGATTAAATTTACTGGATTGGATAAAATGGAAAAACAATTAAAAAAGTTTGAAAAAAATGCGAGAGAACTTGAACAGACGGGACAAATTCCTTTTGATGAATTATTTATTTCGTCTTTCATGCAAACTTACACTGATTTTTCTGATTTTGATGAATTATTGTCTGCCGGAGGGTTTGTTGTTGATAGTCAACAGGACTTTGAAAACATCCCGGATGAAGAATTTGATAAACATATCTCTAAACATACTAAATTCAACTCATGGGAAGATATGTTAACGAAAGCCACCGAGAATTATATTTCTAGAAAATTAAGGTTCTAAATTAATTTTATGCGTCCCTATTCCCCATTTATTCATCATATTTCCCCGGAACCATTGACGCACGACGAAAAGATGCTGAAACGAGCAAAGTATAAATTATAGCGGATCCGGCTTGAGTATAAAAGGGCTATCAGTGTAAATCTACCACAACTTACCGCACCTAAACCGAGAATCTAAGCGCTATAATCGGTATGGGGGTGGTTTTTTGTTTATAGACCCAATGCTACTTGCCACAGCCCCTGGACCATTTTCCGATCCACGATTTATCTATGAGCCGAAGATTGACGGCCACCGGTTAATATTCTCGCAACAGAACGGCGTCATTCGCCTATACACGCGTCATAACAATGACTGCACCAGACAGTACCCGGAACTGCAGCTTCCATTTGGGTGCGACGATGTTGTCTTGGACGGCGAGGTTGCTTGTACTGACCCAACCACCGGCCTTTCTGACTTTGAAGCGGTCATGGCAAGGTTAAAGGCCGGAAAGACCGATAAAATTAACCGATTAACCCGAACACAACCAGCCACTTACGTCATTTTCGATATTTTACGGTATAAAGGCGAGGACCTTCGTCGTTTGCCGCTCAAGGAGCGTAAAGAGATCCTCGCTAATCTAGAATTACCCAGCGCGAGTTTCGGCGTTGTGCCGTATATCGCCGGCGCGGGCAAAGCGTTGTTTGCTCAGATCGAGGCACGCGGCATGGAGGGGGTTGTCGGCAAACGGATGGATAGCAAATATGAAACAGGCCGACGCTCCGTGGCTTGGCAAAAAGTTATTAACTGGTCTTATGCGGAGGTCTTTATCATAGGGTACCAAAAGAAGGAGTTTGGATGGCTTACAGCGATTTTAGACGAGTCCGGCAAACTGCGGCCAACAGGAATTATTGAGCACGGCCCCGGGAAAGAGATAAAGAGGGATTTCTATGCTGCAGCCAAGAGGTTTATATCAGGTGAAACCCAAGATTTTGTATATCTTGAGCCAAGAATCCGGGCCCGAGTAAAAATGCGAAACTGGACTAAAGCGGGACTGCTGCGTAGTCCAGTGTTTGAGAAGTTTATCATATAAGCAGTGCATACTTTTCGTGTTTCTTGCGTAGATCGCTACTAAAAAGTTGAACGTAATGGGATGTCATGTGCCCGGAAGAGTGTCCGAGTATGCGTTGCAAACTGATCGGATCGCCATCGTTCATAATCCAATGTTTTGCAAAAGTGTGTCGAAATACGTGCGGCCGAACTTCTGTGTTATTAAACAAGCCGGGATAACTATGTTTGATTCGTGCTAAGTACTTTCGTACAGCAGACGAAGAAACTGGAAACACACGGTTGGACTCTATTTGTTGCAGATGGGATCGAAGTTCCGGAACTAATGCACCCGACACCGGAACCACGCGATCCTTTTTCGTTTTTGTATTTGTAATTAAAAGCTGACTCTCTTCTAAAAATACATCCTCTTTTTCTAACCCCAAAACCTCTGATATTCTCAATCCGGTATTAATTAGAACTCGAAACATAAGGCCATAAAACGGGTTGCTTCTTTCAATTATGTAGACTAACTGATCGAGTGAAAAAGTTTTTGTTACCTTAACTGTAACTGGAGGTTTTCTTATGTCAATAAAGAGAGTGAAGTTCTTCCGGCGAACCAGGTATGCCTCAAACATTCTCAAAACATCGTAATATTTTCGAATTGAATTAAAGGTGAGGTTTTTTCCTGTTTTTACGCTGATTTTATCTTTATATAAATATCTGAAGTATCTATCAATCAACTCTCGATCAATTTTATTCAAAGTTTCTATACCAAGAGTATGACAGAATGCTATAAAGTCGCGCAATACGACTCCGTCAAGCATAAGCGTGCTGCTGGAAAGCCCAGCCGATGCTCGATACGCTTTAAATTCTTCAATAACATTTTGAATACATGCTGAGTTGGGAAACGCAATAATAGAAGCTCCGATCATTTTATACCACTTTCTATTCGAATTTCCCACAAAGTTCAGATAATTAAAAACTATTCGACAAAGGAACCATCGTCAAATAATCTATATCGCATACTTAAACGTACACGCAGACCGAAAATATCGATCATTTCCAACTTTAATACTGTCCTTCGTTATCTCCATGATCTTTCCGCTTCCAATAAGTTCACCTGCAATGAATACTACAATCGGCACGCGGCCCATTTGAGCAGTATAAAAGTGAACATCGGAGGTTAGCGACCGCATAAAGCGGCTACTTTGTTTCATCATCGATCACCTCACCGAAATTTTACCATATTGAACGGGCACATCCCAGCGTATGTTATTCCTTGAACTAGATCTAATTAATTTCTTTTTTGTTTCGGCTCCTAAGTTTCAGGATCACAGTCGTCTCCAGTTTGGGATTATCGGGCCATAAGATAAATTCTTTTCCAACAAGTCCCCTTAGGCCAGTATAAATGTCCTCTCGCTTCCTCCCCGTCTTTCTCTGGAGTTCCGGCATCGTAGGCATTCGCCGACGCGTAGAACTAAAATTAAATAAGATATGTAACAATTTCTGCTCAGTATCATTAAGCATGTAATCACCTCTAACGCGAGTTATTTTTATTATATTCGAATATTCGTTCCCCATTCGTCTAGAAAAATGATTCCAATTTTATCTTTAATATATTATTCTTCTTGAAGCAAACTATCCTAAAACATGATAGTATTGGTAGTAAAAGTATCTTTAACTCGAAGGAGGGCGAAATATGGCGATGTCAGTTGATGAGTTAAAAATAGCTGAGATTTTAAAAGGGTCTACTTCATTGCCGTTTCTGTTTGTAGGGGCGGGCATGTCAATGAGATATTTATCAACTCAAAACTGGGAAGGTCTTTTGAGACATTTTGCATCCTTCGTTGACTCAACTCCCCTTGCTTATGAAAAATTTTTAAACAAAGCTAGACAACATATTCAAGCATCAGGGAGGGAATCAACAAAAAACACACTAAATACAACAATAGCTGATCTAATTGAAAATGAATTCAATGATAATTGGTTCACTGATTCACGATTTGAGGAAAGTAGAAAAAATCACCACGAAATCATTAGAACAGGAGTATCACCATTTAAATTAGAAATTGCGTTACATTTCAAAAAAATGAACCTCGACTCGATTCCAGAAAAATATTCAAAAGAAATAACGTTGTTAAAACGTCTTGGAAAAAAATCTATCGCTGGGATAATAACTACTAACTACGATCTATTTCTGGATACCCTATATCCTGACTACACAACATACATAGGACAAGAAGAACTTATTTTCTCCCAATCCTACGCAATAAATGAATTATATAAAATACATGGTTGTAGCACGAATCCAGCATCAATAATAATTAATACCCAAGACTATCAAAACTTCGAAAAAAAGAATTCCTATCTTGCTGCTAAATTAATGACAATTTTTGTTGAACATCCAATAATTTTCTTAGGCTATTCCCTTGATGATGAAAATGTCCAGGCAATCATAAAAGCTATTGTTGATTGCTTGAGCGAGGAGAAACTAAACATGTTGAGGGATAGGCTTATTTTTGTAGACTGGACTCCTGACCATCTAGGAATGAGTGTATATCCTTACTCAAGAGATTTTGGATATGGAAAAGTCATAAGTATGACAAAGGTCATCACAGATTCATACGAAGAATTATATAGTCTGATACTTGAAAATAAATCAAAGTATCCGACGAAGCTCATACGCCGATTAAAAGAAGATATGTATAGCCTAGCATTAACCAGTGATTCTCCTGAGAGAATACTAGTAATGCCAATGGCGGATGATGATATTAACTCAAGTGATGTTGAAGTAGTTGTTGGATTTGGACTCGTTGAATTAGGGAAGCAGGGTTACAGAGGAATCTCGCCAGAGCAGGTCTACCTGGATATTGTTTTCGATACTCAAAATTTTAACAATAAGCTTCTTGTTTATGAAACTTTTCCGGTTCTTCTTAAACAAGTTGCCTATAGTCTTCCAGTGTTTAAGTATATAGCTGAGTTCGATTATGAAACTCTTCCTGAAGAACTTGAAAGATTTACAACTTACACCTTCGATAATAATTTAGCAAACAACTCAATCCTCAAAGCGAGAGCTAAATTACGGTTATCATCAATCGATGAAGCTATTGAAAAAGCGGGCCTCGATGTAAAACGTCAGATTGCATTTATTCAAACACTGGCTGAATCAAATATCGATATTCAGAAACTTGAATCTTACTTGAAGGAAGTACTTACAGCTAATGAAAAGATACTGGTAAACAGCGATCAATATACCAAAACAACTCTCAAAAAGCTTATTAAAATGCTTGATTATTTAAAATACAAAAAATAAAGTGGACCTAGAATCCTAGTCCCCAAACTAATTGGTCACCAAAAATCCTCAGTCCACTTATTATTAACCTAATTTTACCATCTAGAAGAACCAATAGTCAATCCAAACAGCGCCCATTAACATTAAGGCCAAGCGTTTTTTTCACCGATTTCTTCAACAACGGTGTTTACGTATGTGTTGAGAAAATTATATACCATATTCAGACATAACGTGTTCGTTTCGTCGGTTACTGATGATTCCGATCTTAGCCAGTAGCCAAGGATTAGCTTATTACCAAAAATATTACAAAATCAAAATAAGCCCTTGGAAGCTCAATTACACTCTTCCGGGCTTATTTTGATTACGTTATTTTTTCCTTAGACTACCAAACTATGGTACTCTTTAATCAAATCATCCGTGATAATACTATTAAGCCCCTCTCGGTACACTCTTTCCCAAGGACCTCCAGGTCTATGAGTTTTTTCAACTAAATCCCCCGCTGAATACGCATGATACTCTTTTAAAGTATCTATGATACATTTGGCTGATGTGATACCATCTTCAGACATTAAAATTCTAACAAATGAAGGTGGGACAATACTTTTAGTTTGTTGTAGATAGAAGGTACCTTCATCTTCCTCACCGAACTCAATCCTTGATGCTCCATTATGCCGAAATTTATAATAAACATCTTCTACGACTGGACCATATTTAAAAGCAACTATAGGCTCTTTAAATAATTTTTTTCCTGTATTAAGAAGATACCCTGCGTAAGCGTAGTACAGTAACTTTTGCAACATTAAGTGCGTTGTTGGCATTATCGACAAAATAAATTTAGCAACATCATATGCTTTTAATTCAGTACCTCTAGTTAACTGTTCAATAAAAAGACCAAGGTTATCTGTAATGATCACATCAGCAAAAAACGAATCCTTCTCGACAACTGAATCCCATAGTATGGAGTCCGTTGATAATTTATGTATTGCAAGATGAATGTCTCCAGACTCTAACTTTATTCTCTCCATTGCCTGCTCTATAAAGTGCATATCGAGCTTTTCATCTGACGAATAATGCCAACCTATACGACGTCCTAAGGCATAATCACTAGAAATAGCTATAAAATGAAATGCCATATATCCTCACCCCTTTCTTGGGTCATTCGAAACGTATTCTTGAGGCCAGTATATGTATTGTCGCTTGCTTTTGTGCTCTTTATGTAATTGTTCATTTTGCTTAGTATCTGCAGGATTCCAAATTTGAAGCTCCCATGGAAAAAAGTTGTTTTCCCCATAAAAATATATGTGGGTTCCCTTATATCCATGCTTAGAAGAATCGATAATATTGATTTTATATTTATCTTTAATTCTATTGCAAATATCGTCTAATTCCCTGCAGTCTGAATGCTCAAATCCATCGACTATAATCCTAAAACCTAGCAAGTCATTTAAGCATTTATTAATAGGTACTTCACCTAATATATCTTTTCCAAACCTATAATAAAATAATTTGTTTACTACGGACTCTTTTTGTTTAATTCTCGATCTAAAATCCCAATGGCTGTAGTAATATTCGTATTCCATTTGAACAATCAGCCTATTTAACATCTCCAAGTATTGATCAATTGAATAAAGAAAGTCACTTGAGATATTCTTAGGGCCATCAAAGATAACATCACGCACTTGCTTCTTTTTTAAATTAATCGACTTATTATTACCTTTACTAAAAAATACTCTCGAGACATCTCCATGCAAATCACAAACTTCTTCGATTAACTTCCCAATACTTTGATAATTAGCAGCCATTTGAAACATGCGCCCTTCTAGATTTATATTACTGACGCTTATTACAATTTAATAATACCATAACTTGTCAATAGTAGTGTTTTCCCTTTCTCCTTTCCCCATTTATATCGGCTAAAAAACATTTTATTTGACTCAACTAAAAAAACATCAAAGAACGGGAACGTTTGTTTGTATTATATACCTATAATCTATGTAATACAAGGTGCCTTTTAGCTATACGTTAAAAATAGGAAACCAGTTGGATTGAAAATCTTCTAACGATAGTACTGTAAATTAACTAGTTCAAAAAGGCCCCGCCAGCTGGCGAGGCCTTTTTGAACTAGTGCTACCGGATTACATAAAAAGGGTATTACTCCCATTCAGCGTCCTCTCGACAGAACCGGTATGTTCCGCGCTCCAAATCCCTTGGGTTCATCACTCGGCGAAAAAAGCAATCCAAGTGTAAGCGGCTCTATATTCATACCGAAATCCGTATCTTTTAAAATATTTTATAGCCTGATCATCAAAAGCTATGGGAATGAATATGATGTGTCCTCCGCTCACGGATTTGCAAATTTCGAACCCTTCTATGTTTTCCTCAAGCCATTTTCTGATTCTATTATTCATATGTCCTCCTAACAGGTCTAAATAATTATTGCGACCACTGCGCCGACTGATAAAAAAGGAGCTAGAGGGACACTTTGATCCTTCCTCCCCCTAACTCTCTCATAAATCGTATACACAAGGGCACCTGCAGACATTACAAAGATAACTAAAACAATCTTTGCACCTAAACAAAGGCCTAAAACGGCCAACATTTTTATATCTCCCGCCCCAATAAATTGGGGTTTTATCAGATACATCAAAAGAAATAAAAGGGCCGGAACTAGGGCGGCATAATAAGCCGGTTCATGGATTCTTAGGATCAACATTAGCAAAAGAAATGGGTAAGTGATACTGTTTTTAATCTCCCGGGCCTTGAGATCGGTATAGCTGCAGACCAAGCAGTAAATAATCATACAGCCCATAATAAACAGATTCATTTTTGTCTCCTTAAAAAATAGAGGAGCCATATCGGCCCCCCTTTCATTTTAATTGCTTAAGTGCTTCTATTTCATCAATCTTTATCAGTTTTAACTCCTGGACACTTCTCATTCATACAGATATAATCCGAAGCATGACCTTCTTCAGTTTCCAAGTAATCAGCCAGTTCCATTTCATGTCCACATTCTGGACATAATGGACTTCTCGACATTGCCAACAACTCCTTTACTACATATAGATTCTCTTAAAATAGCCAAAAAGGCAATCTTTCAGTTATCAGACCGTAAATTTTGCACATCATCATACATGCTGCCATATATTCTTACTTTCTTCGTTACACATGAAACAAGCCCATGCATCCCGGCCCTGCTGGTTGTAATCGTAATGGTGTAGTTCCCGTCCGGTACATTGATATCAGTGTAGAATTTCCGGTCCTTGTATACCTTTCCGGATTCAGATTTTACTTCCTGTTCCGGCAACTCCCAAGTGGCGTTATTCCGATCCCCACTCGTCTTCTCCAGTTTAACCACTTTCACCAGCCGTCCTTTTGTATCACGTATGGTTGCCGTTACTTCGTCCGGACCATAGTATTCTCCCCCGAAAGGCTTGGCTGTTTTGCGCAGCCCCTTCGGAATCTCGGTCTCCCAATCTGTCCAATACGAGGTGGTTGCCTTAATTTCAAAACCATACCCAGCACGAGTAACCTCATTAGGATCTAATCTATTTTTCTTAGCCCAGGGGATGATTTCCCAACTGCCTCGGCTTTCACGATCGCTTTCTTTCGGACGATCCGGATCCGTTTTAACACCTTGCTTTGTGTTGACCTCAGCGGCCAGGTTTAGTCTTTCATTGTAATACACAGTTTTAGTTTTCCATACCGGAGTGTTTTCCGGTATAATTCGTGTAATATATTCGTAAGTAACTTTCCAATTTTCCGTTGTTTTTGGCCCGTTATTACACGGTGGAACATCTTTCTCATTCGTAACCAGGCAGCTCGTCGAGGCGATATTATTTCCAGGATCGGTGTCCCCTTCCTTTTCATGCTCCGGATCAACATGGACGGTTAGACCGTGTATTCCTTCTTTTGGTGCTTGCCACTGGAAAGGGCCAACACTTTGTGTCTTATTTGCTGTTAGTTTTTTTCGTGCCTCATAGATCGTTTCACCATCAGTTGAGAAGCGGATCAGGACATCTTTTTGATCAAATTTTCCGATATTTTTCACTTTGGCCGTAATCGTCGTTTTTCCCCCAACTTCGATTTCGTCCGGCGAGGCTGTAATTGATTCCGCGATCAAATCGTACGGTGGCTCTTTTACCTCTACCGTCCACTCACCACGAATTGTGTTGTTTTCATACGCTGCCACCGGCGATTCTAACGCGCGATCCGGATGGTTTGGATTATTGATCGTTGTATCAACCTTTATATAGTATTTCCCCGGAGTATCCCCTAACTCAATCTTCCCAAACATACAACTTAATTCCTGACCCTTTTTGAGGGTGGCCGGTAGCGAAGTATACATGGACGACAAATTGAATTGCTTTGTTTCTACTCCTCCAATTTTTACGGCTGTGGTCATCGGCATGCCACGTTCGTTTATATAATCGCTGGTGACGATGTCTTCTCCATCATACCGGAATTTGACCCAAAGCTGGCCGCCTTCGGTCAGTGTGAGCTTGGTTGGAACGTAATCCATCGGCTGTGCATCCGGTAATTTAATATTTTCTATTGCGGTGCGGCCATACCCGTCATCAATGATGATATCCACATCCGGTCCAAGAACCTTGGAAATATCGTTCGCGTTTATTTGAACAGAACCGCTATAATTCTCCTCCGATGTATTAATCAACTTTCCATCGGTCAAACTGACGATCTTGCTGAAGTCCGGAAATGCGCCCTTCGGAATCGCAACAAGCCGAATGTTACGTTCGGAATATCCGGACGAAGTAAAACTGATATTCAGGGCATTTCCTTGTGTAACCTTTATCGTAGGCCATTTGGAGACTTGATAAATAGCTTGGTAGTCATCCTCCCCAAGCTTCTTGGTCTGGTCAAATTTGGCCCCCATCCGGGTGATAATGCCAGCGGTGCGGAGAAATTCAAAACGTTTCTGTATTAAATAATAGTAGTCATGCCCGTTCTTGAATACAGGATCGTCGGCATTCGCCGTAAAGGATTTCCTGAAATAAGCCCGCTGTTTAGCCCCCAGGGTCTGGCTAGACCATACCGCGTCGAACAAATCTCCCAGCGCTTCCGGGCTTTTATAAACTAACCCGAATCCGTTTTCTTTTTTGAAAGAAGGTTCATCTGGCGTATCCTTCACGTTAAACACATCGTAATTACGGATTGTACTGCTTCCACCATCTTTGAAATTAAAAATCCCTGTCCATCGGTATAACTCCCATGGGTTTCCTGTTACCCGCTTATCCAGGGCAGGAATATAGCCACTAAAATATTTCCATGAATCTCCATAGTTCCATTCAACGTACTTGCTTAACATTGGCGTGTTTGCTGCCGTAACAAACGAAGTTGCTAGCATGGATAGAGATACAAATAGAGTTAATACCAAAATACTTTTTTTCACTTGCACATTCTCTCCTTTCGAATTTGGAAAAACAAAAAGAGCCTGCGGCTAGCAGACTCTTCAACTTCATTGATTGAATATCTTACTTCAATTGTTGTGCAATTTTTTGTACTTCTGACAATGGGGCCCCGGAGCTATTCCCTCCGACAATAACAATGGCATCATTATATTGTCCGAAAACTTCTTCCGAGTCCTTATTAATCTTGCTGTCCAGAAATACACTATACGCTTCTTGTTTATCCCTTCCAGGGTAAACCAGTGTAAATTCAATTGATCCTTGACCCTGACCAATCGAATAAGTATACGTCTTACCAGGAGTCAATTGAGTAAATGCTCCTCTAGCCGACATATAAGCGGCTTCTGCTCCCTTTGGCAGTGTAAATGTCAGTTTGTCGTTGGACACCTTCATGTTATTGACAAACAGCTCTTTTGCAAGTTTATTATACACGTAACCATCCGCATCTTTATCCCATTCAAAATTCGTGTTGTACAAATTGTCATCACTTGGAACCGGCTCTGGATCCGTCACTTTAGCACCGGTACTAATGCTCACCAATTTCTTGCTTTGATTCCAGTTAACATCCGACCCAAGTGCTTCGCTCACAAACCGAAGTGGCACATAAGTGCGCTCTTGCTGCAAGCGGGCCGGAACGTCCAAAGTTACAACAGTTTCTCCGACTATTACCTTCTTGCTATTAATGTTCATGCTAATTTTTTTATCCCCTAAAGAAATGGTTACTGTCCGATTCACGATAGAGCCGGATGCGGTTTTCTTATAGCCTACTTTCGCACCAAGCGCCTCACTAACAAATCGGATAGGAATCATCACCCGGTTGTCTTCATAATACGGTTTTGCATCTGGAAAAGAGACCGTCTTTCCATTGACCTGAACGGTTACGTTTACTTTAGCTGCCAAGACTGAGGTAGTTGTGATACTGAAAAGCATCAGCACGCAGAGCAAACACATTATAGACTTTTTACTCATAATATTCATTTTATCACTCCTAAGAATTTATACAGGTACCCAGTGAACGTTGTGAAAAATCACTCATATAATAATTATATTATATAATGACAAAATAAGCTTGACAATATTTATTTTATAAATATATTATTTAGCCAAGGAGGTGATTAGTTATTTGACTCGAAAAACTTTTACTACAAGCATCGAGGAACAGATTCAAAAAGCCTTCAAACAAGCATGTAAAGACAATGAAGAAAAAATGAACGATGTCCTTGAAGCATTCATGCAAGGATACGTTAATGGAGATTTTATACTTGAAAAACAAGTGAAAATATCCATTACAAAAAAAGAAAAGTAAAAGGGAAGTCGTTTACCCCGCAAGAGTGTCGACTTCCCTTAATCAATGCAACCCTCCTAAGAGGATCCTTTACATTGTATCAAGGACTCCTTCTCTCGGCAAGGGTTGGCAGCAAGGAGGAAAATAAATGTCAGAGCGTTCCGATCTGATTGAGTTTCATGATGCCATACTTGAATTATGTGATATCGTAGGAACAAAATTTGATCCTTCCAGAACCTATTCGGACATGTTCACTGAAATCTTTAAACTATTATCTGATGATACACTTAACAATACGATTCGATTTGCCGAACACAATTTTCCTTCCCTTCAGGAAGAGCTCAGACTTCTACATTCAGCATTCGAAAAAAGATATCATCAACACAGCCTTTCCCTCGCTAAGTCAGCATCCTTTGGTAATGTTCAATGCGACTTTTATTCCGATGGAAGTGACATTTGGATAACTCGCGAACAGATTGGTTCAGCACTAGACTATTCTGAGCCAAGAAAAGCAATTGAGAAAATCCATCGCCGATATAGAGAACGTCTCGACAAGTTTTCAGTTGTCACCAAACTGACGACAACTGATGGAAAAGCCTATAACACCTATCTATACTCTGCCAAAGGTGTATACGAGATATGCCGGTGGAGCCGACAACCCAAAGCAGATGCCTTCTATGACTGGGTATATGATGTTCTTGAAGGATTACGGAAAGGCCAACTCCAACATATGCTAGCTGAAACCCCAAAGTCATCGACAATACAGCCTCTTTTTAATTTAAAGGACTTAGAATTAGAGAATCGCCTCCGTAATACCAGATTAAGTCAAGTAAAGCTCATCATGAAATTAACTGAGAAATATGCTGACTACATACCTAAATCATCAATACAATTGTTGGTGAATCATGTGGTTGAATTGTTAAAATCATAACCACACCTCCCTCCCAAAGTTCAGAATACCAATCAGGGACGCTCATTTATTTGAGCGCCCCTGATTCTATCATTACACTAGCGACCTTCTGTACATTAATAGATTATCACCTTATAACAAGCTGAAAGTATCCAAAAAGTACGATAAAAGTATGACGATCCCCGTTTGAATATTAATCCTATGGTACTTCCACCATCTTTTCATCACAATCGTCACAACGAATATTAACCACTTTGGATGCTCTCACAGAGTTTCCGCAGCCTGGGCAAACATACTTTCGGATATGGGATTTTTTTCTCTGAGTTTCCCCCTTGCCTGCTACCTCTCCCGATTCCGAAGGTCCGCCTTCCGCTGCAGGGACACTCACTACGGTTCCAAAGGTGTTACGGGCGATCACAAAAACGTCACGGTTTATCTTGAACTGATCAATTTTAGCCTTGGTTTCATCGGTTATTTTTGCGAATGACCACCCTAATTTTTTATCCGGTTCGTTGGATGGATAGTAAAACCCTCTTCGTAAACATTCATCACGAAAACGTTTATTGTGGTATTGCCCTCCTCTGGAAACATCTTGAACACCGCGAATCTTATTGTATAAATGAACCATTTCGTGCAGCATGGTATCCATGGTCTCATAAAAATCATTATTCAAATATTCTGCAGCGATGTTGATCTCATAAAGCTGAATTTTTCCCTCACTGTCCAGCCAGATCGGTGAACGAGAGCACCACCCCATTGTACTTCGCTTACCACCCGTTTGAATGGTTATGGCCGGTTCAGACAACTCACCATCAAAAAACGCTTCGTTTAAGCAACGGAAAGCCCTATGCAGTTCCTCTGTCGCTGCTTCGATGTTAACCATCATCGATCACCCATTTTTTTGAATGTACACATTCAAAAATCTAACTTTGAGCTTTGTTTCCTTTGAATGTTTACATTCAATGATGCAACCTCGATAAGCTGACCTATTGGTAGATCTCATTGAGGTATATTTACGCTTGTGCTATGATAAAAATAGAAAAGGAGCCGTGCTGTAACACGACTCCTCATGTACACTTACCGCTTTAAAGAGCGGTCGGCTGTGCAAAGGTGGATCAAAATAGACCGCATCCTTCGCTGGGGGGCGGTCTATTTCTTTGTGTTTTGATTAATCGCTACGACGATGGCCACAACCAGCGTCAGCAGCGCAATAATAAGCGCACCAAAACTGATCATGATCGTCAAAGCTTCATTAATCGCCACGGGCATCACCTCCCTTCCGGGAGATTAGCCGACCGCCCTTATAAGCCAGTTTCATGTACAAGCATTATTATAGCAGAACTTGGAAGTCCAGGATCAGGGTTTTTAGCAAAATTAAAAAGCACCTTTGGACGCCCTCACTAAATTACCAATAAATTCGCTCCAGAACATTAACAAGATCCTCATCATGGAGTTTACCAATATACTCACGAATTTTGCTATGATCCAGTGGTGCGAACTGTGAACACCTTGCTACTGATGGTTCTTTCAGCCCGGCTTCACGCCAATATCGGAGTTCCAAATCTCCCGGATCATTTGTTCGCTCAGCATGGCTGGTTACCTTGATCACAATTGATCGATTGTTTTCCGTATGCAAAATGATCCCGGGCCTAAGTTTTTCTCGTTCTTGATCGTCAAAGGGATAAAGAACAAGGTATACGTCTCCACGATTATGCAGCATAAAAACGAGCTCATGATCAACTCATGAGCTCTTCTCCCCTTGCTTATTATTTTTTGTAGTACTCTTTTTCCATTTCCTTTAAATTATGCTCAGCTCGTTTCCACAAATCCGGCAAGTGTTTATCAATCTCTTGGTTAGCTTTTTTGAGTCGTTCCTGCAGAGAGTTGTCAGGCTCCATTAGATCTTCTGTTTCTTTCCGGGCCTGTTCCCAAATATTCGGAAGAGCCCGTTCAAAATTTTGCAGAATCTCCGTTCGTTTTTCATCAGATGGGTTCATGTGGTATACCCTCCCCAGATGGTTTCTTACTTGATCATACCACAAATCGCTTCAAGCAGCGAACGGCCACTTAACGCAATTTTGCGCTAAATAAAATTCAGTTCTTGGTTTTCAATTCACCCTTAAGAACCCTATATAAGATAATGTTTAGCACAGTAGATACTAGAAGAATCATATATAGGAATTCATTAATAATAGTGATCATTGAAAAATTGATTATGACTAATATAGGAAGTAATGCAGACGAGATTGTTCCAAAAATTATAGACCTTGTAACCAATTTGACTAACAATGATAACATGGGTTCTGTTCTATTAACTGAGTTAGTAAAAAGACCTAAAGTTAAAATATAATAAACAAAATAACAGCTGCCGTAATCATCATTTTCGCTAAAGCCGGAAAAGAATTTATTATTTCTTGATTCGTTAGATTCGATTCGGATATCGTTATCACAACATTCTTATACCCAGAGATAGCCGCAATCAGAAAAAGAATTGATAAACTGCTAACATTTATATACATCCAATATCTTGCGATTTGGAACATCTTTTGATAATCCCAATTCGAGATCCGTTCATGCAATTCATTTCCCCTCCTCATTATGAGAGTAATTCATGAACAACATAATAAGGCCATCCTTTCATCTGGATGGCCTTATTATTGCCGAGTTATTCCATCAATCCAAGCGTTCGGTATATCAAGGCTGCACATTCCGCACGTGTTAATTTTCGTTTAGGCTTGAACGTTTCGTCCGGATAACCATTGATTACCTGCTCTGATGTCAGGGCGGCCACTTCCGGCTTTGCCCAGAAAGCAATCATGTCGGCATCCTTAAATCTGATCCCAGCAGCAGGGAGCATCCCTTTATACGCTGCATTAGCGATCATTTTTGCGGCCTGTTCACGGTTGATCGGATCGTACGGGCGGAACTCTTTATCGCTGAAGCCACGAGCTACTCCATTCAGAACCGCAGCTCCCAGTTCCGGGGCATACCAAGCCGTCCGCTGAATATCCTCGAAAGTAAGGGGCACGTCCGAAGCGGCTTGCAATTCTAACGCACGCACCATCATAGATGCAAATTCAACACGAGTCACTTCCCGATCCGGCTCAAATTTCGTATCAGCCACTCCCTTGACGATTCCCTGATCGTACAATGCAAGGATTTCATTTTTAGCGAAAGATCTATCAATATCACTAAATCCGAGCTTATTATCAACGCTTTTAGGTTCTTCATTCTCTGGCAATGACGGTTCATGAACTGGGGGTTGGTCTGGCGTCACTAGATCGCTGCCTCCATGATTCGTTCCGCCCGATCCTCCAGATCCGCTTGGTAACGACGAAGACAGAGTGCGCCCGGAAGCAGTTTTGGGCTCCGTTTTTTCACCTATACTGTTTTCTGTCCAAACATCGAAAGTGTAAGGGTGATTCGCCACTAAATTGCTTACTGTAATCACTTTATCCTTACCTCGATACAGTACTTTACCGCCACTTGCGTAGACGAAAACTTCATTACTAAGCGAGCTGTCGATCTTGACCGTTAACGTTTTCTGCGTAGGATCAATAACCGATACCTCAAAATTGGAAGATGGTAGCGTTACAAACAGAGGAACTGGCGCAGCTTTACCTTCACCAGCGTCATTGACCGGGATAATCTTCCAATCATCATACTCCTTAGCGCTTTCCAAACCTTCTATCTCTTTCGCCGTTTCCGGAGTGGTGATGATTCCGACTACATTTCCATCTCCATCGATCACTTTGTACCAGCCCGCTCCATCCACCGGTTCAATGATGATCACTACCGAGTGCTCACCACGATCTCCGATAGTAATCGGCGGGCCGTTCGGATCGTTCGGGTCAACGTCAAAGTCTGCTGGAAGGGTGCGCTGTGAGAAACTTGATTTTGGGCCCTCTCCAGTATCGTTTACGGCGGAAACATTAACTGTTATGGTTTCCCCAGGTTTTAATCCCCCAACCGAATAACTCGTATTTGCCGTATCGCCAATCTGCTCACCGTTATTGTTGTAAATCACATATTTATTAGCACTGGTCACTTCATCCCAGGCAAAGGTCATTTGATTTGACTTCACCTCTTTGAGATGCACGTTACCCGGCATGGCCGGAAGCGTTAAAAAGGTTCCTGTAGTTGCCTCACCATATCCGGATGCATTGCCGGCAACGACTTTCGGCTGATAGAGAGTACCGGCAGACAAGTCAGCAAGGACCATTTCGGTGCCGGATATCTCGTAATACACTGTATCAGTAACGGACACTTTGTATTTGTCCGCTCCGGTTACAGGATCCCAACTAAGCTTTGCTTGTGTTTCTCCAACTTCGCTAACGTTTATACCTTGTGGCATGTCCGGTAGCGTAGAGACACTGACTCTCCCGGCCGCACCAGTCCCGCTCCGATTTTTAGCGTAGACTTCAAAGGTGTATCGGCTTCCCGGTTCCAATGAAGTTACCGTGAACTGCTTCGTCTCAGCAGATAATTCTCTCTCCTCCACACCGTTAACCAGCAGCATGTAGTTTTCCGCCCCGCGTACAGCATTTTTTATAGATAAGGTAACTTCGTTCTTACCGACTTCTTCAATGGCAATTTCCGTCTTCCCCGGCAGTGTTAGGACTCCATTCAAGTACGCAATGTCGCCGAATCCAGACTCATTTTTGGCGGCCAGTTGGTAATCATACTCCGTACCGCTGTCCAAACCTGTGTCGGTATATGATGATAAATAAGGCCCACTATAGCGGTTTATTGCATCACGAAGCAGTTCGTAGAGAGAAGCCGTTTCAGAAGCACTCCATGTCAATTCAACCTCTGTCTCCCGAATTTGAGCCGACTGGAATTCCCCCGGCGCAGCAGGAAGCGATAAAAAACCAAGTATGCTACTCTCACCAGATCCGCTTGCATTTTTAGCTGTGACCGAAACCGTATACTGCTTCCCAGGCTCAAGACCAGTCACCTGGTACGTTCCGGCTGCGCTTAATTCCTCTTCGTAGACGTTCCTGTCGGCATCTTTTACAAGCAAAATATAGCTGTCCGCCGACGAGACTTCGTCAAATGAAACATTGACGGTTTTACTATTATTGGTCACAAACGACACTCTAAGATTATCGACGGCTGCAGGAAGCGTGAGTACTTCAAACTGTTCGCTCCAGTCCGTTTCCCCGACGTGGTTGAGCACCTTAATCCGATATTTATATGTTGATCCGGCAGTTAGTCCTTCCTCCTTGATTTTATTCTCCGGATAATCCAGTAACCAGGTCTTGCCTGTTATTGTATTTTCTATCACGTACTTGTAACCGTCCGTATAAGGAGTATTCGGGAGTAGCCATCTGATTTCGGCCCAATCTGGACCTACCGAACGGGATTGAAATTCAGCCACTTCCGGTTGGAATTGGATTTGATACGGAGAGCTGGTTACCGTTACCTTATTACCCGCCTGATCAACAGCTTGAGCATGCACATACCACTTCCCTTCTTCAGCCAGAGTTAATCGTAATTCATCGCTATCGGCAGTATTCCAACTGGCCGGATCCTCTGGGGAAGTAGTAACTTTGTATTTTCTACCGTTTGATGAAAGGCCAGATAAATTATCCCCATACTTGACCACGATACCCACCGGCTTGTCCGTCCATCCCATTACATCTTTCGGCGAAATCGTAATGGTAGGGGCAGTCAGATCAACCTTTGCCATCACTGATGCTTCTTCGCTCACATTTCCTGCTTTATCAACAGTACGTGCGTAGAGTTCCGTTTGGCCCTCTGTGCTTATCTCCACAACGCCATTGTAAGTTGTCCAATCCCCTTCTCCAACTCTAAACTCAGTTTTTGATACGCCAGAGCCAGTGTCCGTACCAGCCGTGATTGTGGCGGTTATTTTTCCACCAGACCAATCTGATGTGCTTAAGATAATTGTCGGCTTTGTCGGCGGCGTCTTATCTACAAAGATAGTGCCCGAATAACTGGCCGAGTTTGAACCGCCAAATCCATCGGCTACCGATACAGTCAATGGATAATTCCCCTGTGGAATCGCGTCAGCCGTCCAACTCAGACTCCATGACCCCTCTGGTGTAACAGTCGTTGATTTGGATACTCCCCCTAGGCTACCCGATATAGTCAACGTATCTCCATCGGGATCATTAGCCGTACCAGATATAGTTAAACTGTTGTAACCGGATACTTCAGAAATGTATTTATCCCCGGTTGTTGTCACTGTTAGGGTTGGGGACGTGTTGATAACCTCTCCCTTAACATACCAATATCCATCACTGTGTCTCCCATTGTTTGGGTAGGTCCCGTCTGGGGCTTGTACATCACCTATAAACGCCCCCCTGCTATAAGTGTATCCCGATGGCTGAGCGGAAAAAGAATTATATATGATCCCAGTAGAAAGCCGAGTGCCCTCGCGATCCCATTTATAGTCTCGATACACCCAAAGAGTGTTTTCAGGAGGAGAGAATGTAATCTCCCGACCCACATAGATTTTATATTCTGAAATATATGCAAAACTTTCTGAAATTGGAGATGGACCATGGTCACCTACGGTAAATGTTTTGCTACTGCCATTTAGTGAATACCTACCAGTGCTTGCGTCAAAGGTGAAATTTGACCATCCTGTGTAAGTTATTAGCCCATTGCTCATAGCATCTTCAATATCGCCATTAATGCCAGAGGAATCAATCCATGGACCATAAGGTTCTGCCAATGTCTCATATTTTTTGTAAATGAAGGCATGCGCTGCAGCTTCACTTGTTCCAACCCCAAAATTAAATGCGCTTAACACCAAAGCGACTGACAATACTAAACTCGTGACCTTATTTTTGAACCCGGACACTTAGAATCCCTCCTGTCTTTAACCAAATTAAAAAACCTCCCTATCATTTGATAGGAGGCTCCGTGCCCGACGGCAATAAATAGACCTTACCTTTTTCCTGATATTCCGTCAGCTTTTTCCCTTGCTCTTCCGTTACCTCTAGTACGACAACAGCCGGAATTAAGCTATTCCCGGCGCTAGGATCCGGAATCGTCCCTTCCGAATTCAAGCAACCAACAACACGCAGTCCCTTCAATTCATTATCAATGATGGTCTTGGTTTGGCCGGTTGCTTCATCCCGAATAAAAGCGTTCACGTTAACCAGGACGCCCGGCTTCACTTCCCCACCCGCAGACATGGCTAAATCCGTTTTTATTCCGATATGAAGCTTACCCTCTTTTAATCCAACCGCTGTACCTAAGACGGAATTTGCAGCGGTTGTAATGTATTCCTTTCGGATAGCCATCCCTTGCAAAAATCCATATTGAGAAGCAAAAGCATCTCCAAAATTGATTTCCCCCGGGTCCAGAACCGCGTCAGCCGGCACCGCACTTATGACCACATCTCTATAGTCCAGCTTGTCCTTTGTAATCTCTTCGTACGGCGCAATGTCACCCTTGGCAACAATAATCTTCTTGGTGTGAACCTGCTCAGAAATCATATTGTTATTGATACTGAATGCAGCCAAGGCAAGAAGCACGCCTACCAGGATGATCAACCCGCTGCGCGTGTACTTATTCCAATACTTCTTCATCAAGAAGCCTCCTATTTATAAATACTCTCGTATGCAACCTTTCGGTTTACCGTAACCGGATATTCAATATCCGGAAATGAAAACGAAACTTTTGTATGGAACTCCACCTGAACCCACGGAACCCCGTTATCGTCATAGTCCAGTTTTAGGTCGAAGCTGCTGTCTTTCATGATGGCATTCTCCAGATTAGTACTCAGTCCCAGGTACCGAATAAATTCCGATTTTGTAGCTGCCTTAAGTGCCTCCGGCTCCAATTGCACAACCCCTTGCTGAGCATCCGTAACTATGCCGGAACGCACAATACCAGCATCTATGGAATGCTCAATTCCCCGACCCACAGCGTCGTAAACCCCGTCGATCACGTACCAGTCAGTTAATAATGCAATCCCTAAAACACCGAAGAGAATGACGCCCATTACCTTTACCCACATGACATCACCCTCCCTCTCGAATGTATTTGTGAGCCAGCCCAGACACATGAACGCGAATGGTTGTCGTATAATGAACACCTAACGCTTTTAAGGCAAATACATCGTATTCCCGGGTAGCCGTCACCTCAACCAAGTCTCCGCGTTGAACTAATTTAGGAGTGGCCTGAAAAGTAACCTTGGCTGGGTCAAGTCCCATATTCGTTAACAATTCGTTAAACCGTTGTCTTGTTTTGGAATCTGCTCCATTTTCGACTTTCATGACCTGCAGCATTTCATTAGCTGCTGTCCGGATATTGGCACGCAGAATAGAATACTCTATTACCGTAACCGCAATCAGGGCCAGAATCATGAAGATAAGAACAGCAAAGGGGATGCCAAAAAGAGCATCCCCTCGTTCACTGTGGTTAAACTTGCGAAGGTTATGGATCATGTCATCACCGCTTAATTAAGACCATTCATCTTTCCAAAGATTTTTTCGGTTATGAATGTAGGAAGTTGATCTTTAAACAAATTAAAGACGATAATCAGCAACAGTAACGCGAAAAAGATTCCCATCGCCCAGCCCATCGCATCGCCAGCACCTCGTTGATCCCGGTTAAACTTTTGCAGTTTCGTATAGACCTTTGTACACCCTTTGGAAAAAGATTGTTTCAACATTTTTTTTATAGCTTTCATTTGGCAGCTTCCTTTCGTTTTAAATTAAAGTGAATTCAGACCACTAAACATTTTGATCATGGTCAAAAAGAAAAAGATCAGCACATGGCCGATCATGATAAAATAAAACCAATTCATTTTCGTCGGTGAACCTTTGGTAAGTTCGTCTAAGGACAGCTTTCGAAGCTCACGAAGATCATTCTTGATGCCGTTCAGATCCGCCTCCGCTTCGCGGAACCCTTTTTCCATGATAATGTTGACCACCGAGACAAAGTCGTACATCACGGGAAGGTCAACCTGCTTCGCAAAATTTTGCAACGCATCACGCATGGACATGATATTTGTATCTGCTACCAGCTTCCGTAGCATTCCGGCTAAGAGTGGCCCGCAGCGTTCACTCACTTCTGTGAATATTAATGTCAGCGGTTTTCCGACCTCCAAAGCCGTTATCATTTTGTTAATTAAGTTTGGCAAGTCCCGGATCAACAGACTTTTACGCTGCTTGAAGTCACGGGTAATCCCGTTTAATGCTGTTGAAAAAAACAATACGACAGAGACAGGGGCCATGACATAAAGTATCGGTTGCTTCAGCACATTTGCCAGTGCAAGAATCCCCAAACACGGAAGTATTGATTGTACCAACGTTTTTGCCATAAAGAGCTCGTAGCTTTCTTTCCGCTCTAATTTGTGGTACATGATTCGTAGCTTTTTGCCAAACACAACATCCAGCCACGGACGTTTGGACAAGCTGACGGCAAAAGAACGAATCAACGGGTTCTGTCCCATCAACATAAGCTCTGACTCCGACTTTTGCAATAAAGAAGCGACGTTGGCGAGCTTCTTTTGTCGCCTAAATCCAGGCAAGGTGAGAGCAAGCAAAGGAATAACAATGAGCATTACGGCAATCCCAAAAGCAACGGATGATAACATTACACACCTCCTTCCTCCGGATTATCGGATTAAGTGTTACAAGTCGTCTAAATTTAGCCGTAAATAGGCGTCCTTTTTCCAAAGTCCTACCAATGCTACAATCGCCATACTCACGATCAGAATTTTTCCGATCCAACTGTCCAACGTAATTGCTTGTCCCATCTCTTGAGCCATTTGACTTTCCATATATCTGAACAGATAAGGGAAGGTAAAACAAAAGCCGAAGATCACATAGACCTCCAGCCTTTTTCGTTGATTCTTAATATCCATCTCTTGCAGCAGTTGCATGTCTTCGTAGATATCATCAATCGTTTCCCGGATCCCTTCTATCACCCGGGCATGAAAACCATCCCGGGAGCCCATCAGAATTTTTTCACAGAAATCGTCAAATTGCTTGAAACTTATTTCCGCCTTTAATCGTTCCAGGACCGTAGGCAAGTCCACTCCCAAACGCAATGACTGATACGCCTTTTCAAAAAAAGGAGCCGTCACCCCATTCATGACCGGGAGTGACATTTCCAGCGCTTTTTGCACCGATTTACAGTCGCGGAGTTTAGATGTAAACAGTCGGCAATTGCCTGGAAGATTTAGTAAAACCTCCTTCCGGCGACGATACCTGATTTGCGACAAGATAATCTTGGGAACGATGAAGCCTAAGCCAACTCCAAACGCAACAAACAAAGCGTTCTTGGTTAGATTGGCTATGACCACGCCGGCTCCAAGCGAGATGGTAATTAACAAAGCAAAGTGTTTGGCTTTAAGCCGGATTCCGAGCGCCTGTGCTTCAGCCTGTGTCTGGTCAAGTCCAAAAGTAATGCGCAACCGACGAACACGGGTACTGCTCACAGGGGGCAGCCAAAACGATAACCCCAAAGCCACAAAAAAACCAGAAAGGACGTAAAGCAGCAAAGGGGTCATATAACACTCAGCTCCTTTCGCCCTTCGCACCAACGTGCAATTTCATCCACCTCTGGATCTTTCAAATAGATTTTTTCCAGAAGAGATTCCGACCGGATATACCCTACTCTCTCATGTCGTTTCGTTTGGTAGTTGTACTTAAAGATAGGATTGAGAATCGGTTCTTCGGTTCCGTTATATCCGAGTACCTCACTGATCTCCGTCACCGTACGCCGTCCATCCGGCAGCTTCTTCTGAAACAGAATAATATCGATGCTGCTGGCAATTTGACTGGCCGCTGCCACCGTATTCCCATTGAGCTGCAAAAAACGTGTGGCGGCTTCTTTGGCGCTATTGGCATGGATCGTTGTCCATACGGTATGCCCCGTATTCATCCCGATCAGGCTTTGTTTAGCAGCCGCTTCGTCCCGGATTTCCCCGATACACATCACGGTTGGTTTAAGCCGTAAGCAAGCTTTGATCAGTCGGTCGATCCCATAGCTTTTTTTCTCGTCTTCAACTTCCTTGACAAGCAGTGACGGCAGGTTCGGATAATGCTTGTATTGTTCTTTCGAGGCAAGCATCATTTCCTCCGAATCCTCAATGCTGATAATCCGAGTCATCGGGTCCACACGAAGCGGGAGCCGGATGAGTTGAGCCGTTTTCCCGGAATTCGTTCCACCGGAAATGATGATGTTGGCCCCCTTTGGAACAATGAACTTAAGGAAGTCGATAATTTCCCGGGATAGATTACCATAACGGATACATTCCTCATCCGTATAAACGGCCGGCGGAAATTTCCGAATCGAAACCAGAGGGTACTTAGCACTGATACCTTGATATTCTGAAGTGTCCGCTACCACACAAATCCGAAATCCCCGATAGTTCGCATCGACAATCGGCTCCGTACTAGATATGGGTTTACCGATTGGCATTAAAATCTTGTTAATCACTTCATGATAGTGTCGGGCGCTGTTAAAACGGACATCCTGACGATGAACGTCCCGTCCATCCTGTTCAACAATAACTTGGTCCGGTCCGTTGATCTCGATGCTACTGATCGTCGGATCATCCAGTATTTCTTGTATCACACCGAGTTCCGTAATCTCCTTCTGTACCCATTCCACCAGATCATTGATCTTCATGTTGAACGTATACTCGATTTGCTCCCGAACATAGTCGGAAATAAGGTATCGAATTTTTTGTCTTGCTGCCTCATTCGTCAATGAATTGATGTAATCGTCCATATGATTTTGCTGAAGGCGGCTACGAATCAGATTGGTCAGATCGTTTAGCTTCTTTGAATCCGTCTTGGAAAATTCCGTTGTATGGGGACTTAATTGCGCCTGGTAGTGTAGATATTCCAGCGGTTCGATTAGCCCAACCACTTCCTTTTTTTCGGATTCGTTATATCTCCCGGTATGGATCGTTATTTCCTTTGAAGACACCCGGCTTATTTGCTTGGCAAGCTCCGGCAGTTTCGTAAACACCTCTGCTTCATCCAATTTCAAATGCGGGTCGGCAGAGAACAAAAGCAACCGCTCTGCTTCCACTCCGAAAATCTCCTGGAGCTTTTTGAAATGCGTAAAATTCCCCACAAAATCAACGGCATCCGCGCTGTATAATATTGTCGCATCCGCACAACGGATCGAAAAGTGGGTGGTTGGATGAACCAAGGTTCCTTGTGTCACAAAGAAAACGAACTCGTAATTAGCTAGTTGTTTTCTCAAATAAATCGGTAATTCAATGAGCGTTTGATTAGACTGTAACTTCCGAATCACCGGTGTTTCCGGAAGGGATCTCGGATTGATAAGCAGATAATCCACACCAGCATGCTGCATCATGTAATGATTCATGGACTTGGGCGATTTCCGCTCATAATCCAGCAGCAACTGATCGATCGTCTGCTCCTTGCTAAGCCGAGCTATATTCTCAGCGCTTAGCGCGTACCCCAATCGTGGGGTCCCAAGGCAAGGGAACTCCACAACGGCCATACGTGCATTCTTCGGCATATGGCTCAGTATTTTGATTATCCCTTGAGTGACATCCCCACCGCCAAGATTCGCGAATGTAATGATTCTTGTAGTTTCGACCACTCCTGAATTCTCCTTTCTGCAACTAAATTTATCGGGCAGTCGTTTCGCCGCGATAACAATACCCGCGATATACCCAACCTTCGGCCGTATGCTCAAAGGTAAGGTACGTTGCTCTGCCATTCACATAATCCTCAACCGATCCGGCTTGGCAAAGACGGGGACCATAAACCACAGGTGGCAATGAATTCATGAAGTAATCGATCATCTCCTGATCAACCACATCCCCCACCTGAACATACTCATCAAAAATTTCGCCTTTCCATCCTGCGAATGTTTTTACTGCCATATTCATCACACTGTCCTTTCGATTATTTGCCAGTAAACAGTTTCCGACTCGTCTTCAATACCAGGTAATGATAAGGCCGCCGAGCCGCTCGATTCTATCAAATATCCGATCAATCGTTTTTTGGTCATTGCTTTCAAGAAATGAGCGCACTAGATACTCCAGTTCCATGTCACGCCTCGGAACACAAAAGGCACAGCCGAAATTGTATACCATCTGCCCCGTGTATTCCTTGAAAATGCTCTCGGTGCCGGCGAGGATTTTTTTTCGCTGCTCATCGTAGTAGTTGATACTTCCGAGATAAGCACTTCCATACTGTTCTTTGAAAGCAGCGATTTGCTTCCGGTTAAGGTCGTTATAGGTTGTGTCTGCTTCGAGTATCTCGTGAAATCCGCCCTTCTTAGCTACATAATCCTGTTGTTGCTTAATAAGCTCTTCCAGCTTCGTCATTCATTTGTCTCCTTCGTTTGATTTTTGTACTCCTGCCAGCGAACACTTAATTCTTGTACAACCGCGTTTTGACCTTGCCAAAATAAACGTTCCCGAAAGTCCCGTATAAGCCGATCCAAGTTTGCAAAAGCTTCGCTTCTTTCGGTAGGTCTACTGGACTCCACTTGACGCAAACTGTTCAATTCATCACAGATTTGCTGGCAAGCTTGTTCCACGGTCATTTTTTGACTAAGCAGTTTCACCTCCCTCAAAACGCCAAAATCTTGGATGTTTAGTTGTCTGCGTTTGCCACCGCGATTAAATTCGTACCCTTTTTCCTCCAGCAAATACACCCAACGACGCAGTGTACTTTCAGCCGTTTCCAGCCACTGTGCAGCTTCCTTAAACAATACCTCGTGAAATGATACCTCGTTCACCCACACTCCCTCCTTACATACTCAAAAAGCCGTTCGATTAAGGAGCGGCTTAATTGAAGTGCATTTTTTGCATAAAGCATCACTCAGCACAAATTTTGAATTTTCACCCAGGCCCATAGGCCATACGATACTCTCCGAGCATAGAGATGGCCTCAGCTTCAGTATCAAATTCGTCGATGTCTTCCCATGGCTGATCCTGATACTTGCCCTTGATTTTATACACGGTCATAACCTCCTTTCAAAATAAAAAAAACGCCCATGTTTCGTAGCGATTTGATTGTGATGCATCTTTGATTCCTTTTTCATGATATAAGCATATCAGGATAAATCTATCCAAACGTGCTTAAAAAGTATGAAAAAAGTATGATGATTTTTAGTTCCCATTATGGTTCCCGTTACAGTTCCCACTTTGGTTCCGGGCCTTCTCCTGAATTAAAAAGCCCGCAAAATCAACGGATCTCCGTTTATTTCAGCTACATTAACTTTGGGAACTGTAAACGGGAACTATAAACAAGATGTGTTCATTTCAAGTTCGGCATGCTGCTCTAAAAATTCGCTAATCTGCTCGATATCCCAGGCAATCGTATAACCGATTTTAGAACTGGTCGGCGGATTGAGCACTCCCTCATCACAAAGCTTTGTCATAAGCTGCACCACTTTCTCGCGACGGATACTAAATATCATTTGAAGTTCCCCCACCCGGGCTGTTTGAGTTTTGCAGATATGATACTTCATCCGCCGAAGCAGTTCCTCCTCCGTTTCTTTCGTTTCTGATTTTAGCCACGGACGGAATCCGCGGCCAAAATCCATCTCGCCGATCAGCCCCTCCTGAAACATTCGATCCACCAAATGAGCAGCTTTCAAATAGTCAATTCCTAAAAAAACTTTTAAGTGATTGGGACTCACCCCTTGGTTTTGCTGAGCATACCTCAGAGCTGCCTGATAAATCGCCCCATCCCCATTGGATCCTTCTGGTACCTTGGATGCTTCAACCACAGCCGGCGGATTCGGTTCAGAAGGGTCAGGTTCGAAATGAACGCTCTTTCCACTCAACTGCTGCATGTCATCCGAATCGTCCACATCTTCATCTTCTATTCGTTCGTCTGACTCTTCTTCAGTCCATGGCTGCCCCGTAGAACAACTGTGCTGTTCCCAATATTCGCCCATTTTCCTGATGAACTTGACTGATTCGTTATCGTCACCAGTGATCGCTGCGGATTGAAATCGCTGCTGGCTACCGTCATTCAGCACACATATCCCGTCACCCGCCCCTAACAGATGAGGGCCGCTACCGTCCATTACGGTCCTGAAATCATGTGGACTTGGAAGCCTAAAAGCTACCCGGGACGGGAGATTAGACTTGATCGTGCCGGTAACCACCTCAACCGAAGGCCGCTGAGTTCCCAAAATCAAATGAATTCCGGCAGCTCGCCCCATTTGTGTTATCCGCTGAACGGTGTCTTCCACGGTATCCCGAGCGACCAGCATCAAATCGGCATATTCATCGATAAAGACGACATGGTAGGGGAGCTGGTTTTCGTGGTTTTGATTATATTGCTCGATGTTACGTACTCCCACTTCAGCAAAGTGATCATAGCGCTTCTCCATCTCGACAACGACCTTTTGCAAAGTAATCGATGCCCGCTTGGGATCAGTCACCACCGGTAACAATAAGTGCGGCGAGCCATGGTATGCCGCAAATTCGACCCGCTTTGGATCAATCATGACGAGCCTTACCTGCTTAGGCGATCGTTCAAGCAAAAGTGAGCCAATGAGTCCATTGATAAACACAGACTTTCCAGAACCGGTAGCTCCGGCAACAAGTAAATGCGGCAGCCGCGCCAAATCCACCAATATGGGCTCACCTACCATCGTCTTACCAAAAACGACCGGCAAGTTGGCGCTTTTCGCAAACCGATGAAGCTCATAAGCTACGTCACGAACGTAAACAAAAGCCCGCTCCTTGTGCGGAATAACAAAGGCTGCGGAACTCGGAAAAGGAGACGAATCCACATCGAAGCCCCGAGAGTGTCCTAAATGATTAGCCAGGTCATCTTTACGCTGGACCAGTTTACTGAGCTGGACCTTTGGAGGTAAGGTAAACGAAATTTTTTGCAAAGTCGGTCCTGACTCAATCGCGAGAATTTCTGGCTTTTCTTCCACGGTGAAATTCGTCATTTCCAGTGCCCTCTGAATCGCCTCGCCGGCCATGTCGGCGGTGACTGCAGCCGAGGGTACTGGGCGCGGATTATGCGGCAGCAGATCATAAATCTCGGGCAATCCTGCTATTTCACCCGACTCCCTTGAGGCCACAGCAACGGTTTGATTCGCTGATGGATTGGCCTGGGGAACCGTGGGTGCAGGTGCCAAAGGCGCAATGGGACCGGCAGAACCAACGGCATTTCCTCCGGGGAGCTTTCCGGGATTGAGCGTTTCCTGCCTTTTTATTTTTCGAGCAGATAGAAATTCATGAACAAAAACCGCTCCAGCCAATAGCCATTTCCATTTTGGGTTCCCTCCATCACTTCCACTACGCTTTCTCCACAGATTTTGAAATACAAAGGGTATGGCTGCGAACAGCAACCACACCCAGAAAGCATATTTCATCACCTGCCATGCAAGAGGCTCCAATTCGGGGGCTGCATGAAAATAGATCAAGGCTCCGCTAATGATCATGGCAGGTCCAGCGATTTTAGTCACGAATTGTGCGAAGGATTCTGATCGATCCCCTTCCTGCTTTCCACTCATGGATTCTTTCAACCTCCTTCGTTCATGATCTTGCGCAGTAACTCCCGGAATCCGGTTGACAGATTCTGTGCATTCTCTTTAATGAGCGGCCACCAATGATCCGATTCATTCACCAGGAAGTCAAAAGCATCTGAAATATTACGTAGAAGCATAAAAAGCAGGAATATTCCAATGCTTGTGGCAATCCACGAAGGGAGCTTCATCCCCGCAGGCCCTTTCTTATACAGAAAAAAAAGAAGCAGCCCAATGAGAACAACCAATAGATTCATCGAAGCTACCCTCCTCCCGTTTCGAGTAGTGCTTTATAAAATTTTGAGACACCTATCCACCATCCGTTATGTTCGGCGTAATATCCACGCGGATTATCTTTTGCCGACAGCCATTCAATGGGGTTTCTCCCCTCTGGCCTGTCCTGCGATAACTTCACGATGGTTTTTGCTGCGATCATAGCTGACTCTTCCGTGTTTAACGTGGCTCCCTTGCCGGAACACCAACAGCCGAAAACATTCCAGGGGTTTTTAATGATTTCGCTCGCGTGATTGTTGTTTTTCGGGACAAATGACTGTTCTTGTCCAGTGATCGCAAGTAGCAAATGCGGATCGACATTCGTTTTCTTTCCTGCTGCATCGATCATCACCAAAATGTCCTCCGTGGCCAAGGCAGAATTCCGCTTCTCCAGGAACTTTTGAACAGCCGGGATATTGAGTGCTCGGTAAGACAATTCCACAGGTACCGCAGCCCCTGGCTCTTGGATATAAGACAGGGGATCTACCGGCTTCCCGTTCACTTCTACCTGAAAATGCAGATGGGGGCCGGTGGAACGTCCTACGATACCGGCCCCGATCCTACCGATTCGCTGGCCTTTTTTGACCGTATCCCCAACCGAAACGTCCAT
Organism: Paenibacillus macerans; assembly: GCF_900454495.1. NCBI lineage: Bacteria > Bacillati > Bacillota > Bacilli > Caryophanales > Paenibacillaceae > Paenibacillus > Paenibacillus macerans. Next base: position 3,030,363 of record NZ_UGSI01000001.1, read on the forward strand.
CTTTGAGTCCAAATGGCCGTATTTGGTAACGAGCCCGTTTCCATGATCAATATAAATGGCGTAACCGTACCCAGAGGCACTGCCTGCCAGGGTAACCTGTCCATCCGCCATCGCGTAAACCGGCTGGAGCTCCGTTTTTCCCGCTCCAGCCGCAATATCAATCCCTTTGTGAAACTCCATTCCGTCAAGATCGCGATATCCAAAGCTGGAAGTAATACGGTCGATCGATGGCACGGGCCAAAAATAGGCTGAGCCATCCGCGTCCATTTGGACCGGAGTCATCCATTCATAGCCATCTCCGGATTCGGTCTCCCAGGAAAGATTGTCCTCATCCGCGAACAAAAGAAAAGGGAAAAAAAGCAGCAAAATCACAAGCGCGCCAATGAAAAGCAGAATTAAAGCAATCAGGATGTAAGGAAAGGCGGTTGAGCTAACGATCACCCATATTTTACGGGCCTTCTGAACTTTGTCTACCGCGCTTGACACCGATTGTACCGTCGACATGCTTTATTCCCCCACTAACTGGCCGCCTGCTTCAGCCCGCGAGTCTTATAAAGTTTGCTTTCCTCTTCCGGTACATCCATAAAGAGCTCGTCATACTGCTTGTGGAATTCAATGACGAACTTAAGGCTCCCCTCATTTTGACTGATCCGCTCCTGAATTTCTTCGGGAACGTCCGCTGCTTTAGCCAAAGCGCGTACCGCCGATTGTTCCATGTAAAAGAATACCCGGACGCTGGTGTTTTCCCACATCCCAATGCCCTCGGCTGTGTCGAGCATGATGGCCGGTGTATTGCTGGCCAAAATCATCATACCGTTCCATTTGCGGATGGCAGTATACCAGTCAAATACTGCTCGGCGCAATTCTGCGTTCTGCAATTGCCGCTGCCCTTCGTCGACTACCACCGCACTAAAATAGGCGCCTTCAAAACGCAGCGCCTGAATGTTGGCGTTCACGACATCAAACGCCATTGACATTTTCAGTTGTGCTTGCTTGGCTCGTTCATCCTTTTCCCCGGCTCCCTGTCCTGATCCCACTTTATAAACCACCAGTGGTGCCCGCTGGACGGTTAACGGCTCTTCAACGCGAAACAATCCGTCATAAATACCGATGAAGTAAATCTTGATTTTATTCAGCAGACTTTGCGCGTCCGGATTTCCGGATTCTGCTGCTTTCTGAATTTCCTCAAATGCACGGTGAATGGTTGGACGCGGTCCTGGGTACGGGCCATCCCAAGTCTCGAGTCGGTCCTTATCGATTCCAGCTGACGCAAGGACCCTACGAATGGCCTCGCCCGCTTCAAAAATCTCCGCCCGGCTCAAATCTTCCCCTAACAAAGAGAAAGTACGGATGCCGTTTGCAATCGCTAATGAAAGCCGAGAACGGTTATACCGCACGCATTCCTCATCCAGTTCCGGAATTGCCGGCATAATGGCAAGAGGCTCAAAATAACGACCTTCATCTGCCGTATGGTCGATATAAACCCCTCCCACGGCCTCACAAAGATCACGCCATTCCCCGTCGAGGTCAAACACAAAGACATGTACGCCTTCGTCTAAAAGCGATACCACCAGCGCCTTGAGAAAATAGCTTTTGCCTTCCCCGGTTTTTCCGAAGACGGTCAGATTTTGCGCCCGCGAATCGGAGGGGTCGCAGAGGTTGATAAAACAAAAGCCCCCATCCTCGGCGCGGCGACCAAAGTAAATGCCGCGTGAATCCGAAAAGGAGCCTCGGGTCATCGGGTAGGTTCTGGCGGCTACTCCGTCCGTCGTCACTCGCCCGTAATGCTCTTTGACAAAAAAGCCGCTAGCTGACGTCTCAGGATCAAAGACAGGCGAGGTTTGCCTCATCGCTTCGAGTTGCTCTTTATAAAGCGAATCAAGTCGACCATCCATATTATCAAACCAGGTCCGCAAACTCGCTTCCGCCGCGTCAAGTTGATGTTGTTTGGGTGCTGACAAAGTCAAAAAAGTGAAGACATCCAGTAGTTTACTGTTTCCGTTCAGCGTTGAATCCCGAAGAGCGAGAATTGTATCTCTCGCAGCAACTTCGGCTGGCCGGGCCGGATCGGTTTCGCTTACCTCCCCCAGGCTCTTATTCAGACGAAGTAATTTGTTCTTCATCGCTGTATTGAATTTCACTTCACTGGGCGCATATCGGATCGTTTTTCTCAGAGACGCCCCTTCCCGTTGGACCAGCTCATCCAATTGATCAAGATACCCCGCGAGAATCATGGGAGGATAACCTTTAATCATGAGTACACGGACCATGTGTCCCTTGTCGTCTCTACCAGAAAGGGCGTTTACTACCGTTTGCCTTTTATGCTTATCCCATCTTTTCAAAAGCCGCTTGGTATAAGTGATCATGCACTCACCCGCTTTCTATCCATGATCTCATCAAACGCGGTACCCATCTGAGGATTTGCTGCCAATGGACGACCATGAAACAAAGCTTTGGCCGCATCCGAGAAATAGGGTAAAATTAAAGCGGGGCCCAACCCAAACCGCTCTTTCAATAATGGGGTCATTCGACGCCGCATTTCCTGATCCGCTTGATTCAGCCACACCTCATCCACCTTATCCAGCCCCGCTTTTTCCCAATGGAGCCAGTGGTGATAGTCACAATCTACTACCGCAACAGTTTTACCAAGCTGGAAAATTTCTGTTGCCCCTGGGTAATCCCAAGGTAAATCGATGATAACCGGGCCCGTTGTCAGCGCCTCTTGCACAATTTGCTGCACGATGTGAGGCTCCGGGTAATTTTGAGGCAACCATAACGTGCATGCCGGTGCATGTTTAGAAACCCATGTCTCCCACCCTGACACATTGCACTCCGAAGGTAAAGGATTTAACAGTGTATGGCACCCCCGATCCGGAGACAGATCGATCAACGTGATCGTCTCACCACAGGCTACAGCCAGATTCACGGCGACAAAAGACTGCCCGCTGGGCGCTGGTGAAGATAAAACATATACGCCATCGAACGGATTTGGCCCTTTATCAGGAAGACGATCTGACGTGCTAACTTCACTTGATGCTGAAGTGGGGGCATCCATTGACTCCGTTGTCTCGGCCTGCTTCTTACGTGTTTTTATCCTTTTCGAAATAGAGGTATAAAGTTTACTCAATTGTTGCAATAAAGCGGTGAGCCCCTTTTCAGCAACTTTTAGCGCCGCTCTCGGTGCTAGACGCCATTTTCCTGTTTTTTTCCGCCCTTGCTTTTGATGCACTGCACTTTGGACCAAATCCATTGGGTGCGGTTCATTTTCTTCCGGAGACTCGTCCTTCATCGCCGCTTCCGGAACTTCTTTCCCGGTTTCCTCCGGCTGTTCAAATGGTCCATGTGAGTCGGCTACCTCGCTGGTGCCGTCTTCGAACCCTTCAGAATCCGCCTTCGGTTCATGCGTCATTGCTACCTTTGATTCAACCAAAGGATCATCCTCCTCCCAAGATCCCTGGCGTGCTTTCCAATCCTCCCATGTTATCGGATCCCACCAGCGCCCCAATATTTCGGGGACTGAGAATCCAGAGAGAATAGTCCATGTATGTCCTCCTTGCTCAAAGCCGAGCATCACACGCCCCAGCATTTCGCGAAGCTCTGTCATCATCCGAAAGCGTTTAAGCTCTTCCTTCGTTGCTTCGGAGGGCTCATCGTCTCGTTGCCGAATCGTAATCCGCTTATCCGGTATCGATAACCGTAGGATATATTCACTACGCAGCGCCTCCCCAGATTCGGCAAGTTGCTGCCAACGGCTGAGACGTGCAGTTCTTAAATGGGCGATACCTTCGCTGGCCGCAGCAGTTTCTCGTTTGGCATTCCATATCCCATGCTGGTAATCTCCTATCTGCTCAGCGGATATAGACGCCTCAAAGCCCTCCCGCGCGCAAGCGCGAAGAAAGTTCTCATACCCTGCTAGGCGCTGCTTTTTTTGGGTAAGGACCGCTACTCCCCAGGGCGGTGCATTCACGGAGATCACCACATGGACCCATCCCTCGCTCCGATAAAACCACCCATCAGGCTTTGCACCTAGCAAATCCCCAATGGATTCTCCACTTCCACTCTTCGGATGTCGGGTATAGTGAAACATCCTCCGAATTCTAAATGGCCATTTAAGCCATCGACCGCTCAAACTGCTGCTAGACTAAAAAGTAGACATGGAGAACCGAGAATCGGGTAAAATGAATCTATCCAAATTCGAGGTGCTACCATGACGAAAAAATACGATAAAGAATTTAAACTGCAAACGATTCAGATGATCCAGGAAGAAGGGAAAGCGGTGGCGCAGGTCGCCCGCGAACTGGGGATCAGCGACAACACCCTGTATCGTTGGATGGCGGAATACAAGAAAGACGGCGCACAGGCCTTTCCAGGCAGTGGGCAACTGAAAGCCGACGATAAAGCAATGAGAGATCTTCAGAAACGCCTTCGTGATCTGGAAGAGGAGAACGACATCTTAAAAAAGGCGATGCACTACTTCGCCAAAGACCGGCGCTGATCTATGCCTTCATCCACGATCATCGCTTCAAGTGCCGAGTCTCGAAGATGTGCGAAGCCTTTGAAGTATCCCGAAGCGGCTATTACAAATGGACCCAGCGAAAAGCCAGCAAACGTGAAAAGCGACGTCGCAAGCTGGAGCGGCGGATCCGTCGTATCTTTCTAGAATCCCGTCGATTATATGGAAGCCCCAAAGTAGCAAAAGAACTGCACAAGCAGGGCATACGAGTGTCCGAGAAAACAGTCGCTCGGATCATGAAGGAGCTGGGTTTACGTTCTCGCACGGTGAAGAAATACAAGGCCACAACCAACTCGAAGCACAACCTGCCTGTCCAAGAGAACGTGTTGAACCGCGAGTTTAATCCGTCCGCTCCAAACAAGGCCTGGGTGGCTGATATTACGTATATCCCGACCGATGAGGGTTGGCTATACCTGGCAAGCATCATGGACCTGTACAGTCGTAAAATCGTTGGATTTCACATGGATGAGCGAATGACGAAAGAACTCGTGTTAACGGCGCTGGACCGCGCCCACAGCCAGCAGCGACCGTGCGAAGAGGTTCTGCATCATTCGGATCGCGGCAGCCAGTACGCTTCTCATGACTACCAGGCGCGGCTGCGCACCTACAAGATGAAAGGCAGTATGAGCCGCAAAGGGAACTGCTACGATAATGCGTGTATTGAATCGTTCCACAGTGTGCTTAAGAAAGAACTTGTCTACTTGGAGAAGTTCAAAACACGCAAGCAAGCCAAGAAACGCATTTTTGAATATATTACCTGCTTCTACAATGGAAAACGAATCCATTCCGCGATTGGGTATTCTACGCCCAATGAGTGCGAACGTATGTACCGATCTGCCGCATAATTTTCTCGATTCTTTGTGTCTACTCTATTGACAGAGGTACAAACTGACGATAAAAACGACGATCATCCAGAACAACTTTAGCCAAAACGGCGCAGGCAGAGTAAAGGGGAAGCCGCCAATGATAAGCGTGAGTCCAATGATCCAGCCGATATCTTTTATGGTTAGACCAAGAAACTGAATATCCTCACGGATATCCCCCATCATGCTGGCTTGAAGCACTTGTTCCCGGTTTGATTCATCCAACTTTTAATCCCCCTTTCCTTTTTTCCTTTCCTCCGAACGCGGCGATTGAGGGCTCGTCTTTGTTGCAGATGCCTGCCGTTTTTCAAACATTTCTTTTTGAAATGCCTCAAAGCTTCCCATATCCAGGCCATCCAGCGGCGGTGCTCCGTGATCTACCGGCACGCCGTCAATGATGACCTTGATCTGACCACTCTGTGTTCGCCAAAAGGGCTTCCGATCTTTTCGATAATCCTCATATGCTTTCATAAAATCTTCTTTGGATTCTTTTTGCACATACACGCAGTTCTGTTTCGGTACCGGTTCTAGCGCCTTTAATAGTTCACTGTATTGTCCCGATTTCTCCCAGTCCTGCATCATCGTATCAAGAAAACGAGAACCGCGAGGCAAGTCCAAACGAACACTGGACTTCTGCTTGGACAACATCTTTTCAATATAGGGTTTGGCCTTTTTCATATGGTCATCCGGGACAAGCAGTTGGACCGGCTGCTGACCCAGGTCCAAAAACTGATTGTTCCCATCTTTGCTCGGAATGATTGCCCCCTGACTCGATGTCCATTTCAACTCCTTAACCCAAGGTAGTTCACTCTCCCGTTCCATCAACTGGTTATAGACTCTTTGGGCTGTTTTGGCATCCAAAATGAGCGGTGAATGAGTATGCAGTTCCTCCTGAATCTTATCCACCACATCCTGCGTCTCCTGATAATCATCGAGGACATGGATAGAGCGATCCTTCAAATCCACAAAAACTCCTTCTTTGCCTAACCCTGAGCCCATCTTTTCAACTTGAACGCCAAGGCTTTTCAAGTAATAAAGCACATTCGTCGTTTGATCTGATTCTCCCGTCACATATAAACCCTTGGAGGTCAAGAATACATTTTCCTTATAACGGGCATCCAAGTTTTTCACCAGCTTTTGCATTTTTGTCCGCTGCTGTGCGTTCAACGGCATATATTTGGCAGGGGTGAATCCCTGTTCATTGGTCAGAATATCGTGGATATTCGTGGAAGAAGTATCGATTTGCGACAAGCCTAACTCAAGCTCTGGAACCTCATTGTTGCTAATCGTTCCAGTTTCGGTCGCCCACACGGTCGGTGGTGTATAGGTCACACCCTGCATCGCTTCCGACGCACCCTTGGTCAGTTTAGACAAAGCCCTTGGGGCCTTTGTACTTCCTTGCTGAGCCTGCATTTTCTTACCGACCTCCTGCATGCGCCGACTCTTTTCTGCCCAGGATAATGAGCGCTTTTGCAATCCATTGGCTCCAAATCGCTTGCCAAGCATATTGGCAGCAAGTGAGACACGCTCTCCCCATTGCCCGACGCGTTCCACGACATTCCCTCCGCCAAGTTGCATCGGATCCTTGATGGCCCTCCATACCGAACGCCAATGGAAGAAATATAGAAATACCAATAGAGCAATCACGGACAGGATCGCAAAAATGATTGGAGAAACGCCCAGTTCCGCTGCGATTCCAGTACCTGTACCATAGTCTGTCTGCATCCGGACGAAGACACCAAAATGAAGCGCACTAAAGAACCCTACGAGTAACGTACGAATGTAAAGGTTTCCGAACCCCGCCAATGTTTCTGTTTTCCCGGTATAGGCGATATATGCGATCCATGCCGGGAAGAAGACAACAAGCGCCATGAGGATCAATGTTTTAAACACCGAGACAAGCCAAAGTGGAACAATTACAAACGCCAGATAGGTGACCAACATAAACATGCCGCCTGGAGACTGCACAACGACGTTTCCAAGTGACTGCGCTGCATAGACCGAGTCCGTAATCGCGTCTGCGCCTACAATAAAGGCTTTCAAAATTTCCTCGCCGGTGAGTCCCTGATACGAAATACCGGACGTGCCGATAACCCCTTCAAGCATATTCTGCGTCAGCCAGTTTGCCAGCACATTGAGTATGTTTAGCATGGTTAGGCTAAAAAAGACGATTGGCAGACAGATCAAAAAAGCTTGCAACAATTTGTTAAGACTCTTTTGCCCCCGTATAACAGAAAAGGTGAGCCAGATGACTCCGAGGATCAAAGCAGCCAGTCCTAAAGCCATGACGTAGGACCAACCTTTATAGATCACATCAATCTCTGCAAGTTGCGGAGTAAACAAATAGCTTTTGGCAAAAGCCCCATAGAGCGGTGCGACGACTTCATCTACGGCCCTTACCGTCAACCCTTCAATCGCGTCGTAAATTAACTTTCCGCTCATCAGGTCCTGAAAGGTCTGAAGCATATCGTCAATTTTTTTGATCAGTTTTTTAGCCCAGCCAAAGAGTCCCCCTGAATCAGAATCATTGGATTCATCTTCTTCCTCTTCGTCTGGCTTCGGTGAATCCGAATCATCGGATTCTTCCGGTTCTTCCGGTTCTTCCGGTTTTTCCTGTTTTCCCTCGTCTGGCTCTGGTTTGTCGGTAGGCACCTGGTTACTTGCTTTAGCAACTGTAGCCGAACTAACAAAATACAACGATGAAGGTGTAGGGGCCGCCTCTGCGGCCCCTACCACTCGAAAAAGAATGAGAACCGTTACGATCAGAATAACGGTTCCCCAGCGTATATGCTTTATGATGTTCACCACCCCAAAAGCGACATAAAGTCAAAAAATCGGCTAATGATCAAAATCACGGAACCGGAAATAAATAGAAAGATCAATAGCAGACCAAGGAGCAGGTTTTTCCAAACCTTTTTGTTCCGAATTGAATCTTTTCCTGAAGCGACCATTGCGAGAAAAACTAGTAATTTATAAAACCAATAGACAAATGCGGCAGTTGACAGTACGGTACCCACGGCACCGATCATAACGAAAACCCAATCCAGCTCACTTAAAACTCCTGGATCAATGGTATACATTTTTTTTAATTGAGGGATGTATGGGTTGTCTGCATTCGCAATCATAGCATCACCGCCAAAAAGTCTTTATCAGGAGATTTCCGTCCGAGCTTCATACACGTCATCCACGGATCGCTCAATTTGGCTCGTCGTTTTGCCATCTCCACCGATATCCTGTTTGTTGGTCCATTCATAAATGTTCCCCAGAATTTTGAACAAAGCGCCCGAGAACAGTAGAAACAAAATCAAAATTACAACCCCTATTTCCACCCAAAATGCCTTGTCTTTTATGCTGCTCTTACCACTCGTAATTTTCGCAATTTTAACAATAATCCGCCAAATCAAAAGTACAAAGGTGGCCGCAAGCAATAGGGATATCACAATCATGATCGGGCTAAAAAGCCAATCCAGCCCATCTAGCACACTCCACTTCCACTTCATGTAACCTCCGATTTTTTCAACGGGATTCTCCCCGCCCCCTTCTTCCGCAAATGCCAGAACCGGAAACAAAAAGACGCTCATCATCATGAAGAGCGTCAGAAGGTACTTTTTCATATATTTCATCCTTTCATTAAAAAACAAAGTGATTTTGAAACATCAGCATCGCCCAAATCAAAAGGCTACATCCCCAACATACTCGTGCGATCCATCGCTCCGCTGATCCACCATTGTGAAACCAATGGAGAGCAATTTTAAGCTTAGGTAATAGTAAGGAATGAATTCCCTCGCTGCCAAAAACATCTCCTGCCAGATGCGCCCACCAACCTAACACAAAGCCGAAGGCCAGCGCATAAATCAGTTCCGGTTGTTGAGTTGAAAAACTAAGAAGGCCGACAGACAGGACTGCAGCAAATTCCGGGGTATGGATCACTCCGCGATGGCTGACTAATGGCAAAACTAAAAAAGCAAAGCCGGCAAACGCTGTGATCCAATGCAGATCATATATGGCATAACCGCTTAGCAATAATGCACCAATCCCGATAAGGACCAGACTTCTAAGTCTAGCCAAAAGCCAGCTCAAAACAGCTGCACCTAACCACAAGGGAGCACTTCGACTCCATTCACCGAGAGTTGATGAAGCATTCCCAACATATGAAAGAAGCATGAAAACAAGCCCCACGACGCCAAAAAACACCGACATTGACCTTAATAAATGCCGGTACTTTGCTGGAAATTGGATATGTTTGCTGGCTGTACTGGTTTTATGATCCAAATCAGGGGCCAGTCCGCCGACTGACGAGGCAAAAACAATGGCGGTTGCTGGAAAAATACTGCTTTGTAAGGCCGGATCAGCCATAAAGTACAGACCTACCGTTCCAGTAGCAACAGCTAATGCAACATGCCCTTTTTTGTTCAATCATGTTACCTCGCTTTCTTTTAAAAGAGACGGGCAAACTTTTTTTTCGGCCGTTTTTCCATGACCGGTGACAGCATACCTTCTAAAACTTCTGCCGTTTCAGACCGAATTTCCAACACTTCGGGATTCGAAGGCACTGCAAACACCGGACGCCCGGATAAGAGTTCAGCCAATTCCTCTTGGGCTGTTGCGCTCGCAAGTGGAAGGGCGATTCGCCAACGATCTTGTCGTACCTGTGCATTTATTTGACAAAACTGAACGATTTCCCGCATTCTCCACAGGCTCCCGGACCCGATCAGAATAGGTAATTCCGCTTTAAAGAACAAGCGCTGTACCTCTTCGCTCGCTGTTAAATCTCCAAGGTCCAAAATCAAATAGCGAAACTGCTGAGTATGATCAATCCAGTTCCAATCGGTTTCATGCCGAAATAGTGTTAAATTTCCGCCCAAGTTAAAGTACGACCCATCACTATAACTTCCCAGTTCGACATATCTTAAAAAATCAAAACATGGGTGATTCCCACCTTCCCATACGGCCACTTTCCTTCGGCTTACGTTCGCCAAATACTGAGCAACCAATAGAGCGGTATGGGTGCTTCCAGCCCCTCCGTAAACACCTCCAACGGCAATTAGGACCGTGCCCCGATTTGAAGAATAATGAGTAGATGTCCCCTCTCGAAAGTTACCCAGTACACTCTCGTTTCTTGTCGCCTTAGAGGAATAGAGGGTTTCCTCCCATTCCTCCTCAGCCCAAACCAAGGAGGCCCCTCGAGCGGTCCAGCGGCGAACGTTTTGTGAGGAAGCATCAGGACTGACAACTATCACCTCCGTTTTCCCCACTGCGAAATCCTCCAGAATTTCATGTGCTAACGTTTCATGGACCAAGAGTAAACTAGGCTGCAGCACAAAAAGAGCTCGCTCCATCTTTTCTTTGTCCTGATCGGAAAAGATCGTTAGCCATGGCGGAGTTATTTTTTTGGGCTCTAAGCCATACAACATGACGTGCAAATCTATTTCACCCCCTTACAAACCAACAAGCTGCCCGGTTACCTGGAGGGCAGCTTGTCGTGTTCAATTTGTTTACGATATTAGGTTAACTCTTTTTTTCCAGAGAAACGTACCCGAAAAGTATGAAAAAAGTATGATGATTTTAGGTACCAGGCTGGAGAGTAGCAATTCTATTTTTTGAAATCTCAAACCACTGAGGGTCAATTTCAAACGCATCCCATATCCGCCCCAGTTCTTCGGCTGCAGTGGCCACAACACCACTGCCGGAGAAAAAATCCACTACATGTTCCCCTGGCTCACTGCTACACTCGATGATCGTCTTCATCAATTCAATGGGCTTCTCCGTTGGATGGATCGTTAGGTTCCCAGGAATCCTCGGGATCTCCCATACATCGCTTTTCTTACGCGTTGAAACCCTTCTTACCTTGCTCTTTCCTTTCACGGCCAAAATGATAAACTCATGGCGATAACGGTATTGCCATCCCATCCCCATCTGTTTCTTGTCCCATACGATGCAGTTTTTAATACTAAAACCAACCAATTTAAGCCAGCGAACCATATCCGGGTATGTACGCCAATCGATGCAGACATACAGATGACGACCAGGCTTAAGCACGCGGTAGGCTTCTCTCATCCAAGAAAGGGAAAACCGACGATATGCAGCTGGCGGCAAATCATCGTTAGCGATAATATTAAATCTCGGGCGCTTGGATTTAGTCTGAGTCGTTCCACCGAATTTGAGATTATACGGAGGATCTGCTATTACTAAATCCACTGTTTCATCATTAATATATTTTTGAGCTCCATCTATGCAACTTTCCAAGTACAACATGTATAAGTTCCTCCTTTTATTTTCTATACAAATAATACGATTAACAAGAACGTATGTTCCTGGTTTTCCGCAAGCAAATGTTACGAATTCTAGGAGCCAAAAATGATAAGACCTTCCACTCAAAGAGGAGGAAGGTCTTATATTAGAGTATTATGAATCTTCTGGAAGTAAATCCAAGTATACTCCATCGTCTTTATAAATGATTTTGTAATATACCTGAAGATCTTCACAGATCGTCTTAAACCGATTTATCCAGTTCTCTTTATCATGATGATCGTTCGTACAAATCATGGCATCACCTTCATACATTGCCCATTCAAAAGTGTTCAAAAGATCGGCAATATCTTCTTTCACTACATCTAATCCATTTTTCTGTTCATATGTTAAATGAAATTGATCTTCAAGTTTTTTCATATGTTCTATAACGAATCTATTCGTTCCCATGTTCTTTTACTCCCTTCAGTTATCCTTCTATTTTTGCCTTCCGTTCAGCCTCACATAAAAAATAAATTCCTCCTTAATCAGATAAGAAAGCGGACAAATAATGGTTTGTTCAAAACTTTCCAGAATCACCAATTAAAAGGTAAGCCTGGTATCCCTCTGCCCTAATTTGGTATTCAATTTTGGTATATAACTGATCTGATTCATACGTTGAAAAGAATTCCATCATCTGAATCACGAAGAAAAAACTTTTTCCTGCAGATGTTAGCTCAGGTTGTTTAACCGCTTTGCCCATACTCATCAATCCCTCAAAGACCGATTGTATTTTCCAAATAGGCGCATTGGTAATTAAGGGCACAGCTTCATTTAAAACGTAATAGATTTTACTATAAAGAACGTCATGATTCATATACATTAGTCCTCCGTTCATCCATCCTCGTTTTTTAACGATTGAATGTTTTAGCGAAGCGGCCTTATTATTCATTATCCTTCCTTGAAATAGGCAGATTCAAAACTTTAGAGGCCCCCTTGCTTAATATACGGCTTACCCTAAAAATCAACTTTCCAGTAATAAAGATAATTTGACCTATCAACCACATCAGCAACTCAGTCACCCAGATGGGGAATAAAAAGAGGAAGATAAAAATGTGAAGTACCCTATATGGGTTGGCATTCCTAAAATGGGTGAAAGTCCGTTTGTCTTTAATATCATCTTCTGGATCATTAAAAGTTTTTAGTTCTACAAAGTTGAATATATCTTTCAGTATGATATATAAGAAAAAAGGGATATATAACCACATAATGACTAAAAGTATCTGAATACCAAGCTTCATTGCTAACCAACTTTCAAAGATTATTGTAAAAATATTGTCATCCCCAATAAGAACTTTCTGAAACACTCCTGAAAAATAAAAGCCGCAAAAACCGAAAAAAAGAAAGAACAAGCCGAAAATAGACATCTCCATAGATTCCTCGATGCGACCAATGATGAACATCAATTCAACACCAATAAAGAATAAAACTACCGCTAGAACTAGAAAAAATAAGGACATTTGTTGCCCCCCTTTGTTATTAGACCCCGTGGTCATACGCGAACACGGGGCTCCATTTTAAATAACTCTCAAGGATGTAGCTAAAGTAATTAGCGCCGTTTTTTTGACCGTGTAATACTTTTGTCTCCCCCAGCCAAAACTATTGATAAGAGCATCATCTATAGGCTCTTCCCTGCAAAAATATTTGGCTTCTACAAGTGATAGCTGCTCAAAATCAAGTTCAAGTAGAGCTTTCTTCATCGGATCCATTCGCTCCTCTAAATCCCGCAGTTCTTGTTCCAACCGTTCAATTTTTTCTACCGCCCTTATAAATGACGCTTCTATAGGATTATGAATACCTCCGCCCCCTGTCACTCCAGCAAGGTTTCCATAGGTTGCAGTGAGCTTCGTAGGTTCTGCTCTTAAATTAGCTATTGCTTTTGGAATCGCCGCCTCGATCCATACTTTCCGCTGGCGGTGGCGATAATGTTCCTTAAGCCGATGCTCAACAATCGGAGCATATTGTTGTCTCATCGCTACGGGTATGTCCATCTCCAACTGTTCGACGGTAGAATAAAGGCCGATCAATTCAGCCTTTCCAATGTTTTGTAAGTATTTTTCAATAAGCTCCATTTCTTTGATTTCTTGCGGATTACCATTTTTGCGTCTGCGCTTCAGCCTTTGATAACGAGCACATAACCAATCAATTGGAACGGAGGAGATATTCGTCTGGGTAACTAAAATATTTTTCATTTTGACCTCCTTTCTAGCCTTTGCTGGTGGTTCAATGGTTTCAACGATTAACGGTAAGACACATTGTTCGAATGAAGCTCCGCATTCTGGGCAGGTATAGCCTTCCTCCGTCGGGAGGCAAATACTATCACATTCCGTGCAGAGCATGACTAAATTCCAGCATCCTTGGCTTAATCATTCGCTTCATCAATCCCCGCGCGTACGTCTGCCCATTCCGCACCAGCGATATTTTGGAGGATAAAACGGCACTTAAAGCCGTTAAATAAGGCACATCCCATTTTCATTTCCTACTTTCACCGTATTTTGATTTAAACAGAACATAAATTAATCGGAATTATTAAAGACTTCCTCACATGTCTCAATCAATGCCATAGCTTCTCCTTCCAATCGAGTGCCTTTTGTGACTGTTTTTAATGCTTCAATCAAAGCGGCAATGCAGTATCCTTCAGGATGCATTGTATTTAAGTTTGCAATATTTCCAGCCAGATCAGCGTGTATGTCAATTAGCTTCTCAAGTTTTTTTGGCATTTCTTTTGGAAATTTGACTATGATAATTCACCATCCTTATTACTGCTTGCTGCGCTAAATTTTCGAAATGTGCATTAATCGTTCTCGAATCCACCGCAACAAACTAAGTCATCTTCCAGAAAATCTGTCTTAGGTGGATCTCCTTCAAACTCTGGCTCTGGAAAATAAGGTCTTATCGTGCAGCAACGTTTCCCGTCTTTCGCGTAAAAGAACTTACAATCCTCGCATTTGTTTTGAGTAGCATCCGGGCCTTCGCCGTATATTTCAGCACAAGCCTTGCTGTCAGGGAGAAGGAACATGCAAGAGTCGCCAGTCACCGAACATATTGAACCGTTAAATGCAGAACATCCCACGCAATTTCCTCCTTCGCTCCTTGTGTCTATTACATAGGCGTGCCCATTATTTCACGCGGGTACAGCTTGTCTTTGATCTCGTTGTAAGCATCTGTGCGATCATAAAGTGGCACGTATCTATGTGTAAGATCGGATGTTCCAGTGCCAGCTGCGGGCGACCAAAGAAATGCCGATGGTTTTTCTCGCCCACTGGATAAAATAGGAACTCCCAACTGTTTGCATCTAGTTTTGGACAGCAGAATTGCAAATTCATAGGGTTTATGGGTCCAACGATTCGACGTTGGAATATAATATGGCAACCCCGTCTGAATCACTTCTTCTTTTGTATATCTACCTTGGGCATTTGGCATTTTTAAAACTCCCTTCAATCTACTATGTTTTCAGATTTGCATACTTGCCGGCCTTAAGTACCCCAGTTCTATCGCTTTTTGCCGTATTGCCTGCATATCTTCATCAGGATAACCCCAATGCCCACAGTAAAGGCCACAGTACCCGTTATTGTGATTAGCATCGTCGTCCCCGTTAATATAATCCCTGAAATCGCACATCAAGCCCCACAGCGTTCCTCCATGACTGAAATGATAGTGTTCGCCAGGCATCGATTTATCCATTAGCAGTAACTCACCTGTGTAGTCGTCCATCAGCCAAAGTTTGTTTGAAGCCCCGAAAAAATAGGCAAATCGATCGTGTTTTATGGAATATAGGAATCGTCGGCCCCTTCGGCCAATTTCTCTGATGATTTCATTGACTATGTCTATACGGTGTTGTTCACGAAAAGGTGGCTCACCGGGCAAAGGTTCAGATTGTCCGATTTTCCGAACTCTAACGATTTTCAAATAATCAATAAATGTAATGTCAGGGTCACAATCACTAAATTCAAGGAAAGCTGCGTATTTTGCTGCTCCTGGAGTATTGCCTTTTTTTAAAGCCGAGTAATCTGGGCAATCATCAAAATATCCTGGGTAAGAAATTTCGTACAAATTAATCGCATCACTCAACTTTTATCAACTCCTTGCTTCGCATTTTGAGTCAATCACGCATCCGGCTATTCCTTGCATCATTCTGACTTCGCCCGTTATCCTCACTCGTACCACTCAGTTCATAACTCGTTTCGGCGCCTGCTTCGTCACCTAGGTCCACACTGGGTTCAAGTGGTCCCCGCGGATTACAACTCCCTATATTTACCATGTATATAATCTACGGTAATTTTAACATATAGTCAATATTGAATTATAAGTTCAATTATCAAACCCTTGGTTAGAATCAACCATTTCCTACCGAGTCAGGCACTGGTTCCCACTTCTTCAGATATTCCGTAGCAAATCCACCGCTGTAGCCTTCCAGCTTTACCACTTCTGCGCCGCACACATCCCAAGGCTCTGATTCCACCGTCCAAACCTTGCCGGCATTCTTTTCTTTCCTAGCCTCATAGCAAGTGTGCATTATCACTTTATCGCCGGGCTTTAATCCAGATTTATTGGCTGATCCTTTTTTCATCTCTTATCTCTTCCTTTCAACTTTTTATAAAATTCTGCGTTTCCGAAACTGACTAACTCGTTAAAATTGAACATTTTGTCGCAATGCGGACAGAACGGGAGCATTGTACCGCGCCGGTAAGACTGTTCAAGGCGCTTAAAAAGAACAGAGTGCGGCTTTTGACTAGTCCATTCCTTTCGTTGCTCAAATAAGGCTTGATGCTTCCGACTGATCTCCTCATAACGATTTGCCAAGTCCAGCATGGCCTCGAACGGATCTACCACAAGCCCGCAGGCGCATATAATTTCCCGATTGATCGGATCGACGGTGTATTTACGATGTCCCTGGCAGATACATTTGCGAGGCCTATTGTGCTCGATCCGGATAATGTCAAGGACAACGATTTTGTCGTCTTCCAAATTGATCACTCCTTACCATAACGTCAACTGCTCATACTCGGTCCGCTGTGGAGACTGCTGATGTGCCCGAGGCACCGCAAATCGATCCCAATTTGCACCTTGCATCGCACCTGCCCCGCTTTCATCCCGGAAATATACTGTCTCGTGCCCGGATGGCACCAGCACACGATCTACAAATCTGGCCGGCCCCGATTCAATCGTATGAAGGTCGTGCGTCCAATCACCTGGCGGTGATGATCTGATGCTGTCCAGAAGTGACATGCATTCTTCGTGTGTTAGCTGCCGAATCATATTGGTTTCTCCTTTGCCTTTAAAATCGTTCGGAATTGTTTCTGAAACATTTTTTAATCGTTCAATCGCAATCTCATAGGGTTGTTCCATCTCAACACCCACGAATTTGACCCCCTCTCGCTTCGCTGCTACCAACGTACTTCCTGATCCAGCAAACGGGTCGAGGACCACTCCTTCCGGCGGCGTTACCAATCGTACGAGCCACGCCATGAGGTCGGTCGGCTTTACGGTTGGATGAGTGTTTCCCGCGCCACGGTCTGCCTTACCCGCCTTTTTACTGACATTGCGAGGCGTTACGCAGAAATATGGAGAGTAAAACGCTTCTTCGTCGAGTGTGATACAATTCGCTGGAAAGAGTCCTGATTCGTGCGGTATATATGCCATACGGTCCCTGAATTTCCCATAAATTCCCGATGTCACTGAGGAAGGTTCATCTCCGCTTATGCCGTACTCAGTGCGGTCCTCTGCTGTCCGTCCAATACGACACCCGTCAATATTAATCGCACCTGTTCCGTATTTTTCGATAGTATCGGCAGTTGTTCCGGCGAGTGGCTTCCTGACAACGATAATCGGTTCATGCGCAGGCTTGAGTGCAGTTCCCCATCCATTCCATTTGCGGGCGAGGTTAGTAGCTGGAACGGTTATCGTCGGAGTAAATGTTCGCCCGTTATCTTTAATCCACGATCCAGTTTTTACTTGATCTGCTCCCGGTATCATTCGTTTAACAGTCGGTCCAACGCGTAAGACCTCTCGCTTTGCTCCTGCACGTTTATCAAACGCCTTCCCAATGTCCATCGATTTCGGAAATCCCGTAAAGTATAGCCACTCAATAACATCGCGAACCTCGAAGCCCCCAAGACGGAGCGAAATTGTCATTAAGTCTTGGGTTCGTGTACCAGCGAACACAAGCGCATGTCCGCCTGGCTTAATCACCCGGAACACTTCTTTCCTCTAACCGTAAGTTGATCTTGTGAACAGAAAGAAAGGTACCTGATATTTAAGCGCCACCCACATATCCCATGGGGTCATTTCCCTCCACTCGGGTGGTGGCTCATGGCCATTCCACGCAACGTATTGCTCGCGTGTGAAAAGGTCCATGATAACGGATGTCTTTTCTCCAGTTATTAAATCGTGATTATGGCAGGCTACCGGGTCATAGTCGATCGAGCAAAGGATTTTGAAACGGTAGACTTTACCTCCATAGTCGATTTGGCATCGTTTCAAGCCTTTGGTTTCCCCACCGATTCCGCCGAATAGTATTGCTGCAGTTTTATAACTTACGTTATCTGCTAATAGCACTGACATAATGATTCCTCCACCCCAAAAACAGAATGTACGTTCGGTTCAAAGCGTGCAAAATGGTACGCCCAGTAAACATTACCGAGCAATTTTTACGTTGCTGGTGCTTCTTGTTGGGCTCGTTCGTAATTCGCAAATTTACTGAAGTTTTTAAGAAACACGAGTTCCACCGTTCCTACTGGGCCGTTTCGCTGTTTGGCGATAATAATCTCGATGATGTTCTTCTTCTCGGATTCCTGATTGTAATAATCGTCTCGGTATAAGAACGCCACAATGTCTGCATCCTGCTCGATGGAACCAGATTCCCGTAGGTCGGACATCATCGGACGCTTGTCCTGCCGCTGTTCGACACCCCGACTGAGCTGGGACAAAGCGATGACAGGTACATTCAGTTCTCTAGCCATTTCTTTTAACGTTCGGGATATCTCCGAAACTTCTTGTTGCCGATTTTCTCCCCGGTATAAACTTCGAAGCAATTGAAGATAATCTATAATTACTAACCCAAGCCCCATTCGGTTTTTCAGCCGGCGACACTTATTTTTTATTTGCTGAACTGTGAGTCCTGGAGAGTCGTCTATCATGATTCCCGCCTCAGCCAGCTTGCTAATCGTCATAGCTACCTTCGTCCAATCCTCCGTAGAGAAGTCCGAGTTTTTCACTTTCCCGGCATCCAAATTACCTTCCGCGCTGACCATACGCTGAACAAGTTGCTGTGCAGACATTTCTAAACTGAATACCGCCACGGTTTCTTTGGATCTTAGAGCGACATTTTGGGCAATATTCAGAGCGAAGGCTGTTTTCCCAACAGATGGCCTAGCTGCAACAATGATCAAATCCTGTCTTTGAAAACCCGAAGTCATTTTGTCCAAGTCTACGTATCCACTGGGAAGACCGGTTATTTTTCCATCGCATCTTAAAAAAAAGTTCTGCTCAAACTGTTCAAACACAGCCATTCCGACATCTCTAATGCTTTTAAAGTCCTGCTCGGCTCCAACTTGATCAGATAACTGAGCTGCTCTCGTTTGCATGCGACCCAGGATTTCTTGCGCCCCCCCATATTGAGAGGCTTCCGTAACAAATTCCACACCATACTGCATGATCTGCCGTAAAAGGTAATTATCTTGTAACGAAGAAATATATTGGCCTACATTCTTGGCGGTAGGAACGAGGTGGGCCAACTTGTACAAATATGTTGCTCCACCGACAAACTCAAGCTTGCCTTTACTCTTAAGCTTAGAGGTCAAGGTAACTAAATCTATCGCTTGTTTTGCCTTCAAGATTTCCACCATAGATTCAAAAATAGTACGATGCCGCGGATCCCAAAATAAATCCGGCAAATGAGAACAAACTATTTCAGCAGCCTCTCCAGTGCGATCAATAAGCACGGCTCCTAAACTAGCCATTTCTGCAGGACCATCCCAAGGCAAATCAAGTTTCGGAATTTCGATATAGCTTTGCATACAATTCCTCCTTCAATCCTTGAGGGGGTGGCGAAGCCAGTTGTCGTTGTTGTTCCATTTGTTCCAAGTAAGCCCTTCCCGACTCCCTTAGCCGCTCCGCGTCCTGTAATGAGCCGATTCCACCCCTAAATTCAGCAATACGGGTAGGTGGATAGTTTTTTGTGAGGATATGCTGTCGGACATTTTTTAGAGCCCGATCATAAGGAAAATCCTCCAAATGACGTTGCAATCGAGAAATGTTCTTTTCGCTTTGGTCAAAGTCAGGATAATTCTCTACCAGTTCTCTAACCAACATGAGCACTTCGATCTTGTTCACGACGTCGTTCCTCCTCAATCCGTCGATCCAAATCTTCCAAGCTCTGTGACTGTTTCGATGCCGTTGAATTTCGACCTGGCCCTCCCCGAGCCTGATACCCCCGCAGGATACCGCCAACGTATGCCAGATTTCTTTGTTTCCTTCGCACCGCCTCTCTCATGGCAGATAACAACCACGCTTCACCGAAATCGTGATAATACTCCTCCAAATCAGCTCGTTCAAACGGTGTGATATATCCAGTTTCTGTGAAATTCTCTTTATAGGCTTGAGTGATTAATTTCAAACCGTGATCATAACTCCGGTTTTTCTGATCTGATGAATCACTACTAGTACCACTAGTAATTCTTTTAATAGCTTTAATAATTGTTTTAGAGTCGCCAATTCCCTTGATATTACGCGGAAATTCACGAGTCAGAGTTACTTTTTTTGTAACTGTGGAGTTCCTTTTTCGGGAACTTCCCTGTTCCATTTTTGGATAGTAACGTCCTTTTTCGGGAACCTCTTCCCTTTTTTGCGAGTCTGCTTCCCTGTTTGATAACTCAGTTCCTTTTTCTGTAACCGGGTTATTTTTTTGTTGATCTGAATCAGCTTTAAGGAACCCTCTCTCATTTTCAGGAACCTTTTTTGCAAGATTGGGCGAAGATTGTAACAAGTTTAACCGGATCAACTCGTTCATTCTTTTTCCATCAAACGATGCGATCGCTTCCAACTGCCATTGATCATAATGCTTGTTAAACTGATAGCAATTCATTGACTCTTCCCAAAAGATGACCCGCTTGTCAACAAGCCCTTGAATTGTTTTACGGATATGCCCTTTTCCGACACCGCATAGTTCAAAATCCTTCATCTGAGGGATGATCGCCGATGGCTTCCCACACCCCCAACTTAAGGTGAGGATCATGTTTAGAACCTCTCTCTCGAGTAAAGATATTTTACGTCGGATCAATTCACGATGTATGTCATGGGCGATTCGTAAGTGCGGACTATCCGGCTGGGGGTTGACGTTAGAATCCACCGGCATCACCTCCTAGTAGTCAATTTTCCAGCCTAGCCAATCCCGAGAGCGACTCTACCCCAGCCGTAGTTTTCACGGTATTTTTTCACGCCCTATCTTCTCTGGTCTCTGAGGTACACAATGGGATATTCAACGCTCACAATGCGCCAGTCTGGATAGGCTCTTGCAAAATAGTCTGTCAGTTCCCTGTCAAACGCTTTAAGCTGCCCGCTTCGATGCAGGTCCCAAATCCGCTCTCCTACCATGCTCATTAAGAGCGGCGGACCTAACAGTTCATCCATTTCACTCCAACCAGATGTCTGCGTCATGAGGCTAAATCCCCTAGCAGGACGTCTTCAAAATTGCATAGTCCTAATCTAATTTCGATGGCATTAAAAGCAATCTGCCGCTTTACAAGCTCCAGGGCCATTAACTGTGAAAAATCAAAATCAAGCTGAAGGTCGTAAAGGTGTAGAGCCAGTCCGAGAAGAATCCGTTCCTCAAAGTTCCATCTTTCTTTTCTCAACCTGATTTCAATTTTCGATTTGTCAATCTGTTTAGTGGCAAAGTTCACCACTTCGTTAAGCCCTTTACATTTTGGGTGATGCACTAAAATATATATCAAGGCACTCCATTTACGGTTTTCGTCCCCAGGTATGGAAACGGATCTGATTGAACGCAGACTTGCGTTCAGTTCCGTTAATCGTTCCTCCGATACCGTCATATCTCACCTCTCCTTTCCTTAACTGAACGCGAATATGCGTTCAGTTAAAATTTGGGGAATAGCAACTTGAAATCCGCTCAGAAACATGGGATAATAAAGTGTCTGAACTTTATGTTTCTGAGTGTGGGGTACATTGTTCTTGAAGGGGCGATGTACCCTTTTTACGTTCCATACGTAGGATAATGCGAACGAAAATTTGATGCTGCATTACACTCTTGTCAAACCAGATTCTCGCCATTAACGGAAGCGTCCAATCGAGTTCCACTCAGTTCACCCCCTTCCACACTGAACGCAGTTTCGCGATGGGTGCAGTAACTTTGAATGGCATCCCCATGGGGCTGGCCTTTATACTTGCTGGCATCTGTCCAAATTTCAAAGCATTCTCCCCAGAATCGTGCATCACCTAGACGCATCAATGAGGTTTTCCGAACAAGTAGTTTCCCGTCATGTTCTAGAAGGATATCTTCAAGCTCAACACGATCCTGTTCGCCCTCCTGAAAAAGACGGCGCAATTCCGCCCGTACTTCGTCTCGACTTCTTGCCATCTTAATACCTCCCACCGGATTAAAATACTGAGCGCATATCTGCGTCCATCTATTGAACGCAATGCTGCGTTTAGTTACTAGACGCGCTCTTGCGTTCAGTAGCCAGGACTGGCTTCCATAAAGCGATGAACTTCAAGGCTTGTTCAAAATCCTTCTTTAAAATATCGCGGTAACTATTAACTTCAAATTTGACATACAAGGCGCGATACAACTGTCGAAATAATTCCGGGCGCTCTTTTTCGTTTTTTGTCAATACAATGACTCGCCGGCCGATGGCCTGCTGAATGACTTTCTGCTCAGAAGTTTTAAGCGTAACTGTGTTTTCCATTTGTTCGGTTACCTCCTGAATCCGTTCTTCAAGTTGTTTTACAGTTTGAAGGAGTAGCGGATTCTCGGGCTGCTTGTATTCCATCTGAAGCTGCTGCTCCATCCTATTAAATGCCCCTATATAATCTTCTTTGAATCTGGCAGCCTCCTTACCTGTAAATCCGGTGACCAAGAAGGTGAATCCGTCACGCGTAACTTTGTAAGTTGGCAATTTACGTCCGGAACGATCGATATATTCACTGGGCGCAAAATTGCGCAAAATGAATTCTGGGCTGCATTCCAGATTTTTAATACTTCGAAGGACGTCCGCGTGCCGCTTGCCAAATTTATCAGCGATACTGCGACTATCCGTCATGATGACGCCATTTTCTACATAAACAAAGTGTTCGTCTGCCAGAGTTTGTGCTGCAGGTAATACAATATTGTTTTCCACCATGGCTCCCTCCCCTTTCCATGTTTCTTCATTTCCCATCGTTACCTCACACCTCCCCTTGGCCTGCCATCTTCGGGCGGAGTAGGCCATCTCTCCGCGACGCCCTATCTAGGGCGTTTCGGCTAATTACTACGGAACATAACTACAATCGAATTCCAATTTCTGATAATATAATGGTAGAAAAATACTTTTACAAAAATATACATAGGGAGACCAAGTTCATGGATTACAGAAAATTCATTGAAGATGCCCAACAGTATTCTGAAGGTTCTTCGCCTTGGCAAAGTTGTTTTGATGATGCTCTCAATGCAGCCAAGAATTCAAGAGAATTTAAAGCTGTGTATTCGATTGCTCAAAAACTTTCCGAGTATCAATCAAAAGGTTATAGCCAATGGAAGAACTTCATGCTGACCGCCCTCGAGGCCGCCCAAAATCTAAAAGATGATCGATGTATTATTGAAACCGCCCTTGCTCTTGCTAGTGAAGAATCAAAAGGTTACAGCAGCTGGAAGAACTTTACGCTAGAAGCATTGATAGCTGCCGAAAGACTCCAAGATCACTTTTTGATCAAACAAATCGCTCTTGATTTGGCAAGCGAAGAATCCAAAGGTTATAGCAGTTGGGAAAACTTTACTTTACGGGCGTTGGAATCAGCAAAACTTTTAAAGGATTTCTCCAGCATCAAGCAAATTGCTCTTGACCTAGCAAGTGAAAAGTCACCAGGATATAGTACTTGGCGATCTTACATGGAACTAGCTTATGATGCAGCTATTCAGGGACAGGATTTCACAGCTGTGGCCAAGATCGCCAAATCAATTGCTGATGAAGCATCATCAGGTTCTTACGATCAACAACAATGGCAAGAGAGAGCTGATCGATACTTCTGAATGTTACTGGCCGGGGAGTCCCCTGGCCTTTTTTAAGCCAGTGACTCATCGGATTCTTTTGCTGGAAACTGAGAAAGCAAGATTACGATTTGAGATACTTCCGACTTGGCTTGCATGGCGTTTACGAACACTTTTGAAGAAGTATCGACAGTCTTGTTCTGAAGTAGCATTAGGTCTGAACACATTTCCGAGACCAACTCCTCTAATCGCGATGTAGCTTTAGAAATCATCTTCCAAAAGGAGATGGGATCTGTCTTGTACATTCGAAGCCCTGATTCTGCTACTACATTCTTTATATCCGGAGTAGTTTCCATAGTGAGCACCTCCCTCTGGCCTGCCATCTTCGGGCGGAGTAGGCCATCTCTCCGCGACGCCCAGGTAAGGGCGTTTCGGCTTATTCGGTAATCTCTAGATTGGCGAGTAAGTAAGCTAGGTCCTCCGTATCGTACACAGCATCTGGGTAAGACCGGGAAGTCCATTCCCCTTGTGCAAATTCCCATATTGCACCGTCTGGAGCAACCATTTCGTAGCTGGCGGCTCTTAGCTTCTTCTCCCACTCCTCCGATCGTTCTTCGACACAAGCGCTGCACAAGTTATGTTCACTATCTACCCAGAAGCAAGCATTACCTTCAGAATTCACACAGGCATTATTATCTGTGCAGCCACATATTCTACAAACGCCCCACACAGTCATACACTCCTTTATTCATTGATAACATCCAGTTGGATGAAACCGGTAAGTCCTGTTTTTTGAGCCAGCCTCAACCCTCTTTCCGATGCGATAATCCTGGCGTGTTCAATCATCTGCTCCAAATCGTAATCACGAACTTCCTTCGGATTGATAGCCCAGTTAAACTTATATCGAGTAATAAAATTCACTGCTCGTATTGCTTCAAAAAACTCAGGTGTTGAACATTCTACTCCATCAACAATTCGAGTCCGTTTCAAACCCATATGCATGCCCCCTATTCACGGGTTCATCATGATCAAGACTGTTATTCGCTAATACTGCCAATTTCAACATAAACACGAACGTATTCACTGTTTCTGTTTGGGTAAGGCTTCGAACGTTGCAAAACTCTGTAATAATCCTGAAAATGCTCCAAGAACCGATCGATTTCCCTGGGTAAACCCTCAACCCGTATTTTCAGCACTCCCTCGTTCCTCCTTTGTGATTTTTGCCGGCATTACCGCGAGAGTTGCCATTTTCCCAACCCATTGACCCATATGGACCGTCTTGGCCTTTCGGTGCGCGCCCCTACTATGCCTCCACGCATCCCACAGGCGGTTATGTGGATGATGACGAACCAGCCGTTTGTCTTCGTCCTTTTAATGAGGGAGTCAACAACGACAAAAAATGTAACCCTCGCGCTAATGCTGGCATGTAAGACAAAGAATCAGGAAACCTCAATCCCTTTTTGCTTCAGGGCTTTAATCCACTGGCTTTTAACCTCATCAGAACAATGCTCCATTGCATCTGTCCAGGTCGGCCAGCGACCATGCTTTTCAAAAAATGTAAACTTCCAGTAAAGACTGTCCTGATTGTGTGGATGCTGTGGGTCATGTTTTCTCCTACACTTCTGGCATAAGATCGGAGCCGCTGAATTTAGCGCAGACATAGTCTGTCCTCCTTTATTTGTAGTGATAAGAAATCAGTCCTAATCTCCCGTAATTGCTTTGATAGCATCTGCTACAGTCGCGTAAGTATGGCCTTTCCCAAGTGCCGGTTCAATAATATAATCCTGACAATCACCGACCTCTGCGCCATTCAGCATTTTTATTTCAAATCCATTGATGGTTAAAACCGTTTCCCACTCCCTTTCCATCTTCTTCTCCTTTCGTTTAACGGTTTGATGTGAATATCTTCGCCCGCCTAAAGATGGAAGATCAAGGGAAAACAGTTTTGATATTGCCGTCTCGGGTGCCCCCTGGTTTAACGGGTCTGCAACCGCCGCAGCACATATGTTGATATTGGTCACTACACTGTTTCCATTCCTTGAATACGTCACCCGCATCTCCATAAAACATTCACTGAGCGCAATCTTGCGCCAAGGCTTGTCCCACGGAAAGGGCGAACCGTATCAGTTATCCAGGCACTCGATTTCCTTACGAACTAAATTCCGTAAGTCATCCTCAAAGTCGTCGATAACCTTTATCAGACTTTCAAGTTTCTCTTTGGCATCCATATTTGGATTATTCGGATCCTGATCCATCACCGTTTTTAACTGTGCATACCGTTCCGCCAGCGCTATTGCAAATTGCTCCTTGTCCTCTTTATTCATGGAATCACCTTACTGTTTCAGCAGTTTGTTGGGAAATCCAGGTAAGAACATCTTCAAAACTAAACTCAGAACCATCAAGTGTGAATCTAAATTCCTCGGAATTGTCGTTGACTCCGATCTGAAGTAAATGACTGCCAATATGTATGCTTGAACCATGGAGCATGTAGGGCAACGAATGAATTGCCAATATCCTCATGATTGTGATAAGGACATCGTCCACAGAAAATAATCCCTCCCATTGGATACAATCAGGTCATGTCTTTAAAATGATCATCCAGTGCCTCCTGGATGGACTGATGCAGTTCAGAACCCAGTTTTTCTTGCCTTTCATTTGGGTCCTGAACATTACATACAAAAAGGCTTACATCTAGCACCGGTTTCCCGTTACGAACATCAAAACGGAAAAAAGTATTTTCCAGATTATTGATTTGCACAATCCCCCAATTACTTGCCGTTGGCATTTCGATTTTGGTTATGGTTACTTTCATTTGAATCCCCCTCACCTTAAAAATCAGACTAAATAGTGCAAATGAGGTCCCAATATCTGCTAAAATACAATGGAGCGCATTTATTTACTTAACTGAAAAACGGGCCATGCAATGAGATGCATATCCTTGACGATTTTACTTATTGCTTCCGGCGCACGAACGCAGAAATCGTCGCATATTTCTACGGTGGTTTCACCGAACTTATAAGTCTCAACAACATTTCCTTGCATAAGCATTGATTCGGGCTTTTGCATACCTGCATCCCTCCCAGGATTAAGTGTATGCAGCCGGTTCTGTGGGACAGCCATGTTTTCTCACCTCTTATTTGGTATCACTGAGAAATGTTCGTATTTCGAGCGTCGTATTCAAAACAAATCATCAATTGGTTTGCCCAACTGTTGTGATAATAACTGAGCAACTTTCAATGACGGATCGTACTCTCCGCGCTCGATGTTCGCTAGGTATGGTCGAGAGATTCCTACACGTTCAGCCAGCTCAGATTGGGTTAACCCCTTACTTTTTCTTGAAATAATCAATAATGTACGTTTCTTTTCTCTTGCAACTGTGTTCATTCAACCTCAACTCCTTTTTCCGCTCGTTTAACGAACATTTGATGTCTAAATTATATGTTCATTTTGCGAGCGTGTCAATATCGAAATGTTTGTTTTTTGAACGTTTATTTTACGAACATTTTCGTTTATTATTCATTTAGGTGGTGATAATAATTGGCTCTTTTTAAGGAACGTCTCAAAGAACTTAGATTAGAAAAAGGACTTACTCAAGAGCAATTAGCTCAAAAAATGGACATACCCGCAGCTTCGATAAGAAGGTTAGAAGTATCCGAGTCAATTCCTCGAAAAGAACGTTTAATTGCGTTGTCTAATTTTTTTAATGTTTCTATAGATTATTTAATTGGTAAATCTGATAAAAGAGATGGGAAAACACAAACTGAGGACATAGAGGGACTGTTAAATCATCCGCTTCATGGAGCATTTTTTAAAGGCTATCTTGAGGCCCCAGAGCAAAAAAAGGCAGAAATGAGACAATTCTTAGAATTTATACTTCAACAGGAAAAAGATCGAAAACCAGGACAAAAACAAGGCGAGTAACTTTTGCGCATTTTGTCAAAAAAAGTAATGCTAAAGTCTTGATAATTTCCTACTTTGGTCTGATAATGAGTGTATATGGCCCTACAGGGCTTTTCTTTTTACATAAAAAGGGAACATACATTCTCATTTAGGAGGCCGTTATATGTTTAGAAATTATCAGATGACTGAACTTGAGAAATTCCAAGCGGATCTCTATGCTAGAATTAATATTCAGCATCCTTGGGAGTTGGAAATTTTAGAGATTGCGGATCGATTAAACATATGGATCTATTTTACTAAGCAAGGAAGTAAAGCGCTTGAGTTAAAAGAGGGATTGTATTCCATAAACATAGATAAAAATTTATCACCTATGCAGCAACGCCTGGATTTTTTTCATGAACTCTGCCACGTATTACGTCATGCAGGGGATCAGTCCGTATTACCTGAAATGTTTACACAAGTTCAAGAAAGGGAAGCGGAACAATTCGTTTACTATGCTGCATTACCTTTTAAAATGATTAGCGAACTTCCAATTCCTGTACGACTTGATCAAGCTGTTTCTTTCTTGTCTTCCGAGTTCAGAGTCCCTGCACAATTGGCGAAACAACGTCTCGATCAACTAAAACGAAGAACTTTTTTTGGAAATTTACTTGTCTCTTCAGCGAAAAAAAATCAAGTTCCAGAAAAAAGAGAATGGTCAAAAATGACCCATCAATTATTAACCCAATTAGAGTACCAATTAAAACACTGATTCTATTTCAAATTACTTATAGCATATTTTAAACATGTAGGAGGTTAGAACATGGTACATACTGTAATTGATCCGGAGGAAAAAAAGTTATATGACCAGTATAAAAACGAATTTTTCTCGTTAGTAGCTCAGCATAAACTAGATATGTCTGAGGAGTTTTGCATTTATTTAAGAAAATCTCGAGCTGACATTGAGGCAGAAGCTCGGGGTGAAGGTGAGACTTTTATTCGTCATCTACGTAACTTGCTTGATCTTGCATTACGCCAGAAAATTTATGTTGCGGAAATATACAAGGAACTTGTATCCGGGGAAACGATCGAAGCAAGACCGGTTATTCAGCACGTTATAAGTGAAGTAGAAGATGAAAGATGGCAGGGCGTACTGGTTATGGAAATCGAACGTTTGGCTCGTGGGGACACAATTGATCAAGGGACCATTGCTCAAACGTTCAAGTACTCTGGAACAAAAATCATAACTCCTACGAAGACTTACGACCCTAATAACGAGTTTGATGAGGAGTATTTTGAATTTGGATTATACATGTCAAGAAGAGAATATAAGACAATAAACCGCAGGCAACAGCGAGGTAGAGTGGATTCAGCTAAAGAAGGAAAGTACACTGGGAATATTAACCCCTATGGTTACAATAGAGTTAAGTTAGTAAAAACTAAGGGCTACACCCTTGAAATAGTTCCTGAAGAAGCCCGAATTGTTAGATTAATTTATGAATGGTACACCAAAGGTGAACCTGACCAGGATGGTGTATACCATCGTTTAGGTACTGGTTTAATAGCCCGAAAGTTAAATAACTTAGGTATTCCATCTGCTAAGGGCGGAGTATGGACTGTTCCAACGGTCAGAGACATACTGAGGAATCCTGTTTATAATGGTAAAATAAAGTTCAAATCAAGACCTTTAATTAAAAAGAAACAAAATGGTAAAATTATCAAGAGCCGGCCAAGAGCAAAAAAGGAAGATATGATTCTTGTGGACGGATTACACCCTGCTATTATTGATGAAACTACTTGGAATTTAGCCCAAGAAATTATGTCTAAAAACCCAAGAAAGCCAGTTAGTCTAAGATTAAAAATTTCTAATCCGCTTGCCGGTCTGGTAGTCTGCGGAGTATGTGGGCGTAAAATGATAAGACGACCGCATAAAGGTCGGCCGGCCACACTTATGTGTCAATTACCTAGTTGTGGAAATGTTAGTTCATTTCTTGATCTAGTAGAACAACGAATTTTGGCTGGATTAAAAGAATGGTTAAAAAATTACAAAGCAGAGTGGGATAAGAATGTCCCAGTTAATAATGATGCCAAGAATAAAGTAATGGAGTTGAAAATTGAATCAAAAATAAACCAAGAAAAAAAATTAGCTGAATTGGAGCAGCAACTCGAAAACGCTTTTGATCTTGTTGAACAAAAAGTCTATGACGTTGATACGTTCCGTATAAGATCACAACAGCTGAAGTCAAAAATCAATGATTGCAAAGAAGCACTTTCAAAAATCGAACAAGAGATAGCTTTGGAAAAAGAACGAACAACTGCCAGAGTACGAGTTATTCCCCAGGTTGAACATGTCCTTGATGCGTACTACAAAACAGATGATCCAGAGATTAAAAATGAATTACTAAAAAGTGTTTTAGAAACATCCATTTATTTAAAAACAAAAAAAGCCCGTTGGAACGGGTCGCTGGATGATTTTAAAGTCACTTTATTTCCGAAACTTCCTCAGTGATAACATGGTGGTACCGATTCCTCCGTGCCGATATCGTTCAGGAGCCCGATAACCTTGTCGGGGATCGTGTACCTTTGGTTCAAATAACGCAACGCGGCCGCCAGTTCCCCATCGGCTCCGCCGTACTGCTCGATCAGTAGTTTGGCCATCCGAGGGTCGCATTTGCCTACGCGAACAGGATATTGCAGCTTTTTCTCATATATCCACATATCGCCTAATTAACCTCCTTTAGCTTCAATCACAGGAAGAGGTAGTTCAAAAAGTCATCTTTTGAAGATATAAGAAAGAGTTGACAACTAAGTATCGCCTTCCTTATATCGCAAGAAAAACTACCGCTAATCGCGTGGTCTGTCTTCCTTGAATTACGTCGATAGACGTTTTTCTTATCACGAAGCAGATCATGGAGTGGTTTCGACGTCGAATCTTGAATTCAGCCGGGCCTTCCGGTGCTCACGAACCCAAAACGTACGCTCCGCCCCTAGCCCCTAGCTTCATCAAACCTTCTCGGTCCTGAAAACCCGACTTTTTGAACACACACTTAAACCTGCCAAGGCCACGGGCTTTGCGACCATTCCCAGGGGAATTTCGAATAGGCTCGCCCAAAGTTTTGCAGCGGTCCGTAAAGCTGCTGAAAATGATTGGCAAGCTGTGTCCGTTCCCGGGTCACTTGGTTAAACTGCTGAATGGCGGCCAGGTCGTCGGGGTGCGTGTCAAGGTACAGGTTTAGCTCGACCAGCACGAAATCCAGCGCCTGTAGATTTTCAAGCAGTTCATAAAACTGCGAATCGAACGGCTTGTTTGCATTCTCACTCATGGGATCACCGTCCTTTTCCCCATTTGGATTCATAAGGGCTGTACAAAGCGGGCCACAACGTACCGTGTCTCAAAGCCTCCATCGGGCTGAACTGCGGCAAATTCGGCGGTTGAAAATGTATAAATAACTGCGGAGGGGTGCTGTATGTTTTGTGGGTGATCGGCGGACAAGGATCAAATGGGCCAATGAAGGGGGTATACACGCGCTCTTGGGGATGGTTCAAAGAAATTTCCTCCTTTTTCGGGACAAATTTCATGCTGTCAGGAAACCATCATTTCCCTGCATCTTACCAATAACATATGACGTTCGCCCAGATAATGAACCGAAAATCCGCAAAAATCGCAAAAAAACATCGCCGCTGGCGGGGCTTATGCCCGCGCAAACTTCTCCTCCCTCTCTACCAGCGCTTCGTCTTTTCCCCCGCCGAAATTTATAACTCAACTTTCGGGGAGCAAAAATCAGCTTTAGTCCTTGAATTGAAGGTGTTCAAAGAATTAAGATATTCGGACGGAAGAGGTGTCTGGCTTAACCTTTATAATCCTTGCTTGCCAGTCAAGTCGAAAACCGATCGTGGCAAAAACCACGGAAGTGCGCTGAAAGCTTGAGAATAGGGAAGTGGGGTAGGCGGCAGATTAACACTCGATGTCCGGGAGACTTCGCACAATTATCCCGTTTGATCAGGTAGCAGAGAAACAGACAAACTCTGGAGAAGAAAACATTTGGTGGAGAAGCAGATAGGTTCGAGATAATTTAGAAAGGCATAGGAGAAGAAATCAGGTTTAGAGGAGGTGAAACAGACCGGACAAGAGATCAAGACAGAAGATTAAGGACAAGACGCGAAGGAACCGAAAGGACCGTGATTTTGCTGTAGCCCGAACCCTTCCGTCTGCAGCAACGCCCGCATAGTTCATGCTAACCCCTACCCATTAAGTTGATCTGCATCAAACTCCCCCCATCGTTTCCAGCGTCTCGATCAGGCCGCAGCCGCAAGGGGCTGGTTCGGTTGGCGTGCGATCAGCCGGCGGTAAGGGATCGCTGGAATCGCCACACACATTTGCAGCAACTTCTGCCGCATCGTTTCTTCCGCTTCGGACAGGCGCAGCCGGCGGCGTACGGTGTATTCGTTCAGGTACGCCTGCAGATGTTTCAGTCCCAAGGCTCCATACGTACCCTTCAGCGATTCCCACGCCTCTCTCACCACTTTCCGCAAGGGCGCATACAGCCGAAAGGCCTGAGGGAACGACTGTACCGCCGATGTACGGACATCCACATGCCCGCTAATAAAAACGGTTAGATCTTGACGGTTTGCCCTCTTTTCGCCTCCCCGCTTATTTGGCACCAGGCGGATTTTGACCTGCTCCGGCTCGCCCGAATCCTTGACCGTGCAGCCGGCCACGACCGCCGAGGCGTACGGATGCGAAAGCTGACACCGGGACGGATTACGCCCATACTGATCGCTGTTCACCTTCACGTCTCCAGAGAGCAGCTCCCGGGCATCGAACTCTCCCACGGCATGACGTATTTTGTGCAGCATCGACCAGGCGGTCTTGTAGGTGACCCGGATCACCTGGCGCAGCCGCAACGCTGAGATGCCGCCCTCAAGCAGGAACAAATCCAGAGCCTCGAACCACTTGAGCAAGGGCACCTTGGCTCCTTCAAAAATCGTACCGACCAAAGGCGATGTTTGATGCTTGCATTTTCCGCACTCAAATAAGGGGATATGCCGGGAGGTCAGACGGCTGCACCGGGTGTGAGCGCAGCGCGGGCAGACGAAGCCGTTTGGCCACTTCATCGCGATTAGCGCTTCCATGCAGTCCTGCTCGCTGTTAAAACGGCTGCTGAATGGCTGAAGTTCCGTTCCCGTATTGATCTCCATGTTTGCTCGCCCCCGAATCAAGAATATACGAACATAAGTTCCATTTATTTCATTATACCAAACGCATGTTCTCTAATCAAGCCAAACATCTCACCTGAACCGCCTCATTTTTTCCTCATCTTTTTTGTTTTTTTCTTCTCTCTTTTTTTGGAATCCTTACTCAAGCCCCCATCCCCTGCTCCCTGAACGTAAGGGATAATTGTGTAAAGGCAGGCTGCAGGCAGGGACACCAAGACACAAACCCGGTAAAGTCCAACGCACGCCCCTTCAGCGGCTTGTTTTATTTGCTGTGCGACGAAGTCGGCACACTCGATTGGCCGGTTGCCTTACAGCAGTTGCTTGCTGCCGATTTTTTTGCTGCGAAAGTTGAGTGATAAATTTTAGTATTTTCAAAAAAAAGCCCAGGTTTGTCAACCTGGACTTCCTTATTTTTATTTACTCGGCAATAATCAACAAACCGTACTATTCATCCTCCAACTCAGCTTCATCCGGCTCCAAAATTTGCAGTTTCGTAATTTTCACCCGGGTGATGCGAAGGCGGCCCGATTCGGCCACTTCAAACAGGGTGTCGTCGACCTGTATTTTTTTCCCTTTGGCCGGAGCCCCTTCCAGCTCCTTGAACAGCCACCCCCCGATGGAGTCGACCTCTTCATCCTCGATGTCGCTGCCGACCAGGTCGTTGACTTCCTCGATCAGCATCCGGCCGTCTACCGAATAGACGCCTTCCGCCAAAATTTCCACTTCCGGTCGTTCGTCCTCGAACTCGTCATGCAGGTCGCCGACGATCTCTTCTAGAATTTCCTCCGCGGTCAGCAGCCCGGCCGTGCCTCCGTATTCGTCCACCACCAGCGTCAGCTGGGAATGCTTCTTCTGCATCAGGCGCAGCACATGGCTGACTTCCATCGACTCCGGCACGTTCAGAATCGGCCGCACCATTTGCGCCAAATCCAGCGGGCGGTCCGCTTCCGGCAGCAGCAGGTCGGTAATATGGACAAAACCGATGATTTGGTCTTTATCCTCAACCGCAACCGGATACCTAGAATGCTTCGTTTCGGCCACGATCTTCATGTTTTCTTCCCAGCTCAGGTTCGTGTACAAGCAGTCCATGTCCGTGCGCGGCAGCATAACCTCGCGGGCGAGCATGTCCGAGAAATCGAAAATATTGTCCACCAGCTTCATTTCGTCCTGATCGAAAACCCCGCTTTTGGCGCTTTGATTCATCAAAATGCGGATCTCCTCTTCAGAGTGCGCCGCTTCCGCCTCGCCGGCCGGCTCGATGCCGATCAGGCGCAGCGCCCCGTTGGCCGCCGAATTCAAAAGCCAGATGACCGGCAGGAACACCCGGTAAAACATCAGCAGCGGCCACGACAGCCACAGCGACGTCTCCTCCGATTTCTGGATCGCCAGCGATTTGGGGGCAAGCTCGCCCATGACGATATGCAAAAAAGTAATGATCGCAAAGCCGACGGCCACGGAAACCGTCGAAATCAGCGTCGGATCCGTGGCGCCCATTTTATGCATGAGCGGCTCGACCAGCAGTTCCGACACGGCGGGTTCGCCGACCCAGCCCAAACCGAGCGAGGCCAGCGTGATGCCCAGCTGCGTTGCCGACAAATACGTGTCAAGCCGTTTATTTACCTTCAGCGCATAATTCGCGCGCCGGTTTCCTTCTTTAACCAGTTGGGTGAGCCGGGACTGCCGTACTTTGACAAGCGAAAATTCGGCCGCCACGAAGAAACCGTTCAGAAAAACGAGAATAAATACGATAAGCAGGTTTAAAATCAGCTTCCCTACTTCAAATTCGGTATGACCATCAGGCAATGGAAACGCCTCTTTCCTATAGAGTTATCGCTTGGCGGGCTTTAAAGTCGATATTTTTGTAGTACATATCGGCGACAAGCAGATTGGGACCGCAGCAGCCGGCGGCATCGCAATGGCAATTCACCGTCTGGTTTAGCGGATGCTCCGTTTGCCATTTGGCGAAAATGTCGTCCAAACGGCCTTCCTTCACATTGCCGAACGCCGGAATGGCCGCAAAATCCGTGACGTAAACATCGCCCGTAAACATGTTCACATTCACGCGATTCCGGCCGTCCGGGTCGTTGCGGACCGTGACGTTGGGTTCTTTCCGCAAGCGCCGCAATAGCTCAAGATCATCTTCACCATCGCTGCACGCAAAAAACGGCAAAGTCCCGAACAGCATCCAAACCGACGGGTCCCGCTCATCCAGCAGCTTATGTATCGCCTTGCGCATTTCCGTGAGCGCCAACACCGGCAGACCTTCGGCAAAATCGGCCGCATACATCGGGTGAACCTCATGCCTCCGGCAGCCCATCTCCACGATCATCCGGTGGATTTGCGGCAGCTTCTCGTGCGTCCGGTAATTGATCATCGACTCCGCGGAAATGAACATCCCCGCTTCGCTTAGTTTGCGCGTATTTTCGATCATTGTATCATACAGCTTATACGCCGCTTCCGCCGGAACGGAATGCCCGCTTCGCGCAAACCCCACCTCGTGAAAATCGCGCTCGCTCGTATAGTTGAAGGAAATGTGCATCACGTCCAAAAACGGCAGCAGCGGCTCGTACCGGTCATAATTCAAGGTCAGGTTTGAGTTGATCTGGGAGCGCACTCCGCGCGCCTTGGCGTATTTGAGCAGTGGGATGATTTTCTCCTCCACGGTCTGCCGCCGGAACGTCGGCTCTCCTCCCGTGATGCTGATCGTTTGCAAATACTCCACTTCATCCAGCCTTTTCAGAATAA
Source organism: Paenibacillus macerans (assembly GCF_900454495.1). Lineage (NCBI taxonomy): Bacteria > Bacillati > Bacillota > Bacilli > Caryophanales > Paenibacillaceae > Paenibacillus > Paenibacillus macerans. Next base: position 3,066,070 of record NZ_UGSI01000001.1, read on the forward strand.
GCGGCAGCGGCAGCTGTTCGGGCTCCTTCAGCACCAGGCTGTCGCCGACCGCGCAATGCTCGCAGCGCATATTGCATAAATTCGTAACCGTCAATTCCACGCTGGTCAGCACATGCCGGCCGTATTTGCGCAGCGAACCGATCGGGTCCCACGGGTCGTTCTGCGGACTGATCGCCTGACTCCAAGCTCCCGCCATATTATTCGTTTCCATCATGATTTTATCACCATTCCCATCCCGTCAATCTCCGTAATCACCACGGCGAATTGAACGGACAAATCAATTTCAAAGGGCGATTTCAATTCCGCGCCCAGCGGATCGGTTAAAACCCGCACCACCGGACGCTGCGGCATATGCCCGTTAATTTTCACCACAACGCCGCTTTCGCCCGTACTTAACTTCACGGTCATGCCTAACGGATAAATCGCCACCCGGTCGCGGAAAACCTCCAGCTTCGATTTTTCGTACCAATCCCCGCATCCGGCGTACAGTACCTCGAGCGCCTGATGCGGCAGCATCGCCTTGCGGTAGACGCGGTGCGTCGTCATGGCGTCGTAAGCGTCCGTAATCGCAATCCAGCGGGCAAACTCATGGATCTCCTCGCCCCGCAGCCCCCGCGGATAACCGCTGCCGTCTATCTTCTCATGGTGCTGATAAGCGCAATGCGCCGAAATCAAAGGAATGCCCGGCTCATCCTTAAGCATTTTAAAGCCCAGCTCCGGGTGCAGCTGAATCTGCTTGAACTCCTCGTCGGTCAGCCGGGAGGGCTTGTTCAGCAGCGACAACGGCAGCTTTGTTTTGCCCACGTCATGCAGCATCGCCCCCAGGCCAAGCATCGTCAGCTCGTCTTTGCTGTACCCGTGAATTTGTCCGAGCAGCAGCGTATACACGCATACGTTCAAGGAATGACGATACAGGTAATGATCCATGCTGTTGATGTTCATCATCATAATCATGGCGTCGTTTCTGGCGCTGAGATCGTCGAGAATCGACTCGATGACGCCGGTAAACTTTTTTCCCAAATAGGGATATACCACACCTTTGACGGCCGGGGTCGCCCAATTGCGAAACTGGGTCCGGATCTCCGAGAGCGCATGCCGCCGCGTTTCATCCTCGATCATGTCATTGACAACGACATCATCCGTACGCGGATCCGCAATGTAGACGAAATCCAGCCCGTGGGACTTAAGACGCCGAATAATCGCATCGGTAAGCTCAGCATTTTCGGAGAGAAGAACGACCCCGTCCTCATTATAAATCTTTTTGCCTAATTTCATTCCGGCCTGCAGCGAGCCGACGGGTATCAACCGCATGTTATCCACTTCCGTCTCTGTAATTTCTTAATGTCCCTATGGAACAGCGGCTTATTTTGGATCGTTAAACTTCCAGCCATATGCGGTATTAGCGCATAATAAAAATCCAGAATAGCGCGGCAAGAATAAAGCGATAGTAAGCGAAGTGGCGAAGCCGGATTTTTTGGATCAGCTTAAAAAAGGCCACGATCACCACATACGCAACGATAAAAGCCACGATAAACCCGACCAAAAAATAGCCCAGCGTATCTGAAGTTAAATATCGGTAAGAATCGAGCATTTCGTAACCCGAAACCGCGCACATGATCGGAATGGCGATCAGGAACGAAAAATCCGACGCCGCCCGGTAGCTCAGCCCGCTGAGCATGCCGCCCGCAATCGTGGAGCCGGAACGCGAGAAGCCCGGCCACAGTACGGAGATGCATTGGTACACGCCGATCAGTAAAGCCTGCTTGTACGTAAGCCGATCGATATCCGGCGCCGTAATCTTCGCCTTGCGTTTGGAGAACCATTCGGCAAACAGCATAAAAACGCCGCCTGCGACCAAGGCCCACAATACCGTGGAAGAGCTGAACAGGCTTTTGATGAAGTCCCGGAACACATATCCGACGAGAAGCGCCGGCAAAATCCCCAAAAAGACATGCAGCAAATTCAGCCTCCGTGACGGAGCGTCCGGGTCGACGGTCTTTACCTTTTGGCTCAGGCCAAGCAAATCCAGAATCCGCTCCCGGTAAACCCAGGCCATCGCCAAAATGGCCCCAAGCTGGATGACGATCTCGAATGTTTTCATCTCCGGCGACTGATCGTCGTAGCCGAACAGCTTGGCCGTCAGGATCATATGTCCGGTCGACGATACGGGAATAAACTCCGTCAGGCCTTCCACAATAGCTAAAACAATCGCGACGATAAAACTCATCCCATCCTCCTGATCAGGTGTGACGTCTATTCTTTTATTCTACTTTTTTCCATCGCTTCTGAAAACAATTTTCCGCCGCGCCGTCCGTTTGCAGCTCCAGCCGCAGCAAATCGCGGAGGAAATCGGGGAGCATGAACCGCATATCGCTTCCGTTTTTCAGCCGCTCGTAGCCGACGCCGAACGAAAACATATCCAGCGTTCCGACATCGTAGGTTCTCCGGGCTTCCACGGGCTTTCCCGCCACGCGGGCCTCTACGATCCGCCGGAAGGGAGGGGCGTCCGGATTATAGAGGATTTCCATGCCGTCGACGCAAATGCTCCCCAGCACTTTCCCCCGGAAACCATATCCGAAAATGACCTTTTCCTTCATTTCATCCAATAGCGATTGCTCCAGGCTGTAAAGGATGTCCTCCCCGCTCAGCTTCATTCTGCAGGGGTTAATGGGCGACGGGCACCGTTCATGCAGCATCCCCGCGCTAATTTCGCCCGCGGGAAGGCCGGACAGCAGCTGTCCGCTGTTCACGATCGACAGCTCGCTGCCCGTATACCTCCGGACCGCTTGCGCGAGCAGATTCCCGAACGGAGATTCCGCGCCGTATTCTATAGGCAGGCTTCGCTCCGCGACGGCCACCGTGCGGCTTAACCGTTCTTTGGCTGCGGCCAGGTTGCGGGCAATCGCCGCTTGCACCCGCCCTTGCTTGGGCCCGTCCCCCACTTCGAGGCAAACGCCGCCGATTTGCAAAGGCCGGCCCTGGCCCGGCGGATTTTTGCGGACGACGATCTTTCCCAAATAACGGCCGAATTTACCCGCCGCCGTAATCATCGCCGAGCCGATGGGCTCGGGCGTCTCCAGCAAGTGATGCGTATGTCCGCCCAAAATCAGGTCGATCCCCGGTACCGTCGCCGCCAGTTCGCGGTCCAGCGTCACCCCCAGGTGGGACATGACGATAACGAGGTCCACTTGGCCGCGAAGCTGCCGCACGTCCTCGGCAATCGTCTCCCGCGGATCGAGTGCGCCTAGGCCCAGCAGGTCATAAAACTCGGCAAAAGCGGCCGTCGCCGCAACAAGGCCGATCGTAAACCCGCCTTTTTGCACAATCAGCCGTCTGTGCATCCAGGCCGGCGGACGTCCGGTCGCTTTATCCAGAATGTTGCCGCACACGACAGGGCTTTTCAATTCCGCATATGCTTGTTCAAGCTGGCCGGGGGTAAACGTCAGCCCTTCATTGTTGCCGATCGTCACGGCATCGTAGCCCGTCAGGTTCAGCACGTCGACGTTGGCCCGCCCCATCGTCCCTTCGGTTTCCACGGCGGAACGGTCCATATGATCGCCGATATCGAGAAGGAGCGTAGGGCCGGGCGCATGGGCCCGCAATTCATCGATCATGGCGGCGATGCGCTCCATGGCGTCGAAATGGCTATGTATATCGTTCGTATAAAGTATCGTTAATGTGTCCTGGTCCATCTCCGGCATCACATCTTGCCCCCTTGCCTTCTCCTTTAAATCGGCCTATTCTAAATTTTAGAGTTCAAAGAGTATTATATACCTTTAAATTGAACATTGTCTTCCGATAATGATATATTACAATCAAACCAAGCCGAGGAGATTTACTTATGAAAATTAAAATTGCCTTATTCGCCGGACTGGCGGACCGGATCGGCACGTCCAGCCTCGATTTCGCATTTCCGCATCCCGAACATCAGCAAGTGACCGCAGCTCAATTGAAAGAAGCCTTGACCGCGGCTTACCCTGCCGCCTCAACGTTGATTGACGCTTCGTTCGTGGCGGTTAACCAGGAATATGCCGCCGGGAACGCCGTCATCACCGAGCGTGACGAAGTCGCCTTGATTCCGCCGGTATCGGGCGGGGAAAACGCCGCGGACGATAACGCCCCCCCGCGGGAGAGCGAGCTTTACGTCATTACCGAAGAACCGGTTTCCGTCGAGGAAGTCACCCGTAAAGTCATCACTTCCGCGCATGGCGCAACGCTCACTTTTACCGGCACGACCCGGGAATGGACCGAGGGGCGCCGCACGGTGCACCTGGAATATGAAGCTTACGTCCCGATGGCCTTGGCCAAACTGCAGCAAATCGGCGCCGAGCTCGGCGAGAAATGGCCGGGCGCGCGGTGCGCCATCAGCCACCGGATCGGCCGCGTCGGCCTGTCCGAAATCAGCGTGGTCATCGCCGTATCGGCCCCGCACCGGGATAGCTGCTACGAAGCGAGCCGTTACGCCATCGAACGCTTGAAACAAATCGTGCCCATTTGGAAGAAGGAAATCTGGGAAGACGGTTCCGAATGGAAAGGGCACGGCCTGGGTCCGTGGGACCCCTCCGTTCCCGGGACTTACAGCTCCGTACGGTGACTGGCGCCCCATAATTCTCATTGTCAATCCAATTATTACCTGTTATTATGAAGGAAAACTGGTGATTATGAGGTGTCATCGTCCTTGAAAGTGCATATCATGGAACTCAGGTCCGGCGACCGTCTTCAAACCGACATATTCAATAATTATGGTGTTTTTGTTATGCAAAAAGGCACCCGGTTGACAAGCGATGCCATCGTAAGATTGATGCAGCACGGGGTCGACTATGTGGATATTGAACCGCAAAGCCTGGATGCGGATGTTCCTTCGGAAGAAGGACCTTCCCATCCGGGGCAAAAAGTCAAACCGATTTTGGACGACGCCGTAGACGGTTTTGAACAGATTTTTTTGGAAGCGCTAACCGGCGGTACCTTTGACAATGCCAAAGTGGACAAGCTGCTTAAGCCGATGGTCGATCAACTCGTTGACCATAAAGACGTCGTATCCTTGCTCCTGCTCATTGGAGGCGATGACAACTATACCTACCATCACTCCATGCAGGTCGGCATGCTCTCCTATTATATCGCTTCATGGCTCGGCTATTCCAAGGAGGAAGCCTATCAGGCCGGCAAGGCCGGCTATTTGATCGACATCGGCAACTGCAAGGTGCCGCAGGAAATTTTGTCCAAGCCGGGCAAGCTGACGCCGGAGGAATTTGAACAAGTCAAAGGACATCCCGCCTACGGATATGAAATTATCCGAAACTCAACCGGGGACGAAATCGCCGCTCAAGTAGCGCTGCAGCACCATGAACGCGAGGACGGGAGCGGGTATCCAAACGGTTTGCGCGCCAAAGACATCCACCCTTTCGCCAAAATCGCCGCCGTCGCCGACGTTTATTCCGCGATGACCACCAATCGCGTGTACCGGTCCAAGCAGGAGCTGCTGACCGTACTGCGCGAGCTGAACAGCCTCAGCTTCGGCAAGCTCAGCCCCGAGCCGACGCAGGCGCTGATCCGCCATTTGCTGCCGAACTTCATCGGCAAGAAGGTGCTGCTCAGCACCGGCGAAGTCGGTTCGATCGTGATGACGAACCAGACCGATTTTTTCCGCCCGCTCGTCCAAACCGATGCCCGCTTCGTCGATCTCTCCAAAGAACGGGAAACCATCATCGAAGATGTGTATCTGTAATGTGTATCTGTAAGCTATGCAAGGCCGCTCCATGGGGCCAACCGGCCCGGGGCGGCTTTGCGTGCGCCCAATCCACTAAAGCCTAAAGAGCATACACTATGGCAAAAACGTGGAGGCGCACAATATGCCGAACTACCGCATCATCGTCGATCTTTCGGAAAGAAAATTGTATTTGCTGGACAACAACACCGTTGTCCGCGCGTTTCCGGTCGGGATCGGGAAAATGCTCACGCAAACACCGCAAGGCACCTATACGATCGTCAATAAAGCCCCAAATCCCGGCGGCCCGTTTGGCGCCTATTGGCTGGGGTTATCCAAACCCCATTACGGGATTCACGGCACCAATGATCCTTCTTCTATCGGCAAAGAAGTTTCCCACGGCTGCATCCGCATGTACAATCCGGATGTAATCGAATTGGCAAGAATCCTCCCGATCGGGACGCGCGTCACGATCAGGCGGTAGCCGTAACTTGTGCTGAATTGGAGACAATAAAATCTCCTCAGGCCCCCTCCTGAGTCCGTTACGATGACGAAATGCAAAAGCCTAAAGAGCATGCGATATTCGTCGAAATCCCCCGAAATAGGCGGCTCAACTGCAAAAGTGCATTTCATTTCCGGACAAAAGATACTTTTTGATCCGATAGCCCCAAATCAAATGTATTATTGCACTTCATCCGCTCAAAAGCAGAAATTTGCGGAAAATCAAATGTACTTTTGCATCTGATCCCAGCGAGCTTTCCTTCTTCCCATGAAAAACGAGCAGCTGCCGGACCCGATTCATGAAGCCGTTGTCAAAGCCGGGAGGCTTTCCGCTCTATTCAGCGAATACCCTACCGGTAGATGGTGGTTTTCCCCGCTATGTAAAAAAAATCCGCAGAGCAAATCTGCGGATTTTTCAACCTAAATAGTGGATAGCTTAACTTTCCTTAACCGATCGAACCTTCCATCTCGAACTTGATCAACCGGTTCATCTCTACCGCGTATTCCATCGGCAGCTCCTTGGTGAACGGTTCGATGAAGCCCATGATGATCATTTGCGTCGCTTCTTCTTCGGAGAGGCCGCGGCTCATCAAGTAGAAGAGCTGCTCTTCCGACACCTTCGAGACGGTCGCTTCGTGCTCCAGCACGATGTTGTCGTTCATGATTTCGTTGTACGGAATCGTATCCGACGTCGACTCGTTGTCGAGGATCAGCGTGTCGCATTTGATGTTGGCTTTCGCGCCCTCCGCCTGACGGCCGAAGGAAGCAAGGCCGCGGTACGTCACTTTGCCGCCTTGTTTACTGATCGATTTGGACACGATCGTGGACGTCGTATCCGGTGCCAGGTGGATCATTTTCGCGCCGGCGTCCTGAAGCTGGCCTTTGCCCGCTACCGCGATGGACAGCACGCTGCCTTTCGCTCCGCGGCCTTTGAGCACGACCGCCGGATATTTCATCGTCAGCTTGGAGCCGATGTTGCCGTCGACCCATTCCATCGTCGCGTTCTCTTCGGCCACCGCCCGTTTCGTAACAAGGTTGTAAATGTTCGGCGCCCAGTTTTGAATCGTCGTGTAACGCACGCGGGCGTCCTTTTTCACGATGATTTCCACGACCGCGCTATGCAGCGAATTCGTGCTGTAGATCGGCGCCGTGCAGCCTTCCGTGTAGTGCACGAAGCTGCCTTCGTCGGCGATGATCAGCGTGCGTTCGAACTGGCCCATATTTTCCGAGTTGATGCGGAAATAAGCCTGCAGCGGAATTTCGCATTTTACGCCTTTCGGCACGTAGATGAAGCTGCCCCCGGACCAAACGGCGCTGTTCAAAGCGGCAAACTTGTTGTCCGCCGCCGGAACGACGGTGCCGAAGTATTCGCGGAACAGTTCCGGATACTCGCGCAGCGCGGAGTCCGTGTCCATAAAGATAACGCCTTGGTCTTCCAGGTCCTTCTGAATGCTGTGGTAAACGACCTCGGATTCGTATTGCGCGGATACCCCGGCGAGGAACTTCTGCTCCGCTTCCGGAATCCCCAGTTTATCGAACGTTTCCTTGATCTCGGCAGGAACTTCCTCCCACGTCTTCCCTTGCTTTTCCGAAGGTCTTACATAATATTGAATATCGTTAAAATCAAGCTCGCTCAGATCTCCGCCCCAACGAGGCAGCGGCATCTTCTCGAATTGTTCCAGCGACTTCAGCCGGAAATTCAGCATCCATTCCGGTTCGTTCTTAATCCGGGAGATCTCCGTCACGATTTCGCGGGTCAAGCCTTTACCCGATTGGAATACCGCCTTGTGTTCGTCCCGGAAGCCATATTTGTACTCTTCCAATTCCGGTGCTTTTTTGGCCATGAGTCAGGTCCCTCCTTAAGTTTAAGATTCGGTTTGAATCCCTTTTTTCAAAGCGTTCCAAGCCAATGTGGCGCATTTGATCCGGGCGGGAAATTTATTAACTCCGGATAAGGCCTCGAGATCCTCGTAATCGTCAAAATCCACGGATTCGCCCATCATCAGCTTGGAGAAACGTCCGGCCAAATCCAACGCTTCCGTCAGCGTCCGGCCCTTGACGGCTTCCGTCATCATCGAGGCCGAGGACATGCTGATCGAACAGCCCTCCCCGGTAAACCGGGCGTCCTTGACGATGTCGCCCTCGATGATCAGCTGCAGGGAAATCCGGTCGCCGCAGGTCGGATTGTTCAGGTCGACCGTAACGGCATCTCCGTCAAATTTTCCGCGGTTGCGCGGATTTTTATAATGATCCATAATGACGCGGCGGTACAAATCGTCCAGTTGCATTACCCAAAATACTCCTTTGTTTGGATTAAAGCTTCCGCCAGTCGGTCGATATCCTGTTCCGTATTGTATAAATACAGGCTGGCTCTGGCCGTTGCGCTCGCTTCCAGCCAGCGCATCAGCGGCTGGCAGCAGTGATGACCGGCCCGGATCGCGATGCCGGAAGCGTCGAGCACGGTGGCCACGTCATGCGGATGAATGTCCTCCAAATTGAAGGTCAGCAGTCCAACCTCGCGCTCGCGCGGGCCGTATAGCGTCAAACCTTCAATCTCCGACAAGCGGTTCATCGCGTAAGCCGCCAGCTTGGCCTCGTGCCGATGGATTTCCTCCAGCCCGATTCCTTCCAGAAAATCGATGGCCGCCGCTAGTCCGACGGCACCGGCGATAATTGGCGTCCCGCCTTCGAACTTCCATGGGAGCTCCTTCCAGCTCGACTCGTACAAACCGACATCGTCGATCATTTCGCCGCCGTATTCGATCGGTTCCATCGATTCCAGCAGATGCTTCTTCCCATATAGTACCCCAATCCCGGTCGGAGCGCACATTTTATGGCCGGAAAAAGCATAGAAATCACAATCGAGGTCCTGTACGTTCACTTTCATATGCGGCGTGCTTTGCGCCCCGTCAACGACCATGACGGCCCCGTGCCGGTGCGCGATGGCGGCCAGCTCCTTCACCGGGTTGACCACGCCAAGCACGTTGGATACATAAGAAGTGGCCACGATTTTCGTTTTGCCGGTGATCGTTTTCTCCGCATCCTCCAGCGCGATATGACCGTCCGGCTGAAGCGGAATATATTTCAGCACCGCCTTCTTCTTCAGCGCCAGCTGCTGCCACGGAATCAGGTTGCTGTGATGCTCCATCGGGGTGATGACAATTTCGTCGCCCTCGTTCACGGACGCCGCCCCGTAAGAGGATGCGACCAGATTCAGCGACGTCGTCGTTCCCCGGGTAAAAATAATTTCCTCGCGGCGCGCCGCGCCGATAAAGCGGGCTACCTTCTCGCGGGCTCCCTCGTAAGCGTCGGTCGCCCGGCTGCCCAGCGTGTGAACGCCGCGGTGCACATTGGCGTTATCCCATTCGTAGTAGTGCTTCAGCGCCTCCAATACTTGGACCGGCTTCTGGGAAGAAGCCGCGCTGTCCAGGTAAACGAGCGGATGCCCGTTTACCTCCTGCTGCAAAATCGGGAACTGTTTTTTGAGCTCTTCGGCGTTTATGCTCATTGTCTCAACTTCCTTTCCACCAGAGCCTGCAATTGCTTTTGCAGCGGCTCCAGCGGGATATCCGACACGACCGGAGCCAAGAACCCGTAGATGATCAAGCGTTCGGCCTCGGCGCGGGAAATGCCGCGCGACATCAGATAGTAGATTTGCTCAGGGTTGACCTGGCCGACGGATGCGGCGTGCCCGGCCGTAACGTCATCCTCGTCGATCAGCAGGATCGGATTGGCGTCCCCGCGCGCTTTCGGGCTCAGCATCAGCACTTTTTCCGTTTGCTGGCCGTCCGCTTTGGTCGCGCCCTTTTCGATCTTCGTGATCCCGTTGATGATCGCCGTTGCCGATTCGCGCATCACCGCGCGGGTGATCATTTGGCTGCTTGAGCTTTTGCCGTAGTGAACGGCCTTCGTCGTGTAGTTCAAACGCTGCGACCCGGAACCGACCGCGATCGCTTTGACGTCGGAGCTCGAGCCGTTGCCTTTCAGAATCGACAGCGTTTCGCTGGCCGCGTCGCCGCCGTTCATTTCGCCGACGATCCACTCGATGCTGCCGTCGTTTTCGACGATGGCGCGCCGGAACGTCAAGTCGGTCGCGTGCTCGCCCAAATGATGCACCGTAGCGAACTGCACCTTGGCCCCTTGGTTTACGAACACTTCCGCGGAACCGTTGTGCACGATTTTGCCGCCCAGGTTTACGGAAATATAATTATCCGCGTATGTGACCTTGCTGTTCGCTTCAGCCACGATCAACACATGCGGCGCAAAAACAGCTTCGGCCTCATCCAGCAGGAAAATGCTTTGCAGCGGCGCCTCGATTTCCACGTTTTTCGGCACGTACAGGAATACCCCGCCGTTCCACAATGCCGCATGCAGCGCGGTAAGCTGGTTTTCCTCCGGCTTCACCGCCGCGTGCAAATATTTCTGGACAAGGTCGCCGTGCTCGCGGGCCGCGGTTTCCAGATCCGTAAAAATAACGCCCTTCGCCGCCAACTCAGGCGCAAGCCGGGTAAATACGGTGTCGGAGTTGCGTTGCACAAGCAGATTGCTGTGCTCCGTCAAATCAACAAGCGAAGTTATGCTTTCCGGAAGCTGCTGCGTTTTTTCCTGGCGAACCTCGCTTAATCCTCCGTAATTGTTCAGATCCCAGCGGTCGAGCCGCGTTTTCTCCAATTTAGGCAATTCCAGTTCCGCCGCCAGCTGCAGCGCCCGCGACCGGTTTTCGGTCAGCCACGCCGGTTCGCCGCGCTTAGCGGAAATTTTCTTCAGCTGCTCCGCTTCCACCGGAAGAACGGTTTGTGTCGTCATCTTTTGGTTCCTCCTTCCGCTTAGGCTTCTTGACCGACCGTCTCGTCCACGATGCCAAGCTCTTCTTTAACCCAATCGTAACCGTCCTGCTCCAGACGTTCCGCCAGCTCGGGGCCGCCGGATTTGACGATGCGCCCTTGCATCATGACGTGCACGAAGTCCGGTTTGATGTAGTTCAGCAGGCGCTGATAGTGGGTGATGATCAGGAAGCCGCGATCCTCGCTGCGGATCGAGTTGACGCCGTTCGCCACGATGCGCAGCGCGTCGATGTCAAGGCCGGAGTCGATTTCGTCGAGAATGACAAGTTTCGGATCCAGCAGCAGCATTTGCAAAATTTCGTTCCGCTTCTTCTCCCCGCCGGAGAAACCTTCGTTCAAATAGCGGTGGGCGAATTCCGGATTCATTTCCAGCACCTTCATTTGCGCTTCCATTTGACGGATGAATTTGATCAGAGAGATTTCGTCGCCTTCCTCGCGGCGGGCGTTGATCGCGCTGCGCAAAAAGTCGGAATTCGTCACCCCGGCGATTTCGCTCGGATACTGCATGGCCAGGAACATGCCGGCGCGGGCGCGCTCGTCCACTTCCATCTCCAGCACGTCTTCGCCGTTCAGCGTAACTTTACCGTCCGTCACTTCGTATTTCGGATGTCCCATGAGCGCCGATGCGAGCGTACTTTTCCCGGTTCCGTTCGGGCCCATAATGGCGTGGATTTCTCCGCCTTTTATCTCAAGATCGATCCCTTTCAGGATCTCCTTCCCTTCAATCGTCGCTTTAAGACCTTCCACAACAAAATGTGTAGCCATTTTTCCTGCTCCTTCCATCGTACGAGAGTTTAGCCAGGGACGCTGCCCTTTGTTTTTGCCATTATAGCATAACAATTCTCACATTAGAATAATTCTAAGTGATTCTCATTGATTCTCATTTCATTCTAACCTACTTTGTATGCATAATCAACGTACGCCGGCGGATTGCCGTCATACGAAAAAGGCTCGGCCCTCTTCATGACGGCCAAGCCTGTTCAAACTAAGGGGGGACCGACTTAAGCTTTCCTAAATCAGCCCAAGTAAGAACGCAGCATCCACATGTGTTTTTCCCAATCTCTTTTATACCCCGTCAACAAGTCGCTGGTGGCATCATCGCCGGCCTGATCGGCCAAATCGATCGCTTCATGATAAGACTCCGCCATGGAGGCAAGATCCTCGACCAAGCTCTGCACCATGGCCTGAGGCTCTTCCTGCCCCGCCGCTTCCTGAATGGTGGCCAAATCGAGATATTCCTTTAACGTTGCCGCAGGCTTCCACTTCAGGGCTAGCATCCGTTCGGCGATGGCGTCCATCTGCTCCGTGGCTTCATTATATAGCTGTTCGAATTTGGCATGCAGGGTAAAGAAATTGCCGCCTTGAACGTACCAATGAAAATGATGGAGCTTGACGTATAACACGTTCAAATTGGCCACCTGTACGTTAAGCATCCGCTCCAGGGCCGTCTTGTTCGACTTGCCCGTCGGTTTGGCATCCGATTGCGCCATGATTCATCCCCTACCTTCATCCTGGAATAGAGTATGCTCCCTTATTTATTACCCACAACCAGTGTTTGCGAAACGGGTTCGATTCATTCGGATAATTGTAAATTCTTTACATATTCTGTTCCGTGTTTTTTTTTGGGAATTTGGGGCTATGATTGTTTATTGAGCGGTGCTATTATTAATGAAGTCAAACCGAACACGACTTTTATGGGGGAACTATGGACAAGCAAAATGAACAGCATCATGAAGATGAATCCGGTTACTTATTTAACGTGGAAGTGTTGATTCGGAGCAAAACGAACGGGCAAGCGCTGCAGAACCTGCTGCAATTGTTGAACAACGGGCCCGACATCATGGATTTCCGAATTAATTCGGGAATAGAACTGGGTGAAATCATCGATTCGCTGCTTGCCAACCGGAAGCAGTCCTTTATTTCCAAGACCTATAAGCGCTTGGGAAAAACGGAGGCGAACAACAATGCTCCCGATGACGGCAAACAAAGCAAACCCCAGCCCAAAGCGGAAGCGCCTGTCCCGGATCAAGCCGCCAGCGGCTTTAAGGACTTTGCTTCCAGCGAGGAATTTCAGAAGTGGATTCAAAGTTACATTACGGGAAACAAACTGGTACGGTTATATATCAACCGGAACGGGGAACGGATGAGCATCCCGTGCCGGATTTTAAACTTCCTGCCGGAAACGTACGCCTTAAACGTGTATCATGTGGACGAGAAGCAGGTCTATAATCTGAAGCTGAGCGAAATTATCGACTTCCTGGATACTTAATCCGGGAATTGGACGATTCATGTCATTCAGCCGAGCATATCGTTTTTCATGGAAAGAAGGGCGGCCTGCTGAGCACTAGCATTGCATTAGCCACACCAATATTCTAACGGTTGCCACAAGCGTTATTTGTTCCAAAAACGTTGATTTTAAATTGTAACGGTTGCCATAGCGCTTATTTCACTGAAATCCGGCTTAGTTTGCTTAGATTCAGGCAAATAACGGCGCTCACAACCGTTAGAGTTTTGAAAAAGGCTTTGTTCGCAAATTAGCCGCTGCTGCAACCGTTAGATTTCCGGCGGGCGCATGATCGGCTTGAAAACATGATCATTTCCCAGTTAATGCAACGCTAGTGCCCGCTGAGATGAGATCAACTGCAAAAGTGCATTCTATTTTCCGTAAATCACCATTTTAGAGCGATTGAAATGCAAAAGCATCTCTTTAGGGGCTGTTCGATAAATAAGGAACTTTTGCCCGGAGCGGAAATGCACTTTTGCAGTTGAACCACCCTTTTCGAGGAATTTCGACGAAATTCGCCTGCACTTTTGCAGTTCATTGGATTTCGTTCTGGTCGCACCGAAAGTCGAGTTATAAATTTTCATAAAAGACGGCTGAATCCGCTCCGCCGCGGAGCCCTTCAGCCGTCTTTTTCGTTGTTGCCGAGTCTGTCAGGCCTTCCTGTTCCAAGCCTCCAGCGCAAGCAGCAGCCAACCGGCGATAAAAGAAACGCCGCCGAGCGGCGTAACCGGCCCGAGCCAGGTCCAATGGAGTGCCGCCAATCCGTACAGGCTGCCGGAGAACAGGATGACGCCGAGCAGAAACAGCCGGCCCGCCCAGCGAAGCCGCCCGGATTCCCCCCACTGCCCGGCAAAAAACGCCGTCAGCAGGATCGCGATCCCGTGAATCATCTGGTAATGTACTCCGGTCTCATAGGTGCCAATGGCCGTTTCGCCGATTTTCGCCTTCAACATATGCGCCCCGAATGCGCCAAGCGCAACGGCGAGCAGCATGATGACCGCGCCGATTCCGGCATAGGTGCGCCGCATTTTTTCCGCCTCCCCTTATTTGTCCATTTCGCCAAAATTCATTCATGTTCATTCTACCTCAACCATCCGTCCGATATCTACAGCAAGCGGAAATAAAGCTTATGACCGATGCCTTTCCCTTGTCTTTCGCTTTTTGCTAAAATAGAATAACCGAACTATGTAAGGAGATGCTTATGGCAAACGTGAAAATTTTCGCAGACAGTACCTCGGACCTGCCCGCAGAATGGATTCCCCGCTATGATATCGGAATTATTCCTTTATATGTCGTGTTTGGCGGCGAGACGTTCCAGGACGGGGTGGATATCACGCCGGTCGATATTTACCGGAGGGTCGAGGCTGCCGGGAGTTTGCCGAAAACAACCGCTCCGTCGCCCAAAGATTTTATGGACGCCTTCGGCCCCCATATCGAACGCGGGCAGGACATCGTTTATATCAGCCTTTCTTCCCAGCTCTCATCGACCTATCAAAATGCCCTGATCGCCGCCGCGGAGTTCCCGGAAGGGCGGATTCACGTTGTGGATTCCCTTACTTTATGCAGCGGCATCGGCCTGTTGGTCATGAAAGCGGTCAAAGCCGCCGCGGAGGGCCGCACCGCCGGCGAAATCGCCGCGCTGGTCAGCGCTATCCGGCCGCGGGTGGAAACGCAATTCGTCATCGACACGCTGGAATATTTGTATAAAGGCGGACGCTGCTCCGGCATGCAGAACTTTATCGGCAGCCTGCTCCAGATCCGGCCCGTGCTTAAGCTGGTGGACGGGAACATTATTCCCGCGTACAAGGTCCGCGGCCGCAAGGAGAAGGCGGTCCAGCAGATGCTCGACAACGCTTTGGCCGACCGGGACAACATGGACAACGATCTGATCATCGTCGCCCACACGCTGGCCGAAGAGGAGGCGCTGCGTTTGGCCGCGATTTTGCGGGAGCAGACGGGAGCGCGGGAGGTCGCCGTGGCCGAAGCGGGCTGCGTCATTTCCAGCCACTGCGGGCCCGGCACCGTCGCCATTATGTACACGAGACAATAATCGGCCGCCTAGGCCAGGCTGTTGCAGAAAGGCCACAACTTTTAGGAGGATCACTATGGCATCGATCAAAATTTTCGCGGACAGCACCTGCGATTTGCCGGTGGATTGGATTCAGCGGTACGAAATTGGCATCGTTCCCCTGTACGTCACTTTTTCCGACCAAACGTACAAGGACGGCGTCGATTTGAGCGTGCCCGATCTTTACCGCAAAGTCAGCGAGACGGGCAAACTGCCGAAGACGGCGGCGCCGTCGCCGGCCGATTTCATTCAGGCGTTCACCCCTTATGCCCGGCAAGGGCAGCAAATATTATGCATCAGCTTGTCTTCGGAGCTGTCCTCTACATACCAAAACGCCCTGATTGCGGCGGAGGAGTTCCCGGAAGGGACGGTCACCGTCTTCGACTCGCTTAATTTATCGACCGGCATCGGCCTTCAGGTGATGAAGGCGGTGCAAGCCGCGGCGGAAGGCAAAACCGTCGCCGAAATCGTCGGCCTGCTCACGGCGGTTCGGCCTAAGGTCGAAACGGAGTTTGTCATCGATACGCTGGAGTACCTGTACAAAGGCGGGCGCTGCTCCGGCATGCAAAACCTGATCGGCAGCCTGCTCAAAATCCGCCCGGTCATCAAAGTGGTGGACGGCAAAATGACCCCGGCCTACAAAATCCGCGGCAGCCGGGAAAAAGCGCTCGACCAGCTGCTGAACAACGCGCTTAGCCGCTTGAACGATATGGATAACGACATTATTTTTGTCACCCATTCCCTGGCGGATGAGGACGCGGCCAAGCTGAAGCAAGAGCTTGAGGCCAGAACCGGGGCCAAGACCGTCGCCGTCTCCAATGCCGGCTGCGTCATTTCCAGCCATTGCGGCGCCAAAACGATCGGCATCCTGTATACGAAAAAGACAAGCTGACGTACAGATAGAGTCATGTCCTTTTAACCCCGTGGGGCAACCAGGATATGACTCTATTGGTTTTCCGCCTAAGTTTGCGGCTTGCCGCGTTTGTAGCCGACCCGCGAGCGGTATTGCTGCGGCGCCCGGGCCGGATAGCGGACCGGCAGCGAAAACATGTGCACGAGCATCGTAAACGGGATCGAGGCGAACAACAGGAACGCCGAAAGGACGTGCAGTTGGAAGATGAACGGAACCGTATCCATCAGGCGATAATCCGGCCGAAGCGCCAGCAAACTGCGGAACCAGGGACCGATGGTAGTGCGGTATTCGTAAGCGGCCACCGTCGTGTTGTATACGAGCGTCATAAAGGTGCCGTTGGCGGCGACGATCAGCAGCAGGATCACCGTAAAATAATCGGCAAATCCGGCATGGGCGCGCACGCGCCGGTTCGTCATTTTGCGAATCAGCAAAATAATCAGCCCCAGCACCACCATGATTCCCGCCAGCCCGCCTCCGGCAATCGCAAAGATGTGGTACGTTTCATCGCTCACGCCCAACGCGTGATAAACGCTTCGCGGAATCAACACCCCCATCACGTGGCCGATAAAGGCAAAGACGATGCCGTAATGGAAAATCGTGGAGCCGAGCCGCAGCCATTTTTTCTCAAACATTTCCGTCGAAGGAGCGGTCCAGCTCACTTGGCGGAAGGCAAACCGGTACAACAATCCGCCGATCATCACCGTTAGGGCGATGTACGGATAAACGACCCACCAAAACAATCCGGTCATGAAGCTACCCCCATTCATTCAGTTGCGTATTTGCAAAACGATAGATCCGTTCCCGTTCGGGCAGTTCCGTCCATCCCATACAGAATCGGGTAAGGAAGCTCGTCCAGATCGGCCTGCTCCCG
This sequence comes from Paenibacillus macerans, assembly GCF_900454495.1. Taxonomy (NCBI): domain Bacteria; kingdom Bacillati; phylum Bacillota; class Bacilli; order Caryophanales; family Paenibacillaceae; genus Paenibacillus; species Paenibacillus macerans. Next base: position 3,083,255 of record NZ_UGSI01000001.1, read on the forward strand.
CTTCTCCGTAAGCCGGCGGACATCCTCCTCCGAGGGTTCGCCAAAAACGTCCGCCACGAGATGGCGAAGCAGTTCCCGGTAGGGGTTGTCCTCCGCCAAATGCTCGCAGATCCGCTTCGTGGCGACGGCGAGCCGAAGCTCCAAAGCCCGGACGTGGATATGGTCCGGACGCACGGCCAGCAGCTCGTACAAGAGCGGCATATAATCGGCCAGTTCGCCTTCAGCGGCGGCAAAACCGGCGTCCTTGATGATCTGCTGCAGGAGAATCAGCGCCGCCCCGCGCTCCCGGCTGTCCCCAAGCTCATGCGCGGTCAGATACAGTCCGGTTTTTTCCTTCCAGTCAAAGGCCCAAACATACTGCTCCCTTAGCTCCTTCAGCGGGCAGGATAACAGCGGGCGGCTTGTCTCCTGAAGACGTTCCGTAAGCAACGGGCTGCCGGCTTCCCGGGCCGCTTCCAGCATGCTCCGCGCGGTTTCCGGAAAATCGTCCTCCGGATATCCGAGCAGCCTGGCCGCAAATATCAAACTGATTTGCTTGTCTTCCATCGCCAACCTCCTTGCTCTACCTGTCTTCTTTGGCAAACCGCTGCGGCAAAAACCCTTCCTCCGGCGTGATGCCCTCCAGACTGCAAGCTCCCTGACGGTAATGCAGTCCGGCTTCGCCGATCATTTCCCGCCGGCCTGTAGGGATGACGAAGCGTTCGTTGTGCTTGGCTACGGCAAACAAACGGGCCATCTCTTCGATTTCCTCGACGCTGGTTTCCGCCTCCCCAAGCAGCTTGCTGCGCTTCAGCTCGTCCAAGCCGCCGACCGCACGGTCCCGCATCAATACGCGCATCGCCGTCATCTTCAGCAGCACCCGCCGGATCACTTTCGTGTCTCCCGCCGTCAGCAGGGAAGCCAAATATTCCAGCGGAATCCGCATCTGATCGACCGCCGGGATGTACATGTCCGTCTGCAGCTCGTCCTCTTCGATATGGTTCATGATCGGGCTGAGCGGCGGTACGTACCAAACCATCGGCAAGGTGCGGTATTCCGGATGCAGCGGCAGCGCCACCTTCCATTTCATCGCCAGTTTGTAAACCGGAGAGCGCTGGGCCGCATCGATCCACGCATCCGTGATCCCCGTTCTTCTCGCTTCCTTGATGACCTCCGGATCAAACGGATCCAGGAAAACGCCGAGCTGCGATTCGTACAACCCCTGCGGCTCCTCTGCCGAAGCGGCGGCTTTCACCCGGTCGGCATCGTACATGACGACGCCGATATAGCGAATCCGGCCCACGCACGTCTCGGAACAGATCGTCGCCAGCCCGGCCTCCGTACGCGGGTAACAAAAATTGCATTTTTCCGCCTTATGGGTGTTCCAGTTGTAATAAACCTTATGGTACGGGCAGCCATTCATGCAGAACCGCCACCCCCGGCAAGCCTCCTGGTCAACCAGCACGATCCCGTCCTCGTCGCGTTTGTACAGCGCGCCGGACGGGCACGAAGCGACGCAGGACGGATTGAGGCAATGCTCGCAGATCCGCGGCAGGTACATCATGAACGTTTTTTCATATTCCAGGGCGATATGCTCCTGCAGCTTTTTGACATTGGGATCAAGCGGCACGATTTCGCTGCCGCCGGCCAAATCATCGTCCCAGTTCGGCCCCCATTCAGGCTTGTCCATATACTCGCCCGTAATCAGCGACACCGGCCGCCCGACCGGGAGATGCTTGCTCTTTGGGCTGTGCAGCAGGTTGTCGTAATCATAGGTCCAAGGTTCATAGAAGCTGTCCAAATCGGCCATGTTCGGGTTGTAAAAAATGTTCGCCAGCTTGGCGATCGGACCTCCGGCACGCAGCGCCAGCTTACCGCCGCGCAGCACCCAACCGCCCTTATATTTGCCCGCATCCTCCCATTCCTTCGGATAGCCCGGGCCCGGCCGCGTCTCCACGTTGTTGTACCACATGTACTCCGTGCCGGGACGGTTGGTCCAGGTATTTTTGCAGGTGACCGAGCAGGTGTGGCAGCCGATGCATTTGTCCAGATTCATCACCATCGCGACCTGCGTTTTAATCCTCAAGCCAATCTACCTCCTTCAGCGGGCGGATGATGGTCAGCGTATCGCGCTGGTTTCCCGTTGGACCATAATAGTTGAACCCGTAGCTTAACTGGGCGTAGCCCCCGATCATGTGGGTCGGCTTGAGCGTAATCCGCGTCACGCTGTTATGCGTACCGCCGCGCTGCTTGGTGATCGACGTCCCGGGTACGCCCAGCGTGCGGTCCTGGGCATGATACATGTAGGCGATGCCTTCCGGAATCCGGTACGTCAGCACAGCCCGGGCCGCGACGACGCCGTTGCGGTTGTATACCTCAATCCAATCGTTGTCCTTGATCCCGATGGAAGCCCCGTCCTTCTCGTTCAGCCAGACGACCTGCCAGCCGCGGAACAAAGTCGTCATCTGGTTGGTGTCGGTGAACATCGTATGGATGCCCCATTTCTGGTGCGGGGTCAAGTAACGGAGCGTCAGCGATTTCCCGTTCTCCGGCACGCCTTTCTCCCCTTTGAGAAAAGGAACATGCCTTAGCGGCGGCAAATACAGCGGCAAAGCCTCCCCGAAGTCGAGGATCATTTCATGGTCGAGATAAAAGCTCTGCCGCCCGGTTAATGTCCGCCAAGGAATACTGTATTCGGTGTTCAGCGTAAATGGCGAATAGCGGCGGTTGTCCTTCTCCAGCCCGCTCCAGACGGGCGCGGAAATAGCCTGGCGGGGTTGGGCCGTGATGTCGAACAGCGTAAAGGCTTCCTCCGCGCGCGGCAGGGCGATCTCCACGAGTTTTTTGCCGGTCTTCTGCTCCATGTCGCGCCATCCTTCCACGGCGCGCTCTCCGTTCGTCGCCCCCGACATCAGCAGGATCGCTTCGATCACCTGGCGGTCGTCATACAAATCCGGCTGGCCTTTGCCGACGCCTTCACGCTTCGAGGCGCCAAGCCGGGCCAGCAATTGTTCGTAAACCCGCTCGCCGGGGATATTCACCGCCTTCGAGCCGTACCCTTTGCGGATGTTGGGCCCGATCGTAATCATCTTGCCGTAAACGTCCTTGTAATCGCGCGGCACGATGAGAAAATGCGGCATGCTTTTACCGGGAACCGCCGCGATTTCCCCTTTGCGCCAATCCTTGATCCTCCCGTGCACCTGGGCTACCTCGTCCGGGCTGTCATGGCCGAGCGGAGTCATCATCACGTCTTCGCAGGCAGGGAGATGCTTCTCCGCAAGCTCGGAAAACGTCTTGGCGATCTCCCGGAACGCGTCCCAGTCGCTTTTGCTTTGCCATGGCGGCGAAATCGCCGGATTAAACGGATGGATGAACGGATGCATGTCCGTGCTGCTCAAATCGTGTTTTTCGTACCAGGTCGCCGCCGGCAGCACGATGTCCGAAAACAGCCCGGAGCTGGTCATGCGAAAATCGATGCTGACGAACAGATCCGTTTTGCCTTCCGGCGGCACGTCGTCGGTGCGCACATCCTCCGGCCGCCAGGAGAGGCTTGGGTCGGTCAGCACCTGATTGTCCGCCCCGATCATATGTTTGGCGAAATATTCATGCCCTTTGCCGCTGTCCCCCAGCAGATTCGAGCGCCAGTTGAAAAACACCCGCGGAAAGTTGCGGGGGTCGTTCGGATGCTCGATCGCCCAGTCGAGTTCGTCTTCCGCCGCCATCCTGGCGATTTCCCGCACGGCCTCCTGATCGTCCGTCAGCCCCTTTTCGCGGAGTTGCCGCGCCAGATCGAGGGAATTCTGGGTGAATTGCGGGAACGATGGCAGCCAGCCAAGCCGCACGGCCAGCGCATTGACGTCGGCCGGATGCATTTTGCCGTACCGCCCGCCCCAGGGCGTATCCTGCTCTTCGCTCACGCGTACCTCGTAGCGGAACTGCTCCGTCACAAAGTAAAAATACGAAGTGCCGTTCTGCAGCCGCGGCGGCCGGATCCAGTCGCCGGCAAAGGCGATCTGCTGCCAGCCCTCGAGCGGCCGCACTTTTTCCTGACCGACATAGTGGGCCCAGCCGCCTCCGTTAACGCCCTGCGCGCCGGTCAGCATCACCAGGTTCAGGATCGAGCGGTAGATCTGATCGCTGTGATACCAGTGATTGGTGCCCCCGCCCATGGCGATCATCGAACGGCCGCCCGTTTTGGCCGCGTTATCGGCAAACTCGCGGGCCACCTGGATGCAATGCGACTTTTTGACCCCGGTGATCGCCTCCTGCCAGGCCGGCGTATAAGGCTTCATATCGTCGTAATCGGCCGGATAATCGCCGGGCAGGCCGCGCGGAACGCCGGCGTGGGCCATCATCAGGTCATACACCGTCGCCACCTTAAACGTCTCGCCCGACACGCTCTTGAGATGCTTGACCGGGACGCCGCGCCGCACCGTTTCACCCGCTTTTTCCGCGAAATACGGAAAATCCACCTGTACGACTTCGTCGGCACCCTGGATAAATGTCAGCTGCGGGTCGATTGGAGTTCCGTCCGGCTTGTTCAGATCAAGGTTCCAACGGCTGCTTTGATCCCAGCGGAACCCTTCGCTCCCGTTCGGTGCCTCCGGTTTCCCCGACGCTGTGTCCCAGACAACGGTTTTCCATTCGGCAAGCTCCTGCCCGTCGCCCAAGTCGGCCAAGTCGGCCGCCCGCAGGAAGCGGTCCGAACGGGTCATTCCGTTCTCCTCCTTCACGAGGACGAGAAACGGAAGATCAGTGAATTTTTTCACATAATTCATGAAATAGGGGGTCTCCCGATCCACATAAAACTCTTTGAGAATGACGTGCGTCATCGCCATCGCCAACGCCGCGTCCGTGCCGGCCCGGGCCGGCAGCCAAATATCGGCGAATTTCTCGTATTCGGAATAATCGGGGCTCACGCCAACCACCTTGGTGCCGTTGTAACGCGCCTCGACCATAAAATGGGCGTCCGGCGAGCGGGTTTGCGGAATGTTCGTCCCCCAGATGATAAAATATTTCGTATTGTACCAGTCCCCGCTCTCCGGCACATCGGTTTGATCGCCCCATACTTGCGGCGAAGCGGGCGGAAGATCGGCATACCAGTCGTAAAAGCTCAGGATCGTCCCGCCGATCAGCGACAGGAACCGGGTTCCCGCCGAGTAGCTGACCATGGACATGGCCGGAATCGGGCTGAACCCTACGACGCGGTCGGGCCCGTACCGCTTGATCGTGTGGATCGTGGCCGCGGCGATCATCTGGCAGGCCACGTCCCAATCGCCGCGCACGAATCCGCCTTTCCCCCGGGCTTTGACGTAACGCGCTCTTTTTTGCGGATCGCTGACCAGGTTCTCCCAGGCTGCAACGGGGTCTTTTACGGCGGCCATTTCCTCCCGCCACATTTCGTAGAGCTCCCCGCGAATATACGGGTACTTCACGCGCAGGGGGCTGTAGGTGTACCAGGAGAAGCTGGCTCCCCGCGGGCAGCCGCGCGGCTCGTATTCCGGAAAATCGGCGCCTGTCGTCGGATAATCCGTCTTTTGCGTCTCCCACGTGATGATGCCGTCCTTCACGAACACATTCCAGCTGCAGGAACCGGTGCAGTTCACCCCATGCGTGGAGCGGACGACCTTGTCATGCTGCCAGCGGCCGCGGTACAGGCTTTCCCAATCCCGCCCCCGCGGGCTTTCCTCCGTCCATCCCTCATTAATGACTTCGCCGCGCCGCAAATGTTTCAGCGCCTGGAGCAACTTGTTTTGCTTATCGCCCACCTATGAGTTCCCCCCTTCGCTTCCGCAAATCCGCGGCGCCGGATTAAACCGTTCGCCCGCCAGCTTAAACGCCCCTTCTCCCGCTTGCAATTCCTCCGCAAATACGCTCCATGCGCAAGCATTGCAAGCGGCCAGAATCAACCGCTGCAGCTCGTCCGGCTTGCGAATGGCCGCGATCCGTTCCACCGCCGCGCGCGGAATCTCCCCGAACCGCATGTCCAGCACCGCCAGCAAGTCCTCCTGATCCTGCGCTGCCAAAACGTCAAGCTCATGTGCTTCCATGTCGACCCTTCCTTTCCGTCAAAACGATTTCGGCCCTCCCGCGGGTGCCGGTTTCCCCGTGCCATAGACTTTAGAGCCGCGCTTTTTTGTAGTACTCCGCGATCAGCGTTTTTTTCACCTGTTCCGCCGCCTGGCGCATAAAACCGCCGATTTGCTCGTCTTGATTTTCGACCATGTCCCAAGAAAAAAAACGGCCTTCCATCCGGTCGAACCTTTCTCCGTAGCGAACGTAAACGGCAACCCCTTGTCCGCTCGCCTGCCCGCCGGCTTTTACGTCATAAGGATGCAAGTTCAGCCGGCGGAGCTCGCAGGTCAGGCACTCGTACAGCCGGGGTTCCACCGCCCGCAGCGGTTTATCCGGCAGCAGGGCCGTCAACTTTGGGGCCGAAAACCGCTCCATGGCGACTCTCCTCCAATTCCTTTTCCACCATTTCTTCTTCATCCCGGTTATGTATCTGGTCGATCAGAATGAGCGCCTGAAACCGCTGCAGCACCTGCTCGTCCATCTCGCCCCGCTCCAGCCGCGCTTTGATTTCGGCGACCAGTTCCCGCAGCAAATCGTGGTCCCGGGTCAAAGCGATAATCACGTCCCGAAGCTGCGGCTTCAGCTCTACCGCCTCCAGGTATAATCCCTCTTCCTCGCTTTGCGCGTGCTGGAGCGTGCGCGATTCCCAATGTTCGACAGCGATCCAGGCGATGTCAAGCGCTTTGTCCCGTTCGCCCCGGCGCAAACTCCGCTCCAGCAATTCCGCCAATTCTCCGGCTTCCTCAAGCGCGGCCTCATGAATCAGACCGTGGCTGTCCGCTCGTCTCAAAGAGGGCCCTGACATTTCACTCCACTTCCTTTTCCTACCTGAATTTTTTATTAGCGTTTGTTCCGAATCTGAGAAATATACCTTTTTAACTCAACTTTCGCAGAGCAACAATCGACTTAATCCCTGATGCTGTACAGACAGAGTGTGTATAAAATCTTAGAAATGTGCTTGACCGGCCCCACTCTGACCGTTAATTGCAAATCATACAACTAACTTTATATCCATTTGCCCAATCGTTCGTTTAATTGCATTTCAGAGTCAATTTCATAATTCGATTCGAATATAGAGCTATAATTACCGAAAATAAAATGCTGCTTGTTTAAAAAAATACGGTTATGCTGCTTGAGGCAGGCGTTTATTCAACTTATCGAGTGCAAACTTGGTTAGGTTGTACGCAAGTATACTGAGTTGGAAGTCGACGTTGGCTCGGACACCGCGGTGACGTGTTCGTTTCAATCCATAGTAACCCTTGAGATAGGCAAAGACACGCTCGACAGCCGTTCGCTTTTTGTACAGTTCTTTAAACCCTTTGCTGCCTCTTGCCGGATAGGTGTGCTTACGCACGTCCGTTTCGATCCGAATTTTAAACACCTTTTGGCAGCCGGATTCCGCAAACGGACATTCCTTGCACTCGCTTGGACGGGTATACCGAAGTGTCTCATACTTGGGATCAAAGCTGTCGTACCGATAGGCGTGGCCTTCTTTGCAAACCGGACCATAATCAAGATTCATCCCTTCCGGCGGAGCCGTATGGTGGATGATATCAATGATCGGGTAAGCTTGGAGCGAACGAATCAACTCGTAAATGGGCGTGCTGTCGTAGCCTTTGTCCCCCAACCCATATTTCACCTTCAGCATGGGAAACTTAAGTGGAAGACCTTTGAGCAACAGTACAGCCATGCGTTGGTCGTTCAAATGAGCCGAGCTCAGTACCCCGCTGAGCACATACTGACTATCGGTATCCACTACGATGTTGGCTTTATAGCCATACCAGGTGGTGAGCTTGCCTTTCGAATTTTTCTTGGTGCAACGCGAAGCAGACCTGGGCATCGCTTCAAACAGCTCGTCGTAGGTGAAGGGCAACATGTTTTCTATTTTCTTTTCGAAAGGGGGCAGGCTCGCCTCGTATGCTTCCCGTTCTTTACGGCGGCGCTCCTTTTCTTCGGCCGAGCAATTTCCACGCCCGTAAACCGGCTTTGTCGGCTTCGTGGGTTCGGTCTCAGACACGGGGAGAACGGGCTCCATTTCGAGCTGTTGCACCGAAGATTCCTTCTTTTGCTTCTGTTTCCTTGCGGCTCGGCGTTTGGCAGCAGATTCTCCATATTGGCAGTCCCACGCTTCAACCGCCGAGGAATCGACGGCGATATGAGCTCCCGTTAAGAAACCCTCGGCATGAGCGGCTCTCACCAAACGGTCCAGCACCTGTTCGAGCAGACCCTTTTGCTGCAGCGCCAGATTCAGCCGAGAGTAGGTCGATTCGCTTGGTATACGGTCCGAGCCGGTGAACCGGCATTGGATGCGAAACTCCTCGCTGCTTTCCAGACGTTTTATGATGGAAGAGACGAATTCTATACCCTCCATCTTTGCGATGAGCAGCGAATATACCATGGCTGGATAATTTAATTCTTCCTTACGCCCGCGACGTTTTGGTTTGCTGAGTGCCTGCATGACTGGGGCAAGATCCAAATGCTCGAAGATTTGGCTGTACTTATCTTCGGGGCGCATTTCCATTAATTCCTCGAAGGAAAACAACTCCGTTTGGCGAATTGAATAGATAGGGATTACCTCCGTTTCTCTTTCTCGAGTTTGGTTTGGTCACTATTACTTCGAGATTTGGGGAGGTACTCCTTTTTCTATGCCCAAAAAATCCAGTTATATCAAGCGTTTTGAATTATGAAATTGACTCTTTCATGCAGCTATTTCCTCGTCTTTTTGACTCTTCTTCGAAAGATAGCGGAGTAACTGCAGGTTTTAGACTTAATCAAGCGCTGTGGCAGCATTTGCGGATATGTAAGTGTACATTTTGCAACTACTCCAAAACTCCGGATCCGGTAAGCCGCTTTGCCCCGTTACATTAACGCTTACTTACCAATTTCATGCTGTGAACCTCCATCGCGTATGCCAATAGTTCAACATGTATAACCAACAGTTCTACTTATATAGCAACTCCCCCTCACATATCGCCTCACCCCGTGAATATACTTTATTTACATCCACTTCACAGCGCTGGCGTAATTCCACATATGGAGGTGTTCACCATGTCTTCGCCCGAACGGTACAATTTCGTCGTCTCCAAAGAGGATTGGTCGCTGCACCGCAAAGGCTATCAGGATCAGCAGCGCCACCAGGAGAAGGTGCGGGAAGTCATCCGGCAAAATCTCCCCGATCTCGTAACCGAGGAAAACATCATTATGTCCGACGGAAAACAGATCATTAAGGTACCCCTCCGCAATTTGGAGGAATACCGGTTTATCCATAACTATCAGAAACAAAAGCATGTCGGCCAGGGCGACGGAAGCAGCGAGGTCGGCGACGTGCTTGGCCAGGACAGTCCCAAAGACAACGGAAAAGGCGGCAAAGCCGGCGATCGGCCGGGGATCGACTACGTGGAGGCGGACATCAGCATCGAGGAGCTGGAGGATATGCTGTTCGAGGAGCTGGAGCTGCCGTTCATTCAGGAAAAAGACAAAGACGAATTGGAGACCGAATCTTACCGTTTCAACGATATACGCAAAAAAGGCCTCATGTCCAACATCGACAAAAAGCGGACGATCCTGGAAAATCTCCGCCGCAACGCGACGGCCGGCACGCCGGGCATCCACGGCATCACGCCCGACGATCTGCGCTACAAAACGTGGGAGGAAGTCGTCATTCCCCACTCCAACGCCGTCATCATCGCCATGATGGATACGTCGGGCAGTATGGGCGCGTTCGAAAAATATTGCGCGCGCAGTTTTTTCTTCTGGATGACCCGCTTTTTGCGGCGGCAGTATGAAAAGGTGGAAATCGTGTTTCTCGCCCACCACACGGAGGCCAAGGAAGTCAGCGAGGAAGAGTTCTTCACCCGCGGCGAAAGCGGCGGCACGATCTGCTCGTCCGTGTACCAAAAAGCGCTGGAAATCATCGATTCCCGTTACCCCCCGTCCAGCTACAACATCTACCCGTTCCATTTCTCGGACGGCGATAACCTGACGAGCGACAACGAACGCTGCACCAAGCTGATCGTCGAGCTCATGAAGCGCTGCAATCTGTTCGGCTACGGTGAGGTCAACCAGTACAACCGCGGCAGCACCTTGATGTCCGCTTACCGGAACATCAAGCAGGAGAAATTCATGTATTACGTCATCAAGGAAAAAGGCGAGGTTTATAACGCGCTGAAGCGGTTTTTCCACAAACGCGAAGGGGGTGCGGCCAGTTGAACAGCCAACATGAGCAGCTCGAATACGCGATCGCGGAAATTATGGAAATCGCCGACTCCTTTGGTCTCGATTATTATCCGATGCGTTACGAAATCTGTCCCGCCGACATCATTTATACGTTTGGCGCCTATGGCATGCCTACCCGCTTTTCGCATTGGAGCTTCGGCAAAACGTTCAATAAGATGAAAATGCAATACGACCTCGGGCTCAGCAAAATCTACGAGCTCGTTATCAACTCGAACCCGTGTTACGCCTTTCTGCTGGAAGGCAACTCCTTGATCCAAAACAAGCTGATCGTCGCGCATGTGCTGGCGCATTGCGATTTTTTCAAAAACAACGTCCGCTTCTCCGGCACCAACCGGGATATGGTAGAAAGCATGTCCGCCACCGCCGAGCGGATCAGCCGCTACGAACTGATCTACGGCGCGGGTACGGTGGAAAGCTTCCTCGACGACGTGCTGGCCATCCAGGAGCATGTCGACCCGCAGCTCATCAAGCCGAAACGGTACGACAAACGCCGGCAGATGGAAGAGAAGCTGCGGCTGGCCAAAGAAGGGCGGCAGGGGCGGATCAAGCCGAAGGAATACGACGACCTGTGGGAACTCGACGTGATCGCGAACAAACGCGAAGCCGCAGCCGAAGCCAAAACCAAAGCCAAAGAGTCCTCTTTCCCCCCCGAGCCGGAGAAAGACGTCGTCTGGTTCATCCAGGAATACTCGGAAACGCTGGAGGACTGGCAGCGGGATATCATGAGCATGCTGCGCGAGGAAATGCTGTACTTCTGGCCGCAGATGGAGACTAAGATCATGAACGAAGGCTGGGCCTCCTATTGGCACCAGCGCATTATCCGCGAACTCGACCTGACCAGCGACGAAACGATCGAATTCGCCAAGCTGAACGCCTCGGTCGTGCAGCCCTCGCAGCAAAGCCTTAACCCGTATTATCTCGGGCTGAAAATCTTCGAGGATATCGAACGCCGCTGGGACAATCCGACGAAGGAGGAACAGGAGCGCTTCGGCCGCGAGCCCGGACAGGGCCGGGAAAAGATTTTCGAAGTGCGCGAGCTCGACTCCGATATCTCCTTCCTGCGCAGCTATTTGACCAAGGACCTGGTGCGCGACCTCGACCTGTACATTTTCGAGAAGCAGGGCCCGGAATGGAAAATCACCGATAAGACGTGGGAACACATCCGCGATCAACTGGTAGCCACCCGCGTAAACGGCGGTTCCCCGTACATCGTCGTCCAGGACGGCGACTACCTGCGCTCCGGCGAACTGCTGCTAAAACATCAATATGAAGGCCTTGAGCTCGACCTGAAATACTTGGAGCATACGCTCCCCCACGTCTACCGTTTATGGGGCCGCCCCGTCCACCTGGAAACCGTGGTCGAAGACAAACGCGCGCTGTTCTCCTACGACGGGCAGAAGCATCTGCGGAAGATGTTGTAATGGAGACGTAAGCCGTGGGCCGAAATCAGTGACGGACTACAAGATCAGATGGCCGATCCTTTCGTATGGAGTGAACGGTTCGGCCCTCGGGTCTCTGGATCTCCGGGCCACCGGTCTAACGCTAACGGTTGTAATCGCGCCTAATTAGCCGAAAAGACAGGGTTTCAATTTCTAACGGTTATGATCGCGCCTATTTAGGCGAAAAAGACGCGAATCTGCAGAAAAAAGGCAAAATAAGCTCTGCCACAACCGTTAAAATTAATTTCCTCGGCATTTTACCAAAATAACGGCGCTGACAACCGTTAGAATGGCAGCTCGGTTAAGGGATCTGTGCCTTTTCTGGTGGTCAAGCACCGTTTTTGGTTTTGCGCCTCTCGTGTATTAGAGCATTTGTTAAGTCAACATTAGAAAACTTTGCGTAGCTTAAATTTACTCTTCGAAATGATGCTCGCCTCAAGTCATATCCAGATATATTAACAAAGCTAAGGTCTGTACCATCAAAAGACGCTTTTATACCTACACAAATTCTTATATTTGAATGTATTAGGGAGGCGTAATCAAATACTATTTTACTCAGTATACACTCCGAGAGATTCACTTCTTCGAATGATATACTTAAAAAATAGCAATCACTCATATCATTATTAGTCAAAAACGAATTGTGCATATTGACTCTTCAATCTCTGAACAACTAAAAATTCATCCATGTAAGCTTCAGTTGTATTAATTCTTCTTTCACAATTTCTAATTTCTCTCCAATATGACCCTCCGAATCTGCCAATTTATGATGTTTTAAAAACATACTATCATCGCAGCCGAGCATCCGGCCGACAAAGAGATACAGCAAGATGCGGCGCAGAGGGAAGATCATCAAGATCAAATCCATGTCCTGACATTCTCCCGCCGTATCAGGGCTCATTTAATGGAAAACGATTCATGGATTTTCCCTCCCTACTGTGACGGCGACGGCATTTAGTTCTTGTTATACTCTCCATTTTCTCCATAAGAGATACTGCCGTTGTAATTGCATTAATACGTTCTTTACAATTTGCTGTTACATTATTCAACATTTTCTAGCTGATATAGCTTTATAGCTTCATTTCCATTTGACTTAATCGCAATTTTATTCCTATTTTCTAGTATTTTTATTTTCCTTGGAATAGCAAGTTCACCCGTTCTCTTCATTTCACTTCTTAGTTCTTCTTCCTCAAAATCATTAAAAGAATAGTACAAACTCTCATCTTTTTCCCAGTCTATATTATGATAGTCTAACACCTCTTCGTTTCTTAGTGCATACGTATATACTTTTCCATCGTCACCCCAATAGTAAAATCGTTTACATTCCTCACAGTACCAAATTGCAATTTGAGTTAGATCAGTAAATTCTCCTTCAAAATTTTTAATAAGTTGATTTTTTTCAGTTGCCTTATAAGTCCAAAAAACTACATTATTAGGTACAATTGTATCCGACAGAGTTACTCCGCACTTGCATGTCTTTCTCATGATATCCTCCTACTTAATGACATCCCCATCTGATGTCCATATTTCAATAGTTTTGTTTGGGAATTTCTCCTTAATTTTATTTGCAATATTACTCGCTTGCTCAAAAGTAATACTCTGACCATTTGAATCAACTCTACCATCATTAATTGCTGAAATTACTGCACTTCGCTGTTCAGCATTAAGATATTTAAATTCATCCAAGTTCAAAATTTTCTTTTGAATAAACGTGGAAGAGTTCATTTCATTTTGAATCACTTTAGTGATGTTCTCTTCTGTTACACCTACAGCTTGCAATTTTTTAGCACGAACCATATTCTGTGGTGTATTTAACCCTAAATTCTCCAGTGTATTGAAAAGATTACTCGTCCCCTCAGCCATCTTACTCGGTACCAGCGTCTCCAAGTTTCCTTGCGTTGCCGGCACCTCATCCACTTCCGAACGCTTCAGCCACCCGTTCAGCTTTTGTCCCGCTGTACTCTTGAGCGCGCTGGAAATGAGCTTAAACGCATAGGTGAAGGTCACGTCCCCGGCTCCGGCCATAGCGGTATCGAGGGCGATATTTTGGGCGCGGCCTGTGAGGTCTTGGTCGCCGTCATTCTTGAAGTCGGTTACCGCGTCAGATGCTTCGGTGGCCGTGCCGAAGATCGCTCCCGCCGTCATGGATCTGACCACCGTCGGCGATAGCTTGGAGAGGGCCGCCGGTGTTTTCACTGCCTTCACATATTTAAAGGGCAAAAAGAACCCGGCTACATTTCCGGCAGCTTCGCCAACTCCTTTGCCGTACGGATCATCCAGCGGATTTACGTATCCTTCCGGCTCCGGTCCCATAATCCATTCGGCAAGCAGCTCCGGCAATCCTGCCGAGGCCGTGTTGATTGCGTTCACCACGGCATTTGACCCGCCGACCATTAGGTTCGCGAAAAAAGGATTGCCGATGCCGCTTTGTTTTTGCCGCATTTCGTTTTCTTCTTTTTTCTCAAGCTCTTTCTGTTCGTTATATATCCTGTCTTGTTCTTCCTTGGTCAAATCTGCCCAACAGGTCTGTTTCAGCCGCTCCTGAACTTCCGGATCATCGCGGTTTAGCACATCGTCCAGCGAATAGCTTCGCGGATCATCGGCCATAATAAAGTATTGCGGCTCGTGCTTGGCCTCCTCAACCGGTTCCACTTTCGGAATATTAAACAGCGCCTGCCAGGTTGCCTGCCCGATTACACCCTGGAGCCCGTCTTGATCCTTCTCGTAAACCTCCCGGAACCCTTCCAACGCGCGTACGGTAGCTTCATCAAAATAGCCGTTCGCCTCGACCTCAAACCCCAGCTCTTGCAACCGCAGCTGCGCCATTTTCAACGGCTCGGAATAGGCCTGACCGTGCATTTGCACCGTCAGCAGCCCGCTTAACGTCCCGAACAAGGTTCGCCACACATTTTCATCCACGATTCCTTGCCGATCGCCGGCATTGTCCAGGCCATACTTTTCCTTATATCGATTAACTGCTGCCAGCGTGGCCGAGTCAAAATACCCGCTCGCTTCCAGCTCGTATCCCAGTTCCTGCAATCTTTCTTGTAGCTTTAAAACTTCGTCGCTGTTATGCTCCGGATCCAGAGTCAGTTCTTTCGTAAGCGGCTCCACATGGATAGGGAGATAAACCGCTGCCCGGGAGAATAAGGAAAACGCCGAAAACGGCAAAGGAAAGACGCTCGTTTTATTCCCTGAAGTCGTGGGGAACGCGTCAAATGGGTTTAAGGTAACCGGAAGTTTTAACTGCTTTGCCTTCAAAAAGGACTCCTGCTCTTGGCGAGTATACTCGTTCGCCGCCCAGCGCAGCGTTTTCTCTTTCGTGCGCAATTCGTCGCCGATCTCCCGGGACAACTGCCTAATCCGCTCCATCCGCCGCTCCACTTCAGATATTGCGGAGCGGACTCCCGGCTCGGAATAAGCCGAACTTGTTCTACTGGCTAACTCCGATACCCTTTTTAGCGTAACTGTGACTTGATCTCCGAACTGTTGCTCCAACCGGCGTACTTCGTCTGCAAGCCCGTTAATGCGGGCCGGATCAACCTTCAGTTCCAAGACGTTCCCCCTCCTTTCCCCAACATACTTGGAAACGCAAAAAGTTGTTCAAGAGCGGAAAGCGGTTTGCGCCGAAACAAAAGGGCCTGACTTCGCTCCGGCATCATCCCCAGCATCCAGGTTCCTTTTTCTGTTCGCGCACAGGTAAACAGCGCTTCGGCCTCCTCTCCAGAAGCCAAGTGGTATCCGGCAATGACCCGGCAATCGGACTGTGGCCCAAAGGCTTCCGCTAAGTCTGACGAGGTTTGGCGATCTATCCCAAGCTTTTGCCAAAGAACCGTTGCCGCTCCCCGTTCTCCAGCTTCCGCAAGCGCCAGAGCGTAATTGGCCTCCACCGCAGGTAAACGATAAAACGCCTCTTGCTCACAATCGCTAAGCAAAAACTGCTTCCGGAGCATGGCAATCGCTTCTTCCCGCCCGGTGCAAAGCTGGACTTCGCAAGTCTCTTCCCCGGTTAAGCGCGTGAACATCCCCGCCCGGCAATGGATAAATTCCATGGAGACTGCCCCGCCTTTTTCCACCAAGCAAGCAATCACCTGGTCCGGGAACGACAAAATTTCCGCAATCGCAGCATAATCACGCTCTATGTATAGTTGATCCTCATCTTCTTCCATCAAAATATGTTTGCTCTTCAGCCGGCCGGACACCTTCTCCCATCGTTGGCGGGCCTCCTGCAAATTAAGGCCATTCAGCACATCTTCCAAACCGAAAAAGGTAGTGGCTCCGGAAAGCAAGCATAGGTAAAACCCCTCATCATTCGACAGCACATAGTTAGTCCTATTCATTCCGTACTCCTGGACATTTAGATATTTTATGGAAAAGACACTTCAATACATTCTATCAACCCGCCGCCGGCCTCACAATTCCTTAGTTGGCATAATATCCCACAAATGATCCGTTTCACCTAGATAAATGAACAAAAAGTCCGGAGCAGCACGGGGCTGCCCCGGACACATTTATGAGGATAATTTACTAAGGGAAACGTAGGAGACTCGTCCCCTGCACCCCATCGCTCACCACGTGGCTGTCCCAGCAAAGGAATCCAATCACCAGTCAAGTGTGGCCTTGACTGGTTTACGGTGAGCGGTCAACATGGCCATCAAATCTTGGACACTAGAAACCATTATAGTACGCTGCCGCTTCCTATTGCACTTTTGCAATGCTTCCTCGATTGGAATCATTTTTTCATTGGCATGAATAGCTGTATTTGCTTGGCTTCGTTCTCTTCCGCCTACTAAATGAACGGGTGCATAGTGCACGGGGCGGCAGGACTCGTAAAAAACAAGACCACATGCAGTTGTCACACTCGCATGTGGTGAATAAAAAACTACTTTAGCCTGTTTGTCAGTGAATTAAGATCAGTAACCTCTTTTAAATCCATACCACTCAGATAATATGACTCATTATTTGTTTGATTATCTAACATAAAACTAATAGACGATAATCTGTAGTCCTTCTCCTTAAGAAACAAAACGATTTCAAAAATTGCATTCATAATTTGCTCTTGCTTGTCATCATTTACACTAATCCATAGTCTTAATTCAGGCATATCTTTTTCCTTGATTTCTTTCTTTATTTCATGGTAATTAGGCGGATATATTCCGTTAATTTCTGATCGATCTTGTGATGGATCAGACCTCAATTGAAACGACACACTTGATATTTGGTGAAATTGCTGTTTAATCTCATTTTTAACTTCATATTCCCAGTAGGATATATAATAATTTCCGTTAACTTCTCCTTGTACTTGTTTACTTGAAATTGATTTTGTAGATTCTTCTTTAAGTGAACTACTGTATAGTACCTATACTTGAAATAAAATGAATTGTCAAAATCATACTTTACCGATTCAATTTTCATCTCGTCACCATACTTGTCCTGCAAGTATCTTGATGATTCTTTCCTCATGTTTTCTTTCCCCCACGGCGTTCCATTAAATATGCTATAAGCAAAAAACAGTACAGTAAAAACTACAAGTCCTGTGATCCAATATTTCACTTCATCACCCCTTAGTAGTAGGATAGATATTCAATCCCTATCCTGCTACACGCTTCTAATCTAATAGTTGCATTCCTATGTTAATATTCTTCAAAAATATATCAAATCGTTCGGATATGATTGTACCTCCCCTATTTTAGTGCCATTTCAATAAAAATTGCCGTTTTAATTGAAATGCAGGCCATTTATTTCATAGGAGGATTTCCGTCCTGATCATAGGGTGTTTCTTCTAACCCATTATGACCTCATACTGAGCAGATATTGTTCATATATATACATAACTCACTTATTACTGGACCATCAGTCCCTATCGGCTATCCCTGTATACCTGAAAGGAGTTTCTCTATGGCTCTGAAAATAAGTATTAATGGTTGAATGATGGATTCATTCGTCACTGGGTAGCCTTACCAAAGAAAAAACCTTGAAGGACACGAAGTCAATCAAGGTTCATAGATGGTGTTATTCCTCCAACATTACATCAGAACATACTACCGACAACCACGGTTTTGAGTAGTTTGTAGTAAAAATCCCCACATGATTTTGCTTATACGAGTTGTTTTTACTCTCCGCCATCTCTTTGAAAAGGACAATTGTAAAGAGACTTTCTTTGTTTACTTCATGAGAAGTTAAGGGAAGTTCTGTGCTGAATTGAAAATCCGCTTTCATGCAATTTTTGAAAATGATCTTTAATAGTCTTGTAGTGTCACGACCATCTTGAATATCCCAATAGTAATCGACAACTACTATCAGGTCTATTAGGTTGTCATCCCACTTCACTTCAGTAACTATGCTATCTGTAAAATCGAAATTTTCTAGAACATCATGCAAATTGGTAGCCAACACTTTAACTCACCTACTAACAAAATAGAAATGTGTTGCATCTCTTAATTCTTGCTTTGTTGCGTTGCTAGGGAATACTCCATTGTCATCAAGATAGCCGCCGCCCTTATTTTGAACCCTAAAATAAGGAGTACCTCCCCCAGGCTCTGCATGTATTCTCACTTTAGTACCTGTGCTTGGGTCAGTAAGAATGGTTGCTACAAAGATTCGTCCCTTTAACCGCATAAGACGCACCGTATAAGCCTAGGGCGATTGAATTAATTTTTAAACCCAGCGCTGGAAATTTCGAAACTCATTTTATCCAACTGCCCTACCGTTAGCTCAGATAAATCTTGGCCATGCTTTCGTAGGAAATATAACTTGACGACAAGATAAAAACTATGACTTATGAGTAAATATATAGGTCTACGTAAAACTCGGCTTTTATTTCACTGGCAAATTCAATAAAATCATGATTAAAGTACATTGAAGGCTTTTCATTATTTTCTACGTTTATTACTATTGCAAAAACATATTCAAGGCTATACTTTGTTTTGATTTCCTTCAAGATAAGTTTTTTGTCTAAAATACTGTCAAGAATTTTAGACAGTTGTTCGTTGATGTCAAGAGATTCTTCATATTCAGTTTCAATCATCCAAATTGTCTCCACTCTTTTGATGCTCTTTCCAGGTATATCATCTCCTTTATCCCAAGATTTCGACGGAATTAGCTTTAATAAATCGCTTATCTCAGTAACGTTAAACTCTTCACCAGTGATAATGAATTCTACTTTCACGTTTGTTTTATCCATGTACATTCTCCCATTAGTTAATGTACTCACCTGTTCGATAACTTAGAATTTTGAACCTGATGATAGGTTCCATTCGGTACTGGGTAGTCTCCGCCAAAAAAAGAAACCTTGAAAAGCACGGAGCCAATCAAGGTTAATCGTAATCTTTAGATTAGATACGGCGAGGTAAATGCCTCTATAAATAACCCCGACTCTCTAATCTCATTTAGCCCAAGTCGGCATTCTTTTTGCAGTCCAATATACATATAGAAGTCATAACCAAAATGAACAAACATTGAAGACGTGGACAACTTTCCC
This sequence comes from Paenibacillus macerans, assembly GCF_900454495.1. NCBI lineage: Bacteria > Bacillati > Bacillota > Bacilli > Caryophanales > Paenibacillaceae > Paenibacillus > Paenibacillus macerans. The sequence continues at coordinate 3,102,464 of NZ_UGSI01000001.1, forward strand.
CATGAATGCTCACGAAGAATTAGTTTACATAAATCAGGGATATTTGTAACGTTAAATTTATCACCATCTTTAATAGTCGTAAACATCTCGACCATATTTCTTGTAACATACTGATTTTGAACAATACTATCTTCAAATTTCTCTAGATTGCTAATTTCCAATGAAGATACATTCATATAATCCATAAGAATGGTTACTGCGCTGATATACTTACTCTCTATAGACAGATATTCTGTTATGGTAAATTGCTTTCCTCCAAATACTCTCCCAATATCAGAAAATGATGTCCACTCCTCCTTTTTAAAGTTCCCTTCGTAGTCGCGATATGCAGGATCATACTTTGTTATTCTCCAGCAATGCATTCTATTTAATCTCCAATCCAAGTTAAGTTTTCATCGTAAGTACCCATCCTAGTACTTTTACTGCCTAAGTTTTTCACAGAATCAGCCATTTTCCATATCCCACCATTGTGTCCATCTACATCAGGGGTAATATATTTATTTCCTTTCTTAAAGACAGGTTGGCCATGAGATGTAAAGTTGGTTTTTGTATACCCAAGTTTTTTTGCTGCCGCCGTAGCTTCTTTGGTTGTCATACCACCAAACTGCTGCAAATGCAACTTCAGCTTATTCCCACTCTGTGTTGGTTCACTCGTCTCCTTAACCCCATAAGACGCGCCATATAAACCTAGAGCAATTGAATCAATTTTAAACCCGGCGCTGGATAGGTCAAAGCTCATTTTATCTAGCTGCCCTACCGTTAGCTCAGATAAATCCTGGCCATCTTTCCGTAAGAAGTATAGCTTGACGACAACATACGAACTATGGCTTAAGGACGCAGCGTCAAGACGATCAAATGCTTTACTTCCGTTATACCACAAAGATTGGTATTGCTGCGCCTCATAAAACATCTCTTTATGATCCACAAATTTAAAATTAGGAAGCTGTTGTCTTAATTCGGCAAGTGTAAGTGTTGTTATATCCGGGGTGACCGTAAATCCGGCTCCTTGCTCATGTCTATGCCCCGTCGGGTCTAAATAAATTAATGGATTATTCTGCACATACGTATACAAATTCAAACTTAGCGGATCAGTAAGCTGCCCCTGATACGTATCTTCATTTATAAATCGACCAACCGACGGATCATACCAGCGGGCTCTCAGGTATTGTAACTCAACCTCATCATCCCACAACTCACCGGAATAACGGAATGGATTATGGACTTTCTCCTGTTCGGAAATGATATTTCCCCATATATCATATTGATACTGGTTCAGTAACGTCCCTGCTGAATCTCTCAGCTCTATTAAATCCCCGTGTCCATTATATAACGGATAGGCTTTGGTTTGATCTGCATATTCTATAGCTTCCAGCTTCAGTCCTCTTGTGTAATTTGCGACCAAATTGGCCTTTCCGTTTTCTACGGTTGCTTCGGCTATAATTTGTTCACTGTTGCTGTCATAATAATAGCGCGTGTGTACTCCGCCTTGAATTCTTTCAACCAGCAGACCGTCTCCATTATACCGGTATTCGACGGTTTGACCATTCAGACTAACCCTTGTTAACTGATTTTGATCATCATAGCTATATTCTCTTGGTTTCGTCTTTAATTCTTGAACCGTCATCAAGGTAAGACGGTTGCCTCGGGAGTCATAGGTGTAAGTCTCGTTATTTTCTGTCGAGGTGTTTATTCGATTTAGCTCATCATACGTAAATGAATCATTAATTCCGTTTTGCAGGCGCTCTCTGATATTTTTATTATCATCATAACCATACTCGAAATGATGGGTAACATTTTCTGCCAGCGCATGATTTAACTCCGTCAATTTTGAGCCTGTATACCGATTTTGAGTTTCGTAACCATTGCTGGAAACTGCGCCTTGAACCAGTCCATTTTTATAATACTGATACGTTGTGTCCGGTTGCTTTTCTACACTTCCTACCGTTTTCACTTGGTTCAGGTTGTCATAAGTATAGAATGTTTCGGCTCCGAATGGACCTGCCATGTGTATTCGATTATTTCCTGCATCATATTGATTGCTAAGGGTTAATCCATCCGGGTAAGTCATCGTCTTCAACAGTTCCGTGTACTTATCATACTCGTAAGAAGTTGTTCCGGTTCCATCCGTCATCGACAGACGTTTACCGGCTGCATCATAGGTATAACTTACCGTTTCACTGTTGCTTTTCCGTGTTTTCAAACGATTGCGGCTGTCATATTCAAAAACCGTCGAGTTCCCGTTTCGATCTACCACACGAATTACATTTCCACTAGGATCAAAATACTGTTTTTCGGACTGGCCGACTTCGTCTTTGTTCTGAATAACGCGTCCAAGCTCATCGTAACTCTTCGACTTAACGTTACCATCAGGATAGGTAGTTTGAATTAGATTTCCAAGCATATCATAGTCATACTTGGTGATGTCTCCGTTAGGATCTGTAACCGAAATAACTTTGCCTGATGAATTATACTTGTAAGAAGTGGTGTTATTCAGAGCATCATAATCTTTTAGAACCTGGTCGTTGACCCGATCGTATTCGAACTTCGCCACAACCGTACTTTGATCTTGATTAGCAGGCTGTTCTTCCGTTATCTCAATTCTGTTCCACTTGTCGTAAGTGTTAATTTGTTTATTGCCTTCTCCATCAGCTTGTATTATTTGGCGAAGAGCATCGTTGTAAGTCGATGTAGCCGTAGAACCATCCGGGTAAGTTGTTGATGTCAGACGATCCAAACCATCGTAGGTATATCTGGTGAGATTTCCTAATGCATCTTCACTCGATACCAGTCGGCCATTGTGATCGTAAGCCGATTTTGTTTTAACTTGATACTCTGTGCCATTATACAAGCCAGTCTCAATGTTCCATCCTAGAGCATTCCAACGCGTTCTAGACTTTACTCCCAGTTCATTCGTTACGGTTACCGTATTTTCCTGATCGTCGTAAGATGCGCCTATGTTGTTTCCATCGGGATAGGTTACCTTAATCACACGCCCAAGTGCATCATACTCATAAGCGGTTTCATGGCCATTTCCATCCGTCGAAGCACTGACTAGTCCCGTTTCTTTGTTATAACTGATTTTTTTGCTGACTGTTGAAATATCTCCATCCGCATTCGTCACTTGTACACTTTGCAAAGTAGGGAATGCATTACCATACTGACTGCTGAACTCGCTCAGAGTAGTAACCGTCCTATCATCATTAGTAATGATTTGCTTGGTGACATTCCCGTACGAGTCTCTATCCGCATACTCCACCTTCTGCAGTAATTTACCGCTTGCATTGTTCTCGCGAACAGTAGTTTGAACAATATCTCCTTGCCCATTTCGTACAAATTCAACATAGCCATTGGTGTTGGAGTCTAAAGGTTCTATCGCTGTTTTAACGAGGTGATTGTCATCGAACGTATAGTACGATTTTGAGCCCCGATCATCCGTTGATTCCGTAACATTCCCGTAATCGTCATACACCGCACTTGAAGTATATACATCTGAATTTTGATTATTTCTCGAAGTAGTAACCGTTGGAACCGGCGCCGAATACGACTTGCCCTCTACCTGTTTATTATACTGATAGCTGGTTACCTTCTCGTTATCCACTGCTTGAACAACGGCCTGTTCCAGGTAATATTTGGAACCTACTTTATTATCGACATATTTTTTATTGTACTTATAAGTCGAATTAGTTAACCCGTTATTAATAAGGGTTGAAAAGCTTGTATTGTCATTATAGGTCGCTGCCATGTCAGAGGTATAGTGTATCGTTTCGCGATTAAACTCCTCAACAAGGTCATTACTGTAAATAATTTGATCCACTCGCGAGACGGCTCGGTAAGCTTCGTTAACAGAATTCGCACCAATATAGCGCCGTACCGGCTGATCATCGTAGGTGAAGACGGTGGCAGCCCCGGTAGGATGGTACACTTTGGTCAGAAGCGCGTATGGATTCGACAATTGTCTTCCTGGCTCTGAGGCGTTTAGATTAAATTTAGCAGGAGCCAAAGTATATGAATACGTCGTTTTCCTTCCGGCTGCATCTGTTATCGAATCGAGAAGTTCAACTCCTTGCTCCGTATGCTTTTTATAAACAACTGTCTCATTTCCTTTAACAACTGTAACCTCAGTCGCGGAATACGAAATTTCTATTGTGTTCCCTATGGCATCCTTAATTTTGCTCAACAATTTACGATTATAAGTAGCATTTTGCTCATAGTAAAAGTGAATAAAGTTGTTATGAGCGTCCGAAATCTGCAGTAATCTGCCGTCTTTCGAAAAATAGTATTTGGGCTGGGCATTCGTTGACTTTAGTACGTAAGCTGACACTTCACCATTTACGTTTACGCTTTCGTCCGCTACAAAGGTAAGTCCCTTCCAATCATAATTTTTGAGTTGGTCTCCCTCAATTTCATAACTTCCACCCTCAGGAAGATGAATATATTGTTTATCATCTTTGGTTTCTACATAAGGGAGATTCCAGGCCCACCCTTTGCCTAATGGAAAAAGCTGCTCGTTTAGCGGCGTATTAGTCGTATTCTGATAGATAAATTTGGGTTGATATTCAACGGTTACTGCACCAATAACGGGATGAGCACCTTCTGCAATATAATACCGATAGTTAGGTTCGGCGCCTTCTTCCGAGCCGGTAATCTCTAAACCGGAATTGCTGCCGATAAACTCTTTCCACACTTCGGCTTCTTCCAGTGTAGAGTAAAGCTGTGTTTGTTTCAGAACCTTACTTCCATTTCCTTCAGACTCAAGCTTATCGATCCATGGCAGGCCGTCAGCAGTATATGCGTACCTTATCCTTCCTCCCTGCCCATTGTCGACCCAAGCATCGTAGCCGGTGTCACTGGTGTACCCAGGTTTGGTAACAATCCCTTCGTAGTTCTGTCCCCATATACGGGTATCCTCAGTTCCTTTTGAAAAGACTGTCCCCGAATAATAAGCATCGCCTCGTACAGTGCACACCGAATTACGTTTTTTGTATTCAGGAGAAGGACAACCTAACCATATAAAATCATAGTTAAATGACAATGTTCCGCTATAGGTACCATCGTTATATTCTAGTCTTGATTTACCACATGAACCGCCAGGATAATCATATAAATTAGGAGACCAGTATCCATAGCCATCGTAACTCCCTACTTTAACGATCTCACAACTATAGTTTGAAATATATTTAGAGTCCAAAGGTGTATATGAACCTGATATCACTTCCGCTCGTCCTCTAGGTTCAAGACTTCCAACAAAACCATCTTGATTATAACTTATGGATTGCGGCAACGAATCTGGATTCCTGGCCGTTCGGTATTTAGTTACTATTTTGGACTCCGCAGGAACAGTATATGTGATTGTTTGGCTTGCCGCCTGATTTGCCTCTTCCAATGTTGAATAGGTTCCTACAACTTTGGTTGTGGCAGGGAGATCATAGGTATTGCGGTCAACAATCCCGTCTCCATTGGTATCTTCCTGGATCCATTTTTTCTCGTTATAGCTCACCTTATATTGTCTTATGATAGGCTTCTCAATGACATTAAATTCGACGTAGTAATTTTGCTTTGCTTCGCTTACATCAATTAATGTAGCTCCCATGCCATAAAATTGGGCATCGTTGGAATTATATTGCCGGGTAAGTGAAAATCCAAGACCATTTCTCCCCGGTAACGACATATCTGAATTTTGGACATGCAAGTTACCCGAAAGAGTGGAAATGCTTTCTTTTTCATTTCCCACGGAGTAAGGAGCGTCGTTAAATGAAGTTTTATCGTAAACCGGAGCTTCTTCTGTTATTGGGGGGAGTACAGGTATATCGGCCACTCTATTTAAGGAATTCGCTTTAGTCTTACCAATCGAGTACACATCTTCAGTAACAGAACTACGGTCCTCTGTTTTATTCGCATCGACGTCATCCGTGACATCAAAAACTACGATACCGTCTAAAGGCGATGTATTTAACCGATTATAAACATTACTCGTAACGGTTTCTGATTTATTTAATTCCTTAGGAAACAATTCCGCCAAGGCTTCTTCATAAGTTTTACTCGCCTGTTCTGCATGAAAAAGTGCAGTATAAACCTGATTTATAGAGTATCCTTTTTGCAGCTCGTTCTGGATAAATGAAGCAGACATTCCAAAGCGGGAAGCGATTTGTTCGTATGTACCCGTTTTCTCGGAAGCGCTCGCGATGTTAGGAATATAGGCATTCATTGTATTGAAAAAAATGAGTAGCAGCAGGAATATAGCAATATTACGCGTACCCAGTTTTCTCTTCATCGACCTTTTCTCCAATCTTAAGGATTGACCAGTGCAATAATTTGTATTAGATTTCCATTTTTGTCATATTGGTAATCGAATATCACTTTGCCGTTCGACTCGATATAGTCCAGTCTTCCAGCGGCATCATACTTGTAGTTATAGTTTTTAGACACGCCTTTAGTGACCGTATTGCTCGGACCGGAATAATTTCCGGCGGCATCCTTGGCCTTCACGGTAAACGCATAGCTGGTTTGCGGATCCAAGTTTGTGATTTCATAAGCGAGTTCTCTTGTCTCACCTATGAGCTGACCGTCAATATAGATTTCGTAGCTGACCCCGCCTTCATCATCGGTAGAAGCCTTCCAGGACAGTTTGATGCTGGTTGGCGTTACATTTGTGCCGACTAGGTTGGCAGGAGTAGACGGGCCGTTTTGATCATCTGGCACATCCGGCATCACTTGGATAGCATTCAATCGGTTCAGCAGAAGTTTTTGATCGGTATCCTTTAAATCATTAATGAGGGTGCGGGCCGCATTGATATCCGACTGAAGCTTCGATGCCTCAGCTTTTTCAACTGCTTGGATGGCTTCGGCCAGTGTTTTCTGGTATAAATTCGCATCAATTACCGCTACTGCTTCAATGGATACATTCCCGACCCGATCTATCGTTCTTGCATAGACGATGACCGCATCCTGACGGTTAACGGTAAATGGAGCCGCATACGCTGTCCAGGTGCCCTGATCCCCGATTTTGTACTCCGTCCGGCTCACTCCGCTAAGTGTATCCGTTCCCGGCGTTACCGTGATATTGGCCCCTGATCCGCTCGGATTCAACATGCTTTCAATCACAGGTTCCGTCGGAGCTGTCGTATCTATTCTTGGTTCAGCCAAGACTTCTTCACTGAAGTTACCTGCTGCATCAACAACCCTCGCATACACCTTTATGCCTTCATCTCCAACGGTGATGGGAGACTGGTAATCAGCCCATGCGCCGGTATCCCCGACTTTATACTGAGCCTTGTAGGAGATGCTTCCAGTTGAGTTGTTTGGATTGTTGATTGTCGCGATAACATTTTGGCTCGTCCAGTCCACAGGACTTAAGGTGATAGCTGGCTTTACCGGCTTGGTCCGAATAATTTTAGCCACTGCGGTTGCTTCTTCGCTCACATTCCCTGCTTTGTCCATGGTACGGGCATAGATGGTCGTTACCCCTTCATTGGTCACTGAAAAGGGCGCCGTATAATCGGTCCATGCTCCTGAGCTATCAATCCGATACTGTGATTTCAGCACGCCACTCAGGGCATCCTGCCCGCTGGTTACGGTGACCGAAACATTTTTGGACGTATATCCGGTCTCACTCAATGTAATGGAAGGCTGCGTCGGGGGTGTGCAGTCAATATTTCCGTTGGATTGAGCAACCTCGCCCGCATTACCGGCATTATCTATCGTTCTGGCGTAAACGACGAGGTTCTCTTGGTTTACGGTTACCGGATCGGTGTAATCGGTCCATGCCCCACTATCTCCGAGCTTGTATTGACTTCGGTTTACTCCGCTTCCTCCATTATCTGTTCCGTGTTGGAGCGTAAAAGTTTTACCGCTGCTGGTCCAGTTCCCATCCATGCTAATTGTTGGCAGGTTGGGCGCAAGTTTATCAATGTAGACCATACCTGTACTTTCTGGACCCACATTACCAGCATTGTCTATCGTTCGGCCATGGACGACACTCTGACCATTAGCGGATATGTTGAACGTTCCCGTATAGGTTTGCCATCCTATATTAGTTGCTCCTGTCACGGCGATTTCACTTCTCGATACGCCGGACTGGCTGTCCGCCCCGTGGCTGCTGATGCCTACCATGACGTCCGTATTACTCCAATCCGATCGGCTAATGTATACGGCTGGTTCAGTTGGGCCCGTTTGGTCTATGTACGCACTGGAAGTGCTCACCCCGCTGACATTGCCCGCTGCATCTACCGCCCTGGCACTAATCGTGGTCTGTCCGGGGTTGGTAATCGTTATCGGGTTGTTATATACCGTCCATCCCGAATTATGAGCTCCTTGAAGGCTGTACTCATAACTGGCAACTCCAGTGATGTCCGTACTCCCACCGATCGAAACAGAGACGTTGCCTTGGGTATATCCCGGTGGGTTAACAGATATTGTAGGATTAGTAGGAGGGCTTGCATCTCTATAGTAGATAACCATAGTGATGGTATCTATAAGATTAGGTTCATAGGTGCTAAAGTGAGTTAGAATGTTTTCTGTGACAGAAAAGTCATTGTTATTGGAGAACAAATAGGAAGCAGAATCGTCCCTACCCCCATATACAATATTTTTTCTCCTCATAATATTTGTGTCACCAGACTTTACTGCTCTAACATCAATAGTACCAATATCTGTTTTATTGTAGTGATATATAAGATATGTGGTATAAGTCCAAGAGAGATCTATTCTGTAATTCCCCAGTTCACTTCTAGGGATATTTGTTGGATAATGCAAGTACACATTATCTTCGTAGTACATTAGTCTTTGAGTTTTGCTATAAATCGGTTTCCACTCACCTGCTGCCTCTGCTTTATTGCTTGTAATATATAATGAAACTGATAATATCCAAAATACTGCGATGAGCATAAGGCAAACTTGTCTGTTTATTCTTTTGCTAGTCATACTGCTCCCCTTTCTAATCAAGACTCTATAAAGTTGTAATCTTGTTCCATCTCCTATATGCATGCCTCCAATGTAATATCCAAAGACCTGCTTCTTTAGATTCACTTATGATTCACTCCCGCCCACCCATTCTCCTAATTTCAAAAAATCTAAATAGTATTATCATTCCATTTTTGGCTTTTGCATATAGCGAAACATGTTCGACACCTTGTTTGGATACATGATGTTACTAATTTTATATCGTTTTTTATGCTAGAAAGATTTGTGTGAAGACGATTCGCCGATCCGTATAAAATAATTACAACTAAAAAATGGACAGAGCTCAGACGACCTTGTCCGAAATCTCTATCCATCAGTTATTTTGCGCTAAGCCGCCTAACCTCGGGAGTTATAATTGAAAATTAGTACTCTATGAAGTTTCAGGGCTTCAGAACTAAGTAAAAAAATCCCTGCCTCGATATTCTTCAGAAATATCAAAGCAGGGAGTTCATCTTACCATGGATGTTACCGGCAGAGCATGTTCATTTAACGGTTCAACAAGCTTCCCACATAGCGCAGCAGCTCGTTGGCGCACACCGGGCAATACCCGTGCTCGTCGATCAGTCGTTTGCTGACCTCGTTGATCCGCTTCAACTGATTTTCGTCCGGCGTTTTGGTCGACGTCGTAATTTTCACGATATCCTTGAGATCGGCAAACAGCTTCTTTTCGATCGCCTCGCGCAGCCGGTCGTGATGATTGTATTCGAATTTTTTTCCTTTGCGCGAGTAGGCGGAAATGCGGATCAGGATTTCTTCCCGGAACGCTTTTTTGGCGTTTTCCGAGATGCCGATCTGCTCTTCGATGGAACGCATCAAGCGCTCATCGGGGTCCAGCTCCTCATCCGTCAGCGGATCGCGGATTTTGGTCCAGTTGCAGAACGCCTCGATATTGTCGAGATAGTTTTCAAACAGCGTGCGCGCCGATTCTTCGAACGAATACACGAACGCTTTTTGCACTTCCTTTTTGGCCAGTTCGTCGTATTCCTTCCGGGCGATGCCGATAAAGTTCAAATAGCGCTCGCGCTCCTCCTTCGTGATGGAGGCATGCTGATCGAGACCGTCCTTGATCGCCCGCAAAATATCGAGCGCCCCCATGCAATGCAGGTCCTGCTTGATCAGCGCGCTGGAAATCCGGTTGATTACATAACGCGGATCGACGCCGGACATCCCTTCCTCCAGGTATTCGTTTTGCAGCTCCTTCAAATCGGCGTCCTTGTAGCCCTCCACTTCCTCGCCGTCGTACAGGCGCATTTTTTTCACCAGATCGACGCCCTGCTTTTTCGTCTCCTTGAGCCGGGTCAAGATGGAAAAAATCGCCGCCGACCTTAGCGCGTGCGGGGCAATGTGAATGTGGCTCATATCGCTTTGACCGATCAGCTTCGCGTAAATTTTCTCCTCCTGGGACACCTTGAGATTGTATGGAATCGGCATCACGATCATCCGCGACTGCAGCGCCTCGTTTTTCTTATTGGCGATAAACGATTTGTATTCCGCTTCGTTCGTATGGGCGATAATCAGCTCATCCGCGCTGATCAGCGCAAACCGGCCGGCCTTAAAGTTGCCCTCCTGGGTCAATGACAGCAGGTTCCACAGAAACTTTTCGTCGCACTTCAGCATTTCCTGAAATTCCATCAGCCCGCGGTTGGCTTTGTTTAACTCGCCGTCAAACCGGTATGCCCGGGGATCGGACTCCGATCCGTATTCGGTAATCGTCGAGAAGTCGATGCTTCCCGTCAAATCGGCGATGTCCTGCGACTTTGGGTCGGAAGGGCTGAACGTGCCGATGCCGATCCGCTCGTCCTCGGAGAGCAGCACCCGCTCCACCCTGACGTTTTCAATGTCGCCGCCGTACTCCGTTTTGAGCTTCAACTGGCAGACCGGGCATAAGTTGCCTTCGATCCGGACGCCCAGTGCCTTCTCTACCTCGGGCCTCAGCTCGTGCGGAACAAGATGGAGCGGGTCCTCATGCATCGGGCAGCCGGCAATGGCGTATACGGCCCCTTTGTCCGTCCGCGAAAATTTCTCCAGCCCCCGTTTCAACAGCGTCACCAGCGTCGATTTACCGCCGCTGACCGGGCCCATCAAAAGCAGAATCCGCTTCCGGACGTCCAGCCGGCGGGCGGCGGAGTGAAAATATTCCTCAACCAGCTTTTCAATCGCCCGGTCCAGCCCAAAGATTTCCTGCTCGAAAAATTTATACCTTTTCCGGCCGTCAACTTCCTCTATCCCATAAGACTTGATCATCTCATAAACTCGGGCATGGGCGGTCATCGCCGGCGAAGAGTCCTTGGCCAAAAGTTCGATATATTGTTTAAATGTGCCGCTCCACGACAAAGAGTCGCTTTCCGCCCGGTAAGCCGCTATACGTTCAAAAATGTCCATGTTAGGTACCTCCTGTACTCCCGCTTAGGGGTTCTCCCGCGTCCCCGGCCTTGGCCTTTGTATCTGAAGCTGAGTTTAAATGGAGCTTCCACGTTGAAAAGTGTATTACATTCCTATGCGGCTTTTCCCGAGAAGTTGACCGTTTTCGGGGTAAAAATATTCGCATCGAAAAAGTGGGGATTGAGGTTTGTGCTATAATTTGTACTGATCATGGATACGTAAAATGTAAGTTCAAAAAGTTAGATTTGCAGGACCGAGAAGGTTGGATGAAGCTAGGGACGAAAGGAGCGGAGCGTACGTTTTGGGTACGTGAGCACCGGAAGGCCCGGCTGAATTCAAGATTCGACGCCGTTCCGCTTCATGAACTTGCTTCGTCATGGAAAGATAACTTTTTGAACAACCTTGTAAAATGTGAGTTCAAAAAGTTAGATTTGCAGGACCGAGAAGGTTGGATGAAGCTAGGGACGAAAGGAGCGGAGCGTACGTTTTGGGTACGTGAGCACCGGAAGGCCCGGCTGAATTCAAGATTCGACGCCGTTCCGCTTCATGAACTTGCTTCGTCATGGAAAGATAACTTTTTGAACAACCTTGTAAAGGAGATCGTCATGGCCGTACAGCATGAGACGGAACTATACGCCCCGTTGAAGGCTTTTTTTGAGGAGCGCGGATACATCGTGCGCAGCGAAGTCCGCCATTGCGACCTGGTCGGCTATCGGCCGGGCAGCGATGAGCCGCTGATCGTCGAAATGAAAAAGACATTTAACCTGCCGCTGCTGCTGCAGGGACTCGAACGGCAGAAGCTGAGCGGCGAGGTTTATTTGGCCGTGGAGAAAAACCGCGCGAAAAAAGGGGCCCACAATCAGCGCTGGAGCGAAATCACCATATTGTGCCGCAGGCTGGGTTTGGGCCTGATCGCGGTCACCCGGTACAAAACGAAACCCGCGTTTGTGGAGATTTTATGCGCGCCGCAAGACAGCGTATACACCCCGGGGCCCAAGGTCGTTAAAAGGCGGGCGGAGCGGCTGATGCACGAGTTTCATGAGCGCAGCGGCGATTACAATGTCGGCGGCAGCCACGGCGCCAAGCTGGTGACGGCGTACCGCGAAAAGGCGCTGCGCGTCGCGCTCGCCCTGCAGGAAGGGGGCGGGGAGATGGCTCCCAAGGACGCGCGCGACCGCAGCGGCGTCGGCAGCGCCGCGGCGATTCTGCAGCGCGACTACTACGGCTGGTTCCGCCGCGTCGCCCGCGGCCGCTATTGTCTGACGCCCGCGGGGACGGAAGGGCTGCGGCAGTACGCCCACGTCGTGGACACGTGGCGGCGCGCCGCCGCGGCCTTGGAGCGGAGCGAGGGGGCGGAGTAGGGCGCGGCGTTGGCGGCGCGTTCAGCCCTGGGGCGCAGCGTTGGCGGCGCGTCGGCCCCCGGGGCGCGGAGATGGGGCGTGTCAGCCCCCGGAACGCGCCGTAAAGCCGGCGAGGGCGGCGGCGATGCGCGCCAGCCCCTCGCGCAGCCGCGCTTCTTCGAGCGCGGCCACGGTGAGCCGGATGCAGCCGTCATCCGGCTCAGCGGCGCAGCACAGCGTCCCCGGCAGGAACGCTGTGCCCTCCAGCAGCGAAGCGCGCAGCAGCGCTTCGCTGGAGATCCCGGCGGGCAGGCTGACCCACAGGTACAGCCCGCCGCCGGGATCGGCCGCGCGGGCGCCCCGCCAGGCGGGCGCCCGCAGCAGCTCCAGCGCGAGCATGCGCCGCGCTGTGTACGCCGCCGCGGCTGCGGCGGCATGCCGCGCGGCTGCGGGCGACGCGAGCCAGGCGCGGAGCCGCCCGGCCCTTGCGGCCACGGCCCGATCGGCCGCAGCCCTTCCGCCCACGGCCCGATCGCCCGCGGCCCGATCGCCCGCGGCCCGCACGGCCTCGCTCCATTGGCTGGCCGGGCCCACCGCCGGCAGACCGCTTCCGCCGCCGCTCCCGCGCCCCGCTTCCCGCCGCAGCTTTTCCATCACCTCCGCCTCGCCGCGCAGCCAGGCCAAAGGCAGCTGCGGCAGAAGCGCCCGCTCAAACGAGCCGATGCCGATCACCTTGGCCCCGGAAATCCCCGCCATCTGCCGCAAGCGAAGCAGTGACTCGCAGCCTTCCGGCACCGCCGCTTTCAACATTTCGCCTTCCGGTACCATCGCTTTCGGCATTTCGTTCCCCAGCACCGCTGCGCTCGGCGTTTCACCTCCCGGCACCGCCGCCAACTTCTTCTCCGCAGCAGCAGCCCCCGTTTCCGGGACTTCCGGAGCTTCAGGAACCTGCGGATTTTTGAATAACAGCGCAAATGGCAGCGCCCCTGCCGTATCGTCCTCCACGAGCGGCAGCCCAAGCTCTGCGCTCAGCGCAAGCAGCTCCAGCTTGCGCTGCCGGCTCCACACCCGGCCGGACGGATTCGAGAAGTGCGGCGTCACATACGCCAGGGCAGGCTCACCCCCGGCAGGCTTGCCCCCGGCCAGCCGCGCCTTCCGCCGCACATCGTCCGGCAGCATGCCGTCCCCGTCGCACTCCACCGGGACGGTCCGCAGCCCGAGGCGGCGCATCAGCTCGAGCGCCTCCGGCGCGGCGGGCGTCTCGACCAGCACGGCCCCGCCGCCGGGAACCAGCGCCCGCAGCGCCAACTCAAGCGCCCCGTCGGCGCTTTCCGCAAGCAGCCACTGCCGCGGCTGGAGCGCCTCTCCGCCTTCGCAATTGGCGTAAGCGGCAGCCAGCCAATCCACCAGCATACGCTCCGCCGCTTCCTCCGCCTGCACGCCAGCCGCGCTTTCATCCTGCGGAATGTTTTCTTCATTAAATATATCTTTATCATGTGCCGACTGTTCGTCCGCCCGATGCTCCCAAGGTTCTTCTCCGCAGAGCGGTCCTAATTTCTCATCACGGCTGCCGCTTCCCCCGTCCCCGTGCGACCCGGCCAACCCGATCAATGTTCCGTTTTCCAGCCGCTCTTCGGCTTCAAGTACAAAAGTAGGCGGCAATCTTCTCCTTAACATCTCAAGCCAGAGGTTCAGGTGAACTCCCCCTTTCCGCTCCTTCATTTACGGCGATTGTACCCCAGGACAAAGTTTCCAGACAACCGGCGCCGGCAAACAAAAAAAGATGCGCAAATTGGCATATTTTCTCTAAATCTATCCTTTTTGCGATAAAAATGTCGCCGTGTTAGAATGGGTACTGCGAATAATAGTTTTTGAGGTGATCATGTGATGTCTTATTCTACGGAGCCTGCAACCGTCACCGAACCGATGCGCCCCCGGAAAAAGCAGAGTCCTTCCGTAGCTTTGATTTTGCTCGTCTGGGTACTGTTGATCGGCGCCGGGGCCGCCGCCGCCTATTTTTACAGCAATCATTTAAAGCAATCGATGGTCGCGCAGCTGGACGCCAAATGGCAAAGCCAAACGGAAATGATGAAAGCCGACTACACCTCGCAATTGACGGCTTTATCGAAAGAAGTCGAAGAACTGCAGAGCAAAGTCGATACGTTTAATGAACTGCTTGAATTTACGAAGGACAACACCAGCGAAAAAACGGACAACAGCAACAAGCTGTATACTCAACTGAACGAGGTCAAACAGCAGCTGGCCAAGCTTCAGAAACAGATGGGTCTGCTCAAATGATTACGCCGGTAAAACGAGTCAACCGTTTTTTTCTGCTGGCAACCGGTCCTTTGTTTGGCCTTCTGATCGCCCTGCTGATCAGCGGCCCCCGTATCGAATGGAACAGCCCACCCGGCGATATTACGCCGGAGGCGGATATTTTTCAGACGACTGGGGCGATTTCCCGCGGACTTACGCAGGCGCAAGCGAACGCCAAAACCACGATTTCGTCCATTCAAAAAACCGCCGAGCTGTACCGCAAAACGACCTCGGCGATGAGCACCATCGTGAAAACGGCCAAAACGTCGGCCGGAATGCCCGCGACGATCTATAACCGAAGAATCACGGCCAAGCTCGGAACGCCGTACGAAACGGTCCAAAGCGACCGGATTCGCATCGAGTTATACAAAGTCAACCCGGGAACCTACCGGGGCTACGCGATGAAGGTTAAGCTGAAATCTCCGGACGCGATGACAATGACGCTGGGCAAAGACATGCTGGGCGGTTCGGAAACGACCAAACAAGCCGTCCAGCGCTACGGCGCCGTGGCCGGGATCAACGCCGGCGGGTTCGCCGATTCCCGGGGCAAACGTTACCCGTTAAGCACGACGATCGTGGGCGGCAAATATGTAAACGGGTTCGAAGCCACCTACAAGGATTTGTTTTTCGTCGGTTTGAGCAAATTCGGCAAGCTCATCGGCGGCAAGTTTGAGCGCAAAGAAGATTTGGACAGGCTGGAGCCGATGTTCGGCGCTTCCTTTGTCCCCATCCTGCTTCAGGACGGCAGGAAAACGGCAATCCCGGAAAAATGGCGGTCCTCGCCTTTACGTGCGCCGCGTACCGTGATCGGCAACTACAAGGATGACCAGCTGGTCATTTTGGTCATCGACGGCCGGAACGAAAACGGAAGTTCCGGGGCAACGCTGGAGGAGCTTCAGGCAAAATTGCAAAAGATGGGCGTTCAGGACGCCTATAACCTGGATGGCGGCGGTTCTTCGTCGCTCGTCGTCAACGGCCGGGTGGTAAACAGTCCGTCGGACGGTGCCCTGCGCCCCGTGCCAACCCACTTCCTGTTCTTCAAATAGCACAAGCAAACCACAATCATCTTCGTCTATGAAAAACATCACATTTTAGCATTTATTTTTAAAGTATAGGCGGGTATAATAAGAGCAGAAGTTCAACGTGGAGGTGTTCGGGTTTGTCTTTCTCTTTGACGTTCTGGATTATTACCCTGGTTATGGTTATGTTTGTGTGCGGGATTTTGACTGCGGCTTATAACGACGATAAAACAAAAGGTCTTTAATGAAGACAAGCGCCCATCGGCGCACATTCCAAGAAGAAAGACCGCGGCAAGCGGTCTATTTTCTTATGGCCAGGCAGGCGCGTTTGATCGCCGCTTGTCCAAGCCCACCGCACGTTTGCTACCAAAATAAATAAGCCCCCTTACGGGCAGCTCATTTATTTTGCGATCCGCCGCGGGCCGCCTCCCCTTATGGAAGGAAAGGACTTCCCGCGGCTATCAGGTCTTTGGTTTTAGGACAACTGGTTCATTTCGACCAAACACTGATTGCAAATGGAGCGATCTTTAAAATCGCTCACGTTTTCCATCGATCCGCAGAACACGCATTTCGGACGGTATCTTTCCAAAATAATGTGATCTCCCTGTACCAAAATCTCGACGGGATCGCCCTCGTTCATTTGATATCTTTTGCGCAACGACTTGGGTAAGACGATTCTTCCCAGCTGATCCACTTTACGGACTACACCAGCAGGTTTCATAAAGGCACACCTCTCCTGAAAAAAATTATGTAAAAATAGAACCAAATACCTAATCTATTTTATTTCGCTATCATTTTCAGGATTCCTGCTAAATTTCAATTGTTTTAATTATTTTGGCAGGATTTCCTCCAACCACCGCGCCGGCCGGCACATCTTTCGTAACGACCGCACCCGCGGCAATGACCGCGTTATCGCCGATCGTCACCCCGGGAACGATCACCGCCCGGCCGCCGATCCATACATTGTTGCCGATTTTGACCGGCTTCCCGAATTCCGCCCCGGAGTTGCGTTCGGCCGGATTCAGCGGATGGGCCGCCGTATAAATATGAACCCCCGGCGCCATAAAGCAGTACTCGCCGATATGCACCTCGCATACGTCCAGAATAACGCAGTCGAAATTGGCATAAAAATGATTGCCGACATAAATATTCGTGCCGTAATCGCAGCGGAAGGTCGGTTCGATGTAAATATCGTCGCCGCAGCTGCCGAAGAGCTGCTTCAAAATACCGGTTCTCCGCTCCCGTTCATCCTCTTGTGTGGCATTAAACTCTCTGGTCAACCCGCGAGCCCGCAGCCGTTCGGCAACGAGCGCGGGATCGCTGGCGTCGTACCAATCGCCGGCCAGCATCTTCTCTTTTTCCGTTTTCATCACATCTACTCCATTCCCGGAAAATCAAGCTGCCGCAGCGCCTCATACACGATAATCGCCGCGGAATTGGATAAATTCAGCGAACGGACTTTATCCGTCATCGGCATCCGCATCACGGTATCGGGATGCGCCGCCAATATTTCCGGAGACAGCCCTTTCGTCTCTTTCCCGAACACCAGAAAATCCCCGCCCTGAAACGAGAAATCCGTATACCGTTTGTCCGCCTTGGTGGTCGCGAAGAAAAAACGGCTGCCCCGGTATTTTTCCTCCACTTCCTGAAAGGAATCGTGGTATTCAATGTGGACCGCGTACCAATAATCCAGCCCGGCCCGTTTTAAAGTTTTGTCATCGGTACGAAACCCCAGCGGACGCACCAGATGCAGATGGGTCCCCGTCGCCGCGCAGGTTCTGGCGATATTCCCCGTATTTGCCGGAATTTCCGGCTCCACCAGCACAATATGCAATGCCATGAAACTAACACCTCGTCCAATTTGTGAGTCTGTCCATCCTCGGGCAGCGCTTGTTCCATTATAGCAAATCGGCCGCCTTCTTTCAGGTGCGGGAACCGAAAATAAAAGCTCCACCACCGTCAAACCATGCGATGATGGAGCCGTATTTTGCGATGGCCCTAAACAGCGGCCAGGTCCGCCAGACCGAGACCCGCTTAGCCGTGCGATTTTTGAAAATGGTCCATAAATTCGACCAATGCCTTGATGCTGTCATACGGCACGGCATTGTAGATCGAAGCGCGCAGACCGCCGACGCTGCGATGGCCTTTGAGCCCGACAAAACCAGCCTGCTCCGACTCTTTGACAAACAGCTTCTCCAGTTCTTCGGAAGCGAGGCGGAACGTAACGTTCATCGTCGAACGGCTGCCTTGCTCCACACAGCCCCGGTAAAATCCGCCGCTTGCGTCGATCGCTTCATAGAGAAGACCGGCTTTTTGCTCATTTTTTTGCTCGATGCCTTGCAAACCGCCTTGTTCTTCAATCCATTTCAATACTTCGTTCACCATGTAAACGGAGAAGGATGGCGGGGTGTTGTAGAGCGAGTTGTTTTCCGCATGGGTATCGTACCGGAACATCGTCGGCAGATGCTTCGGCGACTCGCGGAGCAGTTCCTCGCGGGCGATTACGACCGTTACGCCGGACGGGCCGAGGTTTTTCTGGGCCCCGGCATAAACCATGCCGAACTGCTTGAGATCAAACGGACGGCACAAAATATCGCTCGACATATCGGCAATCAACGGCACGCTGCCGGTATCCGGGAACTTCCGGAACTGTGTGCCTTCAATCGTCTCATTGGACGTGATGTGTACGTACGCCGCGTTATCCGGAAGCTTCAAGCTGCCTACATCCGGAACGGACATATATTTGTTTTCCTCCGAGGAGGCCGCGATAAACGTCTCGCCGATGAGCTTCGCTTCCTTAATCGCCTTGTTGGCCCAGCTTCCCGATTTCACGTAACCGGCCGTTTTGCCTGCGGTCAGAAAGTTCATCGGAATCATCGCAAACTGCGTGGAAGCCCCGCCCTGCAGGAACAGCACCTGATAGCCGGATGGGCTGCCCAACAGCTTCAAAAGGCGGCTGGCCGCCTCGTTATGAACCGCTTCGTACACGGCTCCGCGGTGCGACATTTCCATAATCGACATGCCTGTTCCGCGAAAATCGACAAATTCCGCCTGGGCGCGTTCCAGCACTTCCAGCGGCAGCGCTGCCGGTCCGGCGTTAAAGTTATAAGCTCTGTTACTCATTGCTCCCCATCCCTTTCCCTTCCATGGCTTGTATGGTTCGAAGTTTTAGATAAGGATTATCATATCAACTAAACCGCCGCCCAGCAAGCTGATATTTCGCAAAAATTCGCCAGTTTACAGAAATGACACATTAATGCTTCATTTTAATAAAGACATAGGCTGTGTTCGTGTATGGGTGTCCTGCATGCCGCTTTGCACGATTATCCCCTTCGTTCAGGGGGGTCAGGGGGCTTAATGTACGGAATAAATAAAAAGAGAGCAGGAAAAAATGAGGCGGTTGCCCCATTCCTTCCGTCAGGTCTGCTTCACTTCTTCTAAACCTCTTTCACCTAAACCCGTCTAATGATCTCGAACATGTCTACTTCTCCCTAATCCGTCTAATAATCTCTAACAAATTTGCTTACCCTAAATATATCCGCTTCACTCAAATATATCTTCTTCTTTTGAATTTATCTTCTGCTCTGAATTTATCTACTTCTCTGCTTCCTGATCAAATGGGATAATCGTGCAAAGCGTCCGGACAGTGGATGTTGATCCGCCGACCACCCCGCCAACCAACCCACCGGCCTTCCCTGTCAAGCGCTGATTATTAGGTTAGTTAAGCTTAAAAAATGCCCTTTTTTTGCCTGAACCACCTACATCGTCTGAAAAAACTCGTAGATCCGGGTCCAGGTCTGCCGCTCACCCGGAGCGAGCTTCACTTCCACGAACATCTCCGGTGAAACAACGTGCCCCTTGCCCCATACCGCTGCTGCGGCCACGGGGAGCTTGCTGCGCTCGCGAACTCCCAGGCCGCTGGGCCGATGAACCAGTTCCCAGAGCCACGGCTGCTCCGCTCCGTCGACCCCCGGCAGGCGAAAATAAAAATCTTTCTCCGGCTGCCGCTCCCAGGTAACTTCGTTGCCGCTGAACGCAAGCCCGTCCAGCGTACCGGGGTCATCGCTCCGGGGTGAAGGCGCAAACGGAAAGCGCAGCACGTAGTCCGGGCCAATCGGCTCGCCGTCAATCCCGAAGAAATTGTGGCAATACTCATCGGTAAGAACTGGTCGGGTGCCAACGTTATCCAGCTCAACGCTCACGCTCAGACGGTTTTGCTTGATAGCGACGGTTTTTACGAGCTGCACGGCGTAACCGCGGCAGTCTTCAGGCAACACAGTAAACGCAACGCTTTGCGGCCCCTGCTGCTCAGTCATGATGGAAAACGGTTCGGCCTCATAATCGCGGAAAAATTGATAAGGCGCCTCGTCCGGGCGTGTCAGCAACCCGACGCCAAGTTTGGGAAATTTCCCGCCGCTCTCCGCTTCGTCATAGCCAATGGTTTGCGCGATCCCGAATTCGCTGCAAAGCCCTATGCCTCCGGTTCCTTGACCGGGAACCAGGCTTTCCGGAACGCAAAACGTATGGCTCGCGAACCGGACGCCCGTAATAAAGCCGCTCCAGTCGAACCGCGTTCCCCGGTATTCCCCGGGGTCCGCGATATCAACCGCAAGCAGCTCGTTATTCAGTTGATAAGCCATGCGATCATTACCTTTCTTGAGCTGTATAAGTTGAACTGTTGATTGTACGGATCAGGGCAGCCTTGTGAAATGACCCAACCCCCGTATTTCTTTAGTTCAACTTATATTGCGGCCAAGCGTAACGATCAGTTCGTGAACACCGTCGGCGGGCAAAGCTTCGATCAGCGAACGGCCGATCAGACAGCCGGCCCCATCGTTTTGGCAATCTACGCTTTGACCGTTCAGGCTGACGGAATCCACCCGGTACTGGCCGTGTTCGGCCGCCTGCGGATTGCGGTAAACGACGCGCAGCATGCGCCCCGCGAACAAGGTTTCGACCGCCGCTTCGCCGGAACCGTCAAACTGCGCCTGCACGAGCTTCGGCTCCAAACGCAGGTCGCCGAAGCAGCCTTTGACCCCGTAAACCTCGGTAAGCTGCGTCAGCAGCAGCCAACTCGCCGATCCGGTCAAATAGGTGTACATCCCCCGGCCGCGTTCGTTGATATACTCGGGAACCCCCGGATAAATCCGGCTGTTCTCGAAATCGGCGGACAGCCGGTAGATGGAGTCGAGCACCTCGAACCCTTCCTGCACGAACCCGCGTTTATACAGCGCGTTGGCGTACATGACGGTCATGTGGCTGAACATCGCGCCGTTCTCTTTGTGGCCGAAAGCGAAGCCAAAGGCCCGGCCGAGGTTTTGCTGGATTCCGCCGAAGCGGGAATTCAGCCGGTAGCCGATCCGCTCGTCCTTCAAGTAGCGGTTTACCGCTTGCGAGATGTTCTCCGTCTGTTCGTCCGTGGCGACGCCGCCCATAATCGCGAACACCTGCCCGGTTAACGTCATCCGCACGCCGTCCGGATGGTCTCCTTCAACGCGTTCGCCATCGTTGTTGTAATACCCATTGAACCAGGCATAACCTTCCTTGCTTTGGATCCATTCGCTCCCGCGCAGATGCGCTACGGCCCAATCCGCTTTCCGCTTCAAATCCTCGGCCACCTTGCGGATGTCCAGCAACAGCTTTTTGCCGCTTACGCGCGGAGTGACGGCGTCGTAATAGCGGTCAAGCAAGCTCCGTTTTTCCTGAATGCTGTCATAGGAAATCGGCTTCCCGAGCGTATCGAGCAGCAGGGCCATTTCTTCGGCGATGTCCAGCGAATCTTTTCCGGTGCGCTTCTGCAGCTCAAGCAGCAGCTCGGACAGCTCCATCAGGTTGCTGGCGTAAAACGCCGTAAACGCCACGCTTTCGCCGCGGTCCGGGGCCAAATCGAGCCCGTCGTTCCAGTCCGCGCCCTCCAGCTTGATGTTGCCGTGATCGCCGACATTAAAGAACGGAACGATATTTTGCAGCAAAATATGCTCCAAAATCGTGCCCTCATAAATTTGTCCGTCCGCGGTCAGCAGCTTGTTCCCCTGCTCCGGCGTCCAGGAGGCGTCGCGCTCGCGGCACCGCTTGACGAATACGTCGCGGAAATAGCTCTGCGGCTGGAACAACAGGTCCAGGTCCCCGCTTTGATGGAGGTACAGCAGCGTCGTCATCAGCGGCCAGGCGCCATGATCCATCCATACCCGCGGGATGTTGTTGCGGTCGGCGACGAATTCCCCCGGCCCCGCGCCGATAATCGTCGCGTTGCTGCCGTCCATCCGCACGCCGGCGTAGTTGTTGAGCAGCAGATGGCGCACTTCCGCCGGCTCCATTACCATCAGCGCCAGGCAGTCCTGCCACAGGTCGCGCCAGCCTCTGCCCCCGCGTCCGTAATCGTGATACGGCAGGAACGAATTGCCGTAAAGCCGGCGTAAAATCGGCTGCAGCGTCACCCATTTCATCCATAAATCCTGCTCACCGTCCCCGGAGCTGAACCGGACCGTATCCAATTTGTCCCGCCAGTAGGCCCGGTTTTGCTCCAGCAGGGCATCAAACCGGCCGGCCGCCAAATAATCCGCCGCGTACCGCCCGACATCGATCCGGTCCCCCGAAATGACCATGGCCACGACATAGGAGACGGACTTACCCGGCGCTAATTCCACCGGAGCAAAGCGCAGCGCGCCGACGGCTTCGTAGCCTTCCACGGCGGCCCCCGCCTGCGCATCCGGTTCGCGGTTCGCGACGACGGCCTCCGGCCAGTCCAGCGCCCCGCCTTCGCCGATAAAATTCTCCGTCACCGGGAAAAATCCGGCGGGCGCCGTTCCGCCAGCTTCAGCGCCAAACACGCCGTAAGTGACCTTGTTGACGCGGTGGCCCCGCTCGTCAAAGGAAAGCGCCGGCTGCACTTCAATGCCGTACTCCGACGTAAATATCCGATGCAGCAGCGATGTGACGTGGCGGTGATCCCGCAGATCGTCGGCCGAACGCCCGTACAGCGGAATCGCCGCCGTCGGCGTCAGCTTAAGCGGAGCGTTCCCCGTATTGGTCAGGGTCACCCGCATCAGCTCGATTTTATCGTCCGTTACCGGAACAAAGCTGACCGTCCTGGCCTTTAGTCCGGCTTTTTCGTTGTCGCGCGTCACGGCATGCCATAGGAACCCCGCCTCCACCGCGGAGCGCTCTTCTTCGCCCGTAAACCGCGCCGCGTTTTGTCTCGCGGAGTTGCCGCTGACGGACCATGCCCCGTATCCTTCGATAAACACCCAAAAGTTCCGCGATGCCTTGGAATTATGCAAACTTTCCGCCGATACGGGCTCCATCAGAAACGTGTTGTGTCCCGAAGTGATTTCTCCGTGCAAATTCGGGGTCACGGCCGACATCATCCCCGCCTCGTTGACGAGGGGAAAATACAAATAGCTGTTATGTTCTGGCTGCTCCAGTCTGAACTCGCCTTGCTCCCCTTGAAACTTCCAACCTTTTTGTCCCATTTGCGCTTCTTCCTCTCTCTCTTTAGTCCGCATTTAAGATTTCACGGCCCCGGCAAGCGCGCCGTCCACCAGGTATTTTTGAATAAAGGTATAGAGCAAAATGAGCGGAGCCGCCACGATCGTAATCCCGCACGCCAACAGCGGCCAGTTGTTGCCGTATTGGCCCTTGAACTCTTTCAAGCCAAACGTAATCGGATAGTTCACTTTGCTCGGCAAATACATGATCGGACCGACGAAATCATTCCAGATCCCGATTGCCGTAAGGATGACGCCTGTCGCAATAACCGGCTTCATCAGCGGCAAAATCATTTGGAACAGGTACCTTGTATAGCCCGATCCGTCCATGCCCGCGGCTTCGTCCAGCTCGCGGCTGATCGATTTGATGTAGCCGACGAACATCATGAACACGACGCCCGTACCGCTCGTTTTCAAAATGATATAACCCAGCTTCGTATCGTAACCGAAGAAATCCAGGCTTTCTTTAAAAGAAAGCATCAGCTTATATTGGGCGACCATCGGATTCGGGAGAAATTGCGACAGCAGGAAGAACAGGTAGATAAACCCGCTCCATTTGACGTACCCCCGGGCTACCGGAAACGCGCCGAGAATGGATACGATGATCGTGAGCACCGTAGCCTCCCCGGTATAAAGCACGCTGTTCAGAAAATAGCTGGCAAAATTGCCCTCGGTCCAGGCGCTGACATAGTTGCTCCATTGGGCTTCCTTCACCATTCCGATCGGATTCATCAAATATTCGGGATACGATTTCAGCGAAACGTTAAGCACCAAAATTAACGGCACCACGTAAAGGACAAGCAGCACGGCGATGACGGCGTAAGACAGAATCGTAAATGAATTGGATTTTTTCATTTTAATATTCCACCTCTCTCTTACGCGTCTGTCTGACGGCCACGATAACGAACACCAAAATGATCAGGAACTGGACCACGGACAGCGCCGATGGCAAGCCCATTTCCAGACTGCCGCGGAACGTTTCCTTATACACGTCGTAAGCCATCGTTCTGGTGTTGAACTTGCCGTCCGTCGTGGCGAGGATAATATCGAACGTGGACATCGCCCCGATGATCGAAAGCAGCATATTGACCGTAAAAGACGGGGCGATCAGCGGGAACGTAATGTTCTTAAACGATTGCCAGCGGTTCGTACCGTCGATGTACCCCGCTTCGTACAGATCTTTTGGCACGGATTGCAGGCCGGCAAGAAAAATCAGCATTGAATAGCCCATGTACATCCAGATTTGCACGAAAATAATGTAGCCGAACGCATGCGTAAAGCTGGAGAAAAACATGTCTTTATATCCGAACAGCGATTGATACAGCATGTTAACCGGCCCGCTCATCGGGTCGAACATCATGCCCCAAACGAGCGCGACGACAGCCACCCCAAGCACGACCGGAAGAAAAAACACGGCCCGGTAAAAATAATCGCCGCGCAGCCGTTGGTTAATCAGCACAGCCACAAACAACGCCACTCCGTTTTGCACGATGGTGACGATAAACATGAAAATTAACGTGTTTTTGATGGAAACCCAGCGTTCCCCGGAATTTCCGGCAAAAAACAAGTCTTTATAATTATCGAGCCCGACGAAGTTCATGGAGCTGCCAGGGATGTTTTTCACATCCGTAAACGAATAAATCACGGTCAACACCGATGGTCCGAAATAAAAAACGACGTATAACGCCAGCGGAATCAACAGCAGCAGAAAAGGAACGTAACGGGCAAAGCCTTTTCCAAATGGGTACATCTCTCTCACCTCTTCAGATCCAAATCAAATAAAGGATCGGGGCCTGACGAGCAGACCCCGAGGGCAGTACAGTATGGTTGTTTTCTTTCTATAGATTCAGGCAGAAACCTTAGGCTTACTTAGGCGCTGCGGCTTCCCATTCTTTTTGCTGGACGTCGGCCAGTTCCTTCGCGGTTTTAAATGCTCCGCCCGGAGCCAGGTATTCCGTATGCACGCCTTCGGCCGCAAGATGTTCGCCGACGTTTTCGCGGTTGATCATCATAATCTCGTAAGCCAGCTCAAAATCGCCAAGGTATGGAGTCAGCTCCTGGTCGATAAATTCGCTTTCCGTCGAGATGTTGTCCTGCGTCGGAATAAAGCCGGCGGCTTTGACGAATTTGGTGTAATTTTCAGGCTGGGAGAAAAATTCCATCCATTTGAGGGCCCCTTCTTTGTTCGGTCCCTTTTCGGCAACGTACCAGGTTACATCGTACTTCCCTACGAAAGAAGCGTTTTTCGCGGCGTCTTCCGTGGCCGGAAGCGGGAAATATCCATATTTCAAATCGGGATTCGCGGTTGCGATCGTCGGAGCGTCCCAAGATCCGTCCGCCAGCATCGCGGTTTTGCCCGCAGCGAAAATCGACGGTACGGAAGCATAGTCGATGCCCATAAAGCCATCGATCATGTAATTGTCTTGAATCGTTTTCGCTTTTTCCAGCACTTCCACGGCTTCGGCGTCATTAAACGCCGTTTCGCCCTTCCAAACGCCTTCGATCCATTTTTGCTGATCGCCGCCGCCCAAAATTTTCGACTGCAGGGCGAATACCGGCAACTTCAGCGGCCATACGTCTTTACCGGCGACGGCGATCGGCGTGATGCCTTTCGCTTTCAGGTCATCGCAAAGCTTGATGAATTCCGACCAGGTTTTCGGTACGGAAAGGCCGTTTTCTTCAAAGATTTGTTTGTTGTAAAACAGGCCGGACATCGCCACTTTGCCGGTTGGAATCGCATACACCTTGCCGTTGTAAGTTCCGGCTTTTTCAATGTCGTTTGCATTCCAGTTCTTGACGAACGCCTGGTCCGACAGATCGGCGATCAGACCGGAATCGATCCATTGCTGCCAATCCGGCGTTTTCGCTCCGGGCGTCCATTCTTGCGGGGAAAGTCTCATCCCGGACAAGTCGGCCAAAATATCAACATCATTCGCCGTGATTCGCGCTCTTTGCGCCTGCTTGTACTCGTCGTCAGGGCCGGTCGTCGTATATTCAATCTTATATTCCGGATATTTTTCCTCGAACGCCTTATTGATCTCTTCCATCGCTTTGTTAATGTTTTCTTGCTTCCAGTGCAGAATCTTAATGACTTTCTTCTCCCCGGACGCTTTGCCGCCTTCGCCTCCGTTTGCCGGAGCCGTGCTGCCGCCATTGCCTCCTCCGCCGCAAGCAGCCAGACTAAGCGTCAGCGCACCGGCCAGGATCAAGGCTGAAATTCTCTTTACCATGCTGTTACCCCCTATTAAGGTAATGATTTTGGACTATCGATTCGGTTTACCTTCCCGATTTACGCTGTGCACTGAAGTTTTTCATAATTTTCGTAAAACCAGGCCATTTTAGAGAATTTCGGGATGAATTTACCGAAAGCGGTTTCGTCAAAACACATTATTGCATCAAAAATTTGCTTTGTAAAGGTTTTTTTCGCGATTCGCAAAAACCTCGTTCCGACGCGGATCAGACGCTGTATTTATCGTCGAATAGTCCATTTCCGGCCTTAGTATGCTTCGTTTTTCCCATTTATTTCGAGTTGTCTTGACTCCGTTTCGCAATTCCTTTAAACTAATCACGAAACCAGTTTCGTAAATGTTTCGCCATCGATTTCTTTAATAGTCTTGAGTATCTCATTAAGATATACTAATTCCAAAATGTTCTTTTATTGTAGGGAGGGCTGCTTTTTGGCGGTCAATATTAAAACAATCGCGGAAATGGCCGGAGTATCGGTATCGACCGTTTCCAAAATTATTAATAACTATAGCGACATCTCCGAGGAGACAAGAACGAAAGTTCTCGAAATTATGAAGCAGACGGGGTATATACCTTCGAATTCAGCGAAAACGCTGGCTACAAAGAAGTCGAACCTGATCGGCGTTATTTTCGCGGGCAAACTCAATATCGATTTTACCCACCCCTTCTTTATTGAAGTGCTGAACGCGTTCAAGAAGCAGATGGGTTTTCTGGGCTATGACCTTCTGTTTTTCTCCAACGAGAAATTCCACTCCGTCGACGGCGATTATTTGGCGCGCTGCCGGCATTTCCAAGTGGACGGATGCATCATCGTCACCGGTCAGGAGGTCGAGCCGTCCATCAACGAGCTGGATCACAGCGAAATCCCCTGCATCGGCGTCGATATTCAACTAAACGGCAAAAGCTCAGGGTACATCATGTCCGATAACTACAAAATGTCCTATAAAGTAGTGGAGCATTTTTATTTGCTCGGATACAGAGATCTCGGATATATCGGCAGCACGCTGGAATCGGACATTTCCAATATGCGCGAACAAGGGTATAAGGACGCGATTGAAAGCTTCGGCCTCCCTGTCATGGAGCAATGGTTTGTCAACGGGGACAATTTCTTCGAGTCCAGCGGCTATGAAGCCATGACCCGGATAATCCAATCCGGGTCCTTGCCGCGGGCCGTTTTTGCGGCCTCGGACCTGCTGGCGATCGGGGCGATGCGCGCTTTGAAGGAACATGGGTTTCACGTCCCCCAGGACATCGCCATCATCGGCTGCGACGACATCGAAGCGTGCAAATACACGACGCCAACCCTGTCGACCATCCGGCAAAACAAAGACAAAATCGGCAGGCTGGCCGCTTCGCTGCTCTACGACCTGATCAACAGTCAATCCGAGACGAGCAATGTTGTCGTGGAGCCCGAGCTCGTGATTCGCGAGTCCTGCGGAGGCAAACCCGCCGTGCTTTAAGGCGAACAGGTTGGAATCTCAACTTTCGCAGAGCAAAAATCAGCTTGAGTCCCTGAGCTGAAGGTGTTCAAAGAATTAAGAGTGGCAAGAAACACGAAAGGGCGTTGAACGCTTCAGGATAGGGAGGTGGGGGAGGTGGAGGACGGAGATCAACACTCCCTATCCGGAGACTTTGGACGATTATCCCGTTTGATCAGGTAGCTAGAGAGAAAGGCAAGCTCGGAAAATATTTGGTGAAGAAGCAGATAGGTTCGAGATAATTTAGACGGGCTTAAGAGAAGGAAACATATCATATTTAGGTGAGGTGAAGCAGACCGGATAGGAGATCAAGACAGGAAATCAAGGACCATTAAGTTGATCTGCATCAAACTCCCCCTACCGTTTCCAGCGTCTCGATCAGGCTGCAGCAGCCGCAAGGGGCTGGTTCGGTTGGCGTGCGATCAGCCGGCGGTAAGGGATCGCGGGAATCGCCACACACATGCGCAGCAACTTCTGCCGCATCGTTTCTTCCGCTCCGGGCAGTCCTCCTTGCAGGCGCAGCCGGCGGTGTACGGTGTACTCGTTCAGGTACGCCTGCAGATGCTTCAGTCCCAAGGCTCCATACGTACTCTTCAGCGATTCCCATGCCTCTCTCACCACTCTCCGCAAGGGCGCATACAGCCGAAAGGCCTGAGGAAACAACTGTACCGCCGATGTATGGACATCCACATGCCCGCTAATAAAAGCGGTTAGATCGTGACGGTTTGTCATTTTCCCGTCCCCCCGCTTATGCGGCACCAGGCGGATTTTGACCTGCTCCGGCTCGCCCGACTCCGTTACCGTGCAGCCGGCTACGACCGCCGAGGCGTACGGATGCGAAAGCTGACACCGGGACGGATTACGTCCATACTGATCGCTGTTCACCTTCACCTCTCCGGAGAGCAGTTCCCGGGCATCGAACTCCCCCACGGCATGACGTATTTTGTGCAGCATCGACCAGGCGGTCTTGTAGGTGACCCGGATCACCTGGCGCAGCCGCAACGCTGAGATGCCGCCCTCAAGCAAGAACAAATCCAGGGCCTCGAACCACTTGAGCAAGGGCACCTTGGCTCCTTCAAAAATCGTGCCGACCAAAGGCGATGTTTGATGCTTGCATTTTCCGCACTCGAACAAAGGGATATGCCGGGAGGTCAGACGGCTGCACCGGGTGTGAGCGCAGCGCGGGCAGACGAAGCCGTTTGGCCACTTCATCGCGATCAGCGCCTCCAGGCAGGCCTGCTCGCTGTTAAACCGGCTGCTGAATGGCTGAAGTTCTGTTCCCGCATTGACCTCCATGTTCACTCGCCCCCGAATCAAGGATATACGAACATAAGTTCCATTTATTTCATTATACCAAACACGCGTTCCCTTATCAAGCCGAAAATCTCACCTGAACCACCTCATTTTTTCCTTATCTTTTTTTGTTTTTTCTTCTCTTTTTTTGGAACCCTTGACTTGCTTTAGCCCCCCCTGCTCCCTGGACGAAAGGGATAATCGTGCAAAGGCAGGTTGCAGGCAGGAACACCAAAGACACGAACCCTTTAGACAGGCCCCCTCACCTGGCGTCGATTTGTGACACAGCTCGAAACGGCCACGGTGCAAAAGGTAGATATACTAACCCCACCGGATCGTGACGTCTCTACATCGTTGACGCTTCCATAGTTGCTCGACTTGATCACCGAAGCAGCCCAAAATACCGGGAAGACATTGTCCGCCTTAGATTCAGCGTCAACTCCGGCAATGGATTGCTGCTTTACCCCAGCTACATCAAAGCTTGTCTACGCCGATTTTTTGCTGCGAAAGTTGAGTAATAAATTTTATAAATATTTAAAAGGCCATCCGGCGAAGGTGATTGATAACCTTCAAGGGATAGCCTTTGGATTATTTTCTATTTATATAGTAGCAATACTTCTTACAGATCGTAATAAAGTCCAAATTCGTAAGGATGTACTCTTACGGCTACCGCTCTCGCTTCAGCGCGTTTCAATTCGATGAAGTTCTCGATGAAGGCTTTCGTGAATACGCCGCCTGCCGTCAGGAACTCGTTATCGGCTGCCAGTGCGTCCAGCGCTTCGTCCAGGGAGCCCGGTACGCTGCGGATGCCGGCTTTTTCTTCGTCGGACAATTCATAGATGTTTTTGTCGAACGGTCCGTAGCCCAGTTTCACCGGATCGATTTTGTTCTTGATGCCGTCCAGACCGGCCATCAGCATCGCGGAGAAGGCCAGGTACGGGTTGGCCGTGGAGTCCGGCGTACGGAACTCGATCCGGCATCCTTTCGGCGTTACGGCCGCTACCGGAATACGCACGGCCGCCGAACGGTTGCCCTTGGAGAATACGAGGTTCACCGGCGCTTCAAAGCCAGGCACCAGACGTTTAAACGAGTTCGTGCTCGGGTTCGTGAACGCGATGATCGCAGGAGCGTGGTACAAGATGCCGCCGATGTAGTGCAGCGCCGTTTCGCTCAGGTTCGCGTACGCCCCTTTATCGTAGAACAGCGGAGTGTCGCCGTTGAAGATCGATTGGTGCACGTGCATGCCGCTTCCGTTGTCGCCGAACAGCGGTTTCGGCATGAACGTCGCGGTTTTGCCGAATTGAGCGGCCGTGTTGTGCACGATGTACTTATAAACCATCAGGTTGTCGGCCGTTTTCAGCAGCGTGTCGAAACGGAAGTTGATTTCCGCTTGGCCGGAAGTGGCCACTTCATGGTGGTGGCGTTCTACGCGGAGGCCGGCTTCCTCAAGCAGGCGGCACATTTCACTGCGGATGTCCTGCTGCTTGTCGGTCGGAGCCACCGGCACGTAGCCGCCTTTGACAGGCACTTTGTAGCCGAGGTTTCCGCCCTCTTCGGCGCGTCCCGTATTCCAGATCGCTTCCTCGGAATCTACCGAGTAGAACGTTTTATTCATACCGCTCTCGAAGCGGACATCGTCAAAAATGAAAAACTCGGATTCCGGCGCAAAGAAGGCTGCGGTTCCGACGCCGCTTTGCTTCAGGTATTCCTCGGCCCGTACGGCCACACTGCGCGGATCTCGTTCGTAACGCTCGCCGTCCGGCGTATAGATATCGCAAAACACGTTCAACGTCGGATGCGCTGTAAACGGATCTACGAATACGGAGCCGTGGTCCGGCATCATAACCATATCGGATTCTTCGATACCGCGGAAGCCGGGGATCGAAGATCCGTCGAAAGCAACGCCGTTTTTGAAAGTATCTTCATCCACTTCTTTGGCAGGAAGTGTGATATGATGCGCGCGTCCCGACAAATCAACAAAACGAAAGTCTACCCATTCGATTTGCTTTTCTTTGATTGTTTTTAAAACGAACTCTGCTGACATTACGCTTTCCTCCCCAAATCACGAACATTAAATCTCGTTAATGCGATTAACGTTCATCCTTTTGTTTTATTCTGTGGTTCATTATAGGTCTATTGGGGCCGCTCGTCAATACTTATGTAAGGTATTTTTATATCTCATGTAAGGTATTATTACAACAAGTACAAATTATCCGACAAAAAGTATAAAAACCCCTTCGCTGGCGTGGCGAAAGGGCTGCCCATTATTGGCAAATACTCCAAAACATTTGTAACTTACAGCTGAAGCGCAGCCTTCGGGGTATCAAACCGTTTGCCGACAAGCGGAGCCAGCTTCTCCAAATCTTGCAGCAGGGCCGCAAACTGGTCGGGGAACAACGACTGAACGCCGTCGCCCGTCATCGAATTGTCGGGATCGGTGTGCATCTCGATAATCAGGCCGTCCGCTCCGGCCGCCACGGAAGCTTTGGTCATCGGCTCGACCAGCTCGCGCCGCCCCGTCCCATGGCTCGGATCGGAGATAACCGGCAGGTGGCTAAGGCTTTGCAGCACCGGAATCGCCGACAAATCGAGCGTATTGCGCGTATACGTTTCAAATGTACGGATGCCGCGCTCGCACAACATAACGTTCGGG
The DNA here is from genome assembly GCF_900454495.1 of Paenibacillus macerans. Classification (NCBI taxonomy): domain Bacteria; kingdom Bacillati; phylum Bacillota; class Bacilli; order Caryophanales; family Paenibacillaceae; genus Paenibacillus; species Paenibacillus macerans. Next base: position 3,134,636 of record NZ_UGSI01000001.1, read on the forward strand.
TTGCCGCCGGCAAGGATGTACTCGGCCGCGTTCAGGAACTCGTCATAGGTCGCGCTGAACCCGCGCTTCAGCAGCACCGGCTTGTTGCATGTGCCGAGCTTGCGCAGCAGGTCAAAGTTTTGCATATTGCGCGTCCCCACCTGCAAAATATCGGCGTATTCCGCGCAGACGTCGACGTATTCCGGCGTCATGACCTCCGTGATCGTCAGCAGGCCGTGTTTTTTGCCCGCCTCGGCCATCATGACGAGGCCTTCCACGCCGATGCCCTGGAAGCTGTACGGGCCCGTACGCGGCTTAAATGCGCCCCCGCGCAGCACCTGGCCGCCGGCCGCTTTGACGAGCCGGGCGATTTCGTCGATCTGCTCGGGAGATTCCACCGCGCAAGGACCGCCCATCACGACCAGCTCCCCACCGCCGATGGTTACGTCGCCGATGCGGATGACCGTGTTTTCCGGATGGAAATCGCGGCTCGCCAATTTGTATGATTTTGAAATTTTAATGACATTTTCAACATCCTTCATCTGACGGAGATGCTCGGCCAGCTTCGGTTCAATCGTCCCGATCAGGCCGATCACCGTATGGTCCTTTCCGCGCGATACATGGGCCTGCAGCCCTTCCTTTTCAATCACGGCGACAATTTCCTGGATACGCTCTTCCGGCGTCTGTTTCGAGGTAATTACGATCATCTTCATACATCCTTTCATGATTAAGGGGGTAGTACAAAAAGTCATCTTTTGATCACGCCCTATAATGGCAGGGGCCTGGCGTGAGTACGACAATGATAATTAAGAAGAATAAATTTGCTCTTTCGCTTAAACGCTTGTTCGCTTTTAAGCTTTTATCCATTAAAGCAACTATAGCCGATTATCTCCCATCCGTCAAGCCTAAAGGTAACTTATAGATTTATTCGCGAAATGCAAAAGTACAGCGTATTTCCGACTCTCCTGCCGAATAATCCCAAAACAGATGTACTTTCGGGTTTTGCATTTCAATCGCTCTACCGTCCATATTCCTATTATATTAAACCAAACCTTGGCGTAAAAAAATAGAAGGCGCGGAGATTCTCTCTCCAGCCTTCTATCATACACCGCTAGATTAACTTATCTGCCCACAAATTCCTGTGCCCAGTAGCCGTTGTAGTATCCGACCCCGATCAGGTTGTAGTTGGCGTTCAAAATGTTGGCGCGGTGGCCTTCGCTGTTCATCCAGGCGTTGACGACCTCTTGCGGCGTTTTTTGCCCCATAGCGATGTTCTCGCCGGCATAGCTGTACTTGATGCCAAACTTCGTCATCATGTCAAATGGCGAGCCGTAAGTTGGCGAGGTGTGGCTGAAGTAGTTGTTTTGGCTCATATCCTTCGCCTTGGCCAAAGCCATGTTGTTCAGCGCGGAGTCGCCGGTGAGCGCCTTAAGGCCCTGTTTCGCCCGCTCCTGGTTTACCAATTTGATAACCTGGGTAGCAAACTGCGATTTGTCCGCCGTCGTTCCTGCGCCCTGCTGAGCCGAAGAACCGGAGTTACCGGTAGTTCCTTTTTGACCGGTTCCGCTTTGTGTATTTCCGGATTGCTTATTTCCGGATTGCGTATTGCCCTGGGGAGTTCCGGTTTGCGTTTTTCCTGCGTTCGATCCGCTGTTTGGATAACCTGTTACCGGCTGGGAACCAAAAAATAAATACCAAGGAATCGTATAATAGCTTGTCCAAGAATTATCAGAGGAATTATCCACATTCACTGTATAAGTTTTATAAGTCGTATTAGTCCGGTAAGTCGTCGTATCCGATGCCGATGCCGCCGAAGCCGTAGCCGGAACGATCAGAGCTGCGGCTACGAGCGCCGTAATGCCGCCGGATACCAACCGCTTCATTCTATTCGATTTCATGCTGTCATCTCCTTAGTAGTTTTTCGGTTACAATTTTGTAACCAATCTACTAGGAGTATAACATGAGATTTGCGGGGTTGTGACCCCGCAAATGTTGGAAATCGAAACGCTATTCCTCCCTGCTGCGGGCGGCGGCTTTTACCGGAGGCAGCAGCTTTTTCATGTTCACCGTACGGACGATGTCCCAGGTAGCCGGATTTTCCGGATCATATTGCTCCAAATAATGAATGACTTCCTTCGTAATCGGCGTAGGCGTCGAAGCGCCCGCCGTGACCGCTACCTTCCGGACACCTTGCAGCCACTCCCGCTTGATCTCCGTGACATCGGCGATCCGGTACGCCTTCACCCCGGCGATCTCCTCGGACACTTGCGCGAGCCGGTTGGAGTTGTTGCTGCGCGGATCGCCGACGACGATGACCAGGTCCGCCTGCCCCGCCTGTTCGGCGACAGCTTCCTGGCGCACCTGCGTCGCCAGGCAGATCTCGTTGTGCACTTCCGCTCCCGGGAACTTCTCCAGCAGCTTTTTCATGATATGCTTGATATCCCACTGGCTCATCGTCGTCTGATTCGTAATGACGATCTTGTCCGCAGCGACCTGCAAACCTTCGATCTCTTCCTCTTTCTCAATCAGATGGACATGCTCCGGAGCTACGCCGACCGCGCCTTCCGGCTCGGGATGGCCTTTTTTGCCGATGTAGATAACCTCGTATCCGTCCGCCACTTTTTCCTCGATCAGCACATGCGTTTTCGTCACATCCGGACAGGTGGCGTCAACGGTCGTAAGCCCTTTGTCCCGGGCTAATTTCCGGACCTCCGGGGACACCCCGTGGGCGGTAAAAATAACCGTCCCACTCTCCACTTGCTCGAGAATCTCCATCCGATTAGGCCCATCCAGCGTAATAATGCCTTCGTCTTCAAACGACTGCGTGACATGGCTGTTGTGCACAATCATGCCCAATATATAAATCGGCCGCGGCAGATCCAGATTTTTAGCCGCCTGTCTGGCCAGCACCATTGCATCGACAACGCCGTAACAGTAGCCGCGCGGCGAAATTTTGATCACTTCCATGACTTTATCCCTGCTTTCTGGCACCCATATTTCCTGACGGAGGGAAGCAACTCTATTATAGCGTGTTCAAAAGTCCGGTTTTCAGCACCGAAAGACCCTGCTGAATTCAAGATTCGATGCCGAGTTTCTTCTTGATTCACTTCGTGATCAAAAGCGGATTTTCTGAACTACCTCTATTATAGCTTATTCCAGCAGGCCGTTAAAGCTTGCAGGGAGCCAGATGACGAACGTCGTGCCTTGTCCGAGCTTGGTCATGACCTCCACCGAGCCGCCGTGCTCGTCGATGATCCACTTGGCGATGGACAGGCCAAGACCCGTGCCCTGGATCACGCCGCGGGAAGGGTCAGCGCGGTAGAAGCGCTCGAAAATATGCGGGACCTCGCTGCGGTCCATGCCGATTCCCGTATCGGCAATGCGGATGCCGATTTGGTCCCCGGAGCGCAAAGCGTCGATGGTGACGCTGCCCTTTTCGGTATATTTGAAGGCATTTTCAATGAAAATAAACAGCATCTGCTGCAAATAATCTTTGCTTCCCGCCACAACGGCGCCAGCCAGCGCATCCAGATTGCCGGTAATCCATTCGGCCTTGCGCGGCAGAAATTGGGCGCGGCGAACGACCTCCTCCACTACCGGCTGCAGCATGAGCGGTTCCTTGGCCACCGTTTGCCCGGCGTCGGCGCGCGCCAGCGACAGCATATCGTTGACCAGCCGGCTCATCCGTTCCGATTCGGCGGAAATGTCGCTGACCGCCTCCACGGAATAGGAACGTATCCTTTCTTCTTCGGCGGGATCGTGTTTTTCCGCTTCCTGGCTCCACATCTTTTTCAGCAAGTCGACATTGCCGCGAATCGTGGTCAGCGGAGTCCGCAGCTCATGGGAGGCGTCGGAAACGAAGCGCCGCTGCGCCGAATAAGCTTCCTCCAGTTCCTTATAAAATCCCTCGGTACGTTCAAGCATGCGGTTTACGGTGCCGATCAGGCGGCCGATTTCGTCGTTCGGTCCGTCGTAGTCGATCCGTACGCTCAAATCGTTCCCCGTCTGAATCCCGTTTGCGGCTTCGATCACCTTCCCGATCGGCGCCATCGACTTGCGGGCCAGGAACAGTCCTAGCGAACTGGCGATCACAATCGTAAACAGCGAGCCGAATAAGATGACGGTCCGCATCTGCTTCATCAGCCGGTCTTCAGCGTTCGTATCCGCAGCCAGCTGAAGCAGCCCAACGATGGTATGATCGTTAAGCCCAAGCGCTCTTTCGTACAGCATATAGGAGTTTCCGTTTATGGTAATCGGTTGAAATTTACCGTTTTGGATATCTTTCATCTCGGGGATGGGAAAAGAAATCTTTCGTTCTCTCAAGCCGGGAGAGGTGCGGTATGTTCCAATGACATAATTGTTAAGCTGCCAAAATATCCGGGCATCCTCCAGCCGGATGATTTGATCGGGGTCGAGCTGCATATCCCATCCCTGCGTGACCGTAATGTTTTGTGTTTTAAGTATCTGGTCCGCCTGCTCGATGACCCTATTTTTTACTTCCTGATACGTATTATAATAAACCAGCCCGTATATCGAAGCGCTAAACAAAATAAGCGTCACGGCCAATATGCCGGTATACCATGCGGTCAGCCGCAGCCGGATCGACATATTAAGCGTCTCCTCTCAAAATGTAGCCGGCGCCGCGGATCGTTTGGATAAGCCGCTTGCCGCCATGTTCCTCCGTTTTTTGGCGCAGCATGGCGATATATACCTCCAGCACATTGGATTCCCCGCTGTAATCGTATCCCCAGATTTTATCCATAATTAAGTCCCGGGTCAGCAGCCGTTTCGGATTTTGCATGAACAGGTGAAGCAGTTCGAACTCTTTGGCCGTTAACTCCAACCGATTCCCAGCCCGCACCACTTCGCGGGAATCTAGATCCATGACGATATCCTCAAAAATCAGCCGCTGACCGCCAGCCTCCCCGGCGCTTTCCTTGCGCCTAAGCAGCGCCCGCACCCGGGCCAGCAGCTCCTCCAGAGCAAACGGCTTGACCAGGTAATCGTCCGCGCCGATATCGAGCCCCTTCACCCGATTCTCGACCTCATCCTTGGCGGTCAGCATCAGCACGGGGACCGTACTGCCTCCTTCGCGCAGCCTGCGGCATACTTCAAAGCCGTCGACCTTCGGCATCATCACGTCCAGAATGATCAGGTCGGGGTCGGCCGTCATGATCATGGACAGCCCTTCCGCCCCGTTATGCGCCGTATATACGTCATATCCCTCAAACGCCAGGCCGCGCCGCAGCATGGACGTGATTTTTTCGTCATCATCAATAACCAATATTCCCGATCGCACTTATGATCTCTCCTTATCTATACAACTCGCCTTACCTTATTGTACCAAAAGAGACGGCAGGCTTTAAACCTGCCGCCTCGCAAGCGCTTGGGCCATAAATGGCCGATCGATTACTCCACGTTCGGGTAATTGTTTTTGTCGCCGATCGTGACTTGAAGATCGACATTTTTTCCGTCGCGTACGACGTTCATGGTCACTTTGGCGCCAACCTTCTGCTTCTGGATAAATTCGATCAGTTTTTCCTTCGTGGCGAATTTAGTTCCATTTGCCCCGACGATGATATCATACGGGCGCAGGTCGGCCGTGTAAGCAGGAGATTTGAAAACGACATCGGTCACGATCGAGCCTTCCTTTACATCGGTGCCCATCTGTTTTGCAACTTCATCGGTCATTGTCATCAGCGTGGCTCCGATGAACGGTTCCGGTTTAGCCGGAATTTCCTCGTTGTTTTTCAATTTGTCCAGCACTTCTTTGATCGTGCTGCTCGGAATCGCAAAGCCGATACCTTGGGAATCGGTGCTGACGGCGACGTTAATGCCGATCACTTCCCCGTTCAGGTTGAGCAGCGGACCGCCGGAGTTCCCCGGGTTAATCGAGGCGTCGGTTTGCAGCAAATGCTCGTACTCCCGGTCCTTTTCGCCGTTTTCGCCAGGGATGGTGATGGGCCCGCGTTCCTTCGCGCTCAGAACCCCTGCCGTAACGGTATGGTCAAAGCCCTGCGGGTTGCCGATGGCCACCAGCCATTCGCCGACCTGCGTACTGTTGGAATCGCCCAGCGGAATCGACGGAAAATTGCTGGTTCCATCGATTTTCAGCACGGCCAAATCAAGGTCGTAGCTGGAGCCGAGCACTTTCGCTTCGTACGGTTTGTCCGTGCCCTGCACAGTGACTTGGACCACATCCGCACCGTGAATGACATGCTCGTTTGTCAGAATGTAGCCCGTTTTATCGAAAATAAACCCGGAACCAATTCCGGTCGGTACCAGTTGGCCCGCCCCGGAAGAAGAGCCGCCATTACTGCTGTTCCCCCTGCCCGAACCGAAGGAATCGCCGAAGAAGTAGCGGTAAAACGGATCATTGCTGTAAGGATTCGAATTGCTGCTTTGCTTGCTCGAATCCGTCAGCGTTTCAATTTTGACCACAGCCGGGCCAGCTTGATTAACAACGCTGGTTACGTCTCCCGAACTCGTGACCGGATACACTACGTTCGCCGCCTTGCCCGCTGAACCGTTGCCGCTTCCTTCCGTCGTTGTGCCGGACGCAGGGGCGGTCGTTGTCGCCGCCGCTTGGTTTGATGTAAACAGGTTTTCGCGATCGGCGAACACCATGGCTCCGGTTACGATCAGCATCCCGGCCAGAACGCCCGCGATCACGGAACGGAACGATTGTTTCTTCGGCGGCTTGCTGTACTGCCAGTTGCCCGCGCTTTTAAGGGTCGGCACGCCGCGGCCGCCGTCCCCGTTCGAACCGCCGGACGCCTGCGCCGAAGAGCGGTAGTCATACATCGGAAGCGGCTTCACCGGCTCCGGCCGGGTGATTTCCACTTCCTCCGGCTGACGGCGCTCATAGAAGCGGTCCTCTCCGGATCCTTCGTTGTTTTTTCCATAGGATTGAAATGGTCCGTAAGAGTAATAATATGAAGAGCCCGACTCCGGAGATTCCTGCGGCTTATCGCCAGGGTTGTCTCCAAAATTTTGGCCTGGTTTGTTTTTTTGATCGTCCATCTATGTTTACCTCCTTCCCCTGTTTCCAGGGGGTGTTGTTTTCATATTTTTATTTTGTACCAGGAACCTTAAGGGTACCTTAAAAACAATTAAAAAGGAGATAAAAGCTATAAGTCCGTATAAGTTGAACGAATTTGAAAATATTGCTGGGGATCGCAAAACTTAAAGGCAAAAAATGCCCTTATACCTGGACTACCCGTCCATTTGAGAGAAATAGAGGCAATTGATGCCGCTATTGTCTCGCATCGCCAGGAAATGCCCGCGTTCTGGACCGTTCATAGGAAAATAAGTACAAAAATGCCGCTAATGGGGATGGGCATGATCATATCCGAATAATAAGTACATAAAGTGCGGCTATTTTCAGAGTCCAGCCGGCGGTTCGCCGCTCCAGTAGAGCTTAGTGCAATTTCCCGCTGCCAAACGGCGATTTTCAACGGCGATTTTCGGGTCGTTTCCATAGCCATATCCATATCCATATCCATATCCATATCCATATCCATATCCGGGGAAGATAAAACAACCTTACTGACGGGACGCCCAGCCCTGCCGGTGGGCATAAATGGCTAGCTGTGTGCGATCGTCCAGCTCGCATTTCATCAGCAGGTTGCTGACGTGCGTTTTGACGGTTTTGATGCTGATATGCAGCTCTTCGGCGATATCCTTGTTGGTTTTGCCTTCGGCAATGAGCAGCAGCACTTCCTTCTCGCGCTCGGTGAGCCCGGAATCGTCCCCCTGCACGGTACGCTGGCGCAGCCCGCGCGTCAGCGCCTGGGCCACGTCTCCGGTCATGACCGGCATCCCGCGGTAAGCTCCTTGCAACGCATAGATGAGTTCTTCGGCCGAGACCGTTTTTAAAACATAGCTGACCGCCCCGGCTTCGACCGCCTGAACGACAAGCTCATCCTCCAAAAAGCTGGTCAGGATGACGATCTTGATCTGCGGGTAGCGGCTGAGCACCGCTTTGGTCGCCTCCGCGCCGTTCATGACCGGCATCATTAAATCCATCAAAATGATGTCCGGCAAGCCGCCGGGAATGCCTTGCTCCAGCAGTTCGACGGCCGCTTCGCCGTCCCCGGCTTCGGCCACCACCTCAAAGCCCGGGTCCAGCATCAAATAGGTTTTCAGTCCCATTCGCACCATATCATGATCATCGACGATCATAACCCTGATTTTGCTGCTCATTCGCGGCTTCCTCCCTTACCTTCCTCAAATTTCGGGATATGCACCCGAATGGTCGTGCCCGCTCCCGGCTTGCTGATCACCTCAACATGACCGCCAAGCTTCTCGGCGCGCTCCTTCATCGTCGTTAGCCCGTAAGAGCCCTGCTTCTGCGAGGTGCCGCTGAAGCCCTGTCCGTCATCGCTAATGCCGAGCACCACCTGGCGCGGCCCTTCGCGAAGCGACAGGCTGACCAAATGGGCCCCGGCATGTTTGACAATGTTGGCCATGGCTTCCTGAATGATCAGAAACAGCTGATGCTCTTTCGCTTCCGACAGCTCCCCCTGAAGATCCAGGTCTTTGATTCCTTTCAAACCGTTTTGCCTGCAGTAATCCGGAAACCACTGATCCAGCGCCTCCGCCAGCGATTTGCCGACCAGTTCCATCGGCCGAAGCTGGGCAATCAGCGCCCGCATTTGCTTTTGCGCCGTATTCGACATCTGGATGAGCTGTTCCAGCACCGTATGGGCCGCAGGGGCATTGCTTTCCAGCACTTTGGGCAGCGAGGAAGCGGCCATGTGAATCGCGAACAGCTGCTGGCTCACCGTATCGTGCAAGTCTCGGGCCATGCGCCTTCTTTCTTCCAACACCGCTTTTTCGGCCGCCTGCTCCTTTTCCATGACTTCCTGCTCCCCAAGCTGCTGCAGCAGTTGCATTTTCGTTTCCATGGAATCGACCATTTCGTTGAATTCCTGATAAACACCGGCAAACGTCTGATCCGCCGTTTCGGGCATCCGAATCGACAAATTCCCTTTGGCCACCTGCAGCATGTTTAAATGAAGCAGATCGATTTTGCCCTGAATCCGCCGTCCGGCGATATAGCCGATGATCAGCGTAAACACCACAATGCCGGCAATGTCGTAAATCCACACGTGGGGGTCGCCCACATGAATCACTCCGGTCTTGGAGCCGATGTAAAGAGCAGCCGCCGTCAATCCTCCCGTAAGCAGAAAATAACACAGCAGCTCCCATTTCGTATTTTTTAAAATACGCTGTACGATCATCCGCCTAACCCACCATATTCACTTTAACGTCGCCGATAAACACGCTGACGACCAGCTTGATTTTTTTGCTCGCTTCCCGGTAATACGGGGATTCGGCGGAAACGCTGCTCATAAATCCGCCCTGCTTCTGCTTCAGCACCTTCAAATCGCCGATAAAGGCGCTGGAAGTGGCCATGATGCCGATATCCATATCCTCCGGAATGAATATCTTGACGTCGCCGATAAAAGACGAAACGTTGATTTTCGTCTCCCCGTACGGAATTTGCGCCTTCGTCAAATCGATAACCGTATCCCCGATAAAATGCGAGATGTTCGTTGGCCGCAGCTGAAAATAATCCTGCCCCAAATGTACGTCTCCGATAAATCCCGATTTATTGACCACTTCACCCTTGTCGCTGTCCATGCCATAGTAATGCTCGTATTTCGGACGTTCCTGTTTGGGACGTTCCTTCTCCTGCGTTGCTTCCTTCTTGGCCTCTTCCTTCTCCAGCGAACCGAAAATCGAATCCAGCGGCGACTCCATTTCCGGATGAAATGCCGGGGGCGGGGGCGGATTCAGCGGCGACGGCGGCGGAGGCGGAAATTGCTCATGGCGGCGGCGGTGCGGATGCGGCGGAAATCCCTCGCGACGGCGGTGTGAATGCCGCGGTCTGAAAATGAGGCAAATCCCGCCGATAATCAGCGCAAGCGGGAAGAAATACTTAAAGAAGTCCCCCGGATCGAGCGATATATATCCCAAATTACTGCCAAGAAAATAACCGCCGATCAGCAGTAAAATCAGGCTGCCCGCCAGTCCGCCGCCGTGCCGGTTGCCCGAGGCCAGGCTCGTCAATCCGGCAAAAATCAGAAACACCGGCCAAAACGTAGAGAACAGATAGCCGATGCTAACGTCGGTTATTCCCATTTGGTTGAGCAAAAACAAGGCCCCGATACCAATGAGCAGCAACCCGCCGATCAGCCTGCCGAACCAATTGTGTCTCATCATGTTTCCCTCCATATCTCAAACAAACTCTGTTAATGCTAGTGTACAACAAGCTGCTGAAGGAGGACAGCGGCGGGAGAAGTAAGCTTCTCTCGGTCTCCGGACCGAGGAAAACACCAAATATTTACATATAAAAAGAGCACCCGATTTTAGGGCGCTCTTCGCTTAGTTGCTTAACTATTGTTGTTGTTGTTGAGTACCGCTTACAGGCGTAGTTGCATTGCGGGAAGCTTTAGCCTTTTGGGCAACGGTTGCAGTGCTTTCCTCAGCAAATTCTTCGTTAAACTTCTCGTTTGGTGTTTTGTAACCAGGAGAAGCCGCACGTTTTTGATTTTGATTTGGCATGAATTTCACCTCCCTCTCCATAACAGAGCGGTTTGTCACCGCCGGGTGCGATGCGGTCTTCGCGAAGGATGACCACATCGGTTATTATGCGACCGGCGAGGTAAAATATGCGGCCTGGAGCAAATTGTTAATCCGCTGTTAAATGGCCTTGTTCCACAAATCTTCCGGGATTTCCTTGCTCACTTCCATCGCTTTGCCAAGCTCTTTCAGCATCGCTTCCGTCAGTTTCCCGTTGCCTTTCCGGACGATCTGCACTTCGACTTCCTTCTTGCCCCATTCTTTATATACTTGCTTCGTTGTATCGAAATACAAATCGATTTTTTTTCCTTTGATGGCGGAGCCTTTATCCGCGACGACCCCGTATCCGTAGCCCGGAATATATAAAATGGTGCCGATCGGGAACACCTTCAGGTCGGCCGCAATGGTCGATACCGTATCCTTGTCCCGCCGTACCTTGACTCCCGAATACGTTATGCCGTACTGCGGATGGTTGGGCTTTTTACCCGTGGATTCATAGCCCGCGGTATATCCGGTAGCCAGAACCCTGACCGTCTTGACGGTCTTTTTTTTCGGTTCGGGCTTCGTCTCGGTTTTTTGCACGTTTAACATCAACTTGTGCCGGTAATGAACGGCCCGGTTTTGCCAACCGGCGGGTGTCCGGGAAAATCCGGCTTCCAGCCACGGCGCATGACTCCGGTATTGATATACCGCCTGATTCGCCCCGGCAATCCCGTGCGGCGGAACATCCGCGGCAAGCGTAACGGTCAGCAGCACTCCTAGCATCAAGCACTTGCCGATATGTTTCCAGATATAAATTTGGCGCATGTGAAAACCTCCCCCTTATCCGAAGGTTTTCCACATGCGCCTCAATTTATACGTGGTCAGCTTTTAATCACGAAGCAATTTCATGAAGTTTATTCGGCATCGAATCTTGAATTCAGCCGGCCAAGCGGATGCTTCCGAAGTATGCTTCCTACGGAAGCATTTCAGTTGCTCACGTAGGTTACACCTACGCTCCGCTACTCAGTCCCTGGCTTCATCCAACCTTCTCGGTGCTTAAAAGCTGACCTATTAAATTGTATGGTTGCGGATTTCGTTCTGCAGTTCGACGATTACTTCATCGAGCGCTTTAGCACCCAGGTCGCCTTCGCCGCGTTTACGCACCGATACGGTGCCGCCGCTTTGCTCGTTTTCGCCGACGATAAACATGTACGGCAGCTTCTCGAGCTGGGACTCGCGGATTTTGTACCCGAGCTTCTCGTTGCGCAGGTCGCTTTCCGCCCGAATGCCGGCGGCCCGCAGCTTGTCTTCGACTTGGCGGGCATACGCGTCGAAGTTTCCGGATACCGGGATGACCTTCGCTTGCACCGGCGCCAGCCAAAGCGGCAGATTGCCGGCAAAGTTCTCAAGCAGGAAGGCGGTAAACCGTTCCATCGTTCCGAGAATGCCGCGATGCAATACGACTGGACGGTGTTTGGCCCCGTCTTCGCCGACATATTCCAGCTCAAACCGTTCCGGGAGCAGGAAGTCGATTTGCACCGTCGACAGTGTCTCTTCCTTGCCGAGCGCGGTCTTGATCTGCACGTCCAGCTTCGGACCGTAGAAGGCCGCTTCGCCTTCGGCTTCGAAGAACGGAAGTCCCGCTTCCTCTACGACCTCGCGAAGAATCCGCTGCGCTTTGTTCCACATTTCATCGTTTTGGTAATATTTCTCCGTATCCTGCGGATCGCGGTAGGACAAACGGAACCGGTATTCCTTGATGCCGAAATCGTTATAGACTTGGGCGATCAAATCCAGCACGCGCTTGAATTCATCTTTGATTTGGTCAAAACGGCAGAAAATATGGGCGTCGTTGAGCGTCATCGAACGGACCCGGTGCAGTCCGGTAAGCGCTCCGGACATTTCATACCGATGCTGCATGCCGAGCTCGGCGATGCGGATCGGCAAATCCCGGTAGCTCCGCAGATCGCTTTTATAGACCATCATATGGTGCGGACAGTTCATCGGGCGAAGAATAAATTCCTCGGTGTCGATGGCCATTTTCGGGAAAATATCGTCCTGGTAATGCTCCCAGTGCCCCGAGGTTTTGTACAGGTCGACGTTGCCGAGCACCGGAGTATACACGTGCTGATAGCCAAGCCGCTCCTCGATATCGACGATGTACCGTTCCAGCGTCCGGCGCACCGTCGCCCCCTTCGGCAGCCAGATCGGCAAGCCTTGTCCGACCAGATTGTTGAACGTAAAGATATTCAGCTCTTTGCCCAGCTTGCGGTGATCCCGTTTTTTCGCTTCCTCCAGCATATGCAGATGCTCGTCGAGTTCCGCCTTTTTCATAAACGCGGTGCCGTAAATGCGCTGCAGCATTTTGTTGTCGCTGTTGCCGCGCCAGTAAGCCCCCGCGACGCTCAGCAGCTTGAACACTTTGATTTTGCCCGTCGAAGGCACGTGCGGCCCCCGGCACAGGTCGAAAAACTCGCCTTGATCATAAATCGAGATGACGCTGTCTTCCGGCAAATCGCGAATAAGCTCCAGCTTGTACGGATCGCCCAATTCGGTGTAAATCGCCAACGCTTCTTCGCGGCTGACTTCGCGCCGGGAAATCGGCAGATTTTCGCCGATGATGCGCTCCATCTCTTTTTCGATTTTCTGCAGATCCTCCGGATTCAGCGGATGCTCCAGATCCATGTCGTAATAAAAACCGTCCTCGATGACCGGACCGACCCCAAGTTTGACCTCCTTGCTGCCGAACAGCCGCTTCACCGCTTGCGCCATCAAATGCGCGGTGCTGTGGCGCATAATCTCCAGGCCTTCTTTGGAGTCCCCCGTAATGATTTCCACCTTGGCCCCGTCAATCAGCTTGGCGCTCAAATCGACCGCCACGCCGTTTAATTTCCCGGCCAGCGCGTTTTTGCGCAGCCCGCTGCTGATCGAAGCGGCCACATCCTCCAAACTGCTTCCTTCCGCGTACTCCCGGACCGACCCGTCCGGCAAAGAAATGGATACTGCTCCCATCGTCGTTTCCTCCCTGTTTTCGTAAATAGTTTTAAGGTCTTCCGGAAACGGACAAATCAAAAAACGCCCGTCCCGGCAAAGGGACGAGCGTTATACCCGTGGTTCCACCCTCATTCGGCTTATTCCGCAGCATCCGCCAGCGGCGATAAACCCTTAATTCGGCATTGTGTAACGGCAATGAACCGGCATTCCTTAGTACCGTTAATCATCATAAACGAAAAACGGCGGACATGAATCCGCGCACTTGGGGTTCGGGAACGCAGCTACAAAGGGGTAAACCAAAACCGAATCCGGAGGGAATTCCAGCCCATGTTCCCTCTCTCTGCACCTTCAGGCATTTTGGTTCATGTCTTTGTCATCGCTTTTAGCTTGAACATCATTATAATGCTATCCCCGCCGGCTCGTCAAGATTTTGCCGGATCCCCCTTAAGTGCGAGTTCAAAAAGCCGGATTTTCAGCACCAAAGAGTATGCTTCCGATGTGCTTTGTTCAAAACGCTTTACCTCTTTATTATGTGCCTTGATCCAGGCGGCGGACCTCACGGTGAAACAGCTTGCACTGCGGACAGAGAAGGCAAATTTCCACGCGCTCGCCAAAAATTTTCGCCAAGGTTTCAATGACCTGCGCCCCCGGGTCCTGTGTATGGATCAAAATGCGGTCCGGGGAAAGCGAAATCAGCGTGCTGACGATAACGTCCTCCATTTCCATTTCCTGATCGGCGATTCGGGCCACCACTCCGCCCGAGGACGGAAGTTGGATCGGTGAAAATTGCTCGTTTAAAATCGCGAATTCATGTCCTTGCTTATGCATCAAATGGACGAGCGGCGTCAGCGGTTCCTGAAAATAAACAAAATACTGCAGCAAACTAATAAACTCCTCATACTGCTTATCCAGCAAATACTCGTCCACCGCGAAATCGGCGGCTTCCCGCAGACTGGCCTCGTACTCCTTCAGCCGGAAGGCGGCAAAACCGTCAAGATGCAGATGCTTTTCGCTGTGCAGATATTCCCGCAGCGCAGCGCAAACCATCTGAACCCGCCTTTCCGCCGGACAGGTCTTGACTCCGTCTCTGGGCTGCTCCAAAAGCTCGCGGCAGATGTTCTTCACGATTTCCATTTCCTCGCGCGAAGTCCACTCATATTCCCGGTTCAAAATCCGTCCGAGCAGCTCATCCTCTTTCACATGCACGACATACTTGGCTAATCCCAGCGATAAAAGGTCGATCAGTCGTTCCGGTTTGTTTTCTCCCGCCGCCCCCGGCAGGTTGACCACAGCCTCCATCGTTCCGCCCGAAACCTCGCTCAGCGTGAGCACGGCCCGCGGAGAGTGCAGACTGCTTACGGCATCATGCAAGTAACCGGCGAACCGGTTTTGCGCTTCGGCCTCAGCGGCTTTGACCCGTATCGTAAAAAAATCCATGAACCTGTCCCCCTTCCGCTTCCTTCTCCAAGTATATGGCGGGAAGGAAACGGATATACGGAATAGGTTCATGGAATGAAAGGCAGTTTTGCCAATAGCCTGCCAGCTTATGCGGATTAATTTTGCATAATAAAATCGCGTTCGACCGTGGCTTCTTCGTCAAACACCCGCAATATTTCGTATTTCGTATTGCGCTGCGCAGGAGTTTTTCCGGCCTCGCGGATGATTTGCAACGTCGTTCCGATGTTGACTTTGTAAGTTGCGCCTGCGGACGAGACGACATTCTCCTCGATCATCGTGCTGCCGAAATCGTTGCAGCCGTATTGCAGCGACAGCTTCCCGACTTCGGGGCCCATCGTCACCCAGGAAGACTGCAGATTTTTGATGTTGTCGAGCACGATCCGGCTGATCGCCACCGTTTTCAGGTACGATTCCGGCGTCTGTCTTTCGGCTTTCAAGTTCGTGTTGTCCGGTTGGAACGTCCATGGAATGAAGGCCAGGAAACCTTCCGACGGGTAGCCGTTTTGAATGCACTCGTCCTGCGCCTCGCGTACGCGCAGCAGGTGCAGCGCCCGCTCCTCCATCGATTCGCCGAACCCGATCACCATCGTCGCGGTCGTGTTCATGCCGATTTTATGCGCCGTCTGCATCACGTCCATCCAGTCTCTCCAGGAGCCTTTCAGCCGGCTGATTTTGCGGCGGGTGCGGTCGTCCAAAATTTCCGCGCCGCCGCCGGGCAGCGAATCGAGGCCCGCGGCATGAATTTCGCGGATCACCTGTTCAAGCGACAGTCCGTTCGACACTTCTTTCATTTTCATGATCTCCGCCGGGGAGAAGGAGTGCATTGTGATATCCGGGAACCGCTGCTTGATCGCTTTCAGCAGGTCCGTATAATAGCTGAACGGCAGATTCGGGTTCGTTCCGCCCTGCATCAAGATTTCCGTACCGCCCACGTCGATCGTTTCCTGGATTTTTTGAAAGATCACCTCATCCGGCAGGACATACCCTTCCTCCGAGCCCGGACGGCGGTAAAACGCGCAAAAACGGCAGTACACGTCGCAAATATTCGTGTAATTGATGTTCCGCCCGATGACGAATGTCGTCACCGGTTCGGGATGCTTCCGCTCCATCAGAATGTTGGCCGTGTGCCCCATTTTTTCCACTTCAGCGGATTCGAACAGACGGACCGTGTCCTCCAAATCCAGGCGTCCGCCCTGCAGCGCCTTGTTTAATATATCGTCGATCGCAGCCATATCACTGCCTCCCTACAACTAAAAATGAGATAAATAAAATCGTGAAAAATTAAACATTATGGTTTAATCGTAACATAATCATGGGCAGAAAAACAGCACCCGTGTTGAGCGAAGGCCGGATCGGAAGAACGGTTGAAGAACGGTTGAAGAACGATCGGGAGAACGGTTGGAAGAAGGACGGCCTTATGGAACCAACTGCAAAAGTGCAGTTGAAAAAGGCTAAAACCTGGTTGCCTGAGCCTGAGAGAGGAGTCCAGCAAAATATAAGGGCAACAAAGGGCGTTATTCCGTCGGTATCCGTCCATTTGAGAGAAATAGGTACAATTTATGTCGCTATTTTTTCGAATGACAAGGAAATGACCGCGTTCTAGACCTTTAATAGGAAATAAGTACCAAAAATGCCGCTAATGGGAATGAACATGCCTGAGTCCGGATAATAAGTACATAAAATGCCGTTAACTTTCTTACCAAAAAGCAAGCACCCGGCCAGGATGACCGGGTACTGTGGGGGAAAACAAACATCAGCTTCGCTGAAGGGCGCGGTCCAAGTCGGCGATCAGGTCGCCGATATCTTCAAGACCGACGGAATACCGCAGCAGGCCGTCGGTAATCCCGCGCTCGCTGCGTACTTCCTGCGGCATCGAGGCGTGGGACATCATCGCCGGATACGACAGGATACTCTCGACGGCGCCGAGGCTGACGGCGACGATCGGCAGCTTCACTTCGCTCAGCAGCCGTTTCGCCCGCTCGCCGGAGCCGACGTCAAACGAGACGACCGCGCCGTAACCGGCCGACTGCTTCTCCTGGATCTCCCGGCCTGGGTGATCCGGCAGGCCGGGATAAAAGACGGCGTCGATGTCGCCGCGCTTGCTCAGCCAATCGGCCAGCTTCCGGGCGCTGATTTCGCTGTGGGCCATGCGGGCGCCAAGCGTCTTCATGCCCCGCATGAGCAGCCAGGAATCCGACGCGCCAAGCACGGTGCCCATGCCGTTTTGCAGGAATTTAAGCCGCTTCGCCAATTCCTCGGTGCGGGCCACCGCCAAACCGGCCAGCACGTCGCTGTGGCCGCCCAGGAACTTGGTCGCGCTGTGCAGCACGATATCGGTTCCCAGTTCAATCGGCCGCTGGTAATACGGGGTCATGAACGTGTTGTCGACGATGCTGATCAAATCATGCTCGCGGGCCCAGGCGGAAATTTCGGCGATATCGGTGATTTTCAGCGTCGGATTCGACGGCGTTTCCATATATACCGCTTTGGTGTTGGACTTCAGGGCCGCTTTCACCTCGTCCGGCCGGGTCATGTCGACGAAGGTCGTTTCGATGTTCATCCGGCTTAAAATGTTCGACAGCAGCCGGTATGTACCGCCGTACACATCCTCCGTCACAATGATATGATCGCCGGCGGACAGCAGCATAAACGTCGTGGAGATCGCCGCCATTCCGCTGGAGAAGGCGAAGCCTTGCACGCCGCCCTCCAGCAGCGCGATATAATCCTCCAGCGCCTGCCGCGTCGGGTTGCCAGAGCGGCTGTAATCATGCTGCGGAGGATTAAAAATATCGTGATGATGAAACGTCGAAGCCTGATAAATCGGCACGCTGGATGCGCCCGTAGCGCTGTCGACCTCGCTGCCGAAATGAATCAGCTTCGTGTCGAATTTTTTTTCCAAATTCCCGGGTTGAGCCGCCGCTTCGTTATGCTCCTGTTTACTCATGTTTTTGTCCCCCTTCGACTTCGATCCGCGCCGCCTCCAAAGCCTGTCCCAAATCGGCGATCAAATCGTCCTCATGTTCAATGCCTACCGAAAAGCGCAGCAGACGGTCGTCAACGCCCACCGCTTCGCGGATTTCGGCGGGAATATCGGCATGGGTCTGCACGGCGGGATAGGTCATCAGCGATTCGACGCCGCCGAGGCTTTCCGCAAACGCGATCAGCCGCAGGTTGCGAAGCACCGGCTCCACGTAGCGGGCGTCCGTTACTTTGAAGGAGAAAATCCCCGTGTTTCCGCGGGATTGTTTGTTCTGGATCTCGTATCCCGGATGATCCTCCAGCCCCGGGTAAAACACTTCGGCCACCTGCGGATGGCCCTGCAGGTATTTGGCGATCGCCAGCGCATTGCTTTCATGGCGCTCCATGCGCAGCGCCAGCGTCTTCATGCCGCGCATCAACTGATAGGAGTCGGACGGACTCAGCACCGCGCCGATGGAATTGTGCAGAAACCCTACTTCCTCGGACAGCTCTTTGCCTTTGGTGACGATCAACCCGGCCAGCACATCGTTGTGCCCGCCCAAATATTTGGTCGCGCTGTGCACCACGATGTCCGCTCCAAGCTCCAACGGCCGCTGAAAATACGGCGTAAGCAGCGTATTGTCCACGATCGTCAGCAGGCCGTGCGTATGAGCCCATTTGCCGACGGCCTCGATGTCGGTCACCATCATCAGCGGGTTGGTTGGCGTTTCGATAAACACCGCTTTGGTGTTCGGCTTGCGCACGCTTTCCAGCGCGTCCAGATCGTTCGTGTCCACATACGAAGCCGTCACGCCGTATTTGGACATGATCCGTTCCAACAGACGGTAGGTCCCGCCGTACAGGTCGAGCGATACGATCAGATGATCGCCCTGGGCAAACAGGGTGAATATCGTTTGCAGCGCCGCCATGCCGGAGCTACAGGCAAACCCCGCATCCCCGGCTTCCAAAACAGCCGCCGCGTCTTCCAGCACTTTGCGGGTCGGGCTTTTGGTCCGGGCGTAATCGAAGCCTGTGCTTTGACCGAGCCGCGGATGCCGGAACGCCGTCGCCTGATAAATCGGGTAATTCACCGCCCCGGTCACCGGTTCCTCCACGGAACCGATTTGCGCCAGGACGCTTTCGATGCGCCACTCTTGCTTGTTGTTCTCTCCCATCTGTTATCCCTCCACTTCAGATCTCATACATAATTTCCGCCGCTTGATCGATATCATACGGCGTTTCTTGATACACATAGTAGTTCAGCCAATTGGAAAATAATAAGTTTGCATGGGCGCGCCAGGACGAAACCGGCTGACGGGACGGATCGTCTTTCGGGAAATAGTTGACCGGCGGATCGACTTCCATTCCTTTGGCTATGTCTCGTTCATACTCCCACTTGAGCGAATCGGGATCGTATTCCGAATGTCCGGTCACGAAAATCTGTTTGCCGTCCCGGCTGGCCACCAGGTAAATTCCGGCTTCTTCGGATTCGGCCAAAATCTGCAGCTCGGGCACCCGCTCGATGTCGGCGCGTTCCACATCCGTATGACGGGAATGCGGCACCAGGAACATTTCGTCGAAGCCGCGCAGCAGTTTGACGCGCGGATCGTTGACCGTATGGGAGAACACGCCGAAGCATTTTTTCGGCAGCGGGATTTTCCGCACGCCGTAATGATAGTAAAGACCGGCCTGGGAAGCCCAACAAATATGCATGGTGGAAGTGACGTAGGTTTTGCTCCACTCGAAAATTTCTTTGAGCTCTTCCCAGTAATTTACATCTTCAAATTCCAGCTGCTCCACCGGAGCGCCCGTAACGATCATGCCGTCGAACCGGCGGTATTTGATTTCGTCGAACGTCTTGTAAAACATCTCCAAATGCTCGGCCGAAGTATTTTTGGAGGTATGGGAGCTCGGGTGGAGCAGGACGATTTCAACCTGCAGCGGCGTGTTGCCGAGCAGACGCAAAATTTGCGTTTCGGTCGTTTCTTTGGTCGGCATCAGGTTCAGGATCGCGATCCTTAATGGACGGATGTCCTGATGATAGGCCCGGCTTTCGTCCATCACGAAAATATTTTCGTGGGTCAGCACTTCTTTGGCCGGCAGATGGTCCGGTACTTTAATCGGCATAGGGGGTTCACTCCTTTAGAAGTTAGTCGGAAATCATATCGATTCGAAAGTCGGCGATAACAAGAAAGACCTCTCTCCGCGGGAGAAAGGTCATTACGTTCCAGTATGCGCCTCTCTCATCTCTCAGAATCCGCCAAGCATCGCTTGAAATCGGTTCTGCAAGAATTAGCACCGCTGCGATCAAAGATCGCCGGTTGCCGGGTTTCATCGGGCTAGTCCCTCCACCTGCTCTTGATAAGATTTCGCTGTATTTAATTGGGGTTCGGAGCTGTTGTTCATGAAGCGTTGCTCCTTGAAATCACTTTAATGTAAATGCTGCCTTCCGTCAAGAACTTAGGAGAAAAATCACACTGTTTTTTCATGTACGGCTTTCGTCCCGGTGCATAATATACTTTTGGGTTGAAACATTTCCGATCGCAGCGTTATACTAAACAAGTGCTTAGAGGCTGTTCGGCCTTGAAGCGGACTGAATGTTTCAATTTTGAAAAGTTGCGAGGTGAAACCGAGAATGGAAGGCGACCCGAGTTCGCAGAGGACAACCCGGAAATTACAATCGCATAGGAAATTGATCAGCTGGGTGCTCAAGGACCGAGATGGGCACTTCCGTTTCCCGGTGTTTGGCTAAACGCCTCTTTCGGTGCGGCCGAATGCAGCGGTCTCTTTCCTATGCTCTAACCAAGAGCAAACCCTGGATTCATCCCCAGGGGAAAGGGAGTGAAAGCATATGAAAATCCGTCATGTTAAAGAAGGCGTATTTACCGCTGTAGAGGACGTTGAACTGACGACAACCCCGCCGGAGGAAGGCTTCTATTGGATCGATGCCGACGTGGACGATCTGGCGCTGCTGCAGCCGCTGTTTTCGCTGCATGATTTGGCCGTGGAGGACTGCCTGACCGAGGAAGAGCAACGTCCGAAAATCGAGACATACGACAACCATTACTTTATTGTTGTGAACAGCATCCGTTATGATGACGAAGAGATTTTTCTGCGGGCGCTGAACATCTTTTTGGGACGGCATTACATCATTACCGTAACCAAGCAGAAAATCAACGAGCTGCGGGCGGTCAAACCGATTTTATGGGAACAGGAAGTAAGCGAACCCGACCGTTTTCTGTATCTGCTGATCGACCTCGTGGTGGACAATTATTTCATTGTCGGCGACCGGATCGAAGTCAAGATCGAAAAGCTTGAGGAAGACATCCTGATGCATACGAAACGTTCGCACTTGAACGAAATCATCGGGCTGCGAAGCGAAATTTTGTGGCTCAAAAAGGTGCTTGGCCCGCAAAAAGAAGTCATCAATATTTTAAATAAAAAAGATCTGCGGCTGATCGACGACCAACTGCAGAAATATTTCAGCGACATTTATGAAAACGCCGTGAAGATATCCGAAAACTTCGATACGTTCCGCGAACTGGTCGGCAACTTGCGCGAGGCCTACCAGTCCGCCATCGCCAACCGGGCCAACGAAATCATGCGCGTGTTTACGGCGATTACGACGATTTTCATTCCGCTGACGCTGATCACCGGCATCTACGGGATGAACTTCGACAACATGCCGGAGATCCATTCGCAATACGGCTATTTTATCGTTTTGGGCATTATGCTCGTGCTTGGTTTGGGCATGTTTTATATTTTCCGGAAGCGGGATTGGATTTAGGGGCAGAGCGGTGAAGAACGGGATTACGAGAAATATTTGGGCCTACGATCGCTGTTGCCGCTAGGATTCTATATAAGTTGAACTAATGATTGCACAGATGGGGCAGACGGGTGAAATGTTCTTACGATCGCTGTTGTTCCCGGATTTCTATGATTGTATAAATTCAAATATGGTAGAAATCCGCTCGCAAAGGCGACCACTGCCGTTTCTTCAGAATCATTTCACCCTCTTGCCTATTCTTCACGCTTCTTTAATTCAACTTATATAGACAATACTGAAGCGGCAAGGCAAGCGCTACCCGCTTCAAATTTTCTCTCCATCCCGTAACACCGCTCTTTTGGTATGAAGGTCAAAGCGCCGACATGGAAGTTAAACCATGTTCGGCGCTTTTTTATATGGGGACAATCACCCCGCGTGGCGGGCGCTTTCGCGGTGGCGGCGGTAGCGGAGGCGGATCAGGCGCAGCCGTTCGTAGAGCAAATCGAGATTTGCTCCTTCCGGTGTTTCGGCGCCGTAAACCTTCTGGAGCACCGGCTTAAGAAAAGCGTCGCCCAGTTCCTCGTAAGCCTGCCAAACCGCGATTTGCTCCTCTTCGGGCATCTCCTGCAGCTCGGCATCCACCAGGGAATCGGTATCGTACCCTTCCTTTTCCAACGATTCAAGCAGCTCCAGCGCCTCCCTCCGCTCGATGCCGGCCCGGGAACACATGTCGTTTAAGCTTGAACCTGCGGCCAGGGATTCAAGCAACGAGCGGCGAACGCTGAATTTTTCCATCTCCGCGCGAAACTTGACTTCCTTCTGCTTATATAGCCAGGACCGGAATGTCTCATCATCGATCTCCCGCTCCACCCAATCCAGCGGAAAATCATGGGTTCGTTCCGCTTTCTCCGTAATATCCAGCACCTCGGCGCCAAACTCGGCGGCTTTGTTCTCGCCTACGCCCGGAAGCTGCAGCAGTTCCTCGGCCGTATGCGGCAAAAATGTGCTGATCATGCGCAGCAGCCGATTGCTCGCGATGAGATAGGGCGCTTTCCGGTCGGCGGCGGCCTTCTTTCTACGCCATACACAAAGCTCGTTATACACAGGCTCGTTTGCGTTCAGCTCGCTGTAACAAATCAATTTCTGAGCCGCCATTCCCCGCCCTCTCAGCTGCTCTTTTTCATCCCAGATTCCCTCCATGACGGGGCGAAATCCCTCCCCCAGCTTGACCGCCAGACGATGGCGGTAAACGTGAAGCATTTCCGACCAGGAAGCCCCTTCGTACCACAAATGCTCCTGCTCCCCGTCCGCGGTCAATTCGTTCCAGCCCATCCGCCATTGCCCTTCCTCTTCGCCGATCCAGACCTGGGCCTCGGTCATCAACGCGCCGTTTCTTTTCTTCTCCAAACTGTTCAAAAATACGATCCGCATAATCTTTCTCCTCCTTTAACTTCAGCTACGCGGAGGAACCACCCTGATGTTGGCGGAACGCAAAAAGCACCCCTCCTGCGGTTATCGCAAGAGAGGTGCTTCCTCCAGACGTATACTGTTATTCCTAATCATACCATATTCAATGAGACTGTCAATAGACGACACTGCTATTATAAGATTAATCCTTTTTCCAACGGTCCGGCTTTTCCTGTATAATTAACCAAAAAGACATGTAACCACACCCACAGGAGGCATAAATGATGAGCCAACCGAACCCGCATAAAGATTTGGACTTTCTCTCCGACAGCACCGAGGATACCTCGACCCGTTTCGTCACGTTTATCGGGAGCTCGCTGCGTCGGTTCGATCTCGCCGTCACAACGACCAACCGCTTTTACGGCAAAAAGCTGGTCACGGATTTGCAATCCGGCAAAACCGCCATCTTAGGCACGGATGATTTGGATGAGGAAGGCTACCTTGAACACGTCTACGGCCTGGACGAAGAAGAAGCCGAAGAAATGCGCTCGTTTCTGTATCAGGTGGTTGGCGACGCTTATTTTACGGACTGATGCCACAAAGGTTTCATCTTTACAAAAGCCAAACGATTCTTAACTCGAATGAATGGACCAATTTCCGGTCAGACGGGACAGCAGAACCACGACTTTCTGCCGCTTTATTGTCTGGTCCGACCGGAAATGTCCGTTGGAAGTAAATTGCATAAAATTTCAAATTTATGTTACCGGAAATTCACCTTAGCCAAAAAGAAGTTCTTCCTTTGCCACGTATACTTCCATCATCATTAATGCCGCAAGCTGAAACCCATTTACGAGAAAGACTTACACATGATAGATTAAATGTGCAGTCTGCCTTTCAGGCAGTTGCGGGGAGGAAGTGGCGATTTCTTTTGCGAGGAGGCGCCGCTTCCTTTTTACTCATGATCATCCAACTTCTCAATCTTACGCTTACAGTCTCATTTTTCGTAAGCCGTACTGTAAGGCGGATTTCTTTCGGATTTTCCGAAAAAGGGTGCTCAAGTTTTTTTACGATATTTCACCTCCATATTTAACTTGAATTTTATATCGCCTAATGGATACAATTTGACTGTATATCGATTAGACGATACAGTCAATCATGTTTTCATAACGGACAAGAAAGCGTATAATTTATGTGATGAACTCTACTCGGAAGTTGGTGGCATTTTGCCAGTTGTCGTTAAACTCAAAGAGATTCTAGCCGAACGCAATATGTCTCAGCGTGAATTAGCAAGACTAACAGGACTAAGACCAAATACCATAAGCCATCTTTGTTCCAAAGAAGTTGACAGGGTACATCTCAGCACCTTTGATGTGATTTGTAAGACTTTAAACATCAGCTTGAGCGAACTTCTTGTATTGGAAGATGGCTAATCATACTGGATAGGGATGACTCAGGGGGAGCATTATCGTTTCCTACCTTTGGTGCGGTATTTAAGCCCTCTTTCCCCTACTGTCATCCTGACTTCGTTGAAGTGAGAATTTCCTCTAATGAACTCGCTGAATACAGGGCATTTTCTGTTTCTTTACCAGTTGCTATCCTCAGGCATTTCTTTCGAGTCAATCCGGTTAATCATACCAAGGATGTAATCTTCTTTTCATTGGTATAAATGGGGAGTAGGGGATGATAAAGCAACCAGACTCTTAAATATTTAAAACTCCCTTTTTAGTCTGCTTCTGTTCAAAAAAAATAAAGCTGTCTCCATCCTATTTTTAGGCGTGGAGTATATGTAGTTATAAAAAACTCCCTTACTCCTAGAACGACTAAGGAGAGGGGGTTATGAGGTCTGACAAACCTTATTTAAGATATTTGAAAATAGAATATTGAATGTTTTCGAGATACAACTATTTAGTTAGCGGAGGAGCAATTGATTCGACCAGCAGTATTTCTAACTCAAGCAGCGTTGCACAACCAGTGGATTCATTTGGTGTCACCTTGACACTACCATCATCTGCCAAATGGCGGATTTTTTTATATGCCGTTTGGCAGCTATTAAACTATAATCCTTATTCAAAATCCCAAAGATTCACCAACGAGGATAATCTTTATTCTCCCCGCCGGTCTACACATTCTTGTTTGGACGATGTAAGAACAGATGCAATCATCTGTTTTACAATCTCCGCAAGCACCATTGATCAAGCAGGGCGTTTTTTGCGGCGAATGTAAAAATGGGCTGGACGAACACGAACAGCGGTATACATTAATGGGGGCCGCATATGTTCTGGCTCTTATAACTGCGTCTTCAGCGGTCTTGCAAACCTTATTCATCCCAACGATAGCAACAACACTTTTCGGTCCAAAGGTAATCGCCGCCGTTCGATTGCCCACACTGTCTATATTGACCAATATGCCATCTTCGCTAACGGCGTTAAAACTCGTTAAATAGGTGTCGCACAAAAGAGATTGGCGCATGAGGTCATAACGTTCCTCCATGGTTTGCGCTTTATCACGATCAGTGATTATATAGCTGCCTTGACGTACTCGATTCAGAAGCCCGATTTCTTCAAGCGTGACTGACCCGCCCCATGATACCGAAGAATGTTCCGGAATAAATGATAGTGCCTTTTCTACAACTTCTATGGCGTTATCACAGTAATAAGCCTCAAACTTTCTGCTTTGCAGATTTTTAATAACCTTTGAGGCTAAAAGTCGATTTCTCGCTTTTATTGAATTTTCTTTCTCTTGCATTGTTTTTCCTCCATTCTGACCTTAGAAAAGGTGACTAACTTTTTGTGTATTTATGATAAATATAGTATAGTAAACAGAAAAAGTATGTTGCACATGCAACGAGGAGTCTCTCATGAACAACTTAGATTCCCTATGTCAATCACGTTTATTTTCGGGGATTTCCCCATATGATATTCCCCAAATGCTTAAATGTCTGTCAGCCACACGGAAAGAATATGCAAAAGATGAGATGGTTGTCCGTGAGGGCGATTTAGTTGATGATGTCGGCATCATATTGCAGGGTAGCGCTCAAAGTACGAAATTGAGCGTCACGGGAAAACAAATTATTGTATCTCTCCATTATCCGGGTGGATATACCGCAGTTTTAACAGCGGCTAGCCGTGGAAGAAGATGCCCTATGTCAGTACAGGCAGTAGAACCGCTTGAGGTTCTGTTTATTCCTATCAAAAGCATATTGAGCCGTTGTACGAAGTTATGTATGGCACACGAACAATTACTTGGCAATCTTTTTGATAGTATTGCAGAACGAGCGTTAGAACTGCATGACCGAAATGATTGTCTGATTATGCCTACTATTCGGGATAAGGTCTTAACTTATTTAACAAGAGTTATGCGTGAAACTGGAACAGAAACTTTTACTATTCCTTTTGATAGAGAAGCGATGGCCGAGTATTTAGATGTAGATCGAAGTGCTTTATCCAGAGAGCTTGCATGGATGAAGCGGGACGGCTTGATTGACTTTTATAGAAACGAATTTAAGCTATTGCAAAAGCAGTAGAAAAAGATTTTCACTAACCGGCAAGCAGGGAGGGCGTCCCTCTCTTCATTTCGTCAAACAAAAAGAAACCGCTCTCTGGTAAAATGGAGGTACCACCCAACCATAAACCAGAAGGAGACGGTTTCTTTGTATATTCAATATACCATGGATCAACTTACCGACATTACCGAAGTGCCGGCTGTGAGGACTGTCCACTAAAGCCGCAGTGTAACAAAAGCCCAAGGTGATCGCGAGATCAAAGTTAGTATGAAGTATTTGCGGCTAAAGAACCAGGCAAGACAAAAGCTCCGCAGTGAAGAAGGTTATGCCCTGGCCGTAAGGCGCATGATCGAGCCGGAGCCTGTGTTTGGCCATATGAAGAACAATCGAGGCTTTAAAAGTTTCCTGCTTCGAGGTTTACCAAAAGTAAGTCTGGAGATCGGGTGGCTTTCCCTTGCCCATAATCTGCTCTTAAAAAGCTGCCGTGGACGCCAAAACTAAGGAGCTAAGCGAGAACAGACTGCTTAGCTCCTTAGTTTTTTTACGAATACCATCCTAATTTTATTGCTGAGGGTGTTCCAAAGTTTACTTTTGGGACACCCTCTTGCAAGCATTTCTTTACGATTCTAACCAATCATTTTCAACAAAGAGGTAAACCGGTATTTTTCAAACAAGTCCGCCGCCGCGTCCGGGTTCACCGTCCACAAGCATTCTTCCAGCGAGCATTCGATCGGCACCTCGATATTAATCCGGGCGAGCGTTCTGGACAAATGGAGGTTGTCCAAGTCGGCCTCGATTTTGGCTTTAACGCTCTTCGGCAAATGCTCCAAATTGTCCAGAATCCCGTCGATGGATTTGTATTCGGCCAACAGCTTTAACGCCGTCTTTTCGCCGATCCCCTTCACTCCGGGGTAGTTGTCGCTGGTGTCGCCGGTAAGACCCTTCATCTCGACCACCTGGAACGGCTGAATTCCCTTGTCCTCTTTTAAGAAATCCAAGTCGTACACCGCATAATTGGATCTGCCCTTCTTCATGATTACGACATGAATGCGTTCCGACACCAACTGCAGCATATCCTGATCGCCGGTAAGAACATAAACATGACCGAACCCGCTTAACCGGTTGGAAACCGTGCCGATGCAGTCATCCGCTTCGTATCCTTCGAGTCCGATATTGGGGATGTCGAGCGCGGCTACGATGTCTTTGACCAAAGAAAACTGCGGCACCAGGTCTTCCGGGGCTTCGGGACGATTCGCTTTATAATCCGCGTGAAGCTCATTGCGGAACGTTTTGCTGCCCATATCCCAGCAGCATAGGACGTGCGTAGGGTTAAACGTATTTACCGCGTCGAACAGATATTGCAGGAATCCGTAAATCGCATTGGTCGGGGTGCCGTCCGCCAGACGCCTGGCACTGTAGGACTGGGCAAAGTAGGCTCTGAAAAGCAAGGCCATTCCGTCAACCACAAGAATTTTATGTTCGCTCATGAAAAATATAAACCGCCTTCCTCAAAAGCATGGAGCTATTTGCCCCATACCTGCTCGTATTGTTCTTCCTTGTACCCGACCGTGACCGTTTTTCCGTCCGTGACGATCGGCCGCTTGATCAGCATGCCGTTCGAAGACAACAGCGTTATCTGCTCTTCCCTGGACATGCCGGACAGCTTGTCCTTAAGTCCCAATTCTTTATAAACCTCGCCGCTCGTATTAAAAAACTTCTTCAATTCCAGACCGCTCCGCTCCACCAACTCGGCCAGCTCAGCCTCGCTTGGCGGGTTCTCCTTGATGTGCCGCAAATCAAGCTCGTGGCCTTTGGACTCCAGCCATTTAATCGCTTTGCGGCATGTGCCGCATGGCGGATATTGATAAACCAATAATTTGCTCATATTGAACTTCCCCTTCCGTTTCGCAAAAGATCGTACAGCGCCTGCATATCCGCAGGCAGCGGCAGCGTGAAATGGAGCAACTCGCCCGTAAGCGGGTGAACAAAGCCCAGTTCCGAGGCGTGCAGCGCCTGCCGGCCGATCGCTTCGTCCCACCAAAGCACGGCCTCCCGCTCCTCTGGTCCGAGCAAGTCCAACCCCGGCATCCGATAAAATTTGTCGCCGATCAGCGGATGGCCGATCGAGGTCATGTGGACGCGGATTTGATGCGTCCGCCCCGTCCCGAGCCGGAGCTCCACGAGAGAGCCCGCCTGCCGGCCATCAAGCACCTTGTAATAGGTTTGGGCCGGATAGCCGCTCTCCGTGACGATCCGCCGGTGCGGCTCGGCCGGATCGCGGTCGATCGGCCCGTCGATCATCCCCTCCGGCTCCGCCGGCCATCCGTGCACAAGCGCAGTGTATTTCTTCGTCACCTGCCCGGCGATCAACTGCTCGGAGATATGCTGGTGCACGTAGGCGTTTTTGGCGATTGCTAGGAGTCCGCTCGTTTCCTGATCCAGCCGATGCACCGGACGAAACCGGAATTTTTCGCCTTTTTCCTGCCAGTAATGCACGACGCCGTTGGCGAGCGTGCCGGTGTAATGCCCGTGCGTCGGGTGGACGATCACGCCGGCTGCCTTGTTCACGACAAGCAATGCCTCATCTTCATAAACGATGTCAACAGGCATCGGCTCCGGCAAAATATCCTCTGACGTTTCTTTTTCCAGTGTGATTGAAACCGTATCGCCGGCTTTGACCGGCACGCTGATGTAAACTCTTTCGCCGTTAAGCTGCACCCCGCGCTCGGTCAGCTTGATTTTGGACAGCAGTTTCCGGGATACGCCCAGCCGGCGCTGCAGCACGCTTTTGACCTGCCAGCCGTCCTCGCGTTCGGTGACATGATAGGTGATCGGATCGTAATATTCGGTCATGACTTGTTGCCGAACACCTTCCTGCCGCGGGCGTATTCGATGTCGGATACGTGCTGCCGGGCATTGGCGGTGCGGGCCGCCGCGAAGAAATAATCGGACAGCCGGTTTAAGTAGGTTAACACATGCGGATTCACTTCCGTGTGGCGGCTTAAGGTGACCGCGCGGCGTTCCGCGCGGCGGCAGACGGTACGGCAAACATGCAAAGCCGAAGCCAATTCGGTTCCGCCCGGAAGGATGAACCTTTCCAGCGGCGGATTTTCCGCTTCGTACCGGTCGATCCACGTTTCCAGCCGTTCAGCCAGCTGCGCCGCCACTTTATAGCGGCTTTCGGACAGCTTGACATAGGCCAGATCCGAACCGCAGTCGAACAGTTCCTGCTGAATCTCCACCAGTTGTTCCCGCAAATCGGAAAACAGCTCCGGTCCGGCCAAACTCGCCGCTACCCCGACAAAGCTGTTCAGTTCATCGATCATTCCGTAAGCTTCAATCCGGTTGTCATCTTTGTCCACTCTGCCCCCGATGACCGAGGTTTGCCCTTGGTCTCCGGTACGCGTGTAAATTGGCATTGGTACT
The DNA here is from genome assembly GCF_900454495.1 of Paenibacillus macerans. NCBI lineage: Bacteria > Bacillati > Bacillota > Bacilli > Caryophanales > Paenibacillaceae > Paenibacillus > Paenibacillus macerans. Next base: position 3,164,698 of record NZ_UGSI01000001.1, read on the forward strand.
CCTCCCATTCGCTTCGAGCCGCATATAGATCTCGAATATAGGTCTCACATATAGATCCGGAATATAGGTTTCACAGATAGATATCGCATATAGATATCGCATATAAGTCTCGCATATAGGTCAGCCGTTCTATCGGAACTTGCCACCTTCCATGATACCACAACAAAAACCGCCAGAGAACGAAGGTTATGCAGAGGCCCATCCATTATGTGCGGGAACCCTGTTGCCTAAAGCGGCGGCAATTTATGGCTCAACCTAGAATTCGGCGCTAGACAGCCGGCTGCTGGAACGACGAAGACAAGCCGGATGTCCTCCAAAATAGCGCCAATTTGTGTTCTTATGATCCGGAGCCAGCCATGTTCGTCACCCTTAGCGGCATTTTATGTTCTTATTTTTCCATAAATGGTCCAGGTTGCGGGCATCTACTGGCGATTCGAGAAAATAACGGCATAAATGTCCTCTATATTACTCAAATGGACGGATATCGCTGAAATAACGACATTTTTTGTCCTTATGTTTTTCGCAACAGTTTCTAAGGGTAGCCAACGTACATTCTAGGATACCAAACACCAAAGAAGGAGATCCCCCGGGATCCCCTTCGAAGCCGCAAGCGGCTAACCATTATTTGTTTTTTTAGAGGTTGTTCAAAAAGTCCGCTTTTGATCACGAAGTGAATCAAGAAGTGGATTCACATCGAATCTTGAATTCAGCCGGGCCTTCCGTTGCTCTCGTACCCGATACGTACACTCCACTCCTTACGTCCCTAACTTCTTTCAACCTTCTCGGTGCTGAAAACCGGCCTTTTTGAACACGTATTTTTATGGGTTTTCATAAACTCATTGATTTTCAAATCAAGCAAACTGCTGATTTCGATCACGACATCCGAAGTAAAGGACTTCTCCTGCAAAAAGATCTTCTCCATCTTACTGCGCAGCAGATGAATTTCATCCTCTAACGTTACAGCTTGTGGTGAATTCGCCCGATCTTCTTCGTCCATCCACTGATTCGTATCATTGCCTTCGGCGATTATCATGTTATCGAATGGCAGGTTGTATCCACCACTGCGCAAAAGAAATCCCTCCCTGAGAAACTAAAACCTTCTCCCAAAATCGAATTATACCATGTCCTTATGACAATAATCAATTAAAAAATGAAAGAAATGTTAATTAACACCATTTCTACAGGGATTTTTTTCTAACCTAGCTTCAGTTTGTGGACAAACTCTCCTATCCGATGCAGCGCCTCATTGATTTGGCTGACTCCCGTCGCATAGGAGCAGCGAAGGAAACCTTCGCCTCCGGCCCCAAACACATTCCCGGGCACCGCCGCAACCTTGGCTTCGATCAGCAGGCGCTGCGCGAATTCGTCCGACGTCAGCCCCGTCGATTCGATGCTCGGGAAGGCATAAAACGCGCCTTGCGGTTCATGACAACTCAAACCGATGTCCCGCAGCCCTTGAACGATCAATCTGCGCCGCTGGTTGTAGGATTCGATCATCTGGTCTTTTTCCTCAAGTCCGTTTCGGAGGGCTTCCAGCGCCGCGACTTGCCCCATGACAGGAGCGCACATCACCGTGTACTGGTGAATTTTGAGCATGGCGTATATTAAATCCGGATGGCCGCAGGCATATCCCATCCGCCAGCCGGTCATGGCAAACGCCTTGGAAAAACCGTTGACGAGGATCGTCCGGTCCTTCATGCCCGGAATCGATGCGAAGCTGACGTGTTTTTGACCGTACGTCAGTTCCGAGTAGATCTCATCCGAAATAACGATCAGATCGTGTTCCTCCACCACTTTGGCGATCGGAAGCCAATCCTCGTACGTCATAATCCCGCCCGTCGGATTGCTCGGATAGTTCAAAATCAGCACTTTCGACTTCGGCGTGATTTTAGCCTTCAGGTGCTCGGCCTTCAATTTGAAATTGTCGCCTGCGTAGGTTTCGATTTCTACCGGAATCCCTCCCCCGATCGTAACGATCGGCGAATAGGAGATGTAACAAGGAACCGGAACGAGAATCTCGTCCCCCGGTTCGATCAGCGCCCGGAGGGCGAGGTCGATCGCTTCGCTTGCGCCCACCGTAACGAGAATTTCATCCTTCGGGTTATATTTGACGTCATAACTGGAATATAAATACTCCGCGATCGCTTCCCTGAGCTCGGGCGTGCCGGCGTTGGACGTATAGCTCGTGTACCCGCGCTCCAGCGAATACACGCAAGCTTCCCGCACATGCCACGGCGTGATAAAATCCGGCTCGCCTACCCCTAAAGTAATGATATCCTTGCTCCCGCTGGCCAGGTCGAAAAAACGGCGGATGCCGGAAGGCTGAATCTCCCGGACCCGGGGAGCCAAATATGAAGTCATCGTTGGTCCTGCCTGCTCTGCTTGCTGTGAATTAACGCTCATAACATTACTTCCTTTACGGAGAAATCATCAAACGGCGGTCTTCTTCCGGATCTTCGAAGATGACGCCGTCTTGTTTGTATTTTTTGAGAATAAAATGGGTTTTGGTCGATAACACGGACTCCAGCGTCGACAACTTTTCCGACACGAAGCTGGCCACCTCTTTCAGGTTGCGGCCCTCCACCTCGACCAGCAAATCGTACGCGCCGGACATCAAATAGACGGATTTGACCTGAGGGAACAAATAAACCCGCTCCGCGATCGCTTCAAACCCGCGTCCCCGTTCGGGCGTGATTTGAACTTCAATCAAAGCCGTTACCTTCTCGTCGTCCAGCTTGCTGGAATTGATCACCGTCGCGTATTTGACGATCACATGGTCATCTTCCAGCTCCCTGATCGCTTCCGCCACTTCCTCCACCGGAACCCCGATCAGGGTCGCCAGCAGATTCGCATCACGGCGGGCGTCCTCTTTCAGGAGGTCCAGCACCTTCAGCTTCAATTCGCTTAGTTGTTTCATCCCTCATCCTCCAGCGATGCTTCCGCTTCACCGCATCAATCCAGTGATTCGGAATCTAAATTTAATACTTATATTACATGAAATTTAGGCTCCTGCATAGAAAAACCGCCCATTCTAGGTGAGCTTCCCGGAACTGGACGGTTGCCCGCCGAAATCAGGCTCTAACGGCCCTAACCGTTTTTTTGCGGCGGCTATCCGGGTCTGAAGGGCTCGGCGCCTTTTTCAGCTGTTTGCGCAGCGCCAGCCAGCTCAGGATCGGCGCCGCCCCCAAACCGAACATCAACCATGTTACCGTGCTCATCTGCGGATAAAGCGAATAAATGACGATAAACAGCAGCGTTCCGGCCATGCGCCCCACCGTGATGCTCAGCTCCCGCAGGACGACGAGCTCGACGCGCCGCTCCACGCTTTCCGGGCTATTGCCGATCAAATCGAACACCGAAGAAACGACGGGGATGAGGTACAAGGGCAAAAACAAGGAGGTGCCGATGCCCATAAACATCAACGTGCCATAGCTCACCTTCCACAGCAAAGGGCCGATGACGAGCGTAATCAATACAGCGCCAATCAGCATTCCGTAATAGCGGAATTTCAGCTTCAGCCATTTGCCGACCGCCCAATAGCTGACGAGCGATACCAGCGAAGTCACAAACGAAAACTGCCCGATCCGCCATTCTGCCGACGTGCTGATAAAGACGAGCAGGTTAGTAATGAAAGTGAACACGCCTTCGCGCAAACCGTGGGCCGCCGACGCGGGTGCCGCTTGACGCCATGGGCTGTCGTGCCGCAGCTTGCGCACCGGGGCGAGCCAATCGTAGGGACCTCCCCGCTGCCTTTTTTTGAGCCAAAAACTGAGCAAAATGCCGAGGCCGTATACAACGAGGGAAATCGTGAAAATAAGCCGGTAGCCCGCTTCGCCATGCTTGACCGAAATCAGCCAACCGGATACCCAAGGGCCGAAAATCCCGATCACCGATCCCAACACTCCGACCCAGCCGTTAAACAGGTCCCGTGTTTTCACATCGGTCACTTCAAAATAAACCACATTGAAGGCCAGCCAGAACAGGCCCGATCCTGCGCCAAACAGCAGGCCCAGCGGCCAAATATAGTCAACCGTATGTTTCCCCGCCCAGAGCACCAGCAAATAAAACAAGCCGGATACGATGATGCCAAGCCGCAGAAAAAACATTTTGTCGCGCTCCTTGACCCATTTGCCGGCGATCCAAAACGCTAAACCAAGCGCCAGTTGCTGGGAAAACGTAAACCAGCCGATCAAAGAGAAATCCTGCTTCACCTTCCAGATGTACACGTTGAGAAAAGTCCCCGACAAGGCTCCGGCCAGCACAAACAGTCCGTTGACCGCCAGCAGCAGAATCGACTGACCGTTCAGGCTTTTGCGGTGTTTACTCATGATTCGTTCCTCCAGCCGTCAAAAAAGTTACTCTTGTAGAGGTTGTTCAAAAAGTCCGTTGCTCTAAACCCGCCTTTTTGAATACGCACTTTGTAAGATGCCCAAAACTGGAGGAAGCATGAGATTTTTTTCATGGGCAGGCTGGGGTTATGTTAAATCGGGATTATGCGATAACTCCGAAAGTAATGCCAAAAGCAACTCCGAAAGTATGCTAAAACTAAGGACTGGTCCGGGTTGTTCCGCCACCCGCGAGCGAAATGCAAAAATGCATGCGATTTTCGTCGAAATCCCTCGAAAAAGGGGGTTCAAATGCAAATGTGCATTTCATTCCCGTTCGAAAAAACCTTTTTTTATCCATCAGCGCCAAAACAGATGCACTTTTGCATTTCAACCTTCATAAACCGCCGCTATACTCGAAAACCAAATGCACTTTTGCAGTTGGTTTAGCCACGCCGTCATTAAATATCGAATACGCTCCGAGAAATGCAAAAAAGACGCCGTTTTGGCGTCTTTTTTCACGGGCGAATCATTTGTTGGATGCCTCATCATTCCCGCTCACCGTGCGGATAAAAGAAATCCGGTCGTCCTCGGATAAGAAGCGGCTGACATGGAAGCAGGCGGAGCAGATGTACACGTTCAGCTTAACCGGCGCCTGCAGCAAAGGCCGTTTCAGGCCGGTCGGAATCGGAGCGTCCAGACTGCCCGGCGCAAGCTCCTGCTGGCCGGCATAAATCATGTACTCCCGGCAGTGAGGGCATTCCGGAACCTCGTCCTGATGATCGAGCAGCTTTTCCACGCCGGTCTCGTACGCCAGCAAATCCCCGCCGGAGGACGTAAAGGCTTCCAGCCGGCGCACTGCGCCGAGATGCCCGCCCTGTTCGTCGTCCCAGTAGTCATCTTCATCCCCGTGATCATGCCCTTGATGATGATCGTAGTCACGGTCGTGTGCACGATCGTGGTCATGGCCATGGCCATGGTCGTCACCGTGTTCATCATGGTCGTAATCGTGGTCGTGATGATGCCCGCGTTTACGGTCGCCAAAAGGATGGTCCTCGTATTCGTCTTCAAACTCCTCTTCACTGCCGAGGGTAATGCTGAGCGTCCGGTAGCCCTTTAGTTCATTATGGCAATAGGGGCATTCTTCCTCCGGCCCCAGTTCTTCGTCCCATACGATTTCGGTTTGACACCATGGGCAAATCGTCGTTTCCATCGATGTTCGTCCTTTCAACGTATATTAAGCGTTCCATAAATAAATAATACCTGCTGCCAAAAACAGGATCGACGCAACAAACAAGATCCGGACCAAATTTTTCACTTCCGCTCTACTCCCCCTAAACTAGCCTATACAAGCTCCAATCAAAAAGGACACCGAAACGGAAACGGCCATGGAAATAAAACCAACGCTCGTGTTTCCTTCGGCGATTTCCCGGTCGAGCCGGAACACCGGCGTCCAGAACTGAAATAACAGGTAAGCTGCAAAAAGCAGCAGCGAGCCGACCGACGACCAGATCATAAAGTCGTAAATGGACGGCTGCTTGGCGGCAAACCGGATCACGTTGCACAGCCCGAAAATTTTTCCGCCGGTCGCCAGCGAAGCAGCCATATTCCCACGCTTGATTTCCTGCCAGCAGCGGTATTTGGTCAACGATTCAAAGCAGGAAAGAAAAACGATCAACTCCACAACCGCCACGGAAAAATAACCGATTATAAGCCCCAGCGGCTGCTCCAGCAGCGGATCGATGTTCTCCTTCACGTCCTCCCTCTCCTCTTACGTTATTTCAGCTCCGCAACCGTCACTCCCGTACCGCCTTCGCCGTAATTGCCGAGCCGGTAGCTTTTGATATGCTTATGTTTACGCAAATAGTCGGAGATTCCCGTGCGCAGAACCCCGGTGCCTTTGCCGTGGATGATATAGATTTGGCCCAAATTCGCCAGATATGCCTCGTCGATAAACCGGTCGACCTCGATCAGCGCCTCCTCCAAGTTGGCCCCGCGCAAATCAAGCTCGCTGCGGACCTGATCGTCGCGCGACCGCTTGACATTCGTCACCGTGCGTTGCGCCGGCTTGCTGGCCGGAGCCTGAGCAATGAGCTCCATGTCGTCCAGGCTCACCTTCATCTTCATAATGCCAAGCTGAACCACGGCCTCCCTGCTGCCGGCAAGCTCAACGACATGGCCCTTTTGATTCAGGCTGTACACCATCACTTCATCGCCGGGTTCGATTTGCCGGGGCGGCTTGGCCGCCTTGCGTCCGGCCGCGGTTTTCTTCCGCTGCTGCGGCTCGGCCTCATCCAACTGCTTGCGGGCCGCAATCAGCTTGTGCTCCTTGACGGCGGCTCCTTCCTCCTGGGCCATTTTGCGCAAATCGGCGATGATCCGTTCGGCTTCCTGGCGCGCTTTGGCAACGATCGCCGCGGCATCCGCCTCCGCTCTCTCGAGATGTTTGTCCCTTTGCTGTTCCAGCTTCTCCAGCTCCGCCGCATGGCGGGTGCGCAATGCCTCGAGCTCGCGCCGCAGCTTCTCTGCGGACTCCCGCTCCTGCTCGGCGCCAAGCCGGTTTTCCTCCAGGGAAGCGATCATGTTTTCGACCCGCAGGTCTTCTTCCTTCACTTCGCCGCGGGCATACTCCAGGATCTTCTCCGGCAGCCCCAGCCGCTCGGCTATGGCAAACGCGTTGCTGCGTCCGGGCACGCCGACCAGCAAACGGTAAGTCGGGCTCAGCGTATTGACGTCGAATTCCATGCTGGCGTTAATAACGCCTTTTCGTTCATATGCGTAAGCCTTCAGCTCGCTGTAATGCGTCGTCGCCACCATGCGGCAGCCCAAACCGTGGATATGCTCCAAAATCGCCACGGCCAGCGCCGATCCTTCCGCCGGGTCGGTGCCCGCTCCAAGTTCGTCGAGCAGCACAAGGCTTTTTGGCGTCATTTTCCTCAAAATGGAAATGATATTCGTCATGTGGCTGGAGAACGTACTGAGACTTTGCTCGATGCTCTGCTCATCCCCGATATCGGCGTAAATCGCGTCGAAAACGCAAAGCTGGCTGCCGTCCTCCGCCGGGACGAACAAGCCGGACATCGCCATCAGGCTGAGCAGGCCGATCGTCTTCAAGGTGACGGTCTTCCCGCCGGTATTGGGTCCGGTCACGATGATGGTCGTATATTGGTTGCCGAGCTCCACATCGGTCGGTACGACTTTATCCGCAGCAATAAGCGGGTGACGCCCTTTCTTGAGCTTCAGGAAGCCGCGGTCGTTCATTCGCGGCAGCGTCGCCTTCATCTCCCGCGCCAACCGTGCTTTGGCAAAAATAAAATCAAGCTGCCCCAGCACATCTGAGTCATACAGCAGCAACTCTGCTTGATCACCGACGGCGGCCGTCAGCTTCTGCAGAATCACTTCGATTTCCCGCTCTTCCTTCAGCCGGGTTTCCCGCAGCTTGTTGTTCATGGCCACGATCGACTCGGGCTCGATAAACAGCGTGGCCCCCGACCCCGACTGGTCGTGCACGATGCCGCCGAAGTGGGACCGGTACTCGGCTTTTACCGGAATGACGAAGCGGTCCCCCCGGATCGTGATGAGCTGATCCTGCAGCATTTTGGCCACGGAAGAGGAGCGGATCATTGCGTCCAGCTTCTCCCGGATGCGCACCTCGCCTCCGCGCAGCTCGCGGCGGATTTGCGCCAGCTCCGGGCTGGCGGAATCCAGCACCTCGCCGCTTTCGTCGATGCAGCGCTTGATCGCATCCTCAAGCGGCTTCTGGTCGCTCAAGGCATCGCTCAGCACAAACAGCAGCTCCACCTCGTGCTCCTCATGCACGGCCGCAATGTATTTTTTGACTCTGCGGGAACCCTCCAGCGTCGTCGCCACGCCAAACAGCTCGTGCGGATTCAGCGTTCCGCCGATGCGCGCCCGCTTTACCGCCGGCGTTATATCGACAATGCCGCCAAACCCCGGCGCCCCCTTTAGCCGGTCCACGTTAAACGCTTCGTCCGTCGCCTGCAGCAGCCGTTTGACGTCCTCCAGGTCGCTGACGGGAGCAAGCGACTCCGCCGCTTGTTTTCCCATCGGCGTTTGCGCAAAATGGATCAGCTGATCTATGATTTTTCGATATTCCATCGTTTTAAAAATTTTTTCGTCCAAGAACATTCACAACTCCCCTCGGGCTATGATCCCATTATAACCGAAACCGCTCATTTTTCGCTATTTTACGAAGCCGCACACATAAGATGCCGTATTGCGGAACATGATAATTACGTATAGCCAAACGTACTTACCAATTAAAAGGAGGCTATGTGCCAATGCAATTTCTGGGACACGTCGTGCGATTCATCGTCTCCGCCATTGTATTGCTCGTGGTGGGATGGCTTGTACCGCAATTCAGTATCGGGGGATTCGGCAGCGCTTTGCTGCTGGCTCTCGTAATCGCCCTTCTCGGATGGGCCATTGAAGGCATTTTCGGGAAGCGGGTTACCCCGTTCGGGCGCGGAATCGTCGGTTTTCTAACGAGTGCGCTTGTGATCTGGCTTGCTCAGTTCATTATTACCGGCGTTTCCGTCTCCGTCATCGGGGCGCTGCTTGCCGCCCTCGTGATCGGGATTATCGACCTGTTCATCCCGGTGTCTACGCCGTTTGAAGCAGGCAGAAACAAAGACAGAGCAACCCGTTGATGCCCTAAACCCGTTCATGGCGGAGCAGAAAATGCGGTCGTCCTTATGCAGCATCCAGCTGCTCAGGGCGGCCGCTTTTCATTTGTTCAATAATTATTCAAACCTGTCCCCGTTGTACTCCCGTAAAATACGATATGATATTCTTAAAATTGTCACAAAATATTTAAAATGCGGGGGATGACTGTGAAGAAAGGTATTGCTTTATTTGCATCCGCTATTATGCTTTTGGTTTTATCCGCCTGCGGCGGCGGAAGCTCCGCTGGAAACGGCAGCGCGGCCGAAAGCAATATTCAGCCCGAAGCCGAACTCGTGATCGAAGCGTCCAATTATCAGTTTGACCAAGCCGAATACCATCTAAAAAAAGACGTACCGGTCAAAATCGTGTTCAAAAACGCCTCCGGCAATCACGGCGTACTCGTCCCAGGTTTGAAGCTGCAGCTTGACCGCAAAAACGATTCCGCCGTCATCATCCCGAAGGAAGCCGGGGAATTTGAAATGTCCTGCTCCGTTATGTGCGGCTCCGGACACAGCTCGATGATTTCCAAAATCATCGTCGAATAACCGAAAAACAGCAGGAGCCCGCGGCCGTATGCCGGGGCTCTTGCTGTTGGCGGTACGTTTAAAATTATCAGGACTGGTCCTGCTCGATCAGTTCGATCCATTCGTTGAATTCCGTTTGCAGCTTTGCATAATCCTCCTGCAGCCGGCGGTGTTCCTCTTCCCGCCGCTCAAACGCCTCGCGTTCGGCTTCGCGTTCTACCTTAAGCAGCCGGTATTCATGCGAAATGATTTCGTAATGCTCGGAAATTTGCCGGAGTTCTTCGGCAAGCCGCTGCTTCTCTTCCTCCAACTGCTGGTAATCGCCCGACAACTGGATCACGCGCTCGCTGCCGGCCGCGCTCTCCTGCTGCCACTCGTCCAGCTGGCGCAGCAGCTCGGCTTCCTTCCCGCGCAACGCCTCAAGCTCCCCCTCGGCGGAGGCCCACTGCTCCATGAGTTCCTGTTCCCGCTTTTCCGCAGCTTCCCGGAGCTGCGCAAGCCGCTCTTCCCGTTCGGCATGCTCCTGCAGTTCCACGTTCATATCCTGCAGCCGGTCGTGCAGGCGGCTGAGCTCCGCCGCCATCCGCTGTTTCTCTTCCTCGGCCGAGCTTGCCGTCAGGAGCGCCGTCTCCCGTTCGCGGGAAGCCTCCTCTAGCTGCCGGCGCAGCAAATCCAATTCGTCCGCCAACACGCGCGCATTTTCCTCTTCCGCTTGCAGCCGCTCGCGGACGCTCGCCAGATCCGCGGCCGAAGAACGGAGCTGTTCTTCCAGCTGTTCGCCGCGGCCTTCCGCTTCCAGCAAGCTGATTTCCAGACGGCTAAGCTCTTCGCCGCGTTTATCGGCCAGCTTCTGCCACGACCTTTCGTTCTGTACGGCGGCGGCGATTTCCGCACGCAGCTTGTCCTGCTGTGCGCGCGCCTCCTGCAGCTGCTGCTGCAGCTTCTGGGCTTTGGCCTCGCTTGCTTGACGCGCTTCCTGCAGCTCCCGCGCTTTCGCTTCGCCCGTCTGACGGGCCTCCTGCAGCTCCCGCGCTTTCGCTTCGCCCGCCTGACGGGCCTCCTGCAGCTCCCGCGCTTTCGCTTCGCTTGCCTGACGCGCTTCCTGCAGTTCTCGGGCCTTCGCTTCGCTTGCCTGACGCGCTTCCTGCAGCTCCCGCGCTTTCGCTTCGCTTGCCTGACGCGCTTCCTGCAGCTCCCGCTCCAGCTCTTGCGCTTTCGCTTCGCCCGCCTGGCGCGCCTCCTGCAGCTCCTGCTGCAGCTTTTGCGCCTTCCCTTCGGCGATCTGGAGCATATCCTTCAGCCGTTTCACCTGTTCCTCCAGCTTGGCCCCGTTCTGCGCGGCCCGCTGTTCGGCCGCTTTGGCGGACTGCTCCCGCTGCAGCGTTTCGCTTAGCTGCTTCTGCAGCTTCTCGCGCTCTTCCTTCTCCTTTACCGTCAGCTGTTCGGTCTGGCGCAATTTGGCCTGAAGCTGCGAGTTGCTGCCCCGCTGCTCGTTTAATTGCCGCTCCAGCTCCTGGATCCGGCCCTTGTGCTTGCGCGCTTCGCCATCGTGCGCCTGCAGCGCCGCCTCCAGCTTCTCCGCCTGGTCGGCCAGCTGCTGCTTCTCCTCCTTCAGCCTGCGATGTTCCTCCTGCAGCGCCTTGTACATATCCTCCTGCTTGGCATGAAGTCCCTGCAGCGCGGAGTTCTCCTGCGCGATCACGGCTTTCTCCTGCTTGGCATTCTGCAGCTCGTTTTGCAACTGCTCCGTTTTGACCGCCTCTTCAGCCATCCGAACCGCCGCGAGCACCGCCAAACGCGATATATCGAGATGAGGATAGGCCTGGGCAATGCTGTGCATCAGCTCGTCTACGCGGCGGGCCACCTGCTTCATGTACTCCGTGCTGCTGCCTACGATTTTATAAGAAGTGCCGTATATTTCCACACTCACGCTAATTCGGCTTTGGTTACTCAAAACTATGTGCCTCCTTCGGTCCTGGGCTTAGATCTAAGATGTCTTTTATAAATTAAACGAAAGTCACATCGAATCGGTTATCTAACAATGGATTCGATGTGACTTTGCCCAATTCCTGCTATTTTCTCAGTTCGGCGGCAAAAGTTTGCGCAAGTCCGGCCACGACCCGATCATGGACCGCCGTCACCTCTTCGTCGGTCAACGTCCGCTCCTTGTGACGGTACACCAGGGACAACGCCACGCTCTTTTTGCCTTCGCCCAGTTTGGAACCGGTAAATACGTCAAACACCTGCACGTCTTCCAGCAGCTTGCCTGCGGTTTGCCGGATTTCGGCGATCAGCGCGCCGGCTTCGACATCGGCCGCGACGACGACGGCGATATCCCGTTGCATCGCCGGGAAGCGTGGCAGTTCGCGGTATACGGCCGGTTCACCGGCATATTCGTAAATCGGCTTCAGCAGCAGCTCGGCCACATACGTATCGTCCAGATCCAGTTCCCGCTGCAGCTCCGGATGAACCTGTCCCAGCGAGCCGATCCAGCGTTTTCCGCCCTCCGTCTGCAAATAAACGGAAGCCGAACGCCCCGGATGGAAGCCTTGCGGCCGATCCGCCGCATAGCTCACGCGGCCGCCCAGACCCAGGTAATCGAACAGACTTTCCAGCGCGCCTTTGAGATCGAAGAAATCAACCTGCTCGGCCGGCGCGTTCCAGCGCTTCGGCTCGCGCTCGCCGGCCAGCAGCAGACCGAGCGCAGGCACTTCGTCCGGCTGCTTCGTCAGCTTCGCTTCCTCGGTCACGAATACGCCGCCGATTTCGAACAGCGCCAGATTTTCCTGCTTGCGGTTGCGGTTATATACGGCGATATCGATCATTCCCGGCAGCAGGCTGCTCCGCAAGGTGCTGCGATCCTCGCTCATCGGCATCGCCAGCTTAACCTCGTGGCCGCCCCCGCCAAGCTGCGGAAATTTCCGGGCCGCCCCCGCCCGGATAAAGGAGTAGCCGAGCACTTCCTGCCAGCCGCCATGGACCAGCAGGCTGCGGATCGCCCGCCGCAGCGCCTGCGGCTTCGTGCAGCCCCCGGCCGTGGTCGGCCCCTCGATCAGCGTGGTCGGAATGTTGTCGTAGCCGTAAAGCCGCGCCACCTCTTCGATTAAATCCACATCCCGGGTGATGTCGCCCCGCCGGGTCGGAATCCGCACTTCCAGAGCGTTTTCGGTCAAGTCGGCGCTGGCGAAGCCAAGCCGGGTCAGAATCGTTTTCGTCTCCAGCGTGGAGATGTCCGTTCCCAGGTAATCGTTCAGCTTGCCAAGCGACAAAGTAATCACCTGTTCCTGCGGCTCACGGTTCACGACCTCTACGATCCCCTTGCAAACGTTGCCTCCGGCGTATTTGGCCATTAGCTCGGCGGCGCGGTTCAACGCGGGAATGACGGCGGAGGGGTCGACCTCTTTCTCGAAGCGCTGCGAAGCTTCCGAGCGGAGCCCCAGCGCGCGGGACGTCTTCCGCACCGCCCCGCCGTCGAATTTCGCCGACTCCAGCACAATGTTGACCGTCCGGTCCGTGACCTCTGAGTCGAGGCCTCCCATTACGCCGGCGAGACCTGCCGGCTTATCGTCGCCGTCCACGATAAGCAGCGCTCCGGGCTCCAGTTCGCGTTCCTGGCCGTCCAGGGTCACCAGCTTTTCGCCCTCCCGCGACTGGCGGACGCCGATTTGCCCGCCGGCGATTTTGTCGGCGTCAAAAGCGTGCAGCGGTTGTCCGTACTCCAGCATGACGTAGTTGGTAATGTCCACGACGTTGCTGATCGGACGGATGCCGGCAGCCATCAGCCGGTTTTGCATCCACAGCGGGGACGGGCCGATTTTAACGCCGGAAATGTAGCGGACGGCATAGCGGCTGCACAGCTCGGAAGCCTCGACTTTGACGGCGATCCGCTCCTCGGCCGGCTGGGCGAACTCGATCAGCTCCTTTTCCGGCTTCGGCAGCTTCACGTCGCGTCCCAGAATCGCGCCGACTTCATAAGCGGCGCCCAGCATGCTCAGGCAGTCGGAACGGTTCGGGGTGAGATCGAAATCGAGCACTTTATCGTCCAGGCCAAGCAGCCCCGCGATCGGCGTACCGATCTTGGCGTCCTCCGGGAGCACGAGGATGCCTTCCTGCTGCTCCTTCGGCAGCAGCTTGTCGTTCAGGCCCAGCTCTTTCGCGGAGCAGATCATCCCCTGCGAAGGGACGCCGCGCAGCTTCGCCTTTTTGATCTCAATCCCGCCCGGCAGCTTGGCGCCGACGAGCGCTACCGGCACCTTCTGGCCGGCGGCGACGTTTTTCGCCCCGCAGACGATCTGCAGCTCCTCGTCCTGCCCGGCATCAACAATGCAGACGTTCAGCTTGTCGGCATCCGGATGCTTTTCCTTGCTTTTGACATAACCGACAACTACGTTCGATACGCCTTTGTTGCGGTTTTCAACGGAATCGATCTCAATACCCGAGCGCGTGATTTGCTCCGCCAATTCCTCGATGTTGACTCCGTCCAGCGATATATAATCGGACAACCATTCGGTTGATACTTTCATCGTAATTCCCTTCCCTCTTCCAAAAATTAAACTCTGGCAAACTGCTGCAGGAAACGCCCGTCGTTGTTATAGAAATAACGGATGTCGTCCACCCCGTATTTCAGCATCGCGATCCGTTCCACGCCCATCCCGAACGCAAAACCGCTGTACTCCTCGGGATCGTAACCGCTCATCTCCAGCACGCGCGGGTGCACCATGCCGCTGCCGAGAATTTCCAGCCACCCGGTATGCTTGCACACCCGGCAGCCGCTGCCGCCGCATTTCATGCACGTCACGTCCACCTCAACGCTGGGCTCCGTGAACGGGAAGAAACTCGGACGCAAACGGATTTGCGTGTTCGCTCCGAACATTTTGCGGGTGAATTCCAGCAGTGTGCCCTTGAGGTCGCTCATGCGGATTTTTTTGCCGACGACAAGGCCTTCGATTTGGTGGAACTGGAACGAGTGGGTCGCATCGTCGTCATCGCGCCGGAACACCCGTCCCGGGCAGATGATTTTGACCGGCACTTCGCCCTTCATCGCCTCCATCGTGCGCGCCTGCACCGGCGACGTTTGCGTCCGCATCAGCAGATCGTCGGTGAGGTAAAACGAATCCTGCATGTCCCGGGCGGGGTGGTTTTTCGGCAGATTCAGCGCTTCGAAGTTGTAATAGTCGGTTTCCACTTCCGGACCTTCCGCGATTGAATAGCCCATGCCGATAAAAATATCCTCGATCTGCTGGATGACCTGGTTCAGCGGATGAACCGCCCCCTGCCTCAGCGGCCGCCCCGGCAGCGTCACGTCAACCTTCTCGGCGGCCAGGCGCGCCTCTGTCTCAAGACGCTCGAAATGCGCCTGCTTCTCTTCGATCAGGGCCTCGATCGCCGACCGCACCTCGTTGCCGATCTGTCCGATGACCGGGCGCTCCTCCGCGCTTAACGATCCCATGCCGCGCAGGATTTCCGTCAGCGCCCCTTTTTTGCCCAAATATTTGACCCGCAGCTCAGCCAGCTGCCCGGCGTCCGCAACTTTGCTAAGCTGCTCCAACGCTTCGTGCTTGAGTGCTTCCAAACGTTCTTTCATGAATATTTCCTCCTCAGGCAAAATAAAAAAGGCCTTTTCTCCCGAAAGGGACGAAAAGACCGTGGTACCACCCTTGTTAGAGCCCGTCAGGCCCGGCATTCCGTATAACCTCCGTATAATTGGCGCTGTTTGCCGCGCCAACTTCGGCCAGGCGGTACGGTGTCCGATGCTTCCTGCAGCTCTCACTTTAACGATATAACGGATCGTAACCGGTATCCTCTACTGCGCCGGCCCCTCGCCCATTGAACAGGCGAAAAGCGCACGGGGTTCAAGGAACTGCTCCGGAGCGAACTTCGGCAGCCTGTTTCCGTGGGGACGCTCTCAATCTCCGGCGTTCCCTCCCTGTAAGGAGGCCTCTGCTTACTCTTCTCCATCATCGCATTTCGTCGTTAGTGTTTGCAACCGCGCCTGTGACGGCGCGTTTTCGACTTTAACTGCTATTATATGCAAACTTGCCGCCATTGGCAAGCCGCCGCATAAATATGGTATGTTTATCTCAGCAAACTATACCATACAAGGAGTACACCCCCATGAACGGCAACGAACGCAAAAACATCTATCCCGGCCTTACCGTCGACATCGTTCTGAAAAAAGACCAGCCCAGCGGCCGTCTGACCCGCGGTGTGGTGAAAGACATTCTGACGAATTCGCCCGCCCATCCTCACGGCATCAAAGTACGGCTTCAGGACGGCCAGGTGGGCCGGGTGAAGGCCATCCATCCCGCCAAAGCGGACTAAAGGGTGCCGCCAGGCTCCATCCGCGCGGGCAGCCGGTTATTTCCTCACCGTCCACCATAATGAAGCGGATCGGCGGAACTTCAATCAGCATCGGCTCCGGTTTCGGCCAATACAGCTCCTTGTATTTCTTTTTATAATCGAGTTTTTCCATCATCGTCCATCCCGTTCCTTATTCCCGCTAGTCCCGCTTCCAGCGCTTCAGCGCCGGAAACCACGCCTGCATCCGCGTTCTGGCCTGTTCACGATCCGCAAAAAATTCCGCTCCAGACTCGGCCCCGTATTTCAGGCACTGCTCGATCATCTCCTCCATCGACAAATCGCTCGTAAACGCCCCGTCCCGGTAGCAGTAACCGCAATAGTCATAGTTGGCCCCGCCGCCTTGTTCCGAGCCGAGCTCCTCGTTGTTCGTCAGCGGCATGCCGCAGCTTTGGCAGAACAGATGGCCCTTTGCCACCGGAAAATACAGCTCCACATGCGCCGGATTGCCCGGTTCCGGATAATGCTCGTGCACGGCTCCGGTCAACTGCAGCCCATGCTTGGGCAAATCATGTTCAATCGTTTGCTGAAACACCTCGCCGTAAGCCGTTCCGCGGCAATCCCCCACCAGATACGTGTGCGCCGGCACCGTCCATTTTGTCCATCCTTCCGCAACTTCGGCGTCCGCTCTCACTTCACAGCCGGCCAGATAAAGGCCCCGGTCGTCCCACCGTCCCAAATAGACGTCAGGGTGCCCCATCACCCCCCACATTCCCTTGGGCGCACCGGTTTCGTTCTTGAGGGCGATGTCCTGAATCTGGGAATACGCTCCGTTCGCTTGCTCCCAAAGGGGAACAATCCACTGGGGTCCCTCGTCCGCTTTTCCCTGGCCAAGCTTTCCGGCCACCGTAAACTCTTCCACATACTTCAACTTCAATTCCGCCATTTCTTGTCCACTCCCTTCTTTGATGGAGCCATTGTATCAATCATAATATGACGACTGTATGTCATATTCAGAAGGGTTTTGATATATTTTTGCGATTTTTTCCGCTTTGTCCCTCAGGATCTGCCGGATATGCGGCGGGGAGATCACCCGGACGTCCTCGCCAAAAGACAGCAGGTACCCGTACACCCACCCGTTTTCCGGATAGCTGACCGTAACCCGAAAGCTGCCGTCCTCGTTTTTATGTACGGAAGTCCGGTCAAATTCATCATGGATGCGGAAGGCCAAACGCGGCGAAAACCACAGCTCCAGCCGAACAAGCGGCGCCAATTCCCGTGAGGACGACACAAGTTCGGGAACTTCGCCCTCTCTCCGCTCAAAATGCTCGCCGGTATACGCGACGGCTTCCATCCGGCTGATCTTAAATGTGCGGAACGTCTGCTTTTGCAAGCAATATCCCTGCAAATACCAGGACTTGTTTTTGAAATGCAGCTTCAGCGGGTCGGCCTGCCTTTGCGTTTGTTCCCCGTTCGAATTGTAATAGGTAAAAGAAATCCTCCGCCGCTCCAGAATCGCCGTCTTCAGTATGCCGAACTTCCGCCGTTCCGCTTCCCCGCTTTCCCAATGGGAAAAATCCACGTCGATCCAGTTCACTTCTTCCCGCCGGAACAGGCGGCTTAATTTGGCCAGCACCTCCCCGGTTTGCTCGGCGTTCGTGGCCGCAAGACTTTGCAGTCCAAACAAAATTTCGTTTTGCTCCGTTTCCGATAACAGTGATTTATTGAGCACAAAATCCGGCAGCAAACCGATGCCCCCGCCCTTGCCTTTGCTGCAAAACACCGGGATACCCGCAGCGCTAAGCGTATCGATATCCCGGTAAATTGTCCGCGCCGACACCTCAAAACGTTCGGCAAGTTCGGCCGCCGTCACGGTTTTGCGTTCCATCAACAAATAGACGATCCCAAACAACCGACTTATTTGCACGCAGTTTCCCCCCTGCTACAAGTTCCTGCTTTGAGTATACCGGCAGCAAGACGACAATACCATGTATTTAAAGCGAACGACCCTGTCATTAGAGCGAAAGACCGTGTCACAAAGCGAAAGACCGTGTTCGGACAAAACGATTCAGAATATGCGGGCGGGCTATCGGACTAAAATAACCTTAAAGGCTAAAATTGTCGTTAATCCCGCGATATCAGGCAATTTGAGGAAAATAGAGACAATTCACGCCTCTATTTTCCTCTTTCGCAAGGAAATGACTCTCTTCTGCGAACATTCTAGGAAAATAAGTACATAAAATGCCGCTAATGGGGATGAACATGCTAGGTTTCGGATAATAAGTACATAATGTGCCGATATTTTAAACGCTGACGGTTGGGCGTTCCATTTGGTTGGCTGTCAAGCGCCGATCACTAGATTGAGCCCCACATTTGCCGTCATTCCCCAACACTCCGCAAAACGCAGAAAAAAAGACCCTTCACAAAGGAAGAGTCTTGGAAAGTGGCTTCCGATCTCAGATTCTTACCAGTCCAGTCGGCCGCTTTACGCCGTATGCTTCACATTCACCGGTGGCTGCGGCGCTCCCAGCTTCGTTCCTGTGTCCCCCTTTTTGCCGAACAATTTGCGCAGGTAAGGGAGCACGTAATAGTCAAGGCCGATTTTGCCGGCATTGGCGGCGGCGACGACGACCAGCACTTCAAGCAGCAGCATTTGCGCGTTCGTGCTTACCGTTCCGCTGAAGAGGAACGCCGCGTTCATTACCAGGCCCATCAGGGCGGCGAAGGTGGTGAAGGTGCCGAGGATCAGCCCCAGGCCGACCAGGAACTCGCCGTAAGGAACAAGGACGTTGAAGAGGCCTACGTTAGGCAGGGCGAAATGTTCCAGGAAATTGGCCCACCAGCCTTGGACAGCGGGATGATCGCCCGTGCTGTTCGCGATCGCGCCGGTGAGGAAGCCCGCGGCGTCGAAGCCGCCGGTAATTTTGTGATACCCGGCTTCAATCCATTGGTACCCGAGGTAAACCCGGATGACGGTCAGCAGCCACATGGCGATTTTATTGGTTCTCAGGAAGTTGTTAAACATATTTACCACTCCTTAAGTTGGTTTGTTTTGTTTTTTAAGGATGATCATCTTTGATGTCTTTATTATAAGTGATTTTTTTCACAATATATGTGATTTAAATCACATATATTAAAAATTTAATAAATTAATTTTAATATACACGAGCAAACTTCATTCAGGTTCCGTCAATAAAAAAACTAATGGTTATCAGCGCCGGCTACAGCCTGAATTTGTCCCTTAAACTGCCCCCTAGAGCAGAACGCAGCCCGTATTGGCAGCGTTAAAGACAAAAGAAAAAACCCCTGCGCCGCAAGGGTTTTTACAGAAATTTCACAGTAAGCGGGTGATGGGAATCGAACCCACGCTACCAGCTTGGAAGGCTGGAGTTCTACCATTGAACTACACCCGCACATTACCCGCAAAGGTATAATATGGTCGGGACGACACGATTCGAACATGCGACCCCCTGGTCCCAAACCAGGTGCTCTACCAAGCTGAGCTACGTCCCGGAAGCTTCGCGATCAGTCCGAAACGCGAAGACAAAATATAATATACCATTTTTGCGGGCCCGGTGCAAGAGGATATTATTTCCTTTAGGAAATAGCGGGAGAAGGAAAATCCCCTAGCCAGCGAGCCGGCTGAGGAATTCATGCTCCAGCACGCCGGCGGATACCGGTCTGCTGAACAAATACCCCTGGCCTTCATGGCATTTTTGCAGCCTCAGAAACTGCAACTGCTCCTCGTTCTCAACGCCTTCGGCCGTCACCTTGAGCTTCAGATGATGCGCCATCGTCGTGATCGTCGAGACGATCGCCGCGTCGTTGCCGTCGTACATAACCTCTTTGACGAAAGCGCGGTCGATCTTCAACCGGTCGATCGGCAAGCTTTTCAAATAGTACAGCGAACTATAGCCGGTGCCGAAATCGTCGATGCTGATCTGGATGCCCAAGCTCTTCAAACGATGGAGCTGGTCCAAAGCCGTATCGATATCGTAGGTCATGCTTTCGGTCACTTCCAGCTCCAGGTAACGGGGGTCCAGATCGACCTCGCGCAAAATCGCGCCGATCCGCTCCGCCAGATTGTATTGGCGGAATTGACGCATCGACAAATTGACCGATACGTTTACCGGTTCATATCCCGCAAGCTGCCACTGCTTATTGTACTGGCAGGCCGTTTTGAGCACCCATTCCCCCAACGGAACGATCAGGCCGCTCTCCTCGGCCAGCGGGATAAACTCGCCGGGCGGCAGCAGCCCGCGTTTCGGGTGGTTCCAGCGGACGAGCGCCTCCATCCCCACCATTTTTCCGGTGTCCAGACTCATTTGCGGCTGAAACTCCAGAAAAAACTCCTCGCGGTCCAGCGCTTTTCGCATATCGTTCTCCAGCTCCACCCGGGACTGGGTATACATCTTCATCGCCGGAGTATACCGCATAAAATGAACCCCGTGCTCCTTGGCGTGATGAACCGCCATATCCGCGTATTGAATCATTTGATCGACCGACTCGCCGTCAACCGGGAACACCGACAGGCCCATGCTGAGCGAGATATGGTATTCCGTATCGTCGATCAGCACCGCTGGGTTTACCGCACCGAGCAGCTGCTCGGCCCGCTCTTCGGCAATCTCGGCGCCGTCCGTCCTAGGCAAAATCAAGGCGAACTCGTCCTCCCCCATGCGGTACACCTGCTCTTCGGCACGACACAGCGCTTTCAGCCTGGCTCCGAACTCGGTGAGCAGCTTGTCCCCCGCGCTGTACCCCAGCGAATCGTTAATCGCTTTGAAACGGTCGATATTGATGACGGCAACCCCGGTATACGCCCCCGAAACGCTCAACCATTGGCCGAGCTGCTCCTTCATTAGCCTTAGATTCGGCAGGCCCGTCAAATCGTCATGATAAGCCATATGCTTCATCCGCGCTTCGGCCTGGCGCCGGCCGCGGATCGGCTCTTCGATCGTCAGCCGGTAAACGCCTTTCAGCACAAAATAATAGGATAAGCACATATACCACTGGCCCGCCGCTTGTATGGAGCCTTGGGGGTCTTTGAAAGGAAACGTCAGCATCACATGGCCCATAACCATAAACAGCAAGGCCCGCGTTACCGTCATGATGGCCGGCGGCTGTTCCGCCCGGTGGCTGTGCATAATCGCGGCGATCGCTACAATATACAGCATGGAAACGCCGAATATGAGCGTAAACCTGCCCGCCGGCGAGTTCAGAAAGCCCGCCGCCAAACCGGAAGCGAGCTTGGCTTCGTGCCGGTTCATCCATGCCAGGCCGGCGGCGGCGATCAGCGCCGTCACGGAAAACAGCGTAATTTTATGAACGTCGGACACCTGCTTCTCGGAGGAAGCGAAAACAGCCAGCATGCCAAGCGCTCCCACCGTATGGGACAACGTTAAAAACCAATCCGCCAGCCCCGGTCCGGGCTCGAAGCCCAAAAGCGGAATGCCTCCGTAAGCGGCGGAATATAACATGTCAAGGATACCTACCACCGAAAACAATGCGGCGGAATACAGCCGCTGCCTGGACAACTTGTCGGTAAACATGATCCATCCCTGCGCAAAGATGGAATAAGACACGGCCAGGCACATCAAGCCCGCAAGCAAATGCAGCGCTTGCATCGTTTTGCCGGTTCCGCCCGGCAAGACGGCTGTTGCCGACAACCAGACGACACCGATCATCGCTGCCAGCCCGACTACCCCTGGGACGATTGTCGATTTTGCTTCTGCCCTGATTCTCAATGCCCTCAACCTCCGGAGGTAAGTATCTGTCTATGGTCCTAAAAATTAATAATTCAACATTTTCCGTGTTTTTCCTTCCTTTTGTTCCAAAAATGTCGGAGCAAAAGAAAAGCCCGGCCAAAGCGGCCGAACTTTTCGCAGCATTACTTCTTCTTCTTGTCAAAGCTGATTTCCGGCGTCGTTAATTTATCGTAGAAATCCACAACGCCGTCCTTGTCGTCCGAAGCGCGCAGCGCCATCGCCGAGCGGGGATGCTCGTCCAGCGTCCCGGTGATCATGTAAGGGATCAAATAACCCCATTCCTCTTTTTCGCGCAAAGGGATAAGCAGCTCTTCCAGCACTTCGAGCACCGGACGCAGACGGTAGTTCGTATTTTTCAGATGCGTGACGAGCAGTTCGGTCGGGCAGTTGCCCGCGGCGCGCCCCATTCCGTACACCGACGCATCGAGCAGCTCGACGCCTTTTTCGGCGGCTATGAGCGTATTGGAAAACGCCAGCTGCATATTGTTGTGGGTATGCACCCCAAGCCGTTTGTTCGGCAGATGCGTTTTGAACTTGTTGACCAGATACTCCATATCCTTATAATCCAGGCTGCCGTAGGAATCGACGATATAAACGACGTCCACGACGCTCTCCCGGATCATTTCGAAAGCTTCCAGCAGCTCATTTTCCATAACGTTGGACAATGCCATAATGTTCAAGGTCGTTTCGTAGCCGCGGTCATGGAACAGCTGCACCAATTGAAGCGCCTTGTCTACATCTTTGATGTAGCAGGCGACGCGAATCAGATCGAGCAGGCTTTCGCTGCGCGGCAGGATGTCGTTTTCATCGACGCGTCCGATGTCGACCAGAGCCGACAGCTTCGTACGGCCTTTTTCGGGAATGACTTTCCGGAGAAAATCATCGTCAAGAAAGCGCCACGGTCCCGCCTGATCGGCGCCTTTAAGCAGCTTGGGCGAATTTTTATAGCCGATCTCCATATAATCGATCCCCGCCTCGTTCAGGCCGGCGTACAATTTTTGGACAAATTCAACGCTGAAGTCCCAGTTGTTGACCAAACCTCCGTCACGTATTGTACAATCCACGATTTTGCACGGGTTACCCTTCATACCAGCATGTTCCTCTCCATCGATAGTATTAATACCCATCTTACTTGAAGCGAAATCAAAAAGTAAAGAAGCAATTAATAATTGATATGAGGTTAGTCACAGTATGGTACGAACTAGCGTGATATATTACTTTTGAATCTAATTGAGATTGATTCTCAATGAAAACATCCATTCCATCTATCGCAGGCATCCAATAGACATACATTATTATCTTCCTAATTGACGAGGAGTGATTCGTAATGGAAACTTGCCGCTTTTGTTTGCTCAGATTAAAGCCGGGCGCGTCGGCCCGGGTTGCGGATTTCGGCCAAATGGACCCGATCTTGAAGCGCAGGCTGGCCGATCTCGGGATCCGGGAGGGATCGCGTATAACGGTTAAACGGTACTGCCTGCTGGGCGGTCCGGTGACTTTGGAATGCGGCGGGCAATTGCTCGGCATCCGGCAAAAGGAAGCCGCTAATATCGAGGTTATGGTGTCATGAGCGTCGCAGCGTTGATCGGCAACCCCAACACCGGAAAAACCTCGCTGTTCAACAGCCTGACGAAATCATACGAATACGTGGGCAACTGGTCCGGCGTGACCGTGGAGAAAAAAGTCGGACAGCTCCGCAACAAGTCCGGGCAGTTGACCGATCTGCCGGGCATCTATACGCTGCGCCCCCTGTCGCGCGACGAAGGGGTGGCCGCCGAATTTCTCGCCGCGGAACGCCCCTCGCTGCTCGTCAATATCGTCGATGCGTCCAATTTGGAACGCAACCTCTATCTGACGCTGCAGCTGCTGGAATACGGCCAGCCCGTCATCATCGGGCTTAATATGATGGACGTCGCCAAAGCAAACGGAATCGACGTCAACATAGAGCGGCTGGCCGGCTTGCTGGACGCCCCGGTTATGCCGCTTGTTGCCCGCACAGGCAAGGGCAGCAAGGAAATGCTTGCGGCGATGGGCAAGCTGTTGGCCTCGTCCGCAGCCGCGCCGGCGTTTAAGATTTATTACGGAGACATCCTTGAAGAGGCCATTCAGGACATTACCCGTGAATTAAACGGCTCGCTGACGGACCCTCATCCTTCCCTGCGCTGGATCGCTCTGCAATATCTGGAGGGCAATCCCGCCGTAAGTTCGGTGCTGCCTCCGCAAACCGATCTGAGTAAACTGGCCGCCTTACGGACAGCGGCGGAAAACCGGCTTGCCGCGGCAGGCGTCGCCGCCGGCGCAGAGGATCATATCCGCGCGATCCGCATGCAGGCAATCGGCAAAATATGCCGCGAAGTCATCGACACGACCGGCGAAAAGCCAAACGATTTCACGGAAAAAATCGATCGAATCGTCACCCATCCTATTTGGGGAATTCCGCTGTTCATCGCCTTTATGTTTCTGACCTTTCAGCTGACGTTTGACTGGATCGGCAATCCGTTATCCGATTGGCTCGACGCTCTGATCACCGGCCCCGTAACCCAAGGCGCGGCATGGCTGCTGGCGGCGGCGGGAGCTTCCGGTTTCACGCAGGCGCTGATTCTGGACGGGATTATCGGCGGGGTCGGCGGCGTGCTGGTGTTTGTTCCGCAAATTTTCATCATGTTTCTGATCATCTCGTTTATCGAAGACTCCGGCTACATGGCGCGGATCACCGTGATGATGGACAAATTGATGGAGCTCGTCGGACTGAACGGCAAGGCGCTGATCCCGTTTATTCTCGGGTTCGGCTGCAATGTGCCGGCGGTCATGGCTTCGCGGAATATCGAACAGCCCAAGGAACGCTTGCTTACGATGCTGCTCATCCCCCTGATGTCGTGCTCGGCCCGGCTCCCGGTTTACGCCTTGTTTGCAGGCATCCTGTTCGCCAAGTATCAGGCCTTGGTCGTGCTGTCGCTGTACGTGCTGGGCATCGTTCTTGCGCTGGTAATGGCCAAACTGTTCTCCGCTACCCTGTTTAAAAAGGAGCACTCCTTTTTTATGGTCGAGCTGCCGCCCTACCGTATGCCGCAAAGCATAACTTTACTCCGCAGCACTTGGGAAAAGGGCAAAGGTTTTCTGCGGAAGGCCGGTACGTTCATCCTGGGCGGTTCGGTGCTGATCTGGCTGCTTACTTACCTCGGACCGGGCGGT
Organism: Paenibacillus macerans; assembly: GCF_900454495.1. Taxonomy (NCBI): domain Bacteria; kingdom Bacillati; phylum Bacillota; class Bacilli; order Caryophanales; family Paenibacillaceae; genus Paenibacillus; species Paenibacillus macerans. Next base: position 3,189,487 of record NZ_UGSI01000001.1, read on the forward strand.
ATCGCCGAAAATATGGACGACAGCTTTCTGGCCCTGATCGGCGGCCTGTTTGCCTCTGTGCTGGCCCCGGTCGGGTTCGGTACCTGGCAGTCCGGAGCGGCGCTGATTACCGGTTTTATGGCCAAAGAGGTCGTCGTTTCAACGATGAACATTATTTACCACGTTCCCGATCTGGCCGGTCTGCAGGGGCAAATCGCCCGTTTCTTTACGCCGCTGCAAGCCTACAGCTTCATGGCCTTCGTCCTGCTCTATACGCCTTGCATGGCTACGGTCGGCGTGCTCCGCAAAGAGACCGCCTCATGGAAATGGACGCTGTTTACGATCGGATACTCGCTGTCTCTCGCCTATGTCGTTTCGCTGATCATCTACCGGGGCGGAATATGGTTGGGACTTGCCTAAGTCAGCTCCCAACCCAAGCCAAAGAACGGAAAGGAGAAAAACTATGCTGTTCGATATTGTGATCGTAACCGCCGTCTTCGCCTTCGCCGGATACTCGCTGTACCGCGGCTTCAAAAAAAGCAAGAAAGGCGCCTGCGCGTCGTGCTCGCAGCAGAAAACCTGTTCTGCGGCGTGCAGCGGACGTCAGGCGCCCCCCGCCTCTTCCTGTTCGCCGGCCAAGCCCAAACGCGAGTAAGTGCAGCATCGTTTTTAAGATACGAGCGGCAGTTTGATGACGAAAATCGTTCCCGCGCCTTTGAGGCTGTCCACGGAAATATTCCCCCGATGGTTGCGGATAATCCGATAGCTTACGGACAGCCCCAAACCGGTGCCTTTCTCTTTTGTCGTAAAAAAAGGATCGAACAGACGGCCCAGCATGCTTTTGTCCATGCCGTTTCCGTTGTCCTGGATGGAAATGTTGACCGCCTTGCCCTCCATCTCCGCCCGGATATCGATGACTCCCTTATGATCCCCCTCCACCTCGGCGATGGCGTCCATCGCGTTTTTGATGATGTTGAGCAGGACCTGCTTGATCTGCTTCACATCGATCGATACGAGAAGCTCCTCCTCCGGAGCGTGCAGCATCATCTGGCAGCCTTTCATCACCGCCTCGCTTTCCGTCAGCAGGACAACCTCTTTCAGCAGCGATGACACGCTGACGGTCGATTTCTGCGGGGCGGAAGGCTTGGACGAATTCAAAAATTCATGAATGATGTCGTTGGCCCTGTCGATCTCGGTTAAAATTATCCGGGCGTACTCATCCTTGCCCAGCTCCACCAAATGCGGGCGGAGCAATTGAATGAACCCGCGGATCGCGGTTAATGGGTTGCGGATTTCATGGGCGATCGCCGCCGATATTTTCCCGAGCATCGCCAGCTTGTCGTTTTGGTACGCCGTTTGCTCGATCCGTTTGAAATCCGACACATCTTTGACGCTTAGCAAAAAGTCCCCGTCCATCTGATCTCCGTATGTAACCGTAATGAGCCAATGCCTTCCGTACTCATCGATAAACTCGTGGTATTTTTTCCGGTGAAAAATGGTTTCCCGATAAATCCGCAGAATCTTCCGCTTCTTGAATCGGTTCAGGTGCGGGTGGCGCAGCATTTGCAGCAAATTGCAACCGATGAGTGATTGGCGCGGCATCTCGAGCAGCCTGGCCATTTGAACATTGATGAAGGTTAATATTCCTTCGCAGTCAAACAGCATAATTCCGCTGTCTAGGTGCTGGAGCACGTTTTCGTATTTGTTTTTGACGAGTTGGGTTGATTGGAATGCTTTGACGGATTGGAGCAGCGTCTCCTGGAATTCACTCAACAAGTTGGTTCCCCCTTTTCCCATAAATGATGTACTTGCCTTACTGACAACATACGATCACTACCTGAGAAGAACTTACCCGAAATCGGCTCGCGCGTAACGCTTTTTTTCATTCCATTAGCCGCTCCGATCCGTTTCGACGACGGTAATATTTCATGAACTAAAAGCCTGTCCGAAAATCAGTCCGAAACTGCCTATTTCAATCATAGTAAAGTCTTCCAAATACCGTCAATCAGAGATACTGTCGAAAAACATGGAATCACCGCAAATGGACGACCATAGTCCTAAAAATAAAACGGCCTCCCTGCCGGGAGGCTGTTTATGGCCTGTATTCAGCCGTTATTTGTGTTGAAGCCGGGCTCTGCGCCTGCTCATAACGGCCAATCTTTTCTTCAGTTCTTCCTCCCATTTATCATCGCCGATTTGCTTCGCAACGGACAGGAGATCAAGCGAAATATCGATTTGGCTTTGAACGATCAAGAGCGGGTCCTCATCCTCACGGTTGACGCAATTTCCGAAAATCGATTCATCGTCCTCCATGACGAAATCCTGAAAATCGATTTCCGAAACCCCGTCGCCGTGGGCGTATTCCGCCAATATTTCGTATTCGTTCTCCACCTTATAATGAACCTCAACCCGATGGCATACCGGGCAAAATAACAGGGGAACATTATGAACCTGCGTACGATAATGCTTTAAAGTCCCCTTTGTTCCCAGCATGCTTGCTCCGCAGCAAAAACTCATTCCCCTTCACCCTTTCGCGTGTTCGGTACATCCATGGATCCCAGGCTAATCGCATTGCAGGATTTTCATATAATTTATTCGTGAAGCAGGATTGAAATTCCTGCGCCTCATTTGAAAATTCACCCATTTTGTTACAAAACGGGACTATGGTCCGATCCTCAGGCAGGTAAGCGCCGGCGGACCAAGCTTGGCATAAGGCGCTTTTGATGGGCAAAAAACCCCCTGATTGGCAGTGGCCAAACAGGGGGTTCATCGCTATTCACCCGAAATTAAGCGTTCAGGTTTTTATCACCCGGTTTCCAGTTCATGGCGCAAAGGCCGCCGGATTGCAGGGCTTGCAGCACGCGAAGCGTTTCGTCTACGCTGCGGCCGATGTCGTTATGGTTAACGACTTGATATTTCAATTCGCCTTCCGGATCGATGATGAACAATCCGCGGAGGGCTACGCCTTCTTCTTCGATCAGCACGCCGTAATCGCGGGCAACTTTCTTCGTGATATCGGAAGCGAGCGGGAAGTTCAACTGGCCGAGGCCGTTGCTATCCTTAGGCGTGTTGATCCACGCTTTGTGGCTGTGCTCGGAGTCCGTGCTCACGCCGAGAATTTCGCAATCGAGGTCGCGGAATTGAGCGTAAGCGTCGCTCAGCGCCGTAATTTCCGTCGGGCACACAAACGTGAAATCAAGCGGATAGAAGAAAAATACCAGCCATTTGCCGCGGTAGTCGGCCAGCTTCTTGCGTCCAAATTCCTTTCCGTCTCCCGTTACGATCGCCATGTCAAAATCCGGAGCGGGTCTTCCAACCAAACGTTCTGCCATTTTTAAAACTCCTCCTTTGAAAATATGTAAGAAACACATGAGTGTTTCTAATCCCTTTGTTGGTAAGTTTCAACCTTTTTCAAACTTACAGTTCTCATGGTATCAAAGGCATATTTCAAAGTCAATATTATAACAGTTACTTTTTTATAATTATTATAAATAAGGATTTTTTTTGAACTTTTTTTAGACTCAAAACCGAGATCAGTGCTTGAAAAAATAAATTATGACTTTGACTCTGAGGTGGCTGTCTATAGCGTTCGTGTCTTGGTATCCCTGCATACTGCTTTGCACGATTATTCCTTTTGTTCAGGAGGGAGAGGATGGGGGCTATTCACAGTCCTTTCATTTTTCCCGGTGTCTTGCCCCGTTCCTCCCGTCAGGTCCGCTTCACTTCTCCTAAACCTCATTCTCACAAACCTGTCTAACGATCTCGAACTAACGATCTCGAACTAATGCTCACGAACAGGTCTGCTTCTCCCAAACCTATTTTCTTCTCCTGAATTTAACTTCCTATCTGCTTCCGGATCAAACGGGATAATCATGCAAAGCGTCCGGACAGCGGATGTTGATCTGCCGATATCTCTTGCCACGATCGGTTACCGGCCCTCCCTGTCAAGCGCTGATTATTAGGTTGAGCCCTTTTTTGCTTACTTTTTCATCGCCGCGACGATCAGGTCGCCCATCGCTTTCGTGCCGATCGCCTTGCTTTTGTCAACCGCGATGTCGCCGGTCCGGTGGCCGGCGTCCAACACTTCCGCCACGGCGTTTTCGATCGCGTCCGCCGCGTCGGCGTAACCAAACGTCATGCGGAACATCAGCGCCACCGACAGAATCGTGGCGATCGGGTTGGCCAGGTTTTGGCCGGCGATATCGGGCGCCGAACCGTGCACCGGCTCGTAAAGGCCAAAGCTTCCTTCGCCGAGGGAAGCCGATGACAGCATGCCGATCGAGCCGGTCAGCATCGCCGCTTCATCGCTGAGAATGTCGCCGAACATGTTTTCCGTGACGATGACGTCAAAGCTGGCCGGACGGCGCAGCAGCTGCATCGCGCAGTTATCCACGAGCACATGCTCAAGCTCTACGTCCGGATACTCCGGCGCGATCCGGTTTACGACTTCGCGCCATAAACGCGACGTCTCCAGCACGTTCGCCTTATCGACGGAAGCAAGCTTCTTGCGCCGCTTTTGCGCGATTTCAAACGCTTGGCGGACGATCCGCTCCACCTCGCTGACGTTGTACGCGCAGGTATCCACGGCTTCCTGGCCTTGATCCGTATCCCGGCGGAATTTTTCGCCGAAGTAAATGCCGCCCGTCAGCTCCCGCACGACGATCAGGTCGGTGCCCTCAAGCACCTCCGGCTTCAAGGTGGACGCGTCCTTCAGGCAGTCGAAAACGACCGCCGGGCGCAAATTCGAGAACAAGCCCAACGCTTTGCGGATGCCGAGCAGGCCGGTTTCGGGACGCAGCTCCTTCGGATTGTTGTCCCATTTCGGGCCGCCGACCGCACCGAGCAGCACAGCGTCGGCGTTTTTGCACACTTCCAGCGTCTCTTCCGGAAGCGGCGTTCCTTTCTCGTCGATCGCAATGCCCCCAAACAGGGCATGCTCCGTTTCAAAACGGTATCCGAACAACTCCTCCGTCCGTTTCAGCACCTTTTCCGCTTCGGCCACCACTTCCGGTCCGATGCCGTCTCCCGCGATAACCGCGATTTTTTTTACTTCCGCCATTGCTTCCAGCTCCCTTTCGTGAACATACTCTTCTTCAGTTGTATCATAGCCGGTTAGGATAAACAAAGATATAGAATCTATTAAGGCAATAGGCATTAGCTATAAGCTATTTCCGTTTTCCTATGGATTATGGCGATTGTTTTATCCTCTACCGTTATCCTCGTTAGTGTCTCTAAGAAAGCTCGGACCAATGCGCAAAGCGGGCATGTTCCGGAGGCCCGAAGCGCCATCCGTAACGTGAAGGATAAACTGTGGCCGAGAAAGCATTACAATGAGTTTTTACGGCCCCCCGCCATGGGGTTAACCCGCCGGCTCCTCCTGCAGCGGCGGATCTTCCTGCAGCAGCTGCGGGGGCGGATACAGCAGTTAAAAAAACGTCTGTCGAGGTACATTCGGGAAGTTGAATCTTTTGCATTTCAATCGCTCTAAGATGGTGATTTACGGAAAATAGAATGCACTTTTGCAGTTGATCCCAGCGGGCTGTCCTTCTTTCCATGAAAAACGAAAAGCGAAAAGCGAAAAAACGGAGCATCTTCCGCTCCGTTTTTTTCGTTTATTTTTATTACTTTTTGATCCAGTGCATCAATCCGCGCAGCTCGCCGCCGACCACTTCGATCGGATGGCTGGCTTCGTTGCGGCGGGTAGCCGTCAGGAAAGCACGGTTCGATTGGTTTTCCAAAATGAAGTCGCGGGCGAATTTGCCTTGTTGAATATCGGCAAGCACTTCTTTCATCGCTTTTTTCGTTTCTTCCGTCACGATGCGCGGGCCTGTTACATAATCGCCGTATTCCGCCGTGTTGGAGATGGAATCGCGCATCGTAGCCAGACCGCCTTCATAGATCAGGTCGACGATCAGCTTCATTTCGTGCAAGCATTCGAAGTATGCCATTTCCGGAGCATAACCCGCTTCCACCAGCGTTTCGAAGCCGGCTTTGATCAGCGCGGATACGCCGCCGCAAAGCACAGCTTGTTCGCCGAACAAGTCGGTTTCCGTCTCTTCGCGGAACGAAGTTTCAATGACCCCTGCACGCGTACAGCCGATGCCCTTCGCATAAGCCAAACCGATTTCTTTAGCTTTGCCCGTAGCATCCTGATGGATCGCGATCAGGCCGGGAACGCCGAAGCCTTCCACATAAGTACGGCGAACCATGTGGCCCGGAGACTTCGGAGCAACGAGCAGCACGTCGTTGTCTTTGGAAGGCACGATTTGGCCGAAATGTACGTTAAAACCGTGAGCGAACATCAGGGCCGCGCCTTTTTTCAGGTTTGGCGCAATTTCACTGTTGTAAACCGCAGCCTGCGTTTCGTCCGGCATCAGGATTTGCACCACATCGGCGCGTTTCGTCGCTTCGGCGACGGACAATACTTCAAACCCGTCCTCTTTGGCTTTATCGAAGGATTTGCCTTCGCGAAGACCAACGATAACGTTCACTCCGCTTTCGCGCAGGTTTTGCGCATGGGCATGGCCTTGGCTGCCGTAACCGATAATTGCGATTGTTTTTCCTTTCAAAACGCCGAGATCTGCATCTTGTTCATAGTACAAAGTAACTGCCATTTTAATTTGCCCTCCTAAAATTTGCGGGATAGCCGTTTGGCTTCCCTTGATATTTAACCCTCCGCCTGATGAGCGGGCGTTTCAACGGACCGACGCCATAACGAGGTAAAGCGCTGCTGTCCATCCGCTCAAACCCCCGCTCTCCGGCGGAAGCCGAAGCCGTAAACGGCTTAGTTAAACCTGATTGTTTACTTGGACTTAAGGCTTTCGTTTTAGGCGTTGCCGCGAATCATCGCGGTCACGCCGGTGCGGCTCAGCTCCCGGATGCCGTAAGGCCGGAGCAGTTCGATCATCGCGTCGATTTTTTCGGTATCGCCCACTACCTGCACCATCAAGCTGGACGAACCGATATCGACGACCGCCGCACGAAACGTCTCGACGACGCCCATGATTTCGGGACGTTCGGCCGGCTCGGCTTTGACCTTGATCAAAGCCAGCTCCCGGGAAACCATCGGTCTGGAGCTCAAATTGACAACTTTGATGACATCGATTAATTTATAAAGCTGTTTTTCGATTTGCTCCAGCGTCTTGTCGTCCCCTTGGGTCACAATAACCATCCGGGACAAGCCTTCCTCCTCGGACTGGCCTACCGTGATGCTCTCGATATTGAAGCCGCGCCGGCCGAACAGGCCGGACACGCGCTGAAGAACACCCGGTTGATCGTTTACCAATACGGAAATGGCGTGCTTCATCATTCTTGTTCACCGTCCCCCATCAGCATTTGATCGATGGTAGAACCTTGCGGAACCATCGGATACACGTTCTCCTCTTTGCGGACCATGAATTCCACCAACACCGGTCCCGGCGTATCGAGTGCTTCCTGCCATACCCGTTTGGCCTCTTCCTTGCTTGCGGCCCGCAAACCTTTGACACCGTACGCTTCGGCGAGCTTCACGAAATCCGGGCTGCCCTCGAGGTTGATATGGCTATAACGGTTGTCGTAAATCAGCTCCTGCCATTGGCGAACCATCCCGAGCACCTGGTTGTTGATGACGACGATCTTCACCGGAATGTTGTTGATGGCGCAAATGGCCAGCTCCTGGGAGCACATTTGCATGCCGCCGTCGCCGTTGATCGAGATGACCAGCCGGTCCGGGAACGCCATCTGCGCGCCGATCGCCGAAGGGAACCCGAAGCCCATCGTTCCGAGGCCGCCCGAAGTGATCCAGGACCGCGGCTGATTGAATTTGTAAAATTGCGCCGCCCACATTTGATGCTGTCCGACGTCCGTGGTGACGATCGCTTCGCCGCCGGTGGTTTCGTTCAGCATTTCGATAACCCACTGCGGCTTCAACTCGGTGTCCGAGTCTTTGTACTTCAGCGGTTTATCGATCTTCGACTGCCGGATCTGCTCTCTCCAGGCATCCGCCTTGTCCGCCCGGGATACGAGCGGGTTGAGCATTTCCAACACCGTCTTCACATCGCCGACGATCGGAATGTCGGCATGCACGTTTTTGCCGATTTCGGCCGGATCGATATCGATGTGCACGATTTTCGCGCGAGGCGCAAAACCGTCCAGCTTGCCCGTCACCCGGTCATCGAACCGGGCCCCGATATTGATCAGCAAATCCGCCTGCTGGATCGATTGGTTTGCCGTGTAGGTGCCGTGCATTCCCGGCATGCCCATCCACAGCTCGTGCCCGCTCGGGAAAGCTCCCAAGCCGAGCAGCGTCGTCGTAATCGGAATTTGCGTCTTGTTCACGAATTCGAACAGCTGCTCATGGCCGCCGGAGTAGACGACCCCGCCGCCGGCGATGATCACCGGACGCTCCGCTTCTTTGATCGCCGCCGCCAGTTTGTCGAGCTGCAGCCGGTTCGGTACAACCGTCGGATTGTAGCCGCGCAGATTGACCGTTTGTACCGGTTCGAACAGCGTCTTGGCCGCCGACACGTCCTTCGGAATATCGATCAGCACCGGCCCTTTACGTCCCGTGTTGGCTAAATGGAACGCCTCGTGGATAATGCGCGGCAGATCCTCCACGTTTCTTACGAGATAGCTATGTTTCGTAATCGGCATCGTAATGCCGGTAATGTCCGCTTCCTGGAAAGCGTCGGTGCCGATCAGGCTGGTCGCGACGTTGCCGGTAATGACAACCAGCGGTACGGAATCCATAAATGCGGTGGCGATGCCTGTAACCAGGTTGGTCGCCCCCGGACCGGAGGTGGCGATGCACACGCCGACTTTGCCGGTGGCCCGGGCGTAACCGTCCGCCGCATGAATGGCGCCCTGCTCATGTCTGGTCAGCAGGTGATGGAAGTCGGTAAAACCGTACATCGCGTCGTAAATATACAGCACCGCGCCGCCCGGATAACCGAAGACGCACTCGACACCTTCCAAAAGCAAACTGCGAAGCAGTATTTCCGAGCCCGTAATGACTTCCGGTTTCATCCATTTCTCACGTAATTGTTCTGTAGACCGCACTTCTGGAGTTTGCGCGCTCATCAGTCATCCTCCTTTTCAAGGGTTGTTCAAAAAGCCGACTTTTTGAACTCTTATTGAATTACATTGCAAATAAAAAAACCTTCCGTCCGCCGGAAGCAGTCTCCTGTTCCGAGGGACGAAAGGTTTGCATCCTTTCGTGGTACCACCCATTTTCACCCGGCACCTCACGGTGCCAAGCCTTATCGAGTACGGTGCTTGTTACCCTTACCCGAAGTCCCTAACGCGGACCTGACGATTTTCCCTAATAGGCCTTGTTCGCAAGCGTCACCGCGGAATGGCTTGCAGCTTTTCAGGAAAACAGCTCCGAGGTGAGCTCGCATTTAAGGGGTTTTGGTGGTGGTCTCAGCAAATCCATCCACTCTCTGAGCAAAGAGCCCTTAAACCTTCGTCCTCATCATCGCCGATTCAGTATGTTCATAAAATGTTTAGGAACATTATATGATTACTTTACACATAGAGTCAATACCCAATCGAATGAAAACTTTTGACCGGAACACCTCTCCCCCTGCTCTCATAAGATAAATGGCGGCGCCCATACAGGATACGCGGCAAGGAGGAGAATCATCGCATGATCCGCTACAGAAGACCAAAGCAGGACGATCCCGTCATTTTCGATCTCGTTCAAAAGCAGCTCGTCCCCCATTCGAGTTTGCCTTCCCACGAAATCGAAACGATCCTAAAGGAACTGCCGAAACGGCTTTCGCGCGGCGTTACGCTGGTAGCCTCGCCTTATTATGAAGCCGATCCGGTGGCGTTTATTCATTTTCTCGTGTACGGCGATTTGCTGTATATCGATATGATGGCGGTTGCTCCCGCTTATCAGCGCAAGCGTTACGGCCAGACGCTGATGCTGCACGCGGAGCATTTTGCCGCTTCGCGCGAATGCATTCGCGCAAAAGTGATGGTGGACCGGGACAACACCCGAGCCCACCTTTTTTACCGCAAAATGGGGTACCGTAGGAAGCGTTTCATTGAGGCGACAAAGTGCTATGAAATGGAAAAAATACTTAATTTCTACATTTAGGCCGGTTTACCAAATGAACGGGCCACCAAACCCAAAGGGGCCGAAGCCGCCAAATCCAAAGGGACCAAAGCCGCCGAAAGCAAAGGGCGATGTGCCGATAGCCAGCAGATCAAACAAAACGAGCGGAGCAATCGCTTTGGTATGCACTTTTTTACCGGATTTCTGGCGGACGTACAGGCGGTTGCCGCTGATTTTCACCAGTTTGCCCGTTACAATACTACCGTCCTTTTTATAAGCTACAATGTCTTTGCCCAGCAATTTTTCGGCGTCTCTCTTCGTCACCGTTCTGCCCATCTTAACTCCTCCTGTTAGGTTATTTCATAGCCGTCAAACCGCTCGGGTGAACCGTTTTATTCGGCTATTGTGTGTTCAAACCTAACATATTCGCCTGTAATCATCGGTGCCTGCACCATCGCCTTGCTCCCTAAAAAAACAGGCCGGTGTCTACGGATTTAGGCAAAAAAAGATGCTTGCGCGTTAACGCAGCATCTCTTTTATATAGCTTTCCGTAGTGCTTCTCACGGTTGTTTACCGTTTACCCGGATCGTAAGGCGTTCCCAGCGCGGACGGAGCCGAGGAGCGGCCAACCGCACCGACAAGCACGATGATCGTCAGAACATACGGGATCATGAAAATGAACTCCTGCGGTATGTTTCTTGACCATTCAAACAGCTGCACATAGTTGCGGATCGCCTGGGAAAAGCCGAAAAACATCGCCGCTCCGAACGCGCCCAGCGGGTTCCATTTGCCGAAAATCATCGCCGCGATCGCAATGTACCCTTGCCCGGAAATCGTATTATGGGCAAACGTGCTTGTTGTCGTCAGCGTAATCGTAGCCCCGCCGATGCCCGCCAAGGCGCCGCTGAGCAGCACGCCGATGTAACGCATGCGGGTTACCTTGACGCCCAGCGTATCGGCCGCGCTCGGATGTTCGCCCACGGCGCGAAGACGCAGGCCAAACGGCGTCTTGAACAGCACGAAATAAACGACCGCGACGAGGATCAACGCCAGATACGTCGTCGGATAGGAGTTGAAGACGCCCGGACCGATGATCGGGATATCCCGGAGCACCGGAACGGCGTATTTCTGGAAGACGTCGACCAGCGGCGTTTCCGCCGCCCCTTCAAACAGCAGCTTGACGATGTAAACGGTCAGGCCCGCTGCCAAAAAGTTGATGACGATCCCGCTGATCGTCTGATCCGCCTTGAACGTGATGGTGGCAACCGCGTGAATAAGCGCCCCCAAAGCCCCGACAACGACAGCCGCCAGCACCCCGATCCACGGGGCCAGTCCTCCCATTCCGGCCTCCTGGGCATAATAGGTGCCTACGCCCGCCGCAAACGCGCCGAAGATCATCAAGCCTTCCAAACCGATATTCACCACGCCGGAACGTTCCGAAAAAATGCCGCCCAGCGCCGTGAAAATCAGCGCGGTCGAAAATACAAGGGTTGAATTAAGCAGTTGACCAAGCAGCGTTAGTACGTCCATATCACAACACCTTCTCTTTCTTTCGCTTCAGGAAGAAAGGTTTCAGTACCAAGCGTACGATGCCCTGAGCGGCAATGAAGAATATGATCGAACCGAGCACAATCTTGATCAGCTCCGGCGGAACTTTGGCGGCAAAGCTCATCCCGGCGGAGCCGTAAGTCAACACGCCGTAAAGAATGGCCCCCAGCACCACGCCAAAAGGATGGTTCATCCCAAGCAGCGCTACGGCAATACCGTCGAAGCCGTACCCCGGCGATGCGGCGTATACCGACTGATAGTGAAAAACGCCCAGCACTTCAAACGTGCCGGCCAGGCCGGCAAACACGCCGCTGATGAACATCGCTTTCACCACATTCCGGCCAACGTTCATCCCCGCGTATTCGGCCGCGTTCGGGTTCAGGCCGACCGAACGCATTTCGTACCCTTGTTTCGTTTTCCACAGGTATACAAAGAAAAATACCGCCGCCAAAAGGGCGATCACCGTTCCCCAATGAATCCGGGCGTTGTTGAACATCCCGAACAGGAACGTCATCGAAGCCGAAGCTTCGATATCCTCGGAACGGTTTTGGCCTTTCAGTAAAAAGAAGTTCCGGATCACGTAATTGGATAAGTACAAGGCGGTCCAGTTGAGCATGATCGTCGTAATAACCTCGTTAATGCCCCGCTTGGCCTTAAGATACCCGGCGATGGCGGCCCATAGACCTCCGGCGATCCCGCCGGCGATGACCGCGAGCGGCACAAGGATGGCGGACGGCAAACCCGACAAGGACAACGAGACAGCCGTGGCGGTCGTCATGCCGATGAGCACCTGCCCGTCCGCACCGATGTTGAACATCCCCGAACGGAACGCAAAGGCAACGGCCAGACCGGTGAAAATAAGCGGCGTAATTTGCCGGATCGTTTCGCCGAAATCGTACGGATTGCCGACGACCCGCTTAATCAACGCGCCGTAAGCCACCAGCGGATTATAGCCGCCGATCAGCATCACCACCGCCCCGACCAGCAGGCCGAGCAAAATCGCCACCAGCGGGACGATCAGGCTGTCCATCGTAAATATTTTGCGCAGTTTATCCAATCGACTGACCTCCCCGTTCCAGGCTGCCCGCCATCATCAGGCCGAGTTCCTGATCGTTCGTTTCCTGCGGAAGCACTTCGCCGACGATTTTCCCCTCGTAAATGACGGCAATCCTGTCGGATACGTTCATGATTTCATCCAGCTCGAAGGAAATAAGCAGTACCGCTTTCCCCTGATCGCGCTGCTCCACCAGCTGTTTGTGCACGAATTCGATCGCGCCGACATCAAGCCCGCGCGTCGGCTGGGCCGCGATCAGCAGGACCGGATTTTTGTCTATTTCCCGAGCAATAATTGCCTTTTGCTGATTGCCGCCGGACAAGGAGCGGGCTTTGGTCTCAATGCTTGGCGTACGCACGTCGAATTGCTCGACCAAAATCTTGGCACGCTCGTCGATTGCACGCTGGTTAAGCATCACACCTTTGCTGTAAGGCGCTTTATAATACGTTTCCAGCACCATATTTTCACTGATGGAAAAGTCGAGAACGAGGCCGTGCTTATGTCGGTCTTCCGGAATATGCGACACGCCGCTTTCAATGATCTTGCGGGTCGGCAGGTTCGCGAGTTCCTTCCCCAGCAGCCGGACCGATCCGGATTCGATCTTGCGCAATCCCGTAATCGCTTCGATCAGTTCCGTTTGACCGTTGCCGTCAACCCCGGCGATTCCGACGATTTCCCCTGCCCGCACTTCGAGATTCAAGCCGTCCAGCACCGGAATGCCGTGTTTGTCCTTTGCCTTGATTTCACTTAGCTGCAATACAGGCTGCCCAATTTTCGGCTCATTTTTATCGATTTTGAACGATACCCCGCGGCCCACCATCTTTTCGGCCAGTTCGCTCGGATTCGTTTTGTTCGTCTCGACGGTATCGATCACTTTGCCGCGCCGGATAATCGTTACCCGGTCGGAAATTTGCATAATTTCCTTCAGCTTATGGGTAATCAGAATGATCGATTTTCCTTCGGCGACGAGCCGACGCATGATCGCCATCAGCTCTTCGATTTCCTGCGGCGTAAGCACCGCCGTGGGCTCGTCAAATATAAGAATATCCGCGCCCCGGTACAAAATTTTCATGATTTCCACCCGCTGCTGCATCCCGACGGAAATATCGTGGATTTTCGAGTTCGGATTGACATGAAGACCATATTGTTCCGACAATTTCGCCACTTGGGCGGACGCCGATTTATAGTCGATGTTAACGCCTTTTTTCGGCTCCAAGCCGAGAATGATGTTCTCGGTCACCGTAAAAGGCTGGACAAGCTTAAAATGCTGGTGAACCATGCCTATTCCCAATTTGATCGCTTTATTGGGACTGTCGATCGTTACCGGTTGGCCGTTCATCTCGATCGTACCCTCATCAGGTTGATAGAGCCCGAACAAAATGTTCATTAGCGTCGATTTGCCCGCACCATTCTCGCCGAGAAGCGCGTGAATTTCCCCTTTTTTCAGGGTCAGGCTGATGGAATCGTTGGCCACTATGCCGGGAAAACGCTTTGTGATTTGCTTCAACTCGACTACGGGAGCCTCGGCATTCATGAAATCACCCTCACCATTTTGGGATTTACGCAAGCAACAAGGCCAGTTCATCCACTGGCCTTGCCTGCTTGATTGCTATGTTTACTGCTGCTTGACCGCATCCGGCTCAAACCCGGCCGATCTTTTAAGCCGCTTGGTTATTCGGATGGAACCGTGATTTCGCCGCTTACGATTTTTTGTTTGTACTCTTCCACCTTGTCGAGAATTTCCTTGCTCAGGTTCGGATTTTCTTCCGGCAAACCAACGCCGTCTTCCTTCAGCGTCAGGTTGGTAACTTGTCCGCCTTTAAACGTGCCGTCGATAACTTGCTGAGAAACGTTCTTCACCGCAACGTCAACGCGTTTAATCATCGAGGTTAAAGTAACTTCATGCCCAAACTCAATCGATTGGTCTTTGTCGACGCCGATAACCCACAATTTGTTTGCTCCGCCGGCGTTGTTGCGCGCGGTTGCTTCGTTGAACACGCCGTTGCCGGTTTGGCCGGCGGCCGGGAAAATAATGTCCGCGCCGTAATCAAACAATTGGCCGGCAAGAGATTTGCCGATATCCGGTTTGTCATACGCGCCGGCATAAGTAATTTTGACTTCCGCATCCGGATTAACCGCCTTAACGCCTGCTTGGAAACCAACCTCAAAGCGTTTGATAACCGGGCTATCGGCACCGCCGATAAAACCGATTTTGTTTGTTTTCGTCGTCAAGCCGGCTACGACACCGACCAGATAAGCCCCTTCATTTTCCGCAAATGTTACGGATTCCACGTTTGGAGCGTCAACCACGTTGTCGATAATGGCCATTTTGGCGTTCGGATTCGCGTCAGCCACTTGTTTCGTAGCGTCGCCGAGGTCAAAGCCGATCGACCAGGTCAGATCAAAGCCGTTTTGCACGAATTGGTTCAGGTTTGGAACGTAGTCCGAGCTGCTTGCGCTTTGCAAATACTGGTTTTGAATGCCTTTTTCTTTGTTCAAAGCTTGCAGCGCTTCCCATGCCGATTGGTTAAACGATTTGTCGTTAACGCCGCCGACGTCCGTGACAAGACCGATCTTCACATTGGAAGCTGAAGCCGTATCCCCGCCGTTGCCCGCTCCGGCATTTCCGGTTTTAGCCGCGTTGCCTCCGTTGGCACCGCCATTGTTCGCCGCTTTCTGACCGCAGCCGGCCAAAACCAACACGAAGGCGAGCATCATGACTAGAGAAAGTTTGAAGGCTTTGTTCATTGAAAAATAATCCCCCTTAAAATTTATGACCTTATCCAAGGTTTCGATATAGTCAGATTATAACTGCAAAATAAGCTAAAATCCATACTTTTAACGACCTTGGGTCAAATAATTTTCGTGTTTATTCCAGGTAAAGCGCTTGCTTTTGACAAGTTTCCCACGCAATGTTCGTTTGATGTGAACTTAAGCTGGGAAGAACTGTCTATTTCCGAACTTTTCCCAGCAACCCGAAGCACAATGTAAGCTTTTTCTCTCGGCCCGCTTCGCCCCGCTGTACCTATATACTTCCTCATTTTCTAATTTCCATGCCTGTCTTGCTTATGCATCTTCTAAAAAAGGCGCCGCCCCGGTGTTCTAATACCGGAAACAGCGCCTTGTCAACCTAATTAAGCGTTGATTTTTTCTTTGGCTACGGCGGCCAAAGAATTAAATGCGTTCAGGTCGTTGACGGCGAGATCCGCCAGCATTTTGCGGTTGATGTTCACTTCGGCCAATTTCAAGCCATGCATCAATTTGCTGTAGGACAAACCGTTCATGCGAGCTGCCGCATTGATCCGAACGATCCAAAGCTTACGGAAGTCGCGTTTTTTCGTGCGACGGTCGCGGTATGCGTACAGCAGGGATTTCATAACCTGCTCGTTCGCGGTTTTGAAAATGCGGTGCTTCGAACCGAAATAACCTTTAGCCAGTTTCAATACTTTTTTATGACGACGACGAACGACGAATCCGCCTTTTACTCTTGCCATATTAAAAACCTCCCAAAAAGTTGTGTTAAGTATGAGCGTTCAAAAAGTCAGGTTTTCGGCAGGCTTCATGATCGGAAAACCTCGATCGATGCATCTGCACGGAAGCCAGACCGCCTTAAGCGGTGGTTATTCTTGCGATATAAGGAAGCTGGTGCCGAGAGGCTTTACTTTCTTATATCTTCAAAAGATGACTTTTTGAACTATCTCTTTGATTACTTCAAGTTTGCCAGTTGTTGCTTCATACGGCTAACGTCACCTGCGTAAGCAACAGGGCTGTTGGCCAAAACACGTTTTCTGCGATTGGACTTATGGGACAGCAAGTGATTGCGGTTCGCTTTGTAACGTCTAACTTTACCGGACCCGGTAATTTTGAAGCGGCCTTTCAGGCTGCTGTGAGTTTTCATTTTAGGCATTGTACTTCCCCCTCAAAGTTTGTGAGACGATTGTTCCCTTTCCGTGGCATTCCGCGGGCGGAACGCTCATATATAGAAAACAAGCGCTTAGTTTTTCGGTGCCAGAATCATGATCATGCTGCGTCCTTCCAGCTTCGGAAGGCGCTCAATGCTTGAGATTTCCGCAACCTCATCTTTGACGCGGTCGAGAATTTTTTTCCCGATGTCGGCATGGGCAATTTCGCGTCCGCGGAAGCGGACCGAACATTTCACCTTGTCGCCATCCTTCAAAAATTTGATCACATTGCGAAGCTTCGTTTGGAAATCGTGCTCCTCGATGTTGCTCCGGAACCAGACTTCTTTGATGTCCACAATTTTCTGATTTTTGCGGGCTTCCTTCTCTTTCTTCTGTTGCTCGTAACGGAACTTGCCATAGTCCATAATCCGGCAAACCGGCGGCTTGGCAGTCGGCGCAACGTTCACCAGATCCAGATTCAGGTCGATCGCCATCTGCAGCGCTTCGCGCAGCGGCTTGATGCCAATTTGTTCTCCAGCAGCGCCAACCAGACGGACCTCTTTCGCACGAATCTCATCATTGATCAAATGTTCCTTACTGATAATTCTCCACCTCCAAAAGGTCTTAAGCTCTTTGACCGAAACTTAGGCACATAAAAAGGATGCAGGTCTTACGCCCGCATCCCAAATTGATCGTCAATTCTTCATGAACATATCATTCACAAATCATTGGATCAAAACCAGCCAACGTTAAAGTCGGTCAGGTGAGAAGCCGGGGCCTCTGCTTGCAATCCAAAAACTTCTTGCAACCTCAAATACTATAGCATGAGGATAAACGCCAAGTCAAGGGGATTTGATAAAAAAAGCCGGTTTGTATTTCTTTTGTATTTCCGTTCGCCTCCGGCGGGGAGTCAGACTCCCTCCCTACAAGCTCCCTATCCACTTGGTGGTCTCGCTGCCGGAAAGTTAGGCTGGAAAGATGGGCCGGAGAGTTGGGCCGGAAATAGCGGTCATTAATGTCGTTATTTTAGCTTTTTGATTCCGTTTGCCCGAAATAGAAGCGTTTTACGCCCTTATTTTCCAAGACAGCCCGTAAAAAGCAGCGATATTGAGCCTTCGCCCAAAAATAAGAGCCTAAAAATCCCTTATTTGCTCCACAGCTCCCTGGTCGGATAAAATAAGGTCATTTTTTGCCGCTATCCTTCCGACACGGCACGGTACAGTACAGTACGATACTGTACGGCGCGCTCAAGCGCCAACTTCGGCGAACCTGCATGACTTGCGAAATAAGGCAGATTATTTCTTCGATGATGATTCAGTCTTATATCTTCAAAAGATGACCTTTTGAGTTTTCGATTCAATAAAAGTTTAAAAACCGGCTTTTCGGCACCGAGAAGGGTTGGATGAAGCTGGGACCGAGTAGCGCAGCGTAGGTGAGCCTACGTGAGCACACGCAGGACCCGGCTGAATCCAAGATTCGACGCCGAGCCCGCTTCATCCGTTTAAAGCTTCGTGATAAGAAAAACCTTTATCGATGCAAATCCAAGCAGTCAGACCGCATTTAGCGGAAGTTTTTCTTGCGATATGAGGAAGTTCTTTCTTGGATGATTACTCATCCTCATATCTTCAAAAGTCGGTTTTTAAACAACTGTTACAATCAAGACTCAAAAGGCCAGGTTTTCAGCACCGAAAAGGTTGGATGAAATAGGGACTGAGGAGCGGAGCGTAGGTAGTTCCTACGTGAGCACCGGAAGGCCCTATTGAATTCAAGATTCGACGCCGAACAGCCCTCTGAAATTACTTCGTGATCAAAAGACGGCCTTTTGAGTTTCCTTAAATCAGCCTTGTTTGCTTTGCACTTCTTCGAGGCGAACTACGCGCGTATGCTGCGTATGGCTCCATTGCTTGTTGTTTTGCGTAAAGAATGCGTAGAACGTGATCGGCCACCAGGAGATCAGATAAATCGGGAAAAGGATCAGGTATGCGTACACCTTCTTGGACTTCACCTTCTCCAGGATCATGGCCGCCAGGAAAATAAACACGTTCGCCGCGATCGCCAAATAGGAAACCCACATCGGCAAGTATTGATAAAGCGTATCGAAATGCGGCCCTTGCAGCAGCGACTGGTCCACCCAGATCAATGCCGTCAGCAGGAACGTCAGCAACACGATGTATACGTTGACCCCATAAAGCGCCATATCCAGCTTGACAAAATTGCGTTCCTTGATGCTCTTCCAAAGCAGCGGGAAGAAGTAACGGCGGGCGACCGTAAAGTGTCCCTGCATCCACCGCAAACGCTGGCGCGCCGAAGCTTTGAACGTCAGCGGCTTCTCGTCGAACAGCTTGGCGTCGTAGTTAAACACCGGATACACGCCCCGCTCCACGCAGCGCATCGTAAATTCCAAGTCTTCGACCAAGCTTGTCGCGCCCCAGCCCATCTCTTTGAGCAGGTTCGTTTCAAAGCACATCCCCGTGCCGCCCAGGAAGTTCGCCATGTTCAAATTATGCCGGGACAACTGCCAAAGCCGGTTGCAGTACCAGTACGAGATCCCGTAAGAAGCCGTAATCCAGGAATCCTCCGGGTTCTTCGTGTCGATGTACCCTTGGATCACGCGGGCCCCGGAGCACAGATCGTTGTTCATTTCCCGCAGGAAATCCGGATGCGCCAGATTGTCGGCGTCAAACATCACAATCGCGTCGTACTGGCGCGGCATTTTCCACAGCTGCTTCAGCATCCATTCGATCGCGTAGCCCTTGCCGCGCAAATTCGGATTGCTGCGGACGCAGGCGTTCATGCCGTGGCTGCGGACGATGTCCGCCGTACCGTCCGTGCAGTTATCGCAAATGACAAATACGTCGAACAATTCTTTCGGATAGTTCAGGAGCTTGAGATTTTCCATCAAAGCCCCGACCACTTTTTCTTCGTTGTGCGCCGCGACAAGCACGGCAAAAGATTTGGTTGGCTCGAATTGCCTTTTCGTTTTTTTCTTGTACATGCCGAATAAAGCTAAACCGAACTGATACACCCCAATCACCGCAAGCACCACCTGCAGCGAGACCAAGATGATGTCCAACATGATTTCTTGCCCCCTTTTTAATGCTCCGTTTTCTATCTCTCATGTCCGGAGCGTTTGGTAATAATTGACCCTTTTTTTGTCACTGTCCCTTTTTTTGTCTTTCGAATGGCATTTTTTTCTAATCAAATTAACGTAACGCATTCGATTTTCCACGAATTTGCCGCTTTTGTCAAAGCCACTATAACCCCGCCGTAGCGCAAATATATCCGAAGTCGGTCTATTTTCGCGTACGGGACCGCCGCATCCTGCGTGCAGGTGCGGTTTGTTCTTATTTTCATCACTTTTGGCACTTTTTATTTCAGGTTCCAACTTTTTTTTCATTCTCCGCGTCAAAAAAAGGAACGTTCCATATTTAACAGACGTGACAAAGCGGCAAAAAGTTTACAGATTCCTGCACTTTTTTTTAAACTTTTTTGCTATTATTTGAATCATTGTAAAGGGACGCCGGGCAAAAAGTCAAAACCCGCCGATGTACCCCGAACAAAAAAACAGTTCTTGAAAAGGCCATGGATTAAAAATATGATAAGTCTAACCTGAAAATGCCAACCTACTTTTTAAGCAAAACGTAAAAACGGGCAGTTTTAGGCCGTAGAACGCGGCCAAACCAAACGCGGAGGGATTACATGAATCAGCTCATTCAAAAATTAAAAAACCTGGACCGCCGGATTTTCGTGGGGATCAACGGCCGCTGGCACCGCGAATTTCTCAATTCCTGGCTTTATCGATTAACTTTTTTGGGCGGAGCTACGTTTACGATCGCCTTTTCCTTGCTCATTTGGCTTGCCGCACCCCAGCCCTGGAGCAGGGTAGGCCTGCAATCATGCGTTGCTCTTGCGCTCAGCCATCTTCCCGTCGCGCTCGTCAAAAAAACATATCCGCGCGTTAGGCCTTATTTGACGCTGCCGGGCACGAACACCTTCAGGAATCCGCTGAAGGACCATTCTTTTCCTTCCGGGCATACGACGGCGATTTTTTCGGTAACGGTACCGTTCGTGGCCGCCGCCCCCGGGCTCGGATTTGTGCTTTTGCCCGTGGCGCTGGTGGTCGCCGTTTCGCGGATTTACCTGGGCCTGCATTATCCTTCGGACTGCCTTGCCGGCGCGGTGATCGGTTCTTGCGTGGCCCTCGGCACGGTTGCATTCTGGGCGTAAAGGGGATATTGTAGTTCAGTAGGAAAACCTTGCAGGAAAAGGTGAAACCAAAGTGCATAAACAAAGAGTCTTGCTTTTATCCGAAGGGTTTGGAGCGGGACATACCCAGGCGGCCTATGCGCTCTCCAGCAGTTTACGGAAGCTGGCGCCAAACGTGCAAACGAAAGTCCTGGAGCTCGGCAGTTTTTTGAACCCGAGAGTGGCTCCGCTGTTCATCACCGCGTACAAAAAAACAGTGTCCACCCAGCCCAGGCTCATCCGCATGATGTACCGCAGCAATTACAAAAAATCCATGAACCGATTGACGACGCTTGCTCTACATCGGATTTTTTATACCCGCACCATCCAGATCATACGCCAGTTGCATCCCGACGTGATCGTCTGCACCCACCCGATTCCCAGCGCGGTCATCTCGCGGATGAAGCGGCTGGGCATGCTTGACGTGCCGCTTTGCACCGTAATTACCGATTATGATGTGCACGGGGCGTGGGTAAGCCGGGAAGTGAACTGCTACCTCGTCTCCACCGACCAGGTGCAGCGCAAACTGATGGACCGCGGCGTGGACAAGAGTAAAATCCTGATCACGGGCATTCCCGTGCATCCGAATTTCTGGGAGCGCCACCGCAAAGAAGACATCCGCCTGCAGTTCGGCTTGAAGGACATGCCGACCGTTCTGGTGATGGGCGGCGGCTGGGGGTTTATGAAGGATGAGGCAGTGAACTCGCTGCTGGCCTCATACCGGGAAAATATCCAAATCATTTTCTGCTTCGGCAGCAACGAAAAGTCGCTGGAAAAGATGAAAAAGGATCCTCGCTTCATCCATCCGAATATTCGGCTGCTCGGATTCACGAAGGAAATCGACAAGCTGATGGAAATATCCGACCTGCTGATTACGAAGCCCGGGGGAATGACCTGCTCCGAGGGACTGGCCAAAGGCATCCCGATGCTGTTCCACAAGCCGCTTCCCGGCCAGGAGGAAGAAAATTCCCACTATTTCGCGCAGCAAGGATGGGGGACTCCGATCGATTCCCTGGACGATATCACGAATTGGATCAAACGCCTGACCGACGATTACGAAGAGGTCGTCCGCGCCAGGGAAGACGCGCTGAGCCATATCGCCCGCTTCCGTCCGATGCAGAGCGCCCAGGCCATCATCGATCTTCTTGGAAACACGAATTTCATTCGAAAATAAAACAAGGCGGCGCGAAGGGTATCCCTTTGCGCCGCCTTGTTTTTTCAAGCCCGATCTAAAACCGCTCCAGCTTATGTTCATGATACCGCTGCAGCGCCGCTTCCCCCACAATCACCTCGCAGCGGTAAATCGGCAGGCCTTGACCGACGAACTTGCTTTCGTATTCCGTCATGACATGCCCCTCGTTAACGCCTCCCTCATGCAGGCTGAGTGAAATATCGCTCATCTGCAGCCCGCACGCGGCAAACGAATTCAACGAAAACTCGAACAGAATCCTCGAATCCGTCTTAAAGTGAATTTCCCCCCGCTCGTTCAACAGGGCGCGGTATTTGTCCAAAAATCTGGGGTGCGTCAACCTTCTCCGCCAATGCTTCTTCTTCGGCCAAGGATCGCTGAAATTCAAATAAATCCGCTCCACTTCCCCCGGAGCAAAAAACTCCTCCAGCGATTCGACGTTGCCGAGCGCCAGCCGAACGTTTTCCGGCCGCTCCGCGCCCTGTTCCCGCCAAATCGCCCGCACTTTCTCGCCCGCCCGGCGAATCAGTTCATCGTACATATCCATGCCGATAAAATTGACCTCCGGGTATTTTACGCTCATCCCGCTGATAAACTGTCCTTTTCCCATGCCAAGCTCGATGTGAATCGGCCGTCCGTTGCCGAACGCCTCCGCCCAGCGTCCTTTATATTCCCGGGGATCCAGCACAACCAGGTCGCGCTGCTGCTCCAAATCCTCCCGAATGCCTTTTCTGCCGCGTAAACGCATGTTATTCCTCGCTTTTCTGGTTATTCGTACTTGCAATATTTTGCCGAAGATCGTCATAAAAGTAAAGAGCGGAAAATGAAAAAGGAACCGAAACGAACGCCGGGGAGACGAACGAGTGATTCCTTTTTCGATATATTTTGGAATTGGGGTTCCAACAAATTTAATACATTCAAAATAGCATAATCCGTATTTCACTGCAAGGAAGCTACCAGGCTGTATTCCCCTTTTTTCGAAAAATTTGATACAATGAATCAGGTAGAATCGCCGAAACGACGGGCTTTTCCCAGTGAATAAATATACAAAAAATTTTTTTGACAAAATAAAGGAGCTTGTGATGAGTACACTAATGGCGGACACTCCTGCTTTGTGGGGAGACAAGCGATTTCATACCTGGAATACCGAGATGCGCCGCGAATTCGGGGAAAAAGTGTTCAAGGTGATGCTGGATGCCGGCTTTACCTGCCCCAACCGCGACGGTTCTATCGCCAAAGGCGGCTGCACCTTTTGCAGCGCCCGGGGCTCGGGAGATTTTGCCGGCAGCCGCCGGGACGACCTGGTGACCCAATTCAACCGGATCCGCGACCGGCAGCACCAGAAATGGCCGCAGGCCAAATACATCGGTTACTTCCAGGCCTATACGAACACGTATGCCCCGGTGGAGGTGCTCCGCGAATATTACGAGGCGATCCTCGAACAGCCCGGCGTCGTCGGCTTGTCCATCGCCACCCGGCCGGACTGTCTCCCGGATGACGTCGTCGATTATTTGGCCGAGCTGAACGAGCGGACTTATTTATGGGTCGAGATGGGGCTGCAGAGCATCCATGAATCGACTTCCGAACTGATCAACCGGGCGCATGATACAAAGTGTTATCTTGACGCCGTCGAGAAGCTGCGCAAACGCAACATTCGCGTCTGCACGCATATCATTTACGGCCTCCCCCAGGAAACCCATGAAATGATGCTCGAAACGGGGCGGGCCGTCGCTGCCATGGATGTTCAGGGTATCAAAATCCACCTGCTTCACCTGATGCGCAAAACGCCGATGGTAAAGCAGTATGAAGCCGGACTGCTGCGGTTCCTGGAAATGGACGAATACATCAAGCTGATCGTCGATACGCTGGAGTTTCTGCCGCCGGAGATGATCGTCCACCGCCTGACGGGAGACGCGCCGCGCGACCTGCTGATCGGGCCGATGTGGAGCCTGAAAAAATGGGAAGTGCTGAACGCCATCGACGCCGAGCTGAAACGGCGCGATTCCTGGCAGGGCAAATACTGGAGGGGGCAAGGGGCATGGGTTTCCTCTCGGTGTTAAGCATGGCCCATAAGCTGGCCGGCGAACGGCTGCAGCCGGGCGATGCCGCGGTCGACGCCACCGCCGGCACGGGGGCGGACACGCTGTTTTTGGCCAAAGCCTGCGGACCGAAGGGGCGGGTGTTCGCCTTCGATATTCAACCGCAGGCCTTAAACCTGACCCGGGAGCGGCTTGACAAAGGGGCGCCCTCCCCCCTGGCCGGCGTCACCCTGATCGAACGCAGCCATGCCGAGATGGAGGCTGCTTTGCCCGCCGAGGTCCATGGCCGTTTGGGCGCCGTGATGTTCAATCTCGGCTACCTGCCGGCCGCAGGAGCGGACCCGGCGCTGATCACGCTCCCGGACAGCACGATCCCGGCGCTTGAGGCCGCCGTGCGCCTGCTGCGGCCGCGCGGGATTCTCACCGCCGTCCTCTACCCGGGGCACCCTGGCGGAGAGACCGAAGCCGCAGCCGTGGAAGCCTGGGCCGCGTCACTGTCCGCCGCAGATGGACAAGCGATTGTATACCGGCAGCTGCAAAGGCCAGCCGCGCCTTATCTGGTCGCCGTAGAGAAAAGATAAGCGATGAACGATGAACAGCGAACAATAAACAATAAGCGGCAAACGATAAAAGAAAGGCTGGGGTTTATTCATGGGTATTCGCAAAATCGAGCATGTCGGAATCCGCGTGTCCGCGCTGGAGGATTCGATCGAATTTTACGAGCGGGTTATCGGGCTGAAGCTGCTTCACACGATCGGGGAGGTCGGCGACCCGTTGCGGCTCGCTTTTCTGTCTTTTCCGGGACAGGAGTCAGTAGAGGTAGAACTGGTTAGTTTGCAGGGCGGGGAAGATCTGCCGGGAGAAGGGCGCGTTCACCACATCGCCTTCACCGCCAGCGAGATCGAGGAAGAATACGCCCGCATCGCCGCTTTGGGCCTGTCGGGGCTTGATGGGGAAATCCGCTCGCTCCCGGGTGGCGGCGGCCGCTTTTTCTTCTTTAACGGACCGGACGGCGAGCGGATTGAGTTTTTTCAGCCGGCGGTGACGGTGTGACGGAATTGCGGTGTTATGAAGTTGCAGTGTAACGATGTTGCGGTCGGTGTTGCGGTGTAATGTTGTTGCAGTGTAATGGTGTTGCAGTGTAATGGTGTTGCGGTTTGACGGTGTTGCAGTGTGACGGTGTTAAGGTGTGATAGAGTTACAATGTGACGGAGTGACGGACTGACGAGTGATGGACTGACGAGTGATGGACTGACGAGTGATGGACTGACGGAGTGACCGTCTTCGGGTCGAACGCGGCTTTCCGCTTTCGCAGCATAAAATTGGCAATCAAGCCTTGATCTAACGGGGAAATCCGTGATCTACCGGTGGAGCCGACGCTAAATCAGAGCGGAAAGCTTTTCCCGGTTTTGGCAACGGCTTCGCGGGGGCAGCTTCAGTAATAGTTGCAAAGCGACCGCCCCACTAGGCCGGATTTGGTTAAGGCCTACAGCCGAGTTGATTTTTTTCACGGGAAGAAGGGCAAGCCGATGGAATCAACTGCGAAAGCTGATAGTACATCTCATTTAGGGCTATATAATAAAAAAGTAGACTTTGGCCCGAAATGAACTGCATTTTTACATTTGAACCATCGGATTGACCTGCTTTTAGGCTGATTTTCATTCTGTGAAGTTGAATTGCGTTTTTCTTAACTAATCTGAGAAAGCGAGTGCTGCGCATGGAAGAGCGAACGTTTACGTTCGAAAACAGCGCCGGCCATAACGTGTTCGTCTATCGCTGGAGCGCGGAAGGAGCCGCTCCCCCGCCGCGGGGTGTGCTGCAAATCGCTCACGGCATGGCGGAAACCGCGAAAAGATACGAGCGCCTCGCCCGGGTGTTGACCGCCTGCGGCTTTGTCGTTTACGCCAACGACCATCGCGGCCACGGCCGCACCGCCAGAGGCCCGGAGGAATTGGGCTGGCCCGGCGAAAACGGCTTTAACGGCATGGTGCAGGATCTCATCAACCTTGGCGCAATCATCCGCGGCGAGTACCCGGAGCTGCCGCTGTTTTTGCTCGGCCACAGCATGGGTTCTTTTTTAACGCAAAAAATAATGTATGCTGCACACGAGCCTTACCGCGGGTTCGTCCTTACGGGTACGAACGGGCCGCGCTCGCTGCTCGGCTTCGGCAAAAACCTGGCCCGCCTGCAGGCAAGGTTTCAAGGAGATGATCATCCCAGTTTCCTGATGAACGCGCTCACCTTCGGCGGCTTCAACCGGAAGTTTCTGCCCGCCAGAACTCCGTTTGACTGGTTGTCCCGCGACGAGCTAGAGGTCGACAAATACATAAACGACCCTTACTGTGGTTTTCTGTGCAGCGCCGGTTTTTTTCAGGATTTTTTCGATCTGCTGCAGGAAATCCATCAGCCGGAGCACATGCAGTTTATCCCGAAACATAAGCCGGTCTATATTTTCGCCGGCGACCAGGACCCGGTCGGCTTGCACGGCGAAGGCATTCGGCGGCTGAGCGCTTTGTATTCCTGGCTGGGGCTGCAGGAAGTCGAGGTGAAGCTGTACCCCGGCGGGCGCCACGAAATGCTGAACGAAATCAACCGTGACGAAGTGATGAACGATCTTGCCGATTGGTTGGAGCGCCATTTGCCTATCAGCGCAGAGGCTGAGGGCAGCTCATCTTAGTATAGCAATCAAGCCGCTGAATAAGTCAGCGGCTTGATTTTGGTGTTTGCGCAGGTTGATCAGCAGTTGGCTTCCCGTCGAACGTTCTCCGATACTCAGTGGGTCGTCCGCCAGATACTCGGTGGAATTCCCGGAGGAATACCTGCCGGATGCCTGCCGATATTCGATGGGATACACAATAGCGGAGTTTTTTGTCCTTATTTTCGTAATTCGGCCACTTTTCGCAGCAATAACGACATTCTTGGTCTCTATTTCTGCGGCGGGCCCCCATTTCTCCCCCATTTTAGCTGGTCTGTGGAAAATAAGCACCTTTTATACCGCTAATTGTCTCATATCCCGGTTTGGAAGAAAATAACGACATTTTGGGCCTCTATTTCCACGCCTGTGATGGAGGAAGTGCCGGAATTTACTGAAATGCCAGCGGCGCATGGAAAAATACCGGGCGCTCGTCCTCGTTCTGCTGGTACAGCACGATCAGCAGGGTCGTGTCCGCAGCGGCGGGGAGAGGATCGGCGACTGAGAGTGAAACGGCGGTTGTGGCCGCGTCTACGGTTGTCGCCGGAGCCGCCGCTACGTCTTGGCCCGCGGCCGTGAATGCAGCGGCGTCTGCGCCCGCGGTTGCGGTTGCAGCATCACCCGCGCCTGCGGCTACGACTTCCACGCCTGCGGTTACGGTTGCGGCATCACCCGCGCCTGCGGCTACGACTTCCACGCCTGCGGTTACGGTTGCGGCATCACCCGCGGTTGCGGCGGCTGTAGCTGCGACATCGCCTGCGCCTGCGACATCCGCGCCTGCGCCTGCGGTTGCAAGATCGCCCGCGCCTGCGGCGGCAGCCGCAACCGTGCTCCCGCCTTGGTCCGCAGGCTCTGCCGGGGCTTCCTCCCCGGCAAGCACGTCGCCCAGCCGGAACGGCAGCACCTGCAGGCAGGCGTATTTCTGCAGTTCGCGCTCGTCCAGACCGTAGGCCGCGAAGTCCGCGGATAACGCCGCCGGATGCTTCGCCAGCGCCTTGAAATAGCCGCTGCGGCGCTCCTTGTCCAGCCGGTCTTCCCACCAGATTTTGCGCGGCTTGTATTTATGCCCGAGCAAATAATCGAGCTTCATCAGGCCAAGGGCCACCTCCGGCCGCTTCAGGCCGCGATGGGCGAGAAATTCGTGCAAACGGGCGAACAAATCCTCAAGCTGATGGCCGATCCGCTGCCAGCCCCGCTCCTCCCAGTAATCGCCGAACTCCTGGAAGAAATCGAACGGCGAGTCGAACTCGCGGCTCACCAGATATTCCAGTGTGTGGTCCATCCGATGCGCGTTCCAGTATTTCTCCAGCACATCCTCGAGCCGTTTCAGGCGCACGACGTCCGAAAACGGCAGCACATCGTTGCCCAAAATCTCATATGGAGCATGGTCCATATACACGTAATTGTATTTGGCCGCGTTATTCCGCAGCCCGGTTCCGCGCAGCATTTTCAGGAAGCCGAGCTGCAGCTCCTCGGGACGCAAAGCAAACACGTCGTTAAACGTCTTGCGGAACGTCGCGTAATCCTCCTCCGGCAGCCCGGCGATCAGATCGAGGTGCTGATCGATTTTGCCGCTGTCCTTGATTTTGGTCACCGTGCGGGTCAGCTTCGCGAAGTTCTGCCGCCGCTTGACGAGCTCGTTGGTCGGATCGTTCGTCGACTGCACGCCGATTTCGAAGCGGAAGATCCCCGGCGGCGCGTTTTCCGCCAGAAAATCCAGCACCTCGGGCCGCATGATGTCCGCCGTGATTTCGAATTGAAACACGCAGCCTTGATGGTTGTCGATCAGAAACTGGAACATTTCCATCGCATAGCTGCGGTTGATGTTAAACGTGCGGTCCAAAAACTTGATCGTTTTCGCTCCGTGCTCGATCAGGTACAGGATGTCGGATTTCACCCGTTCGATATCGTAATAGCGCACGCCCACCTCGATGCTGGACAAGCAAAACTGGCAGCTGAACGGGCAGCCCCGGCTCGTCTCAAAATAAATGATCCGCTTACCGAGGTTCGGGATGTCTTCGGGAAAACGGTGCGGCGAAGGCAGCGTGTTCAGATCGGATTTCGGACGCGGCGGGTTGATCACGACTTCCTCCCCTTTGCGGTAAGCCGCGCCGAACACGAAGTGGAACTTCCGGTCGCCGGACAGCTCCTGCAGCAACTGATGGAACGTCTCCTCGCCGTCGCCCATCACGATGAAATCGACATCGCGGACGCGCTCCATCCAATGCTGCGTATCGTAAGACACCTCAGGGCCGCCCAGCACAATCGCCGTTTCCGGCAGCACCTTTTTCAGCAAGCGGATCACTTTGATCGTCTCTTCGATGTTCCAGATGTAACAAGAGAAGCCGACCACGTCGGGCCGGCGCTGAAACAGGTCGGAAACGATGTTCATCACGGGATCCTTGATCGTATATTCGGCCAAATCGATATCGAACTCGTTCCCGCTGTAAGCTTTAAGCAGCCGAATGGCCAGTGAAGTATGGATAAATTTTGCGTTTAATGTCGCCAGTATGACTTTCATATTTCACAACCCTATTCCATATTTTGAAAAAATTCCAGAAACGGTTTGCCGTATTTGCGATATTTGACTTCCCCCACGCCCTTGATCTTCAGCATATCCGCTTCGCGCGTCGGGCAGACGACGCTCATTTCGCGCAAGGTCGCATCGTTGAAAATGATATAGGAAGGAACGTGCTCCTTCTCGGCGAGATCGCGCCGGATGAGGCGCAGCTGCTCGAAAATCGTCTCATTCACCGCGGACGGGCCGTCGTCATAGCCCCTGCGGCGCGATCCGCCGCCGGATCCGCTCTGTTTGCCGGCCGCCGGCTCCGGCGCGCGCAGCATCACTTGATGGCGGCTTTTCAGCACCTCCACGGCCAGCGGCTGCAGGCGTACGACCGGGTACTGCCCCTCCGACAAGGCCAAATATCCCTCGGCGATAAACACGTTGATCAGCTCGGAAATTTCCTTCTCCGTGCGCGTGCGCATCATCCCGTAGGTCGGCAGCGAGTCGAAGCCGTACTGCAGCACCTTTTTGTTCTGCGAGCCCTTAAGAACGGAGGAGACCAGCGACACGCCAAACCGCTCCCGCATCCGGTGGATGCAGGAGAAGACGATCTGCGCGTCGCGGGTCATGTCGACCAGCTCGCGTTCGTCCCGGCAGGAGCTGCAGATGCCGCACGGCGTATGGTCGTGCTCCTCGCCGAAATAATCGAGCATCGCCCAGCGCAGGCACTTGGTCTGATAGCAGTACTCCACCATCTGCTGCAGCTTGCGGTATTCGTTGCGCTTGCGGCTGTCGTCCTGCGGATTTTGCTCGATCAGAAATTTTTGCGTCATAATGTCCTGCGGGCTGAACAGCAAAATGCATTCGCTCGGCTCGCCGTCGCGGCCGGCCCGGCCGGCTTCCTGGACATACGCTTCCATATTTTTCGGCATATTGTAGTGGATGACGTACCGTACGTTCGACTTGTCGATCCCCATGCCAAACGCGTTGGTGGCGACCATGACGCGAATATCGTCATACAAGAACGCCTCCTGGCTTTCCTCCCGCTCCTTGTCGGACAAGCCGGCGTGGTAGCGGCCCGCCGGAATGCCGGAGCGGCGCAGCCGGTCGTACAGATCGTCGACCTCCTTGCGGGTCGCCGCATACACGATGCCGGGCTGGTGCGCGTGCGAGTTCGCATAGTTCATCACGAATTCGCGTTTATTTTCGCCGCGCAGCACCGACATCGCCAGATTGTCCCGGCCGAGGCCGGTAACGAACACGGCCGGTTCGGCAAGCCGCAGCAGCGACACCATGTCGTCCATAACCTCCGGCGTCGCCGTGGCCGTAAAGGCCGCGATGATCGGGCGCTGCGGCAGCCCTTGCACAAACGGCGACACCGCCAGGTAACTCGTCCGGAAGTCGTGCCCCCACTGCGAAACGCAGTGCGCTTCGTCCACGGCTACGCAGGAGATGGTCAGCCCGCTCATCTCCTCGCGGAACCAGTCCAGCTCCAGCCGCTCCGGCGCCACGTACAGCAGCTTCAGCTCGCCGCGCCGGGCGGTGCGGATGCGCTCGTTCACCTCTTTGCCGGTGAGCGTGCTGTTGATGTAAGCGGCGGAGATCCCCATCGCGGTCAGCGCGTCCACCTGATCCTTCATCAAAGAAATGAGCGGCGACACGACCAGCGTAAGCCCCGGCAGCAAAAGCGCCGGAACCTGGTAGCAGATCGATTTGCCGCCGCCGGTGGGCATGATGCCGAGCGTGTCCGCGCCCGACAGCACGCTTTCCACGATTTTTCGCTGACCTTCGCGGAAATCGGGGTAGCCGTAATATTTTTGCAGCAATTGCCGCGCTTGTTCCATGTTTGCTGTTTGTGAAATCATTTGCTCCTCACTCTTTTCTCCCTAAATCCATATACTTAAAGTTTACCGGGCTTGGCCGCACCTTGGCAACCATGATCCATCGATCCGCGAATTCATCGCTCCGCGATTCGTCGATCCACGACCCATTAAGCGGGCCGCCTCACGCCCTTTCGCCGCCTAAATAAACCGCCTCTACATAAACATTTCCAAAATAACCAACACTCTAATTAGTTAGCGTGCTTCTACACAAGTTGAACTATTGATTGTATGGATCAGGGCAGCCGTGTGAAATGTTTTTGCGGTCGCTGTTGTTCGCGGATTTCTGATGATTTTTTTAGATTCCAACAAGGATGAAATCCGCTCACAAAGGCGACCACTGGTGTGCCTAACTTCCGCATTTGTTTAGTTCAACTATGTATAACCCGTTTAGGCGGGCGAATAGCCGCACCCGAACGATCAAACACTGCAGCGGAGGGCTTAAGTGATGTTGGATTGGAAACGCAAATACGAAACTTTTGTGGAAAAGCAGCGCCAAGCCGGCTCCTCGTCTTCTTCCTCCAAAGATACCGGTGGACAGGACGGTAAGCGGGGAAACGCCAAGCAACTGGACATCAGCCTGGAACGCAATTTGCGGGAGGTGCAGGTGCGGCTCGGCGACAATACCGATCTTACCGTTCGGAAGCTGCATTACGGCAAGCGGGAAGCGGCATTGTTGTATTACTCCTCCCTAACCGACCAAAAGCAAATCCAGGAAGGGATCGTCAGAGCGCTGATGTCGGCGGAGGGCGGACGGGAGGCAGGTTCGGGGGACGATGTGCTGGCCGCCATTTGCGAAGAAACGGTCTACATTAATGTAGGAGCGCGCAGCGCGGATTGGAGCGCACTGCTGGAATGGATGACCAAAGGGCATGCCCTGCTGCTTCTGGACGGATACGCCGAGGCGCAAACCTTTGACACGCGCAAAATCGAAAAACGCGGGATCGAACAGCCGCAAACCGAGCAGGTCATCCGCGGCGCCCGGGAAGGATTTATCGAAGCTTTGGAAACGAACCTGTCCCTGATCCGTTACCGGCTGCAGAGCGCCAGTCTGAAAATCGAAACCGGGGATATCGGGGCGCGGACCAAATCGAAAGTGGCGGTGTGCTATATGGACGGCATTGCGAATCCGGATCTGATCGGCGAAGTGATGCGGCGGTTGGCGAAAATCAATATCGACGGAATCATCGATACCGGTTACATCGAACAGTTTATCGAAGATCAGCCGCTTTCCCCTTTCCCGCAAATCCAAAACACGGAACGGCCCGATAAAACCGTCGCCGCCTTGCTGGAAGGGAGGGTCGCGATTTTGGTCGACGGCTCCTCCTTTGCGCTGATCGTACCGGCGCTGTTCGATCAGTTTTTTCAAACGATCGACGATTATTCCGAACGGTTCCTGATCGCCAGCCTGCTCCGGTTCGTGCGGCTCGCGGCCTTGATGTTTTCGATTTTCTTCCCGTCGCTGTACGTGTCCGTCATCTCCTACAACCCCGAGCTGATGCCGACGGATTTTGCGGTCGCGGTCGCCGGCGGACGGGCCGGAGTTCCTTTTCCCGCCATGCTGGAAGTACTCATTATGGAGGCTTCCATGGAAATTCTGCGCGAAGCGACGATCCGGCTGCCGCAGATGATCGGGGGCGCCTTGTCGATCGTCGGCGTACTCGTCGTCGGCCAAGCCGCCGTCTCGGCCGGCTTAGCAAGCCCGATTACGGTCGTCATCGTCGCCCTGACCACGATCGGGTCATTCGCTACACCGGCCTATAATGTGGCGATCGCCTTGCGTATGCTCCGGTTCCCCCTGATCATTCTCGCCGGCTTGTTCGGGCTGTACGGGGTGATGATCGGAAGTATTTTTATCATCAATCATTTGCTGTATCTCGAATCGTTCGGAGTCCCTTATCTAAAGTCGATTGTGGCCAAAAAACGGGCCGGGGTCAAGGATACCTTCGTTCGCGCTCCGCTCTGGTGGATGGGCAGACGCCCCGCCTATCTGCATGCGGTCGACGATACGCGGCGCGCCGAGGGCATGTTTGAGCACCAATTTGAAAAGATCATTCTTCCGGAGGGAAATCTCGATGCAAAGCGCAGGAAAAATCAGCACGATTCAACTGGCGGTCGTGATCAGTAGCACGATTTTCGGCTCTAATGTCTTAAGCTTTCCGAAAATCATGGCCGAAAGCGCCGGCACCGCAGCCCCGTTAATCACGGTGGCCGGAACGGCCTTTGCTGCGGTCAGCCTGTTCATCTTTGCGATCCTGAGCCAAAGGTTCAGCGACCGGACGATTTATGACTACAGCCGGAACCTGATCGGCAAATGGCCGGCTTTTTTCATCAATTCTTTGGTATTGGCCGTTTTTCTGATCACGACCGCCCTCGGACTCCGGCATACCGGTGAGGTGCTCTCCACCGTCGTCTTTCGCCAAACGCCCATCGAGATGAGCATTTTGCTGATGCTGCTTCTGGTCGCTTTCTCCTGCCGCCGGAACGTGCTTAAGTTTTGCTACGTGCATATTTTTTACTGGCCTTTCGTAATTACGCCGTTTTTGTTTCTGTTTCTGGTTTCCGCCAAATCGATCAATCCGCTGAATCTCATGCCGCTGCTGGGCAATGAGCCTGCGGATCTCGTCCCGTCGCTCTTTTCGTCGGCTTCCCTCTATTTGGGATCCTTTATCATCGCCATCCTGCTGCCTGTAACGGAAAAGCCAAAGAAGGCCCTAAAGGCAAGCGTTATCGCCATTTCGGTCGCGGGGGGAATGTATTTGCTGATCATCATTTCGGCCCTTGGCATA
This sequence comes from Paenibacillus macerans, assembly GCF_900454495.1. NCBI lineage: Bacteria > Bacillati > Bacillota > Bacilli > Caryophanales > Paenibacillaceae > Paenibacillus > Paenibacillus macerans. The sequence goes on from NZ_UGSI01000001.1 coordinate 3,223,349, forward strand.
TACGGGGTGGAAGAAACCAAGCTTCTGCTGTACCCGACCCTTGAAGTGGCCAGGTCCATTGAGCTCGGCGGCCAGGTCATCGAGCGCTTTGACGCGATCTTTATCATCATGTGGGTCATTAACATCTACTCGACGCTGTATTCCGGCTATTATTTATCGGCTTATTCGCTGTGCGAACTGCTGCGGGTAAAGGACCAGCGCATGACGTCGACCCTGCTGATTCCCGTCTTTTTCGGCATTTCCATGCTCCCGAATGATTTGTTTCAATTGTATGAGATCTCCCGGATCGCGGATTGGTCCAGCTATATTTTCCTGACGGGATACGGGCTGCTGCTTTTGGCGGTTTCGCTGGTTCGGCGCGGGAGGAGGACTTAACCATGAACAGGAGACTTGCCAAAAGATGCCTGCTTGGCCTGATGGCTTTAACCCTGCCGCTTAGCCTGTCCGGATGCTGGGATCAGGTTGAAATCGAAAACCGGGCGTTGGTGCTTGGCCTCGCCATCGACGAAGCTCCGCCGGAGAGCGCCAAGGAAGATCCGAAGGTAACCATCCTCAAAGACCAGCCGCCCAGCGCCAAAATGTTCCGGGTGACCGCGCAAATCGCCGTTCCCGGGCGCGTTCCTTTAGGGCCAAGCAGCGGAATGGGCGGCGGGAACGAGAACACCAATCCGGTCTGGGTCGTTCAAGTCATCGGTCACAGCCTGGACGAAGCGCTGAACAATTTGCAGCAGCAAATTGCCGATCCCCGCTATCTCGTGCATCTGCGGATTATCGTGATCAATGAAAGCATCGCCCGGCAAGGGCTCGATGAACTAAGCGATTTTCTGCGCCGCAACCCGGAAGTCCGCCGCCGTATCTGGCTGCTTGTTTCCGATATTGAAGCGGCAAGGCTGATGAAGGTGGCTCCTCCGCTGGAACGCGTACCGACGCTTTATCTCGATGCTATGGTGGAAAAAGCGGTCGATATGGGCAAGTTTCCTCCCAATTTTCTTGGGGCTTTCTGGGATGAGGAATCGAAATGGGGGCAGGACGGCTACCTGCCTTACGTCACCATTCAGGGCAAAGATAATATTTTGATCAAAGGGCTCGCGTATTTCAGCGCCGGACGTCTCGCCGGAACGAGCGATCCGATCGAAATCGGGGCTTTTATGGCGGCCAAAGGCCTGAATCCCGGCGGATACTCCACCCTGTATCATGTCCCCGGCATCGGTTACGTCATGACCAAGGTCACGGAGCGGCACACGCGGACCATCGTCAAAATCGTTGACGGCAAACCTCGCGTTTCCTTTAAAATTCATGTGGAATCCGTCCTTGACGAACACTTCGATTCCGGTCAAGCCATCGACAGTTCGGCGGACATCCGGCGTATTGAGAAAGCATTCGATCAAAAAGCGGCCGCCCTGATCAAAAGCTTTATCCGCAAAACCCAACGCGATCATTCGGATATTTTCGGAATCGGAGAATATGTCAGAGCCCACTACCGTTCCTTCTGGCGGGACAATATTCATCAAAAGCGCGATTGGGAGCTGATGTATTCGGACATTCCCGTTGATGTCGAAATCGAAAATACGATCCGCCGCGTCGGAATAAAGAGCAAATAGGAGGAAAACCGTATGATTCGCGTGCTCGCATCCACCTCCGTCATGTTCCTGTTCTCGGGACTTATTCTGCTGCTGGTGGACAAGGAGATTTACAAAGTGACGCATATGAAAAAGGAGCACCGCTGCGCCCGCTTCTTTGGCTGGGCCGAAGTCGCCCTCTCCGCCGCAGGGCTGCTGACTTTTCTATTGCTGCACGCCTTGAATTAAAAACCGAAGCGTTAGCTGCCAGTGGTGCTCCACGACCCCGCATGGTATAGTGGGTCTGTACATATTTCGAAAATGGAGAATCCGGATCAATGAAAGACAACAAACAACAACATTTTGATAAAAAAATACAGACGCCGGGAAAAAAACACGGTTCGAAGCCGCGTCCAAAGCAATCCGCCGCAACCCGGGAGGAAGCCGACCGGCTGCAGGCCGGAGACAGGATCGTCGTCACGGTCAAGAGGCTCGGGATCAACGGCGAAGGGGTTGGCTACTACCGCCGCAAGGCGGTATTTATCGAAGGCGCCATCCCCGGGGAAGTCATCAAGGCGGAAGTTACCGGTGTTTCGGACAAGTTTATTTCCGCCGTCATCAAGGAGATCGAAAAACGCTCCCCTTACCGGGTGGATGCGCCATGTCCGGTTTTCGGCATTTGCGGCGGCTGCCAAATCCAGCACCTGTCTTACGAAGGCCAGCTCGCCGGCAAGGAGGACATGGTGCGCGAGGCCTTTTCCCGTTATGCCGGATTGCAGGACATGCGGATTAAGCCGATACTGGGCATGGAGCATCCCTGGAATTACCGCAACAAAGCACAGCTGCAGCTCGGCATGGCCCAGGAAGGCGTGATCGCCGGACTGTACGCGGCCGACTCGCACAAGTTGATCGACATCACCGGCTGCCCGATTCAACATCCGAAGATCAATGAAGCGGTGGACCGGACGCGCAACGTCCTGCAGCAGTTGCAAATCCCCGTCTACCGGGAAAAAAGCAATCAGGGGCTCGTCCGCACAATCGTCGTTCGCTGGGGGTTCCAGTCGGAGCAGCTCCAGGTCACGCTCGTAACGGCGAGTGACAAGCTGCCGCGCCAGGCCGAGTTGATCAAGGGACTGCGGCTGGCGCTGCCCGATTTGACGAGCATTGCGATGAACGTCAATCCGAAAAATACATCGCTTGTCTTCGGCAACAAGACGGTGATTCTTTGGGGCGAAGACAGCATCCGGGAGTCGCTTGGCGACCTGGAGTTTACGTTATCGCCCCGCGCCTTTTTCCAGTTGAACCCGATTCAGACGGTGAAGCTGTACGAAACGGTGCGCGCCGCCGCCGGGCTGACCGGCCGGGAAACGGTCGTCGACGCCTACTGCGGCACCGGTACGATCGGCCTGTGGCTGGCGCCTTACGCGCGGGAGGTGCGCGGGATCGAGTCGATCCCCGAGGCCGTCGAGGACGCCAAGGCAAACGCCGCCCGCAACGGCCGCGGCAACGCCTCCTTTTACGCCGGCTACGCGGAGGAACTGCTGCCCCGCTGGGTGAAGAGCGGCTTCGCGCCCGACGTGATCGTCGCCGACCCGCCGCGCACCGGCCTTGATCCCCGCTTCCTCGAAGCGGTCCTGCGCACGAAGCCGAAGCGCTTCGTTTACGTGTCCTGCAACCCTTCCACCCTGGCCAAGGATTGCAAGGTGCTGCTGGACGGCGGCTATGCTATCGACTGGGTGCAGCCGGTCGACATGTTCCCGCAGACGAGCCATGTGGAGTGCGTTATCCTACTGCAACGGAAAAACGGTTAAATCCCCTTCCGAATTAATCGAAGAAAGAATTAAGGAACTGGGCGACTGGCGGAGCCAGTTGCTCTCAAAGTTGGGGAACCTGGTCAAGCGGGTCGAACAGGAGGAAGTTGAGGAGTGAAAGTGGAGCGGGCAGCTTCTGGAAGGACGAACTGCCGGCCTTCAAAAATAGTGGAATTTTATGTTCTTATTATCGGGAGCCCTAGCATGTTGATCCCTATAGCGGATTTTTTTGTCCCTATTTTCCTATAAATGGTCCAAAACATAGGTATATCCTGGCGACCGGGGAGAATAGCGACATAAATTTCCTCTATTTCTCTCAAATGGACGGATATCGCCGGAATAACGACCTTTTTTGTCCTTATCATGACGAAGTTAGGCGCTAAACCGGTACTCATTTATGATCAGCCATAATCAGCGGCGAATGTAATACCGGCCGATTCTCTCGCCGCTTGCACGATCTCCATCACTCTCCGGCTTTGCTCCAGCAATAGCTCCGCGGCCTGCGTGTCCCGCTGGGCTATCATCCGTTCAAACTCCACGAACTCGTCATACATCCGGTGCGCGTGATTTTTATGATCCACTTTTTCCGGCGGCGCTTGACGATGGAGAGTATAGGTATACGAATCGCAGATATTGGCCGGACTGTTCATCTGAATGACGCCCTTGTCTCCTTGAATGCTGTAGAAGGCGGAAGCCGAGCTATCCTTGGCGCCAACGCAGACGGCCTTAAAATGTCCGTAATCCAGCAGCAATACGCCGGAAGTGTCAATCCCCCGCTCGATATTGGCCGTATATTGCACATGTTCCGGGCTGCCGAACAATCCGGTTACCCAGTGGATGTTGTAAATGTTGATGTCCATCAGCGCTCCGCCGGACATTGCCGGATCAAACGCGGGCAGCGTGCTCCCTGCTTTAAACGCGTCATAACGGGAGGAATATTGGGAGTAGTTGCACTGCACGATTTTGATATCGCCAAGCAATCCCGCACGTTCTTTTATCGATTTGTAATTTTGCAGATGAATCGTTGTGACCGCCTCCAGCAGCATCAAGCCGCGCTCGCGCGCCAGCCTGTCCAACTCCAGAAACTCCCGCAAATTCGATGTAAAAGGCTTCTCGCAAATCACATGTTTACCCTGCAGCAATGCCTTTCTGGCAAAAGAATAGTGCAGATGATTGGGCAGGCCGATATAAACTGTATCCAAATCATCCTCCAGCATCCTGTCGTAATCCGTGTAAATCTCCGGAATCCGATACTGCTGCCGTAATTGCCCCAGTTTCTCATAGCTTCTTGGTGTCCCGCAGATGGCGATGACGGAAATGTTGGGAATCTCATGAATAAAACTCAACAAATCCAACACGATCTTACCCGCGCCCGCTATTCCCAATTTCATCTTGTCCGCACACTCCTTATCCTTGTAATTTAATGACTCCATTATAGGAACATAAACTCCCGCTCGTATAGAGACTGCCGCCAGAATGGTACTTATGTTCAGCCGTGCCGATGGCGCTCCCCCTAATGCTGAACTAAAAGTTCATTTTCTATACTTCTGAGCAAATCCTTTGGTACAATAAATCTTGAGGTGTGGGTCTGATGAAAATACTAACATTGCTGAAAGAGATGAGAGGTTTTACGCCAAATGAACAGAGTATTGCCGCCTACGTTCTGCAGCATCCGGAGAACTGCCTGTCCTTAAGCATCCATGAGCTTGCCCGAGCGGCTTTCACCTCGCATTCCGCCGTGGTTCGTCTGACGCAAAAGCTCGGCTTGGCCGGCTTCAAGGAATTCAAAATCAAACTGGCCCAGGAATTGCAGCAGTCCCTTCAGCAGATTTCCGGCGTAGATCCGAACCTGCCTTTTGGGGTCGATGAGTCTTCCATTCAGGTAGCCAAAGGGATGGCCGAACTCTTGAAGGAGACCATTGAGAAAACATTTGTTTTGCTGGATCATGAGTTGTTGAACCGGTCTGCCGAAATGCTGAACCGTGCGAAGCGGATTTTTATGTTTGCGTTGGGGGATTCTCAAATTCGTGCCCAGAGCTTTCAAAATAAACTGATTAAAATCAACAAATATGCCATTATTGCCACCGAACTGGCGGAATGGGCGCAGCATACCATGAATATGACTCCGGAGGATTGCGCCGTTTTTCTGACGTATCACAGTAAATCGCCCATCTATTTGAAGGCCGCCCGGCATCTCAAAAATACCGGAGTTCCCATGCTGACCATCACCTCTTCGGCCCGCAGCGAACTGGCCGCACTCAGTAAGGTTTGTATTCAGGTGCCAAACGACGAGTTGTCCTATGCCAAAATCGGGACCTTCTCTTCCCAGATCGCATTTGAATATGTGTTAAACGTGCTGTATTCCTGCATTTACAAACTCGACTACTCCAAAAATAGGCAGACCGCCCTGCAATCGCTAACTGCCTTTCAAGCGTTCGACATGATGCAAAATCTATGAAAATTGAGGATATAAATCGTAACCGGAAGGAGCAGGCAAACATGGAAACTATGAATGAACCGCAGCGGATGGAGCAGGCCTTGCAGCAATTGGCGCGGTTGATCCTTCGCCACGCCCCGTCGAACGGAACGCATCGGACGGTTATGCCTTCTTTGACGCTGATGTATGCCGCGCATCCGGCGGAACCGCTGGAAACCGTACACAAGCCATCCATTTGCGTCGTGGCGCAAGGGGCGAAGACGGCCACATTGGCGGAGGAAACCTACCGTTACGATCCTTCGACTTATTTGGTCACTTCCGTCGAATTGCCGACCATCGGGAGAATTGTCGAGGCTACGCCCGAGATCCCCTATTTAAGTTTAAAGCTGAGCTTCGACGCCGACGTCATTCTTGAGATCTTGAACAAAATGGATCTGCCCGTTTCCGCTCCCGCGGAAGCCGGCCGCGGCATCAGCGTAAACCGGATGTCCTCATCGCTGCTCGAAGCCGTCGTGCGGCTCATGCAGTTGCTCGACACGCCTGAGGATATACCGATTATGGAGCCGCTCATCGTCCGCGAAATTCTGTATCGAATGCTTCAAGGGGAACCAGGGGCGCTCCTCCATCAATTTGCGATCGTCGGCAGCCATGGGTACAACGTCGCGCAGGCGATCCGGGTGATTAACCGGCAATATGACCGCCCGCTGGCGGTCGAGCAGCTCGCCAAGTCCGCGAACATGAGCGTGTCGGCGTTTCACAAGCATTTCAAACGCGTCACCGCGATGAGTCCGTTGCAATACCTGAAATCGGTGCGTTTGCAGGAAGCCCGGCGGTTGATGTTGGCGGAGTCCATGCCGGCATCCGATGCGGCGTTCCGCGTCGGCTACGAGAGCCCGTCCCAGTTCAGCCGGGAATACGCCCGGATGTACGGAAAACCGCCGATGCGGGATGTCCAGGAGACGACCAGTCGGTCATGAACCTGGATCGGCTCCGAATATTCTCCTTCAGAACATAAGGGCACTCCCCTTGCTCCCAGCAATGTTATATTCAGCTTTATTTTACAGGAAAAAAAGAAGATCAGGACGCCGATGTCCTGATCTTCTTTTTACTTATCGAGAGGCAACCTCCTCCGCCGCACCGGCAATATCCTTCGCGGTCAGCTTGTAGAACTGTTTTAGGTATTCAAGCTTGCCGACCTGGCCGAATTGTTCCCTGACGCCGATCCGCCGCATTCGGGTAGGGCAATGTTCACTGAGCACCTCGGCCACGGCGCTTCCCAGTCCGCCGATCACGTTATGGTTTTCCGCCGTAACGACCGCTTTGGTTTTTTCGGCGTACTTGACGATTAACTCTTGATCGATGGGTTTGATCGAGAACATATCGATCACTGACGCTTCGATGCCCTGCTCTTGCAGCAGGTCAGCCGCTTTTAAGGATTCCGCCACCATAATACCGCTGGCAATAATGGCGACATCGCCTCCTTCACGCAGAACCTTTCCTTTCCCCGCTGCAAACACCTCATGTTCCGGGTAAAGTTTTACGGCATGTTTGCGGATCGTGCGTATATAATGAATCCCGTATTCTTGTTCAATTTTGCGCAGCAGGTAACGCAGCATCGTGGAATCGCTCGCCTCATACACCTGGGCCCCCGGAATCAGCCGAACCAGGCCAAGGTCTTCGAAGGCCATATGGGTACCGCCGTTATGCTCGGCGGTCACGCCGGCGTCGGAGCCTAAGATTTTGATGTTCGTTTTCGCGTAAGCGCCGGAAACGAACAGCTGGTCAAAGGCGCGGCGGGTGGCGAACTGGCCGAAGGTATGGACATAAGGGATCTTGCCCGTCAGCGACAGACCGGCGGCAACCCCCATCATATTCGCTTCCATAATTCCGGTGTTGATGAGTTGCCCCGGAATCTCTTTCATTATTTTATTTGTCGAGATTGCGCTCATTAGATCGGCTTCCAGGCCGATGACATGGGGATTGGCCTTGGCCAGCTCCAACAACGTATTGGCATACATTTGGCGCATTTCCACGTTTTCCATTTCATAGTTTCCGGCAACTGCGTTCATCATAACTCCACCGCCTTTCCAAGTTTAGCTTCCAATTCCGCAATCGCCCTTAAAATAGCGGCTTCATCGGCTTCGCTGGGACGGATGTGATGGTTATCGGCCTTCTCTTCCAGATAAGGAACGCCCTGCCCTTTGACCGTATCCAAAATAATCGCAACCGGCTGATCCCCCTGCGCTTTTCCTTGTTCAATCGCTTCATGGATTTCCCGCAACGAACCGCCGTCCACCTTCATCGCGTAAAAACCAAAAGCGCTAAACTTCTCCGCAAAATCGAGCGGATCGATAATGTCCTTCGTTAAGCCGTCCAGCTGTTTTTTGTTGTCATCCACAAAGACAAAGAGGCGGTTCAGCTTATGATGCGCCGCGAATTGAAAAGCCTCCCAGCACTGCCCTTCGTTTAATTCGCCGTCCCCTACTATGCAATAGGTGTAATTGTCCTTACCCGATAGTTTATGAGACAGAGCTACCCCAACAGCCGCGGAAATGCCTTGGCCTAAAGATCCGGTGGTCATATCCACGCCCGGCGTTAAATTTTTATCGGGATGCGAAGGGAGCTTCGTGCCGTTTTGATTTAACGTATACAGAACTTCTTCGGGAAAGTAGCCTTTAGCCGCCAAAGCGGCGTACAGCCCCGGTCCGCCATGGCCTTTGGATAAAATGAAATAATCGCGTTCCTCCCACTTCGGGTTTTGCGGATCGACTTTCATCACACCGCCATACAATACGGCCAAAACCTCTACGATAGACAAGCTGCCGCCGTAATGGCCAAAACCAAGATGATGCAGCTCTTTTAACGTTTTTAAGCGGATTTCGTCACGAAATAATTCCAGTTTCTGCATATCCAAGCCCATTCGTATTTCCTCCTCTGGTATGTCTGGCATTTAAGCTTCCATCTGCTGCGAATCCTGGTTCGCTTTGCTTTTCTTAAAGAACCCGAATACCACGGCCAGCAGCACTAGTCCAACCACCGTTACGGTGACGCCTGTCGCCCCCAGCGATTTGGCGATATTCCCGAGCAAAATGCCGGAAGCCGCAAAATCGGTATCCGAGAACGTCGTGCTGGCAAAACCGAGGTTGCCGAGAACCGGCATTAAGAATACGGGAAGGAACGTAATGATCAAGCCATTTACAAAAGACCCCAGGGTTGCGCCGCGAACTCCGCCCGTGGCATTGCCGAATACCCCGGCCGTCGCCCCCGTAAAGAAATGGGGAACCACGCCCGGCAAGATGATCACGGAGCCTGTCATGGCCAAAATCACCATCCCCACGATCCCGCCAAGAAAGCTGCTGAAGAAGCCGATCAGCACCGCGTTTGGCGCATAGGGAAAAACAACGGGACAATCGAGAGCAGGCTTGGAGTCCGGAACCAGCTTGGTGGAAATCCCTTTGAAAGCGGGTACAATTTCCGCGAGCACCAGCCGAACCCCGGAAAGGATCACAAACACCCCTGCCGCAAAGGTAACCCCCTGGATGATGGAGAATACAAGGTAATGCGTGCCGCCGCTAAGTTCTTTTTCCACATAAGACGGGCCGGCAAAAATAGCAATGATAATATAAAGAACCACCATCGTTAACGAAATGGTCACCGAACTGTCGCGCAAAAATCCCAGCCCTTTGGGAAAGCTGATCTCTTCCGTGGAACGGGAGCCTTTCCCGACAACCTTTCCGACAAGCCCGGAAGCAACGTAACCTATGCTCGAAAAATGCCCGAACCCCACGCTGTCGTTCCCTGTGATTTTCCGCATAATGGGTTGGCAAATGGCCGGAAACACCGCCATGATCAAGCCTAAAGCCAGGGAACCGACGATAATCAGCGGGATTCCTTCCAAGCCGGAAACCACCAAGATGACAGCAAGCATACAAGCCATATAAAGCGTGTGATGACCCGTCAAAAAGATATATTTCAGCTTTGTAAAGCGGGCAATCAGGATATTCGCGATCATGCCGAAGAACATAATGAAGGCGGTGGCGCTGCCAAATTCATTTAAGGCCATGGCCACGATGGCCTCGTTATTCGGCACAACCCCCGACACATGGAAGGCGCTCTGAAACATTTTTCCGAATGGATCCAGAGACTGAACAATGATTCCGGCCCCGGCGGAAATGACCAGAAAACCGAGGAACGTCTTGGTGGTTCCTTTCACGATCTCGCTTGCCGGTTTTTTCTGAATAATCAGCCCCACCAGAGAAATCAGCGCAACCAGGACGGCCGGCTGGCTTAAAATATCCATCATCAATTTGAGAATTCTTTCGCCCATAGCAGATGTCCCCCCGTTATTAAATCATTCCCTTGGCTTGGAATACGTCCTTAAGTTTGGCGCGCAAACCGTCCATATCGATAATGCTGTCGATCACAATCACCTCTCCCAAGTGCCCCATTCCTGCGGCAATATCCTTGGCGGCGATAAACAGATCCGCAGAATCCGGCGTAGCCGAGCTAAGGTCGGAATGGTCCACTTCGACACCGCTTAACCCCAGCTCCGACAAGATTTGTTTGACGTTCATCTCCAACATAAAGCTGCTTCCCAAACCCGTACCGCAAATCGCTAAAATTTTCATAGCTCTTCTTCCTTTCGTTTCCATGTTTTAAACCGCGGCAGAATATAACTTGAATAAGTCAAGAAATGCTTCTATCGACGCTTCCTCTTTGAGGAGCTCAATGTTTTTGGTGTCGCTGAGAAGTTTCGTTAATTGCGTAAGCGCCTTAAGATGGGTCTTGTTATCATTGGCCGCAACGCAAAACAACAGCCGGACAGGGTATTTTTCGTCATTCAAAAAATAGACCGGCCGATTAAGCTTTAAAAAGCTCATCCCCACCTGGTTCACGCCCATTTTGGGACGCGCGTGCGGGATCGCCACTTCATTGCCAAGCACGACATACGGCCCCATGGTCTTGATATTTGCAATCATCGCCTCGATATAGGAGGACTCGATGGCTCCTTTCTCCAGCAGCGGGTTTGCCGCTACTTTAATCGCCTCTTCCCAATCCGAGAGCTGATCAACCACTTGGATCGTTTCTTCTTTTAATAAATCGTTTAGCACAGGTTGGCTCCTCCTCTGGATATCTATTTTTCTATGGAACGTCAGTTGGCTTAACGCATCCGTTAATCCCTTTTCGTCGAAAATGTCGGCGTAACGCCCAATCGTTTGGATCAGCTCTTTTAAGGACAGGTCCTGGTACCCGATTCCAAACAGCTGCCGATACACTTCATTGACCAGCCTGTTTTTTTCGTTGGGCGTCATAATCGGCTTTACATAAAAGCACGGGAGCTTGGACTCGAGCTCAATCGTCGAAAAGATCAGATCATACGGATCGTCATTCTCTGTTTGGTACTCCTGTAAGGACAGCGTTTTTTCCACGGTGATTTCCGAAAACAGCGACTCGATCTGGTGCTTCACCATCAACGAAGAACTGACTCCGCTGGGACAAACGACAATCGCTCGTTTCTTTTTCGGCATGGCGTGCTGCGGTTTGGCCAGCAGCGCTCCAAAATGCATCGTAATAAAGCCGATTTCTTCCTCCGGAATATTGATGCTTAGCAGCGATCCGACCGGCTGAAGCAGTTCCTTGATTATGGTGTAAAGCTCGCGATGTTCCTTCTGAATCTGCTCGAGCAGCGGATTATGAATCGGAATCCGGTATTTCATGCGAAAATAAGCCGGCTTAAAATGCTGATATAAGGTGCGGATAACTTCATCCTTTTGTTCGAAAACAATCGCCGCCTTATATTCAAAATCGACGACCAACTGTTCACATAAGTGAAAAAGCAAGTCCCGGCTCCCTTCTTGAACCGCGCGGCTGCCTAAAGACAAACCTAACAATTGGGTGGTGAAATAGCACAGCTCATGTTCATCTTCCTCGAATCCCAGATGATCAAATAAGGTTTTGGCCACGGGCCACATGGGATCTCTGCTTAACAACTCGATTTCATCACTATGAAATTGAACGGATTTTCCTTCTTTGTGACGGTAAGCGTAAAGAACAAGAAAATAAGCAAATTGACGAACCCGTTCCTCCACAAAATCGAGCTGAAAAAGCTTTTCCGCTTGCACAAGCGCACGGTGAGCCGAATCTAAGGGAAGAAGTTCTTGCCGATCCCGCACCAGATAGTGGATTAGTTTTTCAAAATACGGAATTTGCATCATCTGCGCTAAATGCTGCTGGACAAGGATTCGCTTATCGGACTCGGTCCCCCGAAGATGGTAGCCCTTCTGCCTGGAATAACGAATTTCAACCAGGAAAGGCCGGTTCATTTCGTTGGCCTTTTTCACATCGGAAATCACCGTGTTCTTGCTTACCTGGAGCAGCTGCGTCAAATGTACCGACGAAATATGCTCTTGCCGTATAAAGAGATACAGGTAAATGAATATCAAACGTTCCTCTTCCGTTAAAAAGAAATCCTGTTTGCGGTTCTCCAATTGCTGCTTCCGGCAAAAAGCCATCACCTCTTCCGGCACCATGATATGGTTCATTCCTTTGTACGGAATGGCAGGAAGTGCTCTCTCCTTCAACCAATAATTGATTTTGTCCAAATCGTAGGCAATTTGCCGTTTGGTTAATTGAGAGTGCTCCATGACTTGATTCATGGTTGTATGCTTCACTTTCAAAAGGTGCTTCAGTAAAAGCGCAGGACGTTTATCAATCATCAATGGAACCACCTCCTGCAATGATCATATAATAAAACGCTTTCATTTTGGAGGATCGTTGAGAACAAACGATGGCGGGGAGTGAGGAACAAAATTGGGCTGAAGTTGGGCTTGGGTAAAACCCTGTATGTGTGCAGAGGGAGTATAACAGGGACATAACGAAAAACGGTGAAGGTGATCGGTTGTGAAGGATATGGAGAGACTACGATTGCTTTTGCGGTAAATCGGGACTTAGGCTGTCGGAAGCCCAAATCCCGCTATTATTTACCCTCTCCTCTCTTCTCCCTAAATACCGTTATCAATATTTCGTCCAATAATCTATATTGCCGCTTGAGGAGTTGAATTTTGGACGTTGAGGCTGATCCCGTTCCCACGCCTCCAGGATGACTATCGTATCCAATCTGGGATTGTCCGGCCAGAAGATATACCGCTGCTCCACCAACCCCCGCAATCCGGCAAATATATCCTGCTTGTTCCTACCGGTCTTAATCTCCAACTCATCGATCGTAGGCATCCGTTTCCGCTGCGTCGAATAGCTGTATAGGATACGGAGTAATTTCCGTTCAAGGTCTGGAAGCATTTTGATCACTCCTTTTGAATAAGAACATATGTTTGTATTATATACGAATATTCGTTCCACGTTCAATCAGAAAAAACTGTAATTCGCCCCTAAAGTATAAGAAGCATATGTTTGGAAGGAATATTGCTGTTGAATTTTACGAATAATAAACATACAATGATAACAGCAACCAAAAGGAGTTGTTATATATGCCGAATATTAAGCCCATATCCGATTTGAGAAATTACAATGAGGTTTTGCGGGATATTTCTGTAGGTGAACCGGTATTTTTAACTAAAAACGGCAGAGGGAAATTTGCTATTGTCGATATAAGTGAATATGAAAAACTAACGGCTTCTCTAAAACTGATGTCAAAGCTTGCTCAAGGGGAGCAATCAGGGAAAGAAAAGGGATGGATGACTATAGAGGAAGTCGAAGCAGACCTGGAAATATAAAATGAATAAACTGAAAATTTCACCTGAAGCCAGAAATGACTTAGTGGAAGTGAAAAACTACATCTCCCAGGAGCTTTATAATTCTGAAGCCGCTGTAAATTTGATCGCAAAAATAACGAAAAAAATTCGCAGCTTGGTGGATTATCCTGAAATTGGTACACCTCTATCCGCTACTATAGACATTCAAACCGATTATCGGTATCTTGTTTGTGACAATTACCTGATATTTTACAGATATGAAGATGGAGTAGTTTATGTGGTTAGAGTCTTATACGGCAGACGGAATTTCATACGTGTTTTGTTTAGCAATTTACTTGAGGAAGAAAAATAAAATTATTCTACTTAAATCAACATAGAAATAACGGGACAAAGGCTAACCATTTATCGGAACCTGCGTCCCGTTTTTTTATTTTTCCTGCCACTAATTCTCCCTACTCCTCCCGTAATAATTCACCAACGGAAATATCCAGCGCCTTGGCAATGGCAACGACTTCGTAATCCTAAAAGTGAAAGATTATTTTTTCACTGCGAATACCGAATTAAAACAAACCGATCCCTCGAGACGCGATTCAGGAAAGGTTGAACCACATTACAGCGCGTATCAATCGTCATCCCGAATTGCGTAAACTTCGTGCCGAGGAACGCTCGGCTTTTGAGGCCATGTTTTCCGGTACGGATCAAACGAAGTCGCCGGAGTATATGGACTGGGAGGACAAGCACCACTTCAGGCAGGGTTTAGAAAATGAACGTTTGTACATGCAAGGGATGATGGACGGTGTGCAACTTGCAATAGCGTTGTTTGATGACCTTCTTTTCGATTCTACAAGACCAATCAGAACGCCAAATCCGGCAAAATCGGATACAGAAAGCAAACTGTAGGGTGTTGAGTTACTATTGTACGCATAGCGGTCAAGTATACAAAAACAGCCGGTTTGTAAGCGTGAGGGAAGGCCGATCGGCCAGATCCAACTGTAAGATCCAAGTGGCACAAAGGGATGCAGAATGCCACGAAATGCAAAAGTGCAGGCGATTTTTGTCGAAACTCCTCAATAGGGGCAGTTCAAATGCAAATGTGCAGTTCATTTCCGCCCAAAAGTCACTTTTTTATCGCATAGCTCCAAAACAGATGCACTTTTGCATCTCAGCCGCTCAATAATAGCGATTTACGAAAAATCAACTGCACTTTTACACTTGGTTACCTCGCCCCCCTCCCCCTGTTTGAAGGGCCATTGGTGCGCAAACACGCTGCCTAAAGATTTGTTTTTGGGGGAGCAACATGCCGTCAAATTCATTGAAATGCAAAAGAGGGTGGATGAATCCGGATGGTTGGATGACGTTTGGGCCGAAGGCGGAGCAATTGTTGACTTGGATAAAAAGAAGTTAGTATTTTATGGCGGCGAGGATATACTTTACAATGTTCCACTCAGGAATTTCTACTTAAAACTGATGAGAACTATTTGGTCCGGTTGGGAAATCGCATGGGCTTACGAGGGCATTTTAGATTTGGCCAACTACGTCGGTTATCCGCAGGAAAAAATATTGACGTACGGTGAAGACGATTTAAAAGATACAAACTTAGAACCTCCCGAAGAGATGGCCTTAATATGATCCACGAGATCAATAAATCCTATGGATATAAAAGCATCGCCCTGCGTGAATGGTCTAAGGAATTCCCTATCGGAGGCTTCCATATTGATATAGATTGCAGGAGATTGGAATTTTGGCATGCCAATGACATCCCCAACATATCCCATGAACTTAAATCGAAATGGTCCGGCTGGGAAGTCGTTCATCATTACGGTGATTATGAATCCCATTTAAAGCGTACCGCCGGACAACTGCAATTCCAGGATATTGACCAGCAACAATTATTGGCGGATTTAAAGAGCCAACTGCTTTGGGAATCGTCCAATCCGGTAGATACTATAACCTGCTTTGCCAAAAAAGAAGCCGAGACAGGAAGAAACGTAGAAATAAACCCGCACGCTTTGCGATACGATTCATATGAACTGTCCAAGGAAATCAAAGCGGAAATCCTACAACGCGCTATAGATAACTTGCGTTAAATTTCTGGAACTGCCGCCGCAAGCTGTGCAGCCGTTCTGCGGAGGGCAGCAGGCCCCCGGGGCGGCGCATCTCCAGCACCCAGGCTCCCCGATATTCGCAGGCCGCCAGCCAGACGGCCACCGCTTCGATCGGGACGGTGCCGACGCCTCCATTCCCGGGGAGCGCGCCCCATCCGTCTGCTTGTCTACTTGATGCCGGAATGAATAAAACTGTCGATAAACTGGCGCTGGAACGCCAGAAAAATGATCAGGAGCGGCACGATCACCAGCAGCGTCGCCGCGCTGACCTCCGTCCACTGCACGCCGACCTCGAACGATTGCGCGAAAATCGACAGCCCCACCGTTAGCGGCCGGTTTTCCACGGAATTGGTTACGATCAGGGGCCACAAAAAATTGTTCCACTGATAGCTGATGGACACCAGCGCAAACGCGACAAAGGTTGGCCTGGACAAGGGAAAATACACCTTCCACAGCACCTGCCAGCGGTTTGCCCCCTCCACAAGCGCCGCCTCCTCAAGCTCGTTAGGGAGCGTCTTGAACACCTGCCGCAGCAGGAAGATGCCGAAGGAGGAGGCCAGATAAGGCAGCATAATCCCAAGCTTCGTGTCGAGCAGTGAGAACTGCTTCAAAATGTTATAGTTCGGAAAAATCAGCACGTCCGCAGGGATCATGATCTGGGCCAGGAACAGCAGGAACACGAGGCTGCTCCCGACAAACGGAACGCGTGCAAATGCAAAGGCCGCCATGGTTGCGGTCAGCATCTGCACCGCAAATACACAAAACACAATGAGCAGCGTGTTCAGGCAATACACCGCAAAGGGGGCGGCGGACCACACCGTCGCGAAGTTATCCAAGGTAAAATCCGCCGACCAAAAGCCGGACAGCGCCGCCTGCCGCGGGCGAAACGCCGTCACCGTCATCCAGACGAGCGGCACCAGCCAAATGATGGCCAGCAGCAGCATGAGAACATTGCCGATTTTCGGCGCAAGTTTCTGCAGCATAAATACGCCTTTCTTCCCGGACGGCCATCCGGGATCAGTTGTAATGAATTCGCTTGTCGAGCCCAAAGAACTGCACCGCTGCAAACAGCAGCATCAGCCCGATCATAATGACGGTCAGCGCGGAAGCAAGCCCCTGGTCCCAGAAGCTGAACGCCGTCTCGTAAATGTAATACAGCAGCAGATTGCTGGCATTGTTGGGACCCCCGCGGGTCATGATCATCAGATGATCGACGAGCTTAAAAGCATTCGTCAAAGCGATAATGCTAACGAACAACGTCGTTGGCATCAGCAGCGGGAACGTGATTTTGCGGAACACCGTAAAGGCCCCGACCCCATCCATCTGAGCGGCCTCGTAAAGGTCGCGCGGGATATTTTGCAGACCGGCCAGATAAAAAATCATCAGGTACCCCGATTCCTTCCAGATAATCATGATAATCATCGCCCACATCACCAGCCCCGGCGTGCCCAGCCAGTTTAGTTCGGGCTGACCCGTCCATGACAACATCCTGCTCACCAAGCCGTACTCCGGCGTGTAAATGAACAGCCAGATGTTCGCCGCTGCGATCATCGGAATCAGCGTCGGATAAAAAAAGCCCGTCCGCATCAGCGCTTTTCCCCGGATCGCTTTGTTGGCAAAAACCGCCATCAGCAGGGCAAGGGCGATCCCCGCAGGAACCGTTCCCGCCGCAAACAGGGAATTGTTGCGCATCACCTTCCAGAACACCTCGTCCTCCGCCAGCCGGCGGAAGTTGTCCAGCTCCGCGAAAATCGGCTCCGGCGTAGCCAGGTCAGCCTGAAAAAAGCTCAGGCGCAGCGTCAGAAAGATCGGGTAAAACGTAAACAGCGCCAGGATCGCCAGCGACGGCAGCAGCAGCAGCCAGGCGAATCCGTTGTTTCCAAGTCTGATACCCTTCATGGCTATTTGTTAAAGGACGCCAGCGCCTGGTCCGCCTCCGCCTGAGCTTTCTTCAGCGCGCCGGCCGGAGTCAAATCGCCTATCAATGCCGCCTGCACGGAATCATTCAAAATTTTCATCACCTTGCCGTTGTTATGGGTGGACAGTTCGGCCGCCGCGTATTCCAACTGATCGCGGGCCACGACCGCCGCCGGGAACCCGGCCGCGTACTCCTTCATCCGTTCCGTCTCATAAGCGGACTTGCGCACGGCTACATAACCGGTGTCGATGCTCCATTGGGCGGCGTGCTCGGGTTCGGTCATAAACTTGACGAATTCCCAGGCGGCCTGCTGCTTCTCGGGTGCGATATCCTTGAAAATATAGAAGTTGCCGCCGCCCGTCGGGCTGCCGTACTGCTTCTTCGCCGGCAGGAAGCTGACGCCAAAGTCAAAGGTGGCGTTCTTTTTCACGTTCGACAGGTTGCCGGTCGTATGGTACATCATCGCCGTTTTGCCTTCCAGGAAATCGGACGGCACGGTGCTCCAATCGGTCACGCCCTCCGGCGTCGCCTTGTGCTTCGCGGCCAGGTCCACCCAATACTGCAGCCCTTCCACGTTTTCCGGCGTATCAAACATGACCTTTTTGCCGTCCGGGGTCATCAGATTGTCGCCGTTCTGCAGAGCAAAAGTCTGCATCATCCAATAAGCAAAGCCCGTGACCGGGATTTCCAGGCCGTAGCGCCCATCCTTTTTCAGCTTAACCGCGTACTCCTGCATTTGCTCCCAGGTTTCCGGCCCTTTTTCCGGATCGAGTCCCGCTTCCTTGAACATCTCCTTGTTATAGTAAAGCACGATGGTGCTGCGCTGAAACGGAATGCTGTAAGTATGGCCGTCCGTTTGCGAGTTGGCCATAAAGGCAGGATAGAAATCCGCCAGATAGCCGCCCTCTTCCTTTACGATAAAATCGTCCAGCGGAATAATCGCGTTCATATCCAGCAGACTGAACAGCTCGGTCGACTGCTGCACCGCCACATCCGGCGGCTGCTTGGCCTGGACGCCGGCTTGCGTCTTGACCGCGGTGTCGGCATAGCTGCCGGTGTACACCGGGGTCACGTCAATATCGGGATGCTCCGCCTCAAAGTCCGCCGCCATCGCCTCGATCGTCGCGGTTAGCGGCCCGCCGACCGCGATCGGATAATAGAACGTAAGCTCGGTCTTTTTCCCTGCGGACGCGTTCGCCGTTCCCGCCCCGTTCGTGGAAGCATTCGCACCGGAGACGGATCCGCCGTTGCCGCCGCTCCCGTTGCCGCCCCCGCATCCCGCCAAAAGCGACAATCCCAGCGCAACTGCCAGCACTTTCGTACTCCATTTTTGCATCACTTCAATCTCCTCCAAAATTTCATATATTGGTGTGCGGAAGAATCGCCTTTTTGTTATTTTCTTCCACTGTAGCAAACTCGTTTATTTGCATGATTAGCACCGGGTAAAAACGCGGTTAAATTCGAGCCGGCGGATTTAAGTTCGTTCGGCCTGCCCCAGCAGTTCGTCCAGCGTGGCCCAGACATAATCCGGCATGACCGGAAACTGTTCCAGATCCCCGAGCGAAGCGACCCCGGTCAGTACAAGCGCGGTCCGCATGCCATGGCTGGCCCCGAACACGATGTCGGTGTCCAGTCGGTCCCCGATCATGAGGCAGCGGTCGCCGCTCGTACCGCTCCATTCCAGCACCTTGGCCGCGTAATAGGCGGACGGCTTGCCGATGACTTCGCTCACCGCCCCCATGCTCGCTGCTTCGATTGCTTTGACCATGGACCAGGTGTCGGGAATTAGATCCCCGGCCACAGGGCAGTTCGGATCCGGATTGGCGGCGATCAGGCACGCTCCGTTCCGCACCGCCTTCATCGCACGGTGCAGCTTGCCGTAGTCGAACTCCCGGTCCATGCCGACCAGCACATGCGTCGCCTGCGCCGGATCGTCCGTCATTTCTACCCCAACCGAGACGAGTTCATCGCGCAGCGCCTTCTCCCCGGCAACGAGCACCCGCACCGCCCCACGCAATTCCAGAAAGTAAGCGGCGGACATGAACCCCGCCGTCACGATTTCTTTCTCATGCGCGGCAAGGCCAAGCTGCATCAGCCGGTCCCGGCATTCCCCGCGGGTGCGGATGGTCGTATTGCTCAAAAACCTCACTTTTTTGTTCAAGCTTCTTAAATGGCATAGCGTTTCCTGCACGCCGGGCAGCAGGACGTCCCCCAGAAAGATGGTACCGTCCAAATCGAAAAAGTACGTTTCAAATGACAGCGTGTCCGGCAATGAATGAGCAGCCTCCTTTGGTGCGGACAACACAAAAAAGCCCGTTATGCGGCGCACGGAAGCGGGTATGGCAAACAGACCATTCCTTCCGGTACCGCATAAGGGCTTTCTCCTCGTCTCCGACCCTTTAATGATGAAATTTTTGAAAAACAAACTTCTTACCTTACAATAAACCTTCCGTGTTATCCCGGTATTAACGTTATGTTAACGGTTTGCAAAAGAGCGCGCAGGATTCACGCCCGTCCGGGAACCTTATTCCAGAAAGCCGGCCGCTTCAAGGAAACGGTCCAGTATGACCGCCGACTGCGCGCGCGACGACGGAGCCGCAGGCGCCAGCCTATTCCCGGATATGCCATTAAACAAGCCCGCCTCAAGGACCAGACTCCATTCCGCTTGTCCCCATTTCACCTCAGAGGCGTCACGGAACCGCTCAAGCGCGCCGGAGCCTCCCGCAGCCGCAGCCTCGCCGCCAAAACCGGCCAGCTTTATGGCCCTGGCCATCATGACCGCCTGCTCGCCGCGGGTTACGGGAGCGTCCGGGCGGAAGGTTCCATCGGCATAGCCGCTCACAAGCCCGGCCGCAGAAGCTGCCCGCACATACGGAGCAAACCAATCGTTCGCGCCGACGTCGGACAGCGCCGGGGTCACCGCGCCCTGCTCCGAAGCTGCCGTGCTTTCGCTATCGCTTAGCCCTAACGCGCGCACCAGCATCGCCGCGAATTCGGCCCGGGTCACAGCGCGGTCAGGTTCGAACGCTCCGCCGCCGGTGCCGCTTAAGAGCAGCCGGTTCGCCAGCTTCTCGGCGGCGGCTTCGGCCCAGTGGCCGTTCATGTCGGCGAAGTCCTTGTTCATCGCGACGGCCGTATAAATCCCGTTGCCGCCATGGATCAGGACGACTTCTGGAGCGTCCGCCGCATACCGGCCCGGCGTAAAGGACAGCGCCTTCTGTGCCGTTTCGTACCGGGCGCCGGTGATTTCCATGCCGTTTCCGTCCCCCGAAAGGCCAATATACTTGATGCTGCCAAGGGGTGCGAACGGTACGGCGGATTGGAACGAAGGGGCCGCCGCCTCAAGGGCGAACTCCACGGCTGGCCCGGTCAGCGTTCCGCCCGCGCGGTCGGCGGCGTTCCGTACGGCTTCCGCCTCAGCGCTATCCAGCCCGCGAACGGTGACGACCAGTTCCAGCGCATCCGCGTTAACGCCGAGAGCCTTTGCCGCCTGTGTGGTATCGAGCAGGTGCAGCGGCAGTCTATAGCCCGCGTTCAGATCGGCGTTTACCGCCGTCAGTTCCGCTCCGCTCGTTCCTGCCGCTTCGGACAGCACGGACAGTGGCAGCGTCAGACGCTCACCCGTAAATCTGACCTCAACCCGCCGGCCGTCCCGGAACGCCTGCTCCAGCTCCGCGGCCGAAACTGCGCCGCCGGTGGCTTCCACTACGCCTGTCTGCTCAGCTTGGCCTGGCTGCGAAACACCGCCGGTCCCGGACGCTCCGCTATTTCCGCTGTTCGTTCCACCGCTGCTGTTGCCAGGCGAACCGCCACCACTGCTGCCACCATTACCGCCTCCTCCATTGTTGCCTCCTCCGTTATTGCCGCCCCCCGGCGATTCGCCGCCGCCGTTAATGGCAATTTCCACAGGCTCGGAGTACAGGTCGTAGGTGCCGCCGCCGTCGATCGCAGCGGAGTAGCGCAGCAGCGCGTAGGCTTTACCGGCTCCGACCGCCTGTATCGACGCCCCGTCCGCCTGCACCGCGTCAGCTCCGGCAATCAGCACGACTTCGGGCTCGACCTCCGTTTTGTCGCCTTTGTACGTTTCAACCTGGGCGCTTAAAGTCCTGCTCTCGCCCTTGTCCAGGGTAATGACCGGCTCCCGGGCGGCAAGCGAAGCGGCCCAATCGGAAGCATAATACGTATAATCCGTCGTAATGCCAAACGCGCCCATTTTAAAATACTTGACGATATCCTCGCGCTTATTTAGCGTCCACGGGGAAATCAGAAGCCCGCGGTGCTTGGCCGCTTCCATAAATTTCGGACCCAGCCCGTTATAATCGGTATTATAAGTCCAGTTTTGCTTGGATAACGCTTTGAGCGTGTCGCGCAGCGAACCTTCGACATTGTTCTCGCTGGCGATATAGCCGGTCAGCAGGCCGGCGTTCATTTCCGGCATCAAAACCGCCAGCCGGTCCAACTGCGCCGGATGAAAGGACATGACATTGACGATATCCTCGGCGTTATATTTTTTTACGGTGCTGACAAAAGCATCCACCGCCGCCGGCGTCTCGGTTTTGATCTCGGCATACACCATCCGCCCTCTGGCGCGGGCCAGCTCCAGCTGTTCGTCCAGCGTCGGCATCCGGACCACCGGAAAACCCTGCGGATAAGGCTTGTTGGCGTTAAACGCCTTAAGCTCGGCCAGCGTATAGTTCTCTACCGGTCCGTAGCCGTCCGTCGTCGTTTCCAGCACGGAAGAGTGCGAAATGATCAAGTAGCCGTCTTTGGTCAGGAACATGTCGTTTTCAATGTAATCGGCTCCGGCGTCCAATGCCATCGTATTGCTTTCGATCGTGTTTTCCGGCGATACGGAAGGCATGCCGCGGTGCCCGATCATATAGACTTTCCGCACCAGTGTCGTATCCCGTCCGTACAGCTTCAACGCTTCATACGCCTCGCCCGGCTCGGCGGCCACCATCCCGTTGACCCCGGCCGTAATCATGCGATGCAGCGGCAAGACCCCGCCGGAGGAGTCAGGCGCTTCCTTGCTCCAGACCATGATCGCCAGCTTCTGCAGGTAGGACACATTCTCGCGGGTCACCGCGCTTTGCGGCAGCAGCACGATCCGAGCCTGGCTCGCGGCCGTCTGCCTGCGGATGTCCAGAAGTTCCTCCAGGGAAGGATTGGCGATGGCGGTGAAATCCAGAATGCCGCGGATCATCGGATACGCCGCACGGGCTCTTTTGACCAGATCCGCCCGATCCGAAACGATAAACACATCCTCCAGCCCGCGGGCGCGCAGCTCAAAAACCAGCCGGTCCACGGCCAGCTCTTCGGTGACATAAAAGGCCGGAATGACCTTAGCGCCGGCCGCGGCAAGCGCCTCATCCAGACTTGCAATTTCTTGGCCGCCGCCCGGTTCCGTCACGGTCAACTCCGCGTTCAGGTGAAATATCGCCGTGGCGGGCAATTGGCTCCCCGTCAGCTTAGCCAGATCGCCGGAGCGGGCAATATCTGCCACAATCGTCGGCGCCATGGCAATCCGCGTTTCCGGCTCCGCCACCTTGATGAACGGTTTGATCGCCGGAGCGGGCAGCGGTTGTTCCAGCAGCGTCACCCGGATGTTATCGATTCTCATGTCGCTGCCGTCCGCCTGGAAGCCGATGCCGCCTTTATCATAGGCGGTTGCCTTGACCGAATCGATAACCATCAGCTCGTCCACCCATTCCTGGACCCGGTTCCCGAAGGCTTTCACCGTATAATGCAGCGCCCCCCCTTCCTGCATCGGCTCCGTGTAGGAGCCGCGGTCCATCACGTTCCACTGGTTCGACGCCGTGCGTTCCGCGAATTCGATGCCGTTGTATGCGGACGGGTCTTTGCGGACGGCCATCTGATAATAAGGATAGTTCCCGCCTTGAATCCGGAACATGATCGAATTCCAGCGCGCGCTGTTATTCGCGGCCGTATTCGTGATGTCCGCCTCGATCGTATAGTTGCCGAACAGCTTCAGATAATCAGGCAGCAGCACCCGGGACGGGTTATCCGGAGAAGCGGATGCCTGCATCTCAAACGCTCCGCCGCGTACGCCCGCTTTGCCCTGGGATGCTCCCTGAAGGCGGGTCCAAGCCTCGGGAAAAGCGCCCTCCGCCAGCCGATCGAAGTTCTCTTCATACAGGACGTATTCTTCGTCTTCCGCGGCCTTGGCCACGACGATCAGGCTGAGCTCGGCGTTGTCTTTGCGGACCTTCACTTCGTATACGCCGGGATGCTCCGCCGCCAATTCCCCACCATCTACACGGATTGCCCTGCCGCTTTCGTCGGACCATTCCACAGCGTCACCGCTTAGCTCCGCCGTGGAATAATCGCTGGATTCAGCCGTGAACATGACGGACGCCAGCTTAAGCGGAGTTCCGGCATCCGCCAGCAGGTAGCCGGTATCGTGCGCGAGCTTCAGCACCTTCGCCCCGGTCAGCGACGGCGTCACCCGGACGGTTACGCTCGCTTCCGCCTGATGGTACACCGCGGTGACGATCGCCTCGCCTTCCTTCAACGGAACGGGCTGATTATCGACGATTTTGATCACGCTCTCATCCGAAGAATACAGCTTGAGCTCCTTCCCCGTCACAGGCACTTCCAAGCCGTCGGAGTAATATACAGTCCCGGTCACCGTCAGCGGCCCGGTCAGCGCTTCCGCCGCAGCCGGCAGGTTCAGGTCAAGCCGATTCGCCGTGATGCGCGTAACCTTCAGGTTGTCGAAAGAGACCGTCATCTGGTCAGCTTGAAAACCCACCTTTCCCCGCTCCAGCAGGTCGCTCTCCAGCGTCCTGTCCATCAACAGGGTAAAGTCCTCGTCGTCCTTGGCCTTGATGTATTCCTTGACGTTATTGCCGAACACCCGGACCTTCATCGTATAATCCTCGCCCGGTTCAAGCGGCCGCCACGTTCCGTTTGCCGGGACGGACCAGTTGTTGTCGGGCTTGCGGTAAGCGAACTCATACGTGCCGTTCTGGCGAACGGCCATTTGATTATAGGGGGCTTTGCCGTTTGCGGGAACCCGGAACATCAAGGCCGCCCAGCGTGCCCCGTTCAGCACGCTTTCAATTCGGACATCCGCCTCCACCGTATAATTATCGCTTTGAACCGGCGCCGTAATCCGCGCCTGCAGCCCCGCTCCGTTGCCGTCAAAACGCAGTCGGCCGTTCTGATACGTCTGATACACCGCGTCCGTTATGCTGTAAGTATCTCCGGTGACGGTAGCCGCCTCATGAACCACCCGGAAAGCCGGGCTGCCCGCATTAACATCGGATATCCATCCGGGCGGCACAGTACCTTCCTGCATATCATCGAAATTTTCTTGAAACAGTACCGGATCGACGGCTCCGGACACCGGCCCATCGTAGTCCAGGTTCACCACCCCATAACCCGAGGTATCATTCCAAAAGCTCATCGTATTGTAGGCGCTCCAGTAGCTTGTCCGCTGCTTGGCCGTATCAGCGGCATCGTAACGGTTGGTGACGCCCACCTCAAAGCCGAGCTGCCGGCTCAAGCGGGGATCCGTATTCAGCATATCCCACGGCACGGCAAGCTCCGCGGTCCATCCTTCCGGCGTGGCCTGGATGGCGCGAAGCACCTTTTTCTCGTCCTTCCCCGCGTGATTGTTTAAGGCCGCGCCGAACCGGAACTCCGGCGTGCTTGAGCCCTCCGCGTAAACGAGGCCGATCTGCATATCATCCTGCACAAATGGCGACGACCGGTGCAGCGCCGGATCGAAGAACAGGTGCAGGCTGTCCTGATCAAACCAATACCCGGACGCTCCGCTAATCGGCGTATCATCCTCGATCCGCACACCTATGTATAAATAGGTGTCGTCCCACAGCAAGCCAAGCCGGCTGTCTTCACTTGCAGACGGATCGGTATGCACCGTGAGCGGCTCGCTTACGTTCCAGAACGATTCATAGAGCCTCCCGTCGATCGCGGGGGCCGTCAGGGTTCGAGCGGCCCGTATCTCCGCCCTCCCCGGTTCCGCCGCCGCCGCAACCGGCGCGGGCCTCAGTCCGACATCCGCGAGTCCGGCCAGGAGCGACAGAACGGCAATCATATTCAACAGCTTTGTTGCTTTGTACATTCGCGTATCCCTCCCTGTAATAGTGCGAGTTCAAATAGGTTGAAAGATGCGGCGCACGTCCGTCGTCCGGCTAAAGAAGACGCGGTCCCAAGCTTTTTTAGGCAGCACAAAAAAACCCTTCTTCTCCGCTCCCGCGAGGCCATGGACCAATCCGGTCCGTTTTGCCATGCGGATAACGTAAAGAGGGTTTTCTCCTTGTCTCTACCCGATATTCAATTGCTTTGAAAAGCTTTAAGAGCCGCCGTCTGCCCGGCCGAACACGAGGTTCTCCAACATCTGACGATACCTTCACTTTAACGGGGATTTATTAACGCTGTATCATTGCCGGGTAAACGGATTGTCAATTCGTCTCAAAAGGTATTACTGACAGCAGCTGTCAGTGTAAATGATTTATAATGACGAAAAGCTTCGATAGATGCTTGATCAATTATACGAGGAGGAACAACCATGACGAATTACATTGGAGCAACCGGAAACTATACAAAAAATGGAGTACCTAACGGATTTACGGCGATAACACCATTTATCGCAGTGAATCATCCTTCTGAAGCCATCGAGTTCTATAAATCTGTTTTTCACGCAAGGGTTAAGGATATTACTGAATTTTCGGATGAAAACGGCAATAAAGTAGTTGCTCATGCGGAATTGGATTTTGGAAACGGATTTTTGCAGTTGGGAGCAGCGAATCCGTCCTTTAATCTGGTTTTGCCGCCTGGTGAGGATAATACCTGCTATTCCTTGGGCATTTATGTTGCTGACGTGGATCAGGTATTTGAACATGCAGTGGCAAAAGGTGCGCGAGTCAGAGAAGCCGTTACAAACTTTGTTTCAGGTGACCGGTTCGGAAGTATTTGGGATCCTTTTGGGGTGAGATGGAGCATTATGACCAGGGTTGAGGATTTATCCGAAGAAGAGAGCACCCGGAGAGTGAGAGAATGGGCTGAAAGTTCGAGCGGTAATTGAAAAATCTATGTAGTTCTTCTCGAGTTCCCCGCTTTCATACAGTTGTTTGATATCTTCGTAAACTTCGAGCGGGTAAAGATCACTGGAGCAAGACACGATCTCGGCGTTCAAATAATATGGGGCATCCGAAAGCCTGCCGTTTAACAATTGTTTCATGTAATCTATTGCAAACTCTCTCGTCAATTGGTGATCAAAAACAAGCGTAACTATTGCTTTTAACGCTTGTCCCCTATCGGCGCATTCCGGCAATAAAAAAAACCGTCTGCAAACTCGCAGGCGGTTTTGATGATATTCCACATTAGATATCCGTGTGAGACAAAGCGAGCTGATCCTCGGGCATAGCCTTGGTCGAGCCGTCCAGATTAAGGATGGAGCGCCAGGAATAACGGGGTTCATAACCGAGTATTTTCCGGGCCTTGTCGATAGCCATCAGCGTCTCGTATCCCTGGATCTCCTTCTTTAGAGGGACCTTCGGAAAATACTTTTCGGCCAAATCGCGGCTCGGATCGGGCATAATCGTGTCCGGGGCCGTGATGTGGAACACCTCATGCCCCAGTCCGTTCTTCTCTATCGCCAGCAGGCAGGCGGTTGCGGCGTCCCGTACATCGCAGTAAGCCCATGCGTTTTTCTTCTGAATATCCTTCTCCTTGTCATGCCAGTGCAGGATCGGAATCTTCTCATACTCGTCGGGCTCATACATGTTGGCGAAACGCAGGGATACGAGCTGGGCGTTCGTCAGTTTGTGAAACATTCCCGTCAACTGTTCCGTCAGCGCCTTCGCCATCGCATAGGAGGACTTGACGAGCGTCGGATGCTCTTCATCCACGGGAAGATAACTAAGCTCTTCCGGCACGAACGGATACCCTAACACCGTTTCGCTGGACGCCCATACCAGCTTGGGAATTTTCAAATCCTTGCAGGCTTCGAGGATATTGAAATTGACGATCATGTTATTTTCGAATATGGCCTGGGGCGTATTTCTTACGTCCGTAGGGATGTTCCCCAGGTGAACAACGGCATCGCATCCCAACAGGAGCTGGATAACCTGGCCGTAATCGCGCAAATCCGCCTGGATAAAATTTTTCGACGCGGATTCTTCCCGCAGCTTCCGGTCCGAAGCGACTACGTCGTGCCCCGCTTCAAGGAACGTTCTTACGGTCCAGCGGCCGATCTTGCCCGCCGCGCCCGTTACCACTACTTTCACGATGGATTCACTCCTTTTGATCCTGAATCAAAATTTCTTTTTTAAAATCTCCCATCTTTGATGGTTTTATTAGCGGAGGAACGTATTTGCAGGAGCGTGGTGCAATAAAGTCCCGGATGTTATAATGAAACGAACTTCCTTGAATGGGTTACCTGCTGCAGATTTCGCAAAAAGGAGGCGCAACATGCTGTTGCAAGGAAAACGAATTATACTGAAACCAGCCGCCAAGGAAGACGCCCAGTCCCTGCTGGATCTCGAGGTAAGAAACCGGCCGTTTTTTCAGCAATTCAGCGGCAAAAAGGACGGATCTTTTTATACTTATGAGGGGCAGGCGGACAGAATCGGCAGATTTTTGGAACAAAGCGAAGCCGATCAAGCCTACCTTTTCTTGATTTTTTTCCCGGGCTCGGATGAAGTGATCGGCGAAGTGATGTTAACCGAGGTCGCCCGCGGAAATCTGCAAGGCTGCTGGATCGGCTATTTCCTCGATCAAGCTTACAACGGCCAAGGCTACATGACGGAAGCCGTAAGGCTTATCGTCCGATATGCGTTTGAGGAGTTGGACCTTCACCGGATCGAAGCCGGGGTGATGCCGCATAATGCCGCATCGATGCAGGTGCTGTTGAAAGCGGGGTTTAAGAAAGAAGGGCTTGCCCGCAAAAACGTAAAAATTAACGGAGAATGGCGGGACCATCAGACCTTTGCGATCCTCAAAGAGGATATCCTACCGGCGATTTCCGGCGAAGCCAAGCCGGCAACCGGCCGCAGCTTTATTATTTTCGGAGCCAGCAAAGGCTTGGGCGGCGCGTTCGCCAAAGCCTTGCCCGCCGCAGGGGATACCGTGTGGATCGTTTCCCGCAACCGTCCGCAAAGTTTGGAGCTCAAGGATGGCGTACGCCGCCATTGGATTGAAGCCGACCTCGCTTCGCCGGATGCCGGAAGCATGATCGCCAAAGCGCTTCAGGGCGCGGTCATCGACGTGCTCATCTATAACGTCGGGATCTGGGAAAGCCGGGGGTTCAGCCCAGACTATGATTTTGAAAAAGACGACCCGCAGCACATATCCGCCATCCTCCAGGTAAACTTGACCTCCGCGATCACCTGCATTCAGAAGCTGCTGCCTAATCTGAAACAATCGGACCGGGGCAAAATCGTTCTGATCGGTTCGACCGCTGGACTGGAGAACAATCATATATCCCAGGTCGCTTTTGCCGCATCCAAGTTTGGTCTGCGCGGCGCAGCTAATGCGTTAAGGGAGCATCTTAAGCCGCACGCCATCGGTGTAACCTGCATTAATCCGGGGGAACTGGCTACCCAAATGCCTTATGAAGCCGGCGTCGAAGCGGTCTGGGCGGCTTACCGTGGAGCCCAAATCCCCCTGCAGGATATCGTTGAACTGGTCAGATTCGTCATTCATCTGTCAAACGCTTCGTGCATAAAAGAAATCAATGTGCCGGCCATGCTGGACGCGGATGCCTGAATTTAGGGTAAGTGCAAAACATACAATTATTTTTGGACTATTTTTTGCTCCTTCCGGTTTAATTGCAAAACCTGCAGTTAAACCGGAGCAAAATTTCGCTTATTCCTCTGTCCCTTGTTTTTAGTTGTACTTTTTACAACTATCGCCACTTGCGGATCAAGCGCTCTATGCCAAGTGTAAGAAATGCAATTATTTATGATTAACTCCTATAAGGCCCTTAATGAAACGTGTTAACGGCACTTCAAAGCTAGTTTTTCGCGGTCCCCCTATTTAAAACTCTCGATAAACCGGCGGGCCGCTTGCGAAAGCGGCATATTCCGCATGTTCATGATGCCGACCTGGGACGGCGGCAGTTTGACGTCCAGCCTAATTTCGAACAGGGAGCCCTCCTCCAGCTCTTTGGACACGAATTCCCGCGCCACGTAAGAAATCCCCAGCCCCCTGCGCGCCATCTCGATCAGCAGCCCCACGCTGCCGACCTCGATTTCGGGCTTCAGCTCAAAGCCGAAGTCCTGAAACAGCTCCGTAATGGCCATCCGCGCCCGGCTGTTGCGCGAGAACAGAATCAGCGGATATTTCATCAGTTCCTCCAGCGTCAGCACCTTGTCCCTAAGCTCCTCATAAAAACGGCAGCCCGCCACAAAGCAATCCTGCAGCTCGATCCCCTGGCGAACCTCAATCTGCGCGTCCACAATCGGCATCCGGGCGACGCCCAAATCGATTTTCCCCTCTTTCAGAAACGTCATAATCTCCGGTGTCGTCCCGTGCAGCAGATGAATGCCGATCCCCGGATACCGAACGTGGAACGCCTCCACGAAGGGCAGCAAATAATGCTTGAACAGCGAATCGCTGCCGCCGATCCGCAGCTCGCCGCTGTCGAGGTTTTTCAGCTCGGCCATTTTCTGCTCGGCTGTCGTCATTAAAATATGCGACTGTTCGATATAGGAATAAAGGACGGCCCCCTCCTGGGTTAGCGAGACCCCCTTGGAATTCCGGTAAAACAAAGTCAGCCCGAAGCTTTCCTCCAGCTGTTTGATCGCGTGGCTTACGCTCGGCTGAGTGAGGTACAGGGCGTTGGCGGCTTGCGTCAGGCTGCCTGTCTTAGCGGCCCAATAAAACACTTTGTATAATTCATAATTTATGCTCATAGACGTGATCTATATCTCCTGTCAAATATATTAATTACATATATGAAGTCTATTCGTATTATAGTGGATTATGAAAAAAGATACCATAGCTTACAGATAGGAGATAGGGTTATTTGATCCCGTCTTCCGTTCATCTAATATGACCATAGAGAAGCTATGCGAGAGGAGAGAAACGTATGGAAGCCAGCACATTTGTTTTGTTTGGGGCGACAGGAGATTTGGCCAAACGGAAAATTTATCCGGCCCTGTTTAATTTATATCTCGACGGCAAGCTGCCGCAGGTTTTTTCCCTGATTGGCCTTGGCCGAAGAGAGTGGTCCGATGACACCTTCCGGGCGAACATCGAACAATCTCTGCGCAGCTTTTCCAGACGGGATGCCGATGATTCCGGAGCCTTGGCCCGTTTTCTGAGCATGTTCCGCTACCAAGTGCTCGACGTGGATCGTAAAGAGGATTACCAAACTTTGCTGCGGTTGATCGAGCAGCGGGAGCAAGCCTTGGGGGCTGCCCCGAACCGGATGTTCTATTTGTCGGTGGCGCCCGAGCTGTTCGAAACGATCAGCACCAACATTCAGGAAAGCGGGCTCGGCTCTTCCAAAGGCTGGAAGCGGCTGATCATCGAAAAGCCGTTTGGACGCGATTTGGAATCCGCCCGCCAATTTAACGCGCAGCTCGGCAAAGCTTTTACCGAAGAGGAAATTTACCGGATCGACCACTATCTCGGCAAACGGATGGTTCAGAAGCTGGAGGTGCTGCAGCAGACGAATCCGGTGCTGCAAGCGGCCTGGAACAACCGTTACATCGCCAATGTGCAAATTACGGCCAGCGAGACGGTCGGCGTTGAGGAGCGGGCCGGTTATTACGATAAATCCGGCGCCGTCAGGGATATGTTCCAAAACCATATGCTCCAGCTCCTGATGATGCTGGCCAGCCATCTGCCGAGCAGCAACAGCATGGAGCAGGTCCGTCAAAACAAAAAGCTGGTGATGGAATCGCTTGAACCGTTATCGGTTGAAAATGTGGGAGTAAACGTGGTTCGCGGGCAATATACTAATGGAGTCATTCAAGGCAAACCCGTCGCCGGCTATACATCCGAGCCCGGCATCGCCAAGGACTCCCGCAACGACACATTTATCGCCGCCAAGCTGCAGATCGACGATGCCTTTTGGCGGGGAATCCCGTTCTACATCCGGACCGGGAAACGCATGAAGGAGAAATCGACGCGGATCGTGATCGAATTCAAAGAGCCGATCAAGCAGGCCGCCGCGAAAAAAGGCGGGCAGGCCCCCAATCTCCTGGTGTTTGA
This sequence comes from Paenibacillus macerans, assembly GCF_900454495.1. Lineage (NCBI taxonomy): Bacteria > Bacillati > Bacillota > Bacilli > Caryophanales > Paenibacillaceae > Paenibacillus > Paenibacillus macerans. The sequence continues at coordinate 3,255,096 of NZ_UGSI01000001.1, forward strand.
AATCAGCCCGAATGAAGGCATTTACCTGCAATTGAATTCGGGGGGAGTTTCCCATAAACAGGATCTTACCCCGGTGCTGATCGGGTCGGAACAAACCGGCAACGCGGTTCCCGAAGCATACGAAAACTTGATTTTCGACGCTTTGCGCGGGGATTCCACTTATTTTGCGCATTGGGACGAAGTAGAGCTGTCCTGGAAATGGGTTCAGCCGATTCTGGACGCTTTTGCGGCTGACCGGGTTCCCCTTCACGATTACCCGGCCGGCTCCTTCGGTCCGGAGGCAGCGAACGAATTGCTCGCGAAAGACGGGTATCGTTGGTGGTTCGACGAGGAGGCCGACGCCGGCGCCGCAGCTTCATCCGCCGCAAACGGCGTTCGGGAAGCCTTGTCGATCAAATAAAGCCAAAAAATCTAAAATTGGAGGTAAGGACGATGAAATTTTTTATCGACACAGCGAATGTGGAAGACATCAAAAAAGCTTACAAAATTGGTGTTTTGTCCGGAGTGACGACCAATCCTTCCCTCGTTGCCAAGGAAGGCGTGAAATTCGAGGACCGGATTGCCGAAATCCTGCAGACCGTACCCGAAGTCGAATCCGTCTCCGCCGAAGTGACGCCCGACGCCCTCACCGCAGAAGACATGATCGCCGAGGCCAACGAGCTGATCAAAATCAACAACAACGATCCCAAGATTACGATCAAGCTGCCGATGACGCTCGCCGGGCTGGAAACCTGCCGTTATCTTTCCCAAAAAGGCGTAAAAACCAACGTGACGCTCATCTTCACCGTCAACCAGGCGCTGCTCGCCGCACGCGCGGGCGCCACGTACGTATCGCCGTTTCTCGGCCGCCTGGACGATATTTCCGAAGACGGCGTGCAACTGGTATCGAAAGTCGCGGAAGTATTCCGCATCCACGGGCTGGAATCGCAGATCATCGCCGCCTCCGTACGCCACCCGGACCATGTGACCCGCGTCGCGCTGGCCGGCGCGCATATCGCCACGATTCCGTTCGGCGTGATCGAACAGTTGACCAAACACCCATTAACCGATCAGGGATTGGAAAAGTTCGCTGCCGACTGGAAAAAATCGCTGTAACCCCGGACTCCCGGGTTCCTCCTTATGGACCGCCGCCTCGGCCTCGCCGGGGCGCGGTCTTTTTGCGTATCGGAGCATGTCCCCGGCCAGGATAACTTGAACACTTTCTCTCCGCCAAAGCAGGAACTTTACAAAACTTTGTCGAAATTTAACCTTAACAAACTAGCAAACGGTGCTGGAATAACGTGAGTATGGCGGCGGGCGGCGGCTCCTCTTGCGGAACGAAACATAAGGGAAAAAAATGTCGCTATTTCGGCGATATCCCCCAAGTTGAGTGAAATAGAGGAAATTTATGGCGTTATTTTCTCAAAACGTAAGGGAAATGACCGCATTTCACAACGTCCATAGGAAAATAAGGGCAAAAAATTCCGCCAATGAAGATGAACATGGCCTGTTCTGGGAAATAGGGCCATAAAGTTCCTCTATTTTTATGAGGTGGGTATCCATCCGCAGATTGCCGCGTTCTTTCCAGCGTCGGTCCGCTAGATTTAAACTCGAGGTGACAAATGTTTTGACTATTCTGAAAAATGATTGGGCCCCCTTCCTGGAGGCCGAATTCGCGAAACCGTATTATTTGAACCTGCGCAAATTTCTGGCGAACGAATATAGAACACGCACGATTTATCCCGACATGTACGATATTTTCAACGCGCTCCATTATACTTCTTTTGCCGATACGAAAGTCGTCATTTTAGGTCAGGACCCGTATCACGGGCCGGGGCAAGCCCACGGGCTAAGCTTTTCCGTGAAACCGGGAATCAAGCCGCCTCCATCCCTGCAAAATATTTTCAAAGAGCTGCAGGACGATCTCGGCTGCTCCATCCCCAATAACGGCTATCTCGTTCCATGGGCCAAGCAGGGCGTGCTGCTGCTCAACACGGTGCTGACCGTGCGCGCGGACACGCCGAATTCCCACAAGGATATGGGCTGGGAGAACTTCACCGACAAAGTGATCGAGACGTTGAACCAAAAAGAAGAGCCGGTCGTGTTCCTGCTGTGGGGCAGCCATGCCCAGAAAAAAGCGGCGCTCATCAGCAACAATAACCATCACCAGATCCGGACGCCGCACCCCAGCCCCTTGTCCGCTCATCGCGGATTTTTGGGCAGCCGGCCTTTTTCGCGGGCAAATCAGTTTCTGCGCGCCAAGGGACTTCCCGAAATCGATTGGCAGCTTCCGAATTTGTAACTCAACTTTCGCAAAACGAAAACCAACTTAAAAGCAGGTGGAGCAAATCCCGCGAAATGCAAAAGTGCAGGCGATTTTTGTCGAAACTCCTCCAAACCGATGGTTCAAATGTAAAAAGGCAGTTCATTTCCGGTCAAAAGCTGCTTTTTTATCATCCAGCCCTAAATGAGATGTACTTTTGCACTTCAATCGCTCCAAAATGGTAATTTACGAAGAATGGAAAACACTTTTGCATTTGATCCTATACGACCGTCTTCTTCCCATGAAAAACGTTATATTTTTTCGGTAGAAGGTGGATATCCCCAATTACATCAATGGCCCTGCTTGCCAATTTCATATAGCGAAAGTTGAGTCATGAATTTCAACCTTAGAATACGCTTCGCACGAGTCCCCCGTCGATCCGCAATGCGGCGCCGTTGATCGCCGAGGATAGCGGGCTGCTCAAGTAAGTCACGAAATGGGCGATTTCCTCCGGACGGATCAGCCGCTGGATGATCGAAGTCGGCCGGTTTTCCGCCATGAATTTCTTTTCCGCCTCTTCGATCGTCAGCTGCTCATTCGGGTACAGCGTGTCCAGCATCTTCTCCACCCCTTCGGTCAGCGTCGAGCCGGGCATGACCGTATTGACCGTGACGCCGGTCCCTTTCGTCAACTCGGCCAAGCTGCGGGACACCGAAAGCTGCATCGTTTTTGTCGCGCTGTAATGCGCCATTTCCAATGACGGCATCACCGCGGCTTCGCTGGCGACGAAGATGACCCGCCCCGTCCCTTTTTCCAGCATCCGTTTTAAATACCCGCGGGTCAACCGGACGCCGCTCATCACATTGACTTCAAAAAACTTGAACCATTGCTCGTCGGGGATATCGAAATACTCGGCCGGCTCAAAAATCCCGAGATTGTTAATTAAAATGTCGAGCTCCGGGTAATCGTCCATCACCTTGTTGCACCCATCCTCCGTGCCTAAATCGGCAGCCGCCGGTCTCAGCACCGCCGCAGGATACCGCGCTTGAATCTCCGCGATGGCTTGATTTACTTTCTCAACGCTTCGGCCATTTACAAGCACGGCCGCGCCTTCCGCCGCCAGCGAAGCGGCGATCGCTTTGCCGATGCCGGCCGTGGACCCGGTAACGAGCGCCGTTTTCCCCTGAAGTTGCAAATCCATAACCCATCCCTCCGTAACTCTCCTGATAATTTCTGATCCAATATGTTATTATGCACTCATAGCTCGTGAAATTAACAGTACGCACTTTGCGGTAACATAGGCACCTAGAAGTGCCTTTAGCTGGCCGCCGGACCAAGAACCGGACCCGACAAACCAGTACTGACTTCTACTGCTGCTTCTCCAAGCCTTCGGCCAAAGACACAAGCTTGTTTACCGTCTTCCAGTTGCGAACGGTGGCGGATTCGTCCAGCTTCTGCAGATTCGCCGCCAGCTTGGAGTTGCGGACGCTGTCCGAGAACAGCAGATAAACCTCACGGCCGGCCGCGCGGAACTGCTCCTTGTCGTTCGCGTAAACGGCAAATCGCTCCAGCGCCTCCGCCGAAGGCTCGCCTTGCAAGAACGCCGCGTACAAGCATTCTCCCGCGGAAGCCGCTTCCGCCGCGGATATTTCCTCCGCCGTAAACGGGCAGCCTGCCGCTGCGCCTCGCAGTTCCGCCGACGTTCTTAAAACGACGGGGACGTCCAAGCCGAAGTCCTGGCGGATAATCTGTTCGATCCGCACGCGCAGCGCTTCCTCCTCCTCATCCGATACGAACAGCACATTTCCGCTTTGAATATAGGTTTGCACCTCTTTTAAACCATTGTCCGTTAAAGAACGTTTCAAATCCGCCATCCTGATCATGTTTTTGCCGCCGACGTTAATGCCCCGCAGCAGCGCAATATAAACCGTCATGTTCCGTCCTCCTGAGTTTGATTTGGGCAACCGCCATAAGCCATAAAACCAATATACACCAAACCGCGGATTCACCTATAAATGAATGTTCAAAAAGTCGGCTTTTCAGCATCGGGAAGGATGAGGGTAACAGACGCCCAGCATCCGCATAGTGTATAGGAAAACCGTTCATAGAAGGGAGAACGTTTCCTTGTTTAATTACTACTATCGGCAGTGCCCCGCAGAGCACTACCCTTATACGGTTCAGCCCGGAGATACGCTGAATTACATCGCCTTCCGGCTGGAATCGAGCGTGTCCCGTATCCTCGCGGCCAATCCGGGAGTCGACCCGAACAATCTCCAGATCGGCCAGGTGATCTGCATCCCATCCTGCCCGCCCAATCATTTCTCAAAAATCATTGAGCCCGGAGATACGCTATACGCCATAGCGCAAGCCTACGGAGTCAGCGTTTCAAGCATTTTGGAGGCCAACCCGGGAACGGATCCGAAGGCCTTGCGGGTTGGCCAGCGCCTTTGCATCCCCGCGATCGGGGCCGGAGGAGCGGCCGATATTTCGGGGGTTCGCGAGACGCTCACCGCGATGCAAAGCGACATCAACATGCTGAAGGCCGAAAGCAGCGTGCAGCAAACGGTGGAAGCCAACTACGGCACTTCCAAGCAAACGACCCGCGCGCTTAGCGTAACGCCTCGCGAAATCCGGTTCGAGGCCGTTCCCGTCACGTTCGCCGGCTCCTACCGCGGCCATTACACCGGAGGCAGAAGCTATCCCTACTACCTGGATGCCGCCATGGGAGGACGGCGGGGAATCACGGTCAAAGACAATTTCGGAGTGTGGCATTCCTTCAGTTACACGGTGGAGACAGAGGCACAATAGATGTTGAATGACACGTCTGCGGAAAGGTATAATAGTAAGGATCACATTCGCATTGGAGTGACTTTTGAATCATGATCCATTACATTCGCTTACGTTAATGAAAGGTACGGATGGCGTAAACTCGGCTTTTTTTGAATTGTAGCTGCCGGGTTTATTTATCTGTGCCTTTTTTCATTCACGTAAATACGAATGAGAATGGGGTGCTTCTATGTCCGCCAATGGAAAAATTACTGCATGGCAATCCCTTTTTGCCGAATATGCGCATCTGTTTATTTGCCCGATCTGTTCCGGCCGCATGGCCGTTGACCATTTAAAAAGCCTGATCTGCCCGCAGGGGCATTGCTTTGATTTGGCCAAGCCGGGGTACGTACATCTGCTGCCGCGCGCCGCCAAAACGACTAAATACGACGGGCGGCTGTTTGAAGCGCGCCGGCTTCTGCATGAGCGCGGTTATTTCGAACCGCTGATCTCCGCCCTTTGCGGCGAAATCGCCAACCGGCTGCCCGCCTTGGCTCCCGATAAACCTGTAATCATGGATGCGGGCTGCGGCGAAGGCTCCCATCTGTCCGCTATTTTGCACAAGCTAGGGACCGGACCGCTGGGCGCTCCCCTGGGAATCGGCATCGACATTTCCAAGGAAGGCATCCGCCTGGCAGCCAAACATGCCGCAGCAGACGTCCAAAACGGCCGTAAGGAGCGTCACGATATCCTATGGTGCGTTTCCGACTTGGCCCAAAACCCCTTTGCGGACGGGGGAATGCACGGCATTCTCAACCTGCTGTCGCCTTCCAATTACGCGGAGTTTAAACGTCTGCTTGCGCCCGGCGGGCTGCTGATCAAGGTCGTTCCCGAAACGGAGTATTTGCAGCCTTTGCGCGCACGGTTTTACGGAGACAGCGCGAAAAAATCGTACTCGAATGCCCGCACCGTCGAACGGTTTGCCGAGCATTTTGAGCTCGTCCTTTCCCGGCGGATTCAATATCCCGTCACGCTGCGGCATGACGAGATCCGGCATTTGGTGGCGATGACCCCCTTGCTTTGGAATCTGCCGGCGGACCAGGCGGCCCGCGTCACCCGGCAGCCGGAGCTGACCGTAATGTTCGATTACCGTGTCCTAATCGGAACAAATCGATGTTGTGATTGATACATGCCGAACGCGAGTACCCGAGGAGCATAAAAACCCCGGGTGCTCGCGTTTTTTTCCCGCCAGATTGGGAATAAAAATTAGGGTAAACCTATACTGGAGGGGATTGCCTGATGAAGCTGACGCCGCAGCAGCGCGTTCAACTGCATGGGTTCAACAATCTGACCAAGACGTTAAGCTTTAATATGTACGATATTTGTTACACCCGGACGAAGGAAGAGCGCGAAGCGTATATCGCCTATATCGACGACGAGTACAATTCGGACCGTCTGACGAACATTCTTGGCAACGTGGCGAACATCATCGGCGCCCATGTTCTGAACATCGCCAACCAGGATTATGTCCCCCAGGGGGCCAGCGTCACGATGCTCGTCTCCGAAGGCCCGGTGGTAGAGGTGCCTACCGAATCTTTGGCCGAATCTCCCGGCCCGCTTCCCGAGTCCGTCGTCATGCAGCTCGACAAAAGCCATATCACCGTCCATACGTATCCGGAATACGATCCGAACGAAGGCATCAGCACCTTCCGGGCCGATATCGACGTCTCCACCTGCGGTGAAATTTCTCCCCTGAAGGCGCTCAACTATCTGATCCATTCGTTTGATTCGGACATCATGACGATCGATTACCGGGTCAGAGGGTTCACCCGGGACATCAACGGCCAGAAGCTGTTTATCGACCACGATATCAGCTCCATTCAAAATTATATTCCCGATGAAGTGATCGAACTTTATCAAATGATCGACGTCAACGTGTATCAGGAGCATATTTTTCATACGAAATGCAGGCTGAAGCAGTTTGATTTAAACAATTATTTGTTCGGTTACACGAAAGAGACGCTGACGCCCGAGGAGCAAAAGGAAATGACAGAAAGGCTCGTTGCGGAAATGGATGAAATCTTCTACGGCAAAAATATCGAGCCGGCCCGGGCATAAGATGCCCGCCAACCTAAAGGCTGCCCCTGACCGGATCAGGTTAAGGGCGGCCTCTTCTATGCACGGAAATTCGAACGCCTTAAATTTTATAAATGATAGTTCCAAAGTAATATTTTGTAGATTTTTGATAAATATTAGTTGTCGATTATAGAATTCTATTGCTCCTTTTGGTATATTATGGGTAGGTCGGATAACTTATCCTCTCGCTAGTCTGTTACTCACCCCCTTATATTGAAACTGAAAGTGAGGTGAACGGATCGTTTTATTGGTTTAGACGTTACTCCGGCCGGCATAATTTCGGGTTTTAGGAGAAACGAGGGCTGTTCGGCCAGCAAGCGCCGCATCTTTTGTTTTCTCGTAGAATCTCTTAAGAAGGAGGATGGAATCTAGCAAATGGGCAAAAGGATCAGGAAAGGTGGTATGCTGTCATTTAGCCTCATGATAGCGCTTACGGGTTATTCGGGATGGGGCGCTTTCTCTCCTGCAGCAAACGCGGCGGCATCGGATTATAACTACGCCGAAGCGCTGCAAAAATCGATGTATTTCTATGAAGCCCAGCGGTCGGGCAAGCTCCCGGAAAACAACCGCGTGGAGTGGCGCGGCGATTCTGGGCTTCAGGACGGTGCGGACGTCGGCCACGACCTGACGGGAGGATGGTACGATGCCGGAGACCATGTCAAATTCGGGTTTCCCATGGCCTCTACCGCAACTATGCTTGCCTGGTCGGTTTATGAGTACCGGGAAGGATACGAACAGTCCGGGCAGCTTGATGAAATTTTGGATAATATCCGCTGGGCGACGGATTATTTCATGAAAGCCCACACGGCCCCGAACGAACTGTGGGGCCAGGTAGGGGACGGCAACGCGGACCATAAATGGTGGGGACCGGCGGAGGTTATGCCGATGGCGCGGCCCGCCTACAAAATCGACGCCGCTCATCCCGGCTCCGATCTGGCCGGGGAAACGGCCGCGGCGCTCGCCGCAAGTTCGATTGTTTTTCGGGACAGCGACCCGGCTTACGCGGACAAGCTGCTTCGTCACGCCAAGGAGTTATACGACTTCGCCGACCGGTACCGGGGCAAATATTCCGACAGCATTACCGGTGTCAAGGAGTTCTACAATTCCTGGAGCGGATACGCCGACGAACTGAGCTGGGGCGCGGTGTGGCTGTATTTGGCCACCGATGATCAAACGTATCTCGATAAGGCGATCGCCGCCAGCAAGGAATGGGGCACCAACCAGCAGGGCGATTGGGATTATAAATGGACGCAAGGCTGGGACGACAAGCATTACGGCGCGCAGCTGCTGCTGGCCCGGATCACCGGCGATCCCAAGTTCGTCCGCTCTACGGAAAAGAACATGGAATTCTGGACGACCGGCGTTGCGGAAACCGGTGAACGCGTCGCGTATACACCGGGGGGACTGGCCCATCTCGATCAATGGGGAGCCCTGCGTTATTCGGCTAACCAGGCTTTTCTCGCCTTTGTTTACTCCGACTGGGTGAGCGATCCCGCGAAGAAAATAAACGCGCGTTCATTCGCCGAACGGCAAATTCTTTACATGCTTGGCGACAATCCGCGCCAAAGCAGCTATGTCGTCGGTTACGGCAACAATCCGCCGGAGCATCCGCATCACCGCACTGCCCACGGCTCCTGGGCCGACAATCTGAGCGTGCCGGAGAACCATCGCCATACTCTATACGGCGCACTCGTCGGGGGACCTAACAAAGACGATACCTACAAGGATTCGGTCAACGATTATGTCTCCAATGAAGTGGCGACCGATTATAACGCAGGCTTCACCGGCGCTTTGGCGAAAATGATGATCCTTCACGGCCAAGGTCAGCAGCCGCTTCCCTCCTTTCCCGCTCCGGAAGAGCGCGAGGACGAAATGTTCGTCGAGGCTGCGGTTAATGTCAGCGGCAGCAACTTCGTGGAAATCCGCGCGCTGCTGAACAACCGCTCGGCCTGGCCGGCACGCGCCAGCGAGGACATATCCTTCCGCTACTACGTCGACCTCAGCGAAGCCATCGAGGCCGGATACGGTCCGGAGGACATCAAGGTTACGGTGGGAGGCTACAATCAGGGAGCGACGGTATCCCAGCTTCAGCCGTATGACGAGAACAATCATATTTACTACACGACGGTCGACTTCTCGGGAACCCGCATTTACCCCGGCGGCCAGTCGGATTTCCGGAAGGAAGTGCAGTTCCGCATCGCCGCGCCGGAGAATACGAATTTTTGGGACAATGCCAATGACTTCTCGTTCCAGGGAATCGCGACGGGCGCAGCTTCTCCGGTCAAGACGCCGTACATTCCCGTGTTTGACGCCGGCCGCCACGTGTTCGGCGAACTGCCCGCCGGAGGCGGAAATCCGGGAGAACCGACGGCACCGGCCGCCCCGCGCAATGTTCGCGCCGTTCCGGGCGACGGTTTCGTCCAATTGTCCTGGAACGCCGTAAACGGCGCCGAAGCGTATTCGGTGAAAAGATCGCTGGCCAGCGGCGGTCCTTACGAGACGGTAGGAACGGTGACCGCGGCCGCGTATACCGATTCCGCGGTGATCAACGATACGACCTATTATTACGTCATCACCGCGACAAACGCCGCCGGAGAGAGCCTCCCTTCAGCCCAGGTCAGCGCCAAGCCGCGCGAAGCGCAGACGCCGGCGGAAGGGGATTTGAAGGTTCAATACCGCAATAATGACACAAATGCCGGAGACAACCAGCTGCGGCCGCACTTCCGCATCGTCAACACCGGCGATGAGGCCGTTCCGCTCAGCGAGCTCACTCTGCGCTACTATTACACGATCGACGGGGACAAGTCCCAGCAGTTCAACTGCGACTATGCCTTCATCGGCAGCGGCAACGTAAGCGGCCGGTTCGTGAAATTGGATAGCGCAGCGGACGGCAGCGATTACTACCTGGAGGTCTCATTTGCTCCCGGAGCGGGCAAGCTGGCTCCCGGGGCGGACAGCGGAGAAATCCAAACCCGCGTCAACAAAACCGACTGGAGCAATTATAACGAATCCGACGATTATTCCTACAGCGGATCTCAGCAGCAGTTTGCCGACTGGGACAAAGTGACGCTTTACCGGAACGGAACGCTCGTCTGGGGCGTCGAGCCTTAAGCCCGCTATTTTGCGGAAATCTTATAACGTCACCAAAACCAATATCCATGAAAGGATGATATAAAGATGACGCATTGGAATCGATGCAGGAAACCTGCTTCAATCCTGATGACCGTGGTGTTATCTCTAAGCGTGGGAACCGGCTTGTTCGGTTCCGGTTCGGGGCGAGCCGCTGCCGAAGCCGCTGCTGAAACTGCAGCAAAAAACGCAGCGGCAACAGTCTCCGCTCAAACCGGGGCCGCTTCCACGGAAAGAACCCGCTTCCTGCAGCTTTACGATCAGATCAAGGACCCGGCTAACGGTTATTTCTCGGCCGAAGGCATTCCCTACCACTCCGTGGAAACGCTGATGAGCGAAGCGCCCAATTACGGGCATATGACGACCTCGGAGGCCTACAGCTACTGGATGTGGCTCGAAGTGCTGTACGGATACTACACGGAAGATTGGAGCAAGCTTGAAGAGGCCTGGGACAACATGGAAAAGTATATTATCCCGGTCAATGAAGGCGACGGCAAGGAAGAACAGCCGACGATGAACTATTACAACCCGAACAGCCCGGCTACCTATGCGGCGGAATATCCGCAGCCCGACCGTTATCCTTCGGATCTCACCGGCCAATACGCAGGCGGTAAAGACCCGTTGGACGCCGAGCTGAAGAAAACTTACGGGAACAACCAGACTTACCTGATGCACTGGCTGCTCGACGTAGACAACTGGTACGGCTTCGGAAATCTGCTGAATCCAAACCATACGGCGGCCTATGTGAATACCTTCCAACGCGGCGAGCAGGAATCGGTGTGGGAAGCGATTCCCCATCCTTCGCAGGATGACAAGTCGTTCGGCAAAGCCGGCGAAGGCTTCATGTCCCTGTTCACGAAGGAGAACCAAGCTCCGGCGGCGCAGTGGCGCTACACCAACGCCACCGACGCCGACGCCCGGGCCGTTCAGGCCATGTACTGGGCAAAAGAGCTGGGCTACGACAACGAAGAGTATTTGGACAAAGCCAGAAAAATGGGCGACTATCTCCGCTACGGCATGTACGATAAATACTTCCAGGAAATCGGCAGCGCCGCGGACGGCAGCCCGACTCCCGGCAACGGCAAAAATGCCAGCCATTATCTGATGGCCTGGTATACGTCCTGGGGCGGCGGTCTCGGGAACTACGCCAACTGGGCTTGGCGGATCGGGGCCAGCCACGCTCACCAAGGGTATCAAAACGTGGTCGCGGCTTACGCTCTCTCCAACCCGGACGGCGGCCTGATCCCCGAATCACCGACAGCCGGACAGGATTGGGACACTTCGCTGAAGCGCCAGCTGGAATTCTACACCTGGCTGCAATCCGCCGAAGGAGCGATCGCCGGCGGCGCGACGAACAGCTGGGACGGCGCCTACAAAGCGTATCCGGCCGGAACGAGCACGTTCTACGGAATGGCTTACGACGGCGCGCCCGTCTACCACGACCCGCCGTCCAACAACTGGTTCGGCATGCAGGCATGGCCGGTGGAACGGATCGCGGAATTGTATTATATTCTCGCCTCGAACGGAGACACTTCGTCGGAAAACTTCCAAATGGCCAAACAAGTCCTCGATAAATGGATCGATTGGTCGATGGATTACGTGTTTGTGGACAGCCGTCCGGCTTCCGACGCGGACGGGTATTATCTCGATGAGCAAGGAAAACGGGTGCTCGGCGGACAGGATCCGCAAATCGCTACCGTCGAAGCGCCGGGCGAACTCTGGATTCCAGGCAATCTGGAATGGCAAGGCCAACCGGAAACCTGGAACGGGTTCGACAATCACGCCGGCAATCCAAACCTGCACGTTGTAACGAAAGACCCTGGCCAGGACTTCGGCGTAATCGGCAGCTACGTTAAAGCTTTGACTTTCTACGCAGCCGGTACGAAGGCTGAAAACGGCAAATACACCGAGCTTGGCGAACAAGCCGAAAAATTGGCCAAAAACTTGCTGGATGCTTCTTGGAACTATAATGACGGCGTCGGCATTACGAAGCCGGAGCCGCGTAAAGATTATTACCGTTACTTCACGAAGGAAATCTACTTCCCGGCGGGCTGGAGCGGCAAATACGGGCAAGGCAACACGATCCCGGGGACGAATTCGGTTCCGTCCGACCCGTCCAAAGGCGGCAACGGCGTATATATCAGTTATTACGATCTTCTTCCGGAGATCAAAAACGATCCCGATTGGAAATACCTTGAGGATAAATACAATACGTCCTGGAATGCGCAAACCGGAAAATGGGAAAACGGCGCGCCGGAATTCACTTACCACCGCTTCTGGTCGCAAGTCGACATGGCCACGGCTTATGCCGAATACGACCGCTTGATCAACGGCGGCGGCGGTCCGGGCGAACCGACCGCCCCGAAAACGCCGACAAAACTGAAGGCCGAAGCGGGCGACGCCCAAGTATCGTTGTCCTGGAGCAAACCGGCCGGAGCGAACAGCTACACGGTGAAGCGCGCAACAGTTAGCGGCGGACCTTACACGGAAATTGCCACGGTTACGAATGCAGTCTACCTGGATCAAAATGTCGTCAACGATCAAACGTATTATTATGTCGTCAACGCGGCTAACGATATCGGCGTGAGCCCGGATTCCGCCGAAGTCAGCGCTACCCCGACGGAAAAGCCAAAACCGGTGGAAGGCGATCTGAAACTGAAGTACCAAACGAACGACTCGAATCCGAACGACAATCATATCCGGGCGCAATTTAAGATCGTCAACAATGGAAAGGAAACCGTCAACCTCAGCGATGTGAAGTTCCGTTATTACTTTACGATTGACGGAGACAAACCGCAGGAGTTCCACTGCGACTACGCGGTAGTCGGCAGCGGGAACGTGAGGGGCACCTTTGTGAAGCTGAACGAAAGCGCTGAGGGCGCGGACTACTATCTGGAAGTTTCCTTCGGCCCCGGCGCGGGAACCCTTGCGCCCGGCGCGGACAGCGGCGAAATCCAGGTCCGCTTCAACAAGACGGACTGGTCCAACTACAGCGAAACGGATGACTTCTCCTACGATGCGACGAAAACATCCTATACCGAGTGGGAGCGCGTTCCGCTCTATCTCAACGGCACTCTCGTGTGGGGGCTTGAGCCGTAAGGCGTACCTCCGCACACTGTAACGATTTACTTTCTCCTTCTCCCCCTTTGGCGCGGTCCGGACATATTGTCCGGCCGTGCCTTGTTTTTATTCACTCGGCCGGCACCGGGGACGCAGCGTCTGCCGTAGCCAGCCGTTTCTCCGCCAAACGCCGCATAACAAAGGTTAAGAAAATCATGGCGGATACGAATACGGAACCGGCACAGACGAAAAACAAAACCTCGTATCCGGTATATTGGGAAACCCAGCCGAGAATGATCGAGCCAAGCCCGATCCCCCAGATCAAACGCCGTCATAAATGACGCGCTGGCAACGCCTCTTTTATCGGGGGGAGCCAGCTTTAGATTCGCGGCTTGAAGAGCGGGCTGGGCGGAACCGAATCCGATTGAATTTTTTTTCGATTGCACACAAGTTCGGTTCTGAAATCCGGCGCTAATTAATAGTAATAATTATGATTTAGCCAAGCCGTTATCTGCCATTAAATTTGAACCCGTTCGTTGAAGGAGATCGACATGAACAAAATCGCCCGGCCCCGCCGCCTGCTGCCGCTTCTGGTTCCGCTTGCTTTTGCGCTGGCCTGCCTGACAGTCCTTGGGCCGGCTCTCTTAAAGCAGGTCCCGCTGAACGAGGTGCAGACGTTCAAAACGAGCTTTATCGGCATTTTACTGGAGGCGCTGCCCTTCGTGCTGGTCGGAGCGCTGCTCTCCTCGCTGCTCCATCTGTTCGTGTCCGAGGAGACCCTCAGCCGCTTTATGCCCAAAAACCCGGCGCTCGGCATCCTTTGCGCCTGCCTGCTCGGCCTGATCTTCCCCGTGTGCGAATGCGGGATGATTCCGCTCATTCGCCGATTAATCCAGAAGGGGATGCCCGTTTATATGGCGGTCGTGTTTATATTGTCGGGACCTATCCTGAATCCGGTCGTGTTCAGCGCCACATACATGGCTTTTCGCTTATATCCCGAAATGGTGTACGCCCGGATGGGACTGGCTTTTGCCGTGTCCGCGGCGATCGGCGCCATCGTCTATCTCACCTGGAAAGACGGCCCGCTGAAGCTCAGCTTTGCCCGCGGGACGGTTGAACATGGAGGGCATACGCCCGGGCATGGCGGCGGGAAGTTGACGGCCGTGTTCGTGCACGCCGCGGACGAAGTGTTCGAAATGGGCAAATATTTGCTGGTCGGCTGCATGTTGACGGCGGGCATCCAGGCTTTTGTCGCTAAGGAAAACCTCGCGGAAATCGGCGGCGGGCCGGTCAGCGCCTATGTATTTATGATGGGGTTTGCATTTCTGCTGTCTTTGTGCTCCACGTCCGACGCTTTTGTGGCCGCCACTTTTCTGCAGACGTTTTCCGGGGGTTCGCTGCTCGCTTTTCTCGTGTTCGGGCCGATGCTTGATTTGAAAAACGGGTTGATGCTGCTCTCCGTCTTTAAAACCAAATTCGTCCTCTACCTGGCCTTTCTCATCTGTACGATCGTGTTTACGGGGGCCGTGCTGACGGAGGCGCTGTGGCTAAGCCCCTAACGGAAAAAACAAGGAGGTATCGAGCCGGATGAACCACCCCCGCGTGATTCGGGCCCATTATTTCGCCAGATCGCTAATCCTGCTCGGGTTCGCCCTGTTCATCGCTCATCTGTCCAAAGCGGGAGCGCTGAAATATTATATCGCCCCGTCCATGGAACCGTATATCCGCTACTGCCCGATCGCGTTGGTTTTGATGGCCGTGGCCCTAGCTTATCAGGCATTGTTTCAAAAAGCCGCCGTCCTCTGCGACTGCGAGCGCCCGCTGTCCGCGTCAAGCTGGAAAAACGCCGCGGTCTACGGCCTGTTCCTGCTCCCGCTGCTGCTGGGGGCGCTGCTTCCCGATCAGGCGCTCGGCAGCTTCGCCGCCGCCAAAAGAGGGATGAGCTTGACCTCCCCCCTCTCTGCCGCAGAGCAACTGGAGGCGACGTTTAAAGCGCCCGACCCGTACAACGCCGAATTCGCCGAACTGGCCAAGCGGCTGTACCCGGAGGAGATCATCGAGATCCGGCCGGAGATTTTCTCGGAAACAGTGGGGGCGATCGAGCTGTTCCAGGATCAATTTCGCGGAAAAAAAGTCAAACTGAGCGGGTTTGTGTACCAAGCGCCGAACGCCCATGAATTTATTCTCGGCCGCTTCCTGGTGATGTGCTGCACGGCGGACGCGGCTCCGTTCGGCGTTGTCGTGACCTCGGCCGAGCCGCTGAGGAATATTCGGGCGGATGCCTGGCTGGAAGTGGAAGGAACGATCGAGCCGCAGATTCGCCAGGGGAAAAACATCATCACCGTCGCCGCCGAACAGATCAAGGAAATCCCCAGGCCGGACACGCCTTACGTGTACCCGAGCGGGGACTCGGTGAAGGTTTGGGAGAGCGGGCAAGACGAATAAAGGAGGAGCCGGCTAGGAGCGCTGCCTTACATTAGCGTCGGCGGATCGGACGTTGGGGCTACCTTACGTAAGCGTCGATTCCGTCATCATCAGGTTCCCCGCCTCCGGTGCTCACGATCTCCACGTACACCCGGTTGGGAACGCATATGATCGTTTCGCCCGGGCGGGAGATGAAACCCATCTGCATGGAAATTTTTTTCGGGCAGTCGGCGTAAACCATTTGAATTCCCTGGTTAAACACCTTTAACGTATTGTGGCCGTATTCCGTCCGGATATCGACCGTTTGCTCCGGACCGTCCAGGGGTACGGTCGCATAAGGTTTTCCATCCACCGTTATAACCGCGTCCAGGGCGGACGGATCAAAGGTTTGCCGGTTTTCCGCAGCGGCCCGGAGCAGCAGCCAAACGGAACCGACCAGCACCAGAAACGCCATCAGCAGCACGTCGCCGCGTTTGAGTTTTAACATAAGCTCATTCCATTCTCGTGGTTTAAACGTAATTGTTACGAATAAACATATATTAGGAGCACGTCTCCCATTTGTCAATGACATGTCCCGAAAGGAGCTTGCAGGTATGCACCCTAACAGTAACACGCCAGGCACGCCGGTCATCATTTTAAGCGGATTTTTGGGCAGCGGCAAAACGACGCTGCTGCTGAAATTACTTGAGGAAGCGGGCAAACGCGGGCTTCGGCCCGGTGTATTAATGAATGAACTCGGGCGGCTCGATATCGACGGCGATCTCGTGTCCCGCGCATCCGGCACGGCCTTTCCGCTGGAAAAGCTGCTGGACGGCTGCATCTGCTGCACGAAAAAAGACGAAATCCAAGGAGCCATCGCCAGCCTGCTGCGGCAATCGCCCGACTTGCTGCTGCTGGAGCTCACCGGCGTGGCCAATCCGGAAGAAATCGTGGAGCAGCTCACCGAGCCGGGGTTGGTCCGCCGGGTCTATCTCCACCGCGTCATTACGATCGTAGATGCCGAGCATGCGCTTGAATACAACAGCATATTCGCCGCCGACAAACAGCTCGTGCGAACGCTGCGCGGTCAGATCGCTACGGCCGATGACCTGATCATCAACAAAACCGATCTTGCCCCCTCCTCCCATTGCGCCAAAGTGGCGGAAATGGCCCGCAAGCACAATGCCGCGGCGCGGATGCATTATGCCGTCAACGCCGCCGTCCCGCTGGGCCCTTTCTTTGAGGGCGTGCAGCCGGTCCCCGGCAAAACGGCCGTTCCGTTGAAGCGCTCCCCTTTCCGGGTGATCGTGCCGGGTCACGCTCATTCTCCCGGAGCTCTCCGAAGCGGGCCGGGGAGCGAGCTGCGCGGGAACCCTGCCGGCAACGTATCTTCGGGCGGGCTTAAGGATGATCCCCCCGTTTCCTTCAGCAGAATCCGCACCGTCGTTCTGCCTTTGCCCGAGCCTCTAAGCCTGCCGGCAAGCAAGCTGGAACGTTTTATCAAACAATGGGGCAGCGGCGTACTGCGGGCTAAAGGCTATCTCCGGTTTTCCCGGCAGAAGCAAACGTATCTCCTCCAATTCGCCGGCAAGCGGATCCGTTGGGAGTCCATTGCCCACAGCGGTCCGCATTACCTCGTACTGATCGGTTATGGGCTGGAGGAAACAGCAATCCGCAAGGAATGGGCTCTGCTCGTTTAACGGTCGCCCGCGGCGCGGGCCGGAGTTCGTTAAACATCTGGCGTGGGTCCTGTATCCGTTGTCCATCGAGATAGGAAGACAGCATCCTAACAACATCCCGCAACATCCCGCAATATCCTGCGCAGCATCCGGCATCCTCCGGTTTCCTCCGCCATCCTTACCGCACACCAAAAAGCCGCTTCCATCAGTCCAAGCGACTGAAGGAGCGGCTTTTTTATGCAAGCAAACGCTCGCGGTTATTTCTGATTTTGGTTTACGACCAAATTGACGAGAATATCCAGCTGTTTCTCCAGGTTCAGCCCGTCAACCATCCAAAACTCTTTGTTGTCCAGCTTATACACATGATTGTTTTTGACCGCCGGGAGGTTTTTCCAGATCGAACCGTTCATGACCTCTTGCGCGCGTTCCGCCCCGCCGTCCGGCTCATAAACCGTTACGAACATGTGGTCCGCCGCATACTCGGGCAGCACCTCCAGCGAAATGTCCGCCCCTGTCGTCGGGAACACTTCTTTTTCGATTTTGTCAAGCGGCTTCAAGCCGGACATCTCGTACAGGTTGTAGCCGGCATCCCGCGTTTTCGGCCATACCCAGAAATTTTTCGCCCAAATCGAATACGTTCCGACGGTTTCGTCCGGGCCAATGACTTCCTGCAGCTTAGCCTTGGCTTCTTCCGCTTTTTGCTTGTAGCGGGTAATGAACGCTTCCGCCTCTTTCTCCCGGCCAAGCAAGGCGCCAACCGTCTTCACCTCTTCGAGCGGATCGACGCCCTCCCAGCCTGTCGTGGCCAGAGTAACGACCGGTGCGATTTTTTTGAGCTGTTCCACAGTCTCGGCCGGCAGATAAGTAGGCACGATAATGAGGTCTGGCTGAAGCTCCAGCACCTTCTCCACGGATACATCGCCGACATTCTCGACACCTTCCAGCTCCTTTTGCAGCAAAACCGAATTTTCCAGCGCCACCGAGCCGGCGCCAGCCGGCTTCACGCCCAAGGCCGCCAGGTCGCCCAAATGCGTGATCGACACGATCCGCTGCGGATTCGTTGGGATTTCCACTTGCTCCCCTTTATAGTCCGTGTAGACTCTCGTCCCGGCTTGTCCTTCCGATGCTCCGGCGTTTCCGCCCTGCGCATTCCCCGCGGCTCCGCCGTTCGCGGCCCCATTTGCGGGAGCTCCGCCAGCCCCATTCGCCCCGGCGTTTCCGCCTTGACCGCCGCAGGCGGCAAGCACGACGGCCATCAGCATAATTACAGCCAAAGTAAGAAAACGATATTTAAAAGCGTGCATATTTCTAATTGATCCCCCATTCATACCTCTACTGATAATGATTATCATTATATAAAGAAACAGGGATTTAGGCAATAGGAGCCGGGATAAACGTAACGGATACGGGCTGCGCCGGCTCCTGCGAGATGCAAAAATACAGTTCGTTCGCGCCCAATCCCCTGACAATGGCCCGTCAAATGCAAAAGCTTTTGCATTTCGATGGACTATTTCGAGGAAATCTGACAAATATCGCCTGCACTTTTGCATTTGGGGACTATAAAAAATTGTCCCCGCCACCCAAAGTGACAGGGACAATCCCACGCATAAGCTAAAGCTTCAACCAAACGTTAAGACTAAGCGTTAACAAAACGTTAACTAAGCGGCATTTTACTTCCGTTCCACAGTAATCCAGCCTTCGGGGTCGACCTCAACCGTCGCTCCCAGCGCTTCTGCCAGAAAACGCAGCGGCACGTAGGTCGCTCCGTCCTTGTGCACGAACACCGGCCCGCTCAACTGAACGGTCTTGCCGCCCACCACCGCTTGTTTGGAGCCGATCGTCAGGACGATTTCCTCCCCGGTGAGATCGTTGACAACAACGATCCGTTTCGAGCCTTCCGTCCATTTCACTTCGGCGTCGAACTGCTCCGACAAGTAGCGAAGCGGCACGAAAGCAGTGCCCTTTTTATTGATGACTCCGTAATAATCGTTTTTCGAATCGATCACCGCATATTTATGGCCGATCTTCATTTGGTCCTTAAGCAGCTTATAGAGCGGCGTCACTTCTTGGAAATTGCGCAAAATTTGCCCCGGCGTTACCTTTCCGTCCGTCGTGTCAAGCACGCCCGCAGAGGTATCCACCTGATCGATGGCCACCTGGCCGCCAATGTTCCAGACTTCGTTTTCGCTGTGAACCTTGATCGCCGAAATCGGGAGATCTTCCGAGCTGGGGAGCGCTATGTTCAGATCCATCGTTTGCTTGCGGATGTTCAGATTGCTGTCGAAATACAGGTCCAGCTTAAGCACCGTATCTTTGCCAAGCACGGTGGACAATTCCGGCGTATCGTTCAGCAGAACGGCAATATCTTTATCAAAGTCTTTGATGAACTCTTCCAGTTCTTTTTTGATTTCCGGGTAAAGTTCTTCTACAACTTGCGCTTTGGACTGCTGGTCCATCGTTGTTCCCATGTCCCCGGCACCAAACTCGTTAACGGCGTTAACAACAGGAAGTACCATATCATAAAACTCGCCGATCAGCTCTTTCAAACCTTGCTCATCCGTGGACAAGCTGACAAGAAACGGCTTGATCATGCCGACCAGCTCATCGCCGCGGATCTCGGCGTGCAGATTGGTCAGGTTTAACGATTCGCCGTTAACCTGTTCCTGCGTTTGTTTTACGGTGAGGACCGACGGATTCGGGAAATGCTTGAAAATAAGCTCCGCTGTCTTCAACGTTAAATTTTGCACGCCTTCTTCATTCATGCCCATTTCTTTGGACAGCGCGTTATCCAGCGATATGTACAGTGGCTGCTTAGCTCCTTCGATCTGGAACGCAATCCCTTTAGCGGCATCCATCGACATCAGAAACGGGATGTTTCCTCCCTGGAATCCGACCGAGCCTTTGATGGACGCATGATTTTTATCCTGCACCTTGGCGCTGTCAATATTGATAGATAAAGAATTGATCAGTTCGATAGCTGCTTTGTCCTCGGCAGACAAGTTTCCGGAAGCCGGCACCAGTTCCACCTTAAGCGTCTGTCTGGATTCGCTGGATGTCGGGTTCAGGCTGCCGGCCAGCGCCTTGCTGACGTCAAAGCCGCCTACGGCTTGACATCCGGTCAGCACCGCCAATAGCAAAATGACGGGAATGGCCAGCCATTTCATTTTTTTCATCGTTCACCCTCCTCTATATTGATCTATAAATGATCTACTCCATTATCGACGATATCCCCGGTTTTGTGAACAGCTAAATAACATATCACTTCCAAAGAACTACCTGCGTCCGAATCGCATCAGCCCCTTTCCCGCTATAAAAATTGTGTTATAATGAACTTTGTGCCTAATGCCTATTATGAAAGCACCCAATTGAAGAAGAATCCATGCTGGCCGGATCCGGCTTACGGCATGGGAGAGGTTCGAGAACTCCCTCTATAAAAAACTATAAAACGCCCTGTCATATGGAGGGGTTGATTTTGGCGTTCCGTTCATCAGCGCTGCAAGCGCGGAAGGGGCAGCCGAAACACCCGCCGGAACCGGGCTTGTTTTTTTGCGACCAGTTCAAGAACTCTCTTTCTTCTGCCGGCGGCCAAGGCTTGCCGCTTTCAAATCCCAAAGAAGATGGAGGGTTTTTTTATGCTTAAAAACGAAAAAGCGGTCGTCGTCTTTAGCGGCGGTCAAGACAGCACCACCTGCCTGTTCTGGGCGAAAAAGCAGTTCGGCGAAGTGGAGGCCGTGACGTTCGATTACGGCCAGCGCCACGCTCGCGAAATCGAATGCGCCAAGGACATCGCCCAAGAGCTTGATATCAAGCACACAATTCTCGACATGAGCCTGCTCGGCCAGTTGACGCAAAACGCGCTGACCCGCAGCGACATCGCCATCGTGCAAAAGGACGGGGAGCTCCCCAGCACGTTCGTGGACGGGCGCAATCACCTGTTCCTCAGCTTTGCGGCCGTCCTGGCCAAAGGGATCGGCGCCAAGCATATCGTGACCGGCGTCTGCGAGACCGATTTCAGCGGGTATCCCGACTGCCGCGACGTGTTCGTCAAATCGCTGAACGTGACGCTCAATTTGGCGATGGATTACGAATTCGTGATCCACACGCCGCTGATGTGGATCGACAAGGCCGAGACGTGGAAGCTGGCCGACGAGCTAGGGGCCTTCGATTTTGTGCGCGAACGGACGCTCACCTGCTATAACGGCGTCATCGGCGACGGCTGCGGCGAATGCCCGGCCTGCAAGCTGCGCAAAGCCGGCCTGGACAAATACCTGCTGGAGCGTCAGGGGGCGGACAAACAATGAGCCGGACGCCGGGCGAATTTCGAATCGTCGAATCGCTGCAGAAGCTGGGTCGCGACATCGGCAAGGAGCAGCTGCGCTACCACCGGCGCCGCGTTCTCGTCAGCAAGGAATTTACTTTCGACGCCGCCCACCATCTGCATGCCTATGAAGGCAAATGCAAAAATCTGCACGGCCACACGTATAAAGCCGTGTTTGGCATCAGCGCCC
Organism: Paenibacillus macerans; assembly: GCF_900454495.1. Lineage (NCBI taxonomy): Bacteria > Bacillati > Bacillota > Bacilli > Caryophanales > Paenibacillaceae > Paenibacillus > Paenibacillus macerans. The sequence continues at coordinate 3,277,019 of NZ_UGSI01000001.1, forward strand.
TGCCTAACGAGATCGGCATTACCGTTGATTTCGGCACGATTAAGGAGATCTGGAAAAACGAGATCGAAGTTTATCTCGATCACCGTTATTTGAACGAAACGCTGCCGCCGATGAATACGACGGCGGAAAACACGGTCGTATGGCTGTTCGAGAAAATGGAAGCCGCGCTTGGGTCGGAGACCTACCGGAATGTCGTGCTGGAAGGCCGGACGGAGTTCGTCCGCCTGTACGAGACGCCGACCAGCTATGCCGAAGTCAGACGGGAGTGGATGCTGGATGAATAACCCGCCGATTCCCGTGCTGGAAGTGTTTGGACCAACCGTTCAGGGCGAGGGCATGGTCATCGGGCAAAAAACGATGTTCGTCCGCACCGCCGGCTGCGATTACCGCTGCGTCTGGTGCGACTCGGCCTTCACCTGGGACGGCAGCGCCAAAGACGCGATCCGCTTCATGACGCCGGCGGCGATCTGGGAAGAGCTGCGGGAGATCGGCGGCGATCGTTTCTCGCACGTCACGCTGTCGGGCGGCAACCCCGCCCTACTGCCGCAGCTCGCCGGCCTGGTGGCACTGCTGCACGCCAAGGGCGTTGCCATCGCCGTCGAGACGCAAGGCTCGCGCTGGCAGGACTGGCTGGCCGAGATCGAGCAGGTCACGCTGTCGCCCAAGCCGCCGAGCTCGGGAATGGAGACCGATTGGGCTATTCTGGACGATATCGTGACCAAGCTGTCCCATCGCCCCCATCCCTTGGCCGTCAGCCTGAAGGTCGTCGTGTTTGACGAGGCCGATCTCGCCTACGCCAAACAAGTGCACGCCCGCTACCCGGATACGCCGATGTATGTGCAGGTCGGCAATCCCGACGTACGGCGGATGGATATCCGGGAGCATGCCGCCGATCTGCTGCGGCGCTATGAAGCGTTGATCGACAAGGTTGTCGCCTCGTCCGAATTGAATAACGTGCGCGTTCTGCCGCAGCTGCATGCCCTCGTATGGGGGAACAAACGCGGCGTATAGTTTTGGCAATTATTTTTTCTATATTGATAAAACCACTTTGCAAAGGAGAGCCAACCATGGCCGGAAGAAAACCTGAAGAAATGCAAGACGTTACGCTGCTGGGCAACCAGGGCGTAAAATATCCGTTTAATTACGCGCCGGAAGTGCTCGAATCGTTTGACAATAAACACCCTTACCGCGACTATTTTGTAAAATTCAACTGTCCCGAGTTTACGAGCCTTTGTCCGATTACCGGGCAGCCGGATTTCGCCACCATCTACATCAGCTACATTCCCGACGTGAAAATGGTGGAGAGCAAATCGCTGAAACTCTACCTGTTCAGCTTCCGCAATCACGGCGATTTCCACGAGGATTGCGTCAACATCATCATGAACGACCTGATCAAGCTGATGGATCCGAAGTACATCGAGGTATGGGGCAAATTTACCCCGCGCGGCGGCATTTCCATCGATCCGTACTGCAACTACGGACGCCCCGGCACCAAATACGAGGCAATGGCCGAACACCGCCTGCTCAATCACGACATGTACCCGGAAAAGATTGACAATCGCTAACGCCTCCCCCTCTCTTTTCTGGTATGATAAAGGTAAGTTTAAGTGTTTGTACGAAATCTTTATAAGTTGAACTAAAAAAAGCGTGGTCAGGCAAGAGGGTTCAATATTCTAAAAGAGTGACATTTTAGAATATTGAACCTTGGGGAAATGATTCTGAAGAAACTCAAAGCTTTCTGCAAGAAAGCTGCATCGAAAGCATACGCTTGGTCGCCTTTGTGAGCGGATTTCTACAATATTTGAATTTAATTCGATTTAATTTTAAACCCGGTCATCGAAATCTGCGAACAACAGCGTTCGTAAGAACATTTCACACGGCTGCCCCACACGTACAATCAATAGTTCAACTTATATAGAAAAGGGAGAGGAGAACCGTGAAGCCACATGTATTTATCGCCAGACCCGTGCCTCCGGAGGTTGAGGCCTATCTCGCCGAACACTGCCTTTGCAGCAAGTGGGACGGCGACGGACCGATTCCCCGCGCGCGGCTGCTCGCAAGCCTAGCCGAAGCGGACGGCCTGCTGACGTCCGGCACCCGGATCGACGCGGAGCTGCTGGAGCATGCTCCCCGCCTGAAGGCCGTCAGCAATATCAGCGTCGGCTACAACAACTTTGACCTGGAGGCGATGAAAGCCCGCGGCGTGATCGGAACGAACACGCCGTCGGTGCTGAACGACACGGTCGCGGACCTGATTTTTGCCTTGATGCTGGCGGTCGCCCGCCGCGTGCCGGAACTGGACCAGTACGTCAAGCAAGGGAAATGGAAACGCGGCGACGACGAAATTTTGTTCGGGCTTGATGTGCACCACAAGACGCTTGGCGTCATCGGCATGGGGGAAATCGGGGAAGCCGTCGCCCGCCGGGGCCATTTGGGCTTCGGCATGGACGTGCTGTACCATAACCGCAGCCGCAAGCCCGGGACCGAAGCCGAACTGGGCGCCGTGTACTGCTCTATGGAAGAGCTGCTGCAAACATCCGACTTCGTCGTCCTGATGACGCCGCTGACCCCGGAAACGCGGGGGCTGATCGGCGAACGCGAGCTTGCCTGGATGAAGCCCACGGCCGTGTTCGTCAACGCCTCCAGGGGGGCGACGGTCGACGAAGCCGCGCTGACCGAAGCGCTGCGGCAAAAACGCATCTACGGCGCCGGGCTCGACGTTTTCGAGCGCGAGCCGATTGCCCCGGACCATCCGCTGCTCGGCTTGCCGAACGTCGTCACCCTGCCGCATATCGGGTCCTCCACCGCGCAGACCCGCCGTCAAATGGCGTTGCTGGCCGCGGAGAACCTGGCCACGGCGCTAGCCGGCGGCACACCGCCGAATGTGGTCAAGGAGCTGCGCTCCTAAAGCCGGTGTGCTACACGGCGTGACTACGCAGTTTGCCTACGCGGCATGCCTACACGCTGTGCCTACGCGGCGCGCCTAACACGGCGTGACTACGCGGTTTACCTACGCGGCGTGCCTAATTGCGTGCCTACACGCTATGCCTACGCGGCGTGCCTAACACGGCGTGCCTAAGCGATTTGCCTACGCGGCATGTCTAAATTGCGTGCCTACACGCTGTGACTACGCGGGTGCCTAACACGGCGTGACTACGCGGTTTGCCTACGCGGCATGTCTAAATTGCGTGCCTACACGCTGTGACTACGCGGGTGCCTAACACGGCGTGACTACGCGGTTTACCTACGCGGCGTGACTACATTGCGTGCCTACACGCTGTGACTACACGGCGTGCCTATAGGTGTGACTATAGGCACGCTTATCATGGAAAGAAGCCGCTCCCTGGCCTGGACTTGAACGTCCATGTTTCGGGAGCGGCTTTTTCTTTGGGCAGGATGGCCGGAAGAACACCAGTGAAAAAAATAAGGACAAAAAGCGCCGTTATTCCGCCGATCTCCGCCCGTTTGAGAGAGATAGCGGCAATTTATGCCGCTAATTTCCCCGGCCGCTATCGAAATGCCCGCATTTTGGTCCACCTGCAGGAAGATAAGGACAAAAAATGCCGCTAATGAGGATAAACATGCTTGGCTCCGGATAATAAGTACATAAAGTGCCGCTATTTTGAAGGCCATTTCGTCTAAACCCAGCCTACGGTTCGTTTCAACAGCCAGTTGCCCGCTGGCAAGGTTCGTCGTTCCACAGCCAGCTCAGCCAGCTGCCAGCTCTCAAGCGCCGATTTCTAGTCGCCAGAGCGCAACCGCATGGTGCTTTTCTCTCCATCCTGATCATCGTATACTTTGTATCAAACCATTCAGCCCTGCTGCTTGGACGGCTTGGACGGCCTGGCCGCCGCGCCGCGGACAATCCGGTCCTTGGGCATGGCGATGACGACCAGGACGGAGCAAACGGCCGGAATCAGAGCCCACATGAAGGTGTGCGCGATCGAACCGGATAAGGCGTCCGTAATTTTATCCAAAATTTCCGGCGGGATCATGGCCCGCTTGTCCGAACTCAGCGCCTCCTGGGCATTGCCGAAGGTTGCCCCTGCTTGTCCCCCTGCTTGTCCCGTTCCGGCAAAAGCCGCCGACATCTTGTCCGCCAGCAGATTGCGCTGCACGATGCCGAAGATCGTAATCCCGAGCGTCATGCCAAGCGAGCGCAGGAAGGAGTTGGTCGACGTCGCCGCGCCGCGCTGCCGCATATCGAAATGATGGACGGACGCCATGCTGAGCACCGAAAAGGAGAAGCCGACGCCAAAACCCGTCAAAATGCTGAAGACGGTAAGCACCAGGCGCGAAGTGTCGTTCGTCAGCGTGCTTAAGGCGAAAACGCCGCAGACGAAGCAGACGACCGAGATCGCCATAACCGCGCGGTACGACAGCCGGGAAGTCAGCATTCCCCCCATCATGCTGCCGACGACCGAACCGACCATCATCGGCATCAAAATAATGCCTGAGTTCGTGGCCGAGCCGCCGAATACGCCCTGCACGAAAATCGGGATGTACACCGTCGCCACGATAAACACGCTGCCGTACAGCAAGGCGAGCAAACAGCTTGTTGCGTAAAGCCGTACTTTGAACATGCCGAACGAAATGATCGGCTCCCGCGCTTTTGTTTCCGCCAGCAAAAAGGCGACAAACAGCACGGCGAAGCCGGCAAACAAAGCGATGATCACCGCCGAGTTCCAAGCGTATTTTTCGCCGCCGAGCTCCAGCGCGAACATCAGGCAAATCACCGCGCCGACGAGGGTAACCGCCCCGCTCCAATCGATTTGCTGCTTCGTGTGCGCAAGCGATTCCCGGTAATATGCGGTGATCAGCAGCAGGGAGACGATCCCGATCGGCACATTGATGTAAAAGACCCAGTGCCATCCCAGCGAATCGGTGATAAACGCGCCGAGCAGCGGGCCGAAAATGCTGGAGGTGCCGAATACCGCCCCAAGCAGGCCGGTCATTTTGCCGCGCTGCTCCACAGGGAAAATGTCATAGATGATCGTAAATGCGATCGGCATCAGCGCCCCGCCGCCGATCCCCTGGATCGCCCGGAAGATGCTGAGCTGCATGATGCTGCCGGCCAGCCCGCACAGGATCGATCCGAGCAAAAACGTGATGATCCCGAACAGGAAAAAGCGTTTCCGCCCGTACATATCGGACAGTTTGCCGAAAATCGGCGTTCCCGCCATCACCGCCACCATATAGGCGGAGGTTACCCAGACGAACTGCTCCATGCCGCCGAGATCGGCGACGATCGTCCCCATCGCCGTCGTCACGATCGTATTGTCCATGGCCGACATCAGGATCGCCAGCATCAGGCCGATCAGGATGAGTGGGGTTTGATTCTTTTTTTCCGCTGTCAACGTCGTCTCTCCTTTTAGCCAATTGATTCAAATTTTACATAACATAGCTTCTTCCCATTCTATTGAAATTTCCGCAAATGTAAACCATTATTCCGTTAAATTTTACGCCGGCCCCCAACTATCCCTTTTCCAATTATTAGCCTATAATGATATTTGAAACTGCTTGCGAAAGGAAGTATTTTTTTATGAATATGAAATGGGCTGAGCTTGACCGAAAAATGCGCGAATCCGGGATCAGCACCCTGCTGATTACCGATCCGAAACATGTATACTATCTCACCGGATTCCTGAGCAATCCTCATGAACGCTTTCTTGGCGCCGTCCTTCAAGCGGGAAGCGAACCGTTTCTCGTGGTGCCCGCGCTGGACGAGGAAGCGGCCCGGGCGGCGGCGGACGTCGCAGAAATCATCACCCACCAGGACACGGACGATCCATATCTCCTGCTGAAACAGCGTTTGAAGGGGACGATCGGCACGATCGGGTTCGAAAAAGAGCAGGTCTCCATGGCCAGGTTCGAACAATTGCAGGAAACGCTTGGTTTTTCCCGGTATCTGGATGCCGGCCCGTGGCTGCGTGAGCTTCGCTTCCGCAAAAGCGCGGACGAAGTCGCTAAAATCAAGCGCGCCGTAAACCTGATCGAGCAGGTGCTGACGGAATCGGTGCGCCAGGTCAAAGAAGGGATCAGCGAAAACGAGCTGGTGGCCGAAGTGGAATATCAAATCCGCAAGCTGGGCGCGGACGGCCCTTCTTTTGACTCCATGGTGCTGTCCGGGGAAAAGACGGCTTTGCCGCACGGCGTTCCCGGAACGCGGCAAATTCGCCGCGGCGATCTTGTCATGTTTGACATCGGGGTTTACGCGGACGGATACGCTTCCGACATCACCCGCACATTTGCCGTAGGGGAGTTGTCCGATGAACTGGTCAAAATATACGAAACCGTGCTGGCTGCCAACACGGCCGCCATCGAAGCCATCAAACCGGGAGTCAGCTTTGCCTCGATCGACAAAGCCGCCCGCGACGTAATCGAAGCCGCCGGTTACGGCCGCTATTTTATTCACCGGTTAGGCCATGGGCTGGGCATCGACGTCCATGAATTCCCTTCCGTCCACGGCAAAAACGAACAATTGCTGACGGAAGGCAACGTATTTACGGTAGAGCCCGGGATTTATGTGCCTGGAGTCGGCGGCGTCCGCATCGAGGACGACGTGCTCGTGACCGCCTCCGGCGTGGAAGTGTTGACCGCCTATCCGAAACAGTTGACTTATATCTAACGCTAAATGTAAGAAATCAGAGCCTCCTTCCCCTTCAAAAGGGCGAAAGCTCTGATTTTTTTCTTTTTCGCAAACATTCAGCGGATATTTTTCATTTTCAAAGGGCATTTTTTCCTATAAAATAATACTTATGAACCAGTGGTTAAAAAAAGAGAATTCACGGTTCAGGCATAGGACTATAGACATAAAACACTTATTTTATGGGAGAGATTGGGGAGATTTCCGTGTTTAAAATCAACAGCTCCATCAGCCGCAAATTCATGCTTACGTTTGCAGCGCTTATCGTAGTATCTTCGCTTTTGTTTAGTGTAAGCTTTTATTACATTTCTATGGGAATCATCAGCCAAAACGTGCTGCCGCAATTTGACAAAGTGCTCCTGACCAGTACGCAGGACATTTACAAAAGGCTGGACACGAATCAGGCGATGCAACTGATGAGCGGCAAGGAAAATTCCCGGTTTGCGGTTGAATCCTATTTGACGAAAAGCGCCAAGGAGTTTCATTTAAACAACGCCTACCTGATCCAGCTTCAGGAAAACGGAGCTGCCGTCATCGCCGCCAACGAAAATTCCGGCATGAAAGCCGGCGACCCGTTGGAGATTCAAGCCGCGATGGCCGAGACCTCCGATGGCGAAATACATATCAGCGAGCTGTATTCGGACCGGTTCGGTTCGCACAAGACGGCGTTTATCGCGATCCCCGGAAGCAAAGCGGTGCTGGCCATCGGGCTGGACGCCACTTTTATCGATCAGAAGCGGGCGGAAATTTTGCAGATCTGCATCGGTATAACCGCCCTCGTGATCGGAGCCGGGCTGTTGGTCGCATATTTTGTTAGCCGGCGCATCACCAAATCGATCAAAAAGCTGGTTGCCGTTACGGAAAAAATGGCCGGCGGCGATTTCCGGCAGGCGATCGAGGTGGCTGGCCATGATGAAGTCGCTCAGCTTGCCGCAAGCTTTCGGACGATGACGAACCAGCTCAAAGAGATGTTCGCCAAAGTGCTGGACACATCGCAAACCGTCGTGAGCGGATCGGAACATTTATCCCGGTCGGTGGACACGTTTGGGGAGCTGATCACCCGCTCCAACGCAGCGACGCGGGAAATCGAATCCGGCAGTCTGACGATCGCCACGGCCGCCGCCGAGAACGCCCGGGCGATGGAAGAAATTTCGCAGGGCATCCAGCATATCGCCTCCTCTTCCGCCGAGGTCACCGAACGGATCGGACAAGCCGCCGAGGAAGCCGGCGCCGGCAATGCGTTAGCACAAACGGCCGTCGAGCAGATGCAGCTCGTCGAGGAAGCGGCCGGACGCACGCTGGAGCACATCCGCATCCTGAACGAACGGTCCGAATCGATCGCCACCGTCGTCGGCACGATTACCGAAATCACGAAACAGATTAATATTCTGGCGTTAAACGCGGCCATCGAAGCTTCGCGCGCCGGGGAGAACGGCAAAGGCTTCGCCGTCGTCGCCGAGGAAGTGCGCAAGCTGGCGGAGCAGTCCCGGGGGGCCATGGACGAAATCGGCGAATATTTGCTGAGCATCCGCGAGGAATCGGAAAATTCCGTCAGCGCAATGCAGCGCGCCAGCGAGCAGATCGTCTCCGGGACCGGCCGCGTAAAACAAGCCGGCAGAGCCTTCGGCCAACTGACGGTGCTGATCCAAAACATCAATTTGACGATCCAATCGGTGTCCTCTTCCACGCAGCAGGTTTCCGCCGGCACGGAAGAAGTTACCGCCTCGGTTGAGGAAGCGGCCAACATTACGGCCAAATCGCTGGAAAGCATGGAGCAAATCGCCCAATATTCCCAGCAGCAGCTCACCGAAATGGAAAGCCACGCCCAAACCGTGCGCTCCCTTCACGAGCAGGCGCTGTCGCTGCGCGAAGCGGTGGAAAAGTTCCGCATCTAATTGGGCGGAGATGCTCTCCTCCGTATGGGAGCTGCTCCATCCGCCGGTCAGAACGCATTAGCACTTATGCACCATTCTATACGCTTATGTCGGACAAGTCAGAAAAAACATGCTCAAGACCAAAATCAGTGCTTGACAAAATAAATGATGATGGAGATGGGGGGGAGGTTGTCTCTCCAAAGCACTTTGCACGATCATCCCTTTAGTTCAGGAAGCCAAGTCACCTGGTCAAACGGGATAATCGTGCAAAGCCTCCGGATAGCGAGTCTCGCTCCAGGCCATGGTCTATTTCCGGCTTGACTGTCAAGCACTGATGATTAGGTTGAACCTAAAAACAGGGTCAATGATTGATGACTGAACGTATAAAAAATGACCCATCCACCGCAAACGAGGTTAGCTGACTTCCTAGTCGCCCTTCCTGTTCGCCAGCGCCGGATCGAGCCCGGCGATTTCATAAATTTGCTCCAGCTTCAGATGCCGCCGGACATGCCCAGCGAGGCGGTCGAAGGCCGCTTCCTTACGGGAGGCCGCCGTGAAGGTCGGGCCCAGGGGATCAAGTCCCTTCGCCGTGCGAATGCCGTCCAACCAGGCCCGCCGCCACGCGTCGTTATGAAACAGGCCGTGCAAATAAGTGCCGAACACGCGTCCATCAGAGCGTGCGGCGCCTTCGGGATGGACTTCGTCCCCATCCGTAGGCGGCCCGTCGACGGAAGCGGCCAATTCGCGGCGGATCAGGAACATATCGGCTATAGCGGAGCCGGCGGAAGCGAAGGCAGAAGCAGAAGATGGCGAAGCGGAATCCGCCGGCAACCGAACCGTCTCCCCTTGATGGATTTCGTAGCCTTCGATAGGCAAGGCGGCCTGGCCGGGAGGATGCAGCCGTACCGGATGCCCGGTTGCCGTCGTCCCGCGGACGCGAACCGTCTTTTTGCCCGCGCGGAAGGTCGTCGCGAGCGGCAGCCAGCCCAGACCTTCCGCCGACCGCGGCGCATCCGCCTCCACCGCCTCGGGGTCGTGCAAACGCGCACCGAGCATCTGATAGCCTCCGCAGATGCCGGCCAGCTGAGCATGCTCCCGCAACTCCATATGCCGGCGGATGGCTAGATCCCATCCCTGCTCCCGCAGGAAGGACAGGTCTCCGATCGTGTCCTTTGTGCCCGGCAGGATAATCGCGTCGGGCTGCCCCAGGTCGGCGGGCTTGTCCACGTAACGGAGCGATACGTCCGGCTCGGCGGCGAGCGGAGCGAAATCGGTGAAATTGGAAATGCGCGGATAACGGATTACGGCGATATCGACCGCGGCTTGCTCCCCGGCGGATTCCGCCGCCGAAGGATAAGTATCCAAAACGACCGAATCTTCAGCTTCAATATCCAGGTCGGGAAGATAAGGCAACACGCCGAGCACGGGAATGCCGGTGCGCCGCTCCAGCCAATCTAGCCCCGGCTGGAGCAGGGAAAGATCCCCGCGGAATTTGTTGATGATGAAGCCTTTGACTCGGGCCCGCTCCTCCGGCTCCAGCAGTTCCAGTGTTCCGACCAGGAACGCGAACACCCCGCCGCGATCGATGTCCCCGACCAAAATAACCGGCGCATCCGCCCACCCGGCCAGATTCATATTAACGATGTCGCGCTGCTTCAGGTTGATTTCCGCCGGACTGCCGGCCCCCTCCATGAGGACAATGTCGTATTGCCGGCGCAGGCGGTTCAAGGCATCCATCACAAGCGGCTTCGCCTCCGGGAGAAACTTCTCCCGGTAATCCGCCGCGCTGAGACGCTTGAGCGGCTGGCCGTGAACGACGATCTGCGAATGCATGTCTCCGGTCGGCTTGATCAGCACCGGATTCATGTCCGTGGTGGCGGCGATGCCGCAGGCCTCGGCTTGAACCCCCTGGGCCCGGCCGATTTCCCGGCCGTCCGGGGTAACGTAGGAGTTTAAAGCCATGTTTTGGGACTTGAAGGGGGCGGTGCGAAACCCATCCTGGGCGAAAATGCGGCAGAGCGCCGTCACGATGACGCTTTTCCCGACATCCGAGGCCGTACCCTGCACCATAAGCACCGCGCCGTTCACCGTTTCTCTATTTTCCATCCGCTTCCTCTCCCTTCCGTTTTGCGCGCCAGCGATTACCGGAATATCAAAACCGCCAACAGCAGCAGCGCCGCTTCCAGACCTTCGTTCAGCGCCCCGTAAGTGTCGCCGGTTAGACCGCCGAGCTTGGCGCTCATCCAGCGGGCCGCCCGGGTTCCCGCCGCCCAGGCCAGCACCGGGTGCAGGCAGGCGTACAGCAGCAATTCCGCCAAGGCCGGTTCGATGCGGCCGCGATGGGCGGCCTCTGTTCCCGGCAGCGCCGCTGTCTGCGATAGCGCATCCGTCGCCGGCAGCATAGCCAGCAAGACGATCAGCAGCACAGCGGGCAGCAGCGCCGCCGCGGTCAATACGATCGCCCAAGCGGTTGCTCCCCGCGCATCGCGGGCCCCCAACCCGCGGAACTGCCCGGCCAAGCCTTCCCCTTGGCGGGCGTTCGGCCACAACCGCATGGCCCGGGTCATAAACCAGCGGCTCCAAACGGGCGCCGTCAGCAGCGCGGCCCCGGTTTGCCAAACGCCGCCCTGCAGCAGGGAAGCCAGCAGCGAAGCCTTCAGCATAAGCAGCAGCACACAGGCGAGCACCCCCATCGCTCCGACCCGGCTGTCCTTCATAATTTCCAGCATTTTTTCCCGGGGCCGGTAGCTGAGCAAGCCGTCGGCCGTGTCCATCCAGCCGTCCAGATGCAGCCCGCCGGTGACCCAGACCCAAACGATCAGCGCCAGCACGGCGGCGGGAAGCGGCGGCAGCAGCCACGCCGACAAAACCGCGGCGGCCCAGACGCTAAGCCCCACGGCCGCCCCGACAAGCGGGTAATATCGGACGCTTCGCCGCAGCAACTCGGGCGTGAAATCGAGCTCGGCCCGGACCGGAAACCGCGTCAAAAATTGGAAAGCAGCCAATATCGGCTGCCGCGGGCCGCTCTGCTCGTTCTGCTTGTTCTTGCTCTCATCGCTCATAGCCGGTACTCCCTGCTTTTCAACTCGATCGGAATGCCCGCCGTCACGAGAAACACCTGTCCGGAAATGGCGGCCATCCTGCGGTTCAACCGGCCCGCCAGATCACGATACAGCCGGCCCAAGGGGTATTCCGGCACGATTCCGTTCCCCACCTCGTTGGTGACCATCACCAGCGTGCCGGGGAAAGCTTCGGCCGCGGCAGCCAGCCGCCCGATTTCCCGCTCCATGACCTCAGCCGCGTCGGACCTTTCCCCCTGCTCAAGCAGCATGTTTGACAGCCATAACGTGAGGCAGTCGACGAGCACGACGGCCGCGGCGGACGAGCCGGCCTTTTCCGTTCCCTGCCGGTCCATCCCGGCCGCTTCCGCCCCGCCTGCCCGCAGCTCGTCCCCTAATGCCGTGAGCTTTTCCGCCAGCCGCAACGGCTCCTCCAGCGTCGTCCAGGTGAATCCGCTTTGTTCCCTTTGCTGCCGGTGCAGGGCGATCCGCTCGGTCATTTCTTCGTCGAAAGCTTGCCCGGTCGCGATATACAACGCGGCTTCCGCGTGCTTCATAATCCAACGCTCGGCAAACGAGCTTTTGCCGCTGCGGGCGCCGCCCGTGACCATTACTTTCATCGCTTTACCCCCAAACTCATGTTGACTGTCACCGCGATTTCAGCCGGGCAGCGCCCCGCCCATTTTACCGGTCGCCGCCCGTGGAAATCCCCGCGCTCTCAAAGGTCGCCATCTCCCGCACGATCCGGCTCGCCGCGTCCACCAAATGCAGGGCGAGCACCCCGCCGGTTCCCTCGCCGAGCCGCATGCCAAGCTCCAGCATCGGCTCGAGCTTCAGCTCCCGCAGCAGCTGGCGATGCCCCTGCTCCGCGGAGACGTGGGATGCGATCATATACCCGGCCGCTTCCGGCGCAAGCCGGCTTGCGGCAAGCGCGGCCACGCTGGATATAAAGCCGTCGATCACGACGGGGCAGCGGCTTTTCGCCGCACCAAGAATGACTCCGGCGAGCCCGGCGATTTCCAGGCCGCCCACTTTGGCGAGCACGCCGAGCGGATCTCCCGGGTCCGGGCGATTGATCTCCAGGGCGCGCCGCACGACTTCGATCTTGCCGCGCAGCCGTACATCGTCGATCCCGGTCCCCCGGCCGACGCTTTGCTCCGGCGAAATCCCGGTCAAAGCGCTCATCATCGCCGCGCTGGCCGTCGTATTGCCGATGCCCATCTCGCCCGTAACGAACAGGCGGACGCCGCGGGATGCCGCTTCCTCCACGAGCCGCGCTCCGATCAGCACGGCCGCCTCCGCCTCCTCCCGGGTCATCGCCGGGCCTTTGGACATATTGGCGGTGCCGTACCGCACTTTCCGCGACACCAAAGCCGGATGCGACAGCTCCGCGTTCACGCCGATATCGACGCACACGACGTCGGCGCCGGCCTGGCGCGCCAGTACGTTCACCGCTGCTCCGCCGGCGAGGAAATTGCCCACCATCTGCGGCGTCACTTCCGCCGGAAAGGCGCTGACGCCTTCCTCGCAAACGCCGTGGTCGGCAGCCATCACAAACACCGTGCGCCGCGGGAACTCCGGCAGCGCTTCGCCCGTTATGCCGGCCAGCCTGACGGCCAATTCCTCCAGCTTGCCGAGGCTGCCGGGCGGCTTCGTCAACCGGCCCAAGCGTTCCTCGGCGGCAGCCATTGCCGCCGCATCAAGCCTGCCGATGCTCCCTGCAAGTTCCAAAATAGCGTTATGCCCCATGATTGTTCTTCCCTCCCCCGTGGTTCATCCATTCAGTTCATCTATTCGGTTATTTGTTTGGCTCATCCGCCCGCTTTATTTGCCCGCTTCATCCGTTCGTATCTCAAGCCGGCCTTTTCCTCCTCAGCCGCCGGTTTCGCCGCTCCTAATCCCCTTGGCCTCCCCGCTTTCCGCCTTCCTTCGCTGTAGAAGCAGCTGCGGCACTCCGCTGTCCGGATGCGGCACCCGGTGCGCCTTCACTTGATAAACCTTATCTACCATAGCCGCGGACAAAATGTCTTCCGGCGGCCCCTCCGCCACAACGCACCCTTCGCTCAGCACCAGGAGACGGTCGCAAAACAAAGCGGCCAGGTTCAAATCATGCATCACGGCCACGACCGTCAGCCCTTCCTCCCGCTGCCATCCTGAGACCAGTTCCATGAACTGCATTTGGTAGCGAAGGTCCAAATACGTCGTCGGTTCATCGAGCAGTACCAGCTCCGGCTGCTGCGCCATCACCTTGCCGAGCGCGGCGCGCTGGCGTTGCCCTCCGCTAAGCGCGCTTAGCGGCCGGTGCTCCAGCGCGCTCAGCTCCAGCTTATCCATAATTTCGCCGAGCAGCCGCCGGGAGCCCTCCGGTCCGTCCTTCTCCCTGCCGCGCCAGTCCTGATACGGAAAGCGCCCCATCTCGACCACGTCGCGGACGCTGTACGAAACCGGAGGCAAACCGTCCTGCTGCAGGACGGCGATTTTCCGCGATAACGCCTTGCGGCCATAGGAAGAGAGCGGACGTCCGTCCAGCGCGATCTCCCCAGCGCCCGGCCGCTCCACACCGGAAATCAGATTGAGCAGCGTCGTTTTGCCGCTGCCGTTAGGTCCGATCAGCCCCCAAAATTCGCCCTTTCGCACGCTCCAGGTTACATCGTGGAGAACCGCCTGGCGGCCGTACGTTTTGGAAACTTTTTTCACCTCGATCAACGCAGTTCCCCCTCCCGCTCCTTCTTTTTCCGGTGCAGCAAATAGCCAAAGAAGGGGGCCCCGACAAAAGCGGTAACGATGCCAAGCGGGATCTCCGTCGGCGTCAGCAGGGAGCGGGCCGCAAGATCGCTCCACATCATAAATATCCCGCCGCCAAGCGCGGACAGCGGAATAATCAGACGATAATCGGGCCCGGTTATCAGGCGGATCATGTGCGGAATGACCAGGCCGACGAAGCCGATAACGCCGGACACCGACACGGCCGCCGCCGTCATCAGCGTGGCTGCCAGCAGCACGGTCAGCTTCGTCCGCTCCACGTTCAGCCCCGAATGCGCCGCCTGACGTTCGCCGAGCGCCAGCAAGTTAAGCGTTCCGGCCCGGCTCCACAGAAACGCCCCGCCCACCAGCAAATACGGGAAAAGGATGGCCGTATACGACCATCCGCGCAATGACAAGCTGCCCATCGTCCAATATAAAATTTCATTGACCGTTTGCTTGGACATCGCCGTCAAAAACGACACCACCGCGCCAAGGAACGACTGCATGACGACACCGGACAAAATCAGGCTTTCAATCGGAATTTTCCCGTTTTCGCGCGCCAGCCAAATGACGATCCACAGCGTGATCGCACCCGTCAGGAAAGCGACCGCCGGCAGCGTAAACACCCCGAGCAACGAAAACTGCCAGCCGAAAAAAATAAGCACGGCCGCGCCGATCGCCGATCCCGACGAAACCCCGAGCGTAAACGGATCGGCCAGCGGATTGCGCAGCACGCCTTGAAAGCCTGCCCCGGCCACCGCAAGCGTGGCGCCGACCAGCATCCCCAACAAAACGCGGGGAAGGCGCACCTGTAGGACGATTTGCTCCGAGGCCACGCTCCAGTCCGCCGTGATCCAGCTTCCCGGGCCGGGAATCCGGTGCAGCAAAATGCGGGCGATATCGCCGAGCGGCAGCGATACCGAACCGATTCCGATGCAAAACAGCAGCGTTACGGCCAGCAGCGCCAGCAGAACGGTCCCGTAACCGGCCAGCTTACCGGTCATCATGGCTGAATCAGTTCCGGATAAATCGCTTTGGCTACCTCAATTAATCCTTGCGTCACCCGCGGACCCGGGCGGCTGAGCAAATTGTCGTCCAGCCCGACGACGCGGTCTTCCTTGATCGCGGCAATTTGATCCCAACCGGCGCGTCCTTTGATAATGTCCGCCAGCGTGCGATTGTTTTTGTCGACGACGCTTTTGGCGTACAGGATCACGTCCGGATTCGCTTTAATGATGTTCTCCTCGTTGATTTCGCTCCAGCCCGCAATGTCGGAAGCTACATTAACGCCGCCGGCCAGGGTGATCATTTCGTCCATGAACTCGCCCTTGCCGACCGTCCAGCCCGGCGAAAATTCGATGTACACTTTTTTCTTCTGATCCTCAGTCAGCGATTTGACCGCATCGGTCACCCGGCTCAATTCCTGCTGCATTTGGCCGACGACTTCTTCAGCTTGGGCCTGATGATCGGTGATCTCGCCGATTGCCTTGATGTGCTCCATCACGCCGCTCACCGTTTTCGGATCGGACTGGAACACCTTGAACCCCAAATCGCTCAAGCTTTTGACCGTCTGTTCGTCGATCAGGCTGGCCGCCACGATCAGGTCCGGCTGCGCGGCGACGATCGCCTCTACGTTCACCTTGAAACCGCCCATTCTAGGCTTGTCCTTCACCGCTTCCGGATAATCGTCCAAATCCGAAACGCCGGCGATCTGCTGATCGAGCCCGAGCGCGAACAGCGTCTCCGTCTCCGACGGGGCCAGAGAAACGATTTTTTGCGGCGCCGACTCAAACGTAAATTCCGTTCCGCTCGAATCCTTCAGCGTCAGCGGATACACCGTCCGTTTGGCGCCCTGTTCGCCCTGTGCTCCGTTTCCGGCATTCGAACTTGCATTTTGCCCGGTTTGGCCTGCGGCGTTGCCCGCCGCTCCTTGGCCGCCCGCGCCTTTATCCTGGCCGCAGCCCGCCAATAACAGCGCCATCGCCAGCAGCGCGATCCCCCATAAATTCAGCCATTTCTTCATCAATATCTCTCCTCTGCTCTGCATTTCTTCCGGGTGTTCCAAAGCCTACTGACACGCCCGAATCTAAGCGATGCGTACGGCACCGGGATTTACCCGTTCAAACAAGAAAACCCCCAATCCCGGGCGGATGGGGGTACGTCCACAAAGCCATGCCTTCTGCGGGAAACGGATCTCCCGCCTTTTGGGCATGGTGCTCTTAGCAGAACGTTATCCTTTCCTCGAAGGACCGTCTTTAATCTCCCGTGGGCAGGTCTCCTGACTTGCAGGCTTCGACGCCGGCTCGCCTTCCCATCCCCCGTCTTAAGCGGATGACAGTGGCAATATGAGCTGCGTCCCTGTTTACAGTGGCGGGACCGTGCCGGATTTGCACCGGCTTCCCTTTTAACCGAGAAGCCGCGGCGGCAAACGCACCGGCTTCAAGGACCTACGGGCACTGATTTTCGCTTGGTTCCAGGCTTTCTTCACTTTAGGATTATAGGTTAAAAAAATAAAACTTACAATAACCACCCTTTTGTTGGAGGCTCAGCCAAAAAACGCGCTTAATACAAAATATTCAGCCGTGCCTCTTCATCCTAACCCATTCAGTCCCTGAACAACTCCGGCGAAAAATAAGGACATAAAGTGTCTTTATTTCGCCGATCCCCGCCCATTTTAGAGAAATAGAGGCATTTTATGCTGCTATTTTATTAGGACCGCAAGGAAATGCCCCATCCTGGACCATTCAAAGGAAAATAGGTACATAAAATGCCGCTAATGGGGATGTACATGTTGGAGTTCGGATCATAAGCACTTAAAATGTCGCTATTTTGAAGGCCGATGGTTTCGGTAGCTGATCGTTTCGGCAGCCGATAGCTCGAACGCGCCTTTATACAACCTTCATGCATATTTCATCATCGATTCATCGCGCCTTCATGACAAAGCTCCCCCGTCCCGGTAAAGTTAAGTTATCAAAACGAGGAAAATTGAATAATCCATATTTACTAAGAGGTGATCAAATGACTAATGATAAAAAACGGTTAACCACCAGCTGGGGCGCTCCAGTCGGGGACAACCAAAACTCGATTACGGCCGGTCAGCGCGGCCCCGTCCTCATCCAGGACGTCCATTTGCTTGAGAAGCTGGCTCATTTCAACCGGGAGCGCGTACCCGAACGCGTCGTTCACGCCAAAGGCGCCGGGGCCCACGGGGTATTTGAAGTGACGAACGATGTCTCTAAATACACCAAAGCGGCGTTTCTGTCCGCAGTCGGGAAGCAGACCCCGATGTTTATCCGTTTCTCGACGGTAGCCGGTGAACTGGGCTCCGCGGATACCGTCCGCGACCCGCGCGGATTCGCCGTGAAATTCTACACCGAGGAAGGCAACTACGACCTGGTCGGAAACAATACGCCGGTGTTCTTTATCCGCGATGCGATCAAATTCCCGGACTTCATCCATACGCAAAAACGGCACCCGCAAACGCACCTGAAAAATCCGAACGCCGTGTGGGATTTCTGGTCCTTGTCGCCGGAGTCGCTGCATCAGGTGACGATATTGTTCTCGGACCGCGGTATTCCGGCTACATACCGTCATATGAACGGTTACGGCAGCCATACCTTTAAATGGGTGAACGCGGAAGGCGAAGCGGTGTGGGTGAAATATCATTTCAAAACGAATCAAGGCATCCAAAACCTTGACGTCAAGCTGGCCGAAAAATTGGCGGGCGAAAATCCGGATTACCATACCGAGGATCTTTTCAACGCGATCGCTCAAGGCGACTTCCCGAGCTGGACGCTGTACGTGCAAATCATGCCGGTCGAAGATGCGCAAACGTACCGTTTCGATCCATTCGACGTGACCAAAGTATGGTCGCAAAAAGATTACCCGCTGATCGAGGTCGGCGTGATGACGCTGAACCGGAATCCGGAGAACTATTTTGCCGAAGTCGAGCAGGCGACATTCTCGCCGGGCAACTTCGTCCCGGGCATCGAAGCTTCCCCGGACAAAATGCTGCAGGGCCGCCTGTTTGCTTACTCTGACGCGCATCGTTACCGCGTCGGCGCCAATCATAACACACTGCCGATCAACCGCCCGATCGCCGAAGTGAACAACAATCAGCGCGACGGCTTCATGCGCGGAGACGGCAACGGCGGAGCCTCCGTTTACTATGAACCCAACAGCTACGGCGGCCCGGCGGAATCTCCGCAGCATAAAATTTCGCCGTTCGAAGTGTCGGGATATGCCGACAGTGTCGCCTACGACCATGATGACCACTATACGCAAGCCGGCGACCTGTACCGCCTGCTGAGCGAAGAAGAACGCACACGTCTGGTCGAAAACATCGTAAACGCCATGAAACCGGTGGAAAAAGACGAAATCAAGCTGCGGCAAATCGGGCACTTCTACAAAGCCGATCCGGAATATGGAACGCGCGTTGCCGAAGGCCTCGGCTTGACCGTACCGCAAGGTAACTAATCCGCCCAAAAGTGCATGTTAACCTCTAAAAAATAAAAGGAATGCGTACCTCCGCTTAGGACGGATACGTATTCCTTTTCCTTTTCACATAGATGAGTGAATAACGGCAAAGGCTTAACCGTATTTATTGCCTATACCGGCTGCTGTGCGGTCAACCATACATGACGGACAAAAGCTCCTTTGCTGACGGAGCAGGAGTCGATGATTTTCAGGCCTGCGGCTTCAATTTCGGACTCAAGCGGTTCGGAAGAGACGATCACCGCCCGCTTGCTGATCCGCTTTACGCTGGCAAGCATGCGGCTGCGCTCGGAGGCGGAAAGGACGGAGCATAAATTGTACGGCAGATCGACGATCGCCGCATCGAACGGCTCGTTAATATCGTTCAAGTCGCCGATGGCTACCAGACCCGCATCATCGTAACCGAAATGGCGCAAATTAACCCGCGCCCCGCGAACGGCCAGCGGATTGAGATCCCGGCCTACGATATCGATGCCCATCGACAGCGCTTCGATCAGCACGTTGCCCATGCCGCAGCACGGATCGATCGCGCGCACGCCTTGCGGATCGGGCACGGCGATGTTCACTAATGCCCGGGCCACGACGGTCGTCAGGCCTGTGGAATAATTTTGCGGTTTATGCTTATGACGCTGCCAGACCGGCTCGGCCGGCCGGCAAATGCCGAACATCCAGCCATCGTCTAACGACAGCAGTCCAAATGTCACATCCGGCTGCCTCATGTCGGCCTTGCCGCGGATCCTTCCGCCTAGCTGCCGCTCCAATTCGCGCTGCTGCTCATAAGTCCGTTTCAAACCGTTTTTGAGATACAACACCTTAAAGGTACGCCCGTCCAGTTCCAGCTCTGCCATCCGGGCGATGACTTCCTCCAGCGTCCCGGCGGCCAGCAAAACGTCCACCCGCATGGAAACAAACGGACTCCGGTTCGGTTCAATCCGTAAACGGCTGTCTATCAAAGCAAACGCCCCAGGCTCTTGTCCAAACAGGGCGCGAAGCTCCATCCGGCATAGCTCCAGCTCGTTCTCATGGCATGCAAAAGGATAGATGTACCGCAAAGGCGTTTGATTCAAATCCACTCCGTCAACTTCCCCTCTAAAAATACCTTTCCGTCCATTGTACCAGAACCGCGGGAAATCGGACGATGCCAAGCGTATCCAGGCGTTTACTGCGGGCGGTTACTGCAGGCGTTCACCCCAGGCGCTTGCTGCAGGCCGTTTACCGCTGGCGTTTACCGCTGGCGTTTACCTCAGGCCGTTTACCGCTGGCGTTTACCGCAGGCGCTTCGACTCCGGAGAGTCGGGGCGGTATTCGCGCACTCCCTGCATCTCGGTCAATTGTCCCCAGTAGCGCTTGGGCATATGGGACATCTGCGCCCGAGGATTAATCCTCTCCCGGATCGCCACCGTTTCGTAAAACTGCTTCCAAAGGCGGCGGTACGCTTGTTCCTGCTCCCCCGCCTCAGGCATAATCAGCTCGTCGACGTCCACGATCTCCGCTTTCCCTGCCCCCGCTTCCTCCGCACGGTGAATGAGCGCCTGTCCATGGGTTTTGTCGTAAATCATAAAAGACTCCTTCCGGTAGCGGTCGCAAAAATGCGCGGCCAGCAGCGGCAGCACCCGGTTCCTCGGCTCAATGACCGAGACCAGCGTCTCTCCGTACACCGAAAAGCGCACGAAGCCCATCAAGGCATGGCTCTCCGTGTTCAAATGCCGCACCGCCTTGCGCAATCGGTGCACCGTGTTCTCCGTCAGCATATCCATCACCGCCCGCCCATGCTTGAAGCCTAGCCGCAGGAACCGGTAAATCAGCAAATCCTTCTGCGGATCGCAGGTGAGAAAACCGCGGCGGACGAGCTCTTGGGCGGCCGGCGATATTTTTTGCCCGATGGCCGCGTACACCCTGTTAGCCTTCTCCGGACAGGTTTCCACCCAGCGGGTTACAAACAGAGTATACTGCGGGTCAGCATCCGAACGCAGGTCGACCAAATCCTCCTTCCGCGCATAGCTCTCAAACACGCAGCTCAGCAAGCCGTCAAAGCTGCCGTCGTAAGCGTAAGCCGCATCGCTTATCCAAGCAGCCATGGGCTTAGCTCCTTCCCGGTCTGCCCCGCCAGCTCCTCGTCCGAAAACAGCGACAGCTGCTCCACCTTCGGCTTGGGCAGGAACATATCGATTTCTTTGCGGGACAGCAGCGACCTGAGGATTGTGCTTTCGTTCACTTTCAACCCCTCAAGCCGCCGGCCCGAGCAGATGATAAAATATTGGGCCCGTTTGAGCACGACACCCAGCTTCTTTAAGCCGGAAAAATCCAGCCGCGCCGTTCTGCGCGCAGCCACGATCCGCTTGGCGCTGCGAACGCCAATGCCGGGCACGCGCAGCAGCTCTTCATAAGGGGCCTTGTTGATCTCCACGGGAAACCGTTCGATATGATTGAGCGCCCAATGGCATTTCGGGTCCATGAACAAATTGAAATTCGGGGTGTGCTCATCCAGCAGTTCCTTCGCTTCAAAACCGTAGAAACGCAGCAGCCAGTCGGCCTGGTACAGGCGGTGCTCCCGCAATAGCGGCGGCTTGCTGCCGGGCGACGGAAGCAGCGAATGCTCCGCGACCGGGGTATACGCCGAGTAATATACCCGTTTCAGCTCGTATTTCCTGTACAGCGCCTCCGTTAAGGTTAAGATCCTAAGATCGCTGTCCGGCGTCGCGCCTACGATCATCTGGGTGCTTTGCCCGCCCGGCACAAACCGGGGAGCGTGGCGGTATTTGACGAGATCGGTGCTGTTCTCCCGAATGCCCTGCCGGATCGCGGTCATCGGCCTCAGGATCGCTTCTTTGCTTTTGTCCGGGGCCAACTGGTGCAGGCTGTCTTGTGAAGGCAGTTCGATGTTCACGCTCATCCGGTCGGCCAGCAGGCCCAACCGGGAAATCAGCGCCGGATCGGCGCCGGGAATCGCCTTGACATGGATATAACCGCCGAAATGATATTTCCGGCGCAGCAGTTCCAGCACCCGGATCAGCTGTTCCGTCGTGTAATCCGGATTCCGCATGATGCCTGAGCTGAGAAACAGACCTTCTATGTAATTGCGGCGATAAAAATTTATCGTAAGCTCCGCCAGCTCCTCCGGGGTAAACATAGCCCGGCGCGTATCGTTGGAGCGGCGGTTCACGCAGTATTTGCAATCATAAATGCAGCTGTTCGTCATCAGCACCTTCAGCAGCGAAATGCATCGTCCATCCGTAGCAAAGCTGTGGCAGATCCCCGAGCTGACGGCGTTTCCCAGCGAGCTGCCTCCGCTGCCCCCGCCGTTCCCGCGCTCCGCCCCGCTGGACGAACAGGATACGTCATATTTGGCCGAGTCCGTCAAAATGGTCAGCTTGTCATACACATCCATACGCTATGGCCTCCCTTTTGACAGCATTATATTGCGAACACACGTTCTTGTCAATGATTAAGACCGCCGAAGTCCGAAGGAATTCGTTCCGGCGGCCCCTATGAGTCCCTTTGCAGTTCCTTTGCAGTTCCTTTGCAGTTCCTTTGCAGTTCCTTTGCAGTTCCTGTGCACTCCCTTGCAGTTCCTGTGCAGTCCCTGTGCGGTCCTTTTAATGTACAAGCAGGTCTCTAGCGGAAATAAAGACAATTTATGGCCTTATTCTTGGGTTTCATCCCTTTTACTCAAAATAGAGGTAATTTAAGTTGTTATTTGGGAATTCATCTGGGAAATATCGCCCATTTGACGTCATATCTCAAAAATAGAGGCAAAAAAATCCCCTATTTTTACTGTGCACCCTTTTTTCACAAAAATAAGACCCGTATTTGTCGTTATCTCAGGACATACACAAATACACGGGCCATCTGTTCCCCTCGGAACCCCCACAATTCTGGAAAAAACGCCGCCGCCCGGTCTAACGCTTTCGGTTTACCTTCTTCCGGCCGGCGCGGTGCCGATCACCCCGTACCGCCACAGCACCCTGCGGCCAAACCAGCCGAACAGCCGGTCGGTGGCAAATCCCATCAACCCCAGGCTGAGCAAACCGACAAAAATCCAGTCGGTACGGAAGAACAGCCGGGAGTTCCAGATCAGGTAACCGACGCCTTCGTTCGCCGCGATCATCTCCGCCCCGACGATCGCCATATACGAGGTGCCCATCGCCAATCTGACGCCGGTGAAAATATACGGCGCGGTCGCCGGCACGATCACGTGCCGGACGATTTGCCACTCCGAAGCGCCCATGCTGCGGGCCGCGCGGATTTTGTCCTCCTCCACCGCCAGTACCCCCGTCAGCGTGTTCATGATGACGATAAACAGCGTCGCGTACAAAATCAGCGCGATCTTCGACTGCTCGCCGATGCCGAACCAGACGAGAAACAGCGTGATGAAGGCGATCGGCGGAATAAAGCGGATGAAGTTCAGCAGCGGTTCGGCAAAACGGCGGATAAAATCCACCTTGCCGATCAAAATGCCAAGCGGGATGGAGATCAGGCTCCCCAACATCCAGCCGCTGAACACCCGGTAGAAGCTGATCCCGATATATTTCGGCAGCGAGCCGTCCCGCAGCAGCTCCAGCGCTCCCGCCGCCGTATCCGCCGGCCCGGGCACCACCTCGGGACCGTAAAGCCAGGCGCCGCCTTGCCAGGCGGCCAGGATGAACAGCCACAAGAAGAGCAGGCCGGCCCATTTCTTTTTCAGCAATGTCATAAGATTCGCCCTTTCTATTCGTCAAAATGAGCTTGAATCCGCTGGTAATGCTCGTAAAATTCCGCCGCGGACACGTCGCGCGGATAGGCCAGCGGAATCTCGTAAATCCGCGAAATGTTGGAGGACGGACCCGAAGACATGATGCCCACCCGTTCCCCGAGCAGGATCGCTTCCTGAATATCGTGCGTCACGAAGACGATCGTTTTGTTCGTCTGCCGCCAAATGCGCACCAGCTCCTTCTGCATCGTCCGGCGGGTCATGGCGTCCAAAGCCCCGAACGGTTCATCCATGAGCAAAATTTCCGGATCATTGGCCAACACGCGGGCCAGTTGAACCCGCTGCTTCATGCCGCCGGACAGCTCCTTGGGAAATTTATCTCCGTGGCCGGCCAGCCCGACAAGCTCCAGATAACGGTCGGACACAGTGCGGCGCTCTGGCTTTGGCACCTTTTTCATCTTCAGCCCGAACTCAACGTTCTGGCGGACGGTCAGCCAGGGAAACAGCGAGGAATCGGCCTGCTGAAACACAACCGCCCGATCCCGCCCGGGCCGGTCGACATCCGCGCCGCCAACCCGCAGGCTGCCGCTTGTTTTGGAGATGAAGCCGGCGATCATGTTCAGCAGCGTCGATTTGCCGCAGCCGCTGGGCCCCAGCAGGATAAAAAACTCGCCGCCCCGGACGACGAGGTCGACATCTTTGATAATGTAGTGAACCTCCCCGCTCCCCGCTGGACGCTGATCGCTATAGCTCTTGCCCAGCCCCGCGATCGTAATCGTGCGGTTCTGCGAAACCAATGACACGGACATGCCCTTCCCCTCCTTACGGTGTAATCGTTACGCGATCCGGTAAAACCTCGCGCAGAAATTCCAGCTTAATTTTATCCTTCAGTTCAAAATCTTTTTCGATAATTCCGTTCTCCACCATATATTTTTTCTGCCTTGTCAAACTGTCGTAAGCGGCCTCCGTAAAATCGACGTTCCAATTAAGCACCTCCAGGTCCTTAAGCGTAGACTCCCTCGGCTGCTTGACTTCCTTATACAAAATGTCCGCGACCTCCTGCGGATTTTCCTTGACGAACCGCGAGGCTTCATCGAGGGCGCGCAGGAAATTCGCCACCGCCTCCGGACGCTCGCGGATCAGCGCTTCGGGCGCTGCGATCTGGCTGCCGATCCGCACCTTCGTCTGCGACATGTCGGTCAGCTGGCGGACCCCTTCGGCGGCCTCGAACTTCGCCACCAGCGCCGCGCCGCTGACCCAGACCGCGTCCACCTCGCCTTTTTTCAAAGCGATATACGCTTCGTCCGAGCCGCCTTGCCCGATGAGCTTAACGTCGTCCAAGGCGAGGCCGTGTTCGGCCAAATATTCGTCCCATAAATAGGAGAGAAAAGTCCCGCGCAAAAAGCTAAGCTTCTTCCCTTTCAAATCCTCCGGTTTGCCGATGTCGTCCCGCACGAACAGCTTCCACTGCTTCGCGTTTTGTTCGGTCGAGGTGCCGGTCGAGGCGATGATCGCAAACTCCCCTTTGCTCACAGCGTTCAAAATCGGAAAATCGGCGCCCCAGGCGATGTCCGCCTGCTTGATGAACAGCGAGTTGATGCCTTCCGCCGGCGTGGCGAAAGCGACCAGCTTCGCTTCAATGCCGTGTTTTTCAAAAAAACCTTTGCTTACCGCCGTGCGCAGCACCGGATTGGTGGAAATGTCGGCGATATTCAAGGTAACGGGGGCTTGCTTCTGCCGGTCTTGCCCCCCGCCGCTCCCGGCGCCCGCGGCCTGCACTGCCGCCTGGGAACCCTCCTTCGCCGAACCGCAGCCGCTTAAGACGAGCAGCAAGGCCGCAAATAGCCAAATAATCAGGCTCGGCACCGTTTTTGCCTTCGTTTTTGAGGATATGGCCATACGTGGTCGCTCCTTTCTTCTATGTGGGTTCCCGTTAAGACGGATCCGCAGCCGTGCGCGGCCGTTCATCAATCCGGGCGACGCAAAGCGCGCCTTCGCCGTAGGAGACGGTCCCTTCCACGGTGACGACCGAATCCGTGCCTTTCCCCGCGGCGCCGGGCACCCGGAAGCTGGTCACGTCGAGCGGCTCGATCGCCCGCTCCTCGGGATGCGGAAGCTGCGGCACCCAAGTGTAAGGAACGCGGTAAGCGCGGTAGACCATGTTGGAGTTCCGCTTGTTTTTGTACGGGGAAATATATTCCCATACGAGCTCATGCTCCCGCGTCACCTCGAAAATCCGCCCATCCGCTCCTTCCGTTATCAGCGTGTTGCCGTTCGGCAGGCGCTGCGCGGAGCTGATGTACGGGCTGTAGAAGCGGTAGGAGTCGAGCGGCGCCTGAAATCCGGCTTCCGCCGGCGTATACTGCCAGACGATCTCCAGGGTGACCGGATCGATTTCCAGCACGCGCGAGTGGTCGCGGACGGCGTTTTTCTGGCCGGTCGGCGAAGCCGGATTCGGCAGCCCGTACCCCCCCCAGCCGCCGTTGTCGAATACGAGCAGATTGCCTTCGCCGGGCAGGCCGCGCGGGATCAGATGGGCGTGATGCTGGCCGATGATCCACTCCAGATGGTTGACCTCTGGCGCCGAATAGTCCGGTCCCAGCTTCCAGACAAGGTTTCCGCTTTTTTTGTCGATGATCGCGATGATGTTGCTTTCCCGGGCGTCCCAAATAATGTTGTCGGGATGAAAGCGCTCGTCGCCCGCGTCGTAATGGCGGTTGGGTCCGAGCACCGACATCGAGTTGATATGCATCCAATCCCCGGCCTCATTGCCGAAAAAGCGGGTATTCGGTTCTTCGCGCAGCACCTTTTTCGCCGCATCGTCAAAACCCAGCTCGTCAAAATGCTCGTGGCAGTTCCATTCCCAAACGATGTTGCCTTCCCAATCGACCTCGATAATGGAGTCGTCCAGTAGCAATTTATCGGAAATTTTCGGGTTGCGCACATTTTTGTGAACCAAAATCAGTGTGTTGCCCCCCTGCGTTTCGGGCTCAAGTCCCGGCGCAAAATAACCTACCGGATTGCCGGCCCGCTGATAGTCGTGATGGGCTCTCGCCATCCACTGCGGCTCATGCCCGGGGTCTTCGATCCATTCGTGGCGGTTGAAGCGCCAGACGATATTGCCGTCCCAATCGACCTGAACGAGATCGGCCTCGTCCTGGAACCCGTGCTGCGGATCGCGTTCGGCCGTGCTTCCGAGCACATATCCTCCGGGCAGCAGCTTGTTGGGAAAACCGCGCAGCCCCTGCCACAGCCGGATTTCTCTCCCGTTCATATCGATCAGCAGCGCGCCTTGTTCGGCCGCCTGATAAATCGTGTAGCCGCCATAAGCTTTCTCCGGCTTGTAAATCGTTGCCCCCGTCGGATAAATCGTCGGATGCCCCATGTTCCCCACTCCTTCAATAAGATAAAAATCTGCTCTGGACCTGGTTCTTGTTACGGTTGTTGATCTGGTCCTGGCCTTGATCGTGATTCTGATTTTGGTCGTGATCCTGGTTGTGATCCCGATCCCGATCCCGATTCCGATCCTGACCCCGATCCTGACCCTGATCCTGGCCCTGGCTCTGGTCCTGACCCAGTTCCTGCTTCCGGCCCAACTGTAGCTCCTGGTCCGCGCGCTTACTGCCTTCGCTCGGCTTTTGTCCGGCATTGCTCTCCGCCAGCGCGTTCAGCGTACCGGAGAAATGCTCCAGATTCCCGGCCAGCTTTTGGAAAAGGCCGGCCATTTGCTTCAGCTCCTCCGGGGAGAAGCCATCGAACAGCAGCGTGATGCACGCCGCGCCGATATTGCGGTTGCGGGCCATCATTTCCCTGCCCTGCTCCGTTATATCCAACCATACCGTTCTCCGGTCGAGCGTCTGGCGGACCCGCCGGGCGAACCCTTTTTGCTCCAGTTTGTCGCACAGCCCCGTCACGGCGCCGGAGGTGAAATCGAGCTCCTCCGCCAAATCGCCAAGCCGCTGCGGCCCTTCCCGGATCATTTTTTGCATGACCAGCAGTCCGGGAAGCGCAATCCCTACAACTTCCACTTTGTCCCTTTCCTTCACAAACCGTCTGACCACTTTGCGGAACAGCCAGTCGGCTTCCTCCAGCAGTTCCCACTCCGCATGACAACCGGATATGCGTATCACCTCCTTCGGCAAAAATAAAAGGCCCCCAAAAGCTCCCCTCAACAGGGAGCCTCCGGAAGCCTTTGGCGGTCCAATCGGCTGCAGTCCAAAGCGTATCTTAGACTTCTCTTAGCGCTAAGATAATGAGCTGTGAACGATTTTTCATCATATTAAACCAATTATTCTTACCAGTCAAGTATGAATTAAAGAAAGCTGGTCTACGGCCAGGGACATACTAACCCAAGGCTATGCCACATCCTGCTAAATGCAAAAGAGCATGCGAATTTCGTCGATATTCCCCGAAATAGGCGGCTCAACTGCAAAAGTGCATTTCATTTCCGGGCAAAAGATACTTTTTGATCCGATAGCCCCAAATCAGATGCATTTTTGCATTTCAATCACTCAAAACGGAAATTTATAATGAGTTGAAATGCACTTTTGCATTTGATTCGGTCAAGCCGCGCCATTCTTCCGAAGGAGCATGCAGAGGCAATACGTGCTGCCTTCAACGGAAGACCTCAGACTCCGCACTCCGCAACCGATGTCGCAAGCAGCCGGTAGGAGCGCAGCCGTTTTTCGTAATCGGGAATCGGCGTCACGATCAGAAATTCCTCGTTGCCGTATTGCCGCTGCATCTCCGCCAACTGCTTTCTTACTTGCCCGGCCGTTCCGGCAAATCCGCTGAAAGGGGAGCCGCCGCGGGCACGATATGCCGCTTCCACACCGGCAGCCATGGCTTCGGCCTCCTCCCGGGTTTCGCCGCAAATCACGCTGACCGCAAGGATCGTCCTCGGCGCTGATTGAAAAGAGGATGGCTGAAAAGCATCCCGGTACGCTTTCAGCGTTTCGATGCCGTCGGTCTCGCTCATAAAGCGGCCGAACACGTACCCCGTGCCGAGCTCGGCGGCAAAGCGGGCGCTTTTGACGTTCGTGCCCAGCAGCCAAAGCTCGGGCGGCGTTTGCGGAACCGGCCGGGCCGTTACGGGGCGCTCCTCATAGCGGTATTCGTCCCGGAGCAGGGCGGCAAGATCGCCGGCCAACTGACGGTAACGGGCCACCCGCTCCAAAAAATTGCCGCTAAGCGCCATGACGGTATGCGCTTCTCCCCCGGGCGCCCGGCCGATGCCGAGGTCGATTCTGCCCGGATAAAGGGCGGCCAGCAGCCGGAAGCATTCCGCCACCTTCAGCGGGCTGTAATGCGGCAGCAGTACGCCGCCCGAGCCGAGCCGAATCCGGCTTGTCCGCGCGCCGATATGGGACAGCAGCACCTCGGGGGAGGCGCTGGCCAGCATCTCCATGTCATGGTGCTCCGAGGTCCAGTAGCGCACGCAACCCCATTCTTCCGCCCGCTGCGCCAGCAGCACGGCCTGCGCCAAAGCCTCCTCGGCGCTATGGCCCGGCAGCTTTGGAACCATATCCAGCACCCCAAGCTTAAAGTTGATATTCGGCACGGCCAAACCGATCCCGCCTTTCTTTTCAAGTGATGTATGTAGTAGCGGGGATCAGTCTCCCCGCCATAATTATCGCATACCGGCCGCCAAAGCTCCCCTAGGCCAGCGCCGTTCCTTCATCTCTCATTGGAAAAATCCAATAGATTGGCGGAAATCCCCCGCCTGCTTGAGCACTCATTGGAAAATATCCAATAAATTTCGCTCAAACCGTCCATTTTGCGCCCTTCTGAACCTGATCTTTTGGAAAAAATCCAATCAAATCGCTGTATCTATCAACCTTTTTCCAGTTATATCACAAATGTCCAATCAAGCCACTCTAATTACCTTATGATCGTCAACCCTATTGGATATTTTCAATTCAGAACGTTACGGATACCTTATCAAATTCACCGCTTCAAATTCATTGCTCCCACTGAAGCCGCTTAATTCCGCCCGGGGGCAGCCGGGTATCCCAAAAGCCGAGCCCGGGCTCCAGCATCGATGACAACAGCGAGATGACCCCGCCGTGGGTGACGATCAGCAGCCGTATCGTTCGGGAGTTCCGCGGCAAAACCTTGCTTGTCTCAAGCCTCACATCAATATGTTCGCTCATCGCCCCGGTACATTTCCACAATGGCTCTGCTGGTTCCCCTACGACCTCAGCATGCTCTCCCGAAACCTCCACATTTTCCTGCATCAGCTCGCCGTTCTCACGCATCTCCCCGCCCGGTTTCCCCATCGTCACGGCGTTCTCACGCATCTCCTCGGCCGATTCCCCCATCGTCACGGCGTTCTCACGCATCTCCTTGGCATCTATCCGTTCCCCATCTACGTTTCCCCGTATCTGCCCAGCGTCTTCTCTGCGCAACCGTCCACCCGCGGCCAAAGCTTGCGAATATGCCGCCAGCTCCTGGCGCACGCCCTCAAGCCGCGCCCGAAACGCCTGCCACGACTCGCCGCCCGGCGGCGTGACCCGCTGCGGGTCGTCGATCCAGGCCCTGTACGAGGCATCGTCCTTCATCATCTCGTACGTCCGGCCTTCCCACGCCCCGAAATCCATTTCCCGCAAACGGCGGTCGGCCACGCAGCGCTCCATCAGATCCGGGCGGGCGTATTCCAGCGTTTGCCGGCAGCGCACAAGATCGCTCGAGTAAACGGCGGAGAAGTCCACCCCCGCCAGCTCCAGCCGAAGCGGTTCCAGCCCGGAAGCTTCGCCGGGGAGCAGCGCAGGATCGCTATGCCCCTGATACCGATGCTGAACGTTCCACTCGGTTAATCCGTGACGGATAAGCCACCATTCGATCCGCACTTCCCTCCCTCCTTTCGCTTTCGCCGCTGTATAGTTTCTCCCATGATTATACTCCTCAAGACCAAGCTTGGCAGCTTTAGCCGCTCCGATTTTAACCTTTCCTTATCGCCCTGGCAGCGGCAAGGCGAGCAAGGTTTGCAGGGTTTGCAGGGTTTGCAGGGTTTGCAGGGTTGCGCCCCAAAATAGCGGCCGCGGGCAACCCAGACGGCCAGCAGATCGCACCGACAATCCCCGCCTAAACGGCCAAAAGGATGGGTCCGGTTTTCCCCGTTCCCATCCTTTCCATCGCAGCTGCTAAGCCAAATGTGAGCCGACTTAAATATTCGGTGTAATATGGCGTTTGTTCGCCTGCAAAAACTCCGCCGCGTATTTTTGCGCGTTCCGCGTTTCTCTCTCCACCGCTTCCGGGTCGCGGCGCAAGGATGCGCCGTTGTTCAGCAGCTCGGCCTGCAGCTCCTTAATATCCAGCTCCCGCGGCTGAATCCCCTGCTTGGCGCTCAGCCCCGCCGCGGTGCCGGCCGCCTGCCCGATCGCCATCACGCTGCCTTGCGTGCGGAAGGAGCCGTGGGCTTCGCTAGTCGCCGAGATGCATCTCCCCGCCATCAGCAGCCCGTCGACTTTGACCGGCACAAGGCAGCGGTATGGAATGTCGTAGGAGTCCTTGATGTCGATCCACGCTCCTGCGGTTTCCGGATCGCCGTACCCCGCTTTGCCCGCCATGTTATGCACATCGATCGGAAAATAGCCTCTCGTGATGACGTCGTCGAACCTTCTGCCCTCGATCACATCGTCCGCCTGCAGCACATAGTTGCCGACGATATGCCGGGATTCGCGCACGCCGAGCTCGCTGCCGGTCATGCTTAAGAAGGCTTGCTCAAACCCGGGCACATATTTGTTCATGAACTTGACGATCGATTCAACCTGCCTGCGGCCTTCGATCTCCCCCGCCGTTCTGGAATCGGCGTTTGTGCCGTCCACGTCGATCACCCGCGTGGAATTGAAATGAATGACCCCGGGATGAACGGAATTCAACAGCAGGATCGAATCCCGCCCGATATGAAGCTCGCCATTGTCGACCGCCTGCTTCACGAGCTGTTTGAAACCTTGCGCGACAAAATACTTGCTCACAAGCCTGTCCGAATATTTTCGGATCGGAATAACGTCGGATTTCCATTCGAAATCGTCCGGATTATCGAGGATATATTGGTAAAGCTTCTCCGTGTCCACGTTGCCCATTTCGAACATCAAAGTCGATGGCTGCATTTTCCGGTCTTTGGCCCTCCCCAGCACGAACTCCGCGCCGGCTCCGCCGGCCACGTCCCCGTCCCCCGTCGCATCGACGACCACCTTGGCCTTCAAAATATTTTCGCCGGATTTGTTGACGACCTTCACGCCCGTCACCCGGCCGGCTTCCGTCAGCGTGCCGCTGAACATGGAATGCAGCAGAACGTCCGCGCCGGCTTCCCTGACCATTTCGTAAGCGATATACTTGTATCTCTCCCGGTCGAAAAAGCCCAGATAAGCCCCGCTGCCGTAAGGATCAAGCACTTTGCAATGCCCCGGGCTCGCGCCGTACTCAACCATTCGATCCATAAATTGCTGGGGAATGCCTTTGACGACCTGTTCGTCCCGAATATGAAAAGGAGATATGGGACCCAATGCCGCCGAAGTGGCCGCGCCCCCCAGAAAACCGTTCTTATCCACCAGCAGCGTGCGCGCCCCCGTCCTGCCCGCGGCAATCGCCGCGATAAAACCGGAAGGGCCGCCGCCCATGACGATGACATCATATTCTTTTTCGACCATGTTCTCTTCCTCCCATGCCTGATGTTTTATATTAAACGGAGCCTTTCCTAAGTTTGGCGAAAAGCTCCGCCCAATACCGTTCCAACCGCTTACCTTACTGCTTGCCGGCGTTGTAGTTGCCCGCAACCGCGTCCAGCGTCTCCTTGGCCGGAGCGTTCTGGAAAATAATTCTTTGCGCCGCTTTGGCCAGATCCGTGCTCAAAAGGGTATAATCCGCCGGATAGAAAACGATTTGACCGCTTTCGCTTGCCTCCTGCTTCCAGCGCAGCAGTTCCTCGTAGTTCGGCAACGCAGTTACCGCGGCATCCTCGTAAGCGGAGGACAGCACGGGCATAACGCCGGCCTCGGCCCATTTAATCTGCGATTCTTTGCTCAAGTAATATTTAATGAACTCCCACGCCTGATCGGGATGTTTGGTGTTCGCCCCGATCGCCAGCGTCTGGCCGGCGACCATGGTCGGCGCAGGCTGCCCTTTTTCGAACGGAGGCATCGGCGTCGTCAGAATGTTTTGGCCGACCTCGGAGCCTCTGATCGCCGAAGCGCGCATCGTTCCCGACACCGCCGTGGCGATGTTGCCGGCTTTGAGCCCGCTTGTGATGTCGTCGGCCGTCATCGAAATCGTCTGATTGTTCATCGCCCCGCTGTCCACCATGTCTTTCAGGAAATTGATCGCTTTGACGCCGGCGTCATCGTTAAACACCGCTTTACCGTCCGCGTCGAACATCTGGCCGCCCGCCGCCCGCAAAATCGGAATATAGGTCTCCATAAACGATGCCGCGTTTGCTCCTTCGGACATGCCGACCGCGAATCCCAGCCGATTGCCGTCCCCCACCTGCTTCGAAGCTGCGAGCAGCTCGGGCAGCGTTTCCGGAGCTTTCAGACCGGCCGCGTCGTAAAGGTCTTTGCGGTAGAACAGGGTGAATACCCTCGCCTCCCAAGGCATCGCCATAATTTCGCCGTTCAGCTTGAGCTGGTCCGCCGAATAGATATAATCGTCTTGGCCTTCCTGAGCCAGCCATTCTGCCGCGTATTTAGTGATGGGCTGAATTGTCTTGGCTTCGGTATGCATTTTCAACAGATCGGTGTAAACGTTCAAAATATCCGGTCCTCCGCCCGAAGCGGTTGCTTGAATGACCTGGGAATCGATCTTGGAAAAGTGAACGCTTTCAACCGAAACTTTGATGTCGCTCTGGCTGGCGTTAAAGCTCGCGACGATGCTTTTTAACGCCGCCGATCTCGGATCGTCCTGCTGCTCCGGGTTAAGGAACGTCCACAATCTTAGCTCCACGGGTTTCCCGGCATCTCCGGTTGCCGAATTGCCCGGCGAGTTTGAGCTGCCCGACGTTTCCCCGCCCCCCGAATTGCCGCAACCGGCCAGCGCTCCGATCATCACTACGGTAAAGATAAAGGCCCAAAGCTTTTTCATGTTTAAAACCCCCCAGTCGTTTAGTTATGTGAAGAGGTTGTCCCTCTTGACACCGCCGATTACCCCTTGACCGCACCCGCGGACAAGCCGTCCACGAATTTGGACTGCAAACAGACGAACAATACGACGACCGGAATGACCGAGATGACCACAGCGGCCATCAGTTGTCCCCAGTTGATGCCGTACTGGGTAATGTAGTTGTACAGGCCGACGGACAAAAGCCGCAGCTCGTCCTTGGTCGTAAAGGAGAAGGCCACAAGAAAATCGTTCCATACGTAGATGGCGGACAACAGCGCGCCGGCGGCCAGTCCGGGCTGGGAGACGGGAAGAATCAGCTGGTAGAAGGTGCGAAGCGGCGAGCTGCCGTCGACCTTGGCCGCTTCCTCGATCTCCTTGGGGACGGAGTCGAAGAACCCGCGCAGCACCCAAATCAGCATCGGCGTTCGCCAGGCCGTGTAAATCAGGATCATGCCGATAAAGGTGTCGTACAGACCGGCCTTGACGGCGGTTAAATAAAGCGGAATCAGAACGGCAATGCCCGGAATCATCGAAGTCATGAGAATCAGGAACAGGATTATTTTTTTGCCCCGGAAATGAAATCTTGAAGCCGCGTACGCCGCATGCGCGGAGATAGACAGGGAAGCCAGGATGGAAACGGCCGCGACCAGCATGCTGTTCAGAAAATAGCGGGGAAAGTTGGAATGAAACAGCACGTTGGCGTAGTTCTCGAAAGTAGGCTGCGCCGGAATCCATTGCGGCGGATACTGCACGATCATCGCCTCGGACTTGAGCGAAGTGCTGACCGCCCATAAAATCGGGATAAGCGCAAAGGCGGAGCTTAAAATCAATACGACATACACGAGGAGATTAAACCATTTTCCGTTGGATATTAGCCTGCTTTGCATAGCCGTTCCCCCTTTCTTGTGTTCGCTATTCTTTATTTTTAAGCGCTTTCACATATAGTAAGCTCAAAATGATGTTGAAGCCGAAAAGCAGGACGCTGAACGCCGAACCCATGCCGATGTTCCAATATTCGAAGCCTTCCTTGAACGCCCGCAGGCTTAACGTCTCCGTAGCGCTGAACGGTCCGCCGCCGGTAAAGACGTAAATTAATGTCACCATGTTAAAATACTCCAGGCTAAGCATGATCAACGTAACCAGAACCGTCGGTTTGATCAGCGGCAGCGTGATGTGCGTGAACGACTTCCAGCCGGTCGCACCGTCGACCCGCCCCGCTTCGTAAAGCTCGGAGGAAATCGTCTGCAGCGCGGCCAAAATAAGCACCAGCGCGATCGGGAAGGTGTTCCAAACGTTGGCGGCGATCAGCGCGAGATTGGCTCCCCCGCTGGTGCTGAGCAGATCGACCTTGGCGCCGCCAAACCGCTCGATCACATAATTCACGGGACCATAGTTGGCGTTGATCAGCCATTTCCACAATAGCGCCGTAACCGTTTGCGAAATGACCCAAGGCAAGATGATCGCCGTTCTGAACAAAACTCTGAACTTGATTTTCATATTTAACAGAACAGCCAGCAGCGTGCTTAGGGGAACTACGATCAGAATCGAACCGAATACGTAGACAAATGAATTTCCGATGTTTTTGAGACCGCTTTCATTTTTGAAAATGGAGAGAAAATTGCCGGCGCCCACATAAGCTCCCGTTTTTACATATTCCGTTTCGTACATGCTCCATTTTATGGCCACGGCGATCGGATAAAACGATACCAGCAAAACCAGCAGCAGCGCGGGGGCCATAAAAGCGTAGGCAATCCATTTTTCGCTATTTTTCTTCCCGATCGTCTCCATTTGTCTGCCTCCTGCCTTAGATATTAAAGTATAAATGATGGAATTTGTTCCATATTATAGAACATCGTTCTTGATATTGCGTAAAAAAAAGCGGAGTCCCCCCTTTCAGGCGTACAATGAGATTAAGGCAGCTGTCTTTCGATTTGTTGCTTGTGCTGCTTCAGCAGGCCGGCGAAAAACTCAATTTTGTCCTCGTCAAACCGCAAGGAAGGACCGGATATGCTGATTGCCGCGAATGGATACCCTCTTCTGTCCATAATGGGAACACCGACGCCTTTGATTCCGTATTCATGCTCCATGTTGTCTACCGAATACCCCCTTTTTCTTGATTTGATCAGTTCGGCCCGCATCGCCTCTTTATTGGTGATCGTGTTTTCGGTAAATTGCGTAAAATCGTCCTGCAGCAAGCTTTCGAGTTCGTCGTCCGGCAAAAAAGCCAGCATCGCTTTTCCCGTCGCGGTGCAGTACACTGGAGCCATGACGCCCATCTTGGATGTCTCCATGATCGTGCCGGACGTGCAGGCGTAGTCCAGGTAGAGCACCTGTTTATTGTGCAGAATGGCGTAATATACGATTTCGTCCGTTTCGTTGGCGATTTGCTTGATGTGCGGCTGGATGAAGTCTCTTTCGTGCAGATTGCTGCTGATAATGTTGCTGAGCTTCAGGATATTGAGGCCCAGCCTATATTTGTTGGTCTGCGGATTCTTCGTCAAATAACCGTGTTTTTCGAAAGTGGATACGATGTTGTGCACATTGCTTTTGTACAAACCAAGCTTGTTGCAGATCTCCGTGATGCCCAGCTCCGGCTCTTCAACGGAAAAACATTCCAGAACATCCAACGCTTTGGACAGGGACTTTAATTTTGATTCTTCCATGGCCTCAGGACCTCTCTCTTTTATCGTCGTTCTACATTAGAGAACGTCGTTCTATTTCTATATCGACATTATGGAATGCGCTTTCATTTTTGTCAAGGGGTATTTTCGACTTTATTTCGACAATTATCCTGCGTACTAGCCTGTTGAAAACCCAGGCGGCTGAAACATAAGGGAAAAAAATGGCGTTACTTCGGCGATATCCCACATGTTAAGAAAAATAGAGGAAATTTATGTCGCTATTTTCTCGAATCGCAGAGGAATGGGCATTTTTTGCAGCGTCATAGGAAAATAAGACCATAAAATTCCGCTAAAGGTGATGAACAGGCTAGACTCCGGATAATAAGAACATATAGTTCCGTTATTTGTATGGACGTTTCTGAGACAGCCTGATTTTTATTGCAATTCGGTTCATGCTCGCTGAGTATCCTCGTTTCTGGCACCAAGAACAAATGGAAATCAGCGATACATGGTACTCACCCGCAGATGAACCACGTTATTTAAGAAGCAAGCCGCTAGATCCAGGCAATTCCCCCGCTTCGCCAAATCCACAGCGCTGTGCCCAGCAAGACGAAGACGCCGGCCACCCAAAAAAGCAGCTGAGCGGTGCGCGGGATGTCCTGGGGCTCTAGCTCGCGGGTTTTGTCGCCCATATAAGCGCGGAACGAGACGACGCCGCGGTAGCTGTTTTTGCCGCCCAGCCGCACCCCGAGCGCTCCGGCGACCGCCGCCTCCGGGCGGCCGCTGTTCGGGCTCGGATGCTTCGGGGCGTCGCGGCGCACCGTGCGCCAGGCCCGGGCCGCGTCGAGCCGAAGCGTCCAGGCCGCCGCGACCAGCAGCAGCGCCGTCAGCCGGGCGGGGATGAAATTGGCGATGTCGTCCAGCCGGGCGGAAGCCCAGCCGAGATCGATGTACTTGTCGTTTTTGTAGCCGACCATCGAATCGAGGGTGTTGACCGCCCGGTAAGCCATCGCCAGCGGGGCCCCGCCCAGCAGCGCGAAAAACAGCGGCGACACCACGGCGTCGACGATGTTTTCCGCGACCGTTTCGACGGCGCCGCGGGTAATTTCCGGCGCATCCAGGTGCGCCGTGTCGCGGCCGACGATCATGCCTAGCGATCGCCGGGCCCCGGGGAGGTCGCCGCGCAGCAGGTGGCCGTGCACGTCCATGCCGGCGTCTCGCAGGCCTTTGGCCGCGATCGTCGTCCAGATCAGCGCGGCTTCCGCCAGCGCCGCGAGCCACGGGCTGACCTGGGCCAGGAGCCGCAGCGCGGCCCAGGTCAAGGCAAAGCTGCCGCCGGCGACCAGCAGCGGCAGCAACACCCCCGCCGCGCGGTAGCGGCGGGGAGGAACGAGGCGGCGGAGCGCCGCCTCGAGCGCGGCGACCGCCTTGCCCATCCCGACGACGGGATGGGGCAGCCAGCGCGGGTCGCCGAGCAGCCGGTCGAGCAAATACGCGACCGGCAACACCCACCACGCCGCCGTCATGGGCGCAGCTCCTGCCCTGTCCCTGCCCCTGCCCCCGTTTCCGCTTCGGCCTCCGCCGCAGCGCGCAGCGACTCGGTCACGGCGGCGTACACCAGGCGGCCCACCGTGCCGCCAAGGTCCGTGGCGGTGCCGGCGTACGCGTGCAGCAGCGGCCAGCCGGCCCGCTGGCTTGCGCCGAGCACAACCGCATCGGTCGTGGTGCCGGTGGCCGCAAGGCCGTTCTCGGCGTCGCGCACGCCGAGATCCGCGAGCGCGGCCGTTTTGGCCTCCGTCGCCGTGATCACGGCGTTCACCAGCGCCGCCGGCGTCAGCCGCCCGTCCACGGCCAGCATGATGTTGATCGTTCCCGGCGTCCAGGAGGCCGGGAACGTCGTCCGCCGCACGCCGGCCCGCGCGGCGTTCCCCGCCCCCGCCGTCGCGCAGCAGAAGACGGCGAAATCTTCGCCGCGTTCCTCCGCTACGGCGGCGTGCCGCAGCTGCACGGCCGTCAGCAATCCGGCCGTCCCTTCCGCCGGATATCCCCACTCGCGCAGCAGCGCCGCAATATCCCGCAGCGGGGCGTCGCAGCGGTAAGTCCGGTCAACATAGATGTTGACCATCCGCCGTAAAACCCCGGGCCCGCCGCCAAACACCAAGCTGCCAAGGCCGTCCAGCTCTTCCGGGGCCTCCAGCAGCAAATGCCGCTCCTCAAAATGAAGGCGCAGCCCCGGCCATACCTCCGAGTTATAAACGGTTCCCGGTTCCCCCGTCACAAAAGGCATCGTCATACTATTAACCCTCCAATCCTCCCATTACCTGTTCCATTTCCCACACCAGCTTCGCGCAGGCCGCTTCATCCTTAACGGCAACGCGAATATCCCGCTCCCCGAGCCCCGGATACATCGCGCAGCTGCGCACCAGCACCCCGCGCCGTCCGAGCGCTTCCTGCATCCGTTCCGCGGTCCAGAGCTCCGGCAGGCGGACGAGCAAAAAGTTCGCTTCCCCCGGCCACGTCCGGCAGCCAAGCCGCCCTAGCGCCTCGCGCAGCCGTTCGCGCTGCCGCTCAACCAGCGCGATCGTCGCCCGTTCATAATCGGCATCCGCCCGCAGACAAATTTCGCCGGCCAAGAGCGCCAGCATGTTTACGCTCCACGTCACCCGCTTGTCCCGCATCGCCGCAGCCAGCCTTGGATGCGCCGCCGCAAACCCGAGCCGCAGCCCCGGGATCGCGTAAAACTTCGTCATCGAGCGGATGACGATCAGATGAGGGTACGCCTCAAGCTCGGGAAGCAAGGTGCAGCGCCGCTCCTCCGGGATAAAATCGATAAACGCTTCGTCCACCGCCACATAGGTGCCGTACGCTTCCCCCGCTTCAGCGAACCGCCGCAGCTCGTCCAAACCGTACTGCACCCCGTTGGGATTGTTCGGCTGCCCGACAAACACCATGTCCGTATCGCGGATCAGCCGCGTCACCTCGTCCGGGTCGGCCTTGAAATCGCGCTCCTCCGTGCCGAACACCGCAACCACCTCCGCGCCATACCGCTCCGACAAGCTGCGGTATTCCGAAAAGCAGGGCTCGACGATCCCCACTTTTCCCGGAGACAGCGCGAGCAAGGCCAAGGCCATATTTTCCGCGGCCCCGTTGCCGATGACAAACGACGGCTCGGCAAGCCGATAGCGTTCCGACAGCAGCGCGACAAGACGCCGGTGCCCGGGGTCCGGGTAGCGCACCACCTCCGGCAGCGCGTTCCTGAGCGCTTCCAGCAATCCCGGCGGCGGACCGAGCGGATTGATGTTGGCGCTGAAGTCCGTAAATCCGCCGGCCGCCGCGCCGTATTTAAGCGTGGCCGTTTCCAGATCTCCCCCGTGTCCGTAAATTTCCAACACGTCCATCATTCCTCTTTTCATGTTCCGCAAATCCTTCCATTTTCACCAATGCCCTCATTATGAAGTTCCGGCCAGTCTCCGTCAATCCGCAAAAAACGCGGCCGACCGCAAAAAACGATAGGCTGAACTCCGCTGAAACGGTTCTTTGGTTTCAAGCCCGATTGGTTTACAATAGAAGTGAAGCTGTTTTCAAAGATTGCGGGAAACGCTCGAACGCCGGGCCGTCCGCAGACGAAAAGTGATAGGGGGAAAGAAACCTAATGTTATTTATCGACAACGAGGGGATTACCGATGCGTCCGTAAACCTGGCCATCGAGGAGTACGCCCTCAGACATCTTCCGCTGGAAGACGACAGCTATCTGCTTTTTTATATCAATGCCCCGTCGATCATCATCGGCAAACACCAGAACACGATCGAGGAAATCAACGCCGAATACGTCAAGGAAAACGGCGTGCAGGTCGTTCGCCGGCTTTCCGGGGGCGGAGCGGTATATCACGATCTGGGCAACCTCAATTTCAGCTTCATCACCAAAGATGACGGACAGTCGTTCCACAATTTCCGCAAATTTACCGAGCCTGTCGTGCAGGCGCTCAAATCGCTGGGCGTCAACGCGGAGATGACCGGGCGCAACGACCTGCAGGTCGGGGAGCAAAAGATTTCCGGCAACGCCCAATTTTCCACGCGCGGGCGGATGTTCAGCCACGGCACGCTGATGTTTAATCTGAACTTGGACAACGTGCAGGCTTCGCTTCACGCCAACCCGGAAAAATTCAAATCGAAAAGCACCAAATCCGTGCGCAGCCGGGTCGCCAACATCATTGATTTTCTGGACAAAAAAATGACGATCGAAGAGTTCCGCGCCGAGCTGCTGCGCCATATTTTCGGCATGGAGCCGGAGGCGGTGCCGCAATATAAACTGACCGAAAGCGATTGGGCCAAAATCCATGAAATCTCCAACCAGCGCTACAAAAACTGGGACTGGAACTACGGATTGTCGCCGGAATGCAACGTCAAACACGCGAAAAAATTCCCGGTCGGCATCATCGATCTGCGCATGAACATCAAGGACGGGCATATTCAGGAGATCAAGATTTA
Source organism: Paenibacillus macerans (assembly GCF_900454495.1). NCBI lineage: Bacteria > Bacillati > Bacillota > Bacilli > Caryophanales > Paenibacillaceae > Paenibacillus > Paenibacillus macerans. The sequence continues at coordinate 3,317,731 of NZ_UGSI01000001.1, forward strand.
CGGCGATTTCTTCGGCGTCGGCGACGTCGCCGATATCGAGGACAAGCTGCGGGGCGTAAAATACGCGGAAGAGGCCGCGCGAACCGCGCTGGCCGGGATCGACATTAAACATTACTTCGGCAATCTGGAATTTGACGACTTTATCGGACTGGTATTCCTTGAAGAATAAGACGTTTTCCGCACCGGGGGAGGGGCTGCGATGAAACGCGCCCGTCTTGCCGATGCCGCGCTGCTGCTCGTGGCGCTGATGTGGGGCTGCACGTTCCTGATCGTGCAGAACGCCGTCCGGGTGCTGCCGCCGTTTGCCTTTAACGGCATCCGCTTCCTGGGAGCGGCCCTGCTGCTCGCCCTGATCATTTCACTGTTTTACCGCGGCCAGTGGCGCGAGCTGTCCTGGCGTATGGCGGGGCACGCCGCCCTGCTCGGCCTGTTCCTGTTCGCCGGCTATTCGTTTCAAACGGTGGGGCTGCTGTATACGACGACATCGAATGCCGGTTTCATTACCGGTTTGTCCGTCGTTATCGTTCCTTTTTTGTCCGTATGGCTGCTTAAGCACTCGATTTCCCGATATACTTGGCTCAGCGCTATGCTGGCCGCGGCGGGCTTATATCTGCTGACCTTTGCCGGGTCCGCTTTGGCCTGGAACCTGGGCGACGGACTCGTCTTTTTGTGCGCGATCGGCTTTGCCCTGCACGTGGCTTACACCGGCGTATTTGCGCCCCGCTATCCGGCTTTGCCCTTAGCCTCGCTGCAGATGGCGGCGGTCGGCATCCTTAGCGTCATCGGTTCCTTATGGTTTGAAGATACCGGCCCGATGAGGGGGAAGTCCTCGAACCGGCCGATAGAAATGGAAAAATAAGGAGAGAAATCATGTACAAACTGATAGCGATCGACATTGACGATACTTTGATCAACGACGACAAGGAGGTGACTCCGGCCACTCAGCAGGCGCTGGAACAAGCGGTGGCAAAAGGCGTTGTCGTCACGCTGGCGACCGGCCGGGCCTACGCTTCCGCGCAGGCGATTGCCCGCCAGACAGGGCTCAATGTGCCGATCATTACGTACCAGGGTTCGCTGATCAAGAATTTGATGGACGAAAAGGTGCTCTACGAGCGGTATGTCCCGAAGGAAGCGGCCCGCAAACTGTTCGAATATTGCATCCGCCGCAATCTGCATCTGCAGACCTACATCGATGACAAGCTGTACGCCCGCGAAGAAAATCAGAAGCTGATTGACTACACGAACCTGAACCGGACCCGCTATTATATCGAACCCGATTTTGAAAAATTGGTCGAACAGCCGACGCCAAAAATGCTGATCATCGACGAGCCCGATTTTCTCGACGAGATTGCCCCGGAGCTTCGCGAGCTGCTGGGCCAAGGCGTGCATATCACGAAATCGAAGCCGAATTTCCTGGAGATCATGCACGAGGAAGGCACCAAAGGCCACGCTCTGAAATTCCTGGCCGGCCATTTCGGCTGCGACCTGTCGCAAACGATCGCCATCGGCGACTCCTGGAACGATCACGAAATGCTCGAAGCCGCCGGACTCGGCGTGGCGATGGGCAACGCCATCCCGGCCCTCAAAGAAATCGCCGATTACGTGACGCTAAGCAACAATGAGGACGGCGTCAAACACGTCATCGACAAGTTCGTGCTGAATCCGGTAGCTCCGGAAGCTTAAATCCGCCCCTAATGAAAGAGGTTATCCTTGTAAAGCGCCGCGCATCCAATACGGCAAAACCAAGGATAACCTCTTTTTGATCTTGTCCGCCTAGCACAACTTCCTCCAAAAATAAGTACATAAAGTGCCGCTAATCCGGCGATATCCATTATTCGCCAAGCCATACGCTCATCCCCGTTCTCGCAAACGCTACGCCGGCCGGCAAGCCGTAATCGCGGCGGAGGTCGATATCGTGGGACATGTGGGTGAACAGCGTCCGCTTCGGCCGGGTTTCGCGCAGCAGCTCCAGCGCTTCGGTGACGTCATATACCGATCTGGTGGAAAATTCGGCCTCTTCCCGGTAAAAGCTCGTGCCCAGCACCAGCAGATCCAAACCGTGCAGCGGGGCACGCTGTTCCTCGGGCAAAGCGATCGAATCGGAGCAGTATGCCCAGGCGAAGCCGTTTTTCTCGAACCGGTACGAGTACGAAAACCCGTTTTTGCCGTGAAACACCTTCCAGCCGCGGATTTGCCATCCGCCGAGGGTGATCGCGTCATCCGCCGCATGCATATCGAGATTTCCGCCCAGCCAGGGGTACTGCCGGACGATCATGTCCAGCACCTCACGCGGCGCGTACAGCTGCCCTCTCCGGTTCAGCCAGCGGCAGGCGTCAGCCCATTCCGGCAGCCCGCCGATATGATCAAAATGGGCGTGAGTCACCAAAATCCGCTCGGCAAAACGCTGGCCTCTCCGCTCCATTCCCGTCCGCCAATCCGGGCCGCAGTCGACCAGAAAGCCCCCTTCTTCCCCCTCGACCGAGACGAGCGAACGGTACCTCCGGTTGACGCCCGAGCTTCGGGCCTCCCCGCAAACCTCGCATTCGCAATATACTCTCGGAACCCCCATCGCGTCGCCGGTGCCGATAAATACAAGCTGATCCATGCAGGAGTCCGCTCCTTTCTTTAAGCTCAAGATTACGCCGAATCCACTTCTTGGCCTACTTCGTGATCAAAAGATGACTTTTTGAACAACCTCTTTAAGCTAAATTTCCATACCTCCATTCTATCTCTAGAAGGATACTCGCAACAAGCAAAAACGCCTTTTTTTATGTCGGGTAGTGGAAATCGACCTTACGGGCCGTGCGGCAATATCGTAAAATAAACCATGTCCCTTTCGAAGGAAATAACTATAAATGGTACAGAGAAGACTTGAATGCTAAAATAAAACAGAAATCATTAACGAGAAGAGTGAAAGCAGTGAGAATAGGATTTTTGGATTCCGGGATCGGCGGGATTACCGTGCTTCACCAGGCGCTGCGGCTGCTGCCGAACGAGGATTACATCTTTTATGCGGATACCTTGCACGTCCCGTACGGCGAAAAACCGAAGGAAGAAGTTAAAGGGTATATTTTTGATGCGGTGGACTTTATTGTGAGCCAAGGCGTGAAGGCGCTGGTCGTGGCCTGCAACACGGCGACCTGCATCGCGATCGAGGATCTCCGCCGGAAATACGATCTTCCGATCGTGGGCATAGAACCGGCCGTAAAACCCGCAGTACAAAAATGGGAGGGACGGCGGAAAAAAGTTTTGGTGCTGGCGACACAGTTAACGCTGAACGAGGAAAAGTTCCATAATCTAGTCAAAAGAATCGACCACGAGGACATCGTGGAGAGTTTGCCTCTTCCGGGGTTAGTCCGTTTTGCGGAGAAGTTTGAATTCGCCGAAGAGGTCGCCGTGTCCTATTTAAAAGAACAATTGTCTCCCCTGGATCTTACCCAGTATGGAACCGTTGTTCTGGGTTGCACGCATTTCCCTTATTTCGAAAATAGCCTTAGACAGCTGTTTCCGCCGGAAGTGGACATCATTTCGGGGAGTTTCGGAACCGCCAAAAACTTAAAACGCATCCTCGAAGCTAGAGGGCAATTGCACGAAGGTACGGGCGATATCGTGTTTTACCAGTCCGGCACGAAGGTCGAAGATCAGGAGACATTGACGAATTACAAAAATTTGCTGGCCATGCTGGACGAATTATATTACCATCCGAAACATGTCTGATTGCCGAAAAGCGCGAGCCGTCAGGGTTATCCCCTTGCGCTCGCGCTCTTTTTGTGTCCATGCCCCATCCGGCCGGCGGCTACCGCCCCAGCAAATCCAAAGAGATTGTATGCAAAAGCGGCTTTCCTTCCGGCGCTCCGCCCGCCGGTTCGATCGTAAGCTCCAGATTGTCGGCGTCGCTTAATGTTTTGTCCTTGACGTAAAGATGGGCCCGGTTGGCGTGATACTGCAAGAGGCCCAGGCTGTCGCGCATGCCCTCCTTGACGATCCATACCCTTACCAGTTGATTTTTATCCGGGACGAGCCCGCCGACCAGCATCAACATCTCCCGGGAATCGGCATTATACCAGACCATGCCGCCGTCCGGCTCCAGCCGCCCCATATCGATCTGATAAGATATCGTCCCCGGCTTGGACATTACCGGCAGCGCCTCGGGCTCATAGGTTTGCACATAGCGGTCCCACTTAGCATCCGGCTGCGTCAAGCGGCCGATACCGACCCCCATCCCGATCAGCACCATCAAAACAGCGGCAAACGATACCGTCCATTTCCAGCGGTGCGCAAAAAAACGGGAAACGCCGAGCCGCCACCCGGTCATTTGTACCCGGAGACGCAGTTTTCTGCGGATCGAGTCGGAAGGGACCTTGGCCGGCAGACCGTAATCTTCGCCGGCGTACGCCAGAGCATAAGCCGGTTCTTTCGTCTTATACGCGGCGTCTTGGCCGCCGCCGCGAATGTCCAAAATTTCTTCCCAGCGCCGCTTATGCTCAAGGCAGACCGCGCAGGAAGTTAAATGAGCCGCCATCTCCGAACGTTTCACCGCCGCCAGCGAGCCGAGCAGCCAGTCGATCCACTCTTGCTCCGAATACAAGCGGACGCAGGCACCCGGATCGTCCGCTTTCCGTTTCACCCCGCTGGTGCTAGGATCGATGTGTCGTCCGATCATGCGGATTCCCTCCCTCCAGTTGGTCTACCCAGCCCTGTTTTTCCAATTGCTTGCGCAAATTGTGCAGCCCGTACCGGACCCACGATTTCACCGTGCCGATCGGCACGCTCCAGGCCTCCGACATTTGGCGCTGGGTCTGCAGTGCATAATAGGAGCCCATGATCGCTTTTTTCTGCGACTCCGGCAGCGTATAAATCGCGGTGCGGATCGCTTCGCGCTCCAGCCTGGACAACACCTCGTCTTCGCCCGAACCGCCGGCCTCTTCCGTTTTCCGCTGCAGCGCCTCATCCCCAGGGTACTCCAACCGTGCCTTGCGCCGCATCCGGTCAAGGCTGCGGCTTCGCGTCATGACGGCCAGCCACGCCTTGATCGAGCCGCGGGCCGGATCGTAATCTTTGCCTCGGCGGAGCACTTCGATGAATACTTCGTGGCAAACATCCTCGGCTTCCATCCGTTCTCCGACCAAACGGCTGGCCACCTGCATCACAAATGGAGAAAACTCAGCGTAAAACGCATCAAACGCTTGCACCGAACCGCCGCACATCTCGCGCAGGCGCCGCGTCATCTCTTCATTTTGCAGGTCCATTCCCTTCCCTCCCGCAAATTGTTCTCCTCTTCCTATTTAATTTTCGTTTTACCAAAAACGCTCCCTTTTGAAAACCCTAATTTTTTTCGGCTCAAAACCGAGATCATTGCTTGACGAAATAAATGACGACTTTAGGCGCTGTTCTGAGGGGTTGTCTATAGTGTTCGTGTCTTGGTTTCCCTGCCTGCTGCCTGCCTTTGCACGATTATCCCTTTCGTTCATGGAGCAGTGAGCAGGGGGGCTAGAGAAAAGGTTCCAAAAAAGAGAGAAGAAAAAACAAAAAAGATGAGGAAAAAATGAGGCGGTTCAGGTGAGATTTTCAGCTTGATAAGGGAACGCATGTTTGCTATAATGAAATAAATGGAACTTATGTTCGTAAATTCTTGATTCGGGGGCGAGCAAACATGGAGATCAATGCAGGAACGGAACTTCAGCCATTCAGCAGCCGTTTTAACAGCGAGCAGGCCTGCATGGAGGCGCTGATCGCGGTGAAGTGGCCAAGCGGCTTTGTCTGCCCGCGCTGCGCTCACACCGGGTGCAGCCGTCTGACCTCCCGGCATATCCCTTTGTTCGAGTGCGGAAAATGCAAGCATCAAACATCGCCTTTGGTCGGCACGATTTTTGAAGGAACGCATCTCCCCCTGGTGAAGTGGTTTCACGCTCTGGAGTTGTTCCTGCTTGAGGGCGGCATCTCGGCGCTGCGGCTGAGCAAGGTGATTCGGGTTACCTACAAAACCGCCTGGTTAGTGCTGCACAAAATACGTCATGCCGCCGGGGAGTTCGATGCCCGGGAGCTGCTCTCCGGAGACGTGAGGGTGAACAGCGATCAGTATGGGCGTAATCCGTCCCGGTGTCAGCTTTCGCATCCGTACGCCTCGGCGGTCGTAGCGGGATGCACGGTCACGGAGTCGGGCGAGCCGGAGCAGGTCAAAATCCGCCTGGTGCCGCATAAGCGGGGAAGCGAAAAAAGGGCAAACCGTCACGATCTAACCGCGTTCATCAATGGGCATGTGGATGTCCGTACATCGGTGGTACAATTGTTCCCTCAGGCCTTTCGGCTGTATGCGCCTTTGCGGAGAGTGGTAAGAGAGGCGTGGGAATCGCTGAAGAGTACGTATGGAGCCTTGGGACTGAAGCATCTGCAGGCGTACCTGAACGAATACACCATACGCCGCCGGCTGCGCCTGTCCGGAGGACTGCCTGGAGCGGAAGAAACGATGCGGCGGAAGTTGCTACACATGTGTGTGGCGGTGCAGGTGCTTCCCTACCGCCGGCTAATCGCGCGCCAACCGAATCAGCCCCTTGCGGCTGCAGCCTGATAGAAATGCTTGAACGGTACAGACAATGCTGCAAACGGATTTCAGACTGCAGCAAGATCACGGTCTTTTCATTTTTCCCGGTGTCTTGCCCTATCCCTCCTGTCAGGTCTGCTTCACTTCTCCTAAACCTTCTTCTCCAAAACCTGTCTAATGATCTCGAACATAACTGCTTCTCCCGAACATTTCTTCTCCTAGATATATCTGCTTTCTCCCTAAACATATCTGTTTCTCGCAGGATATATCTCCTTCACCTGCACTAGCGTTGCAAGAACACTAACATCAATTTTCAGCAAAACCCACATTTGGATTATTGAAACTATAAATGGATTTTTTTACAGTCATTTTTTAAGCTTAAGACCAAAAAGCCAAGGTTACCTAATGCGTAGGTCGCGATGTCCCATTAAATGTATATAATGGATATTATTACTTGAATTTGCTTGGCTTAATTATCCCAACCATTGTGCGCACCGATAACGCTTTGGGACCTGACCCCGGACGTCTCCCCGGACTACTTCGACTGGGTTTCCGATCCAGTTCGGTTCGAAAGGATCGCCATGAACGGTACAAATACTCGCGGAGAATCCGGAGCACTTGCCAGTTTGTTTTTGCCGTTTGGGTGCTGTGCCGGATGTGCTCCACGAGCAAGGCAGTAATTAAAGCCAAGAATAACTGGTTCCAAATAGCCTGTGGTTTATGACTGTGCAGCTTCTTCAATCGCAAATGTTGCTTCAGCCATTTAAAATACAACTCGATGAGCCAGCGATTTTTGTAGATCTGCGCGATTTCTTCAGCGGTCTTATCCCATACCGATGTAAAAATACGATAAGTCCGTTCCTGCTCGTCATAAAACTCCACCAAACGAACGGAATGTTCCATGGATCGGAAGGAACTGCCCACGCAAACCTTGGCGTCCCGCGTGATGTTCGAGCCTTCCGGAACAGGATACTCCTCAATGACGGTGGCAAGCGCGCGATCTCGCATACGGATCACAAACTGGATGTTGTCCTGGACCCATTGATCCATCCGGGCATAATCATCATAACCGCGATCCATCACATAAATCGCATCCGAGGGGACGACCAGTTCAACGGCCCCCGCACGATCCCCTACATTGAGCGAACTGGGGATCATGGCATCAGGAAATAGCTTGTCGGGAGCTGTAACAACGAGGCGCAGATGCATCTTGACGCCGCTACTCTTATTTGACATCTTGGCCCAACTTCCAAGTTGAAGCGGCAGTCGAATGCTGGAAGAATCAATGATGTGCAATTTCCCGCTCTGGCCCTGGTGGCAAGCACGTTGCTGTGTTTGTGATGCCAGATGCTGAAACATCCACTCCAACAGCTCCGTTGGGATCTGATCGAGTTTTCGGGATAATTGCGAGCCGCTGATACTCTCCAACTGTAGAAGCTGCTGAAGTTTCGGCTCAGCACGAAGTGCAATTTCCATTTCACCGTAAGATGACCATTGTTTCAACTGAGCATTGATGAAGAGCATGATCGCTTTCATCGTGGTAAGTTTCTTGGTGTAATGGTCGAAGAGTAAACGTTGATGCACATCGATGGGCAGTAAGGAAATCAGTTGACAAATGACCGTTTTAGCTTTAACGTTATCCATGGATGGTCTCCTTTTGTAGAGAGTTATGGACAACGTACCTACCTCTTTACAATAGGAGATTTTTTATGCTTTTTCCATGAAAAATGATCATAATTACCCATATTTAACTAATATTTGATTATTCGCGTTAGGTTTTATGCAACGCTAGTGCTTCACCTGAAGTTATCTTCTTCTCTGCTTCCTGATCAAGCTTCCTGATCAAACGGGATAATCGTGCAAAGCGTCCTGATAACGGATGTTTAATCTGCTTTAAACGCTCTTCCGCCATTTCTTACCACGATCGGTTGCCTGCTTGATTGTCAAACACAGATTATTAGGTTGAGTTTTTTTCCCGGCGAATAAATCCAACCCGTTTTCCCGTTCGTATCCTTTATGAAACAACATTTTAACCATAGGGGGATCAAAGAGATGCTTCTATTTTTTCGAAAAGCGTCGCTGACGCTGCTCATCTTGTTTACCGCGCTCGGGGGCAGCGCTCTGACCGGCCCGGGCAAAGCTTCCGCAGCCGGCTCGCTGGAGCTGTACACCCCGTATCTCGAGTGGTCGGCCGCTCCCGGCGAAACCGTCTCTTATTCGATCGACCTCGTCAACCACGGGTCGTCCACCGCTTCCGCCAGCCTGTCGCTGGAGACCGCGCACATGGACTGGACCTATGACATGTCCGCAGGCGGGCGGGCCATTTCCCGGCTTGCCGTAAAACCCGGGGAATCGCAAACTTTTACCCTGGACTTGGAAGTGCCGCTGAAGGTCGATAAGGGCCGTTACGCCTTTAATTTGAAAGCCGATCAGACTACGCTTCCGCTCGTCGTCAACGTCTCGGAGCAAGGCACCTTCAAAACGGAGCTGACCCTGGATCAAGCGAACATGGAGGGCCATTCCGACTCTACGTTCACGTACAGCGCGGTGCTGCGGAACCGGACGACGCAAAAACAAACCTACGCCTTAACCGCCCAGGCCGAGCAAGGCTGGGACGTCCGGTTCAAAGCGGATTCCAACAGCGTGACCTCCGTGGAAGTCGAACCGAACGCGGAAAAAACGATCTCGATCGAGGTCAAGCCGCCGGAGCAAATCAAAGCCGGCACGTACGACATCCCGATCGCGGCCGCCAGCGGCGACTCGACGGCGAACGCAAGCATCGAAGCGGTCGTTACCGGCACCTACGATATGAAGTTTACGACATCCAATGAAGTCCTCAGCACGGATGTTAGAGCGGGCTCCGAACGCAAGCTGACGTTTGTGGTGCAAAATACCGGTTCGGCCGATCTGCAGGACCTTTCTTTTTCGTCGAGCGCGCCAACCGACTGGGAGGTTTCCTTTGAACCGTCCGCGATCAATGCCATCGCCCCTGGGGAGAGCAAGCAGGTCCAGGCCACGATCAAATCGAGCGAAAAAGCGCTGGCCGGAGACTACGTCGTCAGCCTGACCGCTTCTTCCGCCAATAAAAGCGCGAACGCCGATCTGCGGGTGACGGTGAAATCGTCCGTATTATGGGGATGGGTGGGAGTTCTCATCATACTGGCCGTCTGCGCGGGGATTTACTATTTGTTCCGGAAATACGGGAGAAGATAAACGATGGTGACCGGCATGAATCCCACAGCGGTTGCCGCCGATGATCAACCTGTCGTGCAGCTCAGCCAGTTAACCAAGAAATACGGAGAAGCCACCGCCGTAGACCATCTCGACCTGTGCATTTCGCGCGGGGAAATTTTCGGATTGCTTGGCCCGAACGGCGCCGGAAAAACGACAACGATCCTCATGATGCTGGGGCTGACCGAGCCGACTTCCGGGCACGCCCGGATTTGCGGCCTCGATCCGACCCGTGAAGCGCTCCGCGTAAAACGGATTGTCGGCTACCTCCCTGACGACATCGGCTTTTACGAGGACCGGACCGCCCTGGACAATTTGGTATACACCGCCAGACTAAACGGAATTTCGGAAAAAGAAGCCGTCCGGCGGGCCGGAGAGCTGCTGGAGAAAACCGGCCTTACCGCGCACAGCGGCAAAAAGGTCGGGGCGTTTTCCCGCGGGATGCGGCAGCGTCTGGGACTGGCCGACGTTTTGATCAAAAACCCGGAGGTCATCATCCTCGACGAACCGACGCTCGGCATCGACCCGGAAGGGGTCCGCGAGCTGCTGGGGCTGATCTCCTCGCTGAGCCGCGACGAGAAGCTGACGGTGCTGTTGTCTTCGCACCATTTGCATCAGGTCCAGCAAATCTGCGACCGGGTTGGCCTGTTCGTTCAGGGCAAGCTGATTGCCGTGGGCGATATCCAAACGTTGTCGAAGCAGCTGGACGAAGACGGCAAAACCTACATCGAGGTCGGCACCAAAACCTGGCCGGAAGCGCTCGCGGACCAAATCAAGCAGCTGGACGGGGTGCAGGAAATCCGTTATCCGGAGGCGGGTGGCGCGGAGCATGACCAAGGCGTTACCGCGACGGTCATCTGCAGCCGCGACCTGACGGCGCAAATCGCCGAAACCGTCATCCGCGCCGAAGCGGAGCTCGTGTACATCCGGCGCAAAGAGTATGGTTTGGATGACATTTACCATCGATACTTCGAAAGGAGAGGAGAGCGATGATGCCTAAGGGCAAGATGGCGTGGAACCTTTCTTCCGTAAAGGAAACGCTGCATCTGAAAGACATACGGAAGCGGATGCAAAAAACGCTGCATGAGCTTCTTCCCCGCCGCGATGCGGAAGACGGAAGCGGCGCCCGGGTGCGCTCCTCTTCCTCGTTTTGGGTGATGGTGCAAAAAGAAATCGGCGATCATCTCCACAGCTGGAGGTTCGGCATCCTGATGGGGATCATCGTCCTGGCCTGCATCGGCTCGATTTATTCGGCGGTCACCGCGATCGCCGGCGGCAGCGCCACTAGCGACAGCGGGGGTGGAGACACCTTTTTGTTCCTGAAAATGTACACGCTGACCAGTTCCTCTCTGGCGGTGCCGTCCTTTGCCACCTTCCTGTCCTGGCTGGGGCCGCTGATCGGCATTACGCTCGGGTTCGACGCCGTCAATTCCGAGCGGAACAAGGGCACCTTGGGCCGGCTGTTGTCGCAGCCGATCTACCGGGACGATTTCATCAAAGCCAAGTTTGTATCGTCCCTATTCATGATCGGGATCGTGGTGTTTTCGCTTGGATTTCTGGTGATGGGGCTGGGCCTGATGACGATCGGGTATCCGCCGACGCCGGAGGAATTCGGGCGGATCCTCATCTTCCTGCTGATCGCGGTCGTCTATATCGGCTTCTGGCTGTGCCTGTCGATCTTGTTCTCGATCCGCTTCCGCCAGGCGGCCACCTCGGCGCTTTCTTCGATCGCTGTCTGGCTGTTCTTCACGATTTTTTACAGCATGATCATCAATATGATCGACAGCGCCACGGCCGTTTCGCAAATGGCGGCGGCGGACGTGCAGCTGCGGCAAATGAACTTTGTCCTGACGCTGAACCGGCTGTCCCCGACGGAGCTGTTTTCGGAGACGATCACAACGATGCTCTCCCCCGGCGTCCGCTCGCTGGGGCCGCTGACGATGGATCAGCTCATCGGGGCGATCGCCAGCCCGTTATCGCTGGGGCAAAGCCTGCTGCTGATCTGGCCGCAACTCACCGGTTTGCTCGCCGCCACGATGATCTGCTTCGGCCTGTCCTACGTGCTGTTCATGCGCCAGGAAGTGCGTTCGAGAGTGTAAATTTGGAACAGATAGATTTGGAATAGATAGATTTGAAGTAGAGGCGTTTGGAGTAGAGGCGTTTGGAGTAGAGGCGTTTGGAGTAGAGGCGTTTGGAGTAGAGGCGTTTGGAGTGTGCGGGAAACTTTGGTGCGGAATATTCAAAATAGAAATGGCGGCCTAAAAACACACGGTTTCCGGGCAAATAGGCGGCCCCACACCGGCTTCTTAAGAGGTGTGAGGCCGCCTTTTTATGCCGGTTAAGCGGGCAGGGACGGCGTCTGATTGGAAATATCCAATAGATTAGAAACTGAGCGGAAAATACATCAACTAGATTGGATATTTCCAATAGATAGGCTCGACAGGACGTAAAACGGACAATTTGAGCGAATTCTATTGGATATTTCCAATGAGAGATCAAATTCTCGTTTGATATTCGCCAATCTATTGGATTTCTCCAATGGAATAATGTCAGATAATAACGCTAAGCGGGTTGCCTTTCAGCGGGTTTTCCAAGATCCAGCTGCGCTCGTCATTGAACAGATAAGCCCGGTGGACGAGCACGCGCACCTCTTGCCCGGGTTTCAGCGTCTCTTTTTCCAGCGAGCGGAAGGTCGTTAACGTGTGGCCCCCGACTTCAACTTCCACCAGCCATTCGCTGCCGCGGAAATGCAGGTGCTTTACGATCCCCGGAGCCGTAGCGGAAAGCAGCGTAAACTCATGTTCGGCCCCCACCTCGATGTATTCCGGCCGGATCAGCGCCCGCGTCCCGGGTCCGCCGCTTTCTTCCTCAAATCCTTTGAGGTCGGCCGCCCGCTCGACCAAAGTCGATTGCCCGATAAACGAGGCGACAAACGGGGTTTGCGGCTCCTTGTAAATATCCCAGGGCGTGCCTTTTTGCTCGAGGCGCCCCTGGTTAATGATCATGATTTCATCGGCCACTTCAATCGCTTCGTCCTGGTCGTGGGTGACGAAAATGGACGTAATGCCGACGCGCTCGATCAGCTCCCGCAGCCAGGAACGGAGCTCCTGGCGGATTTTCGCGTCGATCGCCGCAAACGGCTCGTCGAGCAGCAGCAGCTGCGGCTGAGGCGCCAAAGCGCGGGCAAAAGCGACCCGTTGCCGCTGACCGCCGGACAGCTGATGGGGATAGCGGCTCTCAAAGCCCTTGAGCCCGGTCAGCTCGACAAGCTCGCTGACCCGGCTTCGTATTTCCGCCTTAGGCGCCTTCTTAACCTGCAGGCCAAAGGCAATATTATCAAAAACGGTCATATGCTTAAATAAAGCGTAACTTTGGAATACGAAACCGATGCCCCGTTCCTGGGGAGCGAGTTCGTTTACCCGTTTTCCATGAAACAGAATCTCCCCCGCATCCGGCTGCTCCAGTCCGGCCAGCATCCGCAAAATCGACGTTTTGCCGCCGCCGCTGGGCCCCAGCAAACCGATCAGCTGCCCCTTCTCGATCCCGAAGCTGACATTCTGTACGGCATGAAAAGCGCCGAAATGTTTATCCAGATTTCGTACTTCAACATGCATGCAAAGCCACATCCTTTCCAGATTCCGCAAGCCACCCGTGCCGTCAAACCGTTTCCCGAAAAAACATGAACCCCTTCATTATGTCTATTCTGATGTAAATACTCGGCTTTATATATGGATAGATTACCAAACCCCGGGCCTTCCGTCAATCCGTAAATGGGCTAAGGCCAAGCGCTATGAGAAACATTTTTATGGCAAAAAATAAAACCGGCTGCTTGCGAAATGAGCTGGTTCATTTCACGTCCACCGGTTTTGTAAAGTAATGTTATAAAGTATTGATGCTATGATAGTGTAAATGATTAAAGCGTTAATTTAAAACAAAAACGCCTCATGACGTTATCCGGTAACAGCTGTGGCTCAAAATTTTCACATGGGCCACCGCTGCGGGCTTGATTTCCTCAAAGGTCAGCCGATCCTGGATGTAGTAAGAGATAAATCCATGCATCCCCAAAAACATGCTGAGCGGAAGAGACGGATTATCTTCCAGCGGGTGCTTTTCCTCCTGCAAAAAACTGCGAACGATGGATTCGAACATGTTAAAGCATTTGGTTTGCTCGCTGCGGCAATACGCCAATATTTCCTCATCCCTCAGCATGAACATGATTTCGTATTGGTGCGGATGCTCCAAGCCGAACTTGATGAATTCCAGCATCAGCTGCTCAGTCTTGGTCAAACCCTCAGCGGGCGGACGTTTGGCCACCTGCTCGCACAGATGGGCTAAAGATTCGAAATCCTTGACCACGATAGCGTAAAATAATTCGGCTTTTTCCTTGAAGTGATAATACAACGAGCCGTGACTGTAACCCAAATGCTGACCGATGCTCCGCATGGAAATTCCGCGGTACCCTTTTGTAATGAATAAATGCCGGGCCGCTTCCATAATTCTTTCTCTCGACAACTCCTGATCTACTGCTCTTCTTGCCATAGGCGTTATTCCCCTTCGATAAAGTAAACCTGGTCACCTTCCGCCATCAGCGCTTGTCCCCCCGTCAGATCCGTCATCCAAGCGATGAAGGCCTGCGCTTCATGATGAAGCGGCAGACAGCAGAGCGTCACCTTATCTGCAAACACCGTATCCCCCGTACGGATTCCGCGGTTTCGCAGTTCATTTTCCACCTTGCCCAGCCAAGTATATTCCAGTTCCGCAAACACTTCCTGGTGCAGTACCCGGGTTATGGCTTCCCCCGCTTCGATCGCCGCAACCGCCCCGTCCGTATAAGCGCGGATGAGACCTCCGGCCCCCAGCATGATGCCGCCAAAATACCGGGTAACGACGATGGCGACGTTTTTGAGGCCCTGATTTTTGATTACTTCCAAAATGGGCTTGCCGGCGGTGCCGCTCGGCTCCCCGTCATCCGACTGCTTCTGGATTTCATCCCGCTCGCCGATCATATAAGCGGAACAATTATGCGTGGCGTTCCAGTGCTTTTTCTTGACTTCCTCAATAAAAGCTATCGCTTCGTCTTCCGTTTCCACCGGCCTGACGTGTCCGATAAACCTCGATTTCTTGATGACGATTTCTTTCTCGCCGGCTCTTCGAACCGTCTTATACCGTTCCAGCATATGAATCCATCCTTATGAATGTGCCAAGAAGCAGCCCGGCCGAAACATGCGGCGAACTGCTTCCTGGCGCTGTATCTTTCCTTCGAAAAGGGGACCTGCTTCCGAAAAGCCGTTATTCGGAAAGTCTTGCTTCCAGTGCGGCCTTTTCCTTTTCGTATCCCGGTTTGCCGAGAAGCGCAAACATGTTTTTCTTGTAGGCCTCAACGCCCGGCTGGTCGAACGGATTGACGCCCAGCAGGTAACCGCTGATGCCGCAGGCTTTCTCAAAAAAGTACACGAGGTAGCCAAACGAATACGGCGTCAAATCAGGCACGTTGACGACCAGGTTCGGAACCTGTCCGTCCGTATGCGCGAGCAAGGTGCCTTGGAACGCCTTCTTATTCACGAAATCGAGCGTTTTGCCGGCCAGGAAATTCAGCCCGTCCAAATCGGCCGGATCGGATTCGATCGTGATGTGGCTCGGCACTTCCGTCACCTGAATGACCGTCTCGAAAATATTCCGGTTGCCTTCCTGGATAAACTGCCCCATGGAGTGCAGGTCCGTGGAGAAGTCGACCGATGCCGGGTAGATCCCTTTAAAGTCTTTGCCTTCGCTTTCGCCGTACAGCTGCTTCCACCATTCCGACACATAGTGCAGGGAAGGCTCGTAGTTCACGAGAATTTCCGTCACTTTGCCTTTGCGGTACAAAGCGTTGCGGACAGCCGCGTACTGGTAGCTGGCGTTCTCGGCCAGGTTCGGGTTGCTGAACTCTTTGGCCGCGTCCGCCGCGCCTTGCATCATTTCGTCGATGCTGATGCCGGCGGTCGCGATCGGGAGCAGGCCGACGGCCGTCAGCACGGAGTAACGTCCGCCCACGTCGTCCGGAATGACGAACGTTTCATAACCTTCCTCGTCGGACAGCTTCTTAAGAGCGCCTTTGGCGCGGTCGGTCGTCGCGTAGATCCGTTTGCGCGCTTCTTCCTTGCCGTATTTCTTCTCCAGGGCCGCGCGGAAAATCCGGAAAGCGATCGCCGGTTCCGTTGTCGTCCCCGATTTGGAGATGACATTGACGGAGAAATCCTTGCCTTCGATCAGCTCCAGCAGGTGATTTACGTAAGTCGAACTGATGTTGTTGCCGGCAAAATAAATTTCCGGCGTTTTGCGCTTGTCCTTCGGCAAAATATTGTAGAACGAATGAGACAGCGATTCGATCGCCGCGCGCGCGCCCAGGTAGGAGCCGCCGATGCCGATGACGATCAGCACGTCGGAATCGCTTTGGATCTTGGCCGCCGCCTTCTTAATGCGGGCGAACTCTTCCTTATCGTATTCGGTCGGAAGGTTGATCCATCCCAGAAAGTCGGACCCGGCCCCCGTACCGTTATGTAACTGCTCATGAGCCGTACGGACCTGCTCGGCAAGATAATCCACTTCATGCTGTCCGACAAATTGCAGGGCTTTGCTGTAGTCAAAGGTTACTTTTTTCGACATGTTTGAAAATACCTCCGTCTATTTATTTAACCCACTTTCCTATCCTAAGAGGCAACATTCAAAAGCTGAGGCGTGATCATTTTAACGTCTTGAGCTGAACTTTCCTCTCAAACAACTTAAACCTAGGATACTGTAAATTTCCAGCGAAAACAAGGGCACATTATACAGGTTTTAGGCCCTCTATGCTAAAATAATTAAATGCTGTTCAATTTTTGTTGAAAGGTGATCGTTTATGAAAAAAATCGGATTTATCGGACTGGGCACGATGGGCGCTCCGATGGCCTCCAACCTGCTGAAGCAGGGTTATGAGGTTGCCGTCTACAACCGCACCGCGTCCAAAGCCGCTGCTCTCGCCGAACAAGGCGCCGCCGTGGCCGCCTCGCCAAAGGAAGCCGCTGCCGCCGCCGACGTCGTCATCACGATGGTCAGCAACGACGCCTCCATCGCCGCCGTTTACGAAGGGCCCGAAGGCGTGCTTGCCGGCCTGCGTCCCGGGACTAAAGTCATCGACTGCTCCACGATCTCGCCCGCGCTCGTAAAGCAGCTGGCGCAACAAGTTTTCGCGCTGGGCGGAGCTTTTCTCGACGCGCCGGTCACCGGCAGCTCGCCGGCCGCCATCGCCGGCACGCTCGTCTTTATGGTCGGCGGGCCGGCCGATACGCTGGCCGAGGTCATGGACATCTTTGAGACGATGGGCAAAAAAGTGCTGCATATGGGCGAAAACGGCAGCGGCGCGGTGGCCAAGCTGGCCCATAACACCATCGTCGGCATCAACAACTTGGCGCTTGCCGAAGGCTTCGCCATCGCCGCCAAATCCGGCCTGCCCGCCGACCTGTTCCTGGAGCTGGTGCAGCTCGGTTCCGCAGGCAGCAAAGCGGCCGAGCTGAAAGGCCGGAAAATCATCGAACACGATTTTTCCAACCAATTCTCCCTGGCGCTGATGCTCAAGGACCTCAAGCTGGCCTCGGCTCTGACCGACGGCTCGGGCATTCCCGCGCCGATGCTGAACCAGGCCAAAAGCCTGTTCCAGGCGGGCGAAACGCAAGGCTTCGGCGAAGAGGACCTCTCCTCCGTCGTAAAGCTTTACGAGGCTTGGATCGGCCAAAAAATCGGCGATAAAACGGTGTAACGATCCATCGGGCTCTCCCCGATATTTGTAAAAAGGCAGGTACAGCGCCATAACGCTGTTAACCTGCCTTTTTATTTGCTTTTTGCGGCATGCGCGCACCCGCCGCTAGACGTACGAGCAGCAGTAATCCGTGACGCTCCGCACTTCCAGCTTGAAGGAAGACTTGGCGGGAACGGTAAACGTTCCGCGGCCGCTGATTTCTCTCCACAACGTTTCGCCCGGAAGCAGGACCTTCAGGTCCCCGGACAAAATGTCCATCACTTCCAGCGAATCCGTTCCGAACTCGTATTCCCCGGGGAGCATGATCCCCAGCGTCAATTTGCTGCCGTCCTGAAGCCATACGGTCCGGCTGGTCACTTTGCCGTCAAAATAAATATTGGCGTTCTTCTCCACGGTAACATTTTGCAATTGCTGCGCCACGTTCCCCTCTCCCTTCGCGACCCGGCCGCCGAGATTATTTGTTCAATTGCGCTTTTACGTGCTTAACGACGTTTTCGACGGTGAAGCCGTATTCGGCGATAACTTTGTCTCCGGGAGCGGACGCGCCGAATTTATCGATGCCAAGCACGGTTCCGCTTTCGCCGACGTAACGTTCCCAGCCGAACGGATGCGCCATTTCCACGGCGACGCGGGCTTTGACGTTCGGCAGGATGACGGAATCTTTGTACGCTTGATCCTGCTGGTCGAACAGATCCCAGCTCGGCAGGCTGATGACGCGGACGTGAATGCCTTCTTCGGCCAGCGCGGCTTGCGCTTTAACCGCCAGCTGCACTTCGGAGCCCGTCGCGATGATCTGCGCCACCGGCTTGCCGTCCTTCGCGTCGGATACGACGTAGCCGCCGCGTTTTACGCCGTCGCGCGCCAGCTCTGCCGTGTTCTCGAGAATCGGCAGGTTTTGGCGGGTCAATACGAGCGCTACCGGATTCGCTTTGTTCTCAACCGCATAAGCCCAGGCTGCGGAGGTTTCGTTGCCGTCGGCAGGACGGATGACCGTCAGGCCCGGAATGATGCGCAGGGATGCGAGCTGTTCGATCGGCTCGTGGGTCGGGCCGTCTTCGCCAACGGCGATGCTGTCGTGCGTCAGCACGTAAGTTACCGGAAGCTTCATCAGGGCCGACAAACGCACCGCCGGACGCAAGTAGTCGGTAAATACGAAGAACGTGCCGCCGAACACTTTCAAACCGCCGTGCAGCATAATTCCGTTCATGGCCGCGGCCATTCCGAATTCGCGGACGCCGAAGTACAGGTTGCGGCCGTCGCGGGTTTCCGGCGTGTACATGGCAAGGTCGTTCAAATGCGTCATCGTCGAGCTTTCCAGGTCGGCGGAGCCGCCAAGCAGCTGCGGTACGTTCGGCGCCAGGCCGTTCAGCGCGTTGCCGGAAGCGACGCGGGTCGATACCGCCTTATCCGAAGCGCCGTATTTCGGCAGCTTCGCATCCCAGCCTGCCGGCAAATCCCCGGCTACCGCGCGTTCGAATTGAGCCGCAAGCTCCGGATATTGGGATTTATATTGGGCGAACGTTTCTTGCCATGCTTTGTAAGTAGCGATGCCCCGTTCTTTGACTTTGGCAAAATGCTCGCGCACTTCTTCAGGGACATAGAAGTCTTCTTTATAAACCCATTTATAGAACTCTTTCGTCAATTGGGCTTCTTCCGCCCCCAGCGGGGAGCCGTGCGTGCCGCCGTGGCCGCCTTTGCCCTGCTTGTTCGGGCTGCCGTAGCCGATGATCGTCTTCACTTCGATCAGCGTCGGGCGCTCCGTATCGCGTTTAGCTTCTTCGATCGCCGCTTCGATCGCGGCCAGATCGTTGCCGTCCTTAACGAGCAGCGTTTGCCAGCCGTAAGCATCGAAGCGCTGTCTTACGTTCTCCGAGAAGCTCAGATTCAGCTTGCCGTCGAGCGAAATATCGTTGGAGTCGTACAGGAAAATCAATTTGCCCAGCTTCAGGTGGCCGGCCAAAGAAGCCGCTTCGCTGGCCACGCCTTCCATCAGGTCGCCGTCGCCGCAAATGCCGTAAGTATAGTGGTCGACGACTTTCAGATCGCCTTTATTGTAAGTCGCCGCAAGCTGCGTTTCCGCCAAAGCCATGCCGACGGCCATCGCCAGACCTTGGCCCAGCGGTCCCGTCGTGGCGTCTACGCCCGGAGTATGCCCGAATTCCGGGTGGCCCGGCGTTTTACTGCCCCATTGGCGGAACTGCTTGATTTCTTCCATCGGCAGGTCATACCCGCACAGGTGCAGCAGGCTGTACAGCAGCATCGAGCCGTGACCGGCGGATAAAACAAAGCGGTCGCGGTTGATCCAGTTCGGAACGTCCGGGTTATGGTTCATCGTTTTGGCAAACAACTGGTAACCCATCGGCGCGGACCCCATCGGCATGCCGGGATGGCCGGATCTCGCCTTTTCGATCGCGTCGATCGCCAGCGTCCGAATCGTCGTAATCGACAAATTATCGATCGTGTTGTTCTCTGAAAGTGGCATTCATTTTCCTCCTTAATCATCAAAAGATCCTTGAAAACCATGAAAACTTAACTTTGCGATTACAAAACAATCAAATTGAAAAAATCATTTTGACTTTATTTATTGTATCATCATTTGTAACCCATTACCATATCATTATTGCCAAGGTGTTCACTCGAAATTACTTTGCAATCATTTTTGCCGCTCTTTCATGCAGGCGACGATCTCCCCCCCCCCCTCGAACGTCACCATTAAATAAAAAAAGCCCCTTTAGAGAGAAGGACCTTATTCGGGCCTATTACTCAAAGGAGCTAAACCTAGTTATGGCCAATCCTTATTAAGGAGGTACACTCCTAAAAACACCGATAGAATTGATAAAAGCAAGATCGCCCTTCTTAATTCTGTTTTTCAGTAAAACTCGAAAACTAAGAAATGTTCTAACGGTTGTGAGCGACGCTAATACGGCATAATCAAGGGTTTTTCCATTCTAACGGCACTAGCGTTGCATTAAATCCGACAAAATACAATTTCTCGCCACCACTCTAACGGTTGCCACAGCCGCTATTTGCTCCAATATCGCCGTTTTCAAATTCTAACGGTTGCCATAGCACTTATTTAGCTAAAACCCGGCGATTTGGGCTTAGATTTGAGCAGATAACCGCGCTCACAACCGTTAAAATTTTGAAAGGGGCTTTTTGGGCAAAATAGCGACTAATACAACCGTTAGATTTCTGGCGTAATCTCAAATGGAATTGCGGGCAAGGTGTACCGGAGATTTTGTGTAGGCGTTAATGCAACGCCAGTGTTCTAGCTATGATGAACGTAAACAAAAGACAGCCCTCCATATTGCTACATCTCGTAGGTTAAAATGGATAGTGAAAACCAAACCATTTCAGAGCTACATAGCAAAGGAGAGCTGATACTATGCAGTCTACCACAAAATTCGTCGGTTTAGATGTATCCAAAGAAAAAATTTCGGTTGCTATTGCAGATGCAAGCGGTGAAACTCCTCGCTATTACGGGAGCATTCCTCACACCCCGGCGGCGCTGCGCAAGCTGATCAAAGAACTGGGACCGGCCGAAACGCTATCGTTTTGTTATGAGGCAGGTCCGACAGGTTACGAAACCTATCGCTGGATCACCTCCATGGGAGCCCATTGCGTTGTCATTGCTCCGTCGCTTATTCCCAAACGCCCTGGCGATCACGTGAAGACGGATCGACGGGACGCCGAGCAGCTTGCCCGTCTGTTTCGTGCAGGAGAATTGACTCCTGTCTACGTCCCGGAGCGGGAAGACGAGGCTTTGCGGGAGTTGGTTCGCGCCCGGGAGGCCGCCAAAGAGGACGCGCATCGGGCACGCCAGCGGATATTGAAGTTCCTGCTCCGCCATCAAATCGAACCGCCGGCTACGATAAAGCGTCGTTGGACCCGGAAGTACCGTTCCTGGCTGGAGCAACTGACATTCCCTTATGAGCCCATGCAAGTAGCCTTCGACGAGATGCTCCATACCTTAAATGAGATCGAGCAGCGGATGGGGCGTTTGGAAAAAGCCTTGGTTCAGCAAGCCACGGTCGGCTCCAAGGCAACTCTGATTCGGGTGCTTCAGTCCCTGCGTGGGATTGGACTACTGACGGCCGTCACTCTAGCTGCTGAGATCGGTTCATTTACTCGCTTCCGCTCCCCGGCCCAACTCATGGCGTATTTAGGGTTGGTTCCTCGTGAGAGTTCAACCGGCCTGAGTACTCGGCGCGGAAGTATGACCAAAGCCGGTAACGGGCGCTTGCGCCGATCCTTGGTGGAATCCGCCTGGAGCTACCGTCATCGGCCTGCGGTGAAAGGAGATCTCGCCAAGCGTTTGGATGGCATGCCGGCCGATATACAACTGTTGTCGTGGAAAGCGCAAGAAAGATTGCATTACAAATACCGTCATCTCATTTTTGGAAAGAACAAACACAAAAATGTGGCCGTAGGCGCGGTGGCCAGGGAGCTAACCGGGTTCATATGGGCTGTTGCTCGAACGGTGGAACAACCGGTGGCTAACTAACGCCCCTTCCGTCCCCTTTGGGGAGACGCAGGGAGCGTTGCCCCCTGCACCCCCACACTCGCCGTGAGGCGTTCCTCATTTCCAATGAGGAATAGGAAAAGTGTTGATTTGAACCTAACCGCTTGTCAAGAAAAGCGCTTGACAAGCTCACGCCTGAGCACGAGGCCCGGGAGCAAACGAAGGTTCCGGGAGAGAATTTGCGTCAACCGTTTGCACTAGGTGAGTAACTGAACGTGCGCTTCTAGCTTGCAAGAGCTCTCCTTGACGAAGGCATAACATGTGGTACCAACCCACGGATAGCAGCGTGCCGACCGTCGCTCGCATTTTTGCTCTCGCGCCACGTGCTCAGGCACCTCTCACACGGAGGGCTTGACAAAAACGTTCATAGCAACGGTTTTGAGAAGGCTAATTTAGCCTTTTCTCGGCGGTTTCGGGCTTTTTTCTTGTAAATAAGCTCAGTCACAACCGCTAGAAATGGAACCCTCGACTTTTTGACCAAATAAGCACGCTCACAACCGTTAGCGTAAATCATCGTCGGATGGACTCTCGCCAAGCGCTACGTGTCCTCCCATTTATGTTGCGTAACTAAAGGGAAGAGGCTAACGCCTGCTTCGCCGCTTGGCCTCCAGCAGGCGGCCAAGCGGCGAAGCCCCCGGCCCGCTGTCCTGCGGCGGGCCGGCAGGCGCCGAACCGGCTCCCTCCCGCGGGGGAGCCGGCACTTCGGCCCGCGGCTCCTCGCTCGCGGGCCCCTGGCCCCCGCCCGCCCCGCTGCGCGGAGGGCGGGCCGGCGGGGCGGGCGCCGCTGGCGCCCTGTCGGCGGCGTTCTCGCCGACAGCGCCGCCGCGGCGGGCGCCTGCCCCGCCGTAAAACGCGGCCGCGCGCGACTTGCGCGCCGCGAGCCGGGCCAGCCCGGCGTCCGCCTCCGCGGACGCGCCGGGCGCGGCCCCGTCCGCCGCGCCGCCCGGCGCGCGGCGGCGCCAAGGCATGGCGGCGCGCACCAGCGCCGCCGCCATGCGGTCCCACGGCAGCGCAAGGCGGCGGATCGCGATGTCCGCGAGCCATAGCAGCAGCGCTGCCATCAGCAGCGGCCGCTGCAGATCGTGCGGCGACGGGTAAGGCTTGGCCGCAAATTGAAAGGCCGCTTCGGGCTTGTTCCAATCCAGCACCCGGCCCCCCGTGCTGTCCGCGATCTTCCGCAGCGTGTCCGGCGGCGCCCCGCTCGGCAGCCGGTACTCCGGGGAATAAGGGATGACAAAACCGGTCCCGGTCCCACCATCCACCTGTTCCCCATCGCTTTTGCCCTGCAGATGAACGAGGAACGAACCGGGTTCATCGGCCAGCATCGTCCCCCGGTAAACCCCCGGCGAGGTTTGGGCCAGCGGCACCCGCTCCTCCCGCAGATTTTCGCCGCTGACCGCCGCTTCAAGCTCTTCCGGAGGAGCTTCATCCTCGGCGGTAACCTCAAATAGAACCTCGTTCCCGCGAATCGTCGTGTTTACCTCAAATGGAGACGCCGAAAACTGCGGAAACGTCCATTTCACCATTTCTGTGAACAGGCCGGCATAGGACGGCCAATTCACCCAATCCCGCGACCATTTTCCGGTCAGATCACTGGTCCAGGCCACGCTGCGGCCGGAGCCGTACTGCCATCTAACCAGCAGCGGGTCCGGCTCGGGGCTGGACAGCACCGTTTGAGCCGTCGCTTTTGGCGTAGCGGCCACATAACCGTAAATTTTCGGCACCCCGCCCGCAAACCATTTTCCCCAATCCCCCGGCGATATCAGGGCCGGCACAAACGGCTTGTCCACAATGTACGTTCGGGCGACCATGGCGGCCTCCCGGCTAAAGATCGCCGGCAGTGTCGTGGCATCCGTTACCGGATAATACCGGCCTTTGGCCTCCTGAGCCAGCGACTGCAGCAACGCCGCATCCGCGTCTTCCCCGACCGCGACCGTGGACAGCGTGATTTTTGAGCTATTCATCGTTTCGAGCAGCGCGCCGTATCCCGAGTCCGCGGCCGACTGCCCGTCGGTCAGCAAAATCAAGTGCTTGCGCTGCGCCTGGACATCCAGCAGCTTGTTCAGCGCGCCTTCGACGGCCGGGTAGATATTTGTCCCGCCCCCGCTCGGAATGCCGTTAATTTGCCCCAGCACGTCTTTCTTATCGCCCAGCTTCTGCGGTTCGACCACCCACCAAGGCTGATCGTCGAAAGCGACGACGCCGACCGTATCCTGAGGACGCAGCAGCTCGACCGTGCGCTGCGCCGCCTCCTTGGCCAGCTTCAATTTGTCCCCGTCCATGCTTCCCGACCGGTCGATCACGAGAATCAGGCCGAGGGAAGGAATTTGCCGTTTGCCCTCCAACTCCATCGATACCGGCAGCAACTGCTCGATCGGCGTTTTGAAATAGCCGCCCATCCCGTAGCTGTCTTCACCGCCGACCATCACAAACCCGATGCCAAAAGAGCGGACCGCCTGCTCGATCAATTCCATCGTCTTCCCGCCAATCCGCTCGGCGGACACATTGTTAAAGACGATGCTGTCATAGCCGGCATACTTGGTCAAATCCGCTGGCAGCATCCCCGGATCGATTACAGAGTAATCGACCAGACCGGATTTCAAGGCGTTTACCAGATTGGCGGATGTCCCGCGCGCTCCTTCCACGATCAGCACCTTCGGACTTCCGGTGACCCGTGTAAACGCATAGTTCGCGTTGTTGGCCGACTGCTCGTCGCCGTCAGCGAAAATCTCCGCCCGATAGCGGTGCATCCCCTGCTTTTGCGCCAACCCCTGCAGCGTGAAGCGGTTGTCTCCACGCTCCAGAGTCACTTTGTGCCGGCCGATCTCGCGGTTGTCCTCGTATAAGCCAAGCTCGGCGCTGCCCGAGAACGTGCTGCGAATCAGTACTTCAAAGGCAAACGATTCCGCCTGATACAGTTTCCCGGGCACCTGAAACTCCTCGACGGACGCATCCTTCCGCTCTTTGACGGGTACGGGCAGCACATCGACGGCAATCCCCCGCTCCTTCAGCAGGCTGGCCGCCTTTAGCGCATCGCCTACGTTTTCTTCGCCATCGGAAATCAAAATGATCCTTTGGTTACCCCGTCCTCCGAACAAACTGCCGGATAGTTCCAAGCCCTGCTCCAGGTTGGTAAAATCGGGATGAACCGCCGCCTTCAGGCTGTCTGCGGAGACGGATTGCGTATCCAGACTTTTGTCCACTGCGGCGTTCAGCCCGGCAACTACGATGCCTACGCGGTCTCCCGCTGCTTTTCCTTCCCCGGCCCGCCCAATCCACTCGCTAACAAGCCCCGTCTCCGGCATGCTGGCGGAGCGGTCCGTCAAAATCACGACTTCCTTGTCCTTCACCAAAGTGTACGTCTGGACGCCGGCCAGAACCGCTGCCAACAGCACCAGGATCGCCGCGCGCAAACCGACCGCCAGCTTCCGGCGCCCCCCGCTTAATCTAAAGTCGGAGCGATAGGCGTAGACCACGCCGGCAGCCAGCGGCACAAGGAGCAGCAGAAACCAGGGATGATCAAATCGAACGCCCACGCTGATACACCCCCCACTCCGCCAAAATCACCAGCAAAGCCAGCAGAGCCGCCAACGGCACAAGCGATTGCCGCGATTGCGGCGGCGAAGCGCCCGAAAGCTTGCTATGCTCAGTGTCTTTGGAACCCTCGGCACCCTTAAGCCCATGGCTGTCCACCGGTGCCGCCGAATCGCCGGAAAATCCAATCGGAAACGGCTGCCCTCCCCCGGAAATGCCCGATTCCGCAGGATCGGCGGCAACCTCAAGCTGATAAGCTGCAAGCTTCTCACCGTCAGCCCCTAGCATCTCAAAGCGCCACAATCCCGGGATTCCCGGGGAGGTCTGCCGGGAGGCCACGCGGCCCATCTTGCGCGCTGCGGGAAGCTTCGCCGCGCCGGAGCGCAAAGCATAACCGTCAACAGGAACCCAGGTGGCCTGCTCCGCCTCCGCAGGGACGGGAATATCGACCTCGGTTCCCGCCGTCAAGCGGCCGAGCCCGGCCGCTTGACCGGATTGCAGCCATTTTACGGCATTGCTCACCAGGATCGGAAATTCCGGGCGAAGCGGCAAATCGCTGTCTTCAAGCGCAAATAGGAACGCCAGCCTTTTCCGCCCGGCTTCCGTCCCGGCATACGCCGCCGGCTGTCCGCCGATCTCCAAAATCGGTTTGCCCCATGCCGGAACCTCCTGATCGAGAAGCTCGCCCGTTGGCGGAGTCGTGAACGATAAATAACGGGTGACCGGGTGATTGACCGACTTCACTTCCCCGCTGGCCAGAGCCGCTTTTTTTCCATCGCCTCCCCAGGTCCACAGCGGCGTTTGACGAAGCAGCGCAGCCCAAGGTTCCCCCTGCAGAAACGCAGGAGGAACACCGTCGATCACGATCAGATCCGGCTTAATCCCGGGCAAAGCCGGCCGCCCCGCCGCTGCGGCTTCATCCGTTCCGGCCGGGACTGTATTCATCCGGGTAACGCGGGCCCCGGACAACTGCAGCGCCTTCTCCAGAAACAGATTCCCGGGGGAGATGAACAGGATGTCCGGCTCATCTCCACTCTCGAGAAAAGCAAAGGCTTCGTTGTCGGGCGCATAGTCGTCCTCGGGACTTAAGCGGAGCCGGTATACGTCCGCCGAGGGCAATTCATCGAACGGAACCTGCAGGCTTTTTCCGCCTTCCACCGTAATTTGCTTGGAGGCGAGCAGCTTCCCGTCGCCAAACAAATCCAGATTGGCCTGGATGGAGACATTCCGGTAATTCCGCACCACAGCTGTACCCGCAACCATGTCTTGGCGACCGCCGCCGTTCTTTACCCCGAATTGCTCGACGGCCGCGTTCGCTTCCGCTCCTTCGTTCACGGCTGCGATCTCAACCGGTACGCCGCCCGCCGCGAGATCATCGGTACGTTCGGGCCAGCGGCCATCCGAATATACGATGACGCTCGCTTCCGGATCGTCCCGCGTCAAGGCTTCCGCAAGCGACAAAGTCTCGCGGTATGCCGCTTGCCCGTAATCGGGGGCAAGCCCGTCGACCGCCCGGTTCAGTGCGCTTCGGTCCCGCTCCCGGGACAACAGCACTTCCGGCTCGCGGCCCAATCTCACCAAAGTGATTTCCGCCCCCGTTCCCAAAGCGTCAATGCGCGAGCGCAATTGTTCCTTGGCCCGGTCCAGGCGAGAGCCCGGTTTGTTCTCCGCCTCTCCGCCGCCCCAAGCTGCGCTCATGCTGGCTGACGTGTCGACGACGATGACCACATGCCCGGTACGGCTGCCAGAGGTCCACACGAAAGGCTGCATCAGCGCAAATACGAGCAAAGCGGCGACGAGCAGCTGCAGCCAGAGCAGCAGCCGATTCTGGAGCTTCTGCCACGGACGGTTGGCTTCGATGTTGCGCAGCACGCGGTTCCACAGCAAATGGCTGGGCACGAGCGTATCGGTATATTTTCGTTTGAACAGATACATCAGTACGATCCCCGGAAGCGCAAGGCCAAACCACAGCCCCGACCAATCCAATACCCCCATGACTTCATTCCCCCACGTTGATGATCTAACATACGCAACAAATCACGAGCGGCGTCCCGGATCATTGATGAGGCAAAAAGAGCCCACGGCCTTGGTCCGATCCGGCTACTTCCCCCCGGTCGTTCCCGCCTTGTCCATCATTTTCACAATCCCTTGCTCAAGCGGCACATCGGTTGGGGCAACCACATAACGAATCCCGCGCCCGCCGCAAAAGCGGCCGATTTCCTTGAAGTACTCGTCCAGCTCGCGCCCGTACCTGTCCAGGATTTTGCCGGTTAACGCAATCTCTTTGCCGGTCCCAAGCTCGCTGTCGAGGAGCCGCAAGTCTCCGCTGAGCACAGGACGAAGCTCCGCTTCCGACAGCACGTGGACGAGTACGATCTCTTGCCCGGCCGCCTGAAAAAAAGCCAACGTCTCCGCAAGCCCCTCGGCCCCGCTCTCCAGCCACAAATCCGAAAATATCCAGGTCATTCCTGGCTGCGCGGGAAGCGCTCCCGGCTGCCGCAGCGCCCCTCTCAGATCCCCCGGTCCGGCCGGCCCCATCTCCTGCAGGAACGAGAACAGCCTGAAAGCGGAAGCCTTTCCCCGCAACGGCGGCAGCTTGCCCTTGATCTCTTTCGAAAAAACGGCCGCCTGCACCACATCGTCGCCTGCCAGCGCCATATAACCGACGGAAGCGGCCAACCGCTTAGCGTATAGCAGCTTATTCTCCGGCGCCTGCCCGGTTTCAGCGCGCCGCTCCGAACCGCCGCCGAAATCCATCGATGCGGAAATATCCACATACAGGTTGATCCGCAGCTCCTGCTCATCCCAATATTGACGGACAAAAGGGCGGCCCGTACGCGAATAAACGCTCCAGTCAAAGCGCCTGATATCGTCTCCGGGCGCGTATTCGCGATAATCGGCAAATTCGAGGGAGCTTCCGAAACGGCTGGAGCGCCGTTTGCCCTGCAGCGTTCCCCGGATTCTCCTCCGTGAGGCGATCGACAACCGTTCCAACCGGGGCAGCAGAGACGGAGGCAAGAGGGAAGAAGTCATTGCGCTCCCTCCAGCGCCGCCAAAATGTCCTCAATGATCCGATCCGTCGCCACGCCCGCCGCCTGCCCTTCGAAATTCAGAAACAAGCGGTGCCGCAAGGCCGGCACGGCAACCGCCTTAATATCTCCGGTCGATACGTGCATGCGCCCTTTGGAAATCGCCCTTACCTTGGCGACCGAAACCATCGCCTGGATGCCGCGCGGCCCCGAGCCGAAACGGACGTAACTGCGCACCGATTCGGGCGCGTCCCGCTCCTCGGGGTGCGTCATCATCAGCAAGCGCACCCCGTACTCCAGCACTTCATCCGCCAGCAGCACTTCTTTGGCGGCCTGGCGGATTTCCAGCAATTGCTGCGCCGAAGCGATCGTTTCCGCCTTGGGCTGATCGGCCGCCGTCGTCCTTCTGACGATCTCCGTCAATTCCGCGGGAGACGGGTAACCCACATGAATTTTCAGCATAAACCGGTCCAGCTGGGCTTCCGGGAGGGGATAAGTACCTTCGTTCTCCAGCGGATTTTGC
Organism: Paenibacillus macerans; assembly: GCF_900454495.1. Lineage (NCBI taxonomy): Bacteria > Bacillati > Bacillota > Bacilli > Caryophanales > Paenibacillaceae > Paenibacillus > Paenibacillus macerans. Next base: position 3,346,885 of record NZ_UGSI01000001.1, read on the forward strand.
GTCGCCAGCACAAAAAAAGGCTGCGGCAGCCGCCGCGTCTCCCCGCCTACCGTCACCGTCTGCTCCTGCATCGCCTCCAGCAGGGCGCTTTGGGTTTTCGGCGTCGCCCGGTTGATCTCGTCGGCCAGCACGATGCTGCTGAACACCGGGCCGGGCTGGAATACCGTATCGGTCGCGCCCTGCGGTCCGAACCGGATCACATTCGTGCCGGTAATGTCGCTCGGCATTAAATCCGGCGTAAACTGAATCCGCGAAAAGGACAGGGCCAGGCAGTCGGCGATCGTGCGCACCAGCATCGTTTTGCCGAGTCCCGGAATCCCCTCCAAAAGCGCATGTCCTCCCGCAAAAACACACCACAGGATCTGTTCCACGACCTCTTGCTGCCCTACGATTACACGCGAAATTTGCTCCTGCACGGCCGCGACCGTACCGCTCCACAATTCCAACCGGGCTTTCGCATCCTCCATCGTCTCTCCTCCTCGTTTACGCTCCTTCGCCTACGAACCCGGATCGATTTCGATAAAATAGTTCTCCACCAGGCTCTGCAGACTTTGCGGCAAATCGCCGCGCTTTAGCGACTCCTTGGCTTCGGCCGCATAATCGCTGTAAACCTCTTCATACGGACGGCTAACCCCGTCAAATACTGGGGAGGTGCCCCCTCTCTGGACGCTGCCGCCGGTTGCCGGTCCGCCGTCTTGCTTGACGTTGCCGTTGCCGCTGCCGGCCAGGTCGCGCGGCGTAGTCACCAACGCCCGGCCTCCGCTGCCTAGTCCAGCTCCGGCCCCATTTCCGCCGCCCTGGCCTTGGCCCGCTCCCGCGCCGCCGCCACCGCTGCCGGAACCCGAGCCTGAGCCCGAACCGGCTCCAGCACCCGGTCCCGTCCCGGCAGCGCCTCCCGCCCCGGAACCTTGGCCTGCTCCGGGCCCGGAATCTGCGGCCGGGCCCTCTTGGCCCATGCCAGGGCCGCCGCCTGCGGCCAGCTGTTCGGCGCTGCCGCCCATGCTCCACGTGTCCGATACGGCCAGCCCCGACGCTTGCATATTTTCCGCCAGGCCGAGCCCCTGCTCGGCAAGGGCCGATGCCAGGGCGGCCGCGGCGTCCGCCTGCCCGGAAGATGCCTCCACAGCCCGCATGTTTTGCAGCATAACCTCGTTTAAGTTCGCCAGCGCTTGATCCGTGGATAGCTGCTGACCTTCCTTCACCGCAGCGGCGGCTTTTTTCAGCGCATCCGCCAGTTCCTTCGCCCGCTCGTTATCGGGCGGCGCCGCTTCGGCGATCCGCTTCAGCTTATCGGCAAGCTCCTCCCGTTCCTGCTCCGTCAAGCCGGACAACTGCTTGCGAAAAGCCTCAGCTTGCTTGGTCAACTCCGCTGTGCTTTTGTCCCGTAAAGCGTTGGCCAGCTTTCCCGTCAGCGGATGAGCGTCCCACCGCTTGAGCCACTCCGTCCTTGCCTGCTGCCGGAGCTCCAGCTTTTCGGACATTTCCCTCAACCGCTTCATCGTTTCCTCCACGTTTTTGAGCGCCTCTCCCGGCTTACGGCTCGTCTCCAGCGCCCGGCGCAACTCGCTCAGCTCTTTAGCAAGGGCTTCCTTCGCCTTCATATCCAGCTTCAGGCGGTCCAGTTCGGCAATCTGCCCGTTCGTCTCTTCCTTCTGCGCATTGATCCATGCCCGCTCCTCTCGCGCCTGGGCGACCCGCTGATCCATCGGATTCGGCAGGATAGCCAGCAGCAAAGCGGCCAGAAGGCCAAGCACGGCGGGAATCCGCCATACGCGGCGGCGCGGCAGCGGCAGGCGTTGCTTGATATCCCGTACAAAGGCCGCGCCGTATTCTTCGGCCTGCTCCCGCTCGAGCTGCGCCGGAAACGTCTGCAGCTTCGCGTAGGCCAATGCCGTCGTCATCAGGTCCAGCCGCTCTTGCCCGGCCTCGGGACGATCCATCGTCTGCGCCGCCAAAATGACGGATACCCGGCGGAGCCGTCCCCACACCCAGCCTCCGGCAGTGCACAAAATGAGGCTGGCCGCGGCCGCGATTTTTCCGTATTCAAGCGGCCACAGCCTCCCCGCCGCAAGCCAGACAAGAGCGGCCGCCAAACCGGTCAGCAGGCCGTATCTGAGCCCGTCCAGCCCCCGAAACCGCCGGATGCGGCGGCGCACAACATCAAGCTGACGATAGATTGTCTCCACGCGCCAGGTCCCCTCCGTTTCGCGTTTTTTTGTACTATGGCGTTCGTACCCGATGATCCCGTGCTCTCGACCCTGCCGTCTACTCTTCCGTCTTGGTCTTGGTCATCGTCCCCGGTTCGGTTGTCTCGATCGCGCGGCTTTTTATTCTTCTTCTCACCGGGCGAACATGACGGATGGCCAGCCACAGAAACAGCGCGATCAACGGGCTGTAAACCCCCAGAAATTGCTGCCACAGTTCAACCGGCGCGCCGGACTGCATATTGCCTCCCCGGACCAGGAACACGGATTCGGAAAAAGACGGCTCAAATAGGCTGATCAACGCTCCCGCGGGATTTAACCCCAGGATGAAGCCTACCCATGAATAGGAGCGTGGAGGCCCCCCCGAACTGTAGTAGCTCGCCTGCTCGATCCCCATCGCAATGATATAGACAATGCCCGTCACCAGAAAAATGATCAAGCCCGTGCCGTAAGTCATGATGACCGATACGATCGTTTTTTTGAACAAAGTGGAATAAAACACCCCGATCGAACCCAACAGCAGCATGACAAACAGATAGAACAAAAAGACGAGCGCCAGTTGCTTCGGCGAGAGTCCCCCGTATAAAAAAACGATGCTGTACACCGGCAAAGTCGCCAGAATAACAAGCGTCATGAAGCTTAAGGAAGACAGGAGCTTGCTCAAAATAATCGTTGCGGAGCTCTGCTGCGTGGTAAGCAGCATGTTCAGCGTCTGCTTCTCCCGTTCGCCGCTGATCACCCCGGCCGTCAAGGCGGGGGTCATGAACGCGATCAGTACCAGTTGGCCGATGCTGAGCACGTAAAAGATGATCCGGCTGACGCCGGGATCCAACCGTCCGCCGGCGCTAAACCCTTTAGATGTCGTCATATAAATGATGGCCATCGCCAGCAGCCCCGTCACCAGAATATAGGCAAACACGATAAACGCCGAACGGGGTGTTCGCATCCGGAGACGAAACTCTTTGTCCAGCACGGGATTGATCAGCCTTCTACGCCAGTTCATCGCTTGCCCCTCCTTTGGTAATCTCCAAAAATACATCTTCCAGGTTGGTCTGCGCTTCGTTAAAGGACAGCACCTGGAACCCCAAAGAGATCATGCGGCCCAGCAGTTGCGCCTGCTCCGCGTCCCCGCCTCCGAAATGAACATGCACGCCGGTTTCATCCTGCAGCACCTCGCTGACATGCATCTCATCCTGCAGCAGCCCGGCCAATTCATCGGCCCGGTCGAGCACGCGGATATGCAGCACTCTTTTAACGCGCAGACGATTCTGTATTTCCGCCACCTTGCCCTGAGCAATCAGCCTGCCCCGCTCGATCACACCGATTTCGTCGACCATCTCGGCCAGCTCCGGCAAAATATGCGAGGAGATAATGATCGTTTTGCCCATCAGCTTCAATTCCTTCAAGATCTCCCGCATTTCAATCCGCGCCCTGGGGTCAAGCCCGGAGGCCGGTTCGTCCAAAATAAGCACATCGGGATCATGCACAAGGCAGCGGGCCAGGCAAAGGCGCTGCTTCATCCCGCGCGACAGGCTGTCCACGTATGCGTCTTTTTTGTCGCTCAGGTTCACCAGCTCCAATAGCTGCGGAATCAAGGCGTTGCGCTCAGCGCGGGGAATTCCGTAGCTGGCCCCGTAAAAGTGCAGGTACTCCGTCGTTTTGAACTGATCGTAAACCCCGAAGAAATCCGGCATATAGCCGATTCTTTTCCGCACTTCCTGCGGTTGTTCGGTAACTTCGAAGCCGCCTACTTTAGCCGTGCCAGACGTCGGCAGCAGCAGCGTGGCCAAAATCGACATCGTCGTCGTTTTCCCGGCCCCGTTCGGACCGACAAACCCGAACACCGTCCCTTTGGCGATGGACAGGTTCACCGCTTTCAGCGCCTCGAAGCTGCCGTAGGTTTTCGTCAGATTTTTGATCTCGATCATTCGCTGTACCTCCCTTGCAGGGAAAGTTCCGGTATATCAAAGCTCGTCCATTCCTCGGCCGTGATGCGGATCCGCAAGTTAGTTCCGTTTTGCAAATATTGATTTGCTTGATCCGCAAATTTAACTTCGCCATTCTTCCAATTCAGCTCTCTCCAGGCTTCTTTCTCCGCGTTCCAAATCGCCGCCGTCGTCCTGCTCCCCTTATCCTGCTGACGAATGGCTATCGACAGCTGTGAATAGGCCGGATTCGGCGCCGCCGGCAGCCGGTACTCGATCTGCATTTCTCCGGGAGCCATATTGACTCTGCCGCTGCCTTCCTCGCTCCATTGGCTTGAAGTTACGTTCAAAACCCGTCCTGCCGCAAAACCGTACGGCAAATACATTTCCCCATTCTGGCCAAGAGCCGGTTCGAACGGCTGCACCCACATGTTCAATTGGTCGGATTTTACGCTCTTTCCGTTCACCTTGTAGTCGCTTAGCTGTTCTTTGCTCCAGGCGATAAACAGATACTTGTCCTGTTCAAAAAGAACGTTCAAATAGCTGTTCACAAGTCCTCTTTGCCGCTCCAGCAGCATATTGTCCCGCCGGGTGCCGCTGCCGTTATAAGGGAATAAATTCCCCCCGTAATCATCATAGGGAACCGTCATCGAACTGGGCGCAATCGGAACGGATTGCTGCTTCGGCAGCTCTCCCAGCAGAAACACTTTTTTGCCCACAATCAGCGCGGCATCGCTCAAATCCGCATCCGTGCGGTTCGTTACGGTGCCTTGCAGCCTGCCTTGTCCGTCGAATCCGGCTTCAACGCTGACCGCTCCGAATTCCCTGTCTTCCGGCTGATCCATCCACAGCTTGGCGAAGGAACGGTGGGTCATGCCCTTGAGCTTCACCGTCGTACGATCCGCCTGCACCCGGATGGACTGCCGGTTCGGCTCCTGATGCTGTCCGCCGGCGAGCAGACCGTCCTCCCGCTTCACCGACACGTACGTGCCGGCGGGCAATTCTACATGGTAATCTCCGCCTCTCGGGACGAACATAGCCGAGGCCGTCGTTCGTTCGGCCCGTCCTTTTCCGTCCAGCTCCATAATATTGAAGGTATGTGTCTGAACCGACGACCCTCCGGAGGTCCCGGCCATATAAATGCCGCCGCTCGCCGCAACGGCAATGAGCGGAATCAGTACCCAAGACCACTCCCGCTTGTCCAGCTTTTTAAGTATGTAATACAGTAAAGGCGCAACGAGCACCGCATAACCCAACAGCAGCCATATTAATAGTGAGAAAGGCGGCAGGGTCATAGACGGAAAATAATCAAGCAGGCCGTCGATTCCCGAAAACAGTTCGCTTTTACTGCCTTCCGGCTTGCCGGTGCCGCTCGTTAGATCAAGCTGCAGGACCGAAGACCAGACCCCGGGATGTCCGCTCCAGGCATGAAGCGGTTCCATCGCAACATCATAAGCCGCATAAATGACCTTACCTTGCCCCACGGACCAAGACGCGATGAGCGGCTCGGAATCAAACTGTGCGATGGCCGCGGCCCCTTCCTTCAGCTTAGCCGCGGAAACGGGGAAAGAACGATCCAGGGATAGCTTTTTCCCGCCCAGTTTTTCAAGCTCAGGCAGCTCGGATACACTCGTATTGCCGGCGTAATCGACCGGAGACAGGTCCTCGAAGCCTTTCGCGCTTTTGGGATAACCGCCTCCGCCGCTGAGGATAAGCGTGCCGCCCTTATGAACCCAGGAACGAATGGCCCCGGTTCGCCCCTTGCCAAGCGTATCGGCGGAGTAATCGTTAATAAGCAGCACATCCAGCGAAGACAGCAGCGTACCGTCCTCGGGCACCTGCTCCTTGTCTAAAGGAACGACGGTCACGTTTCCGCCCGAACCGTTAAGCGTCCTTAGAAAGTTCAAGCTGTCCGGATCGGCGGCCAGGGTCCCGACCAGCGTTCCGTTCTTGGGGATCGTCTCCAAATAGGAGCTGCCCGCAGCAAACGGGATCATTTTCCCCGATTCCGCCGTTCCTTCGTAAAAACGAATCGAATTGTTATATTGGTCGAAACGGTTTCCAAGCACCGCAAAGGTAACTTTTTTCGGCGAGCCGGCCGGCAAATCCACCGCCTGGATATGGGTTGTACTCTCCCCGGTATACGGAATCTGCGCCTCAACAACCAGTTCCCCGCTTATGTCGGCACTACTCGTAAGGGTAATGGTAAGCGGATTCCATTCGCCCAGCTTGACAGTACCGTTAAACCCAAGTTCGCTCTCTATGGTGATGGACGGCTTGTCCGCCGCTCGGGCCGGCTGCGGAACCGCATAAACGATCCCCGCCAGCAGCGCCGCACAGAGCACGATCAGCGGTACGATCCGTTTTGCTTGAAACAACACCTGACACTCTCCTCCCCAATGATCGATAAATTTGGAAACTATCGTCTTTTATAATAACGTTAATTGGCTGAAAAGGTTACCCTATGTCAAAATAAAAAACGCCGGCACAGCGTGTAGAGTTGCTGCACAGACGTTTATTTACCTTGTTTTTTAGTTGAACACGACGGTCTTGTTCTGATGTACCAGGATGCGGTCCTCAATATGCCATTTGACGGCCCGGGCCAATACGACGCGTTCGATCGTCCGCCCGATGCGCTTGAGTTCGCTGACATTGTCGCGGTGCGTGACGCGCTGCACGTCCTGCTCGATGATCGGGCCGCCGTCCAGTTCCTCCGTCACGTAGTGGGCCGTGGCGCCGATCAGCTTCACGCCGCGCTCGTAGGCTTGGGCGTACGGCTTGCCGCCGACGAAAGCCGGCAGGAAGGAATGGTGGATGTTGATCAGGCGGTTGCGGTACGGCTCGATCAAGGCCGGGGACACGATTTGCATATATCTCGCCAGCACGATCAAGTCGACTTTGCCGCCGACGATCTCCAGCTGTTTTTGCTCGGCTTCGCGCTTTGTTTCCGGCGTCACCGGGATATGATAATACGGAATGCCGAAGGATTCCACGTACTCTTTCATGTCCGGATGATTGCTGACGACCATGGAAATTTCGGCGTCCAGATCGCCGGCCTGCCACTGCCAGAGCAGTTCCACCAGACAGTGGTCCTCCTTGGACACGAAAATCGCCAGCTTCTTTTTGCGGCTGAGCTGATAAATATTCCACTGCATGCCGAACTGCCCGGCGATGGCGGCAAAATCCCGCTCCAGCCCGGCGATCCGCCCAGCGAGATTTTCCAGATCAAACTCTATCCGCATAAAAAACATGCCGCCCTCGGGATCCATCGTATACTGGTCCGATTGCACGATGTTCGCCCCGTGCTCATGCAGGAAGCGGGACACCGCCGCCACGATCCCCGGTCCGTCCGGACAGGAAATCAGCATCCGGGCCCGGTTGCTTTCATAAGGTTTCACCGGCCGCCGGCCTGAGTGAATATGCGTTTCCATTGCTCTCCAATCCCCTTGCTCCTAATGATTTATGTCGATTATTTGTGCGCGCTCGCAAACCATGCGACCAGACGCTGGTTGATCTGTTCCTCCGATTGGTCCGGGAACAGGCCCGCTTCGATGACCATATCGAACAGGCGCTCCATAGGTTCGCGCGGATCGGCCTTTTTCGCTTTGGCATCGTTTTTCAGCACCGTCCAGGTGTCCAGCACAAAGCTGCGCGGATGAATTTCCTGTTTGCCGAAAAAGTCCCCCAAACGCTCTACGTCGGTCAGGAACGCGTCACCGAACCGCATCGCCGTATCGCCCCGCAGCAGCGCGATTTCCACCTCATACATCGGACGCTGCGTTTTCGCATCCTTGCCGACCCATGGCGTCTCCAGAATAAACGGCCGTCCCTGCAGCGCCTCATGGTGCACGACCCGGTGGATCGCCTCGAACCCGATCCAGCCTGAACCGATCGGCGTATGCCGGTCTTTTTGCGCGCCGGCCGGATTTTTGCTGTCGTTGATATGCACGACCTCAATCCGGTTCAGTCCGATCGTTTGATCGAATTTGTGCAGAACGCCGTCCAAATCGTTAACGATGTCATATCCGGCATCATGAATATGGCATGTATCCAGACAAATCGTCAAACGTTCGTTATGCTGCACCTTGTCGATGATTTGCGCAATTTCTTCGAAGCTGCGCCCCACTTCCGTCCCTTTGCCGGCCATCGTTTCCAGGGCAATATGCACTTCGGTCTCGTTCGTGCCGTTCAACACTTCATTTAGGCCTTCCGCAATCCGGTTCACGCCATACTCGGCATCCTTGTCCGTAAAAGCGCCGGGATGAAGCACGATATTGCGCACGCCCAGCGCGTGGGTGCGGCGGATCTCCTCCTGCAAAAAATCAACGGCAAGCTGATAAGTGTTCGACTTATATGAACCTAAGTTGATGATGTACGGCGCGTGAACGACGATTTCGCCGATCCCGGCCTGCTCCATCGCCTTTTTGCCTTCTTCAATGTACATCGTATCGATGGGCTTGCGCCGAGTGTTTTGCGGAGCCCCGGTGTATATCATGAACGAACTGGAGCCGTAGGATTCCGCCTCGGCCGTTGCGCTCAGCAGGCCTTTGTCCGAGAACGAAACATGGGAACCGATTTTAAGCATGAACATTTTCCCCCTTTTGGACAGTAAATCGCTAAACAAGCCTATTTTAGCTTGAATGCTGAAATAAATAAAGAAATAAGGTATAATTTCAATTTGAAGTATATTGTAACGTAAAACGCGCAGAAAATCTAAACAAGCGCCTGAGGTGATGAATCAATGCTGCAAATGGGGGTTCAACTATTAACGGCGGAAGGGCCCAATCGCTGGTTTATGAACGGGATTGCGTTTTGGGGATTTGTGCTGCTCGGCATGATGACGATCGGCGGATTTTTCATGTTCCGCAAATTTTTAAAGGTGCTCCCCAAAGCGGACGGCATGTCCAAGCTGGACTGGCAAAATCATTGGGTCGAGAAAAGCCGCCATCTGTGGACCGCCGAAAGTAAAGCCTTTCTCGATCAGCTCGTTGAGCCCGTGCCCGGACCGTTCCGGGACATCGCCAAACATTCCATCGCGGCGGAAATCGGCAAAATCGCCCTTGAGGAAAAAGCTCCCGCGGTCACCCGCGATCACTGCATCAAAGGGTATATCGTAGCCACGCCAAAACGCGACAATAAATTTCTGGTCCGGTTTCTGGAACAGAACCAGATCGATTACCAGCCATACCGGCATCTGTTAAATAAATAATCGCAACGCGAAAAACATCCGGCACATGAATTAGCTATTCAGACAGCCGGATGTTTCTTATAAGGAGGCGTAAGGATGAAGATCGCGGTTTTCGGCGGCACGGGTTTTATCGGCCGGGCCTTAACCGCTTATTGGCTTGAGCGGGGGCACCAAGTGCTTATCGTCAGCCGTGAAAAAGGCGGCGGCAATCCTATGCAGTCAAAGCCCGATGATCAGGCCGCCTTACACCCATCCCTCCCCAGCTATGTCACCTGGAGTGAGCTCGAAAAGGACGTCTCTCCGCTCGAAGGAACGGACGCCTTCGTCAATCTGGCGGGGACAACGCTCAACACGCGCTGGTCCGAGCGCAATAAACGGCGGATTTTGGAGTCCAGATTAACTGCGACGAGGATGATCGCACGTTTCGCGCGGGCGCTCCCCCACCCGCCGGAAGTGATTCTGCAAGCTTCGGCCGTGGGAATTTACGGCACCTCCTTAACCAAGGAGTTTGACGAGTTTTCCCCGCTCGCCCCGGAGCGTGCCGATTTTTTGTCCGAGGTTACCACTGCCTGGGAGGCCGCCGCGGACAAAGGGTTTTCCGGGCAACGTCTGGTCAAGCTGCGCATCGGCGTGGTGCTGGGCAATGACGGGGGCGCTTATCCGCTTATGCGCCTTCCCTGCTTGCTGGGGGCCGGCGGACCCATTGGAAGCGGACGGCAGTGGGTGCCGTGGATTCACCTCAAGGATATCGTTTCGCTATTCGATTACGTCCTGACCCATCCGGACATCCGCGGCCCGGTAAACGCCGTCAGCCCGAATCCGGTAACGAATGAACAATTCGGCCGGATTTTATGCCGCGTCTACCGGCGCCCGTTTTGGCTCCCGCTGCCGTCCGCAATGCTCAAAACGCTGCTCGGCGAGCGGTCGATGCTCCTGTTGGAGGGGCAAAAGGCGCTCCCCGCAGCGGCTTTGCGCGCCGGGTTCACCTTTGCTTATCCCGAACTGGAACAAGCGGCCGCTCACTTGCACGATGAAAAATAAAGGCAGCAAAGCCCAGAACCCGATAGCTCGGAGATTCTGGGCTTTTTTAGGAACGCATTGCCCGCGTTTTTGTGGAGGTCGGTCGCGGAAATAGCGGTAAAAAAGGTCCTTATCTTCAGCAAGAAAAGGATTTAAATAGAAATAGAGGAGTTTTTTACTCCTATTTTTAGAAGATGAGGGTAATAAGGCGCCTTATCCAAGCATGTTCCCTAAATAAAGCCAAAAAGTTCCGCTATTTTAGGGCACGAGGGGGGAAATCTCAAAATAGCGCCACAAATTACCTCTACCTCAGAGAAGAAGCTTCCCATCCCCATACCATACTTTCCTGTACGCCTAAAATATCGATTTGCGCATCCCGCTCCCTCTCAAATCAGACCTTTTCTTCAGCTATACTCTCGACTTTGAAAGCAAATACAGGAAGTAAGGAGCCCCGATCACCGCAACGACGATACCGGTCGGAATTTCATGAGGCTGAAACACCCAGCGTCCCAGCGTGTCGCCGACGATAACGAGCAACCCCCCGGCCAGCGCGGAGGCCGGAAGCAAATACTCGTGTTTCGGCCCGACCAATCTTCTCGCCAAATGCGGCGCAATGAGGCCGACGAACGAGATGCCGCCCCCGACGGCGACGCAGGAGCCGGTTAGCCCGACTGCGGCGGCCAGCAGGCCGAACCGCGAGCGCTCCAGCGGCGCGCCCAGCCCCGTCGCCGTTTGGTCTCCCAAGTTCATTACGTTTAGCGCGCGCGCTTTTGTAAATACATAAGGTATCAAAACAACGATCCACGGAATCAAGGCAAGCACGAATTTCCAAGACGTCCCCCAAATATTCCCTACCAGCCAAATTTGCAGGTTTTGAAAATTTTCCGGCCGCAGGCGCAATTGCAATACGATCATCGCGGCGTTAATTCCCGCCGCAACCGCAATGCCGACCAGCACCATACGAATGGGAAGCAACCCGTAATTTTTCTTGAACGACAATACGTAAATAAGCGCAGCCGCCAACGCCGATCCCAAAAACGCCAGCAAAGGCATCAAAAACACGGGGGCATCGGAAGTCGTCGGATAAAACGAAATAAACAAAGTGACGGCGAGCCCTGCCCCGGCATTAATCCCCAGCACGCCGGGATCGGCCAACGGGTTGCGCGAAATTCCTTGAAAAATGCAGCCGGCAACCGCCATTCCCATGCCGATTAGGACGGAATTGACGATCCGCGGCAGGCGGAATTGGAATAAGGCCAGTTCCTGTTTATCCGTCCCCATGCCGAACAGCGTTTTGAACACGTCAACCGGAGAGAGACGAAAATAGCCGGTATTCATGCTAAAAATGAACACGCCGACGATCAGCAAAGCAAAAATGATCATAACGATATACGCTCTGCGGGATCTTTGCTGCAGATGCAGCGGATAATTCCCCTTGTTCATTCCAATCCCCCCTTCTGCTTCATAGCCAGATAGAGGAAGAAAGGAACCCCGATCACGGCGATCAACGCCCCGATCGGCGTCTCATGCGGAGGATGGACCATCCGCGCCAAAATATCGGCAAACACCAACAACAAACCGCCTAGGAGCGCGGAGGAAGGAATCACCCACCGATAGTCGACGCCCACCAGAAACCGGGCGACGTGAGGAATCATCAAACCGACGAAACCGATCGCCCCAACGATCGACACGGCGCTGCCGGCAAGGACGAGCACGATGAGCATCCCGGCGATTTTGATCGTTCCCGTTTTTTGACCCAGCCCTGTGGCTACCTCTTCCCCGAGGCTGAGCAGCGTAATGGATTTGGACAGGAGCACAGCGGCGATAAGCCCGGCACCGATCCAAGGCGACACCAGTTTAATCTGCAGCCAGGTGGAGCCGGAAATAGCCCCTGCATACCAGAACGCAAGGTCTTGTCCTATCCTGAAATAAAGCGCGATCCCTTCGCTGATGGCGGTCAGCAGCATGCTGACCGCGGCCCCGGCCAAGGTAAGCCGGACGGGCGACAAGCCGCCTTTGGACAGGGAACCGACGCCGAACACCAGTCCGGCTCCCAGTCCGGCTCCAATGAATGAATAGAACATCATCACCAAAAACGGCGTCCCCGGCAGCAACGCAAAACAGACGGCCAGCGCCAAACCGGCCCCCGCATTAAGTCCGAGCAAACCGGAATCGGCCATCGGATTCCGCGTCATGCCCTGCATTATAGCCCCCGCTACGGCGAGCGCCGCTCCGATCAAGGCGGCCGCAATCGCCCTCGGCAGACGCAGCTCCATAATGATTTGATGCTGCGTCAGTTCCGGCTGAAAATGAAATACCGCGTTCCAAACCGTTCCCAGTCCGATGTCCGCGGCTCCGACCGAAATCGAAAGGCAAACGGCAAAAACTAGCAGCGCCGCTCCGCCAATGAGTACAATTGTTGCCGCAAGCGGGCGAGAGCGGAATTGCGGCTTGGAAGATTGTGTGACTGCCGACATATGCTGAACCATCCCTTAAACAAAATTTATTGCCTATGCAACCGATGAAACCCGTTAAGTCACGTAATTGAGAATCATTCTCGTTAATTATAACTGCTTTTGGACGGATAATCTACGGGTAGCACAAATTTTAAAAAGGAGGTTCGTTGAACCAGGGTACAATCCTTGGTACCCGATACACGCTGCAAATAAACTTAAAGCATTTCCTTGCCAAACTTGAAGGATACCTCCGCCAACGAAAAAACATCCCCGGTTTCGAGTTTATATTCTTTATAGGGAGCAATGAGTTCTCCCTTAAAACGCGTTCCGTTTCGGGACCCCAGATCCTTGAGGCAGCATTTCCCCGGGGTCACCATTACTTCAACATGAGCGCGGGATACGCCCGGCGTTCGCTCCACGTACTGGGCCATCTCCTCGGAGCGGCCGATCACAAAGCTCCCCGGCTTTAAGGTTATCCGTTCCGGGCTTACTCCGTCACCGCTAAACCTTTCCAAATAATACCGGGGTTCGATTGCGTGCTTCGACTCGCCGGAAAGCATCGGCTTGTTCAAAAGCATCGTTGCCGGTTGGCCGGCGCCACCGCTTGAAGCCTCCCATGAGGATGCCCCTCCATAGGCAGGCGAAAAATGCTCCTGCCCGGTTCCGGACATCGCTAATTCCACAGCCTCCCCCCCGTTCCCCGTACCCGCTTCGGACTCAGATCGGTTGACTTGAAGAAACGGCGAATCTCCAAAAATGTCTTCGGGAAAGGTGCCGTTTCGATCATATGCGGGAATGGCATCGGGCTGCTCACCGATTGCGTTTTCACGCTGCTTTGCCCCGCTTGCGGATTGCAGAACGGGCAGCTTTCCGCTGAAAATGAGGTAGGCTGCCCCGGCCAATAGAAACGTTGCCGCGAAGCAAATGTAAAGGCCGATGTTCCATGGCCGGTCCAGGTATAGAAACTTCCAGCACAGCGCGTCCAGCAGGACGGCCCCCAAAATGCAGGATGTCGGCGTTATCCTAACTTTGGGCCCGGCTTCCTCCTCCTCCAAGCCGGGCCACTGTTCCCGCCCGGGATTCACCGTAGCAGCCTTTGGGATCTCCGGCGCATATCCGGAGAAGAGACCGTCCGGCAAGTACTCTTTGATCACCGTATGCGATGATTTCAACTCAGCCGGCGCATTCTGGCGGGCCATATTTAAACGGTCCGGCTTCAAGCGCTCCTCCCTCCGCAGCGGCGTCCGGCTCTTCCTCGCGTTCTCTGAAGCGGCAGCGGCTACGGCGGCAGCAGGCCCAGCAGCTTGCGCCTGTTTCCCTTGGTTTGGGCCGGCTTGCTGCGGCTTGAACCGAAGCGGTTCTTCCGGGAACGCTGGATTCCCTTCAGCCTGCTCCGCAGCGGTCAACAGCTCCAGCAGCATTTTTTTCAACCGGGGTAAGGAAAAATGCTCCTCGCTGCCGCAAAAAGAGATGATCTGCTGTATCCCGTTTCCCTCCACCCGGCTCACGCTAACAAGCATCCGGGTGATCAAAGCCAGCAGCGCTTGAGATAGCGGGACAACGGCCAGAGTATCGTTCAAAGGCAAATAAGCAAAGTAAAAAACTCCGCAGGGTAAGGGCTCCTCCACAAAAATATGCTCCTCGTCGAGCAAAACATTGGCGGGAGATAACATGTATTTTTTGCAATCGTCCAGCACGGCAACCACCTGAAGCAGCAAACCGTAAAATTCGGACATGCCGATTTTGTCGCTCTTCAGACAGTGTGAAAGCATTTTTTTGCCGGTGATATCATAATGCAGGCTTACCTCGAAATCCACCTCGCGAATATCCAGCCGCAGCAAATTGGGCACCGAAACCGCGGCCAGCATATTCCTTTGGACCCGGCTCAACTCTTCCGAGCGCAGCCCCTCCTCGGCCTTTAAAAGCATGTAGATTCCGCCGTTCCTGACAAAATCGGTCTGAAGCTGCTTCCGCATGAATCAGGCACCTCCTTTTTCAAATGCATAGTCCCCTTCACTGATAACAAAACGAAAGGATCGCCCCGGGCAGCACCGCCAGCATAAACGGAAACTGCAGCTGCCCCTTGGCCGCGGACTGAATAGGCGTAGTGCTGCGGAAAATGACCGCTCCCCATACGCCCCTGACGACCCGCCGCAGCCGAAACAGCGTCTCCCGCCGGCACAACAAAATGAAAAGCCCGATACACCCGGCGGCCAAAATCGAATACATCATAACGGATAACGTAAAACTAATGCCCGTCCACGCCCCAATTCCGGCAAACAGCTTAACGTCACCTCCGCCGACGGCCTTCAGCAGATACAGGATAAACATCAGACCGAATCCAACCGCCGCGCCTTTAAAAGCATCCCCTATTCCGTTCCACGCCCCGGTCAAGGCGTGAAACAAAAATCCGCTCGCCAAACCCGTCAGGGTAATCCAGTTAGGGATTTTCATCGTTCGGATATCCGTTACGAAAGCCGCTGTCAGCATCAAAAAACAACCCCAATATTCCCATGGCATCCATTTGCGCCCCCTTCACATTATTTGGGACTGGTTACCTCAAACTCCATCGCCGTCCGCAACCCGTCTTCCGTTTCCACAACAAACGTCCACGTTCCCGGCGTCGTGTTTCCCCCGACCAGCCAATTCCATTCCACGATGCCTTCGCCGTCCGCCGTAGTTTCTCCCAAATATTTAGCTTGGCTGACGCCGCTCTTGTAAAAGACGGTCAACTTGGCCGTCTGCCCCGCCCCTATCTTCGCCTTCACCGTCGCCCGATGCCCGGCGTAAGCCGGATCCGGCTTGGACAGAATGACCGGAGCTCGTCCCTGGCCGTCGCCCCCGGCTTCCCCCGATTCCAGTTCCCCGGTATCGCCGATCCAAATGCGTTCCTCGGCCCGCGATTGAAGCACGACGCGGTTTGATGTAAACGGTACTTTAATCGGAAGCTCATAGCTGATTTCCAGCCCGAAATATGGCCGCTTTCCCGTTTTTAAGTCGGGCACGGTAACGCGGCTTACATGCAAACGCTTTTCGGTTAACAGCGTTCCTTCAAGAAACGGCAGAAGCAGCGGTTTAACCGCGGGATCAAGGACGCTTTCCGCAACGCCTGTTTTGATATGCTGCAGCGGCTCGTCCCCCTTCTCCGCGGCATCCATTACCCAATCGGAGATCGGTTCAGGCAAAACGCCGGCATATTGCTTGGCCCATTCGCTCACAGAAAGGCTTGGCATTTTCCAGTTAAAAGAAGATCCTTCGCCTGGCGATTCGTCCTCGCCCCCGGCATTTCCCGCAGATTCGCCTGAGCCGGCCGACACCGCCAAAGCAACGGGGTATATATGGGCGGAAACCTGCCTGACGGCATTGGATGCGACCGTATTCAGCTGGCTGGACAACAGCGTCATATGTACCATATAAATAAACCAGAACAGCACCATCACAAAAACGGGCATAACCAGTGCGGCTTCCAGGACAATGCTTCCTCGCGCCAAGCCACTTTTCCGGCCAGCAACTTGTCGTTCATCAATATGAGAAGTCCGCTTGTTTCTCGGCATAATACCGGCTTCCTTCCACATTTCCTTTCAGTACGCCCGCCACTCCCAACGCTCTGGCAACCCCCGGCAAAAACCACAGCGGCATCGATACCGAAACTCTCCCGCTCGTATAGGTCGCCCGCTCACCCGTGTCAATCCCCGTGTTCATCCGGATTACTGCGAGCATGCGCGACAATCTGTTCTCGCTTCTTCCATGCAACAGCAAAAAAATCCGTAAATGATCCCTGTAGGTAAGATCAACTTTGATGTACTCGCTCAGCTGTATTTTACCTTCGCGCGTTAAGGCAAGCATGTCCGACAGCGCATGTTCCGCGCCGTACAGCAACGCGGCGGCCAGAACCAGCAGAGGATGGCCCTTTGATGCGTTTTTGATGAATCCCTCCATCGTCCGGATTGCCAGACGCATCGCAAAGATTTCTCCGTAAGCGGCGGCGATATTGCCTACCGGATTGTGAAAGCCGTATAAAATATATTCGGCCTCCTGCCGCTCAGGCGCAAACTGATCGCCCAGCGCATTCAGTTTGTCCGTGCCGGAGCTCCCCTGCAGCAGCTCATTCAGCGCACTTAAATCCAAGCAACGGAAATAGCTGGCGATGTATTCGGTTTGAAAAGCGTTGTCCGTCATTCCGCCCATTAGTCCGGATAACCCCCCGAATAAGCCGTCCATGTCCGTCATCGCCGAATCCCCCGCCCGATAGGGATCGTTATCGATCGCGGCGCCCGCCGCCTCATCCCCGCCCGATGCAGCCTGGTTTATGTCCCGGTTCGCTTCATAATCCGCTTTTAATTGATTAAAGCGCTCTTGCTGGGCCTTCAGCTTGTTGCCAAACTGCTTAATTCGCGCGAGTAGACCAGTTGCTTCTTTCAGCTTGGCCCTGGCCGTCTTCTCCGCCGACTTGCGCTCCTTATCGCTCCCTCGATGCGATTCCAGCAGCTGCATATTGGCCTCCAAAACATTCGCCGCTCCCCGGTCCACATAGCTCCGCATATATTTATCCGCCTTCCAGCCAACCCGGCGTACAGCCGTTTGCAGCTTTCTTGAAGACGTTACCGCCGATAAGACCCCGCTTTGCAGGGTGCGCAGCGAGGTGATTTCCTCGTTCAATTGCTGAAAAGCCGCGGCTTGATCGTCCGTATCCGATTCGAGATCCGTAAAAAGTTCCTCGGAGAGGACAAGCGAACCGCTTTGCTCCCGTATTGCAGCAATCTCCTCCATCCCGCTCACTTGGCCGTCGTCCCTGGTGCTTGGCCCTGCAGCCACTTCGTTGTACCCCTTCTGGGCGGCGCGCTGCCCCGCCTCTTCTATCGTTTGTTTCATCTGCTCATTGATTTGGCGCGCCTCAGTAAGCAGCGCTTTGGCCTGCAGCAGCAAATTTTCATGCTTTTCTTCGGCTTTGGCGCGAATTTTGTCCAATTGCTTGTATACTTTGGACGTTTCGGAACGGTAGATTTTAATCTTCCATCGGTACTTTGGGTTCCCTGGCCCAGGTTTCTTATCCAGCTCAACCTTTTCCTTGTAATCGTCATATTGGGCAGTAAAGTCCAGGACTGAAGAGATCTTGCCGCCCAAAGGTTCGTCGTCTATCGCGAGCGCCGAACCCCTGGGCAGCAATTCCCCGAACCCCTCCGCCGCGCGTGCTGCCTGGCGCTGCATTTCCAGCAGCTCGTCGAGTTTCGCTTCGCGCTTATCGTACAGTTTCTGCAATTTACCGAGCAAATCGACCGTATTCGACGCTTCCTTCATCACTTGCGCCATCGGTTTGAAGCGATTTAGAATTTCTACCGTTAGATCAATCGGCGCCCGGTATTTCATCTGCTCCTGAATTTGCCGTTCAAACGCGGCGTAGGAACCGAGCGGACGGAGTTGTTCAATTGCCGAGGATTCCAGCTTCGCTCCAAGCAGCGGCAATCCGCCGCTTCTTCCCGCAAGCTGCAAAGAATCCTGGAGCACTTTGGACATAATGTAATTGCTGTCGGTCTCTCCTAACGCAAACAAACCGTACCGCTCGGCCAATTCCCGGTCGTACGAAGACATCGCGGATCTGGCCGCGGCATGGGCCAATGCTTCCGTCTCGGCCTGCAGCGCAAACATTCTGGCAAAGTCGATAAAAATAGCCACAAAGGCGAATATCGCCGCAAACACCACAACTAAAAAGACCGTAACCGCTCCTGACTCCGAGCGTCTCTTTGCAAACAAACGCTTCGCCTCCTTTCCATCCCCCATCCCTGATTCCCGGCCTATTTGCCAAACAGCTTCAGCGCGTTTCCGGCCTCCGTCCGGTCCATCGTGTCTCCGCCTTTGCCCTTAAACTTTGCCCCATAATAGCGCGCCAACTCGACGGTGCGAATAAATTCCATAGGTTCGATAACATAAGCGTAAGAAGATCCGGTTTGGGAAATATCGCCCAACCAGCTCTCCAGCGGCGGCAATGGAACGAACCGTTCCATTGCCACTTTAACTTTGCGCAAAAGCATGCGGTTGTCATATTCCATTTCTCCCGAGATGTTCCCGGGCAGCCCGCTTCCTGTCCTGGCCAGCTTTTTGCCGGCCAGCGAATCGGCGGAGTCCGCTCCGGCAGGCAAGCGAAGCCGGACGGCTCCGTTGGCCTCGCCCCAACCGAAAATGCTCTGCAGCATACCGTCGTCCTTGAGACGCCAATATAAGGAGTCATAGTGCCCCTCCTCAAAAGCTCCGGTCAAATCGTTACGATAGCTGTTGTCCCAAGTGTAAGCGCTGCGTTCCGCGGCCGCGGAAGCGGCCTGCCCAAGCAGAGCGTTTTGGTACAGATACAAGCAGAAGAACAGCAAGACCAATATCGCGTAAAAAATGACCGGCAACACCAAGGACGCTTCCAGCGTAAAGCTTCCCCTCGCATCCCGCAGGCAACGCCGCATGTTTCGCCTACTTCCCGTCCATAAAGTCTTCGGTTTTCGTTCTTGCTTTGCCAAGCAGGCTGCTTACGATTTCTTTCAGTTGCGAACGGAAGATCACGGCAATAATGACGATGACCGCGATAATTAAAATCATCTCAAGCATCCCCAAGCCGTCCTCGTCATGCAAAAAACCTTTAACTTCCTTGCCCATTGTCGTTAACATCGGCCTTTTCCTCCTTAAATTTCAAAAATTCGATGCCGCATACACTCCATGTGTTCTTGCTTCGTGATCAAAAGACGACTGACTTTTTGAACTGCCTCTTAAAGGTCCATGATCATAAATGCGGGGGCGCCAACCAGCAGAAGGATCGCCATAAACATCAGCACCATGGGAAAAACCAGCTTTGACGAAGCCTGCTCCCCCAGCGTTTTGCTGACGGCCTTGCGCTTCTCCCATAACGAATGGGACAAGTCGCGCAGCGCCAGGGCAAAATCATGACCCCCGCGGCGGTAATTCAGCAGCACGGCGGTGGTGAAGGCGGAAACCTCCTGAATCCCGCAGCGTTTGCTAAAGCCCTCCATCGACTGCTGGAAAGAATAGCCCCCTTCCCACTCCCGCAGCATTTGGAACAGCTCCCGGTAAAGGGGATGGGTCTCCTGCTCGCGCTTGCGTTCCAAACAGAGCTTGATCGCTTGCTGAACCGTTGAACCGGCCCCGACCAGAAGCACGATTTTGTTCAGCAGCTCGGGAAGCTCCAGAATAACGGCATACTCCCGCCGAACCACCTTGCGGTGCAGATCATGGATCAACGCTGCCGGAAGCAGCAAAGCTAACACCGCACCGAGCAGGAGCCCCGATGAATCGCCATTCATCAGCAGGGACAAGACGCACCCCAAAGTGAGCAGCAGCCAGCTGTAGGTGAGCGTTTCGGCGAGAAACAGCAGCGTAAACTCACCGCTGCGCCGGTCGCCGCAAATTTTTTGCACCGCCCGGTTCACTTTAAAGAATACGCCCGGAAACCGCCGGGACACCTTGATGCGCTCCAGCAAATACAGCATTGGCGGCGACAAACGCTGAAGCCTCAGCCCCTCCATGATCAATTGGGTGTATCCGCTAAAGCGGCGGAAGGATATCCGGTATACCCATCCCCAGCCTCCCAGCAAAACCAGCAAGATCCCCCAAAGCATCAGGAACATCCAGCAAAGCCCTCCTTAAACCCGGATATCGACGATTTTAAGCATCAGCCAGGAGCTCCCGGCAAAAACGAGCAGCGCGGCCGCCGAGATTAACAGCCCGACTCCGCTGTGCAGCGGCTGCATATAATCCGGCGAAGTCATTTCCATAAACAATAAAAACAGGATGGGAGCGGCAAGCATCGCCTTCGCTTCAAAGCGCTTTTGGGCAATCATGACGCTGATTTCCTGCCCGATCTCCAACTTCTCGCTAATCAGGGCCGAGGTCCGCCGGACAATGTCCACCAAATCCCCGCCGGAGCGTTTGCAGGTCGTAAACACGTCGGCAAAATTGCTGATATCCTCCATGCCGGCCCGGCGGCTGAAGTCCAGCAGCGCTTCCTCCACAGGCTGTCCGTACTCCATACGCGCGCAAATAATCCCAAGTTCCCTGATCAAATCGTTATCCCCGTCCGGGTACAGCAATTTCAAATCATCGATCGCTTCGCGAAATCCGTTTTCCACCGATCGGCCGGCGGCCAGCGATGAGGAGAGCGAATAAAGCGCCTGCTTGAAATGCAAGCTGAGATTCTCTCTTCGTTTCCGGAGCAAATGCCTGCTCCAGGGCTTCGGCACAAACAACGCGCCGGCGGACAACCCTAAAGCCAGCGGGATGGAATGAAAAAAAACGCAGCCGACGGCGAATAAAGCCGCACCGCCGAGCAGCATGCATAAAGCCTTCTGCCGCCCCGTCAAAACATACACACGGTAATCGGCAAGACCTTCGGAGCGGGCCCCGCCCGCTGCGTTTCTTTCCCCCGAAAAAACATCAGTCCGCCATGTCATGCGGTCCCTCCTCCTTCTGCCGGAGCCTCCGGCGGCATCCCCGCCATCCGCAGCTTGTCCGTATGCAAAAGCCCTGTTCCGGTACTTTTCAGCCGGCCGATGATTTTGCCTTCCCGCTCCCCTTCCTCCTGAAAGACAAACAGCGGCCGCAGCACCACCTCCCCTTTCATTAACCCCGCCACCTCGGAAATCTCCATCACCCGGCGCGAGCGGTCGCGCAGCCGGGACAAATGCACAAAAATGTCAATCGACGAGGCGATCTGCTGGCGGACCACGCCGATCGGCAAATCCGCGCCGCTGAGCACCATCGTTTCCAAGCGGCTGATCATATCCGCCGTACTGTTGGCGTGCCCGGTCGATAAGCTCCCGTCGTGACCGGTGTTCATCGCCTGCAGCATATCAAGCGCTTCGCGGCCCCGGACCTCGCCGACGACGATCCGGTTGGGGCGCATCCGCAGCGACGAGCGGATCAGGTCGCGAATGGCGATTTCGCCTTTTCCTTCCGTGTTGGCATTGCGGGTCTCCAGCGACACCAGATTCGGCACGGTCACGATTTGCAGCTCGGCCGAATCCTCAATGGTGATCACCCGCTCGTCCGGCGGGATGAACTGCGAGAGCGCATTTAAAAACGTCGTTTTGCCTGAACCGGTACCGCCGCTGATAAAAATGTTGTATCTGCTTCTGACGAGCTTCTGCAGCAGCAAAGCGGCCTCCTCGCTCAGCGATCCGATGGCGACCAGCTTCTCCATTGTCAGCGGCTGCGCCGGGAATTTCCGGATCGTCATGGTGGGGCCTTTCAGGGCGATCGGCGGCAGCACGATGTTTACCCGGGAGCCGTCGCGAAGCCGGGCGTCCACGATCGGCGAAGATTCATTGACGACCCGGTTTACGCCGGAGACGATCGATTGGATAATGTCCTCCAGCCGCTCACGGGATTCAAAACGGACGGGAAGCCTTAGGACATGGCCTTCCTGCTCGACGAAGATCTCCTCGTGGCTGTTGATCATGATTTCCGTGATCGTCCGGTCTTCAACAAGCGGCTGCAGCACATCGAGACCGCGGAAAGAATCGTATAACCGGCGAACCCATTTGCGCTTGTCGGAAGCCGTCAAATCGGCCAAACGGGCATCGTTCAGCACATACTCTTCAATGTACTCCAGCAGCTGCGCGTCGCTCATTACCTTTGTGACATCGAGCCCCATGCGTATATCGCTGCGCAGCGCGGCGAATATTTCCTCCTTCACCTTTACCCCTCCCATGCCGGGCTAGTTTCCGCACCGCCCAAAAGCTCGCGGCACAACTTCAGCACATCCCGCTGAAACGCGGGGGAATACGGCAGTTCGCCCTGCCTGCTTCCCTGGCTCCAGGAAGGGACAAACGACAATGTCGCTTGAATCGAAAGCCCCGGCTTCGGCAATTCGGTTACGATATTTCCGGTGTACTTGTTCAGGACAAACCGCGTTTTGCCGAGCAATTCATGGTATAAAGCAGTCCGCGAGCGTTCCAGATGGGACAGCCAACCCCCCGTCTTCCGCATCACGCCCCATTCATCCGTGACAAGCCACACCAATTGATCCGCCCGCTCAAACACGCCTTCCGTTCTTCCGCCCGGATAGGAATCAGGATCAATAATGACCGCGTCATAAAGTCCGCTCCCCGCGATGTACTCGATAAGCCCGACAGCATCCTTTCGTTCCATTTCCAGCATTTCGTTGATATTCTCCAGCGGGCCGAACGTATCTCCCTGCAGTACCGGATGCCTGTAAGCATACATGGAAATCGGAAATTCCGGGGCCGCCCGTTTGTCGTCGGCAGCCTTAAGGTCATACAACAACCGGGCCAGTCCGGCCGTCTGCCCTTCCCTGAACGAGGGTCCGGCAAACAGGCTGCCGCTGCTTAACGTCTCGAGGTTCAAATAAAACACTTTACCTCCTTCCGCGGCCAGCTGCCGGGCGATGTTCAGCGCCACGGTCGTTTTGCCGCATCCGCCGACGCTGGAGTAAACCCCGATGACCGCCGCTTGGCCTTCCTCCGGCGCCTTCCCGGCTTTGCCGCCGCGAACATAGTCCAGCACCGTTTGCAGAAGCAGGTGGAGCGGCTGATATTTCTCCACGCAAGGTTTGCCGTCATTTGCGCTGCCTTCTTCGCCGAGAACGATCCATGAAATCCCCCGCTTGTCGGCCGCATCCATCGCTTCCCGAAAAACCGCTTCTCCCAGCACGGCGTCAACAAACCCGGCGGACTCCTCCAGGTATCTGTCCAGCGCCTCCTTGCGGCTGAACGCGGTCAAGATCAGATTGCGGTTGAACTCCCCGCTGCGGGCGTAATATAAAAAAGCTTCGATATACTGCTCATCCTGCACGGCAAGCACAAGCCGGATCGGCCCCATAAGTCTTCACCTTCCTTTGGACGAAAACAAAAAAGCACCGCCCAAAACCCGACACAAATCGGATCATGGACGGTGCTACCGTTCCCGTTATTCCTGAAATTTACTGTAAGAATATCACAGTTTTGGGTCCTCGGCAAGTCCCAAATTAAAAGAAAAAAGCACGGGTTTCCCCGTGCCCGCAAACTCTTAAAAATTACTCCGACAAAAGCTTGTCAAGCCATTGTCCCTCATCGATCTGACGGTGAATTTCACCGGAAAACTTCTCCATGCACTGGCAAATAAAATCTTTGCGGCAGACCGGGCACGGCGTCTTTTGAAGCCGGTTGACGTTCGTTAACCGCCAGTTCGGATCGCGGTGGTAAAACACACGGCATTCCGTTCCATCGGCCAATTTGGCGATAAACTCGTATAATCCATCATTGTAGTTGCTTCCGGCCTTCGTCACGTTCACAACTTTCGGTCTGTAAGACATTCGATCACCCGTATTATCAAATTTCATTCCGCTCCAGAGATACTCTCTTTTAGAGGTTGTTCAAAAAAACCGCTTTTGATCACGAAGTGAGTCAAGAAGTAGCTCGGCTTCGAATCTTGAATTCAGCCGGGCCTTCCGGTGCTCACGTACCCAAAATGTACGCTCCGCTCCTGACGTCCCTAGCTTCATCCAACCTTCTCGGTGCTGAAAACCGGCCTTTTTGAACCCGCACTTTTAGTACTTAGACATATTAAATAATTTTCTCCGGCGTGTCAACTTAAAAAGGCGCTAAAAAAGCTTGTTTGGCATTATAATTCCTGCATTTGGATAGGATGCGCAAAAAAAAGCGATTTCATTCTTCGCCAAGCCGTTTTTAAATAAAAAGCACCCCGCCTTCGTTTATTTTCAGAGCGGGGGGGCTTGTCATTATTCTTTGATCTCTTCAAAAGCGGCGTCGTACAGCCGGAACATCGTCTTGTAACCGGACTCGTCGATTTTGATGCCAACATCGAGCCGGCCGGTTATCTGCAGCGCCTCCGGCTTGTAGCGAAGGTTGACATCGTCCGGTACGAACACGATCATGATTTTGTTCCAATACGTCTCGTCCCCGTTGTCAAAAGGGCATTCCGCACCCGGCTCGGGAATGAGCAGAAACCAGTGGTTTTCAAACGACAGCACCTCGCCCATAAACCCCTTGATGGTGACCGTTGAACCGCTGAGATCCCAAAAGCGTTCGGAGGGCGTCGTCTGGTCGTCCCCGTCAAAAAACTCGGACCAGCCGATGGTCGTCACACCCGACTTTGCGCCCTTCGCTTTATCGGAAGCGGAAGTGCGGGCCGTTTCGCTTGCGGCGCCGGACGTTTCGACTTTCGGAGTCCCGTCTGAACCGGAGCTCTTGGGCGAAGCCGCCGCTGCGTGCTTGCCCGGCGCCTGGCTTTGCCCGGACTTCGCGGTGCCCGGCTTTTTGGAGTTTGAGGCGGAAGATAAGCCGTCGTCCGCGGACTCCGGCTTTTCGGCTTTTTTTTCTTCCCCCTTGCCCGATTCGCCCGCGCCCGCCGCAGACGCTGCCTCCCCCGGAGCTCCGGCGGCCGTGTCCGGCGCAGCCGCTTTATCCGGTGTGGCGGCGGCTTTCAGTTTGGAATCGGCCGTGCGCTCATTTCCCGGAGCGTCCCCGTCCTTCCGGACGGCCGGATTATTGTTTGAAGCCGGCTCCTGCTGCGGCTGTTCGCTCTCCGCCGTACCCGAGCTTTGCACCTCATAACTGAAGGCCGTCCCCGCCGACGCTGCGGTGCCGAACGATCCGGCTCCGCCCTCTAAGCTCTCATCCTTGCCGCAGGCTTGCAGCAGCAGCGCCGACAGCACGAACAGCAGGCACGGCAGGGATAATTTTTTTTTCACGCTAGGCCATCTCCTCTCGTTACGCCCGAAATAAAGCGAGCGGGTCCATTCTGTACAGCCGGATCGCCGGCCCCAGCGAAGCCGCCAGCCCGATGATAAGCGTCCCCGCAGCAATATACGCCTGGTCCGGCGAACCGCGGAACGGTTCAATCTGAACCCCCCCGTAAGCAAACAGCGCGTCCTTCAAAACAAACCCGGCAATATGGCCGGCCAGGATGCCAAGCACCAGCCCCGCGGCGGTGACGAGCAGCCCTTCCCCGATCATCGTCATCCAGACGTAAGCCTTCGACTTTCCCAGCAGGCGCAGCAGGCCGACATCCTTCGTCCGTTCGCCGGCGGCGGCAATCAGGGACAGCAGGATCGAAATCGCCGCCAAAATAACGCATAGCCAGGTCAGGATTTCAACGATTTCCGCCCCGCGGTCCACCAGGTTGACGACGTCGGCAACGGCTTTGCTCGTATAGGCAACCTGCACTTGCCCCGTTTGCTCCAGAGCGTTTTTGAGCTGCTGCGCTCCCAGCAGCGTCGCCGGCTTAACCAGAATCGCCGTGATTTCCTCGTCAGCCTCCTGATGCACGGCCCAGGCATAATCGACCGTCGTGAAGACGGCGCGGTCATCGGGCGTGTTGAGCCTGGGAAGAATCCCTTTTACCGTATACCTGAAGCTTCCGTGCCCATCGTGCTCGCCGTGCTCTTCCGACTCTTCCTCCAGGCGATGGGCTCCCTCGATCAATCCGTGCGCTCCGGCAAATGTATCGCCCACTTGAAGGCCGAGCATGCTCGCCACATACGTCCCGACCACAACCTCGCCGGTTTTCCCGTAAAGCTCCCCGGCGGCTAAAGCACGATCCCCGTAACGGGTCAAAAAATAGGACGGCTCGATCCCGACGATCGGATACCCGTTGTAGTTGTCCCCCGCCGTCATCGCATACGCCGCGTCCACGCCCGGGTCCTGGCGGACCGTCTCCAGCGTTGCCAGCGGGATGTTGCCGGTCGGCGCTCCGATATGATAAAACGTGCTGAGCACAAGCTGCGTTTCGCTCCCCGCCGCCCCGACGACGATATCGAAAGGCCCGTAGCCTTTCTCGGCCCCCTGCTCCACGCTGTCCCGCGACAGCGAAAGCAGCACGGTAAAGGCCACGGTTGCCGCCACCGAAACGACGGTCAACAGCGAAAGAAACTTGCGGTGCCAAATATTGCGCAGCAAAATCTGAAACAAACTCATCCCGTCTGCTCCTCCAAGGCCGCAGGCGCGGAACCGCCGCTGCCGGCGGCGGATAGTCTCCGGCGCTCTGCGGACAATCGGTTGATTTCCGCGATATGCAGGCGGCGCGGAAACCGGTCCGCCAAATTGAGGTCATGGGTCACCGCCACAAGCGTATGCTGCCGGCCTTCGCACAGCCGAAGCAGCAGGTCCGTCACTTCCTCCGCCGTCTCCCAGTCCAGGCTTCCCGTCGGTTCGTCGGCCAGCACCAGCGCCGGATCGTTGATCAGCGCCCGGACGATCGCCACCCGCTGCTGCTGGCCGCGGGACAACTGGGACGGCAAATGGCGGCCGCGGTCGCTTAAGCCGACCTGCTCAAACCAATGGTCGATCAGCTCTCGACGCTCTCTTCTTCCTTTCGTGCGGGGCAGCGTAATTTCTACGTTTTGCCTGGCCGTCAGGGAAGGAATCAAGTGAAAATCCTGAAGGATGTAGCCGATATGCTTCGCCCGGAAACGGTCCCGGGCCGCTTCCGACATCTGCTGGAGTTCCCGGTCAAACACCTGTACCTCGCCTTCGTCGGGACGCATCAAGCCGCTGACGATATGCAGCAACGTGCTTTTGCCCGATCCGCTCGGCCCGGTAATCGCCAGCTTCTCCCCTTGGCGCACCTCCCACTGGGGGATATCCAGAATCGGAATGTTTCGCCCGGCAACCTGAAACTGTTTTCTCAAACCGCGAATGTTTAGCATGAGTGCTCTCTCCCTCCGTTAATCCGTTAAGATGGAAAAACAGGAGAACACGGATCGTTTCTCCTGTTTTTTCGGAAAGTCTGCCAGCCGGATTACTGCAATGCGATCCGTTCGGAAAGCGAGTCCCATTTCAGCGATTTTCCGGTCAGTTCGTTAAACGCCGCCAGCGGCAAGTACAATGTACCGTTGTCCACGTCGACCGTCAGCTTATTCGAGGCCTCGGCGGTTTTTGCGGATCCCGCTTTGAGGTCCACCGTTATCGTCTTGCCGCCTTTTCCGCTCAACGTCGCCGTGTTGCCGGATTCATTGTATGTCCCGCCGAGCGCTTCCGTTAAAGCCTTCGCCGGATAGAGCACTTCATTTTCGCGGTTGATTTTGAATTTCGGATACACATATTTGGATTGCAGCTCAGCCGTCGCCTTTTGCAAGTCCACGCCCAGCACCTCGGCGCCGGCAAAAGCGATCTGCGTGTTGTCGATCTGTCCTTTGACTTTGTCGGCGATCGGCCCGTACGCCCACACGCCTACATCGACGGCGGAGTGTCCGTGGCCGGACCAGCCGATCAGCAGCCGCTTGGAAATAACGGCGTTATATCCGCCCTCGCGTTTGTAGGAAGAACCGTCGCCATCGAGAATCAGCTTGGCTTCTTCATCCGTCAAGTCGGTGATCCAGGTGTTCTCCGCAACGATTTTTTTCACGTCGGCAATCGTTTTCGCTTCATTCAGCGCCGTCACCAGATACTCGGAGGAATGCTTTTGCTTGTCCCACAGGTCGATGTTGACTTCATAAATATTGTCCCGGGACAGGGATAAACCGCCGGTCTCATGGTCGGCCGTAACGACGACGGACGTATTGCCGTCCTTCTTGGCAAAATCAAGCGCCACCTTAAAAGCCGCGTCGAAATCGAGCGCTTCCTGCACCAGTGTCGGCAAATCGTTGGCGTGTCCGGCATGGTCGATCCGGCCGCCCTCGATCATGATCGCAAAGCCGTTTTTGTCAGCGGACAAAATCTCGAGCGCTTTGGACGTCATATCCGCCAGACTTGGCGTTTCGTCCGTGCGGTCGGGCACATAGGCGACGTGCGAGCTGCCGAACAGGCCGAGCACTTTACCTTCTTTCGCCGGCAGAGCCTTCAGTTCCTGGGCCGTTTTCACCACTTGGTAACCTTTGGCTTTAAACTCGGGCAGGAGGTTTTTGTCGCTGCGTTTTCCTTTTTCTCCCTTGGTCACGAAAAACGATTCCCCGCCTCCGAGCAGCACGTCCACGCCGCTGTCAAGGTACTGCGAAGCGATCGCGTTTTCGTTATCGCGATTGCGGACATGGGAGGCGTAAACGGCCGGTGTCGCATGCGTGATCCGCGCCGTCGTCACCAGACCCGTCGACTTGCCGCCGCGCTCGGCCGCCTCGATGATCGAAGCGAACGGCTTGGAGACGTCTTCGTTCGATACGCTGATGCCGGCGTTATACGTCTTGTGTCCGGTGGCGAAAGCGGTTCCGGCCGAAGCCGAATCCGTGACGATCCCGGACACGACGGTGCCCCCGTCTTCCCCGCGGTCCGCGTATGTAGTCGCTTGACCGACATAATACGGATCCAGATTCAACGACTTCGTGCCGTGCTCGTACTGCTGGTAATAACGCGCCGCCGAGATTTGCGCCGGACCCATGCCGTCGCCGATCAGCACGATCAGATTCCGCGATTTTCCGTTTGCCGCGTTTTGCTCCGGCTGCTCCCCTTTTGCCTGGACGAAGCTTCCCGCCGATACGACGGACAGCGCCAAGCCGCTGATGGCCAATCCTTTCCAAAACTTGTTCATTGCTTTCCCTCCCCAAAATGACGAACTAAAGAGAAGTTTAATTGGGGAGTATTAGCCCGATGTTATAAGATTGTTCTTGTTTGGTAAAAAATCTCAGCCTTAATATAGCGAAAACATAAAAAGAGATGCCCCGCAAGTTTGCACTTACGGGACATCTCCGTCATCTTTCCATATGATGCGGTCGAGAGGACTCGAACCTCCACGGGCGTACGCCCACTACCCCCTCAAGATAGCGTGTCTGCCATTCCACCACGACCGCGAATGGTTTAGAAACGAACATTACTATTATATCTTCGCGGCGGCTAAATGTAAAGTGGTATTATTCTCCAGACTGCTTTCCCCTTTGTTTCCGGTAGCGGGCAAATTCGATATACTCCCGGACGAAAGCCCGCTCAGATTCCGACAGCGCGGCAAAAAAGGCGTCCCAGTCGCCGTCCCGGGCCGTATATTTGGCTTTGCCTTCGTTTACGGCGGAAGCCTGTTTTTCCCGTCCGGTCATGAGCCAATCCAAACTTACGTCAAAAAAATCCGCAATTTCGATCAGCTTATTCGAGCTCGGCGTTGACTTCCCGCGTTTCCAGTCGCCCAAATTCCCCGTACTGATGCCAAGCTTCAAACAAAACGCCTTTTTGGTCAAACCCGCATTTTTAATCAGCAGTTCGATACGCTCGTAAATGGACAACTTCTTCCCCAACCTTCCCATAACACCGTAATCATCTCGCATTTACGTTATTTTTTCGATTGTTAATTTACGCATTTACGTATACAGTGTGAATGAAACAAAAACTATTGTACCTGCGTATTCGTGTAAAGAAGGGGTTTTGAAGATTAAGAGGCTGCTTACATCTTAACACAGCGCCTTGAAGGACTTAATAGGTCTCCATGACTGCCCTTATTCCATTGACAGGAGCGCATCCGCCGTGAAGGAAATATCCCTGTGTGAAGCAGCAATTCATTCGCTAAGCCAAAGCATTGCCGTAATCGGTCCGGATGGAATCGTCCTGGCGGTGAACCACAATTGGGCCAAAAGGGCATGTCAATATGGCCAAACGCCCCTTTGGGACCGCCCGGGAATAAACGTGATTGAGTATTTTCGCAGCGCCGAACGCGACGACCCTGAGTCCCGCCAGCTTCTCCAACATATCCTCCAAATCCTCGACGGGACATGCGATTATTACGCTATGGAAATTCGGGCCGTTGGCCCTCAAGGAATTAACTGGTTTCTGGCGGAGATTAGTCCCTTGGGAAAAACACGCAATACTCCGGCGCAAGGAATGGTCGTCAGTTGTACCGATATTACACGCCTTAAGGAAAGGGAGCAGCATATGGAGCAAGCCTTGTCGCATGTTAATGCGCTGCGGGGTTTGCTTCCGATCTGTGCCGTCTGCAAAAAAATCAAGGACGAAAATGAAATTTGGAATTCGATCGAAGCTTATTTGCAAAAGCATGCCCATGCCGAATTTACCCATGACATTTGTCCCGATTGCATCCGCCTGCTTTATCCCAAATATTCATCCATTTTGGAAAGGCAGGATGACATATGACGGGCCCGCCCGGCTTTCTTCGAACGGACCTAACCCGGGGCGCTAAGCTGTCTCACTTTTGACGGCTGCCGCTTTTTTCCTCGTCCGCCGCACCATCTGCCCAAGGGTAGCGCCCGCTACCCCGCCGGCGACAAGGCCGAGGCCGCCCATATTCACCATCTCCCCCAAAGTGGATAAAACGATGCCGGTGCAGGCTGCCACCATGGAAGGCAAAGTTCGTTCGCCGCCGAACAGCAGCGCCAGGAATAACGCCGGCAAAGCGAAGCCGAGAATAGCCGCCGCCTCGGGCGTGACCAAACCGCCGAGGCCGGTTCCGACAGCGGTTCCGGCAATCCAGGACCCGTAGATGGCCAAAGAAAACGTTATATAATAGGAAGGATTTAGCGGTTCGCCGCTGGCTGCCCGGGTTGATGTAACGGCAAAACCTTCGTCCGTCAGCCCGATCGCCGCCAGCCATTTTTGGCCTTCCCGCCATCCGGTCAAGTAAGGCCCCATCGTAGCTCCATAAAGAATATGGCGCATATTCACCAGCAAAATGGTCGTTACGATCGTAAACGGCGCAGCGGCGGAGGCAAACATGCCCAGCAGCATAAATTGCGCCCCTCCGGAAAAAATCCACAGGGAACTAAAAACCGTAAGCGATCCGGAGAGTCCGCCGGCGGCCGCAAGCAAACCAAATGTCATGGATAAGGGAAAATAGGCAAGCATAATCGGGACGGCATGGCGCAGCGCCAGCCCTATTTCATCATAACGTTTCATCTCCACCGCCCCCCTATCCAATCAAATAATAAACCGCGGCATAAAAAGCAATCCCGGACGCAACCGTCAGCAGTAAACGCCGCGACCACCAAGCTACCGCCATCGTCGGGATGGCGGCCAGCAGCATTTTATTTTCCATGAGCGGTATCCACTCCCCGTCGTCCAGCAGCAGCAAAGGACCGATCAGCGCTCCAAGCACGGCCGGGGAAACAAATGAAAGCCACTCTTTCGTGCGTTCGGACCATTTTATGCGGCTCCCGAGGACCAAAGATCCCGCGCGCAATAAATAAGTCCCCGCTCCAATCATCATAATAATCCAGAAAGCGCTGGTCACGTTTACCCTCACCCCATTTTTGCATATGTATTTTGCCGAAATGAACGCGTTGCCCGGGCCTGTTGACCTGAAATGCATTTCATAAACTATACTTTTATACGGAGATCAAAAAATATAAACCAATAGACCCGATAGAGAGACACACTTGGGTAAGGAGGAGACCATTCATGAAACTGATCGCCGTTGATTTGGACGGTACGCTGTTGACATCCGAAAGCAAGCCGAGCACCGAGGGGCTGGATGCGATTCGCCAAGCGGCCGCCAAAGGCCACACCGTAACCCTATGCACCGGCCGGGCCAGCTTTGACGCTAAAGATTTGACGGGCGGCCTGGCTATCCCGATTATCGGTTTTAACGGAGCCGCCGTTTATGACGAACGCGGACAGCTGTTGCGGGAAACGCCGATCGCAGCAGCCGCGGCTCTGGACGCGGTTCGATATCTGCTGGAGCAGCAAGTTTATTTTGAGATATTCTGCCCTGAGGCGATTTATTCCCTTTACGGCGGGGAGCGCAAGCTGCAGGCGGAACTGGATGTGCTGGCAAGCGCCAATCCGGCGGCCAGCCGCGAGCGCTTGTGGAAAAGCGCCCAAATCCAGTTTGTCCAATTTGGTTTTCAACAGATCGAAGACCCTTTGCAGCTATTGAAGCGCGGGGCGCCGGTCTATAAGCTGCTGGTATTTACTTACGACGAAGCCAAGCTGGACCGTATCCGCAAGCACTTTGGCGGGCAGCGCCATCTTCATACGACGTCTTCCGCCGATCACACAGTGGAAATTATATCGACCGAAACCGATAAAGGGAACGCCCTGCGCTTTATGGCCGAGCATTTGGGGGTCCCCATGGCCGATACCGTCGTGATCGGCGACAGCTACAACGATATCTCCATGTTTCGCGTAGCCGGGACAAGCATTGCGATGGGCAACGCGGTCGATGAAATCAAGCAATTAAGCACCATGGTCACGCGCGACAACAATCACCATGGCGTGGCTTACGCTTTGAACCACCTGCTGAAACTGTAGCGGACGGTTCATGGAACACGTGAGCGTGGCGGCTTCAAGGTTAGGCCCGTAAAAAACTCGGGGGAACTCTTGCCCAAGAGCTTGTAACGCTGATACTTTTCAGAATTCCCGCAAAAACTCAGGTTTTCGCGAGACACTATCGCCCGGCAGAAATCTAACGGTTGCAGCAGCCGCTATTTTCCGAAAAAAGACCTTTTCTAAATTCTAATGGTTGCGAGCGCCGTTATTTGCCTTAATCCAAGCAAAAATTACCGGTTTTCGGCGAAATAAGCGCCATGACAACCGTTACAATTTGAAATCAACGTTCCTGGAACAAATAGCGCTTGTGACAACCGTTAAATTTGTTCTGCGGTTAAAGATGTATCTTGTAAAGTCCTAACCAAAAGCTCGCTTTGCTAAATATTAATGCTTGTCCCGCGAATCGCCTTTGATTATGCAGAAAGAACCTTGCGTTCTGCAAGGTTCTTTCTGCAATTTGATGCGGTCGAGAGGACTCGAACCTCCACGGGCGTACGCCCACTACCCCCTCAAGATAGCGTGTCTGCCATTCCACCACGACCGCATATTCATATGTTCAGGGCTTCCACCCCTACTTGAAGCTTTGAAGAAAGTGTCGACCCGTTAGAGAATACTCTCGCTTCGCTCGAGACTGCGAAGTGTTCCTGCCGAAACTTATGCTCCGACGAACCCCTATTAGGGCTTCTCACCCCTACTTGAAGCTATTAAGAAAGTGGTGACCCGTAGGGGATTCGAACCCCTGTTACCTCCGTGAAAGGGAGGTGTCTTAACCCCTTGACCAACGGGCCACAGCCTCATGCCGCTTGGAAGCAGCGACAAAATTGAGTATAGCAAAAACATGATCGCCTTGCAACCCCTAATTTTCAGGTTTACCTTTTAAAATTCTTTTTGAGAGAATTATAGGGAATTATCCTGCGTGCCAGTTCATCACTGGATATCATTCTCATCCCTCTGCATAAAAGAACCTCCCGGATGAACGGGAGGTTCTTTAGATCGATATTTCAAAACGGAGAGAGAGGGATTCGAACCCTCGCACCGCTTACGCAGTCTAACCCCTTAGCAGAGGGTCCCCTTATAGCCACTTGGGTATCTCTCCAAGAATATGGCTCCCCGAACAGGACTCGAACCTGTGACAACTCGATTAACAGTCGAGTGCTCTACCGACTGAGCTATCGGGGAACATTAGAAATTGTGAGAACACCAATAAATTTATCACGATTAGGCGGCAAAGTCAAGATTTAGCGGCCATTCCCCTGAAGGACAAGCAATGGAAAATAAATATTGCAATCCGCAGGGAAATCAATAAAATAAACTTAACATTAAAATAATTTTAACGTTAAATTTATTTTTTAACGAGGTGATTGTTTTGAGCGAAAAAGTCCTGGTCAAAAGAAAAGGATTAGGAGGTTTAAAGCAGGAGCTGACAGTAAGCAGACCGTTTACGTATCTCCTTCTTGCCCGCGTCATCTCCAGATTTGGGGATTCGATCGATTCCATTGCCTACAGCTGGATGGTGTATATGCTAACGGGATCCAAGGTTTTAATGGGGACTCTATTCGCTTTGAATTATGTCCCCAACTTGCTGTTCAGCTTTTTTGCGGGAACCCTGGTGGACCGCTGGCCCAAAAGAAATGTCGTTGTTGCAGCCTATCTGGGCCGGGGAATCCTCGTCAGCGTCACCGCTTTGATGTATTGGAAAGGGCTTCTGGCTCCGTGGCACTTGTATATTTTTACCTTGTTGATTTCCACGCTTGAATGCTTCGCCTCCCCCGCCGAGACCGCCTTGGTTCCACAGCTTCTTTCCAAGGAAAAGCTGCTCAGCGGCAATTCCCTCAGCGCCACTGCGTCAAGAATCGCCGAGTTGGCGGGCATGGCGGCGGCCGGTGGTATCATCGCCTTTTGGGGAATATCGGCCGCGATTTTAATAGACGGACTTACCTTCACGGCCGCAGCCGCGCTCCTGGCCTTCCTTCGCGTTCCCCCGGCCACCCTTCCCCCGTTAAACCAAGCAAGCAGCGCCTTTTTTCAAGAAGTCAAGGAAGGTCTGCGCTACCTTCAAGCGAACAAACTTGTCCTAACCATTATTTTCACCGCAGCTTATGTGAACTTTTGTCTGTCGCCGTACAATGTGCTGAATGCGGTATACGTTAATGAAATTTTACGGTCCGGCCCCGAGGCTCTCAGTCTGTTGGGCATTAGCTTGATCATCGGGATGATCGCCAGCGGATTATGGATCGGCAAAAAGGGCGTCCACTTTAAAAAAAGCCGGCTCATCATCACCGGTTACTTGCTGCTGGGAAGCAATTACGCTTTGTTGTATGTCCCCGCTATTTTACCGGTACATCCGCTTTATCCGGCTGCGGCTTTCTGTTTTGGCATGGGCTTGGCCATCTCTTTAATCAACACCCCGTGCACGACGTACTTCATGGAATCGGTACCTAATGAATTGCTTGGAAGAGTAAGCTCCCTTAACAACATGGTCTGCACCTGTGCGATTCCGGCGGGGAGCGCCCTGGCTGGCGTGATAGGGGAATGGATGCAGGTCCACCTGCTCTATCTCGTTTTTGGAATATTCATGCTGCTGCCCGTCTTTTACCTGTTGAAGCAGCGTAAGTTTATGAACATTTGACGAACCGCCAGCTGCTTTGCGCATTTCCATGGATAAGCTATACTAAATTAAACGAAAAAATAACCGGTTGTTAGTCTTAACATGGGGTGCGCGCACATGGAAATCAAGGAACTGAAAACGCTGGAGGAAATCCGCATTTATTCGGATCCGTATCGCATGCAGATCATAAACGAATTTCAGCGCTTAAATCGTCCGGCGACGATCAAGGAAGTGGCGGATGCGATGCGGGAGGTGCCTGCCAAAGTATATTACCACGCCAAAAAACTGGAGCGCATCGGGCTGCTGCAGCTGGCGGACACCAAACTGGTCAACGGCATTACGGCCAAATATTATGAGCCTTTTAAAGGGGCAATCCATATTAAAAAAAGCGAGATGGACGAGGTGATCGGGCAGGTCTTTCAATCCGAGACGGAAAAACTGCTCAGCCATCTTTACGATGAAAGCAAGCAGCGCTTTTTGAAAGCCTCCAGGCTTACCCCGCCTTCGGCGCAAATGACGAGTCCGAGCGTTTTTTTGACGAAGGAAAAAGCGGAGGAATTATTCCGGTGGATCAATGATTTCTGCGAACAGCACCAGGAAGATAACAAATCTCCGGATGCCGAACGTTATGAAATTTTTTTCACCATAGCCAAAAACACGGATTCTCCGGGAAAATAAAAAGAACCCTCGTCTCCATAAGCGGAAGCGCGGTCCTTATATTTTTGCTTGTTCATTTGTTCCAGCTTCGTTTTCGTTTTACGGGTCCTCAAATCCGCGAAAACAAACGGGCTGCGGCTCAGTTCGGGATTTCTCTTCCCTTCGCGGATCTGCTTGTTGCGTTGCTTTTTGGCTTTGGACTCAGCCATCTTCAATCACTCCTCTTTCAAATAAAGTCGAAAATCACGGCTTTTCAGCACCGAGAAGGTTGCGTGAACCTGAAGAAGGAGGAGCGGAGTGTAGGGAAAGCCTACATGAGCACCGGACTTCGAAGGTGAACGCAAGATTCGACGCCGAACCCGCTTCCTTAGCATCCGCTTCGTGATCAAAAGCCGTGATTTTCGCTTCTTCTTTCGCATTATGATCAAAGTATATCATATATCGGACCTATGTTCCGCCTATTTGCCGAGGAGCTGGATTAAGCGCAGCCGTCCGGCGCATTTTCCGCAGCGGTAGCGGTTCGGATCCGCGCGGCGTTTGCGTAGATATTCCATGCCGCACTCTACGCAGACCAGTTTGTAACGGTAAGGCAAAGTTTTTCTTTGTTGATTTCCGGGCAAAGCGTTGCAGAACCGGCTTCCTCCGACCTTTTTTAATAGAGCCTTAAATTCCGGGTCTCGATGCTGATAGCCTTGCCCCGACAAATGCAAATGGTAGTGGCAAAGCTCGTGCTTGATGATCTTCTCGACTTCCTCTTGCCCATGGACGGCGAGCTGCGCGGGATTGATTTCGATGTCATGGGTTTTTGTAAAATAACGCCCCCCGGTCGTACGCAGCCGGCTGTTAAACCGGGCCCGGTGGCGAAAAGGAACGCCGAAATCACGGAGCGAGATTTGCTCGATCCAGGCTTGCAATTGGTCGTTGTTCATCGGGTTCTCCTTTCTTGCTGAACTTCGTCCCGGCGGGTTGTAGTCACCGGAATGGCCGGCTTGGGCCAGCGTGGACTTTTACTTGAAATTTAACTTCCTATTACGCTACACTGTCAAGTAGTTTAATAGAAAAGGAGATCATAAGCGATGTCCATGATGAGGTACGTGATTTTGCAGCAAGGCCAGGAGTTGAAGTTCGTGGAGATGCCGGCGGACTATGCTTATCAACTCAGCGCATTGAATTTGCGGTTAAATAAGGAGATTGACAAATTAACGGCCCGGGAGGTCCCGGCGCTGCCGCGTGCGATCGCCGAATGCGACCGGTTGGATCTATTGCAGGAATCGCTGAGGATTACGAGCGGACTGGATTATATCAATGAGCTGGAGGCCGCCTTTTCTTCCATCCAGGAAGAAAATTATCCACTGATTTCACTGCTGACCGAAATTCGTGCTCTTCAGGCCCAGCTCGAGCAGTGGTACGAGGAAGAAGGCGCAAGCTGAATTTAGGATTGAGTGTAGGAAAAGC
Source organism: Paenibacillus macerans (assembly GCF_900454495.1). Classification (NCBI taxonomy): domain Bacteria; kingdom Bacillati; phylum Bacillota; class Bacilli; order Caryophanales; family Paenibacillaceae; genus Paenibacillus; species Paenibacillus macerans. The sequence continues at coordinate 3,384,548 of NZ_UGSI01000001.1, forward strand.
CTACATGAGCCACTAGCGTTGCATTTAAATCTGGCAAGCTACCTTTTCTGGGGACACCAATATTCTAACGGTTGCCACAAGCGCTATTTGTTCCAATACGGTTGATTTCAAATTGTAACGGTTGCCATGGAGCTTATTTCACTGAAAACCGGCAATTTTTGCTTGGAGACAGGCAAATAACGGCTCTTGCAACCGTTAGAATTTAGAAAAGGCCTTTTTTCGGCAAATAGCCGCTGATACAACCGTTAGATTGCTTTTATGGGAAAGCTTGAGCAAGAGTTACTGCCAACGCCAGTGTACATGAGCACCGGACTTCGAAGGTGAACGCATGATTCGACGCCGAACCCGCTTCTTTAGCACCCGCTTCGTGATCAAAAGCCGTGATTTTTGCTTCCTCTTTCAAATAAAGTCGAAAATCACGGCTTTTCAGCACCGAGAAGGTTGGATGAAGCCAGGGACTGAGTAGCGGAGCGTAGGAAAATCCTACGTGAGCAACGGAAGGCCCGGCTGAATTCAAGATTCGACGCCGAATCCGCTTCTTTAGCATCCGCTTCGTGATCAAAAGCCGTGATTTTCGCTTCTTCTTCCGGAAGGACGTGCACATCTTGGGGATTCGCCCCATAGTCTAAACATACCAAGGTGATTGCCGGAGGAGGAGATACATTTGCCTAACTGGCTCAGCAATCAGATCATGCGTGCCTTTAACAAAAGAGACCGCCGTCAAATTCGGCTGCTGAACGATTGTTGGTTCTTTTACTACAGCCGCCGGAACAGCCAAGGAGAAACGAGCAGTATGCAGTAAACGCTGGAAAAAAGCCGTCCCCTCCGCTTATACGGATTGGGGACGGCTGCTTCATTTTATACTATTTCACCACTGGGCTGAGCACCCGGCAGCACATTTCGCCCCTCGCCTCTCAGTGGAAAAATCCAATAGATTGACGGACATCTAATGCGATTTCGAGCTCTCATTGGAATTCTCCAATAGATTTCGATCAAATCGCTTGTTCTGCTCTCTGCCGAGACCGATCTATTGGAAATATCCATTCAAGCCGCGGCATTCCCATACAAACTTCCGATTCTATTGGATATTTCCAATCAGAACGTTATTTCGGACCGATGGAAATAGCTGCCGCCCGATTCAACCTAAGCAGCCGTTCCCAACTTGCTCTCGGTCTCTCGCCCCTCGCACCCAGCGAGGCGGCTCAACTCAAAGACGCCAGCCTGCACTTCCCGTTCACAACAACGGCGCCAGCTTGCCGTCGCGATACCGCGCTTGCCGAAGCGCCTCGCCCGGCTGCGCCCGCAGCACCAGCCCTTCCTCCCGCATCACAATTTGCCGCGGGTAAGCGGCATAGCTGGTGATTATCCAGCCATCCCCGTCCCCATCCCGTGTTAAACAGCCATTCGCGCAGCGGAGCCGCCCCAGCTCATCACGGTACAAATAAGCGGTCGTCCCGAACCCGAGCAGATACGCCACCAGTTCCTCGCCCATGTCCCAGTCGTCGCCCGCGGCATTCGCGAACAAACGGGCGAACAGCGGGTCGCTCGCACCCCGGAACACCGATTGGCCGAAACGGTTGCGCGACAAGGACGGCATGTTCAGATTGGGGGCGGCGACGCTGTAGGTCGACGCGGCTTCGCCCGGCTGCAGGCGGCGCGGCGTCGACACCACATTCCAGTCGTAACAGTTGAAGACGGCCATGCTGGCCCGGTAAGCCGCTTCCAGATACCGCGGGTCCCCCAGGTGCTCGTAAGCCGTCCGCGCCGAAGCCGCAACCAAACCGCCCCACAGGGAGTGAATCATATAGGACAACGCCTCCCACCAGCGGTCCGGATTTTGCCCCCGGTAATCGTTGCTGAAGCCGATGTTGGCCAAAATCAGCCGGGCATACTTCTCTCCCTCGCCGGTCAAGCCGGCGCGCAGCAGTGTTTCGCAGGTCGGGCCAAACCCCGCGTTGTCGTAAAAATGCTCGGTGACGGCCCCTGCAAACTGGCTGGCATTTCGCTTCAAACGGCTTCCGAACGCCTCCCACAGCGCCTGCAAACGGTTAAGCTCCCCGGTCAGGCCGCAAGCCGCCAAATCCGCCAGCAGGTCTAGCACATACATAATAAACACGCCGTTTAAACCCGTTTCGTTTTTTTCCCGCTGCCCCTCATGACAGTCCGGATCCAGCCGTACGCACAAAACTTCGGCGGCCCACCGCAAGTACGTTTGCGGCGGATGGAGCTTAAGCAGCGCCGCATCCATCCGGGAGAGCAAATAAAACACATGAGCGATATAATCCAGATCGAAAATCCGGTAAAACGTCCCGTACAAAACGCGCGGCCGGGAGAAATCGCCGCCCTCGAACCAATGGTGTTTCATGTCCAATACCGCCGAGGCTTCCGCCATCGCCACCTGCTCCGGGACCGGCGCCGCCAGGCTGTTTTTCATCAGCAAAAAAGCCAGCTTGCCCAACGATTCGCCCTGGTTGGACAAAGGCAAAAAAGCATGCGGCCTGCCCGCTGTCCCCGCGGGATCGTAATTGTTCCGGCACAGCCATTCGGCCCGCTTCTCCAAAATGCGGTCGACCGGCTCCAGCACGTTCCACACCAGCACATCCTTGCGCCCGTCGTCCAGCGTCAGCTCCAGCTTATGTTCACCGGCCTCCTCCCGCCATAAAGCTAAGCGCAGCACCTCCCCGTGTTCGCCATCCGCAGCTAACCGCTCCGTCACCGCTTCCTCGCGGCGACGGAAGCTTCCAGCCGCATCGGGAACCGCGGAAACCACGCGGATTTCCCGCACACGCTCCCCCGCCGGAAGCTCCAGCTCCGCCTCGAACATTCCTCCCCGGACCAGCACCGGCGTATATTCCCAGCGCGGATGACAGTACGCCATTGCCTGCCGGTAGAAATCCTCCCGTCCCTCGCAGGAAGCGAAGGCGTACTCCCAACTCATATTCTGACCGGCCTCCAACACGACCGGATGATATCCTTCCCTATAAATCCAGTCTGCCGCCGCCGATTCCGGCATCGAGCCGCCGTCCTCCACCAGCGATAGCCGATGAAACAGCACCCCGTCCAGCGAGGGCGAAACCTGCTCCAAAAACCGGTTCTCGTAACGGCAGAACGAACCAAACGCCGCCGTGCGTCCTTTAACCCCGTACACCGCCAAATGGGGCGCCTCATCGCTGCGCCGGATCGCCGCAAACTTGGCAAAATCGCCGCCCAAATGGGCGAAAACCGCACACGATTGCCGCATATTGCGCAGCACGTTTTCGTCCCGGAACATCACGTAAGCGAGCGCAAACCAAATATGCAGCCCCTCGATCCGAACACTCCTGTCCGCCCTGTTTTTGCACTCCACAATCCAGCGAATGCACTCCTCCTCCAGCGCATAGGTCAGGTTAATCTCCAGCTTCTCCGCCATAAACCGGACCCGCATCCGGCTATCGCTTTCCCGCGTGATTTCCGGCGTCAATTCCGCGCTGTTTAGCGTCCGGCCGTCCACCACCGCCATCCATTCCCCAAACAGTTTATCCAGCGTATCCTCATACCCCGCTTCGGCCAGATACTCCGGATCCACCACCCAGTTCATAGCGGCGGGATCTTCTTTCATCAACAGCGCCGTCACTGCGCCGCGTCCGTTAAACTCCAGCTTAAACTTTGCATTGCTCAGTATGGTCATATTTCTCCACCCTCCGTCATGACGGCTCGTTATTTTTTGACACCGCTAAGCGAGATGCCCCCCAGAATCAAATTTTGCGTAAAATAAAACAGCGTGGCCGGAAACAGCACCGACAGGCAGGAAATCGCCATCAGCTTCTCGTATTCGATGTTGAACGCATTTTTGAACAGATTGATCCCCAGCGGCAGCGTATACATACTCTGGTCGTTGATAAAAATCAGCGGCGTCAAAAACTCGTTCCAGCACCACACGAAATGGAATACGCCGATAACAACGACGATCGGCCGGCATAACGGGAGGATGATTTTCCAGTAGATCTGCCAGCGGTTGCAGCCGTCGATTTCCGCCGCTTCGTCCAGGTCGCGCGGCACGCCCATAATAAACTGCCTGGCCAGGAAAATGAAAAACGCGGAACCAAACGCCCCGGGCAAAATCATCGGCCACAGCGTATTGATCATCCCCAGCTTGTTGTATTCGATATACAGTGGGATCGCCGTGACGTCCCAGGGAATCACCATCGTGCCGATGACGAGCAGAAACAGGGCGTTCCGGCCCCAGAAATTAATCCGTGCGAACCCGAAGGCGACCATCGTCGCGGACAGCATGGCAAACGGCGTCGAAACGCCCACCACGATCAGCGTATTGAGCAAAAACCGCCCGAACGGCTGGGCGTTCCAGGCATCGGCAAAATTGCGGAACTGCCACGTATCGGGAATCAGCTCCGGCTTCGGCGTAAAAATATCCTCCGGCGCTTTCAGCGCGGTGGACAGCATCCAGGCGATCGGAAACAGGAACGCCGCGGCAAGCAGCAGGATCAAAATTTGGAACAGCAGATTCTGAATTCGTTTTTTTCGCGCCAGCGTGTGCATCAGCGTCCACCTCCATCGGCTTCATAGTACACCCAATATTTCGACGATTTGAGAATAAGTCCGGTCAGCAGCACGATCAGAACAAACATCACCCATGCCATCGCGGAAGCGTACCCCATTTTGAAATGGGTAAAAGCGTTGCGGTACACGTGCAGGGAATAAAAATACGTCGAGTTGGCCGGGCCGCCGCCGGTCAGAACAAACGCGAGCACGATCGTCTGGAAAGCCGAGATCAGGCTGGTCAGGATGTTGAACAGGATCGTCGGCGTGATCAGCGGAAGCGTAATGTTGAAAAATTTGCGGATCGGACCGGCGCCGTCGATATCGGCGGCCTCGTAATATTCCGACGAAACGGAACGCAGTGCCGAGAGGTACAGCACCATCGGCGATCCAACGCCCCACAGCGCGATGAAGATCAAAGCGTATAAGGCGACATTCGGATCGGTCAGCCAATGCACCCGCGGCAGGCCGGCAAGCTCCAGCATGTAATTGACCGGTCCGAAATCGTCGTTCAGCATCCAGCTGAAAATAAGCGCCAGGGTAACCCCTTGAATCAAGGAGGGCAAGTAAAAAACGGCCCTGAACAGCTTGATGCCGTACGAAGCCCGGTTCAGCAGCACGGCGATAAGGATCGCGAAAATCACCTGGAGCGGAACCATAATAAACACATACTTAAACGTGACGGTCATGGCATTCCAATAAAAAGGATCGGCCGTAAACATCTGCGCATAATTCTGAATCCCGATAAATTCGGGGCTGCCGACCATATTCCACTCGGTAAAACTGATACCTAACGAAAACATCATCGGGAAAAACATCAACAGGAGGAACCCGATCAGCCACGGAGAGATAAAAAACAGGCCTGCGAAATTTTCGCGCCGTCTTTTCCGTCTGGCCGTACGGCGCAACATGGCGGCATCCGAGCCGGCTGCTTGCATTTTGTCATCACCTCGTTTGGGGAAACACGGGAAACGCCGTAAGCGCTTCCCGCAATTCCGTTACTTTAATACCGCTTGCGCTTGCTTTGATGCGTCATCCAGCGTTTTCTGAATATCGGCGTTGCCGTAGAAAATGGCCTGTACCCCGGCACGGATCAAATCTTCCGCTTGGCTCCACTTCTCATGGCGCATGCTGGCGATCAGCTTATCGGTGCCTTCCAATTCCTTGGCGAAGGACTCCAAATAAGGATCTTTGGCGTAACCGTTCTGTTCATCCACGGAAATGACCGGTGAAAAAGCGAATTTGTCGGCCGTAATGATTTTGATGCCTTCCTCGCCGGACATGAACTTGATCAACTCCCAGGCGGCTTCTTTGTTTTTGCCGGCTTTCGGCATGGAATATCCTGAAGTATGGATGATACCTTTCAGATTGCCGCCTTCGGGAAGCGGATGCGTTACGGTCCCGATATCCAGCTTGCCTTCCTTCAGCATATCCCCCAGCGGCCACATGCCGTTGTCAAACATGGCGATCTGCCCGGTTTGGAAAGACTCCAGCCCGTTGTTGGTGCTGAATTTGCCGGCCGAATTGATTTTGGAGGAGGCGTCGTACAGCTTTTTCAGGAACGTCATCGTTTCCACATTTTCCGGGCTGTTCAACACTCCATCGACCGTTTTGCCGTCATCGCTAACCATATCCCCGCCGTTGCTCCAAAAATAAGGCTGCATCGTCATGACATCGTCCGGCGTCATAATAAATCCGTATTGGCCCGGTTTGGTCAGTTTTTGCACCGTATCGACGAACTCGTCCCAGGTCCATCCGTCCTTAGGGTAGGGAACGCCCGCTTCGTCAAACAGCTTCTTGTTATAGTAAATCGCCCGCGTGGAATAGGTCGTCGGAAGCCCCCACAGTTTTCCGTCATATTTCATGTAATCCATAATGATGGGATAATATTTGTTTAGATCGTAGTTGTCCTTGTCCACCCAGGTTTGCATATCCTCCAGCGCCCCTCCAGGAACATAAAGCGGATAATTCCAAGCCATAAACACGTCGGGCGCCGTCTCGGAAGCAAGGGAAGTCAGCAGCTTTTGATCGTAGTTGTCCGGTACGGATTCCACTTTGACCTTGATGTTCGGATGCTGTTCCATAAAAGCGTTGATCGCGTTTTGATAAGGCTGCAGCGTTTGGCCGGAGTCCCAGGTCATAAACCGCAGCGTCACTTGCTCCGCTCCTTTTTCTCCGCCGTTTGCCGCTCCGTTCGGATTGGCACCGCTTTCATTTTTGCCCCCGCAAGCGGACAGCAGGCCGAGACATAACGCGCTGACCAAGGCAAGGACTAACCATTTTTTGCTCTTTTTCATACGAACCCCTCCTTGAAATTTATGGTTGATGTTATATGTGAACTTGCGGGGGCGAGCTTTGGCTTTTGGCTTCACTTCCGCAAGACATCACCGCAGCAAAATCTAAACGTTTAGATTTTTCCGGTTAAAGAAACCTTCAGCGCGAAAGTTTCCCGTAAAAGCCTTCGTTTCGAAGTTTCCGTGTTATAGTTTCCTTGTTTAAGTTTCTATGTCCAAATTTCCATATCAAAGTTTTCATGTCATGGCTTTCCTCCTTTGGGAGGCGCCACGGAATCGCGCTCAATCAGCCGGCACACCGGCATTTCCGGACGCCAGGCCTGCTTTCCGTTGATCACTTCATGCAGCGTCTCCATCGCACGGTATCCCATCTCATGGAGCGGCAGATCCATAGTCGTAATCCGCGGGCTTAAATAATCGCTAAACTCCCGGTTGTCGAACCCGATGACGGACAAGTCGGCCGGGATGTTCACTCCCGCTTCGTTCGCAGCCTGCAGCACGCCAACCGCCATCACGTCGTTCATCGCCAGAATCGCCGTAGGCGGCGCGGGCAAGGATAGCAGCTCCCGGGTCAAGCGATATCCGGATTCCCGCTCCCAATCCCCCATTTTAATCAGCACCGGGTCAAAAGGAAGCTCGAATTCAGTCACCGCCTTGTAGTAACCGTTAAGGCGCAGCCGGGATGGAATGGAGTCCATTAAACCGCTGATGATCGCGATTCTCCGGTGTCCCCTGGCAACCAGGTAAGACATCGCCTCGTAAGAAGCTTGTTCATCATTGTATTGGATAGCCATGTCGTTTTGGGTATAGGCGTACGTATAAACGATCGGTTTGCCTTCGCTGTCGATCAGTCCGGTTAAATCCCGGGGATGCACGCCGATGTATATCATGCCGTCAACCTGCTTGCTGAGCAGTTCGGAAACCGCGCTTGCCGCATATTTCCGGTATTTGTCCGTATGTTCGAAATCCCGGCCGATCCGTTTGTCGAGCCGCAGGTTCGTCAGCAGGATATGTAAATCGTGGCGGTCGCCATAATCGTTGATTCCGTCGATGATCTCCGGCGTGTTGAACACGGTGACGTCCTCGGCGATCACGCCGATCGTGTCGGTACGCCGCCGCTTTAGGCTTTTGGCGATGTCGTTCGGCTTGTAATTCAGTTCCTCGATCACGGCCAGCACCCGTTCGCGGGTTTTGGGACGGACGTTCCGCGTGCCGTTCAGCACGTAAGAAACGGTTGCCGTGGATACGTTGGCTCTGGCGGCAATATCTTTGATGCTAGGATTGGAGCTAGGATTGGACATTGTTCTTGTTCCACCTCCCCCGGATTTGCTCCGCAAAACATAATTTAATCGTTTAGATTTATAATCCTTTTATATCACAACCCGTTTTTGGTTGCAAGCGGTTTCTTATTCGGTATTTTCAAATTTGAAGGAAGTTGTCGATCTTACGCGGGACGAACGTATTTTTTGCATAGGAGGCAATGCGATGAACGAATTGGAGTTTATTCGGAGCCCTTCCTGCAACTACATCCAAACTTCTGCGCCAGTCCTGCGAATGGCAGATCAATATCCGCTGTCCGGACGCTTTGCACGATTATCCCGTTTGATCCGGCAGCAGGGAGGAAGATAAATTCAGGAGAAGAAAATAGGTTTGGGAGCAGCAGATATGTTCGAGATCGTTAGACAGGTTTGTGAGAAGGAGGTTTAGGAGAAGTAAAGCAGACCTGACGGGAGGAACGGGGCAAGATACCTGGAAAGATGAAAGGGCCGAGATTCCCCCCCACCCTCTCCCCCCTGAACAAGAGGGATAATCGTGCAAAGAAGCATGCAGGGATACCAAGACACGAACGCTATCATAATTTATTTTGCCAAGCACTGATCTCGGTTTTGAGCCGAAAAGTCTAAAGACTTTTCAACGGCATTCCCACTATGATTTTAAAAAAGCGCCGGCCCGCTAAAGCTCAGCGTCCGGCACATTGAAAAATTTAAACACTTAAACGTACTGAGGCTAAAGATTAAGCCTCTATTCCGGCCGGTTTGCGCATCGTTAATCCGACCCGGCCTTTTTTGACATCCACATTCAGCACCCATACGGTGACGTTGTCCCCGACCGAGACGACATCCATCGGATGTTTGACGTACCCTTTGCTCATCTGGGAGATGTGCACGAGCCCGTCGTTTTTGATGCCGATATCGACGAAAGCGCCGAAATCGATCACATTGCGGACAGTGCCCTGCAATTCCATGCCGGGCGTCAAATCCTCAATTTTCAGCACGTCGGTGCGGAAAATCGGCAGCGGGAGCTCTTCGCGCGGATCCCGACCCGGACGCCGCAGGCTGTCCAAAATATCGCGCAGCGTCGGTACGCCGACGTCCAGCCGGGCGGCCAGCTCCTGCGGATCAAGGGCGGACAACCGCTCCGCCAGCTCTTTGGAGCCAAGCTGATCGAGGCTGACCCCGAGCTCCGCGAACAGCCGGTTCACCACCTCGTAAGACTCGGGGTGGATCGGCGTCTGGTCAAGCGGATTTTCGCCTTCATTGATCCGCAAGAAACCGACGCATTGCTCGAATGTTTTGGTCCCGAGCCGCGGCACCTTCTGCAGCTGCTTGCGGCTACGGAAGCGGCCGTTTTCCTCGCGGAACTTCACGATGTTTTTCGCCGTCGTGGCATTGACCCCGGAAACGTAGGACAGCAGCGCCGGCGATGCCGTGTTGACGTCCACCCCGACATGGTTAACGGCCGATTCCACGACATTTTTGAGGCTTTCGTCGAGCAGCTTCTGGGACACGTCATGCTGATATTGCCCGACGCCGATCGCCTTCGGCTCGATCTTGACCAGCTCGGCGAGCGGGTCCTGCAGCCGCCGCGCGATCGAAGCCGCGCTGCGCTCGGCAACGTCCAGATCGGGAAACTCCTCCTGGGCGAGCTTGGAGGCGGAATACACGCTTGCCCCCGCCTCGTTGACGATCAAATACGCCAGCTTCCGGTCGCGCCGCTCGGCGATCACCTCGGCCACGAACTGCTCCGTTTCGCGGGAAGCGGTGCCGTTGCCGATGACGATCAGTTCCACGCCGTATTTGTCGATCAGCTCGTTGAACTTGACGGACGCTTCCCGCTTTTTATTGTTCGGCGGCGTCGGATAAGTCACCGCGACCTCCAGCAGCTTGCCGGTATCGTCCACGACGGCCAGCTTGCAGCCGGTCCGGTATGCCGGGTCGACGCCAAGCACGATCTTGCCGCGAACCGGCGGCTGCAGCAGCAGGCTGCGCAAATTGGCGGCAAAGATGGAGATCGCCTGGCGTTCCGCCTTCTCCGTCAATTCCCCGCGAACCTCCCGCTCGATCGAAGGGGCGATCAGGCGCTTGTACGCATCTTCGATCACCGTCTTCAACACGTCTTCCGTGGCCGAACGGCCTTTGATCACTTTGCCGGCAATATGGCGGAGAATAGGTTCCGTCTCCACCTCGAGCGTCACTTTAAGCACGTTTTCCCGCTCGCCGCGGTTCATGGCCAAAATGCGGTGGGAAGGCATTTTTTTGGCCGCCTCCCGATAGTCGTAATACATCTCGTACACGGATTCCTCGCCAGGCGTTTTGGCTTCGGACACCATCAGACCGCGATCCATCGTGTGCGCGCGAACCCAGGCCCGGACCGCGGCGTCGTCCGCGATGATCTCGGCGATGATATCCATCGCCCCCTGCAGCGCCTCCTCCGGCGTCTCCACGGGGTGCTCCGCTTCGGCGTTCACGTATTTGGCCGCTTCCGCCAGCGGCTCTCCCTGCTTCGGCTGGGACATTAGCCATTCGGCCAGCGGCTCCAGCCCTTTCTCCTTGGCAACGCTGGCCCGTGTCTTGCGTTTTTGCCGGTAAGGGCGATACAGGTCCTCCACTTCCTGCAGCTTCACCGCCCGGGCGATCGCCGCCGCCAGCTCGTCCGTCAGTTTTCCCTGCTCGTCGATGATTCGGACGACTTCCTTTTTCCGTTCCTCCAGATTGCGGAGATACTGCGTGCGTTCCTCGATACTGCGAAGCTGATTCTCATCCAGCTCCCCCGTCATCTCCTTGCGGTAACGGGCGATAAAGGGGATCGTGTTGCCTTCGTCAAGCAGCCCGATCGTCGTGCGCACCTGCTTCAAGGACAAGCTTAGCTCCTTGGCGATTTGCCCGGCAATCCGTTCCTGTTCCCCTGCATCCATGACTTGCTGTCCGGCGGTTCCGTTCGATTCCGATTGCGACAATGTGGATCCCTCTTTCATAAAAAATAGCGATTGTTTCTATTATAAGTAAAACATCCATCAACGTAAAATTCAAAGCAGACAGACCGCAATTAGCGGTAGTTTTTCCCCGCGATTATACCGCGGTCCATTGACGTGTTATGGAGAAGGAATAGGAACGGGGTTGGGGCAGCCTCGTTGCAGGAAATAGGTGTAAAAAATTCCTCTATCTTCGCTTAGCTCCTTTTTTGATGAAAATAGGGCCCTTTTTTACCGTCAATCTCCCGACCTCTCAAAACGCTGGCAGTGTGCCTATAATGACGAAAAAACACCGGGCCCTAAGGCACCGATGCTCTCTCCCTCTCTTACATTCATCCTAAAAGTTCGTGTACAAGTCCGGCGTTGCCGCGTACGCAATGATAAAGATAACAATGAACAGCAGGATAATTCCGTATAATGCCGTTCCGATAATGCCGCAGACGAGTCCCGCTACGGTTAAGCCTTTCCCTTGTTCATTCGTCTTTTTAAGTTCCTTGAATGCCAATGTGGAAAATACGATAGCGACAATGCCCAAAATAAAGCCGATGTAAGGTATAACGATCGACAGTATGCCAAGCACCAGCGAAGCGATCGATTTGCCGTTCGTTTTGGCTGGCAGCGGCGGCTGGCCTGGCGGGTAATTGCTGTTGAATGATGCGTACGGATAAGATGTGTCAGACGGATGTTGATCCATGTAAAGCGGTCCTCCCTAGATTTTTCCTTATAATTATTGTACTTGATCTTTGGGAATGATGCCATGAATATTTTCCCGTTTTTCTGTTTGTGGATAATCCTTTCAGAAAATATTAAGCTCCGATTCAGGTTTGCTTCTAAACCAACACAAAAAACGCCCCGGAAACACTCCGGAGCGTCTGTCCGCGCATCAAACTCGCGCGCACATATCAAAAATCGATCAAACCGAGACTAATCAGCAGCGAATCGTTAACTTTTTTCATCGTCTCTTCGTCCAAATGGGTAATTTTATCGGTAAGTCGTTGTTTGTCGATCGTACGTATCTGTTCCAGCAAAATCACGGAATCCCTGTCAAATCCGTGCGTAGCCGCATCGATCTCCACATGGGTCGGCAGCTTTGCTTTTTGGATTTGTGCCGTAATAGCGGCAACAATGGCCGTAGGGCTAAATCGATTGCCGATATCATTCTGGATGATAAGCACAGGTCTTACCCCGCCCTGCTCTGATCCAACGACAGGAGAGAGGTCTGCAAAAAAAACGTCGCCGCGCTTTACGATCAATGTTTACACCCCGCTTACTAGGCGGTCCAGAGTGATGTCTGCATCTTCCTCCGCATGGAATGCTTCCGAGGCCATGGACAAATTGATTTTAGCCATCTCCATATACCCGCGCTGCATCGATTCGCGAATGAACCGCTTCTTGCGTTCGTTCAGATACAGCTTCATGGCCTGTCTGATCAACTCGCTGCGGTTGGAATTTTCCATCGCAACGATCCCATCCACTTCCTGCAAAAGATGATCCGGCAAACTGATCATGATTCTTTTGGTGTTGTGCATATTGGCCATCCTTAACTTCCACCCCCAAAACCTTGTCGACCCTGATTCCCTGTCATCAGTATAGCATTATTCAAGGGAATTTATACAAAAATATATGCCATTGGTATATCAAGTATGCTGCATTTCATTATAAACAAAAATGACAATGCCGTACATACCTGAACAACTTCCATCTATTTGCTATTTCGATGGACCTGGCACAAAATCCTTCATGCGGGCGAAAAGTTTTGTTGAATTTTGTCTGCGGAAACGAATGTTTACAGCAGCGGATTGATCAACACGTCAGGCTGACCCTTGCGTTTGTATACCCGGGGTACACGGTGAGCAAGCATACACACCACTTCGTAATGAATGGTTCCAAGTGCGGAAGCCAGCTCGCCGGCGCTAATTTCCTCGCCGGACTGCTGACCGATGAGCACAACCTCCTCGCCGGCTTGAATTACTTCGGCTTCATCAGCCAAAGTTTGAAGCGAAACCATACATTGGTCCATGCAAATCGTTCCGACCACAGGGACGCGGCGCCCGCGTATCAGTACTTGCGCCTTGCCGCTCAGCATCCGGGAATACCCGTCCGCGTAACCGATCGGCAGGGTGCCGATCAGCTCCTCCCGCCGGGTTACGTATCTCGCCCCATAGCTGACCGCGGAATGAGGGGGCAGCGTTTTCACCCAAACCAACCGCGTTTTGAGCGACAGCACCGGGGTGAGCTGCACCTCGTCCTTCCGCACTTCATCGGACGGATAAAGACCGTATAAAGCGATGCCGATTCTTGCCATCCGGAGCGACAATTCCGGCAAGTCGATGGAGATCGCGCTATTACCCGTATGTATGATCGGGATCTCAATTTCATGCTCCCGCAGCGCGTTTACCACTCCCTGAAACCGGCTGAACTGTTCCAATGTATAGCTTTTGTCCGCATCGTCCGCCGTGGCGAAATGGGTGAACAACCCCTCCACTTCCACCTGCGGAATCTGCAAGGCCTTGCGTACGAAGGCAACCGCACCATCTCCCGGCAGCAGGCCCAAACGCCCCATCCCGGAGTCGATTTTGACATGGACTTTCAGCTTATGCGGGAATTCCGCCGGATCAAGCGTAGCGATTTCCTCCAGCACCTCTTCGCTGAACACGTTCAGCGTGATGTCGTGCTCCCAAGCGGTACGGACGCCATGCGGGGGCGTATACCCCAATACGAGAATCGGAAGCTTGATCCCGGCGCTCCGGAGTTCAAGCGCCTCATCCAAAAACGCGACGCTGAGATAATCCGCGCCGATCCTTTCCAATTCTTTCGCCACAGGCACGGCACCGTGTCCATAAGCATTAGCTTTTACACAAGCAAGCAATTTCATGTCTGCGGGCAATCTTCTCCGCAGCGCCAAGAAATTCGCTTCAAGCGCGTCCAAATCAATTTCTGCATGGGTAGGTCGATACTTCACTTGCACTTCTAGGTCACCTTCTCTAAAGATTGAAAGTCCAAAAACATCCTGAGCATTACACTAATCGTAATGGTCAGGGGGGCGGCTGTCAATTCTGCAGAAGCACCCATTTTAAGGCAAGTGAAGGCGGCCAAACAAAAGCAGGCGAAAAGACGGGCCCGGCCAACTCGGTCACGATAGCCGGAACAGCCGTAATCCGCCTGTTCATATCATTATTTACCCGTTTGATCCTGCATAGAAGCGGCGACTTTAACCATTTCATGGACAGGCAGGTTTTCGCTTGTGATCCGGAACTCCAAACCGTCCACGGTCCAGGTCAAGGTTTGCAGCTCCTCGCCGGTCAAGAAGCCCCAGGTAAAGCCCATGTCGACCAGTTCGCCGGGCACCAGCGAGGCGGTGCGGTCCGGGGAACGCGTCTCCGACAGCGTAAACTGATATGTACCGTCATAACGCTGAAGCACGGTGATACGCTCGCTGCCTTCCACAACTTTATCGTCCTTGTACTCCACGCCGTCCGGCAAATAGGTGGGAATAATGACGCCGAACGGTTCCGACAGAGCCGGACTCGACGGCTGCTCCGCACTGGCTCCGCCGGCGGATGCGGTTCCGGTTCCGTCCGCTTGTTCCGAGACCGGCTTCTCGACGAGCATCCCATTCTCATCGACCTCCAGCAGCGTCCCTTGGGCGTCCTGTGCCGCCGCGTCGAGGTTGTGCTGCATGTCGAACGATTTGTCGTTGAACTTCGCATCAAAATCAAATTTGTCGAATTTCACTTCGACAACAACTTTGGCTTCGGCATCGGAGACCTGAACTTGTTTCGGCGCATAGTTGTCTTTGGCCAGCCAGATTTTTTGCCGTACGAGCGCATGGGTGTTGTAGTTGGCGGCCACTTCAAAAATATAGCTGTCCTTGTCGGTTTCGAACTGCCTCGAGCCGTCGGTCAAAATGCTGCGGGCCAGCGTCTGATACAGATAAACCTGGCCTTGGTTTTCCGGCCAATCGCTCTGGAAGCGGAAGCTCTTGTTCAGGCTTGGCGTGAGCACGTAAACGCCCTGCTCGTTGCGGAGCACGATTTGCGTGATATCCTTCTGCGCATTCGTCAGCGCGATCCGGTAGAACGACGGGTTCTGATACCACACCTCCACCTTATACTCCTGCGGCTTGTCGCCGGTATAAAGCGTCATCGTACCTGAACCTTGATAACTCTTTAATCCGGCGACCACTTTGTCCAAATCCTTGACGACGCCGTCAGCGTCCTTTTTCCCGCATGCAGCCAGCACAACGCTTAAAGCCAGCACGATGGTCAGCATCCCCAACCATGAGAAACGGCGCATGAGATCATCCCCTCTGCAGTTTGATTTCCTAAACTGATACATGTCTATGAGGGAACTTGGCCGATTATGCAGACTAGCTCCGGCTCGGCCAACGTTGGCCAAGCAGGCGGATGCATTGGGCCCCGCCCGAAATTGCAAGATGGCGCAAGCCTTACCCCGCCGAACAGGCGAACTCGCTCACGCATCTTACCCCTTTCAGCGTGCAGCTTGCCTGCGGCGGTATTGCTTCCGTAAAAATCGCCGTGATATGGTTAACTCACCAATAGATAAGGATACCGGGGAGTGAACCCTTTGAAATTGATTATCGACCAATCGCTTGACCATGAGGACGTGGAAATCACCATCAAATGCAGGCTGATCGACGCCGAATTGGAGAAGCTGATCGCGCAAATTCGCCTTTACGGCTTTTCCATCACGGGAAAAAAGGACGGCGCAACCTATCCGCTGCGGCCCGAGGACATCTACTATTTCGAGTCCATCGACGACAAAACGTTCGCTTATTGCGAGAAGGACGTTTATGAATGCAGTCTGCGGCTTTACGAGCTGGAGCAGCAATTCGCCCGGGCCGATTTTGTGCGGATCAGCAAAAGCTGCATTTTGAACATCATGAAGCTGTCCAGCAGCTCGATCGTATTTTTCCTCACCACGTTTTTGCGCAGCCAAAACGCCTTCTCGGCGGCCAGCACGGTGATCGGAACGCTGAGCGGCTTCCTGACCGGCATTTACGTACCCGATGGGCAGCCTGCCGGAAGCGGTGCAATGGGTCATCAAGGCATTTCCCGTATCGCACGCCGGCATGCTCATTCGCAGCGTAATGCTGGAGCGGCCGCTGGCGATCTCCTTCGCCGGAGCGCCGGCCGGAATGGAGGCGGAGTTCACGCGGCGCATGGGCGTGGTGTATCAATTCGGCGGCTACACGGTGGAGAACTGGCTAAGCATCGTCATTTTGCTCGGGACTACAGTTTTGTTTTTCGGCTTGTCCCTGCTGAATTTGTCGCGGAAAAACAAATAGCTCAGGCCCGCGGGCATAAGCCGTAGCGGCGTAACGGCTCCCGCCCAGTCCGCCTACTTCTCGGCCACATTCATTATCGAGTCCAGGTGATGCACCAGGATGCGGCTGATCTTGTCCGCGCCCAGCCGCTGCGGATCGAGCAGCGCATGGAGCGCGATGCCGTCGATCAGGGCGTACAACCGCTCCGCCTCCAGCTCTTGATCCGCTCCCGCATTCAGCAGCCCCTGCTCACCCAAATAAGCGATGATCTGCCGCATCATTTGATGTATCCCGTCATGCTGCGCGTCAAAGCCGGGCTGCTTGTGCCGGAAATAGGACGTAAACGCCAGCCACACCTCCATTTCCGCCCTGGTTTCCTCGCGGGTCGGCACGATCTCCAGCAATAATCTCAGCACTTTCTTCTTCGGCGGCAGGTCCAGCTCAGCGATCTCGTTAATCCGGGCCGCCGCCTTCTCCTTCACCAAATTCATGGCATAGCGAAGCAGTTCCTCCTGCGAGGAAAAATCATGGCGCAGCGCGCCGGCCGACATCCCCGCCTCCTTGGCGATATTGCGCACCGACGCCCCTTCCATCCCCTGCTGCAAAATAACCCGCCACGTCGCTTCGGCGATCGTTTGTTTTCTTTGATCATGATCTACTTGTTTTGGCATATCTTCAGTTTACCAGCCCTGGGCCAACAATACAATTTATTAAATACAGTTGTATTAAATAAATAAGGATGCTACAATACTTCAAGACTTTGCAAATTGCAGGAGGGAAAACACGCATGAACACGGTGGCCTGGACAATCGTCGCCTGCGAAATCGCCTTTTGGGTGGTCATTGCCGCAGGATTAATCGTTCGTTATTTATGGAAAAGACCCAAGCTGGGGTTGGCCTTGCTTGCTCTGACTCCGGTCATCGACCTGATCCTGTTCGTCATTACCGGCGTCGACCTGTACAACGGGGCAACGGCCACGACGGCCCATGCGCTTGCCGCCGTATATATCGGGGTATCGATCGCCTGCGGAAAAAGCATGATAGACTGGGCCGACGCCAAGTTCCGCTACTACGTGGCCAAAGAGGAAGCCGCCAAGCCGGAAAAGCGTTACGGCATGGACCATGCCAAACATGAATTGAAAGGATTTATCCGTCACATCCTCGCGTTTCTGATCGGAGGTCTGCTGCTCGCCGGGATGATTTATTTCATCAACGATTCCAGCCGGACCGAAGCTTTGCTTGGGGTGCTGCGAGTGTGGGGTGTTGTACTGTGTGTGGATTTGGTCATTACCGTCACATATTTCATTTGGCCGAAACAACTCAAAAAATAATCAAGGGCCTAAGCCGAAACGCTTTTACCATGCATAAAACCCATCATGCCAACGCACCCTACTGTTGACTTATCGGGAGCTCGAAGGAGGGTAGCAGTATGGAGAAAAAGTCTCAAGGTCCTAGCAAATATGAAGTGCAAAGAGACGAGTTCAACAAAATGCCGGTTCCGAGCAAGGAAAGAGAAGAGTTTGCCAAAGAAATGGCGGAAGATGCCAAAGCGGCATTCGGCCAAGGCCAACAGCAATCGGAGCGTTAAAATAAGCATTCAACTTCAATCGCGTTATGAAAAGAAAAGCCAACCGCATTGGCACGAAGGCGGTTGGCTTTTCTGCTTTTCGCAAGTCTATGCTTAGATGTTCTCCAGCGGCGCGGTGTTCCCGTAAACCGGCGTCGGTCCTTGAACCGGAGCGGCCCAATCCACCGCGTTCGAAATCACTTTGAGCACTTCTGGCTGATGATAGATCGGGAACGTTTCATGGCCCGGTCTGAAATAGAAGATCTTTCCCTGCCCCCTGCGGTAGCAGCAGCCGCTGCGGAACACTTCTCCGCCCTCAAACCAGGAGATGAAGACAAGCTCGTCCGGCGCCGGGATTTCAAACCGCTCCCCGTACATTTCTTCGTTCGGGATTTCGATGTATTCCCCGAGGCCGCGGGCGATCGGATGACCCGGCTCGATCACCCAAATCCGTTCCTTCTTCCCGTCTTCGCGCCATTTCAGCAATTCCGTGTTCGTTCCCATCAGCTTCCGGAATATTTTCGAAGCGTGTCCGGAATGGAGCACGATCAGCCCCATCCCGCCGAGCACTTTTTGCCGCACCTTTTCCACCACTTCGTCGCTGACTTCATCATGGGCCACATGCCCCCACCAAATCAACACGTCCGTTTGATCCAGCACATCATCGGTCAGTCCATGCTCCGGATCGTCAAGGACGGCCGTCTTCACCTCGTAATCTTCATTGTTCTTCAAATAACCCGCGATCGCCATATGAATGCCTTCGGGATAAATCGCTTTGACCTGATCACTAAGTTTCTCGTGACGAAACTCGTTCCATACCGTTACCTTAATGGTTGACATGCCAAACATCCTCCTGCTGAATAGTGATCCATTTCTCTTCCGTAAACGAAGCGATGATGGAGTCGATCGTTCGTTGGTTCATATAACCGTCTTCCAGCGTGGCGTCAAATCCGTCGCCCTTGCCCAGAACGAGGTTGATAAACGACTGAATCTGACCGGCCTGATAGGAATCCGGGATGTCGACTTTGCGGAAATCTTTGTCTCCGTCTTCGTCGAAGCGGACATAAAGGGCATCCTCTTCCTCCAAATCGTAAACGAGCGCCCCGGCGCTGCCGTAAATCTCCATCCGCTGGTAATTGCCCCGCCCGTAAGCGAACCTAGAGATCGCCATCGTCGCGGAAACGCCGCCGCTGAGCCGGGCCAGCACATGGCAGAAGTCGTCGACATCGACCTCGCCTTTGCCTTCGCCGTCCAGCAAAGCGCGCTCTTTCACGATCGTGTCCGCGTCGGCGATCGCCCGCTCGACGTTGCCGACCAGGAGGCGCTGCAGATCAAGGATATGCGAGCCCAGATCGCCCAGCGCTCCGGAGCCGGCCAGATCTTTGCGGAATCTCCAGACCAGCGGGATGCGTTCGTCCAGCCCCCAGCCTTGGAGATACTGGCTGTACACATGTTTAATTACGCCCAAACGCCCCTGGCTGAGCAGCGCCTTGGCATATCTGACCGCTTTTTTGTAGCGGTAGCTGAAACATACCATGTGGGGCAGCGGCGCGGCCGCGATTGCGTCGCGCAATTCGGCCGCCTCGCGCGTATCAAGGGATACCGGCTTCTCCAGGGCAAACGGCTTGCGCTGCCGGATCGCCTCCCGGGCGATCGCAAAGTGGCTTTGGTTCGGCGTGGCGATCGTCACGGCATCCAGCTCGGGGTCGTCAAGCAGCCGCAAGTAACTTTCATATCTCCGCGCTGCGGGAATATTCAGCTCTTCTCCCCGCTTCGCCAGAGCCTCCTTATTGGCATCGCAAATGGACCATACTTCCGCGTCCGGGCTGGCCAAAATACCGGCGATGTGAGCCCCCGCAATTCCGCCCAAACCGATCACGCCGATTTTCAACTTTCCCATGCTGCCTCGCCTCTTCACACAAAATCGCTTTCAATTTCTACTCCAGTATAGGCTGTGATAGAATGAACGGGAATGCCTAACACATACTCTTTTTGTACAAAAACGACTTTTTCATTTTGCCCAAGGGGGATATCCGTATGCTTGCCATCAACATCGAGGTGATGCCCAAAATCAAACTGATGGGGTTCGTTTCTTACCCGAATCCGTGGATTCATTTTAAAAGAACGATCAATGAGCATATTTTGTACTTTATTAAAAGCGGGGAATTGCATATCCGGGAGAACGGGGTTCCATATATATTGAAAAAAGGGGATGTGTTCATCCTTGAACCGGACTTGGAGCACGAGGGGATCGAAAAACGCGCCTGCGACTATTATTACATTCATTTTGAGCATCCGGACATGAAGTCCGTCGAGATTCCCGATCTGCTCACGCTGGCCCGGCATTTGATCGTGGAGGAAGGCGCCGAGCAGTCGGGGCCGGGCAGCCCGCTTTGTTATTTTCCCAAAGCCTACACCTTGTCCAAAAACAGCCAGCCGCTGTCCTTCCATGCGATGAACGACATGCTGCAGCTGTACAGACGCAAATATTTCAACCGGGGGCTGACCGCGCTGAAGCTGACCGAATGGCTGATCGAGGTGTCCCGGGAGCATTTTATGAACGCGCTGCAGGCGGACCCTAGAAACAACTCCAAATCGTTCATCAAAGTGCATGCCCTGCTCGATTATATCCACCAAAACTATGCCGGCAAAATAACCAGCTCGGACATCGAGCAGGAATTCGACTGCAACTACGACTATATCAACCGGGTTTTCAGCAAGTTCACCGGGCACAGCATCATGCGCTACGTGAACCTGATCCGCATTAACCATGCCAAGGAACTGATCGAGGCGACCCATCTCAGCTTCGGCGAAATCGGGTATTTGACAGGGCTGGACGATCCGTATCATTTCAGCAAGCTGTTCAAAAAATACGCCGGCGTCTCGCCAACGCAGTATTACAAAAGGCACCGGGGCGAAACATAGTCACACGTTGCCGTATAGCAACGGAGCTCTTAGCCGAGCTGGCCGTGGCCAGCGCCGTCTTAGCTTTGCGCCGCAGCCTCGGCGGCTTCGGCCGCTTTGGCCGGCCTGCCGTCCCCCGAATGGCGGTTGGCCAACAGCAGAAACGGCACGCCGCAGGCGGTCGTCAAGGCAAGGATCGCGAAAATGGGCAGCGCCGCCCCGGCGCCCAGCGAATCCAGCAAAAATCCGCCGAGCAGCGGGGCCAGCGTGTTCCCCAGGTTGTTGAACCCGAAAACGCCGAAATAAGTGCCGCGCAGCTCCGGCTTGGCGATCCGGTCGACCAGCACATCCGTCATCGTAAACATCAGCACTTCCCCGATCGTAAAGATAACGACCCCGAGGATAAACGCCCAAATCGTATGGAACGATCCGAACAGAAGCAAACTGCAAGAAACGAACAAATTGCCGGCGATGATCGGGACGATCGGCGAAAAACGGCTGGCCAACCGGACGAGCGGAAACTGCACGGCCAATACGACGATCGCATTGAGCGACAGCATATAGCTGAACCACTTGGCCCCGTTTTCGATATCCGGGCTCATTTCCATATACTGCGCCAACGTGGAGTCGAAATGGCCGTAGCCCAGCACGCAAAAGATCATCCCGATCAGTACGTACACAAACGTCCGATCCCGGCCGGTCACCTGCAGGGCCCCTTTTAATGTCAGGCGCTCGCCGGCCCCCCGTTCGGCGGTGCCGATATTTTTATGGGCCATGAACTGGATCAGCAGCACGATGCCGTACAGGAAATAGACGAGGCCGGCAAAATAAAAAGCGATGCCCGATTCCGAAGCGCCGAGCTGCATGCCGAGAATCGGCCCGATGACCACGCCCAGATTGATCGCCGCGTAACGAAGGTTAAATACGAGTATCTTGCTCTCCTGCGTCGTAATGTCGGCCAGCAGCGCCCGCGAGGTCGGCTCGAACATCGCCCGGCACAGCCCGTTGAGCGCGTTCATGACGAAAAATACCCATACCTTGTCCGCCAAAGCAAAGCCGACGAACACGAGCGCCCAGCCGAAAATGGATATATACAGCACTCTTTTTCGTCCAATGACGTCCGAGATGTATCCTCCGTAAAAGCTGGCGAACACGCCGATCAGCGAACTGACGGCGACGACGATCCCGGTTTCCGAGGCGGTCGCGCCCATCGATTTGATCAAATAAATGGACAAGAACGGAATGCTCATGGATGTGGCCATCCGGCCAAAGATCGTGCCAACAATAATAGTCCAGGATAAAGGATGAATGTTTTTGAGATGCGTATTCATGGAGTTCGCCTTTCTTTGTTCACATTTATGCGAAAACTATTTACCTATTAAACCCCGGCTGTAAAATATTTGTCAAGACAAAAGACGAGGTTTGTCATTTCCTATCTCCGCCATTTTGCAGTAAGATTAGTAAATATCCATTTACGACCAACATCCTTTTCAGGGGGCCTTTAGCGTTATGAAATCCAACAACCAAACCACTTTGCAAAAAAAATTGCTGCCGCGCCATATCAGTTTTATGGCGATGGGCGGCGTGATCGGCACCGGCATTTTCAAAGGCAGCGCGGAAACGGTAAGCCTGGCCGGTCCAGGCGTCATTTTTTCCTACGTTTTCGCCGGCTTGCTGCTGCTTGTCGTGATGGGGGCGATCGCCGAAATGGCCACCGTTTATCCGGGCCGGAATATGAAAGACTTCATCCGCCAAGCGTTCGGGGAACGGGTATCTTTTATCATCGGCTGGCTGTATTGCTTTATGTGGCTGGCCGTCTGCGTCATCGAGGTCATCGCCGCCGGCAGCTTCCTGCAGTTTTGGCTCCCGGGCGTGCCGCTCTGGGTTTTGAGCCTGGCCAGCGCGGCCTTCATCCTGGCCGTCAACACGATGAGCGTCGGCGGATACGGGGAATTCGAATTTTGGCTCGCCGGCATCAAAATCGCCATGATCGTGGTGTTCATCGTGCTGGGCGCGGCCATCCTGTTCGGCTGGATTCCCGGGGACGGGGCACCGTTCCCGTACAACTACACCGCTTACGGCGGCTTTTTCCCTCACGGCTGGACCGCCATTTTCTCGGCCCTGCTGGTCGTCATGTTCTCTTACGGCGGCTCCGAGCTGATCGGGCTGACGTTATCGGAAGCGCAAAATGCCGAAAAGGTGCTGCCCCGGGTCGTCAAAAGCTTTATTTTGCGCGTCGTCCTGTTTTATACGCTGCCGATTCTCATCATCTGCGGACTGGTCCCGTGGAACAGCCTGAACGAACAGACCAGCCCGTTCGTCCAGGTGCTGGCATCCGCCGGTTTGCAGGGCTCGGCGCACCTGATGAATTTCATCCTGATTACGGCCGTTTTGTCGGCCGCCAATTCCGGCATTTACGGCGCTACCCGCATGCTCCACTCCATGGCGGCGGGCGGCGAAGCTCCGGCTTTACTCGCCCGAATTTCGGCCCAAGGGGTTCCGGTCAACAGCCTGAAGCTCTGCGGCAGCGTGCTGATCCTCGGTTCGCTGGTCGCCTATTTGAATCAAGCCGGCTTATTTCGCCTGCTGATGGCCGTGCCGGGTTTCGTCGTGGTGCTCGTTTGGATTACGATCTGCTTGTCCCAGCTTAAGCTGCGCAAATCCTATCCGGGAACGCCGGGCTTTAAAGTCTGGGGATATCCCTATATTACGATCTTAACGATTATCTGCTTATCGGTCATCGCCCTGATGTTTTTGTTTGACGCGCAAAACCGGATCAGCATATCGGTCTGTCTCGCCGTGCTGACCCTGCTGATCGTCTGGTCGGCGGTACGGTTTCGCTCCGGCGCCGGCCGCGGCCGCTAGAACGCCGTTAACCTGCGAACCTAAGCGAAAGACAGTTTGCCCCTGTTCCTCCGTCCATGCCCGGCATGTTACAATAACGTCAGAAGTCTAAACCGGTTTGGGGGAATTATGGAACTACAGGTACTAACCGAACTTGTTCTGCAGAAACCGACGCTGCGTTACCGGCTGATCCGCCGGATTCAAGGCGCTTACCGGTACGATACCGCCTATTGGCGTTTTGCCGCAGCCGGTCCATGGGGCGCGGGTATGTTGGCTTTTATGCTGCTGGCTTTGGGCATGCCTACAGGCCTCGGGTCCGCCTTCGACATGCTGCTGTTCGTATTGACGGGGACGATGGGAATGTTCGCCGCCGCGCACGCGGCCGCGGCCCTGCTGGCGCTGATCGGAATACCGGTCCCCCGCCTGTTTGCGGGAACCGTGTTGTATGATCTGATCGTCATTTTTTTCATCTTCTATTATAATGATGTGCCTCTTGCCGCTGCGGCGGTAATATCCGGCGCGGCGACGCTGGCCGGAGCCATCGCCGGCTTGATTGCCGCATGGATCGTCCGCCTGCGTGTCCCGCTTCGCGCCAAAACCGGCCTGCTTGCGGCGCTTGCGCTGTTTGGACTTACCGCCGCCGTCTGGCCGGAGGTTTCGCCGCAAACCGATCTTATGCCGGCTTCCCTTACCGCTTCCGGCGCTTTCGAACCGGCCGATAATCCGGCCAATCCGGGACCTTATCGAGTTTCTACATTATATTATGGGAGCGGTAAAGACCGCTGGCAGCCGGAATTCGGGAAAGAGACGGATCTGCGGTCCGCATCCGTTGACGCCTCCGCTTACATTAAAAACTGGCCGAGGCTCCGCACCTGGTTTTGGGGTTATGACCAGCGCGCGCTTCCCGTCAACGGCCGGGTATGGATGCCGGATGCGGGCAAAGGAAATTCGGGGTACGCCGGCCCCTATTCGCTCGTTCTGATCGTTCACGGCAACCATTTGATGGAGGACTTTTCCGACGGGGGATACGCTTATTTGGGCGAGCTTTTGGCCAGCCGGGGATATGTGGCCGTTTCGGTGGACGAAAACTTTTTGAACTATTCGGCATGGTCGGGGATTCCCGACAATGATATGAAGGTGCGCGCCTGGATGCTGCTGAAGCATTTGCAGCAAATCGGAGAGTTTGCCGCCGAGCCGGGCAATCCGTTATACGGGAAAATCGACTTCGGACAAATCGCCCTGATCGGCCATTCGCGCGGAGGGCAAGCGGCCGCCATGGCCGCCGATTACCGGAATTGGTTCGGTTCCGACGCGTCGCTGCAAAGCCTGGACTCGTTCCGGATTCAAGCCGCGGTTGCCATTGCCCCCACCGACAAAAAGGTGGACAACAAATACACCAGGCTGCGGGACGTCAGCTACTTGACGCTGCAGGGCGCCCGGGACGGCGATGTCAACGATTTCGACGGCGACCGCCAGTACATGAGGACCACGTTTTCCCGCGGGTCGGACAAATTCAAAGCTTCGCTCTATATCGCCGACGCCAACCACAGCCAGTTTAACAGCAGCTGGGGGGCCAGCGATGTCAGTTATCCGAAAGGCATCCTGCTTAGCCGAAGCGGCATGCTGGCTCCCGACGAGCAGCGGGAAATCGCGAAGGTGTACATTTCCGCATTTTTGGAGGAAACGCTGCAGCGGCAGGAGCAGGAACAACAGGAGCAAGAGTCATACCTTGCCTTGTTTCAGGACTATCGCGCCGGAATGTCCTGGCTGCCGGATACGGACTATTATAACCGGTTTGAGAGCGGATCATTTATCCCATGGGCCCGCTTTGACGAGGACACAAACAGGGCGTCGATTCCCGGCGGCGGAAAAGCGGAGGCCAGCGGCCTCATCTGGACGGAGCAAAACGCCAAAAACCGGCACAACGTCAGCAAACCGACCCGCGGCATCGTGCTGGAGCGCAGCGAAAGCGCGGCAAGGGGCGGCGCCGGCTCCGTTTACGCTCTGCAATGGGAGCAAGGCGCCCCCGTTCCCGGGCCGGGCGGGTCCGCTCCCGAATGGTTGTCCTTTTCATTGGCGGCCTTAAACCATGAACTTGAACCAAACGATTCGGGGGCTGCCGATGCGGCCGCTTCTGCGGAGATCAGCGTAGAGCTGACCGACGGCCATGGCACATCCGCCGTCCTGCCATTGTCCGCATTTATGGACAGGGCTCCGCTTCCGGAGACCACTTTCACAATTCATCCGTGGCTGGAGCGGAACCTGTCGGAAGGCAAATACAAGCATCCGACCGAAGCGGTATTCCAAACCTGCCGCCTGCCGTTAGCGGCCTTCGCCGCGGCGAAGCCGGGCTTTGACCCGTCGCCCGGCATTACCCGCCTGGCCTTCCGCTTGAATGGCGGCCCGGCCAAAATCATGCTGGACAACATCGGGGTATATTAAAAACGCTTATTCCCTTCGGCCTATCTACAGGCCGGGAATAAGCGTTTTTTTACAATAAGGCGCGTATTATTCAGGTTTAGGTACGAGCTGGTAGATGTCCCCGCTTTCCATCGTATCGATCAAACGGTCCAGCCACTCGTAATATTTTACCGCTTCCCTCATTTTGCGAGCATCTTCCTCCAGCACCTTGCGAAGCGGTCCTTCCGGCTCGCTCGCCAGACAGCGGTTCAATTCATCCAGGGAACGGCGCAGCACCAGAATGTTGCCTTCCACGGCTTTTCTCCATTTAATGGCAAAAAAGTCCGTAAACGTCTGATACCAATCGTATTCGACTTCATATAAGTCCTTGCGCGAGCCTTTCTCCCATACTTTATTCACCATTTTGAGATCAAGCAGCGTTCGCACGCCCGTGCTCATGCTGGTCTTGCTCATACTCATTTCGACGCCCATCTCATCCAGGGTCATCGGCTTATCCGCAAAAAAAAGCAGCCCGTACAAATGGCCCGTTGATAGAGAAATGCCATATAAGTCCATATTTCTGCCAATCGCTTCTATAACACGCTTGCGTACCTTCATTAATGACGCATGCTGTTCTTCCGTGAGCTGGTCCAAGCTCATGCTTGCAACCTCCTATTCATTGCGAACCATGATTCTATGGTGTTGGCGCCATCTAACACTGCGTAGTCTAACGCTTATTCTATCTTAAGGAAAGCCTGCCGAAATGTAAAGAAGCGACTTCGGCAGGATATGGGAGCATACGAGAGTTATCCGTAGATTCGTTACGTTCAGTTTTTTCTGTACGTTCCTTACGTACGGATTTGAGCTTTGATATATGTTTGTTTTACCTGTTAGACTGTTATACATAGGTTGATGCGATGCTGACCGCTTCGCCTTGCTTTTTGCTGCAGCGAAGTCAGGCATCGGAGGGCAAAGTTGTTAAGAAGAGGAGTGAATATATGAGTAAGGAAATATTGCGTGTCCATGAAGTAAGCAAATTGTTTGGCCCGCACGCGGAGCAGGGCATACCTTTGCTGAAGCAAGGTTATACGAAAGAACGCCTGCTTAAAGAGAAAGGCATTACGATTGGCGTCGGCCAGGTGAGCCTGGATATCCGCGAAGGGGAAATTTTCGTCATCATGGGCCTGTCCGGCAGCGGCAAATCGACGCTTGTGCGGATGCTGAACCGGCTCATCGAACCTACGGCAGGTGAAATTCTGCTGCACGGACAGGACTTGCTGAAAATGAATAAATCGCAGCTTCGCGAAGTGCGGAGAAAATCGATCGGCATGGTGTTCCAGAAATTCGCCTTGTTCCCGCACCGCACGGTGCTGCAAAACGTGGAATACGGGCTTGAAGTTCAAAAAGTAAACAAAAGCGATCGGAAGGAAAAAGCAATGCAGGCGCTGGAGCTCGTCGGACTGAAGGGCTGGGAAAATCAATATCCCGAGCAGCTTAGCGGCGGCATGCAGCAGCGGGTCGGTCTGGCCCGGGCGCTGGCCAACGACCCGGAGATTTTGCTGATGGACGAAGCGTTCAGCGCGCTGGATCCGTTGATTCGCCGCGACATGCAGGACGAACTGCTCGAGCTGCAGGAAAGAATGAAAAAAACGATCGTCTTTATTACGCACGATCTGGACGAAGCGCTGCGCATCGGCGACCGGATCGCGCTCATGAAGGACGGCGCGCTGGTGCAGATCGGAACGCCGGAGGAAATGCTGACGAACCCGGCCGACCGCTACGTCGAGCGGTTCATCGAAGACGTCGATCTGTCCAAAGTGCTGACCGCCGCGCGCGTGATGCGGCGTCCGGAGACGATTTACCCGGACCGCGGGCCGCGGGTGGCCCTGGAGCTGATGCGCGAACGGGGAATCTCCAACCTGTTTGTCATCGACCGCAGCAAGCGCCTGCTCGGCGTCATTACCGCCGAGGACGCCTCGTCCGCGGCGAAAACCGGAGCTTCGCTCAGCGACATCCTGATTCAGGACGGTCCGCGGGTTATGCCGGATACCGTGCTGAGCGATTTGTTCGAGGTCACTAGCTCGTCCAAAGTGCCGCTGGCGGTTGTGGACGAACAGGAACGCCTGCTTGGCGTTATCGTGCGCGGCGCCGTGCTCGGCGCGCTTGCCGGAGAAACTCATCATGAGACGAAGGAGGTGACCGGTCATGAACTCGATTCCGAAGTTGCCGCTAGCCGACTGGATTGAGTCGATCGTCGATTGGATGAGCACGTATTTGGGAGGATTTTTCGACGGCTTGTCCCTGGTGATCGAATCGATCGTGAATTTCTTTGCCGGTTTGTTTTTGCTGCCTCACCCGCTTCTGTTTATCGCCATCATCGGCATTCTCGCTTATTTGATCGGCAAATGGAAGCTTGCCTTGTTTACGGTGATCGGTTTTCTGCTGATCGATAACCTCGGTTATTGGCAAGAAACGATGAACACGCTTGGCCTTGTCATCACGTCGGGGCTGATTTCGATCCTGCTGGGGATTCCGATCGGGATTTGGAGCGCCTACAGCAAAGTTACCCACCGGATCATCGCACCGCTGCTTGATTTCATGCAGACGATGCCGGCGTTCGTGTATTTGCTGCCGGCCGTTACCTTTTTCAGTCTGGGGGTCGTTCCCGGCGTCATCGCCTCGGTCATTTTTGCGATCCCGCCGACAATTCGGCTAACCTATCTGGGCATCAAGCAGGTGTCCGGCGAATTAACCGAAGCGGCCAACGCTTTCGGCTCCACGTCCTGGCAGAAGCTGTTTAAGGTCGAGCTGCCTTTGGCGATGCCGACGCTGATGGCCGGGGTGAACCAAACGATCATGCTGTCGCTGTCCATGGTCGTCATCGCGTCCATGATCGGCGCGCAGGGAATCGGGGCCACCGTTTACCGGGCCGTGACCCAGCTTAAAATCGGTCAAGGCTTCGAAGCCGGTCTGGCCGTCGTCGTACTCGCGATCGTGCTGGACCGCTTTACGCAAAATTTGTTGAAATCCAAAAAAAGGGGAGATTAAGATGAAAAAAACGAGGAACCTGATGATGCTGGTAGGATTGGCCGGAACGCTGCTGCTGTCCGCCTGCGGTCAAACGGGCGGCACCAGTGCCGGAAGCAATGCCGGCGGAAACGCGGCGGCCGGCTCCATCGGCAAACAAGTGAACTACGAAATCATCGGCATCGATCCCGGCGCGGGCATCATGAAAGCGACGGCCAGCGCAATCGAACAATACGGACTTAGCGATTGGAAGCTGATCGAAGGCTCCGGCGCGGCGATGACCGCGATGCTGGACAAAGCGGTTAAAGCCGAAAAACCGATTATCATTACGGGCTGGACGCCCCACTGGATGTTTGCCAAATACGATCTGAAATATTTGGATGATCCGCAAAAAGTGTACGGGGAAGCCGAAGAAATTCACACCCTGGCGCGCAAAGGCCTGAAAGAGGATCAGCCGACCGCCTATGAATTCCTGGACCGTTTCGAATGGACTTCGGACGAAATGGGCGAAATGATGACGGCGATCCAGGACGGCCAGGACCCGGCCGAAGCGGCCAAAGCTTGGGCGGACAGCCACGAGGACCGCGTGAACGGTTGGACCCAGGGCTTGACGCCGGTGAACGGCGATAAGCTCAAATTGAGTTATGTCGCTTGGGATTCGGAAATCTCCAGCACGAATTTGCTGAAATACATCCTTGAGAACAAGCTTGGCTATAAGGTAGAAGCGCTGCAGGTCGAAGCTGGCCCGATGTGGACCGGGGTTGCCGGTGGCGACGTGGATGCGACCGCGGCCGCTTGGCTGCCGTTGACCCACGCGGACTACTGGGATAAGTACGGCGATCAGTTGGAAGACCTGGGCCCGAACATGACGGGTGTGAAAACGGGGCTTGTCGTTCCAAGCTACGTCGATATCAATTCGATTGAAGATTTGAAATAAACATGATCCGCAAAAGAAGAAGCCGCCCCTATTCGGGACGGCTTCTTCATATATATCAATTAAGAAGAGGGAGTATTTAAAATATATCATTCCTTGCTTAAAGGAACCTTACAGAAAGCTGAAAATTACCTTAAATTACGTGTTCAAAAAGTCGGCTTTTCAGCACCAAGAAGGTTGGATGAAGCTAGGGACTGAGGAGCGGAGCGTACGTTTTGGGTACGTGAGCACCGGAAGGCCCGGCTGAATTCAAGATTCGATGTCGAATCCGCTTCTTGACCTGCTTCGTGATCAAAAGATGACTTTTTGAACTTCCTCTTAAATTATAAATGGCCAATTCCAAAGCTAATCGATTGATTTATAGATGCCGATAAAACCGGGTAGGAGGTGAGAACATGGATATCGCAGCAGCGTCAACCGCTATGAGCCAAGCCAAACTGTCCCAAGCCGTCGGCATCCAAGTGCTGAGCATGGCCAAAAACCAGGCCGAAATCCAAGGCCAGAACCTGGTGAAAATGTTGGAGCAAAGCCAGCTGGATCCCAACCTGGGCAAACATTTGGATATTAGAGTATAAAATCGCAACCGCAAAAAACCGTCCGATGATGAAGTCGGACGGTTTTTAAATCTTTGCCGCGAATATTCCGCTTAGGACATAACGCCGTTCGCCGGGATTTGCTGCCACGAATAAAATTTGCCTTTTTTGTTGATTTTGCCGACCAGCGTGGGGGCTCCTTTTTTGGTGAACGTATATTCGTTAGCTTTGATCGTTACCGAGTAGCCTTTCAGATTGATCGAAAAGATGGATTGAACCGCCGGTTTGGCCACGGACAGGGCTTTAGCCTTGCTCAGCTTCGGTTTGGCAAACGATTTGGCAAAATCCTTCTCATCGTTCCAGTCCTCTCCCGTGATATTCAGAACCTCCCAAACTTTGCCGGTCTTCGCCCCGATCAGAACATGGTTAAAGTCGTTGTCGTCCTGATAATTCCATATGAACTTCTTATCCCCTTCCTTCTCGCGAGTGACGAAGTTGAAAGGTTTGGTGGAGCTGATCCCCAACGCTTTCAGGGCGCGGGAAGCTTTGTTGTTCGACTTCGCATTGGCGCTCTTCAAAGAATAGGAAATACTTGCTTTAATGGCATTGTTATTGTCCAAGTCGATGTACAGGTTTTGGGCATTGCCGAAAAATACCCAGTAATTGCGCAGCTGTTTATCCTCTTGGTACGGGGAGTAGGACCGCCAGAGCGCTTCGGGTTTGAATTTTTTGTCGGTGTCAAAAGTTTTCAGAAAGGACGTTACACGAGAACTCAAAGTTTTGTCCATCACTTTATCCATATCGTCGGCCTTATAAATAATCGACGTGGACTCCACCCGGTTTTTCTCGGGGTTGTAGAGTTGGCTGAAAGTTGCGTCGGTCTTCCCGCTCAGCGTCCCCTCAAAGACCCAAAGATTTTCGTCTACGCTGGTAAACGTAATTTTCGAATTCGGAGCCAGCTTGTTCAGCGCATCCGTAAGTTTATCCGAGACGGCCTGATCGATGTTCGGCGCGGTTTGCCCGTTTTGCTCCACCGATTGGGACAGCTGTTCCTCGGCGTGGATCGGGACCGCGGTAAACATAAGCGACAGTGCTGCGGCGGTTGCTGCGATTGATTTCCATTTCTTCATACTCCTTAAATTCCCTCCTGTGCTAAATGTGAGTCATCAATTTATATAACGTATGAAGTGAGGAGAATGTTGCCAATTCGCTAAAAAAGCCTTTTATTAATTTGCTAATGGTAATGACTAGGACAGCATTTTCCGGCTGTACGCATACTATCTAAAGATTAAGAAGGTCCGAGGTTAGCTAGTTTGATATAACTCTTAAGGCTCAACCTAATAATCAGCGCTTGACAGGGAGGGCCGGTAACCGATCATGACAATAAATATCGGCAGATCAATATCCGCTTTCCGGACGCTTTGCACGATTATCCCGTTTGATCCGGTAGCAGAGAGGAAGATAAATTTAAGAGAAGAAAATAGGTTTGGAGAAGCGTACATGTTCCGAGATCGTTAGGCAGGTTTGTCAGAAGGAGGTTTAGGAGAAGTGGAGCAGAGCTGACGGGAGGATTTGGAGGCAAGACACCGGGAAAAATGATTGGGCCGTGATATGATTACCGCCCCCCCTCTCCCCCTGAACAAGAGGGATAATCGTGCAAAGCAGCAGGCAGGGATACCAAGACACGAACGCTATCATAATTTATTTTGTCAAGCACCGATCTCGGTTTTGAGCCACTCTTAAGACTTAATTTATGTTCATCGTCCCTCGCTTCGGTTCAATTTCTTGCGAAAAATGTGAAGTTTTGTCCTAATTTTATTTTCAAAGGGCCGACGGAAAAGTATAATTGGGTTATTAAGCAACTCCCTCGCCGATGAGGAACACGATGAGGAGTTTTGTACAATGAGCAACGCGGAGCTAAAAGAAATGCTACAATTCGTCATAAACGAGTCCTAACAGCCGGTAAAGGATGACATTCGTTCAGTGAAGGATGAAATCCAACTGCTGAAGACAGGACAAGAAGAACTGCGGCTAATCACTAGCGCGATTCGCGACCGGCAGGAAGAAACCGACGCCAAGCTTGAAGCGTTATGCCTGGACGTGAATCATATGCACGGCGATCTGGTCCGGATTGAGCAAAAGCTGGACGAAAACGAGTCCGAACTTCGGGGGGATGTCCGGTTCCTTAACCATCGGATCGCCGATCTCGAAATGGAAGTCGAAAAATTAAAAAACCGGTAATGCGAACCGCCAGGGAAATTGCTCTGGCGGTCTTTTGTTCCGATAGCCCGTCTTCAAGCCCCGATTTTTAGGTTGAGCCCTTTTATGCCCCGTTAATCCCGGGCCACCGCTCGTCCAGACCGGGAAGCTGCAGTTAAGCGGCGCCGGTTATTACGGAAACAATGCTCTTCCGCAGTTGCTCCGCATTCCGCGCCTGATAAGGATCGGCGTTGAAGAGGATCGCATCCGCCAGGTAACCTTCCGCGATCCTTCCCAATTCGCGGCCGCTGCCGAGAATATCGGCGGCGGTTGTTGTGGCGGCCTGCCACGCATCTGACCAAGACAATCCGTAATCCATCAAAGTATCCAATTCCTGAAGATTGTGTCCGTGAAGCAGAGGGGTGGCGTAATCCGTTCCGAAACCGATCCGGACTCCCGCCCTTTGGGCGTATGCGATCGCCTTGGGATGGGCTTCGGCCGCCCGGGCTGCCCGGTCGCAGATCGCCTGGTTCAAAGCCAACACACCTTTGGGGTCGGCGGCAATGCGGTAGATCGATGTCGTGGGGACAAAGGCAACGCCGGACGCGGCAAGCCGGCCGGCCTGATCCTCCGTCAAAAACATACCGTGCTCTATAGATTCCACCCCCGCAGCAATAGACCAGTCTATGGTCACTCCACCCCAGGTATGAACCAAAACTTTTTTGTGATGAGCATGCGCATGGCGAACGATGGAGGCGAATTCTTCTTCCGAAAAAGTCGGATCGAGCACCTTTTCCGTTGGCGCTCCAAGGCCGCCCGTGGCCATAATTTTAATCCAGCCCGCGCCGGTGTCAAAAATCTGCTGCAGCCGCAGCTCCAGGTGCCCCAGGCCGCGGCGGGCATCGGCGGCCCCAAGCATATCGCTGCAGGCGTGCACCCTTAAAGGATGGCCATAGTGCTGCACGATATGCCGTACGGTGCCGGGCCGGATGCCGCCGGCATCCCTCGCTGTCGTCACCCCGGTGCGAAGGGTGGCTGCAAAAGCCTCCGCTTGCATCACTTCAATCTCATGCGGGTCTCGCTTCAATTGATCGGCATGGTCAAAATCGGTCCAGGCCAGATGGGTGTGCAAATCGATGACCCCGGGGCTTATCCATAGATCCTGGCCCGGGGACTCCGCCTCGGCACGATGCGGGCCGGTTTCGACGATCGAGGCAAAGCGGCCGTCCTGGATTGTAATATCAAAACGTTTACCGGCAATCCCTGCTATATGGACTTGATTCAAGATTTGCGGTTGGTGGCGGGAGCTTTTATCGATCAACTTCATCCCCCCAAACCTGCGAAACGGCCGCGATGGCGTGTTCCGGCTCTTGGCTTAACAACCGGGCGAGCGTCCTGACAGCCTCTTCTACGCTTGGCCGGCAGGCGTTCGCTCCAAAATGGTTGATCCGCAGCAGTTGCCCAAACAATTCCCCATCTCCGGGAGCGACGATGCCCACAGGCTGATCGATCAGCAAACCCGGTTTCCCGGAAATCCGCACCGTTGTCGTTAGCGTGGAATAAAACCGGCTGTCCTTCTGCCAAGGCACAAGCCCCAGGGCTCTTATTCCCGCAATCGCGGAGGCTGCGGCCAATTCATGACGCCGGATCACCCGCTCCAATCCCTCCTCTTCCACAAGCGTCAAGGCGGAGATCAAAGCTCTAGCTTCCAAAGCCGGAATGTTGGGCGGAACCCGCACCGGTGCCGTACCATTCCCGTCCGGCTTCAAATCCAGCAGGGACAGGATCGAATTGCGCGGGGCATGCGGGTTCGATTCAAGGAACTCCCAGCCGCGCAGCGAAACGCTTACGGCGCTGACGCCATTCGGACCGGCCAACGCTTTTTGCGCGCCAATAGCTGCGAAATCCACGCCCCATTCATCCACCGGCAGGGCTTCTCCTCCCACCGCCGACACGGAATCCATCACCGTGATGAGATCGAAGTCGCGCGCGATTTTCAATATTTCACGAGCCGGATTGGATCCGCCCGTCACTACTTCAGCCTGCACAAAAGAGAGCGCGCACGGCTTATGCTTTTTAATCGCCGCCAATATCGCTTCGGCAGTAATGACCTCATCAAAGGGGACGGCAACTTGGGCGACCGTGGCCCCGCCGCGTTCCAGCCACTTTCCGAACAAGCTTCCATAGGGACCGGTCACGACATTCAAAATCGTCCGGCCGGGCGCGGAGATCCCGGCGGCCACCGCCTCAATGCCCAGGATCGCCTCCCCGGGGATGATGACCGGAGCGTGCTCTGTAAACAGCAATTTGGAAAGCTGATGTTTAAGCGTGTCATACTCGGAGCGTGAAAGCGGTACGTATCCTTTAGGTTCTCGGCTCATGCTCAGGCAAACCTCCTGTGGTATTTAGTTTCGGCATTCTCGGAACAGCGGACAACAGCTCGCGGCTATACGCCGTTTCAGGACTGGCGAAAAACCGCTCCTTGGCATTGATCTCCACCAGCCTTCCCTGTTTCATTACCGCCACCGTATCGCTGATTTCATGAATAACCCCTAAATCATGGGAAATGAACAGCATCGTAAGGTCAAGCTCGGCCTTAAGCGCGTTAAAGAGGTCCAGCACGCTCCGTTGGACGGAAACATCCAAAGCGCTCGTCGGTTCATCCGCGATCAAAATGCTTGGTTCCACGCTTAATGCGCGGGCAATGGCGATCCGCTGCCGCTGGCCCCCGGAGAATTCATGGGGAAACCGGTCCAAGGCACTGTCGGCAATGTGCACGCGGGCCAGCAGCTCCTTGCAGCGTTGCTCGACTTGAGCGCGGTCCACAATCCGATGAAACAATAACGCCTCGGACAAAATCTGCCGGATCGAATGCTTGGGATTCAGCGACGCATCGGGATTCTGAAAGATCATCTGGATCTTTTTGCGCTGCTCGCGGCTCCTCTTTTTCTTCAAAGGCTCCGACTCCAGCACAATCTGCCCCTCGTCAGGCACAATGAGCCCGGCAATCACCCGCGCCAGCGTGGATTTTCCCGAGCCCGACTCTCCGACAAGCCCAAGCGTGGTATGCATCGGCACATGCAGATCGATGCCGTCCAGCGCCGTAAATCCGCCGTAACGCACCTTGATATTTTTGACTTGCAGGGCTGACTCCATCTTTAAACGCTCCCTTCAAGCTCAGGTACAGGAAGCACCGAGTCCATCAGCATTCGAGTATAAGGATCTTGAGGGTTTTGCAAAAGATTACGCGCCTCTCCCTGCTCCACAATTTTTCCTTCCTTCATGACGCACAGCTTGGAGCACAACGCCGCCGCAATGGCCAAATTATGCGTAACAAACACCATGGCAAAACCCAGCTCCTGCTGCAAAGCCGAAATCGTTTCGATGATTTGCCGCTGCACGGTTACGTCGAGCGCCGTTGTAGGCTCGTCACAGAGCAGAATCCCCGGTTTGCACGCCAGGGCGATGGCGATGACGACGCGTTGACACTGGCCGCCCGACAGCTGGCTCGGATAGCGGTCGGATTTCTTCAAGGAATCCGGCAGACCCAGCATTTCAAGCAGCTCCAGCGCTGCTCTGCGGGAAGCTTTGCGGCTCAATCGCTGCCGGTAATACACGACTTCCGTCAGCTGCTGTACAACCGGACAAAGCGGGTCCAGCGCCCCTCTGGGGTCCTGAAAAACCATCGCGCTTCCGGCCTCGCGCTTAATGACCCCGCCGGCCTGCTCGACACCGCGCGGAAGCAGTCCCAGAATCGCGCGGAGCGTAAGCGATTTTCCGGAGCCTGATTCCCCTACCAGCCCCAACGTTTCTCCTTTGTTCAACGAAAAGCTGACGTTATCGACCAATTTGGGGTTTGTTTTGGACGCCAGGGACAATGACTCTATTTCAAGGATTGGAGTTGTTGACATTATTTTTTCCTCCATATGTCGGCCAATCCATCTCCCACAAGAGACAGTGCGATTCCCGTATACACTACCGCAAGGCCCGGAACCGCCGAGAGCCACCAGGCTGTGGTGATGAACGGCTGGCCGTCGGAAATCATCGTCCCCCAATCCGGGGTTGGCGGGGTGATGCCGATGCCCAGATACCCGAGCGTCACAATGGCAACAAGCAGCCCCACCATATCCGTCATGAGGACGACGATCGCTTGAGGGAGCACATTGGGCAAGATATGACGCAAAATGATTTTTACACCGGGCAGGCCCAAGGTTTGCGCGGACGCTACCCATTCCTGCCGGCGAAACGAAGCGGTCAACCCCCTGGTCACCCGGGCGAATACAATCCAGCCGACCAGGATAAAGGTGATATAAATTCCGCGCTGGCCGGCACCGCTGGCAAAAGCGACGATAATCACCATCAAATAGAACGGAAAAGCGATAAATGTATCGGTAATCAGCGAAATGACGGTATCCACCCATTTTCCGTAATACCCCGCGACCATGCCGAGAAAGACACCGGTGCAAAACGGAATGATTTCAGCCAGCACCATAATGGTCAAATCCGTCCGCGCCGCATAAATCAGCCTCGTAAACAAATCGCGGCCCAATTGGTCCGTTCCCAGCCAATGCTCGGCCGACGGGGGCTGCAAAAAATCGCTCAAATTTTGCCCGGATGGATCATAGGGACTAATAAACGGAATGAACACCGCCAGCAGGGCAAGCACCGCCAGCATCACACTTCCCGCCAGAAGCGAAGGAGTACGCCGGATCCGGCCGAAGACGCCCGCTCTTTTACCGCCTTCCTGCAAGTCGGGGTTTATGGTTATAGGTCTCATTGTTTTCCTTTCGTTCTGGGATCAAGCCACCAGGAGATGATTTCAACCAGAAGACTGATCATCACGACACCGATCGCACAATAAAGCGCGATGCCTTGAATGACCGGGAAATCCCGATTGGAAATGGAAGTGAACAACAGGCTGCCGATCCCCTTGATGCCGAACACCTGCTCCACGACCAGCGTGCCGCCGATCAGATACGAAATATTTACGCCAAGCAGCATCAGCGTCGGCAGGGCCGCATTCCGCACCACATGCTTGAACAAAACGACTCTGCTTGGTATTCCCGCGGCTTTCAAGGTGACGACAAAATCCGCTTCCAGCACTTCAAGCATCTGCACTCTTAACGACCGGACGAGGGTGGGGATCTGCGAAAACGCGACCGTAATCGCCGGGAGCGCAAGGCTGTGAAATGTCCCGATCCAGCCTTCGCGCACCCCGCCTACCGGGAACCAGCCCAGCCGAACGCTGAAAGCCAGAATCAAAAGTAAGCCAACCCAAAAGATTGGCATACCCAAGGTTACGGTAGGAAAAATACGGATCAAATGATCCGGCAGTTTATCCTTCTGCGTAGCGGCAAGTACGGCCAGCAAAAGGGCGATCACGATCGCCGCAAAACAAGCCAGCCCGATCAGAAGCAAAGTAATCGGCGCCCGCTCGGCAATCAGCTCCCTTGTAGGAGTGCCGGCAATGATGGAATTGCCGGTGTCTCCTTGGGTGAAGAGCGTCTTCACAAACCGGGCGAACTGTTCCCACAAGGGGAGGTCCAGCCCGAGAGCATGATGCATGCTCTCGATGGCCTCAGGCGTACTGTACTCTCCCAGGATCATTTTCGCCGGGTCCCCGGGCACGATTCTGATCAGAAAAAAAACGGCGGTCATCACACAGAAGATCACGGCGATGGCTCTTACGACAGCCGCCCCCAGCCACCTGTACGAGGACGGGGCGCCCGCCGCCGGATTCAACGTTTTGCTCCGCTTCATCATTTCTGGATACGCACATCTTCAAAGCGGAGGCTCCCATTAGGCAAAACCACGAGGCCTTCCACGGAAGAACGGACGCCTTTCAGAATATCCGGATAATAAAGCGGAATATACGGTACTTCATCCGCCAGCGTTTGCAGCAGTTTGGAGTAAACTCCGGCCCGGCCTTCGCCATCCGGCGTTGTTTGGCCTTCATGCAGAAGCTTGGTTACTTCATCGTTTGTGTAATGCGTCCAGTAGGATTTGCTGAAGCCCTCCGGATCGGTTTGGAAGGCAATAATCGAATTCGCGTCGGGCGAATCGGCTTGCCCGCTGTTCAGCATGGCCGAGAAATCATAAGCGAAAAACCGCTCGCGGAAGGTCGCCAACTCAATGGATTCAATCTCGATGTTAATCCCGATTTCCTTGCCGGCCGCCTGGATAATTTGCGCTTCCTGCGCTCTTGTGCTATTGCCTGACGCCACCAGGAGTTTGGTTGTGAAACCGTTAGGGAAAGCCGATTTGGCCAGCTCCGCCTTGGCGGCTGCTAAATCGAAA
The DNA here is from genome assembly GCF_900454495.1 of Paenibacillus macerans. Taxonomy (NCBI): domain Bacteria; kingdom Bacillati; phylum Bacillota; class Bacilli; order Caryophanales; family Paenibacillaceae; genus Paenibacillus; species Paenibacillus macerans. The sequence continues at coordinate 3,423,621 of NZ_UGSI01000001.1, forward strand.
TTCAGCGGTTTGATCGTATCGTTGGCGTTATAGGGAATCGCCGTCGGCAGCAAGGAATCCGCGCGTTTCGCATATCCGAAAGTAAGCGCATTGGTCAAACCATCCCGATCAAGGGCCAAAGCCAATGCGCGGCGAACGTGGACATCGGAAAAATGCTCATCCAGCGTGTTGAAGAACAGCTGCTCCGTCACCCAGCTGCCATTGGTTAATACGGTGGTGTCGGGGCCTTGCTTGATTTCATTGGCATTTTGCAGCGCCAGGGACTCGATCGCTTCCACTTCCCCGGCCTTAAGCTGGTTGATCGCCTGACTGTCATCTTGAATCAGCTTGTAGACAAGCTTATCAATATAAGGCTTCCCTTCCTGCCAATAGTAGGGATTTTTCGTAAAGGTTACATCGCCTGCCGGATCCCACTTTTCAACAACGAACGGTCCCGTGCCTATCGGTTTTTTGAAAAATTCTTCCTCGGAAACCCCGCCGAAATTGTTCGGAATGATCCCGTTGGAGAAATTGGACAGCTCCGAAATAAACGGGGTGTACGGCTCCTTAAGCGTAATAACCAGCGTGCGGTCATCCTGCGCTTTAACGGAATCCACCTTGGCCGCGATCGCAAGCGGACCGCCAACCTCCAAATGCCGGTTCAGCGAAAATACAGCATCCTCCGCCGTTACGTCCGTACCGTTGGAGAATTTCAAGCCGTCGCGCAGCACAAACGTATAGGTCAATCCATCATCACTAACGTTATGGGACTTTGCCAGCCAATCGATAATTTTGCCGTTGCTATCGAACGAAACCAAGGGTTCGAATACTTTGTCAATGGCAAAAGCATTGTTCGCCGTTATCTGATTATGCAGATCAAAGGAGGTGACCGATGCAGGCCGTCCATAGACGAAGGTTCCTCCCGCCGCGGGCTCTTTCGAATTTGCGCTTTGATCCGCGCTTTGATTGGTGTTTTGCTGTGCTCCATTATTTTGATCCGCAGCATTTTTAGCTCCGGAGCATCCGGCGACCCATACCAATAATAAAATGGCCGACAAGCCTAACCCTAATGATTTCTTTAAAGACGCTTTGTACTTTAACACAGCTGCCCCCTCCTTAACTTATAATTCCCATTAATTTAGTATGAATAGTATTATGAACCTCAGCTCCATATCTGTCAAACAAAAAATCACGATAAGGATGCGGGTTTAGTTTATTTTTTCCATTGCAGGAAATGAATTTGTTTTAGCGGCATCTGGTTTTACTTATTTATACAATTCAACACTTTTTCGGAGACAACAAAAGCTTTAAGGCAAAAAACGCGGCCCCGAGAATCTCGGGAGCCGCGCTGTACGTTTAATTGACGGAATCTATATAAGTTTGAAGCTGCTCCTCGCTGCTGATTTCCCCGATGATCGGGTGGGCGATGTTCCCCGCTTGATCGATCACATATGTAGTCGGCAAGGCTGTAACCTTGTACAATCCCGATATTTTGCCGGTTGCGTCGATGATGACGGGGAAATCCAATTGATGATCGGACAAAAATTCATTTACGGTCCCTTTGGACTCCCCCACATTCACAAACAAGGTTACGGCATCCGGGGCGTTGTTTCGGGAAATACGATGAATGAGCGGCATTTCCTTAACGCAAGGTCCGCACCAGGACGCCCAAAAATTAAGTACGATAACTTTGCCGCGATACTCGTCAAGCGACAGCTTCTCTCCGTAAGTACTTACCGCCTGGAATACGGGAGCGGCGCTGCCGATACTCAGTTTCTCATGGCCCTGATGAGCCTCGCTGCTATGACGATTGGACAGGGCAACCCAAAGTACGGCACCGGCGCATAAAAATACGATCAAATAGGTTAACGTCCTATTCATCCTCTATCCCGCCCTGCGGCGCATCCGCATCCAAACTATGCTGAAAAGCTTTATGGAGCGGAAAAGAGCCGTATATCTCACGAAAATGCCGCACGGAGCCTTCGCCGCAAATGCGTCCCGAGTTCAGAAAGATGACGTAGTCCGCCAACTCTTCGGCAATATCCAATTGGTGGGTTGAGAAGAGAACCGTTTGGCCTTTGAGCTTTACGGCTTTCACCAGGCTTACAAACTGTTTCATCCAGTAAGGATCCAGGCCATTGGTCGGCTCATCCATGATGACCAAAGGAGGTTTCGACAGCATCGCCTGGGCAAAAAGAACGCGCTGCCGCATCCCTTTTGAAAAGGTGCTGACCAGTTTGTTTTTCTTTTCTGCCAATCCAACAAGGCTTAATACTTCCTGCACTCTTTGCCCGGGCACCTTGCGCAATGCAGCCCAAAAAGCTAATATTTCTTCCGCCGTCATTCCCTGCGGGAACTGAAAATCATCCGGCATATAACTTATCTGTCCGGCGAATTTCTTTCTGTCTTGTTTCCACTGCAGCCGGTTGACGTAAATTTCTCCCGAGGTGGGTTGAAGGATCCCCGCGACCATACGCAGCACCGTACTTTTTCCCGCCCCGTTGCCGCCGCATAATCCGACGATACTGCCAGGTTGAAGCCGGAAAGAAACATCCCGGACGATCCTTTGCCCTTTGATCGTTTTGTTTACACTCTCGGCTATCACAAAAGCTTCAGCCACGCCGTCTCCCCCTTTCCCAAATCCAGCAGACAACCGTCAAGGAGATGACCAGCCAAACCACAAGCAAGACCACAAACATAAGACTGCCGCCAGGACGTTGAATCCAGCTTACCCATTGGTAATATTCCGGCCCGAGCACGGAACCGCCTCCAAGCTTAATCACCACAAACAGCCTGACAAATTCCGCCGGGTTTAAAAACGTCAGAAACACGAGCAGCGGTTTTATCCATAAATACGGCAGGAATCCAAGGACAGCGATTAATATCGTCGGCCAGCCAATCACCGCAAAAAACCAGATCATCACCGAAATGGTCATGGCCTGCCAGCGATTTTTGGACAATGACCCGATCAATAACGCCAGCGTCAAAAAAAGCAGCACCAGCCCGCACGAAAACAGAAAAAAGAGCACATACGTATTTACTTCAAAAACGATCCCAAAAAGCGCGGTGATTAGGCCCATTAAGCCATAGCCAAATGAAATAATGGTTAACACGACGATGGATAAACCAAAGTATTTCCCAAGCAGAAACGGGATGGTTCCCAAAGGAAATGTCGATAACAGCTGCCAACTGCCTTCTTCTTTTTCTGCGGTTAATGAAAACGACCCTAGAAAAAGCGCCATCAATGGGAGCAAGTACAATATTAAACTTAACATCGAGCCGGTTACCCCGGAATACCCGCTAATCTCATTTTGCGAATTTACCAGCAGCAAACAAAGGCTAAACACCGAGAATAAAGCTAAAAATGAGTAAGCCCACGGGTTTCGCAGTCCAACCTTGATTTCTTTCTTCGCAACCTGCAGCATATCTGACATGGCTATAACCCCATGTCCATCATTCCTTTGCTTTGCTCCCAGGTGTGATTATTCAGATCCGCCGCGCTTAACAATCGTCCCACGCCCTGCTCCTTGATAAATGCCTCCGCGGACGCCTTGTCCTTAAAGCTAATGATCCCGTAAGCCATGGGCGTGCGGATCGAAGGATCATAGACGTATGTCGCCTTGGCAAACTCGATCCATGCTTTATCGTTGTAATCGCGTACAAAATCCATTCCGATATCGTCCGTACCGTTTTGCTTTTTCCATTCATTCATACATCCAATGTCATCGAATTTCAAACTCTTGCCTTCCTTCGTCACGATCTGGGTGGCATAGGCATCGTCCTTGACCTGCATGTTGCAAATGACGCAAACATCGACATCCTCATTGACGGGCTGCGCCGTGTACGCCTTCTTTCCGCAGCCGGCCAGCGCAAGCATAGCGATCAAAATTAAACTTAAAGCAGCGAATCCCTTTTTCATGATTTGTTTACCCCCGCATAGATTATGGTTATTACCGATGTGAAAAACAGCAAAGAAGCCACGATGAGCATGAAGCTTTTGCCCGAAATATATTCCCCCTCCGCTGATGAATCCCCGGTGATCACCGGCGTATTCAGATTCATGCGCGGTGAGCTGTCCGTAGTCCAGCTGGTCCGATCATTCTCATACATAGCGCTTAAAAAGCTGATCCCGGGCGACTGGAAAAAAAGCTGAAAGGCGGAATCTTTGGCGGTTAACTCCCGGTAAAACGGATTGATCGAATAGGCGATTTCGCTAATCCCGTCATTGTTCAAGTCCAAGACACGGGACGAATCCCAGAAATTCCGTTCCATTTGGTTTATTTGGCTGTCCGCCGCTTCCGCCTCAATCACATTAGCTACAAAATCGTTTTCATGAATGAGGTTGTTTTCCGCATCAACAAACTGGATACCTACAAAATTTCGGTATATCGAATTGTTTCTTATTTCATTGCGGCTGGACTGCTCAAGATACAATCCCACCCGGTTTCCGTCCACCACATTCTTCTCAACCAGGGACGTTTGCACATCATAAAGCAAAATGCCTTGCGCATTGACGTTGCCGCTTTGTTTAGCGAAGGAATTGTCCGAGACCAGCACATCTCTAACCCCCATAATCATGGCCCCAGTGATGTTAAATTCACCCCGATTTCCGACGATTTTCGTTCCATCGATATACATGCAATGAATGCCGTAGCGTGAGCCGAAAATTTGGTTGCCCGTGATGTCCAAGTTCTTGCTGTCCTCCAGATATACACCGTCTCTCATATTCACGATTTTATTTTGTTCAATGACGGTATTATCCGCATTGTACAGATCGACCCCATTGCCTTTTTGCCCCATCTTGGCGGTCCCCAGGCTTCTGTCCCAAGAAATGAAGTTGCCTGTCACCACGCCGTCATTGGAATCGCGCAGGACAATTCCGAATCCGCGGGTGGTAATCCGCAAATCTTGTACGGTTACGTTGTTACCTCGTACATCGACGGCCGCCAGCTCTTCCCCGGCTTGTTTCTGAAAAATGCGCAGTCCCTCAACCGTTGCCCCGTCAGCTTGTATCGTCATCGCCGATTCGGATTCTTCATTTAATAACGTCGCCCTGCCCAACCCCTGAATGATTAACGGCTTATTAATAAGGACCGGTCCCGAGTAGTTCCCTTCCGGCAACACAATGCGGTCCCCCGGTTTGGCTTGATCAACGATATCCTGCAGAGAAGGAGCGGATTCATGTAAAAACCCGTTATCGCCATCGGAGGCATATACAGCGGACGTATCCCAAAATGGATAACCTAGCAGAAAGACGCCGGACAGAATAAAAATTATGAATTTACTTTTGACATTCATCTTTTCCTCCCTATTCGGACACTCCTCTCACAAAATATCCCAATAGCATCATAAGCTATAACTGTTGATTCTTTATATAGCCCATCCGAGTGATAATAATCATAAATAACCGATGTTTTATGTCTTTTCTATGACAATTAGTTGGGGTGATTGACGATCTGAAAGGACGTATCCATTCGTTCTATTAGTATAGTTCTTTTCACACAGGTTATAACTCAACTTTCGCGGCAAAAAAACGGCAGACAAGCCTTGATGCAGCAGGGCTGCTTCGTTGAGGAAGCGTTAACGATGTGGAAGCGTCACGATCCGGCGGGGGCAGCGTATCTACCTTTTGCACCGTAGCCGTTTCGAGCCGTGTCACAAATCGACGCCTGGTGAGGGGCTATCTAAAAGGTTCGTGTCGTGGTGTTCGTGTCGTGGTGTCCCTGCCTGCTGTCTGCCTTTGCACGATTATCCCCTTCGTTAAGGAGCAGGGAGCAGGGGTGGGGCTAGAGCAAGTCAAGGGTTCCAAAAAAAGAGAAGAAAAAACACAAAAATGCTGAGGAAAAAATGAGGCGGTTCAAGTGAGATTTTCGGCTTGATAGGAGAACGTACGTTTGGTATAATGAAATAAATGGAACCTATGTTCGTATATTTTTAATTCGGGGGCGAGCGAATATGGAAGTCAATACGGGAACGGAACTTCAGCCATTCAGCAGCCGTTTTAACAGCGAGCAGGACTGCATGGAAGCGCTAATCGCGATGAAGTGGCCAAACGGCTTTGTCTGCCCGCGCTGCGCTCACACCCGGTGCAGCCGTCTCACCTCCCGGCATATCCCCTTATTCGAGTGCGGAAAGTGCAAGCATCAAACATCACCTTTGGTCAGCACGATTTTTGAAGGAACGCATCTCCCCTTGGTGAAGTGGTTTCAGGTGCTGGAGTTGTTCCTGCTGGAGGGCGGCATCTCAGCGTTGCGGCTTAGCAAGGTGATCCGTGTCGCCTACAAGACCGCCTGGTCGATGCTGCACAAAATACGCCATGCCGTGGGGGAGTTCGATGCCCGGGAACTGCTCTCCGGAGACGTGAAGGTGAACAGCGATCAGTATGGGCGTAATCCGTCCCGGTGTCAGCTTTCGCATCCGTACACCTCGGCGGTCGTGGCCGGCTGCACGGTCACGGAGTCGGGCGAGCCGGAGCAGGTCAAAATCCGCCTGGTACCGCATAAGCGGGGAGGCGAAAAGAGGGCAAGCCGTCACGATCAAACCGCGTTTATTAGCCGGCATGTGGATGTCCATACATCGGCGGTACAGTTGTTTCTTCAGGCCTTTCGGCTGTATGCGCCCTTGCGGAAAGTGGTGAGAGAGGCGTGGGAATCGCTGAAGAGTACGTATGGAGCCTTGGGACTGAAGCATCTGCAGGCGTACCTGAACGAGTACACCGGACGCCGCCGGCTGCGCCTGTCCGGAGGACTGCCCGGAGCGGAAGAAACGATGCGGCAGAAGTTGCTGCAAATGTGTGTGGCGATTCCGGCGATCCCTTACCGTAAGCTGGTCGCACGCCAACCGAATCAGCCCCTTGCGGCTGCGGCCTGAATCGTGGCGCTTGAACGCTAGGAGGAGTTTGATGCAGATCAACTTAATGGGTCCTTGATCTCCTGCCTTGATCTCTTGTCCGGTCTATTTCACCTACCCTAAACCTGATTCCTTCTCCTAAGCCGTCTAAATTATCTCGAACCTATCTGCTTCTCTACCAAATTTTCTTCTCCCGAGCTTGTCTGTTTCTCTGATGCATGATCAACTCTTAGCTGCCTGATCAAACGGGATAATCGTGCAAAGTCTCCGGACAGCAAGTGTTGATCTACCGCCCACGCCCACCCCACTTCCCTGTCCTCAAGCTTTCAACGGCCTTCCGCGTTTCTTGCCACGAGCGGTTTTCGACTTGACTGGCAAGCAAGGATTATAAGGTTGAGCCAGACACCTCTTCCGTCCGCCTATCTTAATTCTTTGAACACCTCTAGCTCAGGGACTCAAGCTGATTTTTGCTCTGCGAAAGTTGAGTTATAAATGCTATAATGTTCGCAAAAAAGCTTCTCACGAGCATATGCCCGGAGAAGCTTTTTTTAATATTTTATGTGGTTAAACGGCATTTCCGTTTACGGAAACTTTTGATAATAAGGGCGGGGGGCCCTTATTACATCATGCCCATGCCGCCCATTCCGCCCATGTCCGGAGCGGCTGGTTTTTCCGGTTCCGGTTTGTCGGCGATCACCGCTTCGGTCGTCAGGAACAGACCAGCAACGGAAGCTGCGTGCTGCAGCGCGGAACGAGTAACTTTAGCAGGGTCTACGATACCGGCTTCGATCATGTTCACCCATTCGCCGGTAGCGGCGTTGTAGCCGATACCCACTTTTTCTTTCTTCAGGCGATCCACGATCACGGAGCCTTCTTCGCCGGCGTTAGCGGCAATCGTGCGAACCGGTTCTTCCAGTGCGCGAAGCACGATGTTCACGCCGGTTTTTTCGTCGCCTTCAGCTTGAACGGAAGCCACCGCATTGTATACGTTCACGAGAGCCACGCCCCCGCCGGATACGATACCTTCTTCAACGGCTGCACGCGTTGCGTTCAGGGCGTCTTCGATGCGCAGTTTGCGTTCTTTCAGCTCGGTTTCCGTAGCCGCGCCGACCTTAACAACCGCTACGCCGCCGGCTAGTTTAGCCAGACGTTCTTGCAGTTTTTCTTTGTCGAACTCGGAAGTCGTTTCTTCCAGTTGCGCGCGGATTTGGTTGACGCGAGCTTGGATGTCGGCTTTGTCGCCGCTGCCGTCCACGATCGTCGTATTTTCTTTCGTAACGATAACTTGACGTGCGTTACCGAGTTGATCCACAGTCGTGCTCTTCAGGTCAAGGCCGAGTTTTTCGGTGATCACTTGACCGCCCGTCAGAGCGGCGATGTCTTGCAGCATCGCTTCGCGGCGATCGCCGAAGCCAGGAGCTTTAACGGCTACCGCGTTGAACGTGCCGCGCAGCTTGTTCACGATCAGCATCGCTTGCGCTTCGCCTTCGATATCTTCAGCGATGATCAACAGCGGTCTGGATTGTTGCACGATCTTCTCCAGCAACGGCAGGATTTCTTGTGTGCTGCTGATCTTCTTGTCAGTGATCAGAATGTAAGGATTGTCGAGTACGGCTTCCATTTTGTCCGTATCGGTGATCATGTAAGGAGATACATAGCCGCGGTCGAATTGCATCCCTTCCACCACTTCAAGTTCGGTGGCAAAACCGCGGGATTCTTCAACGGTAATCACGCCGTCTTTGCCCACTTTTTCCATCGCTTCGGCGATCAGTTCGCCGACTTCTTCGTCAGCAGCGGAGATAGCGGCAACTTGCGCGATCGATTGTTTGCCTTCGATCGTTTTGGAGATGTTCTTCAATTCTTCAACAGCCGCGCGAACCGCTTTGTCGATCCCTTTGCGCAGGCCGATTGGGCTGGCGCCTGCCGTAACGTTTTTCAAACCTTCGCGGATCAGCGCTTGCGCCAGAACCGTAGCGGTCGTCGTACCATCGCCGGCAACGTCGTTCGTTTTGGTAGCTACTTCTTTAACGAGTTGGGCGCCCATGTTTTCAAAAGCGTTTTCCAGTTCGATTTCTTTAGCGATCGTTACGCCGTCATTCGTGATCAGCGGGCTGCCGAATTTTTTCTCCAGCACCACGTTGCGGCCTTTCGGTCCAAGCGTTACTTTTACTGCGTTCGCCAAAGCGTCAACCCCACGAAGCATTGCGTGGCGGGCGTCTTCACTGAATCTGATCTCTTTTGCCATGATTAGATTACCTCCCTGAAAATGTTGGATGAAAATTCATTCGTATATTTCGGCTAAATTTCACCTAGCTGCTGTTCTTAGCCGATGATCGCGTGAATGTCGCTTTCTTTCATAATCAAATACTCTTTGCCTTCGTATTTCACTTCGGTTCCTGCGTATTTGGAGAACAGCACGCGGTCGCCTTCTTTAACTTCAAGCGGAACGCGCACCCCGTCCTTCAAAGTACCGCTGCCTACGGCGATTACTTTGCCCTCCTGCGGTTTTTCCTTGGCCGTATCCGGAAGCACGATGCCAAATGCCGTTGTCTCCTCCTGCTCGATCGGTTGTACCAGAACGCGTTCACCTAAAGGTTTGATCATGAAAAAACAGCCTCCTTTGAATATGTTGGTTTAAGGGTTTGTAAGGTCATATGTATTAGCACTCGATCTGTTCAAGTGCTAACAACCACTTTTATATTACTCAACTTGCGGACAGATTTCAAGTTCCTTTATGCAATTTTTTTCTATATTTTACGGGCGTGGAGATGCCCTTCCCATTGTATCCTATGAGTTGGAAAAATATTCCTGATACTCAGTTGCCCAGCCTTTGCAATATCCTCTAATATGATTTTCTCGGCGGAGTATTTTTAAGCTTGATTCCCTCCCCCTCGATGCTTAATCACCGTTCCCACCAAAATTCTGCCTCTGCCCCTTCCCCAACCTGCCGCAACACCAACCGCATGCACAAAAAAACACGCCCCATCTCAAAGGCGCGTTTCCTTATTTATATTTCTCCGCCCGCTCCGCATCCGCCGCCACGATCCTGTTATGCACCCGCTGCGACAAGAGCACGCTCAGCTCATACAAAATAACGAGCGGAATCAGCACCATAAAGGCGGAGAATAAATCGGCGGGAGTGATCATCACCGAAATAACGACCAGCGCGAAATAAGCGACCCGGCGCATTTTCCGCAGCAGCTTCGGCGTTACGATTCTCAGCTGCGTCAAAAACAAAATGATAAGCGGCAGCTCGAACAACAGCGAAATCGGCAAAACGAGGTTCATCATGAATTTGAAATAGTCCGCCATGCCGTACGTTTCGACCAGGCCAAGCTGCTTGTTGAGCGACCCCGTAAACGACATCGCCAACGGAAATACGACATAATAACCAAAGGCGAGCCCCACCAAAAAACAGATAAATACGAACGGAATGTATTTCACGGTCGCTCTGCGTTCTGCCGGCCTCAGCCCCGGACTGACAAACGCCCAGACCTGGTACAGTGTAAACGGGAGCGTAATCCCCAGCGACACCAGCATCGCGATTTTCATGTAGACGCCGACGCCGTCCCAAAACGAAAAGGCGTTCAATTCGATTTTCGCGCCGGAAATGGCGTTTGTCGTCAAATAATGATAAATCGGATCGACCACAAAAAAAGCGCCGACCAGCACGATGACAAAAACGATGCAGACCAGCATCAACCGCCGCCGCAGCTCCGACAGATGGTCGACGATGCTCTGCATCTCCTGCTCTTCAGCCATCAACCGTCCTCCTTTTCCCGCCTTGAGCTCATTCCGGCAGCCGGCGGTCCTCCGGTTTAGGGCTTTCGGCGCGGGCAGGGGCCGCTTCCGTCCGCTTTGCTTCCGGCACATCGTCCACAATGTCCCGCGTCGCCTCTTTGAACTCCCGGAACGTACGGCCTACGGCCCGTCCCAAATCCGGTAATTTATTCGGTCCAAACAGCAGCAAAGCCGCGATGACAATCAATAAAAATCCGCCTGCGCTCATCGCTATATTCTCCTTTCGCTACGTCCAAAATAGGCAGGGATATAACATGTTTTAACCACACGCCCACATCATACCATAACGAATGTCACAGTTACAGTCCATATATTTTACATTCAAGCAAAAAACGACGGTAAAAGTGCGGTCGATTACAGGCGGAATTGACCGGTTACCATTAGCAGCGCTTCCGGCAGCTGTTCCATAATGGCCGCCAGATTTTCATGCACACCTTTCGGCGTACCGGGCAGGTTGACGATCAGCGTGCGGCCGCGGATGCCGACAATCCCGCGGAACAGCATCGCCGCCGGATTTTTTTGCATCGCCGCGTAACGCATCGCTTCCGCCATGCCCGGAACCTCGCGCTCGATGACCCGTCTCGTCGCTTCGGGCGTAACGTCGCGGATCGCCAGCTCCGTCCCCCCGGTGGTGAATACCAAGTCCGCATGAAAATAATCGGTCATTTCAATCAAAGCCGCAATAATTTCATCCGGCTCATCGGGAACGATCCGGTATTCTACGATTTCGCCGCCCAACTCCTCTTCCACCAGCTCGCGGATAACCTGGGCGCTCGTATCTTCACGTTCGCCTCTGGCCCCTTTGTCGCTTGCTGTAAGGATCGCTGTTTTCCAAACCATGAAGTCACCCTCCTTATCCATTGTAGGAACTCCAAATTCAGTACGGTCATGCCGGGATCATCAATGCGAGTTCCGTGTGCTTAAATTTTTAAGTCCTCCCCAGCCTTCACGGCCGGACGTAATCCCCGCTTTTTCCGCCCGTTTTCGAGCGAAGCAGCGTCGGGCCGATCGCCATATCCTTCTGCAGCGCTTTGCACATGTCGTACACGGTTAGCGCCGCGGCGGAAACCGCTGTTAGCGCCTCCATTTCAACGCCGGTTTTCCCTTCCGTTTTTACCGTCGCCTCCACATACAGCTCGTCCCGCCCGTTATCGGAAAACGCGATATCCACGCCCGTCAGCGGCAGAGGATGGCACATCGGAATCCATTCGGACGTCCGTTTCGCCCCTTGAATCCCGGCCACCTGGGCAACGGCGAGAACGTCCCCTTTGCCGATCCGGCCTTGTTTTATCGCCTCAAACGTGGAGGGAAGCATCGAAATCTTCGTTTCGGCCACGGCGACGCGGACGGTCGGCGCCTTGCCGGAAATGTCCACCATACGGGCTCTTCCCTGCTCGTTAAAGTGAGTCATGCCTTGGCCCGATTCCGAGTTCATCAAGCTTATCACTACTTTCCTTCATATATATTGTTCCGGCAGCCGTAAACAGCAGGTCCAGCTTAAAATCATGCCGCTCCATCGGAACCTTGCCGGGAACGATCAGTTCCTCAAGCGCCAGCGCGGCCAGGACCACCCGGCCCGTTCCCCCGCTGCGCTCCGCCAAATCTCCGATCAGCCGGTCGTAATACCCCGCACCGAAGCCGATCCGTCCGCCGCCGCGATCAAAGGCCAGCCCCGGAACGAGGATAAGATCGATCTCCGGATACCGGGCAGGCGGCCAAACCGGCGTTTCGTCCCCCGGTTCGGGAATGCCCCAGGTGCCGGGAAGCAAAGCTTCTTCCGCGCTGATTTCGTGCAGGGCAAGCGTGCGGTTCCCGCGAATTTTGGGGACGAGCATCCGATCGCTTTGCGCCAGGCAGCTTCGGATCAGCGGACGCGTGTCGGGTTCATCCCGGAAAGACACGTAACACATTACGTTAAGCCGGCCGCCGCGCTGCCCGCGAAGCGGTTTCAGCACGTCCCGCTCGGCCCGGGCGGCCGCGGCAACCGACTGCTCCGCTCTCGCAGCTTCGGGAATGCTTGCCCGAACTTGGAGCATCCGCCGGCGCAGCTCTTGTTTCGCTTCCGCAAGCTCCATTCCTTATCCCCTTCCGTTCACGGCAAAAGTACGATTTCATCATTGATCATGGCAAAAAAAGTCGAGTATTCTCTATGAACTAGTTTATCATTGTTATATGAAAATGAAAACTAAACCGGAAAAGGCAACCCGGCCATACGTTCTCCCACAATGAGCGGTGCAATTAACGTTCGTTTCATGTACACTAAATATACAATAATGTTCATATTCTAATGATAATGTTTTTGGAGGATAGAATCGGATATGCTGCTTCAAGCCACAAACATCACAAAATTATACGGAGTAACCGCCGTTCTGGAGGGAATCAACCTGCAGGTGCTGGAACGTGACCGCATCGGTCTCGTGGGCGTCAATGGCGCCGGCAAGTCGACATTTCTGCAAATTTTAGCCGGTGAATTATCCTATGACGGCGGTCAAATATTCAAAGCGAAGGAAACGACGATCGGCTACCTGGCGCAAAACAGCGGGCTGCAGTCGGACCGCACCATCTGGGAGGAAATGCTCGCCGTATTTGCCCCGTTGATCGAAACGGAGCGCGAGCTGCGGCGGATGGAGGAGCAGATTGCCGATCCGGAGCTGGCCCGGGACGAGAAAGCGCATCAGGATTTGCTCAACCGCTACGCGCTGAAATCGGACTGGTTCAAGGATCACGGCGGCTACGAGATCGAGACCCGCATCCGCAGCGTCCTGCACGGCATGGGCTTCGGCGATTTCCCGCCGGACACCGTCATCTCCACGTTAAGCGGCGGGCAACGGACCCGGCTGGCGCTGGCGCGTATATTGCTCCAAGCGCCCGATTTGCTGATGCTTGACGAACCCACTAACCATTTGGACATCGAAACGCTGACCTGGCTGGAGGATTATTTGCGGAATTATTCCGGGGCATTGCTGGTCGTTTCCCATGACCGTTATTTTTTGGACCGGCTGGTCACTTCCATCGTTGAAATCGAACGCCATCAATCGCGTAAATATACCGGCAACTACAGCCGGTTTATCGAACTCAAGGCGGCGGAATACGAGAGCCAAATGAAGCAATATGAAAAACAGCAGGACGAAATCGCCCGGATGGAAGCTTTCATTCAGCGGAACATCGTTAGAGCGTCTACGACCAAACGGGCCCAGAGCCGGCGCAAGATGCTGGAAAAGATGGACGTCATCGGCCGCCCGCAGGGCGATCTGAAACGGGCCAGCTTCTCCTTTGAAGCCGAGGTTATGAGCGGCAAGGACGTGCTGCAGGCCGATCATCTTGCATATTCGTTCGAAAACAAGCAAAAACCGCTGTTTCAAAACGTCTCCTTCTCACTGCAGCGCGGCGAGACGGTCGCTCTGATCGGCCCCAACGGCATCGGCAAATCGACGCTGCTCAAAATGCTGACCGGGGATCTGAAGCCTGCGGCCGGCAAAATCACCTGGGGCGCTAAGGTGAAAATCGGCTTTTACGATCAGGAGCAGACCAACTTGAATCCGGACAATACGGTGCTTGAAGAACTGTGGAGCGCCTTCCCCCATATGGAAGAGGCACGCATCCGCACCGTGCTCGGCAATTTCCTGTTCAGCGGCGAAGACGTGCTGAAGAAGGTAGCCGCGCTAAGCGGCGGCGAAAAAGCCCGGGTCGCCCTGGCCAAGCTGATGCTGCAAAAAGCGAACGTCCTGATTCTCGACGAGCCGACCAACCACTTGGATTTGTTTAGCAAGGAGGTTTTGGAGTCCGCTTTGCTCGAATATGACGGAACGCTGCTGTTCATATCCCACGACCGTTATTTCCTGAACAAAATCGCGGAGCGCATCGTGGAGCTTCATCCGAACGGAGCGGAGCATTTCCTGGGCAATTATGACGACTATTTGGCGAAAAAACAGGAACTTGCGGAGCTTGCCGCGGAAAAAGCCGGAGCCGGCGAGGTTAAACCGGGCGCGGCCAACCGGGCCGTTCCTGCGCCCGAACAGGCCTCCGCTTCCCAGAAGACGGGAGCCGCTTCGTACGAGGCCGACAAACAGGCCAAACGCGAAGAACGCAACCGGCAGCGGAGGATGGAGCAGTTGGAGGAAACGATCGCTAAGCTGGAAGGCGACATCGCCGCTTTGGAGAGCGAACTTGCGCTGCCTGAGGTTTACCAGGATTACATGGCGGTTCAGGAACGCCAATCGGCCATCGAACGGCACAAGGAGCAGTTGTCTTCCGCTTATGAGGAATGGGAAACTTTAGCCGAAGCGTAAAATGGATTTTACAACACCTTCACAAAAATTTTTTATTTTACAAAACGAAAACAATAAAGCGAATTATGCACAAATTTATCCACATTATCCTGAATTATTTTCACATTAAAACGGCCCTTAGGGCCGTTTTTTTTGCAGGTTAACTAGGTTTTTTCACAAAAACGCCTAATTATCCACCAACTTATTCACATTATCCACAGTTTTCAGAAAACAAACCGGGGCTTTTTTCGTATCCGCATTCATAAGTTGACGGACAAGCTTTCATCTTTCTTTCATAAATTTAGCCAACAATCTGTGGATAACCTTGTCCACATCTTGACAAAATCAGACTTTTTTCTTCCCCTTCCATTATCCCATTCCCAAATGCCGGTTTTCTTCACAGGAGATCTCCCAGGTTCGAAGCTCATAGTTCTCGGCTCCCGATTTCACGAACGGATCTTGTCCGGCGATTTGCCGAGCCTGCTCGATCGTGTCCGCTTCGATGACGATCATCCCGCCTTTATAATCGGTAAACGGACCGCACATGACCAAATATCCCAGCCTATCCAGTTCCCTTAAATGGGCCACATGTTCGCGGATCAGCCCCTCGTCAAGGCTTTTCCCGGGATTTAGCGTAAGCAAAATGACATACTTTGTGAATTTCGGTGCCTCGGTCTTCGTTTTCATGCTAATTCCTACTGTCAAGTTACTGATTCTTTTTTCCCGCTTTTTCCGTTAAACCGTTTCACCGCCCGCATCCCGCCTGCAAACCATCCGAAATGCCTATTGCCCTCCCGGTTTTAAACTCTTTATGATCGAATAGAGCAAAACTAGAGAAAGCTGTAAAAGATTGCCGAAAAGGAGAGAAATGAATGAAACTTGTCAAAGCCGCTTCACTGGCCGCACTGGGAGCCGGCCTCGCTTTTTTGGGAGGCTGCCAGGTGCTTGGCGCGACGCAAGACGCTTCATCCACGGCTCCAGCCTTTACGGAATCCAAG
This sequence comes from Paenibacillus macerans, assembly GCF_900454495.1. Taxonomy (NCBI): domain Bacteria; kingdom Bacillati; phylum Bacillota; class Bacilli; order Caryophanales; family Paenibacillaceae; genus Paenibacillus; species Paenibacillus macerans. Next base: position 3,439,516 of record NZ_UGSI01000001.1, read on the forward strand.
CTCCCGGGCGGAGGGCTCGCTTTGCCTCTAAACGAGCGGATTCATTTGTCGACAGACCAAAAGTGGGTTGCGGAGGAAGGCCATCTGTCCGATTTGATCCGGCTGCAATGGACGGCGGAGCGGGCCAAACCGGCCATCGCTTGGGCCAATGAAGAAGGGAAGGACAAGACCGCCATCATCTCGCACGACAAGGCCAACAACCCGGAGCAGCACGATCATAAGCATATATCGATCGAAACGACGATGTCCCCTGACGGGGAGTATAAGGACCAGCTGTTCACCCGTTTTGAAATTCCTTATGATACCGATGTCGCCGAGATTCGCACCCATTCTTCGAACTTCAACGTAATGAACGGGATTTTGCGGGTTGCCGGGGAAGGAAACCGGGTTCTGGAATTTGCCAAAAACGGGAAGGATAACGCCACGACGCCGCTTTGGAGCATTCGGGCCAATAGCGCGGAGCAAAAAGGGAACAACTCCGGGGCCGACCTGAATATCGTCCGCTATTCCGATCAGGGAGAGGCCGTCGACAGCGCTCTGACGATCAAACGCGACGACGCCCATGTCGGGATCGGAACCAATGACCCGCAAGCGGCGCTCGACGTAAACGGCGACAGCATCCGGGTCCAGCAATCCCGGACTCCCGCCTCCGCCAATGCGCCGGGCAACCCGGGGGAAATCGCCTGGGACGAAAATTATGTCTACGTTTGCGTTGCCAAAGATACGTGGAAACGCTCCGCCTTATCTAGCTGGTAATGCCGGAAATGCCGGTAAAATAGCGGTGCGGGCAGCGGCAGCTTTACGGTATCTGCCCTGCCTTAGCCCGCTCCATTTCCTTGCTGCCGTCTCCTCGCTTGTCTTCTCCTTCTTGTATTCTCCTCGTTTGCCGTTTCCCCGCCATTATTTTGCAGTACCGACAGACCTGTTTGAAATCCTCGCCAACTTAAGCCCCCTTTTTCGTCCATGTGTGTAAAAAAAAGAAGAGTTCTCGCCGAACCCTTCTACGCTGTGCGTGTACATTAACACAGAGGACCTATTTGCGCAGTGACTTTTGTTACTTCGAGTTGCCCAAATGCCCTGAAACCCGATACAATAAGCGAAGACAGTTGCAGATCAAAATGGATTAAAAATAACGGGTATCGGAAAGCAGGTGCCGCCACGACATGTCCAGCAAAGCAGTAAATCATATTACAGAGCTGATCGGAAACACCCCGGCCGTTAAACTGGGGCGGTTGGCAGGAGAGCAGGATGCCGAGGTATTTGTGAAGCTTGAATATTTCAATCCAAGCCGGAGCGTCAAAGACCGCGCCGCCTTCCATATGATCGCGGCCGCGGAACGGGCCGGCCTGCTGAAGCCAGGGGCCGCGATCATCGAGCCGACCAGCGGCAACACCGGCATCGGCCTGGCGATGAATGCGGCGGCCAAAGGCTATAAAGCGATTTTGGTCATGCCGGATAACATGACCAAGGAGCGGATCGCCATCCTTAAAGCCTATGGCGCCGAAGTCGTGCTGACGCCGGCCGCGAAGCGGATGCCCGGGGCAATCGAAAAAGCCCGGGAGCTTCACGCTCAAATCCCGGGCAGCTTTATGCCGCAGCAGTTTCAAAACGAGGCCAACCCCGAAGTCCACCGGCTGACGACCGGTCCGGAAATCGTACAACAAATGGAAGGACAATTGGATCTATTCATCGCCACCGCGGGAACCGGCGGGACAATTACGGGGACCGGGGAATATTTGCGCGAGCGTATTCCCGGCATCTCCATCGTCGTCGCCGAACCCAAGGGCTCGCCCGTGCTGTCCGGAGGGCAGCCGGGGCCGCATAAACTGGTTGGAACAAGCCCAGGCTTCATCCCGCCGATTCTGAACACCGAAGTATATGACGAAATCGTCCAGGTTAGCGATGAAGCTGCGCTGGACACCGTCCGGCGCCTGGCGGCCCTGGAAGGCATCCTCGTCGGACCCTCCAGCGGCGCTTCGGTGTGGACGGCGCTGCAGTTTGCCAAAAAGCTTGGAGCCGGCAAACGCATATTGTGCATCGCTCCCGATAACGGCGAACGTTATCTGAGCATGGACGTTTTCCATTAATGCCGCGCCGAACCAGGCATATACATTTTTAATGAAAAGAGGCGCTACTCATGAGCGAAATCATTGACGGCATTTCCCATATCAACTCGGATGAACTGAAGAACCTGCTGCAAAACCCGGATGACCAAACGATCATTATCGATGTCCGGGAACCTTTCGAATACGAAGCCGGCCACATTCCCGGTGTTCCGCTGATCCCGATGGGCGAAATCCCGCACCGGCTGGAGGAATTCGATCCGGGCAAGGAATACGTGTTTATCTGCCGCAGCGGCAGCCGCAGTTTTGAGGTAGCACGCTTCTTCCGGCATAACGGTTTTGAACGGGTTCACAACTACAGGGGAGGCATGCTGAATTGGGATGGCGATGTGGAAGCGGGGCTCCCCGCCGAATGATCGCACCGGCAGCCAAACCATTTTAGCTTATCCTTCCAGCTCCGTTCTATGGCTTGCAAGCCATTCGACGGCATAGTCGACCAAATCGCGCTGGGGCATGAGCATCGCCTCGGCCCCGGCGATCTTTCCTTTTTTCACCAACCCCGTATCCTGCGCAAAATCCGCCCCCAGCTGTTCAAAATCGTCGGCATCGTAGGCGACGTCCGGGAACTCGACCCAACGTCTTACGCCGTTAACATTCATCGGGGCCTTGTTGATGAGCTTCGTTTTGCCCGGATAATCGGACCGGCATTCCGCCAAATGGATGGAGGTGTTGTTGCCGTGCCCGACGCCCAGCAGCAGCACGTCTCCGCGCAGATCATAAATCCGGGCCAGCGGCGACTCGTTTCCAAGCCCGTACGCCAGGGAATGCGCCGTAACGATGCGATCCGCGCGAGCGCCCCGGGCGGCAAAGGAATAAAGCGGGTGCCCGCTGCGCAGGGTTCCCTCCTGCTTGCGGAACGTTTCCGGAATGACGCCCATCTTGAGCGGAAGCGTTAGCGACGGATCGTACGCGGGCATTTGCTCGCGGATCGCCTCCCACCACGCCTCAGGCACCGGCGGATTCCCCCAGCCGGACGGGTCGGTCAAATCGCCGCTATGGGTCGGCATCACGATCGTGCCCGTTTCCCCCACCGCGGCTTCCAGGGCAAGCACGACGGCGGCAGGCCCTCCGCACACCCATTCCCCTAACGATTTAAAAGAGGAGTGTACGAGCAGCGTCGCTCCCTCCCGAACGCCAAGGTTAACCATATCCGCCCGCAGCGTTTCCACCGTAATTAACTTGCCGTTGATCTCTTCCATGTTTCGTTTCTCCTTCTCCTTTTTGGTTGCTCGCTACTTCCGGCTGCTGCGCATCCCGTCAAGCAGCTTGACCCGGCCGTCCTGCACTTCGCAGAACTCGCGGTATTCGCGGGAATCCACGCCGTATAAGGCGATTTTTCCATGTTCATCGTAATGCACGCCCCATCCGTATTTTTTCGGAAGGGCCGAAGCCCGCATGCAGGCGTGCGGTTTGCTGAACAATTCGTCCCCAATCTCCTGTCTGCGCTCGCAGAGTTCTTCCTCGGAAATGCCTTTATGGCGGATATGCACCTCGAAAATCAGTTCCTCATGATTGTATCGGTAAGGCGCCTGCGACAGCAGCTCGTACTGGATCATATGAATCGGTTTTCCCTTCTTGCCCGCCTCCGGAACAACGGCCCTATCCGCCGGACAATCGGGAGAAACCCGAATAAACGCGTTCTTGTAGCTCACATAACCCGACTCCTTCCATTGGAGGGTTCGGCGGCATTCTTGCCTCCGCTTCCGGACTCCAGCAGCGGCTCATACATCATCAACGCATGGTTTTCCGTGACGTACTCGTCCCGCATTATTTCACCCGCAAGGTTGTAGGTGCGCCGGAACAGCAAATTATGCCGGATGTAACCTCCCCAATATTCCTGGGAAATCCGGTGATCCTTTTCATAAACCTCATAGCGATAGTGCGGTTCCTTCATGGATCTGACTTCTCCGGCCAAATACCGCTCCGTTAAATAAACGTGGAGCTGCAGCGGTTCCGGACCGGGGTTATACAGCTTTAAATCAAGGTAGTTGTAGGAGCAGGTGGCTCCGCTTCCAAAGGGCTGGGTTCTTCCCGAATCGGGAAATACGTCATAGCTGTGGCGGTGGCGCTCCGTTATTTCAAGCGGTGAATGCAACGCCATCCAATAAAGCAAATTGGCTAGTTGACATAAACCGCCTCCTATTCCCTGCTTGAATTTCCCGTAGTGCAATACTATGCCGTTTACGTACCCTTTTTTCCGCGTCGGTTTGCCTATCGTTCTCCAAAACGAAAAGGTCTCCCCCGGCCGGATGATCAGCCAGTCAATGTTCTTCACCGCCAGCTTGAGGTTAATTATTTTGTTGTATTGCAGTTGCATATCGACATCCTTGAGCTGCCTAAGCAAAACCGTTTGATGCTGAAAAATCCGGTGGGGAAAAAGTTCGGTTATCCGCTGTTTGGCCAGCTTATCCGGACCAAACCACCAATTCAGGTAACGCTGAGTCCGATAGAAACAAGTTCCTAACCAAATTCGAAATTTTGACCTTTTAACCGGTTTCACCATGTTCCTCCCATCCCGGCACCCCGGCGGAATGCCCGCTCGCACTTCCATCATTATACACCAGCCGGATGAGCACATTCACTTGCCTTCGACAAAATCCTGCTTGAATGGTGAAAAAAAGAGCAATTTTTTTCACAATGGAGGAATTTGGAACATTTTGCCGAAATAATTGTAGGGGCAAGTAGAAATAATGACTTTTGTCCTACTAGATATATCGGCGCTAGAATGACAGGAGGATGACATGAGGGGAAGATTCAAGAAAAAGTTAAACCGGCGATATACCATGCTGGTCGTACCCGAAGGTACAAATCCCGTATTTCGCTTTAAATTTCATTTTACTCATATGTTAGCCGTTCTGATCGCCGCAGCCCTGCTGCTTGGCTCAGTGTTGGCCTTATTTGCCGTCAATCGCAGCCACACAAGCCGCATCGGTTCGCTGGAGGCGGAGCTTTCCGATTCGTCGAACCTATTCGTCGACAAGGAGAAGGAGATTGACCGGCTATTGTCGGAGCTGATGGAGCTTTCCGAAAAATCCAAAACGATCGAAGCGAAAATGAGTGAATTGGAACAGCTGGAGGCCGAACTGAAGTCGATCACCAAAGACGGCATCATCCAGAGAACCAACGTCAATTCCGCCTCTTTATCCAAAAATACCGCTACGGAAGCTTTGGCGGCGGGAGGCGTTGGCGGCGACGCAGTTCCTATAATGGAACAGGACATCGCCTCCCTCGTGGAGGAAACGAAGAAAAGCATCACCGGCTCGTTAAACGAACTGCCGAAATTGCAGCAGCGGCTGGAACTGGCCAAATCATCGCTGCAGCAGTATAAAAAAATGATGCTCATTTTCCCGACTTTTTGGCCCACGGAATCGGTCCGGATTACGTCCAGATACGGTGAACGGGACAACCCTTTTGACGGCAGGGGGCATGAGCTGCACAAAGGTCTCGATATCGGCGGCGGGGTCGGGGATCCGGTATATGCCGCCGCGGACGGCACAGTGACGGATGCGGGACACAACAGCGCACGGGGCAATTACATAACGGTTTCCCATCCTTCGGGACTCAGCACCATCTATATGCATCTAAGCAAAATCGAAGCGGAAAAAGGAGATTCCGTCAAACAGGGCGAGAAGATCGCGGAAATGGGTTCGACCGGCAGAAGCACGGGGCCCCATTTGCACTTTCAAGTAGAGAAGAACGGAGCTACGGTTGATCCCGAGCTGTATTTAAGAAAACCCGGAGAGGAAGATCAAAAATGAAACTAAGAGGCAATAGGCAGCAGCCCGAGAGGCTCGACCCGAACACGACCGACACGTTGATTGGCGAAGGCAGCGTTTTTGAAGGAAAAATCAAATCGGAGGCCGGCGTGCGCATCGAGGGTCAAATTACCGGAGACATCGAATGCGAAGGGGACGTTACGATCGGGGAGAAGGGGCTGGTTCACTCCAACATTCTGGCCAGAAACATCATTATCGCCGGGGAAGTCCACGGCAATGTACAGGCCAAAAACAAGCTGTCGATCACGTCCAAAGGAAAGCTTTACGGAAATATCGTAACCGCGGCGCTTTCCGTTGAAGAGGGCAGTATTTTTGAAGGAACGAGCAAAATGAGCGGCGGCGCCTCCGCTGCTTCGGCAGCGGTCTTAAGCCCCGGCATCAAAGAAACCGCGGCCGCGGCCGAAGCGGCGAATGCGGGGGAAAACCGCTAGGATTCATTGCCGAACGGCACCACGCAAAAACAGCTGTACCATAGAATATCCGGCAACGGTCTATGGCACAGCTGTTTTTTTATATGGAGTTAGTTATCCGTTTGAACGGACCAGCCCTCCAGCGACAAGGAAGGCTCGGCCTTCAGCCCAAGGCTGGAAAATTCCCCGCTTCTCCATTTCAGGTAAGCGGCGGCGCCGATCATAGCCGCGTTGTCCGTGCAATAAGCCAGCGGCGGAATAATCAAGGATATCCCTTCGCCGGCGCAGCGCTCGGTCAGCGCGGAACGAAGGCCGCGATTCGCGGCGACTCCGCCGCAAAGCAAGAGCTGGCGCGAACCGGTCGCCCGTACCGCGCGTACTGCCTTCTCCACCAGCACTTCGATCACCGACTCCTGGAACCCGCGGGCAATGGCCGGCTGATAGCCGTCTTCCCCGCGCATCCGGTGCTGGTTCACCGCGTTCAGCACGGCGGATTTCAATCCGCTCAGGCTGAAATCGTAGGAATCCGGCTCCAGCCACGCCCGCGGGAGCTCCTCGGCCTCCTCCGCTTCGCCGGCCAGCTTGTCCACATAGGGTCCGCCCGGATACGGAAAACCGAGCGCCCGGGCCACTTTGTCGTAAGCTTCCCCTACGGCGTCGTCGCGGGTATGGCCCAGCAGCTTAAAGCTGCCTTCGCGTTCCATCAGCACCAGTTCGGTATGTCCGCCGGAAACGACGAGCGCCATAGAAGGATACAAAATGTCCTCCATCAGGCGGTTGGCGTAGATATGCCCGGCGATATGATGTACGCCGATCAGCGGTTTTTCGAGGGCGAAAGCGAGGCTCTTGGCCGCCATAATCCCGACGAGCAGCGCGCCCACAAGCCCAGGCCCCTCCGTAACGGCAATCGCGGACAGCGACTCCGGCGGGATACCCGCCTCCCGAACCGCTTCTTCCAGGATGCGCGTAATGCTCTCCACGTGCTTGCGCGAGGCCACCTCCGGCACCACGCCGCCGAAGGCGCGGTGCGTTTCGATCTGGCTGGCGATCAAATTGGAGAGGACCTCGGTCCCGTTTTTGACGACGGCGGCGGAGGTTTCGTCGCAGCTCGTTTCCACCGCCAAAATATAACAATCCTGTTCCTGCATCAATACCATTCGCTTCCTTCCGTGTTCCCTGCCCGGTGCGGCCGCTTCGGCAGCTCGCACCACATAATGAGCGCATCCTCATGATTATCGGAATAATACCCTCTTCTTACTCCTGCAGGGGAAAAGCCCATTTTTCCATAGAGTGAACGCGCTACCTCGTTGGAAACGCGAACCTCCAGCGTCATCCGGACCATGCCGAGCTCGGCCGCCCATTTCATCATGCGGCGGAGCAGCTTTTCCCCCAAATGCAACCCGCGGTATGCGGTTCTCACCGCAATATTCGTCACATGCGCTTCATCCACGATCGTCCACATGCCGGCATAGCCGATCGGCTGGCCGTTATATTCCATCACCAAATAGCGGGCAAAATGATTATGAGTCAATTCGTTGCGAAACGCCTCTTCGCTCCAGGGCAACGTAAACGATTCATGCTCGATGACCATAATATCCGGGATGTCCTCCAGCTTCATGGTGCGGAAGCCGACGTTTTCGGGGTTGAAATTCTCCGCTTTCCTTGAGATCATATCGGCTCCCCCCTTCACCCGTTGCGCAGCCGCTTGGCTTCCGCTTCGGCCAACTGGGTATAGTTCGGCTCAAGCGAATGAACCTCGTCGGCCGGAAACGTCCGCAGCCGCTTCACGCCGGCCATTCCCATGAAGATACCTTCCAGTTCGTAAGGGACCGGATGGACCGGCGCCAACGCGGCGGAACGCAGCTGGCCAATGGCCGCTTCGTGCTTCCCGGTTTCGCCCACAAACCAAACCGCGGCCGGGCGCTCCTGCGGCTCCAGCGCGGTAAGGCGCTGCAACAGCTCGCCGGCCCAGCCGTCCATTAGCCGGATGGCGTCGGGCGCGAGCCGCTGCGGCCAGCCGCCGGACGCCGGCGCGGCAAACAGCGCCGTATAGGCCTGGCCGCGCCGCGCGTCCACCAGCGGCACGATCCAGTGGCCGCCGGCGTAGCGGCGGTTCTCGGCGGCCGGCTTGGCCCGGCCGGCTTCAGCCGGGGCAGCGGCCCAAGCGCCCAGCTTGGCCGCGTCCTGCCCGCTGGCGCCGGCCCAGCCGCCCAGCGCCAGCGCCTCCAGGCTCGAGACGCCATATACCGGCAGCCGCAGCGCCCAGGCCAAAGTTTTGGCCGTCGTGACGGCGATCCGGATTCCGGTATACGAGCCTGGCCCGACCCCGGCGGCGATCCCGGTCAATTCCCGTTTGGACAGCCCCGCCGCGTCCAGACATTCCTTGATCGCCGTAACCAAAAGCGACGAATGATCCCGTTCGGCGTGCATGCTCCGCTCGGCCAGCAACCGGCCATCCTCCATGACCGCTACCGCCAGCGACGACGTCGAGGTGTCAAACGCCAAAAGCCGCTGCTGCGGCCGCTGTTCGTAATTGTTGTTCATCTTCAGGAGACCCCATTCTTTTGCAGGGCGGACACCCACGCTTCATAGGGTTCGCCCCGCCCTTTGATATGCATTTTCCGCGCCGTGGCCGACACGGTTTCGATATAGATTTGCAGCAAATTTGCCGGAAGCAGCTCCTCAATCAGGCTGGCCCACTCCACCAGAGAAACGCCCGCCCCGTAAAAATATTCGTCAAGCCCCAGCTCCTCGGCCTCTTCCAGCGACAACCGGTACACGTCCATATGATAAAACGGCAGCCTGCCCTCGTATTCTTTGATCAACGTAAACGTCGGACTGTTGACCGTGTCCGTTACCCCCAGGTGTCTCGCGAACAATTGGGAAAACGCCGTCTTCCCCGCTCCCAAATCGCCGTCCAGCGCGATCACCGTTCCCGGCAGCGCCTGCCGGGCCAAATGGGCCGCCAGTTTTTCCGTTCCGTGCAGATCCTCGGCCTCATAAACGTACGAAGCAAAGGGTTTGTCAAATTCCACCATGCTCAACCACCTTTAAGCGAGCCAGTATAGCCCCGTGGCCCTTGAAGGCCCCGTCCTTACGGCCCGCCGGATGAAACGATCGCAAAAAAACGTATGTCCCCATTATATCGGTCCGCCGAAGCCCCCGCAACCACGAAACCTATCTGTTCAATACGGTTGTTGTGCTTGGAAATCTCCAATAGAATTGTAAATTAATAGTAAATATAGCATCCTGATTGGATATTTCCAATAGATGAGGCACGGTAGGATGCAAACTGGGCAATTTGAGCGTATTCTACAGGATTTTTCCCCATGAGAGTTCCAAAATCGGCCAATTTTTTGCGGTCACAACCACTCTAACGGTTGCCATAGCGCTTATTTAGCTATAACCCGGGTATTTGGGCTCAGATTAGAGCAGATAACCGCGCTCACAACCGTTAAAATTTAGAAAGGGACTTTTTTGGCAAAATAGCGACTAATACAACCGTTAGATTTTCTGGCGTGATCTCAAATGGAATAGCCGGCTAGGTGTACCAGAGATTTTGTGTAGGCGTTAATGCAACGCCAGTGACATATCTGGCCTTTACCCGGCAAATAGCGACTCCCCTGTCCGTTAGAAATCAAACCGGCGTCTTTTCAGGCAAATAACGGCGCCTGCAACCGTTAGAATTTAGAAAAGATCCTTTTTCGTAAAATAGCCGCTGCTACAACCGTCAGAGCTCCGGCGGACGATAGTTTCGATTCGAAACCCCCGCTAATAGAAAAATATTTTAAAACCATAATAAGACCTATGAGCGTTTCATGCGCCAACTGAGCAACCAATTCAGCCGCATAAACCACATAAACATGCATAAATCGCCTAACGCCTAAAAAGAAAGGAGCCATCCCCTCATGCATACCGTCTGGAAAGGGGCGATCAGCTTCGGGCTGGTCCATGTTCCCGTCAAAATGTTTTCCGCCACGGAGGACAAGGACATCTCCATGAAATATATCCACAAAGTGTGCGGCAGCCCGATCTCCTATGTCCGGCGCTGTCCGGCTTGCGATGTCGATGTCAACTGGGAGGAAATTTCCCGCGGCTACGAATACGAAAAAGGGAAATTCGTCCTGTTTGAAAAAGAGGAGCTTGAGCAGCTGAACGATCACGTCGAAAAAACGATCACCATTCTCGATTTCGTCGATTTGGAAGAGATCGATCCGATTTATTTTCAAAAAACGTATTACCTCTCGCCCGATCAGGCGGGCTCGAACGCCTACCAACTGCTGCTCGAAGCGATGAAGCAGTCGGGGAAAATCGGCATCGCCAAAATCGCCATCCGCTCCAAAAGCAGCCTGGCGGCGATTCGGGTGCTGGAGGGCTGCCTGGCGGTGGAGACGATTTTTTATCCCGATGAAATCCGGCCGATTTCCCAAGTCCCCAACCTCCCGGAAACGATTCAAGTCAACGACAAAGAGCTGACGATGGCCAAATTGCTGATCGAGCAGTTGTCCACCCCGTTTGAGCCGGAAAAATATACCGACGACTACCGGGAGGCGCTGCTTGAACTGATCGAGCACAAGGTGTCCGGCGAGGAGATCAGCCTGGCTCCGGCGAAACCGGAGACCAATGTCATCGACCTGATGGCCGCGCTGCAGGCCAGCATCGAGGCGGTCAAACCGGTTGCGACCGATCCCGGCCCCGCCCCCGCCAAACGAACGCGCAAGCCCGCCGCCAAAAAAGCCAAAGCGCAGCCGGAGGAAGGAGCGGTAGCGGGAAGGGGTGCAGTGGGAGGCGCAGCAACGGGAGGCGCAGCAACGGGAGGCGCAGCAACGGGAGGAACGCCAACCGTCGCGGTCAAACCGAAGCCGAAACGCAAAAGCCCCGCCAAAACGAAAGCCGAATAACGGGCCGGACGCTACATGTTTTGCGAAACGCTGCATTCCTCCGCCGGGACGCCCCCCCAGCCTTGTATGATCGGGTGGCGCATCGTTCCGCCGGGCGTCCACTCCAGAAATTGCACTTTTACGGTCAGGGCCGGCTGAATCCAGACGGCCCCTTTGATGCGTTCGGGCACGTTGTAAAACGGCCGCTCCGGCACGGCGAGCCCCGGAATCTTGGCGGTCAGCTCGCGCCACTCCCGAACCTTCCATTTTCCCGTCCCCGCATGTCCGATGTACAAAAACCGCCCTTCGTCGTCATATAAGCCGAGCAATATCGCGTTAACGATGCCGTCCCGGTACGTAACGCCTCCGATCGCCGCATGCAGATCCCGGGCCAGCTTCCGCTTGACCCATCTGCCATCCTTGCCGCCGATCAGGTACGGGCTGTCAAGCTTTTTGCAGACGATGCCTTCCCAGCCCCGCTCTTTCATCAGGTTAAACAGAAGCTGTCCATCCCGGGTATTGGGAACAAGCTGCACCCGGTCGCCGGGAACGACGATCTCCTGCAGCAGCTGCTGGCGTTCGGCCAGCGTACGTCCGGTCACCCAGCCGCCGTCGTAATATAAAATATCAAAAATCATGTAAATGGCCTGAATCCGTCCGCTCGCAAAGCGGATTTCCCGTTCCCGCCGCAGGCTGTCGCGCCGCATGATCTCATGAAAAGAAGGCTTGCCCCCGGATAAAGCGATCATCTCCCCGTCAAGGATGACCGAGCTCGCCCGGCAGTACGAGGGGACGTCGATGAATTCCGGATATTGCGCCGTCCGGTCGTTGCCTTTGCGGTTGATGAGGCGCGTCTCCCGCCCGTCACGGTAGGTCAGCATCCGCACGCCGTCCCATTTGACCTGGGCCACCCAGTTTTCCCCCTGCGGGATCGTTTCGCTGCGAATCGGTTCAAACGGCGCGACCGGTTTTAAATCCATAAGTGTTTGCCTCCATCCGTCAGAAAAAGATACGTGCAGCGTTATGTTTCCAAGTTTGCCCATCGCCGCCAAGCTCCATTCTCCCGCCGGCTCATAGTTTCCGCGCCCCCAGGCAAGCCTAGAGATAATAACCCCGCGGGAAGCGCGGCCGGATCGCCCCAGCCAACCGACCTTCCCGCTTGAAAGGAGCTGTCCCAAGCGCATGCCGAAATCGATCAAAGGCACCATCCTCGTCGATGGCGCGGAAGTGCCCGTATCCAATCCCGACAAGCTGCTCTGGCCGGAAGCCGGCATCAGCAAACGGATCTATTTGGAGAAGCTCGCCGAGCTGTCGCCGTACCTGCTGAAATACTGCAAAAACCGCCTGCTGACGACGATCCGTTATCCCGGGGGCATCCACGGCAAATTTTTTTACCAGAAAAACGCGCCCGACCCGCTCCCGCCGTTCGTGCGCACGGCGCTGCACGAGAACATCCGGTACGTCGTTATGGACAGCCTGCCCGTCCTGCTCTGGCTGGGCAATTTGGCCTGCATTGAATTTCATCCTTCGCTGCATTACGTAGGGGAAAGCTTGCCCTGCGAATGGATGATCGACCTCGATCCGTCCCGGGAGGAAGAGCCGCGGATCATGGAGGCGGCCGCCATCGTCGGCGATGTTTTGGCTTCATTGGGACTTGCCTCCGTGCCCAAAACGTCGGGGGCCACCGGCGTGCAGATCATCGTCCCCGTCGAATACGGAGTTACCTTCGATGAATTGCGCTCCATCGGCCACTTTGTGGCCCGCTACGTCACCGAAAAACATCCGGGCCTGTTCACCATCGAACGGTTGAAAAAGGACCGGGGCGACAAAATCTATTTCGACTATCTGCAGCATTACGGCGGCAAAACGCTGGCCGCGCCATACACGCCGAGAGCCCGCGCCGCAGCCAGCGTCTCGACGCCTTTGACTTGGGAGGAGGTGCGCAAGGATCCCAAACCGTCCGACTTCAACCTGCTGAACATCGGCCGGCGCCTGAAGGAACGCAGGGATTTGCTGGCGGCCGTTCCGCCCCAGTCCGTCAAGCTGATTCTGCAGCATTTGCGCGGCCCCGTGAAGGTGTAACCCGCTACAGCAAAGGCTACAGTAAAGGCGACAGCAAACGCGCAAGCAGCTCCATTCCTTTTTGCCAGCGCGAACGCCGGGCAAATTCCGCAAGCCGGATCGGGACCGAGTCGGATATATCCCGTTCGAAATCGTCCGCGAGTTTTGCGATCGGTCCCTGATCGAACAGCAGCGCGGTCATTTCAAAATTGTAGAAAAAGCTGCGCATATCCATATTCGCCGTTCCGACGGAAGCAAGCAAATCATCGACCAGCAGGACTTTGGCGTGGATAAAACCCTTCGTATACTGATAGAACTTCACCCCGGCGGCCAGCAGTTCCTCAACGTACGACAGCGAAGCCAGCTTGACCAGCCGGTGATCGGCGTGATACGGCAAAATGACGATCACTTCGACTCCGCTGAGGGCCGCCGTTTTTAAAGCCGTATAAACCGCCTCGTCCGGGATGAAATAAGGCGATGCGATCCAGATTCTCCGTGTCGCCACCGACATCGCGCCAAAGCACATTTCCCGGATGTTGTTCCTCGGCTGGCCCGGGCCGCTCGTTAAAATTTGCACCTGCTCCCTGCCCTCGCAGCGATGGTCGGGAAACAAGCCCGGTCCTTCGATCCGCTGGCCGGAAGCCAGCCGCCAGTCGTGCACAAACGTCATCTGCAAAAAATAAACGGCATCGCCGCGCAGCTGCAAATGCGTATCTCTCCAGTATCCGGTTTTAGCGTACAGCCCCAAATAATCGTCCCCGACATTCAGCCCGCCCACAAAGCCAACGGTTCCGTCCACAACGATAATTTTGCGATGATTGCGGTAATTCAACCGGCGGCTCTGCAAAGCGGTCAGCGGCGGCAGGAAGAAATAAACCTCCACTCCCTCCGCCCGCAGCCTGCGGACAAAGGAAGCCCGCAGCAGATAACTGCCCAAGCCGTCGCAAAGCAGCCGCACCTTCACCCCTTCTTTCGCCTTGCGGATCATGACCTCCTGAAATCGGGAGCCAATCCCGTCGGCGCGGAAAATGTAAAATTGTACATGGATGTGGTCCTTCGCCTTCTCCATTTCCTCCAGCATAGCGGAAAAAGCGGTTTCGCCCTCCGAGTATACCTGCGTTTGATTGCGGCCCGTGATGGGACTTTTCGGCCAATGCGTCAGCAGCCCGAACAGCCGTTTTTGATTTTGAAAAGCCGGATTCTGCGCCTCTTCGGCCGTGCTTACGATAGACATCCGCTTCCGCAGCTTCGCCTGGGCTTCGGGAAACGGCCGCCGGCTGCGGAGCCGCAGCCATTTGCGTTTGGTGTAATCCTTCGCCACGAAATAATAGGTAATGAATCCAATGAACGGACAGAGGAACAAAATAAACATCCAAGCCACGGCCTTGCTAGGGTTCCTGAACTCCAAAATGAGAATCATAGCGATTGGAGCGATGTACGCGAGTAAAACTACAAGCAACCAGATCATAGGCTCAGCCTCCCCTAGCCATCAGCTTTAACCATCCGGCCTCCGGTTTATTCATCCCGCTCGCCTTGTATGACGGTTCGTACGTAAAACGCGATTTATATCAGACAGGGATTACATTTTTGACATGATTTAAGAGTCATAGGAATAGATAAGATATAGAACCAACTCGAGAAGTAGGGGAGGAGATGCCATGAGGAGTGTAAGCTTGCCGAACCCTAACCGGATGACGCTGCTTGTCCTTCGCGACGCCAACCAGCCCGTCAAGCAAGTTCAAGTGTCCAAGCCGCTCGTTGTTGCCGTCCCGCTGCTGGCGCTGCTGTCGATTTCCGGCCTGATCGTCAGCCTGCAAATCCAATCGGACCACACCGTTTCCAGGCTGGAAAAACAATTAAAATCGCAGACCATCGCTTTTGAAGCGGTCGTTACCGACAAAAACGAAGCGATCCAGCGTCTGCAAAATGAAGTGATTGCGCTTTCCGGACAATCCAAGGACATGATGGACCGGATGGAACGCGTGGCGGAGCTGGAGGCCCAGCTTCAGAAATTCATCGATAAGTACGGCGATTCGAAGGAGCTGGGCAAGCTGTCTTCCCTGTCCTGGGACAATTCGCAGGATTCGCTTGCGGACAGCGGGATCGGCGGCGAATTTATCGCCGTTCACGACAATGAAATTGAAACCCTTGCCCGGGAGACGAGCGACGATTTTGCGATGATGAGCGACATGCTGGATGAAATGGAGAAAAACGTCCCGGTTACGCTCAAAAAAGCAAGGCAAACGCAATACTCCATTTCCGGCACGCCTTCGGAATGGCCCACGCTGTCCACGCGGCTGACTTCGAATTTCGGGTACCGGACGGATCCTTTTTCCGGCCGGGCCGCTTTTCATGCCGGCATCGATATCGGCGGCAAGCTCGGCGATCCCGTTTACGCCGCCGGAGCCGGCAAAGTCATCACCACCGACAAGGACAGCTCGCATGGGAGATATATCGTGATCGAGCATCCCGGGGGCCTGCAAAGCTGGTATTTGCATTTGAACGAGATCGGCGTTATCGAAGGAGACACGGTCGACAAAGGACAGCAGATCGGCAAGCTGGGCAGCAGCGGGCGCAGCACCGGGCCGCATCTTCATTTTGAAATCGTGAAGGCCGGCAAACCCGTCGATCCCCTGCCCTATTTGAAGTAAATATCCTAAGTATGGAGGATTGAAGTGAACGATGTTAAAAGACAGGAAAAATGCCGCAGGACTCACCGACACGTTAATCGGCCAAGGCAGCAGCATCGAAGGCAAACTGGAGTGCAAATCGAACCTGCGTCTGGAAGGAAAATTCAGCGGTGAAATCGAGTGTCTGGGACAGGTCGTGATCGGCGAGACCGGAGAAGCCCGCTCGAATATTCAAGGCGGCGAAGTGGTCGTGGCCGGCAAAGTGGTCGGCGACATATCGACAAGAGGGAAGCTGACAATTACGGGAAACGGCCAGGTTGACGGAAATGTCGACGTCGCCAAGCTGATCATTCTCGAAGGCGGGCAGCTCAACGGCTCAAGCAAAATGGAACCGGCCGCCCCCGCCCCTGCTCCCGCACCCGCAAACGCTAAGGAGAAGCGAAAAAAATCGGCGCAGCCGGAAGCAGGGTAATCTCCGGTGCGCCCAAGGCACTGGAACCCCCCGGGTATCCATGAAAGTTCCCGCCTGCCAGATGCCAACGGGAACTTTTTGCTTTGACGGTCAAGCCGCGACATCCCTTTTTTTGAATACAAACCAGGAAATAAGAAGAAACAGCACGACGTACGCGGCCAGCACCGCCGATGAAAAGCCGAGCGTCATTCCTGCGGGTCCTGTACGTCCGCCGTAGTACTGGCTTAAATTCATATTGGTGAACAGGATGTATTTGGCCCACGGAAAGCGCACCGGGTTAAACAGCGCCGCGAACAGGTCTCCAGCAAACAAAATGAAAATGGACAAACCGATGGCAAGTCCGCCGGAGCGAAAAACCGTGGACAGCATGAAAGAAAAAATCGTAATCACGAAAAACTTTATGTAGTTATAGAGCCAATTTTCCAGAATGGACAGGGCCGGACTTGCCCCTTCCGGAAACACGGCCGAAGGCATGTCCGGAAAGATGAGAAAAGAGACCGCCAGCGCCGCGGCAAAAAACACCGCCGACATCGCCAGCGTAAACAACAGCACGGCCAGCAGCTTGGAAGCGAGCACCTTCGTGCGGGTCCAAGGACGAATCAGCAGCAGCTTGATCGTTCCCCACGTAAATTCTCCGGCAACCACATCGGCGGCGGCGATGGCGGCGAAAATGCCGACTAGATAATACAGAAAGGTCAGCTGATCCACGGCGTCCCAGGCGCTGAGCGTGGAAATTCCTCCATCCAGCGCATACAAAGTCCCAAACAGGAACGTCAGCAGAACCAGCAGTCCGGCCATGATCCAGGTGCGCAAACGGCGGTATATTTTCATATTTTCGTTTTGGACGAGCCGCCAAAAATTACTCAATGCGCCCACCTCCCGTAAGCTCCAGAAATTGATCCTCCAGCGAACGCGTCAACGCCCGGATTTCATAAACGGAAATGCTCGCCATGACCAGCTTCGCGTTGATTTCCGCCGCCTTGGTCCGATCCGCCGCGACGATCAGGCGGCTGTTTTGAATGCGGCCGGCTCCGATTACCCCGGCAGCCCGCTCCGGGTCGCTAACCTCAAAGGCGATTTCCCGCCCTTGTTCCGCTTCCCCTTCCGTCCGCAGCGGTTTGACGTCGATGAGCCGCCCCTGCTGAATCACGGCCACCGTATCGCACATCAGCTCCATTTCCGCGAGCAAATGGCTGGAAACGAACACGGTCGTGCCTTCCTCGCGGGCCAGCGT
Source organism: Paenibacillus macerans (assembly GCF_900454495.1). NCBI lineage: Bacteria > Bacillati > Bacillota > Bacilli > Caryophanales > Paenibacillaceae > Paenibacillus > Paenibacillus macerans. Next base: position 3,457,102 of record NZ_UGSI01000001.1, read on the forward strand.
CCGCAAGTAATCGCGAAGCTCGCGAATCCCCTGCGGGTCGAGGCCGTTGGTCGGCTCGTCCAGCACCAGCAGCTTGGGCCGGTGCAGGATTGCTTGCGCCACGCCAAGCCGCTGGCGCATCCCCAGCGAATAGGTTTTCACCTTGTCGTGGATGCGTTGCTCCAGGCCCACCAGCTCAACCGCTTCCCAAATCCGCTGCTTCGTCACCCCCGGCGACATCCGGGCGTAATGCAGCAAATTTTGGTACCCCGTCAGGAACTTGTACATCTCCGGGTTTTCCACAATCGCCCCCACATGCGAAATCGCCTGTTCGAAATGCTGCTTGATACTGGCCCCCTGAATGAAAATATCGCCTTTGGAGATCGACATCAGGCCGACCATCATCCGGATCGTCGTCGTTTTCCCGGCCCCGTTCGGCCCAAGAAACCCGTACACCTGTCCCGCCGGAATGTCCAGCGTCAAAGAATCGATCAACGTCTTGGAGCCGATCGTTTTGCTCACGCCCTGAATCCGCACAACAGGCTCCTCCGTCACCGTCATGTTGCTCCCCCTTTACTTCTTGTTTGTCGATAGTTCCTTGCTTCGAAACTTCTTATTATACTTCAAAATGTGCAACAAAAATAATGCCTGGCCAAAACAACACCTGGAATGCATGGCACATTGATTGCACGATATCACCGAACTTCACCATTATAATCAGGTAATATTATAATCAAGAATATTTCTATATTCTACCACAAAAGGGCATGCCCTTTAACCCGCTTGTTTCCAGGCCAAACCTATATAGAAGAATACACGATTATAGTTATACATAAGTTGCGGACCTACTGCTAAGTTTTGCACGGCCTGCCGCTTTGCAAGGACAAACAAGTTTACTCCTTCTGCACGCCTTGCATGGCAACCCAACCCGCTCCTTCTGCTCCCCAGTTCCTTTTTGCTGTGCTAATTCTTTTGAGCCTAGTGAAGATAGTTTAATGCCAGTTCCTGGAGCTCGTATGCACGAACCCCACGTCCCGTTTCGATAGGGCCCAACATTCCTTTGGCCGAAAGGACTCGAAGGCGATTGCGGGCGGTCCTAAAGTCGATATCAAGCTCTTGGATCACGTCCCTTGGCCGGACGCGCCCGCCCAGCCTCCAAGCCAAACGGAGAATTTCCTTCTCCCTGACGGGCAACCCCTGATCCCTGCCGTCTCGCAGAAGGTAAGGACTGATCACTAACTGAAGCAGCATGCGACATACCTCGGGACGCTGCTGCACATCATCGAAGGAAAAATGGATCATTGTCCAGCCCATCCCGGTTAAAAACGTATCCCGATTCAGCGAATAGCTGAACCTCTCACGATCCATGTCTTTAACATGGCTTTGAAACCCATCGCACTCCAAACCAAAGCGGCCGAAGGCCGGCAAAAAGGCAAAATCGAGAAACTGCGACTTTCGGTTCCAATCATACACTTCATACTCCGGGTGCAGGTTATCAAGAGTTCCGAACAGCGGCCACCACACATTTTGCAATAGAAGTTTCTCGGCATATTGATGCCCGCGAAGCAGCCTGCCTTTCCTTTCCCCCGCCCTGCCGGACAAATGATACTCTAAAAACGCCTGATGAGCTTTTTCAAACTCCATGAGCTTCCCTCCCCATTAACCATAAAAAAAGAACGTCCCGACGCATACCACGATATGCGTAATGGACGTTCTTCGTCTGAACCTAGTATAACATGCGCTCCTTCCGTAGAGCAATTTAGAAACGTTTTGAAATTTACTGGCGGTTTTTCTCTCACTTTACTTGCCTCGGATAACACTTGAGTTAATTCTGATTGGAAATTTCCAATAGAATTTAAAATGGGGCCCCTCGCTGCAAGTTTGATTGGATTTTTCCAATAGAATTGGTCCACAAAGCGGCAAATTGATCCGATTTGAAGAAATCTATTGGATTTTTCCAATGAATGTATCAGTGTGGCCATCAATCCGGAAATTCTATTGGATTTTTCCAACGTGCCACGGGTCAGGGGGATACGGACAAGGAGGTGGAACTGCGGAAGCAACAATACCCGGAGGAGGGTGAGTCTATTATGGAACTGATGCCTGCGTGGAAGCGCTTGGGATACGATGAAGGATGAAGGATGAAGGATGAAGGCTTGAAGAAGGCGGCACTCAATATGCTTCGAGAGGGAATGGAGACATCGCTGGGGATTAAAGTTACAAGGCTGTCCGAAGAGCAAGTAGCGAAACTGAAGAAGCAAACAAGCCAGAAGGAGTAGTTCGAATCTTAAGTTCAGCCGAGAGGCAAGCGTATGTCTCGGTGCTAAAAACCTGACTTTTTGAACTCGCACTTATACAAAAACCCGGAGGCCTGATCAACGCAGGTCCTCCGGGTTTTTCCGGTTTAACTCTCGTATATTCGTTTCAATATGCCGTTATCTCGTCAGTCCTTGCCAGCTCTGGCCAATTCGCGCGCGTTGGCTTCGAAGGCGGCGAGCAGGGCCGCTTCGCCTTTAAGGCCTTCGTTCTCCACTTTGCGGATTTGCTCCAGCATCCGTTTGTAGTCCTTCGGAATGACGCGAACGAACTTCGGCAGGCATTCGTTCCAATTGCCGAGTACGCGCCGCCCCACCGCGCTGTCCGTGTACAGGACATGGCGGCTGATCATCGTGCGGAGCTGATCGGCTTCGGCCGGATCCTCCACGGCTTCGAGCAGCACCATCTCCAGGTTGCAGCGGCCGGCAAAATCGCCGCTCTCGTCGAGCACGTATGCGATCCCGCCGGACATCCCGGCCGCAAAGTTGCGGCCCGTTCCACCCAGGACGACAACGCGTCCGCCGGTCATGTACTCGCAGCCGTGGTCGCCCACGCCTTCGACGACAACATTCGCGCCGGAGTTGCGGACCGCGAACCGTTCGCCGGCGATGCCGCGAATGTACGCTTCGCCGCTCGTAGCGCCGTAGAACGAAGTGTTGCCGATGATAATGTTCTCCTCAGGCACGAACGTCGCCCGCGGCGAAGGCTTCACGATCACTTTGCCGCCGGACAGCCCTTTGCCGGTGTAGTCGTTGGCGTCGCCTTCCACGGTTAGCGTCATGCCCTTTGGAATGAAGGCGCCAAAGCTTTGGCCCGCCGAACCTTCGAAGTGCAGCGTGATCGTGTCCTCCGGCAGCCCTTCGGCTCCGTAGCGGCGCGTCACCTCGCTGCCCAGCACGGTGCCGGTCGCCCGGTTGACGTTGCAGATCGGCAGGCGCGCGCTGACCGCTTCCCCGCGCTCGAGCGCCGGCGCAGCGATTTGAAGCAGCTTCGTCACATCGAGCGTCTCCTCGATCCCGTGGTTCTGCCGCTTCGTGCAATAGCGGCTGCCGCCTTCTGGCAGCTCCGGCATATGCAGCAGCGAGTTCAGGTCGATGCCTCTCTTTTTCCAATGGTCCACTGCTTTAATAGTATCCAGGCAGTCGGTGCGGCCGATCATTTCGTCCAGCGAGCGGAAGCCAAGTTCCGCCATCCATTCGCGCAGATCCTCGGCGACAAACTTCATTAGGTTCACCACGTGCTGCGGATCGCCGGTGAAGTTTTTCCGCAGCTCCGGATTTTGCGTGGCCACCCCAACCGGGCAGGTGTCAAGCTGGCAGACGCGCATCATGATGCAGCCGACCGCCACGAGCGGCGCCGTTGAGAAGCCGTACTCCTCGGCGCCCAGCAGGGCGGCGACGGCCAGGTCCCGTCCGGTCAGCATCTTGCCGTCGGTTTCCAGCACGACGCGGTCGCGCAGATTGTTCAGCATCAGCGTTTGATGGGTTTCGGCGAGGCCCAGCTCCCAAGGCAGACCCGCATGGCGGATCGAGCTTTGCGGCGAAGCCCCCGTTCCTCCGTCATAGCCGCTGACCAGGATCACGTCCGCCCGGCCTTTGGCGACCCCGGCCGCGATTGTGCCGACCCCGGCTTCGGACACCAGCTTAACGTTGATGCGAGCCTGCGGGTTGGCGTTCTTCAGGTCGTAGATCAGTTCCGCCAAGTCCTCGATCGAATAGATGTCATGGTGCGGCGGCGGCGAAATCAGGCCTACGCCCGGCGTCGATCCGCGCACCTCCGCAACCCACGGATACACCTTGCGGCCCGGCAGCTGTCCGCCTTCGCCCGGTTTCGCCCCCTGGGCCATCTTGATTTGGATCTCATCCGCATTGACCAAATAATGCGAAGTGACGCCAAACCGGCCCGAGGCCACCTGCTTGATCGCGCTGCGGCGCAAATCGCCGTTTGCGTCCGGCACGTAACGCGCCGGGTCCTCGCCGCCTTCGCCGGTATTGCTCTTGCCGCCGATGCGGTTCATCGCGATCGCGATCGTCTCGTGCGCCTCTTTGCTGATCGAGCCGAACGACATCGCGCCCGTCTTGAACCGGCGCATGATCGATTCCGCCGATTCGACCTCCTCCAGCGGCACCTTCGGTCCAACCGGCTTCAGCTCCAGCAGGGAACGCAGCGTGAGATACTTTTCGTTCTCTCCTTGAACCAGTTCGGCAAACTTTTTATACACCTTATAGTCGCCCGTGCGCACCGACTGTTGAAGCAGATGCACCGTCTGCGGGTTGAACAAGTGTTCTTCCCCGCCGTCGCGCCACTGGTATTCCCCGATGGAATCCAGCACCTTGTCTTTGCCGTCCTTGTCGGTAAACGCCCGGAAGTGATGGTCGAGCGTTTCCTTGGCCACTTCGCTCAGCCCGATCCCGCCGATCCGGGAAGGCGTCCATGTAAAGTACCGGTCGACAAACGACGCCTCCAAACCGACCGCTTCGAAAATTTGCGCCCCGCGGTAGGATTGGATTGTCGAGATGCCCATCTTGGACAGCGTTTTGACCACGCCCTTGGTTGCAGCCTTGATGAAGTTGTAGACCGCTTTTTCGTACGACACGCCTTTCAGCATGCCTTGGCCGATCATATCCTGCAGCGTTTCGAACGCGAGATAAGGGTTTACGGCGCTGACCCCGTAGCCGAGCAGGAGCGCAAAATGATGAACCTCGCGCGGCTCCCCGGACTCCAGCAGAATGCTCACCTTCGTCCGCGTCTCCTCGCGGATCAAATGGTGGTGCAGGCAGGAGACCGCCAGCAGCGCGGGAATCGCCGCGTTCTCCGGATCGACGTCGCGGTCGGACAAAATCAGGATGTTGTGGCCTTTGGCAATGACGCGGTCCGCCGCCTCGCACAGCGTATCGAGCGCCTTGCGCAGCCCTGCGGCTCCTTCAGCGGCCGGGAACAGGATCGGAATCGTGATCGCCTTGAATCCCGGACGATGCACATGGCGCAGCTTGGCAAAGTCCTCGTTGGACAAAATCGGCGAATCGAGGCGGATTTGCCGGCAGCTTTCCGGCTCCGGCTTCAGCAAATTGCGCTCCGGCCCGATCGTCGTGATCGTGGAAGTAACCAGTTCCTCGCGGATCGCATCGATCGGCGGGTTGGTTACCTGCGCGAACATCTGCTTGAAGTAGTTGTACAGCCGCTGCGGCCGGTCCGACAGCACGGCCAGCGGCGCATCGTAGCCCATCGAAGCGATATTTTCCGCCCCGGTCAAGGCCATCGGCTCGAATACTTTGCGCAAATCCTCGTACGTATAGCCGAACGCCATTTGACGCAGCGAGATATCCTCATGGCTTTCCTGGGGAAGCTCCGGCGCTTCCGGCAGGTCCTCAAGCGTGATCATATGCTCGCTTAACCATTCGCGGTACGGGTTCTCTTTGGCGATCGCCGATTTCACTTCCTCGTCGGAAATGATCCGTCCTTCCCGCGTGTCCACCAGCAGCATCCGCCCCGGGCGCAACCGGTCCTTGTACAGTACGTCCTCCGCCGGGATATCGAGCACCCCGACCTCCGACGACAACACGATCAGATCGTTTTTCGTCACATAATAACGCGACGGACGCAGGCCGTTCCGGTCGAGAATCGCGCCGATCTGGATCCCGTCGGTAAAGCCCATCGCCGCGGGTCCGTCCCAAGGCTCCATCAGCGAGCTGTGGTACTCGTAAAACGCTCTTTTATCGTCATCCATATCGTCCCGGCCGGCCCAAGGTTCAGGGACCATCATCATCGCCACATGCGGCAGGGAACGGCCGCTCAAATACAGAAATTCAAACGTATTGTCGAACATCGCCGTATCGGAACCGTCCGGATTGATGATCGGTTTAACTTTTTCCAGATCATCGCCGAAGGCATCGGTTTCAAGCATCGACTGGCGTGCGTGCATCCAGTTCACGTTGCCGCGCAGGGTGTTGATCTCGCCGTTGTGAATCATAAAGCGGTACGGATGGGCCCGCTCCCAGCTCGGAAACGTGTTCGTACTGAAGCGCGAGTGAATCATCGCGATTGCGGATTCCAGGCGTTCGTCATTCAAATCCAGGTAAAACCGGCCGACCTGTTCCGTCGTCAGCATCCCTTTGTAGACCACTTTGCGGCAGGAAAGGCTGGATACGTAAAAAGCGTCTCCGCCCTCCGCCCCGCCGTACCGGATCGCCAATTCGGCCCGCCGGCGGATTACGTACAGCTTGCGTTCAAAGGCCAGCTCATCCCGCACTCCTTCGGCGCGTCCAATAAACACCTGGCGTACGAACGGCTTGGCCTCCTTGGCCGATTTGCCGAGCATGTCGTCCCGGGTAGGCACGGTGCGGAAGCCGATCAGCCGCTGGCCTTCCTCCTCGATAATTTGCGTCAGCAGCGCCTCCTGCTTGCTGCGCAGCTCCTCGTCATGCGGCAAAAACAGCATGCCGACGCCATAATGGCCCAGCTCGGGCAAAGCGAATCCAAGGCTTTGCGCTTCCGCAGCAAAAAAACGATGCGGGATTTGCAGTAAAATACCTGCGCCGTCCCCCGAATTCGGTTCGCTGCCCTGACCGCCCCGGTGCTCCATGTTCGCCAGCATCGTCAAAGCTTTGCTGACGATATCATGGGAGGCCCGGCCTTTGATATGGGCGACAAACCCCATGCCGCAAGCGTCTTTTTCAAAAGCGGGATCGTACAGTCCCTGCTTGGGTGGTGTAACGGTGTGTTTCATCATCTGACGCAACCTTTCTATAAGTAAAATAAGCGATAATTAACGAAACATTTCATGAGTCTGATCACCTTTGCTTGGCCGGATAAGCCCGGAACAATCTTTCTTTTATTCTAACGGAAAATGTCACGTCTGTTTTTGCACTATATTCTATTTCTTTTGCACTATTGATTATATTTTTCAGGGAACTCTGCCGCTTCTTGCCGCGAAAGCGTTCTTACTTATGCAGGATATTCTTCCGGTGTGAATATCAGCCAAAAAAAAATCCGCTCCCGGCCTTACGTTCCGGAAACGGATGATGATCGGCGAGATAGCGGGTTTGCCCGGCTTATTTTACCGGCGACAGTCCGCTTGCCAAAAAATCGCGGATGAAATTTTTGATCTGGTCTTTGCTTAAAGGTTTATGCGCTTTGTTCCAATCCGAAGTAAGGGTGATGTACAGCTTGAACACCACGAACGAAACCAGCTTGGGGTCGAAATCGCGAATCTCTTTGCGCTCCGCCGAGCGGGAGATGTGCCGTTCCAGATAATCCAAAATGTTGTTCTCGACCCGTTCCAGACCTTCGCGGGCCTTGGGCGTGCCGATTTCCCGCACTTCCTGCGACAGCTTGATAAGCAGCTCATGCTCGCTCCGGTACTCCAAGATCGCATCCATCACCCGGTGCAAATTATCAAAAAAAGGCTTGTTCTCGTCCACCTCACGCTCAACGATCCGGCGCATATCGACAATCACGGAGCGCAGGATTTCATCGAACAGCTCCTCTTTGTTCTTAAAAAAGGTATAAATCGTTCCTTTGGCCACATTCGCGATTTTGGCCACATGGTCCATCGTCGTCGCTTTGTACCCGAACAGCGAAAACGATTTTTCCGCGGCTTCGACGACCTGCTTGCGGCGGTCCACCAGTACCATAAGGGACACCTCCTTGTACAAAGTACATGATATAATCTAAGAAATAAACGCATAAAAAAATCAAACGAAATATCATTTTTGGTCATTAAGTCAATTTTCACTCTATCACTATTAAGTATCGGCTGCAAGGTGTTTTATCATCTTTTGGGGACATGCCCGAATTCCCCATCTGCGGCCGCCTCCCCGTCCAAGGTCCAGCGCCGTACCCGTCCCGAGCCCCTTTAAACCGATGAAAAAAAGAAATAAAATATCCATAGGAAAAAGAGAGAATCCGGATTAAACTTTGGAGCAGGTGAACGACATGCGCAAAAAAAGAGTACTGATCTTATCGGAAGGATTCGGAAGCGGCCACACTCAGGCCGGACACGCTTTGGCCGCCGGGCTTAGAAAGCTCGCTCCGGATATCCAGACGAAGGTGATGGAGCTCGGGTCGTTTTTGCATCCGACGGTAGCTCCGTGGATTATATCCGCTTACCGGATGACCGTGAGCACAAGTCCGGCCCTGGTCGGCAAGCTTTACCGCAAAAATTACGAAAAACCCGTGAGCAAACTGACGCGCCTGGCGCTTCATAAAATGTTTTATCAGCATGCCGCGGATGTGATCAATCAATTGGATCCCGATCTTATCGTTTGTACGCATCCGATTCCGGCCGCCATCGTGTCGCGGCTGAAAGCGTCCGGGATCGATATCCCGTTATGTACGATCATTACCGATTACGATGCTCACGGCTCCTGGATCAGTCCCGGCGTGGACCGGTTTCTCGTCTCCGCGCCCGAGGTAAAGGAGCTGCTGCTGGGCCGCGGCGTAAGCCCGGCCAAAATCCAGGTGACCGGCATCCCCGTCCATCCGGAATTCTGGGTCAAGCAGGACCCCGCTCAGGCCAGAGCCGAGCTGGGACTCAAAAATATGCCCACCGTGCTTGTGATGGGCGGGGGATGGGGACTGTTGTTTGACGAGGAGCTGATTGCCGGAATAGCGGGTTGGCTGGATCAAGTGCAATTCGTGTGCTGCGTGGGAAGCAACGGCAAGCTGGCCGAAAAGCTCCGCAACCACCCGGCCCTGCAGCATCCCCACATGAAAGTTCTCGGCTTCACCCGCGAGGTGAGCAAATGGATGGACGCCGCCGATCTTTTGATCACGAAGGCTGGGGGCATGACCTGCACCGAAGGGTTGGCCAAAGGCATTCCGATGCTGTTTTTCGAAGCGATTCCGGGGCAGGAGGAGAAAAACCGCGAGTTTTTCGTCAGCCATGGCTATGGCTCCGAATTGACTTCGCTGGACGTTTTGGACGATTGGCTCGCCTTGATCCGCAGCGGCAAGGGGCATTCCGCCCCCGTTCAGCCGCGCCGCACGCGGACCGCCCTTTCCTCGCCTTACCGGCCGGGCCAATGCGCCGCAAGCGTGCTGGAGATGCTGAAAACGGCGGACCGCTTGTCCTCCAGAGCTCATCTCCCCGGCAAAAGCCATGCCGCGCAGCGGGCCAACTAGCAGAGCGAGAGAAAAAAGCGCCGGCCGGAATTAACCGGCAAAACCGCCAGGCCCGCCAGGGCCTTTTTTCATTGGCTAAAGCTGACGGTGGCCACCGTCTCGTACATGGGGCGTTCATGCATATGCGTGCGGTAGACCACCAAGCGGTCCGCCGTCCACGAACCGAACGCGGCAGCCTCCTTCAGCGCCTCGGCGCTTATCGCCGCCGCGTCTTCGCGGTATTTGCGGGCCAGCGTAATATGCGGGCTATAGCGCCGGTCTTCGGGGACGAAACCAAGCTCCCGGTTGGCTTCGGCAACCTCTCGGTGCAGCCGGCCCAGCGCCGGCAGGTCCCCTTTCACTCCGGCCCACAGCACGCTCGGACTGGCCGGCCGGCCAAAGGTGCCGCAGCCGCCCGCCTCCAGCGAAAAAGGGGCAACGCCAAAGGCCGCTTTCGTAAGGGAAGTTTCCAATTCCCCCAGCCGCTCGGGCGGCATGTCTCCCAAAAATTGCACCGTAATATGATAATCCTCCGCGTGCACCCATTTGCGGAACGGCAGCCGGTCCCGCCGCTGGCGGCACCAGTCGTCCAGCTTCCGCTTCACCTCGGCCGGAATGGGAACCGCCAAGAACAAACGCCATTTCTCCCCGGTTTCTGTCATGTCGTGTCACCTCTTGTGATTTTTTTCCCAATATTTTATTTTTAGTGACGTTGTTTATTTGATGCAAATATTTTCTCATTATAATGTGTCTTAGACCATTCTACATATTCAGACATCATTCCGCAAAAAAGATAGGGGAGAAACCATGGGATTCGCACAAAAAATAACTTCCGTGTTAATCGGACTGCTCGTTATCGTCGGGCTTTTGCTCGGTTTTTTCGGTTACCGGATGACGTACGCCCAAGTCGAACAGTCCGTCGGCATCGAAACCGTAGGCTGCGCCAACATAACGACCGGCCTCGTCGATCCGAAGGATATCGAAGCATTGGCTCAAGGGGACAGGTCCGGCCTGACGGAACTGGAGAAACGACTGAACTGGACGGTGGCCCATAAGCCGCTGTTCAAGGAAGCGTTCCTGATGTCCCTGGACGGCAAAATCCTCGCCGCTGACGAAAATTTGCAAAAACGCGGGTACCGGGCAGGGGATTCGTTCTACTTCAGTCCGCAGGACCGGGATATGATCATGACGATGAAACATTCCGTTTATACGAAGGTTTATGACTACGATGGGGCCAAGCTGCTCAGCGGTTACGGACCGATATACAGAAGCCACGATCCGAACCAGGAGATCATCGGCCTGATGGTCATTAACTTCGACGCTTCCATTATCGGGGAGCGCACCTGGGATATCATCGCGCTGCCGTTCGCCGTCGGCGGGGTCGTATTTTTGGCCGCCGTGGCGTTTATTTACTTCTTCATTCACCGCATGATCCGTCCGCTGGAAACTTTGTCGGGCCAGGTCGACCGCGTCGCCCAAGGCGATTTGACCGTGAAGCCGCTGCTGCTAAGCAGCCGGGATGAGGTAGGAAAGCTGACGAGAGGTTTCGGAGAAATGATCGTCAGCTTACGCCGGCTGATTTCCGAGGTGAACGATATGTCCATGCAGGTGGCTTCCTCTTCGCAGGAGCTTTCCGCCAGCGCCGAACAGACGGGGCGGGCGGGAGAGCAGACCGTGGACATTACGCAGAAGCTGGCGGAAGGCGCGGAGACGCAGCTCCGCAATTTGGAGGCAAATTCGGAGGCCCTGCGCGAAATGTCCGGTACGATCGCTAGAATCGCAAGCCGGGCCGAAAACGTGGCGCAGGCGGCACGGCAATCGTCCGAGGCATCGCGGCAAGGCAGGGAATCGATCCGCCTCGGCAGCGGGCAAATGGAGACGATGGAGCTGAAAATCGTGCAGCTTTCCTCGCTGATTCAGGGGCTTGGGGACAATTCCAAAGAGGTCCAAAGCATCCTGGACATCATGACGGAAATTACCGCCGAAACCAATCTGCTCGCGCTTAACGCTTCGATCGAAGCGGCCCGGGCCGGGGAGCACGGCAGCGGCTTTGCCGTCGTCGCCGCCTCCGTCCGCAAGCTTGCGGAGCGGTCGGCCGACTCCGCCCGGCAAATCGCCGCGTTGATCGAGCATATCGTGAACCAGATCGAAGCGACCGGCCGGGCGATGGACGAGACCGTCCTGGAAGTTAGGCGCGGCGCGGAGCTGGTCCGCAGCGCCGGGCATTCGTTTGCCGATGTCGGCAATTCGGCGGAATTTACCGCTCAGGCTATAACCGATGTCAGCGGAAACGTACAGGCGCTCTCCGACAGTTCGCAAAGGCTGGTTCATTCGCTGGAGGACATCGTCAAGTTCGCGAACCAGACCGCGGAGAACGCGCAAAACATGTCCGCCGCTTCCGAGGAACAACTCGCCGCGATGCAGGAAATCGATGCTTTGGCCAGCTTCTTGTCTTCCTTGTCGGAGAAGCTTCAGGGGCTCATCGACCGCTTCAAGGTGGTTTAAGCCTTGCAAAAAGACCTGCCCGGCAGCGGTTCGGCTGCAAGGCAGGTCTTTTGTTTGCGGCGGTGTTTAATCGGCCAGCTTATTTACCCAGGTAAGCGTTCAGCATCCAACGATGTTTGTCCAGGGCGGAAAGAACGCCGAGAAGCAAATCGCCGGTCGCTTCATCTTCAACGCGGGCGGCCGTTTCCATGGCGTCTTTCAGGTCGCTCGACAGCGTCTCGAAATCGGCGACAATGGCGGCTACCATTTCATCGGCCGTCTCTTTGCCGCTCGCTTCCTGCAGGCTGGCGATCGCCAGCGATTCGCGCAGCGTAGCTACCGGAGTTCCGCCGATGGCCAGCAGGCGTTCCGCGATATCGTCGATGTACCCGGCAGCTTCGTCGTACAAGGATTCGAATTTTTCATGCAATGTAAAGAAATTCGAGCCTTTTACAAACCAGTGGAAGTTGTGCAGCTTTGTGTACATCAGAGTCCAGTTTGCGATTTGCAGGTTCAATTGTTTCTGCAGCTGTTGATCAACTTGAGTCATCGTTTGATTTGCCATTTTAAATTCCTCCTATGTCCAATAATTTTAATGCCCTTTTCGCTTCGATTTGTGTCTTTTAAAATCTTAAATTTAGACTAAATCTAAATCTTGTTTATATATTACCACTTGACGTCCCAAGTTGCAAGTCTTGGAAACATGAACATCCCGTGAAGATTGAACAGGGCTGTTAACAGGGCTGTTTATTTTCGGGGCTACCGACTATTCTTCGCCTAAAGCGGCGCCAATATGCAAAAAACCGGCGCCTTTCGCGTCGGTCCTTAGAATGTTCACATCCTTTTATCTGTTCCCTATTTATTTGTCCTTGCGAACCTGCAGTTTTAGCTGCTCCAGGCTGCGCTCCAACTGGCGGATCCCGTCTTCGACGAGGCGGCGGTCTACGGCGTTCTCCAGCTCAAGCTGCGGCTTGCGGGCGGCGAACGCCTTTTTCTCTTCTTCCCAATAAGCCTGGCGGCGCTGGATTTCCTTATATTTGTCCAGTAAATCGGTGATGATATCGTAAAAGCGCTCATAGTCGACGATGATTTCGTCAAGGAAACGATCCACATCCTCCTTGTCGTAGCCGCGCATTTTGACGTCAAATTCCTTTTCATGAATGGAGAGCGCATCCAGCTTGATGCCAAGCTGTTTGAACAGACCTTTCTGGTCTTCAAGTTTACGCGAGTAATCGTCTTGCATTCTTATTATCCCCCCGTACGGTTCTTGCCTTTTCCTATAATGTACCACAGATACGGGCTTCGGTTCACCCTTCGCCTGTTAACTGTATGCAGCTATTGTAGCATGTATTCGACAAGTTTTAAGATTCTTTTTATAATATGGGATGTAAAAGTTAATAAGTCTATCCATCTGGTGGTGAGCAAGATTTTATACGTACTTTCCTTTTTGCTATCGTTTTTGATCGTTTATTTTCTCATTCCGCCGCTGGGCAAGCTGGCCTTTCGTCTCGACTTTGTGGACAAGCCCCGCGCCGACAACGAGCGGAAAATCCACCGGCAGCCGATCCCGCTGACGGCGAGCTACGCCATTTTTACCGGTTTTTTTGTTTCGTATCTGCTGTTCACGCGGGATTTCTCCTGGGAAACCGGGGCGTTATTTGGCGGAGGCTTGCTGCTGCTGGCGATCGGCACCGTCGACGATTGGTACAAAACGAAAGGCCGCGATTTTCCGGCGCTGCCCAAGCTAATCGTGCAGGTATCGGCAGCCGTGCTGGTCTATTTTGCCGGCATTCAATTCAACGGGTTCGTGAATCCGCTAAGCGGCCAGTATGTATTTCTTCCGGAATGGCTGCAATTTATACTGACGATTTTGTGGATTTTCGGCGTAACGACGGTGGTCAATTTCTCGGACGGGCTTGATGGGCTGGCCGGGGGATTGTCGGCGATATCGGCCGTAACGTTGTTTGTGGTGGCAGTGACGAAAGGACAAACGAACTCCGCCATGCTGTCGATCACGTTGATCGGGGTAACGCTCGCTTATTTGCGCTATAACAAACCTCCGGCCAAAGTGTTTATGGGCGACGCCGGAGCGACTTTCCTCGGCTTTATGCTGGCCGTGATCGCGCTGGACGGCGCATTTAAGCAAGCGACGGTGCTGTCCCTGTTTATCCCGGTTCTGGCGCTCGGCGTGCCGATCTTCGACAATCTGTTCGTCGTCATTAAGCGGATGATGGAAGGCAAATCACCGTATCAGGCCGATGCCAGCCAGGTCCATTATCGGCTGCTTCGCGCCGGCTTCAGTCAGAAACAGGCGGTCGTGGTGCTTTATTTGGTCAGCACCTGCCTAGGGCTGTCCTCGATTATATTGTTGCTGCTGCAAACATAACGACGGCGCGCGGACAAAAGCAAACGGCCGGTCTCCGAATTTGGTCCTTCGGAAGGCCGGCCGCCCGTTTATTTTTTCTTCAAAAGATCATCCAATATAAATTGCCCCGCTGTCGAATTTGCTTGATAGCTTCGTCCAAGGAAACTTGGTTTTCCGCAACCTTTTGCAGTTCTCTTTGCATCAGTTCTTCGAACGATGGATAAAATTTGTCCGGAATATTGTCTTCCATACTATGGTTTGCAATATTGGGTCTTAGTGAATAAAAAGCGTTAAGGTCAATTCCGAGGTCTTCATAATGCCCCCTTCTGGACAAAATAAAACCATCCATGGTCTTCCCCTTCACTCTCGCGTAATCGTCGCTATTCACGTATTTGATAAACTCCCATGCCGTTTCCGCATTAGGCGATCCGTTTCTAATGGACCATATCTCTTTAAGCTGTATATCATTGGATAGATCGCGTGCGTGCGAATCGACCGGCCCGGCCGCCGCTCCCAATGAAAATGCGGCATAGTCCCGATTCCTGCCCTGCGCATTTTCAAGATCCTGGAGCAAAAGCAAATTATCCACCGTCATCGCCATAGAACCGTTTATAAACGGATCGTTCATTAAATAATCGCGATATGTACTGCCTGTCCGCTCATCCGGCGGAATATAAACGTTTTTAGAGGCGCAAGCATCCAGCGCAAGCTGCAAAACTTCCCGCCAAGCATCCGAATTTATCGTGACTTTCATATCTTTAGAGTTAACAACGCGCAGTCCTTGTGTTAAAGCGATACGATCAGCCAAAATGTCGAAGGACAGGCCGTCCTTTAAGCCAAATCCGTATAATTTTCCCCCATTGCTATCGTACTGCGGAAACCGCTTGGCCAGCTCAATCAGTTCCGCCCAAGTCATTTTATCCTGAGGGGGTGTTATTCCGTATTTTTCAAACAAGGTTTTATTGTAAAAAACCGCCGTTTCGTAAAACCGGGGGCTTAGCCCGTAAATTTTTCCATTCCCTTTCTCTTGCAGCAATTCGATAATCGCGGGATAGATACTTTGCAAATCATAATTGTCTTTATGGATAAACGTGTCCAATTCCATGAGCAGTCCTTCTTCGATATACCGCTCATATTGCTCCGCCTCCAACAACAGAACATCCGGCTGCTCCCGCTTTATAAATTCGATTTCCGCTTTGTCCACATCGTCTTCGGAAGCGTAGTCTATATGGCTGTTGTCCAAAACTTCAATTTCTATATCGGGGTATTTCGCTCTAAACACATCGCCATATTGTTGATTGAAATATTCCTCGCTATAGTACATCACTTTCAACGATTTCGGTTTATTTGGAGCCGCTTGCGGACTGCCTGCGCACCCTCCGAGAAGCAGTGCAAAGATGATCAATATCCCCCATGCGTATTTCTCCTTAAACAATTTAACCGCCCCCGGTATATCTCAATTTTTATCCGAGATTTCAACCAATTTTTCGATGCGGCCATCGGCATTCCGCACAGCCTCTAAATCGAACGCGCCGTCGGGAAAGGTGAAAAAACGGTAAGTCCCGTTCCCGTCCAGTTCATCCGCAAAAGAACGGACTAATTTGCCGTGGTAATAAAAACGGTGTATTTTTTTATCAAAGGTTAAACCATACTTTTCATATTCGGCATAACTCTGCGCGGTCTCTTCGCTGTCCATCCAGTTCGCCGTGCCCGCTTGCTCCCGGGCCGATGCGACAGCTTCTTCAGCATATGACCCGGCGGCCGCCTCTTGATTCGCCGGAAAGGCTATCCCCGAGCCTATTGTTCCTAAGAGGATAAGACCAAGGACAACGATTCCGTTCTTTTTCTTGGCTATATCCATTATGCCGAAAATTCGCTGCTTCATCTCTTTTAAACCTCCGTGAAAATTGGTGGAAAACATCGTTTGCAGCTTGGATTGATTCCTGATTACCCGAAGGATCGTCTCGCTGTATTGCTGCCTTGCGGCATCATCCGCCCCTTTCACCACTTCCGCATCGCAGGAAATCTCGCATTGCTTGGCAATCGACTTGGCCATCAGATACACCGCGGGGTTAAACCAGTGCATCGCCGCCGCGACAAATACCAGGCTTTTATACCAAAGATCTTTTCGTTTAAAATGAATAAGCTCATGCTTGAGGATATACGGCAATTCATCGGCGGAGAAATGCTGTGCGGGCAGTAATAAAGCCGGGTTTACGAAACCGGTGAGCATCGGGCTGGTCACGCAGGGGGCGATATACAATCCGACCTGTTTGGTTATGCCGAGATCGCTTTTAATATTCAACAATATTTCATACATTTGCGGATCTGCGGGTTGTCTCCACCGTTTGACCAGCTTGAGAAAACGATAATGCTTCAGGCCATAATAAGCGGCAAATATAACAACCCCAGCCAGCCATAAGCCTCCCGCCGCTTGTTCCCAGGAACTTGCCGCCGTCAATCCCAAGCTCTCTTTTCCGGCCGGGATTAAAGCTTGGGTGCCCGCCGTATCTCCATATTCCTGCATGGCTTGACGAACCTCGGCGGGGGGAATAATATTCACCGGGATTAAAGCCGCGCCGGCGTGGAACCTGAGCGGAAAAATAAGTCCGGCCACAATGATCGCCCAAGCATAGTAAATCCATTTTGCGGCATATCTTTTCGACAGCCATGGAGTGACGGCCATAAAGCCGAATATAAGGACGGTCATGGAAATGGAACACTCGATCAAGGTACCTAGAAATCCCCGCATATTACTTCCCCCTTTCTCTCACCCAATTTACCAATTCTTCGATATCGCGGTCGCTGAGCCGTTTTCCGTCATACAGCGCATTTACAAAGCTAAGGAAAGAGTTTTCGTGATAAAGTTGCATAAATTTTCCTGTTTCAAACTTGAGATAATCCTCCTTGGTTACAAGCGGGAAATAGGTGCGTTCCTTGCCTTTTTTCTCCGTTCGCAGAAAACCTTTTTCAACCAGGCGCATCATGAGGGAAATGACGGTGGGCGCTTTCCACTCACGTTTGTTGCCCAGCTGTTCCATGACCATGGCTGTCGTAATCGGGGGTTCATTGGCCCAAGCGACCTTCATGATTTCAAACTCGGTGTCAGGCAGTTTTTTGAAGCGGCTCATTCGCTATCCATCTCCTTTTTAGACAATTGCCTATAATAATGTTATACACTTGCCTAAAATGAAAGTCAATACTTTCCAAAGCTGGCCCGCTGAAAAAAATTTGTCTATTTGATGGCAATCGCGAATTCCCCCAGAACAAACAAAAAGCGCCCGCGAGGGCGCCTCATTCTTTTATGCTAAGATGGTTTATTCGTTTCCGTCGCGGTTTGGATTTCCTGAGGTTTCTCCTCCTCAACGATGTCCCCCCGCGCTCCTCTCTTGAACTCCTTCAACATCGTGCCAAAGCTGCGCCCAAGTTCCGGTAGTTTGCTGGGACCGAACAACAGCAGCGCAGCTATGACCAAAAGCAGCAAATGAGAAGGACGCAACAAATTCTCAAGCACATTTATCACCCCTAAGGATTATCTTTGTGGCAATTATACTACTTTATAAAGATAATGAAAACCTTTTATCGGCGCCCCTTCGTCTTCTGCGGACAGGATAACGGCTTCTTCCAGAAACCAAAAACCGCTTCTGGGCATATGCTGTGTCATCACGTAACGCAAAGGAGCGAACATCATGGATTCTTACGGTCTGTGGGCTGTCATCGCCATTGGACTCGCGTCCAACCTGGATAATGCGGGTGTCGGTATTGCTTATGGGGTGCGGAAAATCCACATTCCCTGGTATTCCAATTTGGCCATCTCCTTCATTTCTTTTCTGGCCACACTAGTATCGGGGCTGTTCGGCAGTTGGCTCTCCCTGTGGTTTCACCCCTGGATCGGGCAAATGCTGGGAACGCTCGTCATCGTGGGGGTCGGAGTATGGGTACTGCTGCAGCCGTTCATCGAGAAAAAACCGTTGCCCCCGGCAAACGGAGCAAATTCGCTTACCCGGCTGCTGCGCAATCCCGAGGAAGCCGATACAGACAGTTCCAAATCGATCAGCCTGGGGGAGTCGATCGTGCTGGGGATCGCTTTAGCCATGAACGCGTTGGCGGGCGGATTTAACGCCGGAATCACGAGCCTGAATATTTGGTATACCTCGCTGTCGGTCGGCATTTTCAGCTTCCTATTGCTGGCGTTATGCTCCGGATTCGGTGAGAAATACGCCGCGGAGAAACTCGGCGACTACGCTACCGTTATCTCCGGCCTGCTGCTGATTTTTATCGGAATTCATCAAATGCTATAATAAAAGATAGAACTTGTAAAATTTAGGTGGCTCCGAATACCGTAAACAGCTTGATTTCGCTGGTGAAAAGCGGATTTTACGACGGAACCACCTTCCACCGCGTCATTCCGGACTTCATGATTCAGGGCGGCGACCCGGATGGCAATGGTACCGGCGGTCCGGGCTACGGCATTAAGGGCGAATTCCCGATTCGGCCGGCTCCCAGTTCTTCATCATGGTTGCGGATGCCCCGCACCTTGGCGGCGACTATGCCGGGGACAGACGCTGTCTCTGGCGAATTGGAACAAGCACGGCCTCCCATTATATAATGATTACAGGTTTCCTAATTTATGGGGGAGGTCGTATTCTTGAACTGGTTTACTAGTTTTGAAAAAGAGCTGGAAACAGCTTTCAGCGACGCGGAAAAGATTTTATCGGGAATGCCTGAAGCCTTCCGGGGACAAGCTGCCGCCTACCTTGACAGGTTTCACGCGCTTAAAAGGGGCGTTTCCCAAAACTACATATGCTACCTGCTGCCGTTTTGGCTGCAGGAGGCTGCCGGCACCAAAACGGAGGACAGCCGGCGCTTAACCGTCGCCATGATTTTCGTCATGATGTATTACCATTTGATCGACGAAGTAATGGACGATCCGGAAGCTGCGGATAAACGGAAACTGCCGTTGGCGAATCTGATTCAGCTTGAATTTTTACATATTTACGGCAGCTATTTTCCCGCCGCTTCTCCATTCTGGGGCTATTTCCGCAAATACGCGGCGGAGTGGGCGGAAGCGGTCGCGTTTGAGCACGAAAGTGATTTTTTCCAAGAGGACCCGGTACGGGTGGCTCACAAGGCCGCTCCAGTCAAACTGTCCGTTGCTGGGGCGCTGCTGCTGACCGGGCGGAAAACGCGGATTCCCGCTTTAGAAGCGGCGGTGGACACGGTATTGGTCACGCTGCAAATGCTGGACGATTGGGAGGATTGGGAGAAGGATTTAAGGGAAGGCAGCTACAATTGCCTGATATCCGATGTCCAGCGGGAGCTGCAGATTCCTAGAGACCGCCGGCCTACGCCGGAGGAGATCAGAGAGGCGTTGTACGTGCGGGACATCCTGCTCACCTATGCGGAACGGACGGATCAACACACCGCGGCTCTGGCCTCGGCCGCCCCCGGCCTTGTCCATTTGCGGGAGTTTCACGAACATCTCCGGCAAAACCTCAAGCAAGGGGCGTTGGATCTCCGGCAGCAGCGAAATTTGTTGATTCATGGCGGATTGGAGTATTGGCTGTCGAAAAACAAGTCGCTTACCTAGCACTTTGTCGAGTTCCATGGTATAGTTAAGAGGAAATATTAACCTATTTTTCAGGAAAGGGTGATCTTATGACAACAGGAGCTCTCCTTCAATCGCAAGTTATTGAGAAAGCATGGCAGGACCCCAGCTTTAAGGCGAAGCTGCTCGCCGACCCGAAAGCCGCTATTCAGGAGGCACTCGGCGTAATTCTCCCGGATCATATCAAAATTAAAACCGTCGAAGAAAGCTCTGACGAATTTTACGTGGTGCTGCCGCCCAATCCGGCGAATGTGGTGAAAAGCGAGATCAAACCGCTCGGAAGTTGGGGATAGTTAATAAGCCAGACTCAGCGACGTCGGGCAGTTAACACCAAAACGGACAGGGAGCGGAAACGCTTATCCGTTAGATTGTTCCTCTTGATTTACGGAGGGAAACCGGATAACGACTTCCGTCCCTGCCCCTCTCTCACTTGTAAAGTGTATTTCGCCGTTCATCACCTCGATAATCCGGAACGTAACCATCAGCCCCAATCCGGTCCCTTTGGTTTTGTTGGAGAAATAAGGCTCTCCTAGCCGAGCCAACACCTCATTGCCCATCCCTTCCCCGTTGTCCTTAATATGAATCACGATGCTGTTCTCTTCCTCATAACCCCAAATCAGAATCTCGCCCTCCCCATTAAGCGCTTCGATACTATTTTTAATAATATTGATGAACGCCTGCTTAAATTTTGAGGAGTTTCCCCGAACGTAGAGATTTTTGGGAATATGAACGGAGATTTTGCCGCCTTGAAGGTTGGCGAGCGGAATTAATATTCCTTCGATATGGATAAATTCATCAAGCACATTGAGGACCGTTACCTTTCCGGCTTCAGGCTTGGCAAAAGTCAGAAAGTCCGTAATAATCCCCGACGCACGATCCAATTCTTCCAAGGCCATGCTTAAATAAACTTTATCTGAGTTTTGCTGTTTCTCGGCCAGCAGCTGCAGAAATCCGCGAGTAACTTGCAGCGGGTTGCGAACCTCATGGGCTACGGAAGCGGCCAGTTCGCTAATGATCTCCATTTTCTCCGAACGCTGCAGCTCATTGTTAAACATCTCCAACTGCTTGGAGTACTCAACCACTTGCTCATGATTGGCGGCAATTCTTCTGCCCAAAATAATAACCAGTGAGACGAGGAAGCAGACGACTCCCCATTTCCATAAAGAAAGTTTATAATACCCGCCGTTATAATAATACTGTAACAGGTCCCCAACGCAGATCAACGCAAAAGTAATAAATCCGGCGAAAAAAACAACCGCCTCTTTGTTCCGATTCATGATATAGATCGTTGAGGTGCAGGCCAAAATAATAAACTCTGCAATCATGATGTATCCCACTAATTGAACGGTAACCACGGAGTAGATCATGTAAAAATGATTAAACGACATCTCATTGACAAGCATAACAAGGAAACAAAAAATAAAGTAAGCGACTAAAAAATTCCGAGTATGTCGAATGAGGCCACGGTACCCGGGACCGAATATTTTTTCAAAGAAAAAGATCACCGAGGGAAGCATGGTAAACAACGATATGTCAAACAGCATCAACAATAATGAGCCCGCTGTCGTATAGTCGAAAAGCCAATTTACAAACGGTGAATACGTAAGCACGAGCAGCCCGCTAGATAAAATGACCGCGCAAAGCGAAAACCACATCGACATATTTACATATTTCAAAAAAAGAGAACAAACGAGCATAATTACGGCGATAAACATAAGCGTACTGCCCACAATCAAATCCGCAATGTTGCCTCTAACAAAGTCCTTCATCAATCCCTGATAATGACCGATTTTGATATCATCGAAAACGCCAATTTTGTTGGTAGCTGACGATACTCCAATATAGACTGTTTGCCCGGAATTTTCAGCAGTGATCGGGAACAGGACGCTATTTAGGTTATAGTTGAATTTTCGCTGGGTTTCGTAAACTTGAACTCCATCCATATCAACTACAATGTGCCTACCGTATATTTTATCGATTAGAACAACCAGGGAATTGTCGGTTAATTCGGGAAGCTGGATCTTGATCCATTGAGCCATCTCCGCGTTTGGCTTCAACGGAATCTTCTCGCCCGCTTTCACATCGATCCAACCATCAAGCGCCTCAAGCTGCTCAATGCTCATCTGCGGATCTAAGCGGTCCGTCCAAGCAATTTGCCAGCGATCTATTTTGATAACATCCGATCCCGAATCGCTTGAACTATTAAATAGAAAGACACAAAAAGCCGCCAGAAGCAGCACGAAAAAAACAGCCACGCCTTTGATCCAAGCCTTCATTACAGCACCTCTGCACTTAAAATAAAACGAGCTACCTTGTACATTTCGCTACAATCCCTATTAAAACCTCCAATTTTATGGAAATTTAGAGAAATTTTTTTAAGCTTTATGCACCACAGTTATTTTAACGTTTATATGAAGTTTTAGCTATGAATAGGTGCAAAAAAATGAAAGAAAAATTTGGCTCAACCTAATAATCAGCACTTGAAAGGGAAGGCCGGTGGGTTGGTCGGCAGATCAATATCCACTTTCCGGACGCTTTGCACGAATATCCCGTTTGATCCGGAAGGGCAAGACACCGGAAAAAATGAAAGGTCCGTGATTAGCCCCCACCCTCTACCCTCTGAACCAAAGGGATAATCGTGCTAAGCAGCGTGCAGGGATACCAAGACACGAACGCTATAATTTATTTTGTCAAGGACTGATCTCGGTTTTGAGCCAGAAATTTTGGGCTCAACTTTAGAAATCGGCGTTTGACGAATAACCGTTGGACGAGGAATAAGTGCCGTGAACTATAGGAGCTATCGCTGCAACGCGAAAAACCGCAGGCAGTGCCTGCGGTAAGAGTGTGGCCGAATTCTATAACAAGTAAAGAGGTCACAAATCCGCCATCGTCATGAAAATTATTGATCAAGCAATTTACCATATCTCTATGTCTGCAAATAAGACCCCTTTACAGTCTTAAAACGGAAAAGAAAGCTGCTCGACCTCCGGGGTAATTTCCCGCTCGGATACGGTGCAGGCCGGCTGCGGGACGGCCCCCGGCCGCAAGGCCGGGACCTCCGTGCCGATGCCGGATGAAGCCTGGGCCCCGCGCGTTTCCGAACCGTCTAGTCCGTGTTTGGCCAAAAGGGCGCGCGCCATCCGCTTAAAACGGTCCGTATACCACGGCTCCGCGTAGGCCCCGGCATAAAGCGCACGGTAGCGGGATACCAGCTTGGGATCATGCTGCTGCAGCGTCCGGAAGTACCAGGCTTTCACGTCCGGCGAAAGCCTAAGCAATGAGATCATGGCAAACCCGGCGCCATGCTCCTTGGCCGACCGGAGCAGGTTGTCCAAACCTTCCTCCGAATCGGTCAGAAACGGAAGGACCGGTGCGGCGAATATGCCGACAGGAATACCGTGCTCCGCCAAATATTTCACGGTGGAGAGACGTTTGCCGGGATGAGGCGAAGCCGGCTCCAGCTTGCGGATCAGCTCGGCGTCCAGCGTATTGACGCTGATGTTCACCGAAACGCCGCGCATTTTGCGCAAAATATCGATGTCCCGCATCACCAGCGGAGAACGCGTCGTCACGCTGGTATGAATCCGGTATTTGGCCAATACTTTCAGGCACTCCCGGGTGATCTGTTCCTTGGCTTCGACAGGCTGATACGGGTCGGTCGCCGTGCCGATCGCCACCTGCCCGACATGCCGGCTAACGGCCTCAATATCGTAGGCGAACTTACGGGTCAAAGCCGTTAGCTGCCGCTCCAGCGCCTCCGCCGCATTTTCCTTGACCGAAATATGAAATTGGAATTCGTCCTCCGCGCTTCTCCCAAGAAACGTCTGGAACGCTCTGGCATAACAGAAGCTGCATCCATGGCCGCAGCCGCGGTACGGATTAATCGACCATTCGAAGGGCATCGCCTCCTCCTTGACGCGGTTTAACGTCGTCTTCGTCTGAATATGTTCATACCGGGTTTCGGACATCCCCTTCCCTCCTTACATTAAAGCTCCACCGAAAAAAAATAAGGGCAAAAACGCACGTTATTCTGGCGATAACCGTCCATTCGAGAGAAATAGAGGAAATTTTTGTCGCTATTTTCTCGAATCACAAGGAAATGCCCATATTCTGGACCATCCATAGGAAAATAAGGACAAAAAGTGCCCCTAATGGGAATGAACATGGCTGGTTCCGGACAATAAGTACATAATGTGCCGCTATTTGAAGGCCGAGGATTCGCCATACCAGCACCGAACTGTCAAGCACCGATTTCTAGGTAGATTCTCATTTTTGCCGTTCATTTTTGCCAATCAATTTTGCCTATCGTCAATTCTTAGTATACCAAACATACGTTCTCATTATAAGACGTAAGGCGATCCAGATTTTTCAAGTGGAAGTTTCCATGAAAGCGAGAGGAACACCGGATTTTGGGGCAAACTCAACATAATCGCGAATTAAATAGGAGGGACTTGTTCATGGCTCCAAACCACGATAAAACCAAGGCGGATTTTGTATATGAAAGATACGAACTGTTAGCCGAAGACCGCCCGGAGAACGATATTCCCGATGATGATCTGCTGCACCACGATACGCGTGTAGCCCAGGGCATCAGCGAAAATACGGGCGAGGACGGCCAAAACGATATCGACAGCCTTCCCGATCTGCTGTTCGGCGAGCTGACCGATGTGCCTGACGCCGACGCTATCCAGAAGGACAGCCCGGTTGATCCGGTCGCACCCGATCCGGACGCAATGCATGGAACCGATTTGTTAAACGGGTACGACGGAGATGAGGATTAGCGGTAAATTGCGGGAATCCCCCTGACAATGCCGACGCTGGCGCCGTATGCTTAATAAATCGCCCGGCACAGCCGGTTGCGGCCCGCTTGTTTCGCCTCGTACAGCGCCTGGTCCGCCTTGTCGATCAGCTCTTCCTGACGAACGTTGGGATACGTTGCGCTGCCGGCGGAGATCGTTAGCCTAAGCTCCCCGCCTCCCGGCAGGAAGAACGGATGCGCCTCCACGTTTTGACGCAGCCGTTCGCCGATCTTCTCGATCTGCTCCGCGTCGCACTGGTCGACCAGGATGACGAACTCTTCGCCGCCCTTGCGAAAAATATGATCGCCCGGCCGGAACGTGTCCCGCAGCACATCGGCAAATTGCAATAAAACGGCGTCTCCCGCCGAATGGCCGTAGCTGTCGTTGACCTGTTTGAAAAAATCGATGTCGACAAACAGCAGCGTAAAGGGGGCGCCGTTTCGGTTGGAGGAGGCGATTTTTTGCGCCATCATGGCCTCAAACGCCCGCGAGTTGTACAGACGGGTCAAAAAATCGCGGGTAGCGGCCTCCCTCATCATTTTCACGGACTCGTCCGCTTCGCGCAAATGCTGGAGCATTAAATACGTAAACATCCCCGCGACAATAAATAAAAGGGTATACATAACTATAGCAGCCCATGAACTTATGTTTAACACCAGCAAAAAGAGAACCATCGTATTGGCGGCGGATAACATCAAGGCCGGCAGCCACCTCTTCAGCGAAAGCTTTCGCGCGCGCAGAAAAAACAGGGCAATCACCAGCGTGATCAGCACGTTCACGGCGCCGGCCATGGAATGGAAGCTAAACCCGTGCAAAAAGAACAGGCGGTAGACTGCAATAATCAGGGCGGAAATGCCCCCGCTGATCCCTCCACCCGCGTAAACGGCGATCAGAACGGGCAGCTGCCGGAAATCGGCAACCGTTTGCGCGCCGATGGGAAAGGTATAATACATCAGAACGACGCCGAACAACCCCAGCATCAATCCAAGGAACGCCCGGGTCCACGGCGTGCTTTGTTTTTTGGACAAAAACCTGCATTGAATCATATAGCCGAAATAAATAAAAGCCGTAAGCAAGGCAAAATTGGATAGTAAACTGTGCAGCATCATGAATGTACCTCTCTGAAGGAAGTGCAGGCAAATCGATGATTCATAATGCTAGCATAGCACAGATATAGATGAAAAAGATCATCTTCCCTCCTAAATTTCGTCATATTTCGACACTATTTATATAAAAATTCGACAAATTATTTAAAATTTTAAATTTATAAACATCGCGCCTCTCGGATAAAGCGCTGGATGGCCCATATTCCGGCTTGATAGACTGCGTGCTATAATGGCTCTGGAGATCGACGAAAGGGTGAAAACGGATGAATGAGACTTCGGAGTTGAATGAAGCTGCGGAGTTGAATGAAGCTGCGGAGTTGAATGAGGCTGCGGAGTTGCCGCAGGATTCTGTCCAGGTATGCCTTTTGGCGGGAAAAATCATGCTGCAGAGCGGCGCGGAGACCTACCGCGTGGAAGATACGATGAACCGGATGGCCAGCGCGCTGGGACTGCCCGGATCGCACAGCTATGTAACGCCGACGGGAATCGTGTTTCAATCCGGCGATACGGAATCGGCCAAACTGATCCGGATCGTCGAACGCACGACGGATCTGCAAAAGGTCGCCGATGTCAACGATGTATCGCGAAAGCTGGCCGGCGGAGAGCTGACCTGCGCCGAGGCCCGCGCCCGACTCCTGGAAATCGAGGCGGGCACGAACGCCTATCCGGTGGCGCTGCAAATCGCCGCCGCCGCGGTGGCCAGCGGCTGCTTCACCTTGATGTTTCGGGGCGGGCTGCCCGATTTCATCCCCGGGGTACTGTGCGGCGGCTCCGGATTTGCGGCCTTTCTTCTTTTTCACCGCCTGGTCAAAGTAAAATTTTTTGCCGAATTCACGGCTTCGCTGCTGATCGGCTTGCTGGCGGCGCTCCTCGTATCGCTCGGCTTGGGCCGCGAGCTCGACAAAATCATCATCGGCTCCGTCATGCCGCTTGTTCCCGGCCTGTTGATCACCAACGCCGTCCGGGATTTAATGGCCGGCCACCTCGTTTCCGGCTTGTCCCGCGGGGCCGAAGCCTTTCTTACCGCCTTCGCCATCGGTACGGGCATCGCGGTGATGTTTACGTTGTTTTGACGGCAGCAAAATGTTGTTCACCGGACCAAATGTCGTGACGCATCGGAGGGAATTTTAAACCTATGAACTTGATCGTTCAACTGCTTACCAGCTTTATCGCCTCGGCGGCCTTCGGCATTTTGTTTAATGCCCCGGGGCGCACCCTGCTGCAGTGCGGCTTCTCCGGCATGATCGGCTGGATCGCCTATGTGCTGCTCGAGCAGAGGGCGGACGCCGTTTTCTCCACCGTCGCGGCCACGTTTATCGTCGGCGTGATTAGCCTCCTTTTTGCCAGATATTACAAGAAGCCCGTCATCATCTTCAGCGTCGCGGGAATCATTCCGCTCGTACCCGGCGGCCTCGCCTACGATGCCATGCGCAAATTCGTGGAGAACGAGTACAACCTGGCCGTCCAGTTGGCCGCCCAGGCTTTCTTGATCTCGGGTTCGATCGCCATCGGACTGGTGTTGTCCGAGGTGCTCGGCCAGCTTCTGATCAGATATCCGCGCCGCTTAAACGGCAAATAGGCCCTGTCTCGCATCCGCATTTCTTCGGAGCGCTACGGGGCCTGTCCAACGCTTTGTATGATGTTTTGGGATTACTTACTGGGCTTCCACTTTGACGAATTGGCCTTTCGCTTCGCATTTAGGGCATTTTTGCGGCTTGCAGCGCCCTTCCTTCGTTTCCCCGCAAGCTTCGCATTTCCATACCGCCATCTAAGCTCACCTCCCCGCCATCCTTTAACTCGAATTGTAGCAAGGATTTCCGCGGGAAGATGAGATAAATATCACAACCAGGCGTCCGTTATTCCTCTATCGCCGACTTCATCCAAAACGTGTTCATATACACCTGTTCAAACCCTGCTTTCAGCATATTCCGATGGCTGGCCGTGCCGAATTCCACGTCGACGTAAACCCGCTTTAATTCCAGCGCCGCGGCAGCCTGAAGGCGATGCCGGATCAGCGCCGTCTGCAAGCCTTGCCCCCTGTAATCCGGGAACGTAAAATCGTTGGCCACGT
Source organism: Paenibacillus macerans (assembly GCF_900454495.1). Classification (NCBI taxonomy): domain Bacteria; kingdom Bacillati; phylum Bacillota; class Bacilli; order Caryophanales; family Paenibacillaceae; genus Paenibacillus; species Paenibacillus macerans. The sequence goes on from NZ_UGSI01000001.1 coordinate 3,484,931, forward strand.
ATCCTTCCTCGCCGCGGATAAACAGGGAGCCCATCGCGGCCGGGTCCTCGTCCGCATAGGCCACGAAATTTTGAAAGTCGTCCCGGCAAAAGTAGCGGCATTTCCGCTCAATCCCCTGCTCGTCCAGCTTGGCTGCGCCGCCGTTCGAGCGGCCGATCAGCGCGATAAACCGCTTTGCCTCCTCCGGCGTGGCGACCCGGCGAACGGATAGCGCGGGAACTCCCGCTTCTCCCTGATTCCGGGGGCCGGGGCCGGTTTCGGGTTCCAGCTCCCGTTTAAGAAAAACAAGCTGCAGCCTCGGAACAAAGCCCTGCGACGATAAGGCCTCCGCGACTGCGCCGCTTTGCTTGTCCGGCGTCATATCGAAGCAGGGCACGATATTTGCCGTGCCGTAATGCCGCAGGATGTCCGGCAGCCGCTCCGCTTCGGCCGGTCCGAACCCGATGACGCGATTATAATAACTCGACTGGGGCGACTGACGGTCCATCAGCAGGGTTGCGCCGCCCATTTTCGTCGCCGTCAGTTTTGTTTCAAGATGCGATAACGACCGTTCGTTGTTGAACACCGTCATCTTCATTTCCAGAGCGGCAATCCGTTCCACATCCTCAACAATCCGGTTCTTTCGCTCTTGAGGCTTGTGCATGCCAGCATCATCCTTTCCGCTTGCTCAAATCCGATCGCCTTCGAAACCGGGGGGCATGATATAATAACAATCGGTTGTCCTTTTGCTAGAATAACATCTCTTACCGAAAGAAGTGAAGAACACCGCGATGATCGGCGATATCATTTTGGAGGTCGTCCTCCCCATTTTCGTGCTGATCGGACTTGGCTGCCTGATGCAGCGCGCGTTCCGGCTCGATTTGTACACCTTGTCCAAAATCAATTTTTATTTCATCACCCCGGCGGTGGTGTTTCTAAGCATGTACCAATCTCAAATGTCCGCGGAGCTGCTCGGCAGCGTCACCGGTTTTTACGTATTATATGTGTTGTTGTTATGGGGAATCAGCATGCTGGTCAGCCGCACCCTCAAGTTCAGCCGCGGGCTGCGGGCCGCGTTCACGAACAGCCTTATCCTCGACAATTCCGGGAACTACGGGCTGCCGATCAATCAATTGGCATTCAAGGGCGACCCGCTTGCCGCTTCGGTGCAGGCGTTGGTGATGACGTTTCAAAGCCTGGTCACCTTCACATACGGCGTGATGTCCGTGCAGCGGGCCAAATCCGGCGGCACGCTGAAAGCCGCCCTGATCGGATTTTTGAAGATGCCCGTGCCTTACGCTCTCGTGCTGGGCATGGCTTTGCACGTCCTGAATTTGCCCTTGCCGTACTTTGTCTCGAAGCCGATGGGGTATATCGCCGACTCCATGGTCGCCGTCGCCCTGCTGACGCTTGGAGCGCAAATCGTTAAATACCCGCTGCGGCTCGACCGGTTCGACGTGTATGTCAGCGTCGCCCTGCGCCTGCTGATCGGCCCGGCGATCGGCTTTGGTTTAATTTTGCTGCTGGGGCTGAAAGGCGTTCCGGCCCAGGCGCTGCTGCTCGCCTCCGGCATGCCGACCGGCGTGAACAGCACCATTTTGGCCGAGGAATACGACAATGAACCCGATTTCGCCTCGCAAACCGTGCTTATCTCCACCTTATTGAATATCGTGACGATGACGGCGCTGATTTCGCTCGCCAAATACGTGGGGTGACAGCGCCAACGCTTACCGGCGGCGATCGGAAGCGGCAGCAGCGGGCGATTGCAGCGGGCGGTTGCAGCGCCCGAACGGGGGCGATCGGCGCGGCGCTTGCTACGGCCCGGCCGGAGCGGGCGGCGCGCCGCCTGCATGATTCAACGGCGACGCTAGGCTGCACCATTGGAATCCGCTAGGTAGCTCCGATTGTCGTACTCGTACGGCCAAATCCGTTCCCCTATTAACGGAACTGCTCCAGGTGAATTTTGATCACGATTTTGCGGACTGGGCTCTCTTCGTGGATATAACCGCAAGGGCGATGCAGCTCGGAAGGGAAAAACACCGCGAACTGCCCCGGCCCAAGCAGCAGCTCGCTTACACACCCGGCAGCGGCGGCTTCGTAAAACCGGATGTCCTCCCCGGGCAGCCGATCCTCAATCATGTTCAGGCGGCCGCCATCCATCGTCCATCCGATCCGCTCTTCCCCGCTGACGATGAATTGGATGTCTACGTACGTCTCGTGGGACTCGAAGCTCAGCGAGGCTGCCGGGCGGGTAACATATTCCTGCACCAGCGCATACATCCGCTCCCCTTCCAGTTCGTACCTGCCGGCCGGCAGAGCGGATAGACGGCCCGTAAACAAATGCTCCAAGCCCCTGCGAACGGCAGCCGGATACACCTGCTTATCCCGCTCGAAACGCCTGATGTCGCCCGCCATCACCGGCGTCCGCTTCCTTTGGCGCGGCCGCCGTCCATCCCGGGCAGCTCGGGATCGCGCTGTTCTCCTGCCGCCGCGGCCGTCCGCTGCAGCCGCTTCAGCCGCGCCATCGCCTCGCTGCCTCCGCGCCCGAACAGATCGTGCAGCTCGGTGTACTCCCTGTATAACAGGTCATACACCGCCTTGTGCGCCGGGTTCGGGCGATAGGCCGCCTCCTGCACCCGGGCCATATGCCCCGCCGCTTCCTCGATGCGATCGTAACCGCCGCAGCGCGAACCTGCGGCTACCGCGCCCAGCATCGCCGCGCCGAGCGCAGGCGTCTGCGCGGAAGCGGCGATCTTGATTTCGCGGCCGGTAACATCGGCGAATATTTGCATCAGCAGCCGGTTTTTCCCGGGCAAGCCGCCGCAGGCAAACAGCTCGCGCACCTCCACGCCCGCCGCCTCAAAGGTTTCGATCACTTTGCGGGTGCCGAAAGCGGTCGCTTCAAGCAACGCGCGGTAAATTTCCTCCGGTTTCGTTTGCAGCGTCAAGCCCATGATCAAGCCGCTGAGATGGGCATTGACGAGTACGGAGCGGTTGCCGTTCCACCAATCGAGCGCAGCCAGTCCGTGTTCCCCCGGCTGCAGCCGGCTTGCCCGCCGCTCCAGCCATTCGTGCACCGTCACGCCTTCGCGTGCAGCGGCCTGTTCGGCATACGCCGGCACAGCCTGCTGCACGTACCAGCCAAACAAATCGCCGACCGCCGCCTGCCCGGCCTCATAAGCGTACAGTCCGGGGATAATACCGTCCCTGGCCACGCCGCAGATCCCTTCTACCGCCACCTCCTTGCCGCTGAGCAAAAGGTGGCAGAGCGACGTTCCCATAGACAGCACCATCTGCCCCGGCTTCGTAGCGCCGACGCCGGGGACGGCCGCATGGGCGTCGATCATCCCCGGAGCGACGGCGATGCCGGGGCGCAGCCCCATCACGGCCGCCGCCTCGGCCGTCAACCGGCCCGCGGCCCCATCCAGCTTCGCGATCTCCCCGCGCAGCTTGGTCTCCGCGAAGCTTTCGAACCGCGGATCAAGCGCCCGGCAAAACGCCGCGGAGGGGTATCCCTCCCCGGAGTGCCACAGCGCTTTATAGCCGGCGCAGCCGCTGCTGCGCTTCAGCTCCCCGGTCATCCAGAACACGATCCAGTCCGCCGCTTCGACGAAACGATCCGCCGCAGCGTACACCTCAGGAGCTTCGCGCAGCACTTGCAGCGCTTTGGGGAACATCCACTCGGAGGAGATTTTTCCGCCATAGCGGCTGAGAAAAGCTTCGCCACGCGTTGCCGCCACGGCGTTGATCAGGTCCGCCTCCTCCTGGGCGGCGTGATGCTTCCACAGTTTGACGTATGCGTGCGGCTCGCGGCGGAATCCTTCTTTTAAGAACAGCGGGGTTCCCGCTTCATCCACCGGGAGCATCGTGCAGGAGGTGAAATCGACGCCGATGCCGATCACTTGCCCGGGGGAAACGCCCGCTGCGCGCAGCACCTCCGGTACGGACCGCCGCAGCACCTCCACGTAATCGCCGGGGTGTTGGAGCGCCCACTCCGGGCCAAGCCGGATACCGCAGCCGATGAGTTCCTCCTCCATTACACCGTGCGGATAAGGGGTTGCATGCCAGGCCAGCTCCCGTCCGTCCGCCGCATCAACAAGCACCGCCCGCCCCGATGCGGTTCCGAAATCGATTCCGATCGCATAACGCGGTTCCGTCTCCTTGCCCATGTCCATCTCCATCCTTTCCGCCCCTCTATTTGTACAGCGGGCCGAACGCCGCGCACGCCCGGTAATCGGCGCCGACCGGATCGTTTGCGCCGAAGGCGTCCCAGGCGCTTGGGCGGAAAATCCGCTCCTCAGGCACGTTGTGCATGGTGACCGGAATCCGCAGCATGGCGGCAAGCGTCAGCCACTCCGAGCCGATATGCCCGTAGCTGGCCGCGCAGTGGTTGGAGCCCCAATGGCTCATCACCGCGTAGACGTCGCGGAACGGACCGGAACCGGTCAAATTGGGGACAAACCAGGTGGTCGGCCAGGTCGGGTCGGAGCGGCGGTCCAGCTTCTCGTGCACCTCCGGCGGCAGCTCCACCGAATAACCTTCGGCGATTTGCAGCACCGGTCCCAACCCGCGGATAAGATTGATGCGGGCGATCGTCAGCGGCATGCCGCCGCGCGTAGTGAAATCGGTGGAAAATCCGCCCGACGGGAAAAAGTCCTTTGCCGGGCACCAGGCTACCGCGTCTAGACAACGCTGAACCTCCTGCTCGCCGATCTCCCAAAACGGCTTCATCGCCGGCTGCCCGTTCAAGCTCTGTTCCCCGGTGCCGTCCAGCGCGGCCGGGCCGGAATTGATCAGGTGAATCACGCCGCACGCCGCCCGGCCCGTCAGCCGCTGCCCGGTAACGCGCTCCACCGCCTCCGGACTCCAGTAAGTCCGCACATCCGCGAAGATTTGCGCGCTTTGGCTGAGCTGGTGGCCCAGCAGCATCGTGACCGCGTTCAGGTTGTCGTTTTCGGTCGCCAGCACAAACGGTTCGCGGATGCCGTTCCAGTCGAAGGAGCTGCACAGCACCGCCTCCATGAAATCGCCGGTCGGCAAATGGTCGGTCCAAGCCCGCTGCCCCTGAAATCCGGCGGCGATCGCGTTATGGCCTATCGCTTCCTCGCCATAGCCCATCTCCGCGAGCTTTGGATTTCCGATCATCAAATCGCGGGCAATCAAGGCCATTTTCACGACGGTCTCCCAATCCCGCTCTTTCTGCTCCGCCGATCTTTGCCGTTCAGGGGGATTCACATCCTCTCCCTCGCGGCAGTTGGCTTTCGTCCAGGCCAGCGCTTTGGCGTACTCCTCGCGGTCGTAAATGCCCCGCTCCATCCGGCGGATGAACTCGGTCATGTCCACGTACTCGTTGCGCATGCCAAGGTAGTTCTGGAAAAAGCCCTCGTCGACAATGCAGCCGGCGATCCCCATCGAAACGCTTCCCATCGACAAATACGATTTGCCGCGAATCGCCGCGACCGCCAGTCCCGCTTTGGCGAACTGCAGCAGCTTGTCCTGGACGTCGTCCTGAATGGTATCGTCTCCGATATCCTGCACATCACGCCCATAAATGCTGAACGCGGGCAAACCCTTCTGATTATGGGCGGCTAACGCGGCGGCCAAATACACCGCTCCCGGGCGCTCCGTGCCGTTGAAGCCCCAGATCGCTTTCGGCATCCACGGGTCTTGGTCGATCGTCTCCAGCGGATAACACCAGGAAGGCGTTACCGTGATCGTCAGGCCGACCCCCTCGCGCCGGAACTTCTCCGCCGTTTTGGCCGCTTCGCCCACGCCGCCGATCGTCGTGTCGGCGATGACGCATTCCACCGGCAGCCCGTTGGCGTGGCGCAGCTTTTCGGTGAGCAGACGGGCGCAGGCCTCGGCCAGCTTCATCGTCGGCTCCTCCAGGGACTCGCGGATGCCGCCCCGGCGTCCGTCGATAACCGGGCGGATGCCGATTTTGGGCATTTCGCCCGCCAGACGATTTACTATGATAGGTAAGCTCATGTTGTTTATCCCTCCCAATTATAATGAAAGTTGCCCGGAGATACGCCGCGATAAATCGCGAAGCTGGCGGACTTCCAAGCGGTTCGTTTCCGTGAAGCTCCGGTGATCCTTGACGCGGCAGCCATAATTGCCGAAAATGCCCTCCAGCATAAGAAAATACTTGGCGTTGACCGGATACAGCTGCTTCTCGATCAGCGAGGTCATACTTAGAAAACCGGTCAGTTCATCGGCCTTCTCCGGCTGTTCCCGCCAGTTTTGCAGCAGCCATACATACAGGTCCGGTTGAAAATTGGCCATGACCCCGCTGTAGCCATGTACGCCAAGCTCCAGCGTTTCCAGCAGGGTGGCCGTGTTGGCGTTGTATATTTTCAAGCCGCTGTCCCGGGTAGCTTCCAGCTTAAAGCGGATATTGCCGGTGTCGCAGCTCGTGTCCTTCAGGAAGCAAAAACGGCCGGTGCCGGCGCTCCAGCGGAGCAGTTCGGGCGAAATGAGCCGTTTGTAAGGATAGGGGCATTCGTAGAAGCCGAGCGGAATTTGCTCCGGCAGCTCCTTCAGAAGCCGCTCCAGATTGTGTTTCCACACGTCGTCCCCTTCCTCTTCCCGGGCCAGCCGGTTGGTAATGAGCACAAGCGCGTCGATGCCCGTCCCGGCCATCGCGTTCAGTTCCCGGACCTGTTCGGCAAAATCGTCGGAGATGTGCCCCGAAGCGATGACCGGTACGCGCCCAGCCGCCTTCTCCTTAATAAACGCGGCCAGCTTCACCCGCTCTTCCAAACTCAAATGGAACATCTCGCTGGACTGGCATACGGCAAACAGCCCGTTTACGCCATGGGCGATATACCATTCCACAGCCCGCGCCTGCGCCTCGTAGTCGATTTGTCCGCTCGCCGTAAATGGCGTGACCATCGTCGGCCAGACACCGCCGGCCATGGGCGAATTACTCTGCCTATTCATGTGCGTTCCTCCACGTTAGTCATTATGTTTTGCCTCCGGAATCGTAAAGCCAATCCTAACGGACTCCAGCCCCGTTATTTCCACCGCAGCCGCACAAAAGCAATGTTCTCCCGGTTCCAGGTGTAAGTCAGGTATAGGATGCCGCCATGAACGATCAGCGCCGGATAGGAGTACTCGCCTTCCCCGTCCTCCAGCACCGCTTCGCGTCTCCAGGTCAGCCCGTTGTCGCGCGAAATGTCCAGCGTCAGCGGCGTTCGCGGTCCCCAGTTGGCACCGACCGGATTGCTGCACAGCACCAGCGTCCCGTCGTCAAGGCGGGCAACGTCCAGCCCGCTGTTGTTGTTGGGCAGCCCGGTCGGATAAGCTTCGCTCCAGGTCAGCCCGCCGTCCGGCGAATCGCTGCGGTAGATTTGCCCTTCGGTGCTGCGCAGCAGCATATGAACCTCCCCGGGCCGGGACTCCCACAGGGACGGCTGAATCACACCCCGCCCGTAGAAGGACTGCTCCGATACCGGAATGTCGCTGGCCGGAGCGGCGCCGCCAATAGCTGAAGCGGCCCCGTGCCCGGGAGCGCTGCCATTTAACGGCGCGTCGTCCACGGGAGCAACGCCGCCTTCCGGAACACTGCAGTCCGCAGGAACGCCTCCGTTCCCCGCTGCAGCCCCGAACGCCGATTCGCCGCTGCTTCCCGCTAGACTGCCGGATGCCGATGCGGTGACGCTCCCCGATATGCCGCCGGCCGGCCCGGCATCCTCCCCGCCGATGCCGGGGATGCCGACCCAGCCGCTGCGGCGCCAGCTCCTGCCGCGATCGTCCGAGCGGTCGGTGAAGGCGCGCCACAGCCCGTCCTCGGTCGAAGCAGGCGCGAGCCAGGCCCCGTCCGCCAGCACGATCGCTTTGTTGCGCACCGGCCCGCGCCCGCCGCGATCTCCCGGAACCAGCTCGGCCGCCATGGTCCAGGTGCGCCCGCCGTCAGCCGAGCGCTTGAACAGCGTCCGCCACTCCTTAATCAATCGGCCAGCTTTATAGAACAGAATGATTTCGCCGCTCTCCAAAACCAGCAGCACCGGATTCCAGCAAGGCTCATCCGGTTCGTCCGCCAGCTTGCCGGGCTCCGACCAAACGCCGCCGCTTCTGCGCGCCCCCCAGATAGCGGTGTCGTCCGCCCCCTCCCGGCTGCCCGCGAACCAAACCGCCAGCGCGTCGCCGCCTTCAAGCACGGCCAGATGCGAAGCGTGACAGCAGGCAAACGGCTTTTCCCCGTTCATGATGAGCTCTTTCTCGATTTTTTTTAACATGTCATGCCCCCTCTCCATCACGTTCACCTAGCCTTTGATCCCCGAATTGGTAATCCCTTCGACGAAGTAGCGCTGCAGGGACAGAAACACGATGATCGACGGGATAATCGCCATGCAGGCGGCGGCCAACGACGTGCCGTACTGGAACTGGGCAGTGGAGTTGGCTCCGCCCATAAACTGCGCAATCCCTACGGTGAGCGGCTTCAGCGCGTTCTCGCGGATCGCGATCATCGGCCACAGGAAATTGTTCCAATTGGAGATGAACATCAGAATCGTCACCGTGGACACGGCCGGTTTGGTCAGCGGCAGCATGATTTTGGCGAAGATGCCGAAATCTTTGCACCCGTCGATACGGGCGGCCTCTTCAAGCTCGTTGGGGATGCGTTTGAAAAAGCTGGTCAAAATGTACACGCTCGTTACGTTGGCTCCCGCCACGAGAATCAGCGCGGCGAACGTGTTCAGCAGCTTCAGTTCGGAGACGAGCAGGAACAGCGGTACAATATAGGCCTGAATCGGAATGAGCAGCATGGACACGATCAGGGTGAACATCAATTTTTTGCCGCGAAAATTCAGCCGTCCGAAAGCGTAGGCCGCCGGCGTCGTCAGCGCCAGCACGAACAGCGTCGACAGCACCGTGATCAGCACGCTGTTCGCCATCCAGCCGGTAAAGGGGTACTGCTCCAGCACCGCCTTGTAGTTGACGAAGGTGAAGGCGGCGATCCATTTTGGCGGATAGTTCATGATTTCGGCTTCCGGCTTCAACGAGGAGACGAGGGACCACAGCAGCGGAAAGACGAATACCGCCCCGATGACCGCCATGACGAGGTATGTCAGCGTTATTTTGAGCTTCATGTCACAGGTCCCCCCTAGTCTTCCAGCTTCAGCAGTCTGGATTGAATTTGCACGAATACGATCAAAATGAGCAAAGTGGCCATGCCAAGTACGGAGCCGTATCCAAGATTGTAGTTCTGGAACGCCGTACCGTACAAATACTGCACCAGGGTGAGCGTGGCCGTCCCCGGCCCGCCGTTCGTCATGACGAAGATCTGGTCAAAAATCTGGATCGTATTGATCAAGGTTAGCGTAATGACCATCGAGGTGATCGGCTTCAGCAGCGGCAGCGTAATCCGCATGAAAGCCTGCGCGCCCGTCGCCCCGTCGATCTTGGCCGCTTCGTACAGATCGGCGGAAATATCCTGAAGGCCGGCCAGATACAAAATCATGTTGTAGCCGAGAAACGACCATACCGTCACGATCGCGATCGACAGCAGCGCCCATTTTTCGCTCGTCAGCCATTCCACGGGGCCGAGCCCCGCCGCTTTCAAATAGTAATTCAGAATCCCGAAATTGTTGTCGTACAGCCAGTTCCAGATGATGCCGACCACTGCGGGAATCAGCACGTAAGGGATGATCGAAATCGTTCTTACGGCGTTTCGAAACCGCAGCTTCTGGTTAAGCAGCACCGCGACCAGCAGGCTGAAGACAATCAGCGGCGGCAGCGTCAGCAGCAGGAACAGCAGCGTATTTTTCAGCGAGACCCAAAATATCGGATCATGCAGCAGCTTCCTGAAATTGTTCAGACCGGCAAACTCCGCGTCGCCCACGATGTTCCATTTCATGAAGCCGATAAACAGCCCGGCCACGCTCGGGCCAAACCGGAAAACCAGGAAAACGAGCAAATAAGGCAACAGAAACAGCGCCGCGACTTTTCCTTGTGATTTCATAAAGTCGACAACCTTTCCAGCCGGCCGCTATTCGGCCAGCAAGCTATCCATGTCTTTCTTAAGCTGTTTTGCGATTTCATGCGGATCCTTGTTGTTCAAAACGGCGTCCTGCGCCGCCGTAAGAATCGGGCTCGGCGCCGTGCTGGAGAAGATTTGCGCCGCTTTGGGATGCGCCGGCAGCAGCACCGCGTTGTCCAGGCTGTTTATGAATGCTTCCCGTCCATCCATGCCCTCCGCCGTTTTCATGCCGTTGTTGCTGGACGGAAGCTGTCCGGATTTGGCCCATTGGCCCGAATTTTTGTCCAGCCAGCGTACAAACTCCACGGCCGCTTCCAGCTTGGCCGGATCTTCGTCCTTCTGCAGCGGGAAGGTCATGATTTCCGCCGCCCCCCAGGCGGCCGGCCGGTCGAATACCTGCGGATAAGGCGCGCTCGCCCACTGGATGTTGGAGCTTTCCAGCTTCGGCATCTGCCACGGGCCGTCGATGAACATCGCAACCTTGCCGCCCATGAAATCGTCGACCGGGGATTTCTCGCCCTTCGGTACAACTTTATATTTGAAAACGAGGTCCTGAAGAAAAGCGATCGCTTTGGCGGTTTTTTCTTCATCCAGGTCCACCGAGGCCATGTCTTCGGTAAACGGGTTGCTCCCCTGCTGGTTCAGAAGGGCGTAGATTTGATAAAATACGTGGTGGTTCATTGAGAAGCCCAGCCCGTACTGCACGACATTGTTTTCGTCAAAGCCGTCCTCGCCCGCATGTTTTCCATTGTTGTCCACGGTTAGCTTTTGCGCCGCGGCGATCAGTTCTTCCCCGGTTTTCGGCGCTTCGCTTATGCCTGCTTTTTCCAAAAGCTCTTTGTTGTAATAAAGGCCGTGCATATGGACGTCCAGCGGTACGGCGTATTGCTCGCCTTTATACTTCGTGCCTCCCCAGGCAAAGCCGGAGTAATTCGCCTCATCCATTCCCACCGACGCCACCGGCTTGCTGTCCAGGACGCCCATCTCCACGAACTGCCCCAGCTCGAACGGATGCATCACGAGCACCTCCGGCGGGTTGCCGCCTTTCATTTCCGTCAAAAACTTGGTGAACAGCGGCGTCCACTGCAAGGAAGTAAATTCCACGTGAATCTTCGTCTGCTGCTGGTTAAACACTTCGACCAGCGCCTGCATCGTGTTGAGATCGGGCCCCGTCCATCCGCCCCAGAAGTCGATATTGACGGTGTCTCCACTCCCGGTAGAAGACGTGCCGCCCGCTCCGGATTGCCCGCCCTGCGGCTTCGGGTCGGACGCGCATCCCGCCAGCGTCAAAGCCATTGCCATTGTTGCCAGTAACACTCTCATGGACCATCTCTTCATTTTCATGTGTTTTCATCCCCCTTGAAGGATTAATTCCGAGCAGTTAAGCGTTTTTGATAATGTAAGCGCTTTCTTATATGCCGTTGCTGATGCGCCGATCACCTCCTGAACCGGATTTAAATAAGCTTGCAACTTTTATTTATTAACGGGGAGAAGCTTTGGGCCGCCCCCCGGTGTTGCCTCGGGCACAAATTTTGCTTAGTTGCTCGGCCCGCCGCAGGATTTGCGCGTAACGATCCGCGTATCCATCTTTTTGGCGGCCTTTACGTTGGTCTGGTACCGCATCATCTCGATCAGCAGCTTCAGGCACTCGCCGGCCATGTCCTCCACCGGCAGATGAACCGTCGATAACGTCGGTACGGTGTAGTTCGTCACTTCATCGTTATCGTAACCGATGATCTCCAGTTCTTCGGGCACCTTCACGCCGCATTCGTCCAGCGCCTTCAACGCTCCGACGGCCATCTGGTCGCTGAGGGCGAATATCGCCGACGGCCACCCCCCGCCCTCCGGCTTTAGGCGTTTAACGGCCTCGTAACCGCCCTGTTCCGAAAAGTCCTCGTAAACGATCCACGCTTCGCCGACGTCCAACCCAAGCTCCGCGGCTTTGGCCATAAAGCCTTCCTCGCGCAGCCGGATCGCCCTGGAGGAAACGTCCGGAACGATCAGCCCCACCTTGCGGTGTCCGCGGCTATGCAGCAGCTCGGCCACCATCCCGCCGCTTTTGAAGCTGTCCACGCTGACGGAGGCATATTTGCCGGAATCCCGCTGGTACAGCACCACCGGCACGTTCAAGTCCGCCGCCTCCAGAAATTCATCGTCCTCCTCCGTCGAGTTGGCGATGATCGCCCCATTGAACCGCGTGCCGGTCACGAGGCTCTGGACTTCGCTCAGCTTCGTGCCCACGTAAGGGTGAATGAGCAGCTCGTATTCGTCTTCCAGCTCACTCATCGCATGCTGCAGTCCCTTCAAAAACCGCCCGACCAAAGCGGCGCGGGTGTCGAGCGTCCAGAACAGCGCAATGATCGGCAGGACCGTCTCTCCCCCGCTGCGCAAACGGCGCGCCGAGATGTTCGGCTGATAGTTGAGCTGTTTGGCGGCTTCAAGTATTTTCCGCTGGGTTGCGGCGGATATCCGGTATTTGTCCCCTTTGCCGTTCAGGACCATCGAGGCCGTCCCTTGCGATACATTGGCAAGTTTGGCGATTTCTTTAATACTGGCCATGACTATAACACCCCGTTCATATTCTTGGAAAAAACAAACAGCCTAATCTCCATTGTACATGGCCCTTGAAGACGAGAGCAATGAAATCCGCCGGACACGTTAGCAAAGCGAAGCTAAATCGTTTTGCTAAAACGTATTGCTAATACGTTTTTATTGTATTTTAAAAGCGCTTACATGTCAACGCAAAAATTATTTTTCCGACCGTAAACATAAGGACAACAATAGCCGCTATTTCGGTGAGCTCACCCATTTTGAGTGAAATAGAGGCATTTTATGCACTAGCGTTGCAAGAACACTAACATCAATTTTCAGCAAAACCCACATTTGGATTATTGAAACTATAAATGGATTTTTTTACAGTCATTTTTTAAGCTTAAGACCAAAAAGTCAAGGTTACCTAATGCGTAGGTCGCGATGTCCCATTAAATGTATATAATGGATATTATTACTTGAATTTGCTTGGCTTAATTATCCCAACCATTGTGCGCACCGATAACGCTTTGGGACCTGACCCCGGACGTCTCCCCGGACTACTTCGACTGGGTTTCCGATCCAGTTCGGTTCGAAAGGATCGCCATGAACGGTACAAGTACTCGCGGAGAATCCGGAGCACTTGCCAGTTTGTTTTTGCCGTTTGGGTGCTGTGCCGGATGTGCTCCACGAGCAAGGCAGTAATTAAAGCCAAGAATAACTGGTTCCAAATAGCCTGTGGTTTATGACTGTGCAGCTTCTTCAATCGCAAATGTTGCTTCAGCCATTTAAAATACAACTCGATGAGCCAGCGATTTTTATAGATCTGCGCGATTTCTTCAGCGGTCTTATCCCATACCGATGTAAAAATACGATAAGTCCGTTCCTGCTCGTCATAAAACTCCACCAAACGAACGGAATGTTCCATGGATCGGAAGGAACTGCCCACGCAAACCTTGGCGTCCCGCGTGATGTTCGAGCCTTCCGGAACAGGATACTCCTCAATGACGGTGGCAAGCGCGCGATCTCGCATACGGATCACAAACTGGATGTTGTCCTGGACCCATTGATCCATCCGGGCATAATCATCATAACCGCGATCCATCACATAAATCGCATCCGAGGGGACGACCAGTTCAACGGCCCCCGCACGATCCCCTACATTGAGCGAACTGGGGATCATGGCATCAGGAAATAGCTTGTCGGGAGCTGTAACAACGAGGCGCAGATGCATCTTGACGCCGCTACTCTTATTTGACATCTTGGCCCAACTTCCAAGTTGAAGCGGCAGTCGAATGCTGGAAGAATCAATGATGTGCAATTTCCCGCTCTGGCCCTGGTGGCAAGCACGTTGCTGTGTTTGTGATGCCAGATGCTGAAACATCCACTCCAACAGCTCCGTTGGGATCTGATCGAGTTTTCGGGATAATTGCGAGCCGCTGATACTCTCCAACTGTAGAAGCTGCTGAAGTTTCGGCTCAGCACGAAGTGCAATTTCCATTTCACCGTAAGATGACCATTGTTTCAACTGAGCATTGATGAAGAGCATGATCGCTTTCATCGTGGTAAGTTTCTTGGTGTAATGGTCGAAGAGTAAACGTTGATGCACATCGATGGGCAGTAAGGAAATCAGTTGACAAATGACCGTTTTAGCTTTAACGTTATCCATGGTTGGTCTCCTTTTGTAGAGAGTTATGGACAACGTACCTACCTCTTTACAATAGGAGATTTTTTATGCTTTTTCCATGAAAAATGATCATAATTACCCATATTTAACTAATATTTGATTATTCGCGTTAGGTTTTATGCAACGCTAGTGCATTTTATGCCGTTATTTCTCCCCGTCGCAAGAAAATCCCGGTCTGCTGGACCGTTCGTGGAAAAATAAGGGCAAAAAATGCCGTTAATGTGGAGGTACATGCCTGCATTCGGACAATAAGTACATAAAGTGCCGCTATTTTGCAAGGTTGTGGGGGATACGTCACTTAGCCGATGCACGGCAAACAAAAAAGCACGCGCCATTCGGATTGGCGCGTGCCCTTCATCATTTCCATCACACAAAAATTAGACTTTGAATTTAGCGACCAAACTCTGCAGCTCTTCCGCCATGGTGGCTAAAGTGGTCGCGGAAGCCGTGATCTCTTCCATCGACGCCAGCTGCTCTTCGGAAGCCGCCGCCGTACTCTGAGAGTTCCCTGCGGATTGTTCGGAGATCAGCGCTACGGCTTCGATCATCGCCACCATGTTTTGGGAAGAGGCGCTTACTTCCTGCACGATGGCGGAAACTTCCTGGGACTGGGAGGATACTTCCTCGATCATTTTGGTGATGGTTCTGAAGCTGTTCCCGGTCTGCTGCGCCCGTTTCATCCCTTCGTCCACAGCTTGCGTCCCCTCTTGGATAGCCGTAACCGCATCGCGCGTTTCATTCTGAATGTCCTGAATAATGGCCCGTATCTTTTCGGTGGCTGCGGATGATTGCCCGGCCAATTTACGGACTTCATTGGCCACCACGGCGAATCCCTTGCCGTCTTCCCCGGCTCTGGCCGCCTCAATGGCCGCGTTTAAGGCAAGCAGATTGGTTTGGTTCGCGATTTCCGTAATGAGGGATACAACCTCCCCGATCTCGCTCGATTTCTCGCCTAAAGAGTGAATCACATGGGATGTAGCTTCAACCCGGTCATGTACCACACTCATTTGTTCCACCGTTTGCTGAATCACTTCATTGCCCTTCATCGTTTCCTGATTTGCGCTTACTGCCGCCTCGGCAACCGCCTGGATCGAATAGGCGACCTGCTCCATGCCTTTTGATATTTCGCTTACGACTTCATTGGCGTCATTTGCGGTTTTGACCTGCTGTTCCGCTCCGACCGCGACTTCCTGGGCGGAAAGCGCGATTTGTTCGGTGGCTTTGGAGGTTTGCTGCGCGCTTGCGTTTAATTCTTCGGATGAAGTCGCCACCTGCCCGGAGCTGTTCGACACATGGCGAATCAGTTCCCTGAGGTTGGCGGTCATCGTGTTGAAACCCTGCGCCAGTCTTCCGACTTCGTCTTTATTTTTGACAACCAGCGGCTCCATCGTTAAATCGCCGTTGGATACCTTTTCCACTTGACCGGCCATGACGGAGATCGGTTTCACGATCGAGCTGACGAACAACCATGCGGCGGCCGCGCCGATGACCATAGAGATGGCCAGGGTAATGATCAGAACCCGAAGCACCTCGTTGGCTCCCTGATTAAACTCGCTCATATAAGCCCCCGAACCTACAATCCACCCCCAGTTTTCGTCCATTTCCACATACGAAATCTTAGCTTCGTCATGGCCGGATAATGGATTGTTCCATATGTATGTAAAAAAACCCCCGCCTTTCGCGCCAAGTTCAGTAAGCGTCTTGCCCATATGAACGCCGTCTTTGGTCACGACCGTATTCAAATCCGACCCTTCGTTGGCGGGATTCATTACGGAAACGCCATTTTTGTCGACCGCATACAAGTACCCGCTTTGACCGACCACGTATTTTGGGTTAATCGGCCGTTTGTTGTCGGAGCCTTTGGGCCCGAGAATCTCTTCGCGAAACATATCCTGCGCTTGCTCAAGCGTTAAATGTCCCGCTTTGACCTCTTTGTCCAAGTTGTTGATCATGGCGATGCTCAAATTAACGCTGTGTTTCAGCTGCGCCCGGCCCGACGCATCCAACTGCTGCTTGGAGATGTTAAAAGCCAGGAAGCCAAGCAAAAGGGAGGGAACGGCCAATAGTAAAAGACAAATTAAAAGAAATTTGGGGCGTAAAGCGTTCATGCGGAAAGTTTTCATGATAGCGGTATCTCCTTTTGTGATATTTTCGCCATTATACTACGTATTTCGACATATCCATATATAAAATTTAGGGTATTCAAAATCGAGTAGGAGAGGGTGACTAACCCCCGTCCTCTCACACCACCGTACATGCGGGTCCGCATACGGCGGTTCCAAAAGGTTAACAAAGCTCCAGGTAACGAGAAAGCAAACTCTTCAGCCCTTTCACTTCCCAGTAGGAAGTCGGAAGGGCGTTATTTGTGTTTCGAGACATTTCCCATGCACCCCGGCGGGAGTTTGCCATAACATAGCAGGCCCATTCTGGGACTCCGAGTGCCCGAAGTTCACGAATTCGGGTGCGTACCCGCTTCCATTGTTTCCATAGGCACATTCGAAGTCTTCTTCGAATCCACTGGTCGAATCTTTCACAGTGGCTCTTCGCCGATGCGATTCGGAAATATCCAATCCATCCCATGAGGTAACGGTTCAGTCTAGATATACGTTCCTCCATGGAGACTGATTGGGTACGGTTTGTCAACTCCCGGATCTTCTCTTTAAATCGAGAGATTGTCTTGGGAGCCAATCGAATCGTCGCCTGTTTATTCGACAGGAAACTAAAGCCAAGAAACTTCCGGTTCCATGGCCTGTCCACTGCACTTTTGTCCCGATTCACTTTCAGTTTCAACTTTCCTTCCACAAATCGTGTGACCGATTCCATGACTCGTTCACCTGCTCGCCTGCTCGCTACAAAGATGTTGCAGTCGTCCGCGTAACGAACAAACCGCAGCCCCCTCTTTGTCAGTTCTTTATCCAAATCATCGAGTAAGATGTTTGCCAGAAGCGGACTTAGCGGACCGCCTTGCGGAGTTCCCTCGTCCGTCTTCTGGCAGATGCCACCTTCCATCATTCCGGCTTCCAAGTAGGCCCGAATCAGCTTCAAGACTCGCTTGTCTGTCACTCTCCTTGCCACTCTTGCCATGAGAATGTCGTGGTTCACCCGGTCAAAGAACTTTTCCAAATCCATATCTACGACCCATCGCAGACCGCTTTGGATATATCGCTGGGCTTGCTTCACGGCATCGTGTGCTCTCTTCCCCGGTCTAAAGCCGTAGCTGTACCAAGAGAAGGGGGCATCGAAAATCGGGTTCATCACTTGCAGAAGTGCTTGTTGGAGGAAGCGGTCCATCACGGTCGGGATACCGAGCAGCCTTACACCGCCTCCGGGTTTGGGGATTTTCACCCGTCTGACAGGTATCGGTCTGTACGTTCCCGTTAGGAGTTCATCTTTCACCGTTTCCCAGCGTGTGTTCAGGTAAGCCTGTAGCCCCGCTACCGTTACTCGGTCTACACCGGGGGCACCTCCGTTTTGTACCACTCGCTTATAGGCGAGCCTGAGGTTCTCCCCTTCGAGCATTCGCTCCAACAAGTCGTTACTTGCCTCGTGAGAGGAAGGATCGATTTGTGCCGATGAAGAACTCGGCGCTCCAACATACCCTGACGGCTTCACCGCTTCTCTTTGTTGGCAGCTCCCTTTTGGGATATTCGGCTGTCTTTGCTCTTCACGCGAACGCATCGGTTTCCTCTCTCCTTTCGGTTCGGCCCTTCCGCTTTCCGGCGTCCCGTACTTGCGTACTATGGCCTCTGCTGACTCCTGCGGGTTCAGCGCAGCCTCTCGGTTGCGGTTACGAAGTGACTTCGCATTTTTTTTTTCTCCCGCAGGCCTCCCCAGATAAGAACGTCATCTTTCCGCCCACGACCACTGGAGTTTACAGGAGTGATCCTTGGCGGCTTTGGATTTCGCTGTGTTATGGCAGCTCATCCGGTTCATCCTGCCTCAAATCCAGTTTGTGTACCTTGGCCCGTGCTTTTGCCTCCGGCTTCCTTCAGATTCCACCTCGCGATGGACACCCTTGCCCTTGGCTAGCGGTAGGCGCTCGCCAGCCCCCGCTCGGGACTTTCACCCTATAGATGACGCCCATGCTGGGCGTACATAAAAAATACCCCTTAAAAAAATAAGGGGTATTTAACATATCGTGTCCGCTCTATATGAGAATTTTCACTCTTTCTCTTAGCTGCCCGCTTTCGCATTCCGTTCCTGCTCGTTTTGATGCAGCTCCTTAATAAACCGCTGCAGCAGAAGGGCGTCCTGACGCCCCAATCCGTACTGGTTCTCCCTGCAAATCATCCGGCCGATCCGTCTTTTCAACAATTCGCTGCGGCGCTCAAACGCGTCCCCATTACTCAAGCTGCCCACTCCTCTATTTATACTTTATCCGTACAATCCTTATAAGTATAAAAGTTTTGGGGCCGGGCTGAAAAACCGGTTCGCTCCCGATATGACCGGGGATGGCAGCGTGAAGGGTCATGAAAGCGCCCACTTGCCGGCCGGGCATAAACATACTCCCGTTTGCTCCCAGATTCTCTTATTTTGCATTATCGCGGTAAAGCAATGAATATTTCATTTCAGCCTTTGACCGATCCGGCGGCGATGCCTTCCACAATGCGGTTGCTCATGATGAAGAAGGCGAGCAGAATCGGCAAAATGCTGATCATCAGCGTCGCGCCGATCGCGCCCCAATCGGTCGTATACTGGCCGATGAAGTTCTGGACGCCGACCGTCAGCGTTTTGAAGTGATCCGAGCTGATGAAAGTGTTGACGAAAATAAATTCGTTCCAATTGTAGATCATGTTGATGATCGCCGTCGTCGACAGCACCGAAGCGGTCATCGGCAGGATGATCCGGAAGAACATCCGATGGATCGAGCAGCCGTCCATAATGGCGGCCTCCTCCACTTCCTTCGGCAGCGCGTAATAAAATCCGAGCAAAATCATAATCGTGATCGGCAGGTTAAACGCGGCATAGGACAGGATGACCGACAGCGGATGGTCCGTCAAGCCGACTTTCAAAAACAGGCTAAACAGCGGAATCAGCGTCGAGTGTACGGGAATCATCATCCCGACCATAAATAAACCGAGAACAAACGAGCTCCCTTTCCATTTCATGCGGGTGATGGCAAAGGTGACGAAGCTCGCCAGTATTACGGTCAAGACGAGCGATACGGCGGTGATCCATACGCTGTTCAGGAAATAAACGCTGATATTGCCTTGGGTCCATACCTTTTCGTAGTTCTCCCAGCGGGGATGCGCCGGAATGGAGAAAGGCGGCATGTTGAAAACTTCCTGATTGTTTTTCAGCGAAAAGAACAGCAGCCAGATCAGCGGCAAAATTTGCAGCGCCGCCACAAGGACGAGCACGATATATAGCAGCCCGTACCCCAGCTTGCGGCCGAGCTGCAGACCGGGACCGGAAACCGCCGGTTCCAAACGGATCGATTTTTGCGTTTCCATCATTGGCCCCTCCTTAGGAATATTGAATCGTGTCGTCCGAGGCCGTCAATTTGCGGATCAGCCATGTCGCGACCAGACAGATCAGCAGCAGCGAGAACCCGATCGCGCTGCCGTAACCGAAGTCGAAGCCGCGGAAGGCCTGATGGTACATGTAGGAGGCCATCACTTCGCTCGCTCCGTTGGGTCCCCCGTCGGTCATGACATAGATCAGATCGAAATACTTAAGCGAGCCTACAATTGCGAGTACGATCGTCACTTTAATCACTTCCACGATCAGAGGCAGCTTGATGCGAAAGGCGATCGACATTGCGCCCGCACCGTCGATGCGCGCCGCTTCCACGAGCGATTCCGGGATGTTCTTCAGCGCGGCGTAATAGATCAGGATGTAAAAGCCGGCATACTGCCAGATGATCGGCACGAACAGGGCATACAGCACCATCGACGGCTCCGCCAGCCAGGACGGCGCGTCCGTAATGCCTACCCCGGTCAGGAAGCTGTTGAGCACCCCATTCGAAGGGTGGTAAATTTTCAGCCATAGCTGCGCGATCGCGACCGAAGACAACAGCATTGGGATCAGGTAAATTTTTCGAAACAGGTTGGCTCCTTTAATTTTTCCGGACAAGACGAGCGCAATCAGCAGGTATCCGATCAGGCTAAGCCCGGAGAAAACGGCCAGCAGCAAGGAATGGTACGCGCTTTGCCAAAACATCGGATCCTTGACGAGCGTGCTGTAGTTGGCAAGGCCGACAAACGTCATCGCTCCGATGCCGTCCCAGTCCATCAACCCGTAGTAACCGGTCAGTACGATGGGAATATAGATCATGGCCATGATCAGCAGCAGAGAAGGCAGCACATACAGGGCAATGACCCATTTATTCGACATGACCTTATTCATAAGGTTTCATCATCCTTTTCTATCTATCATGCCTTACTCCCCTTTTTGCAGGGCAGCTTCATGCTCCTTGGCGAAATCCTCCGGCGTGACCGCTTTGCCGAACAACGCCTGAATCATGTTCAAGTGCGTTTGCGCCGCGTTCGGTTTCATTTGCACGTCGGCGAACAACGTCAGGTTGCTGGCATTGTTCAGTTCGTTCAGCAGGTCGATGTACATTTGCGGAAGATCGGAAGAAGAGGTGTCCACTTTCGTGGCCGGAATAACGCCCGCCGTGCTAACCGATTCCGCGCCCCATTTGCCGATGAAATACTCCACGAATTTTTTCGCTTCGTCTTTGACCTTGGAGTTTTCGGCGACGAACAAGCCTACGCCCGGACCGCCGACCCAGCTGTTGATGTCGCCTTTCCCGCCTTCCACGGTCGGGAATTTGAAGAAGCCTACCTTGTCTTTGAATTCCTGCGGGACGTCCGGATTCGTCGTGAAGTTCGGAATTTCCCAGGTGCCCATCAGGTACATCGCCGCTTTTTCGTTCATAAACTCGGATTTGCCTTCATCGTTGGACAAGCCGTTAAAGCCTTTGTTGAACGCGTTCGTATCCACCAGCTTTTGAATTTCCGCGGCAGCCTGGATCAGCGCAGGATCTTCAAACGACCCGGAGCGGTCGATCGCTTTCTTCAGCGTTTCCGGTCCGCCGAGCCGATCCGCCAGATACATGTACCACAGCGAACCGGTCCAGCGGTCTTTGTTGCCGAGGGCAATCGGGGCCACGCCGTTCTCCGACAGCGTTTTCACGACTTGCAAAAATTGATCGTACGTTTGCGGTACTTGCAAATTGTATTTCTCGAAAATCGCTTTGTTGTAATAAATCGGCGAAATGTTGAGCTCGATCGGCAACCCGTACGTCTTACCGCCCACGGCGTAAGCGTCGGTCGTGCCCGGGACGAATTTATCCTTCAAACCTCCGTCCAGCAAATCGTCGAGCGGGGTAAACAGGTTTCCTTTGACGTACGGATCCATAAAGCCTGCCGCCCAAGTCACGCCGACGTCGGGAAGCTCGTTCGAAGCGGATAAAATTTTCAGCTTATTTTTGTACTGCTCGTTTTCCAGCACCTCCTGCTGAATCGTCACGTTCGGATGGTCGGTCTGATATTGGGTAATGATTTCGTTGACCAGTTTATTTTGCTGGGCCGAGCTGCCCTGCGGCCACAAATGCATGAACTTGATGGTGACTTTCTCGCCGTCCGCCGGTTTGACTGCTTCGCCGCCGGCATTGGCGCCAGCATTTCCTCCACCGCCGCTCGCCGCGCCGCCGTTCGATTTCCCGCCGCAGCCGGCAAGCACCAGCAATAGTGAAAGCGCAATCAAAAGGATTGATGCTGTCTTTTTGTTGGACATTTGTTATATCCCCCCATCATTATTAACGGTTTTATGTAACCGCTTAACCTGAATTCTAGCACCTTCGTTTCGTCCTCATAAGATCACGCTCATTAGCTAAAATTCCACTTTTTTTAGGTTGTTAATGCGTCCGTTTATGCTAAACATTTACAAAGCTAGTGATAGCGGCAGACTAGTACATATCATTTAGTAAAAGTTAAAAAAATTAAGTGCTCCTTTAGTTTTTTCTTGTTTCTCGGCTAACTTGAACGAAAAATACCTACAAACTTATATAATAAACCAAGTATAATTTCTTGCAATAAAAGCGGCTCAAAACCAGTGCTTGACGAAATAAATTATGACTTTGCCTCTGCGGTGGCTGTCTATAGTATCTGTGTCTGTGTCTGTGTCTGTGTCTTGGTGTCCATGCATGGTGCTTTGCACGATTATCCCTTACGTTCAGGGGGCGGGGGGTGGGGATTGTACGGGATAAAGAAAAAAGAGAAACAGAAAAAATGAGGCGGTTCAGGTGAGATGTTCGGCTTGATTCGAGAACGTACGTTTGGTATAATGAAATAAATGGAATTTATGTTCGTATATTCTTGATTCGGGGGCGAGTAAACATGGAGGTCAATGCGGGAACGGAACTTCAGCCATTCAGCAGCCGTTTTAACAGCGAGCAGGACTGTATGGAGGCGTTGATTGCGATGAAGTGGCCAAATGGCTTTGTCTGCCCGCGTTGCGCTCACACCCGGTGCAGCCGTCTGACCTCCCGGCATATCCCCTTGTTCGAGTGCGGAAAGTGCAAGCATCAAACATCGCCTTTGGTCGGTACGATTTTTGAAGGAACGCATCTGCCCTTGCTCAAGTGGTTCGAGGCCCTGGATTTATTCCTGCTGGAGGGCGGCATCTCGGCGCTGCGGCTGAGCAAGGTGATCCGGGTCACCTACAAAACCGCCTGGTCGATGCTGCACAAAATACGCCATGCCGTGGGGGAGTTCGATGCCCGGGAACTGCTCTCCGGAGAAGTGAAGGTGAACAGCGATCAGTATGGGCGTAATCCATCCCGGTGTCAGGTTTTGCATCCGTACGCCTCGGCGGTCGTAGCCGGTTGCACGGTCACAGAGTCGGGCGAGCCGGAACAGGTCAAAATCCGTCTGGTACCGCATAAGCGGGGAAGTGAAAAATGGGCAAACCGTCACGATCTAACCGCGTTTATTGGCGGGCATGTGGATGTCCGTACATCGGCGGTACAGTTGTTCCCTCAGGCCTTTCGGCTGTATGTGCCCTTACGGAAAGTGGTGAGAGAGGCGTGGGAATCGCTGAAGAGTACGTATGGAGCCTTGGGACTGAAGCATCTGCAGGCGTACCTGAACGAGTACACCGGACGCCGCCGGCTGCGCCTGCAAGAAGGACTGCCGGGAGCGGAAGAAACGATGCGGCAGAAGTTACTGCAGATGTGTGTGGCGATTCCGACGATCTCTTACCGCCGACTGATCGCGCGCCAACCGAATCAGCCCCTTGCGGCTGCAGCCTGATAGAAATGCTTGAACGGTACAGACGTTGCTGCAAACGGATTTCAGGCTGCAGCAAGATCACGGTCTTTTCATTTTTTCTTGTGTCTTGCCCCATTTTTCCCGTCTCAGGCTTGCTTCCCTTCTCTTAAGCCTGTCTATGATCTTAAACAGTTTTAATGATCTCGAACAGGTCTGCTTCTCCCATATCCACTTCTTCCAAATATATCTTCTTCTCTGAATGTATCTTCTTCTCCTGAATGTATCTTCTTCTCTGCCTCCTGATCAAAAGGGATAATCATGCAAAGCGTCTGGCCAGCGGATATTGATCTGCCGACCAACCCACCGGCCTTCCCTATCCTCAAGCTTTCAACGCCTAGGTTGAGTCGTTCATATTTTCCCTTTAGATATCAAAAGTTCTTGACGCTGTTTCTATATTTGCTGGGACTCATGCCTTCGAACGATTTGAACACTTTGATAAAATATTTGTCCGTTTGATACCCGACGCGTTCGGCGATTTCACCGACGGGTAAAGACGTGCGCAGCAGCAACTCCTTCGCCCTTAGCATCCGCAGCCGGCTGAGGTACTCGCTGAACGTCATTTCCGTTTGCTCCTTGAACAAGACGCTGAAATAACTCGGGTTCAAATGCAGCATATCGGCCACCTGGCGAAGTGTCACCGGCTCGTGCAAATGCTCGTCCAAATAGCGAAGCGCATCGCTAACCAGCGGATTGTACCGGGCATCGGTCTCCTTCGTCTCCAGCAGCCGCGGGTCGGCCAGCTTCTCCAGCGTTTCGATGCGGTGCCGATCGCCCTCGACCAGAAGCGCTTGCTCCACGGCTTGCACGAGTTTATGCTTATCCACCGGCTTGAGCAAATAGTTGACGACGCCTAACTGCATCGCTTTTTGCGCATAATCGAATTCCGGATAGCCGGAAATGATGATCGTTACTGGTTTAAACGGCTTATGCTTTCGCTGCATTTCGATCAGCTCCAACCCGCTGATGCCCGGCATGCGGATGTCCGTGATCAGCAGATGAGCGGCGTGGTTCTCCAGCCAAGCCAGCGCTGCCTGGCCGCTCTCCGCCGCTTCGATCCGGTAGCGCCCGCAGGACCAGGCCTCCAGCGTTTTGACAAAACCTTGCCTCGTTCTCGGCTCGTCTTCCACGATTAAAATCGTTTTGGAATGAATCATACCGCTCCCCCATATTCGCTCGGAATTTCAAAGCTCACCAGCGTGCCCTCTCCCGGCCGGCTATATACGTCCAGTCCCGGTTTTGCGCCTTGTTCCTTGTCAAAATAAAGCCGCAGCCGCCGCTGCACGTTGACGATCCCGAATCCGCTCCCCTTGGACGACAGGGCCGGCCCGCCGTCCAACGCCTGCTTCAGCTTGCGCAGCATCTCTTCGTCCATGCCGGGGCCGTTGTCCCGGACCGTGATTTTTACGTAACCTTCCCGGCCGGAAGGCGATACGTTCACCGTCACCACGCCCGGGCCTTCCTTTGTCTCCACACCGTGCAGAATCGCGTTCTCCACCAGCGGCTGGATCAGCAGCTTGGGAATTTTCACACCCCCGAAAGTTCCGGCTTCGATTGACCAAGTTAGCCGCTCGCCCAGCCGGATGTCCATAAGCTGCAAATAATGCTCGACATGCTCGAGCTCCTCTTCGACGGTGACCCACTCGTCCTGGTTCGGTCGGCTGATGGTATACCGGAACAGGCTGGACATGCTGACGACAAGGCTGGCCAATTCCTCTTCGCCTTTCTCCTCCAGCGACCAATAAAAAGCCTCCAGCGTATTAAACAGAAAATGCGGATTGATCTGCGCTTGAAGCGCTTTCAGCTCCGTCCGGCTTTGCAGCAGTTCCTTCTCGTAAACGACCCGGATCAATTCGTTCATGTTGTCGACCATCTGGTTGTACGTATTGTTCAGTTCGTTGATCTCCATCGTGTTGGAGAACATCGGATTGGGCTGCAGCACCCCGAATCTCGCCCCCCGCATCGCCTTGATCAGCTTGAAGATCGGCCGGGTGATCATCGTCGACAGCAATAGCGACATAATCAGAAACAACAGCACCCCGATCGCGCCGGACACGAGCACGGCCGTGCGCAGGGCGGAAATCCCGCTCGTGACGTAGCTGACAGGCGTAAAAAATACGAGCGTCCAGCCGGTAGGCTCTGACTTTTGCTTCACCTCGATAAATTCCTGCCCGCCGATCGTAATGTTTTTCCCCTCGTTGGTAAGCAGTTCGGACAAATTCAGCGTCCCGGCCGACCGGCCGAAATTGGAAGCGATCGTGTGGAAATTCCCGTCGACCAGCAAAATATATTCGCCGCCTTCTCCGCTCACCTGCTCCTGAAGCTGGAAGTAGGTACGGTCGATCCGCACCATCAGATATCCCCCGGACGAAAACCAGCGGTCGATCAGGCTGACGCGCCTTAAGGCGAGCACTGAAGAGGGATCTTTGGGATCGGCGCCGATCCAGACGAGTTCCCCTTTTCCCCGGTCGGCGGCGGCGATCCATTTCGGATCGATCGTGTCCTGCAGCGGAATATCGTTCAGCGGGAACAGCCGGCGGTAATCGGTCGTATACAGCTCCAGCGATTTAATCCCCGTGACGTACGACTGATAATTTCCCAGAATCGATAGAAGGGATTGGCGTGCGCTGAACGGCGTCTTCGTCCCCTCCACCTCGGACAGCAGCAGCTGCTGGATGCTGCCGTCCGTCGCCACCTGCGTCGACAGCGTTTTGATCTGGGCGAGCAAAGCGTCAAGCCGGCCGTTGGCCTGCAGCGCGGTTTGGCCGATATGCTTCTCCGCATTGTTCTCCAGCAGGGCGGAGCCCTGGGTGTAGGTCAGGATGCTGGCTAGCGTAAGCACGAGAACCATGGCAAGCATAAAGCCGACGAAGATTTGATTTTTTAAGGTGAACCATCGTTTCGGTTTTCTCACCTCGAAAGGTCTCCTCCCTGCAATCTTAAGTTGCAAAACATCCACCAATAATATAATCCAAGCGCCTGGCAGGCGTCAGCAAAATTCGTTCGGGTCTGCCGGTAAAACGCGGTATCCTGTATAATGGACGTTAGACTAGTAGATTTGTTCTTATGTTTTCGCCCACGTTATTTAGGAGCAGTCTGCCAGGATCAATCTAGCATATACGGTACATGGCCGAAATAAATAGAGAGACGGCCTTACGCGCCAAACGATAGAAGGAGGAATTCAACCTTGAAGTCTACAAAACCTGCCGCATGCGCACATGCCGTTTTTTTCGATCTGGACGATACGCTCTACGATCATTTGCTTCCCTTTCGCGGAGCCCTGCAAGCGGTGCTTAACACTGGAGACGATTTCCCGTATGAACCCGCTTATCACCGGATGCGCTATTACAGCGACCACCTGTCCGCCCTGGCCGGCGGCACGCCTACCCACGGCCCGGCGCTTGAGGAAATGCGAACGGAGCGTTTCGTGCGCTCCCTGGCCGAGTTCGGTGTAACGCTCAAGCAGGAACAGGCAGCCGCCGTACAGGCCGCTTATCTGGACCGCCAGTTTTGCATCCGCCCCTTTGAGCGTGCATTCGAGCTCATCGGGAAGCTGAAATCGGACAAAGCCCTCGTAGGTTTAATTACCAACGGGCCGCCGGAACACCAATGGCGCAAAATCCGCGCGCTGGAGTTGGATCGCCTGATTCCACCGAACCTGATCTATATTTCCGGAGCCGTCGGCATCACCAAACCGGACCGGAAGCTGTTCGACCGCGTGGCCGCGGAGGCCGGCTTAGCCCCAGAACAATGCTGTTACGTCGGCGATTCATGGCGCAATGACGTCGTAGGCGCCGCCGGTGCCGGCTGGCGGACCATATGGTTCAACCACCGGCGCGCCCAGCCCGAATCCGCGTTTCGTCCGCATGAGCAGGCGTTCAGCTACGCCGACTTAAGCCGCCTCCTTCTCGGGGAATAAGGCGCGCTTCAAAGCGCCTGTCCCCCTCCCCTCTGCATAGTTCCCCTCCATCTACGCACAATAGAAGAAAATGCCTCATTAGGGGGAACTTTGGTGTTATTCCGCCTTTTCAAATTTTTTGCGAAGCAAACAAAACAGCAGAAACAAAAATTGATGCAGGTGGACGCAGGGCCCCATGTAAACGAACCCCAGGCCCCCGGCCCGCTTTCGCTCGCAAACGTGATGGGCGAATTCCGCGGCTGCTCGGATCTGACCCGCCGTTCGCTTCCCTCCCTTAAGGCCGAATTAATCTATTTCAGCCACCTGATCGACAAAAACATCTTCAAACGCGACGTCTTGGGGCCGCTGGAAAATATCCGGCAGGAATAACTCGGAGCATTGCTGCGGCAATCCCAATTCAACGAAGCCAAAGATGCCGCGTCGGTCGTAAACGGCATTTGCGCGGGCGATGCGGCGCTTTTTGTGCCGCAAGGTGTTTATTTGGTGCATGTGTACGGGCCGGAAACGCGCGCCATCGAAACATCGCAAACGGAATCGGTCATCATCGGACCCCATGACGCTTTTAATGAATCGCTGGACACCAATCTGTCCATCATCCGCCGCCGGATCAAGAGCAATCGGCTCAAAGTCAGGCAGTTTGAGGTTGGCGAAGTCCTCAAAACCAAGGTCTGCGTTATCTATATCGACGAGCTGGCCAATATGGACTACGTCAACCGCATGTCCGAACGAATTCAAAGCATTGAATACAGCGGATTATACGATAGCAACATGCTTGCGCAAATGATCGAGGATTTTCCAAGTACGATATTCCCTATACTTATGACCTCCGAACGCCCCGACGTAGCCGTTTCCAAGCTGAATGAAGGCAGGGTGGTCGCCATTATGGACCAAAGTCCGTCCGTAATCGTAGGTCCAACCACGATCTTCGAGTTTTTTACTACTCCGGACGACTATTACAGCCGCTGGGCGGTCGGTACATTTTTACGGATGCTCAGATATATCGCCTTTTTACTTACGCTTTCGCTGACTTCCTTGTATGTGGCGGTGACGACGTACCATTATGAAATGGTTCCGCAAAATCTGCTCGCCTCCCTGACCGAATCGCGCAGCCGCGTGCCGTTTCCGCCTATCCTGGAAGCTTTGCTCATGGAAACAACGCTGGAGCTTTTGCGCGAGGCGGGCGCCCGGCTGCCCTCGAAAATCGGACAAACGATCGGGATCGTCGGCGGGATCGTGATCGGCACCGCTGCCGTCGAAGCCGGCTTTACAAGCAATATACTGATCATCGCCGTGGCGATGTCTGCCATCGCTTCCTTTGTTATCCCCAGCTATACGATGAGCGGTTCGATTCGAATCATCCGGTTCGGGCTGATCATTTTATCGGGCATGCTTGGCAACTTTGGTTTTATGGTTGGAATTGCCCTGGTCATTATTCACGCCTCCGAGCTGACCAGCCTCGGCGCGCCGTATACGATTCCCGCCGCCCCGATGAAACCGGCCGACTGGAAGGACATTTTTATCCGCGGGCCGTTCTGGATGATGAGCAAACGACCGACACAGTCTCGCACCCCAAACCAACATACCAACAAAATGAAGAAATAGGTGACTTTGCTTGGAACACGAAAAGCTGCATCGTATCCATATCGCGTTTCTGATTTTTAATACCCAAAGCGGTATTGTGCTGTTCATCCTGCCGCGGCTTACGGCCCAGTATTTCGGAACGAACGGCTGGCTTGCGATCGTGATCGTATTCCTGTTTGTCACCCTCAATATCATGCTGATCTCGGCGGTTTACCGACTGGGGCGCGGGGCTTCCGTATTTGAAATTCTCCAGGCATCCCTGCCGCGGGTTATATTATACCCGCTTTATTTGCTGCTTGGAGGCATCTTCGGCATGATCGGCTGCCTCGTGGCCAAGCAATACGCCATGATTTATCAGATCCTGATTTTTCCTACGACCTCGGAAATGGTACTGAAGCTGTTTGTGGACGTTCTTGTGTTTTTGTATGTTGCCAAAGGGATTTACACCATGTCCAAGGCCAACACTTTTTTTGTGGCGGCGCTGCTGTCTCAACTGCCGTTGGCCTTCAACTTTATGAGGGATTTCGATTTCGTACGGTTGACGCCGTTTGTTTTCCGGGGCGGCACAGATATGCAGGAGGGCTTTTTGCGGGTATTTGGGGCGTATGCCGGCTACGAACTGTCGCTATTCTTGTTCCCGTATGCGGAGAAATCAAAAAAATGGCTAAGGTACGTTCATGTCGGAAACGCCATCACGGTGTCGATTTACCTGATCGTTTCCATTTTAAGTTACGGCTATTTTAATTCGGACGAGCTGACCCATATCGCGTTTCCGCTTCTCGACATGTACGCCTATTTAAGATTTCCGTTCGTCGAGCGGGTCCAAAACTTTCTGTTCAGCGTATTTCTATTCTCGATTTTGCAGACAGCCGGGATGTATTATTGGTCAAGCCAGGAAGTTCTCTCGCAGGTATTCCGGCGGATCAATTGGAAAGTTCTCATATTGGTGACCATGGTAATGACGATCCTAATCAGTCTCATTCCGAAAACGCTGATCGAGGTGGAAGGCTGGTTTCGGTATTTTACGATGGCCCAGCTTGCTTTCTCCGCAGGTTTTCCGCTCTTGTTGATTATCCTTCTGCTCCTTCAAAGGGGGAGAAAAAAACATGCGTAAACGGATCGGCTTGCTCTGCGCCTCGGCTTGTCTTCTGTTGGCGGGATGCGCCCAGGATCAGCGGATTTTGGAACGGATCGGTTATGTGGAAACGGCCGCCTTCGATGCCTCTCCCGAGGGCAAAATCAAGGTTACGGTCAGCATTCCGCTGGTTACCCAATTTGCCAAGAACGGAGAGACGACCGACGAACTGCTGACCACCGTCGCCAAAAGCCCCAAAGAAGCGAATAAAGAACTGGGGTTGAGGACAAGCCGCATCATCGTAAGCGGCCAGATCCGGACGCTGATGTTTGGCGAAGCTTTGGCCCGTATGGGTTTATGGAAGCATATGGATACATTCTATCGCGATCCGACCATTTCCCAAAGGACCTCCGTCGTTGTCGTGGAAGGTGACGCCGGGACGGTCATCAGCCAGGAATTTCCGCGCCATACGAAGACGGCGAACTATATTAACAAACTGCTGCAAAAAGAATACAACAGGCAGGGCTCGCCGCGCACCATGCTTCACCAGTTCGTCCGGGATTATTTTGACGACGGCCAGGACCCGATCGCCGTCATGATTAAGGAACAGAAAAAGGATATTACCGTCAGCGGCCTCGCCATGTTTCAGAAAGACCGGATGGTTGGAAAAATTCCATGTAAAGACATGTTTATCTTTTCTTTGATGTATCAAAATATGTCGCGAGGCGAGTTCAGCATAAAGACGGATAACCCGAACCTTGAGGCGATTTCTTTCCACTCCGTAAAAAGCAAGCGCAAAATCAAAATCACAAAAACCGAAAGCGGAGAATACGAAGCGGATATATTTATAAATGTCGTGAGCGGGGTCGAAGAATACATCGGCAATTTAAAGCTCAGCGGCGCCGATCGCCAAAAAGTCGAAGTCATGGTCAGCGACTACATCGCGGAGGAAGCGGCCCGAATCGTCAAGGAAATGCAAAAGATTGGCGCCGACGGCATCGGGATCGGCAGGTACGTGCGGAACCGCATGAGCTACGCGGAATGGAAAAGAACAGCGTGGCACGACATGTACAGCGAAATGCCGGTGCGCGTCCACTGTTCTTTCCTGATCAAGCATTTCGGAACGTATTTCGATTAAAGCGCCTTACGTCTCTAGGATATCTGTAAAATATCCACGTCATAAGGGGCAAGGCTAAGCGTTCTCTCTCTCTCATGACGCCGTATAGCACGCTGGGATAACCTGCCGGCAAAGCGGCTCCCGGCTTAAGTTCAGCAACAACCAGGTAGGTCCCCCGATTCGCCGCTCCGCGCTGCGACCTGCACGCCCTCCGGCAAATCCGAAACCACCGGAATTTTCAGCTCCCCGGCGATCGGCGCGAACAGCTCCTTAAGATAACTTGCTTCGGGATGCGTGCCGAGATAGTACTTATGTATTTTGCAAAATAACAAAACTGCTCCCGCCCGATCGATCCTCTCGAAAGATGGCGGAAGCAGTCCATGATGCCAAAACTAAGACGGGCTTATATTTACTTTTTCAGCTTGTCCCAAGCCGCTTGCATGTTGGCCATCCAGCCGCCCTCATCCACTTTGCCGGCGATCAGCTCTTGAATGGCGCTGGCGAATTCCTGGGTTACGCCGTCCGGGAACTTGGACGATTGCAGACCGTACACTTTGTTTTCATCCACGTATTTTTTCACGTCCGCGCCCAATTGCCCGATATCTTCGGACGTTGCCGGGATCGTCGTCAAAGCCGGGATGAATTTCCATTTTTTTACGATGTATTCTTTCCCCAAATCAGAGGTCACAAGCCAGTTCAGGAAGATTTTCGCTTCTTCTTTGGAAGCGGAATCTTTGTTTACGACCAGGTTCGCGGGAATGCCGACCGTCAGCTTGTCGTTTTTCTCGGCATCGTCGTCGATCGGCAGCGGGAACATGCCGATGTTCATGTTCGGCGTGATGTTGTCGATCAGCGTTTGCGCCCAGTTGCCTTCCTGCATCATGGCGACCTCGCCGCTGGCGAACATGGCCAGATGCGTGTTGGCGTCAGTGGTCAGCGGGTTCTTTTGCCCGTATTTCACAGTCAGGTTCAGCAGATTGCTCCAGTTTTTGAACTGTTCGTTGCCGACGATCGTTGCGGTTCCTTCGTTAAGGCCTTTGATGAATTCGTCGACATTGTCCTGTCTTGCGAAAGCGGTGCTGATCCCCTGGTTGCCGAGCAGCCACCATTCTTGATAAGCGTTGCCGAACGGAGTCACGCCGATTTGCTGCAGCTTCTTGGCCGCTTCCTCCAGCTCGGTGATCGTTTTCGGCGTTTCGGTGATGCCGGCTTTGGCGAACAAATCCTTGTTGTACACGTAGCCGATCCCTTCCAGGTTCATCGGCATGCCGTACACTTTGCCGTCCTTGGTCATCGGTTCCGCGGCCAAAGGCACGAGGTCCTTCACCCAAGGCTGGTCGGACAGATCTTCGATTTTGTCCTGCCACATATCAAGCTCCGCAAATCCGCCGTTCGAGAAAATGTCCGGAGCGTCGCCGGACGCGAACTTCGTCTTCAGGGCCGCCGCGTAATCCGCGCCGCCGCCGACGGTTTGGATGTCCAGCTTGATGTTCGGATGTTCTTTTTCGAATTCGACCTTCAGTTCGTTTAGGCCTTCCACGATTTCCGTTTTGAACTGAAAAATTTTAACCGTTTTCACTTCGCCGCCTGCTGCAGCGCTTCCATTTTGCGCATTGCTGGTACTGGAGCCGTTCCCGCCTTTGGAGCCGCCGCAAGCCGCGAGCAGCATGCTCATAACAAGCAATACGGATAAAATAATCAGCGAGCGTTTTTTCTTCATTTCTCATTTTCCCCCTATGCATAAAATTAATTATATACCTGGAACGCCAGGCCCGGCATCAACCTTTTACCGAGCCTGCCGCGATTCCCTCAACGATGTAGCGCTGCAGCAGCAGATAAAATGCCACGATCGGCAGGATGCCGATGGCCAGCGCCGGAAGCGCCATGTCCCATTGTTTCGTGTATTGCCCGAAGAACGAATAGGTCGCCAGCGGAATGGTCCGCAGCTCGGGCTTTTGCAAAATCAGGGACGGCAGCAAATAATCGTTCCAAATCGCCAGCGCGTTCAGCACGATGATCGTCATCATCATCGGCTTCAGCAGCGGCAGGACGATCCGGAAAAATACGGTGAACGGATTGCAGCCGTCGACGGTAGCCGCTTCCTCGATCTCAAGCGGCACCGATTTGACGAAACCGTGAAACAGGAATACCGCCAGCGGAAGGCTTAACCCCAGGTTCGTCAGCAGCAACCCCAGGATGCTGTTGTTCACTCCCAGCGTGTTGACCACTTTCAGCACCGGAATCATGATCGTCTGAAACGGAACGACCATCGCCGCCACGAACAGCAGCAGCAGCAGCCGGTTGAACTTCGTGTCCGCGCGCACCATCCGGTAAGCCGCCATGGCGCTGAACAGCGTGATCAGAATGACGCTGATCACGGTGATGATCACGGAGTTCCGGAAGGCCTCGGAAAATCGGGCCAGCTCCCACGCTTTGCTATAGTTTTCCCAATGAAACTGCGACGGCCAGCTGGCCGCATTTTTCAAAATCTCGCCAAACGGCTTGACCGAGTTCACGAACAAAAAATAAAACGGTGCGAGAAAAATCAGGCCCACCACAATCATAACGATTTCCGTGACGATGTTTCCCGCGCGCTTTTTGGCTCCCATCAGGCTTCAACCTCCTTGCTCTTCGTGATCCGCACTTGAATCAGGGAGATCACCGCCACGATTAGGAAGAACAGCAGCGCTTTGGCTGTCCCAAGGCCGTACCGGTTGTTCAGGAACGCCTCGTTGTAAATGTTCAGGGCTACCGATTCCGTCGATTTGAACGGTCCTCCCTTGGTCAGCGAGAGGTTGAGGTCGAACATTTTGAACGACCAGGAGATCGCCAGGAACAGGCACACCGTCACCGCCGGCATGATCAGCGGCGCAATGATGCTGCGCAGCACCTGAAAGCGGTTGGCCCCGTCGATTTCCGCCGCCTCCAGCACCTCCTTGGATACGTTGCTGAGCGAAGCGATGTATACGACCATCAGGTAGCCGGAATATTGCCAGACAAACACCATCACGATGGCCCAAAAACCGGTCGTCGAGTCCCCCAGCCAAGGCAGCTCGAAGAACGACCAACCCGTCATGTCTCCAAGCGTCGCAAACCCTTTAATGAAAATAAACTGCCAAATAAAGCCGAGCAGCAGCCCCCCGATGACGTTAGGCATGAAAAATACCGTCCGGAGCACATTCCGCGATCTTAACGGCTTGGTCAGGAAATAAGCGAGGAAAAAGCCTACCCCGTTCACCAATACGACGCCAAGCACGGTAAACCGCACCGTAAACCAAAACGCTTTCCAAAAATCGGGATCGTTCGCGAAAATTTTCGCGAAATTATCGAATCCGACCCAGGCGACCTGCCCTGACACCCCGTTCCAATCGGTAAAGGAATAGTACATCCCCATCACGAACGGAATGATCATCACCACGGTGAAAAACAGGAAGGCCGGGCCGACAAAAAAGGTCTGTTGTCCCCATTGCGACCATTTCTTTGTCCGCAACGCTCGCCCCCTCCTTTCTTTTGTCTATCTTTGTTGAAATATATCTTGTAATGTTATTATGTAGTTAATTTCACGCTCATTACACCTACGGAAGTGATCACTAAGGTGTAAAATATTGATCGGATGTGCACAACATGAAATGGACCAGTATTCGGACGAAATTGATAGTCTTTATGATCCTTCCTATCGCCCTTTGCATCATCGCGGTCATGTTCATCAGCTACTCGCTGACGACGGAGTCCCTGAAAACCCGGGCGGTCGAGGAAAATACGAATTTGCTGTATCAAGGGTACCGCAATATCGACAGCCTGCTGGGGGAAATCAACCGCATTTCGCTCACGGTCTATTCCGATTCCGAGTTCTACCGGTTGCTGAATGCCGGTTACGACGACATGTCAGCCAATATCGACATTTACGCTTCGCTCAATTACATTTACAAGTCCATGCCCGATATTTTTCAGGTGTACCTGTTTGGCGTTAAAGACAGCAAAGCGACGCTGATTACGCAAAATATCCCCAAACGCTGGCAGGGAGCGGCGCCCTACAAAGGCTCGGTTCCTCCCCAGGGCGAAGTACTGGCGGTCGAGGGCACGCATATGAGCCATCTGTACGGCATGACCCTCCCTTTTCAGCAAGCAACCTACGAGCAGGTGTTTTCCCTGCACCGGCGCATCGAACAGATTCCGTCCGACACCCCGCTCGGCTATCTGTCGATCGACGTGAAGTTGACCGCGCTGCAGGATATCGTAGAGCAGCTTTACGACCGCAACGAGGAAAAACTGTATATTACAGACGATGCCGGCCGGATCGTCTACGCGGATCAGCCCGAGCGAATCGGCCGCGCGCTGTACGACAGCTGGTATACGGCAAAGCTTGCCGGATCGCCCGGAGAACAGGGCAGCTTCGAAGAGAACGGCTCCATGTTTATTTATCAGCGAATCGATCATTACGGGGCCCATTGGACCTTGATCAAGGAGATTCCGAAATCCTACCTGCTCCGCGAAGCCAACCAGGCGGTCACGATCAATTTGATGCTGTTCGGCCTGGCGCTGCTCGTCATTCTGACGGCGACCATCCTGATCTCGATCCGCGTCACCGCGCCGATCAAACGGCTGTCCAACTATATGAGCCAGGTGAAGACCGGCAATCTGAACGTCGACGTCCTGCCGGCCGGAAATGATGAAGTCGGGCTGCTGACCGAACGGTTCCGCACGATGATGGACACGATCAACAATTTGATTCTACGGGAGTACAAGCTCGAATTGTCCAGCAAAAACAACCAGCTGCGGGCCCTGCAAGCGCAAATCAACCCGCATTTTCTCAACAATACGCTGCAGATTATCGGCACGCTGGCGCTGGAGCTGAAGGTGCCGCAAATCTACACCCTGATCTCGTCCCTGGCCAAAATGATGCATTACAGCATGCATTCGGGCGACCGCATCGTAACGCTAAAGGACGAGCTTGAACACGTCAAGGCATATGTGGAGCTGCAGAAAGAACGGTTCGAGAACCGCTTTGCTTACCGGTGCGAGGTCGCAGAGCCGCTGCTGCAGGTGGCGATGCCCAAACTCATTTTGCAGCCGATCATGGAAAACTACTTCAAGCACGGCATCGACCGCGCGGGCACGGACGGATGGGTGCGGCTCGCCGCCGCGCGGACGCCGGACGGACTCATCCAAATCACGGTGGACAACAACGGAGCGAGCATCCCGGAGGACAAGCTGGCGCGATTGCAGCGGAAGCTGCGCGAGCTATCCGACGCTCCCCAGGAGAGCGGTCCCGGCAACCCGGGCAAGGAACCGGGCTCATCGTCCATCGGCCTGATGAACGTATTGACCCGGCTGCGGCTCGTGTACGGCGATGAAGCCGCGTTGACCGTAACCAATCTGGAACCGGCCGGGGTGCGGATTACGCTAATCATGCCGGCTCAGCCGCAGTAAATAGTTGAACTAAATTTGAACTATAGAAAAGCTTGAGTTAGTCCAGAGAGTGGAGTGTGAACCGATGAAGGCATTGATTGTTGACGATGAAGCGCGCGTAAGGAAGGCCGTTCGGCTGCTTGTCGACTGGGAAGCGCACGGCATCCGGGAAATCGCTGAAGCTGACGGGGGAAACGAAGCGATCGAAATGATTCAAAGATCGGCTCCTTCGCTGGTCATTATGGACATGATGATGACTTCGGGCCACGGCCTCGACCTGATGGCATGGGTTCGCGAGCATGCCGGGAACATCAAGTTCATCGTCGTCAGCGGCCATGACGATTTTGATTTTGTGCGCAGCACCGTGCGCCACGGCGGGATCGACTATATTCTCAAGCCGATCGAACCCGAGGCGATCAACGCCGCCGTGGCCAAAGCGGTGGAGCAGATCCGGCGCGAGGAGCAGGAACGGCTGGATCAGCAGCACCGCAGCATTCGGCTCAACGAAATCAAACCGATTTACGGCGAAAAGCTGCTCTCCTCGCTGATCGACGAACCCGGCGCGGCCGAATCGTCGCTGCGCAGGTTGCGCCAGGAAGGCGTAATCCCCGGGGAAGTCGCCGCGATCAGGCTCATGCTGGCCCAGGTCGACCCCGGCGACGCCTCCCTGCTGCAGCGCTTCGCGGGCAACAGCGATCTGCTCCATTTCGCCCTGATCAATGTCTGCAACGAATTTCTGCTGCCGGACCATAGCGGGGTCGCTTTCAAGCATTGGGGCGCGCAGACGGAGATCGTGCTGCTGCTCTGGGCGGAGCCGGAACGGGCGCCGGAGCTGATCGCGCAAATCAACGACGGGCTGTATGCGACGCTGCAGCGGCGGCTGCATTTTGGCCTCGCCGCCGCCGGGGAACTCCCGCAAAGCCTCCCCCGGCAGTACGCCGAGGCGCTGGCGGCGCTCCGCCGCCGGAACCTGCTGGAGCCGGACAAGCATATCCATACGCTCCTTGCCGGCTCCGCCGCCGCTGCGCCGGGGACCGGCGGAAGCCTCTCCTTGACCTTCGCCAAAGTGCAGGAGGACTGGAAGCTGGCGGTCAGGAGCGCGGACCCGGCCCAGATTGCCGCGGCAAGCCGCAAATGGATCGACGAGCTCAGCCGGCTGGGAACGGTAACGCCGGAAATGCTGGCCGCGTGGACGTCCGA
Organism: Paenibacillus macerans; assembly: GCF_900454495.1. Classification (NCBI taxonomy): domain Bacteria; kingdom Bacillati; phylum Bacillota; class Bacilli; order Caryophanales; family Paenibacillaceae; genus Paenibacillus; species Paenibacillus macerans. The sequence continues at coordinate 3,522,684 of NZ_UGSI01000001.1, forward strand.
TATTTTGTCGTTTCGCTCGGGACTGATCCGGGAAACGCTTGGCGATAAAACCGATAGTGTGTTGACGGAGCTGGAGCGGGACGATGCCGGACATGCTCCCCCCTCGGCCGACAGCTACACCTTCTCGCATTATGCCTGGAGCGACTGGGCGGAGCAGGTCATGACCGGGCTGGCGGACGTCATCTCCCGGCAGCAGGCGCGCGACAAAAGCACGTTCGCCGACATCGTCAAATACATCGAGCAGAACTACCAGTCCGATTTGTCGCTGCAGGACATCGCCAGCCGTTTTTACGTAAGCCGCGAATACGTGTCCCGGAAATTCAAGCAGGACTATGGCATCAATTTCTCGGATTACCTGGGCAAATACCGGATCGACAAGGCCAAGCTGCTTATGCTGAACCCGCATCTGAAGCTGCAGGATATCGCCGAAATGGTCGGATTCCACGACGTGAAGTATTTCAGCAAGGTGTTCAAGAAGCAGGTGGGTCAGTCGCCCCGGGAATACCGGGGGAAGTAAAAAGTTGAAAAGCAGCAATAGGGACAAAAAAGGTCGTTATTTCGGCGATATCAGCCAACTTGAGAGAAATAGAGGCGATTTATGTCGCTATTATCCTAGGATCGTAAGGAAATGCCCTATCCTGGAACCTTCATAGGAAAATAGGGACAAAAAATGCCGCTAATGGGGAGAAACATGCAAGCCTCTGGATAATAAGTACCTAAAGTGCCGCTATTTTGAGGGCTCAGCCGACGGTTCGCCGTTCCAGTCGCCGGCTGTCATGCGCTAGTAATGTCATGGGCTAGTATGGTCATGGGCCGGTATTGTCACTGCACCGGTATTGTCATTGCGCCGGTTTTGTCATGCGCCGATATCCAGGCCCAAGCCTTATTTACCGGTAAATCCGCGAAAGGTCCTCCGGTTTAAACGACAAATAGAAACCGTCCGATAAGCGGACGGTTTCTATTTGTTTATCCCACGTACCACTTCAAAAAAGCCTCCGCCACCACTTTGCCGGCAAACCCGTTGGGGTGCGGATCGTCGCCGGGGCTCATAAATTCCGGTCTGAGCCGATGTTCCTGCGGAGCCGCCTGGGACAGCAGCGCCGCCATATCGAACACCCGGTCCACCCCCGGAATAGAGGCGGCCCGAATCGCGGCGTTGACGCTCCGCCACACCTGCTCGCGCGATCCGCTGAAATTAAACGGCGGTACGGTGAACAGAATGATTTCTGTGGCGGGATCGTTTTTTTTCAACAGGGATATGATCGTTTCCAGGTCGCCAAGCAGCTGTTCGGCCGTCCGGGCGCCGATGTCGATGTCGTTGACGCCCAGCGCCAGGATCACCTGCGAACCGGGATGCTCCCCCTGCCCGTGCTTCACCTTGCCCAGCCAGGCGCCATCCGCCGCGGCGTCGTACGCTCTCGCCCACCCGGAGCCGAGATTCCATACCCCGTACCGCGCCCCCAGTCCTTCGGCGATCCGCGCCACCCAATATTCGTAGCCGTCCAGCGCCGTTCTGACCCCTTGGGTGATGGAGTCGCCGAAAAACGTCAACTGCCGCTCCACCGCCTTGGCATAACCGATAAAAGCGGGCGCCACCAGCAATTTCTCGGACAGCGCAAACGGCTCCGCCGATTCCTCGTCCGCATGACGGCCGGGGGCATCGTAGGCCGACACCAGCATCTGTTCGACGTTGTACGGGAACGTTTTGCCCGCCGCCGGCGCCGTAATCGTCCAGGTGAACGCCAAATAATGTCCTTCCGGCAGCTCGATATGTACGGGATCGCTCCAAAACGTCTCTCCCGGTTCCACCGCCTTCCCGTTTTCCCCGTCAAACGTGACCGGGACCTGCGAGCCCGGCGCCACCGCGCCGTCCGGCTCCTTGCCGCCGTCGGCCACATAGGCGGCCTCGATCCGCCACGCTCCGCCAAGCTGGCTGCCCTTGGCCACCGTTCCGGTATCCCAGGTGGAGTCCACGGCATTGCTGTGCCAAAACCGGAGCTGAAGCGGGCCGTTCTCCCTTAGTTTAAAATAAGTCCGGTACGTATGCGTGAACCGTTCTTCGCGGTCCATAATATAGTTGGCCGCCGTAGAAACTACGGTGGCTGGCGCATACTCTTTTGTCATGACGAGCACCTCTATCCTCTTGCAGCATTTCGCAAACACGCGAACATTTATGATTCTACAACACCCGCTGCAAAAATGCTCGCGTCCGTTCATGCCGCGGCTGGCCGAACAGCTGCTCCGGCGCCCCCGATTCGATGAACTCCCCGTCGGCCATAAACATCACGCGGTCCGCCACCTCCCGGGCAAACCCCATTTCATGCGTCACCACGATCATCGTCATCCGCTCCTCGGCCAGTTGCTTCATCACCTGCAGCACTTCGCCGGTCAGTTCCGGATCGAGCGCCGAGGTCGGCTCGTCAAACAGCAAAAGCTCCGGGTTCATCATCAGCGCCCGGGCGATCGCCACCCGCTGCTTCTGGCCGCCGGACAAATTCGCCGGGTAAGCGTCCGCCTTATCCAGCAAGCCAACCTTCTCCAGCAATTCGGACGCCCTGCGGCGGATGTCCTCGGCCGGCACCCGCTTTACCAGCTTCGGCGCCAGCTCCAGGTTGCCGCGCACCGTCAGATGCGGGAACAGGTTGAAATGCTGGAATACCATGCCCATGCGCGCCGTAATCTTTTTGATTTGCGCGTTCCCGGCATACCGGCCGTCCTCGACCAAATAGTCGTCGCCGATCCGGATGCTCCCGCCGTCCGCCTCCTCCAAGTGGGCCAGGCTGCGCAGCATCGTGCTTTTGCCGGAGCCGGACGGCCCGATGACGGCCACCACCTCGCTCGTATCCACGGTAAAGGAAACGTTCTTCAGCACCGGCAGCGAACCGAACGATTTTTGCAATTTCGTTACTTCCACGATTTTCATACCCGTTTATTCAACCCTTTATTCGAATTTGAACTTCCGTTCCAGCGCTTTAAACAGCAGCGTCAGCACCAATGTCAGCAGCAAATAAATGATCCCGGCGAGCACGAACGGCATAATCGTAAAATCCCGGTTCACCGCCGTTTGGGCAAAATGCAGCAGTTCCGGAACCGCCACGGCGTACAGCAGGGCCGTATCCTTCACCAGCGTAATCGACTCGTTCGAAACGGCCGGCAGGGCGATGCGCACCATTTGCGGCAAAATGATCCTGGACGTCGTTTGCCAGCGGTTTAAGCCAAGCACTTTGGCCGCTTCGTATTGGCCTTTGTCGATCGCCAGCAACCCCCCGCGAAAAATCTCGGCAAAATACGCTGCGTAATTCAAAGTGAACGCCAAACAGGCCGCCGCGAAGCGGTCCATCACTAAATATTCGCCGATGCCCGGAATGACGGGCAGCCCAAAGCAGATAAACAGCATCTGCAATAGCAGCGGCGTTCCGCGCATCACATAAATGTAGGCGTTCGCGAACCAGGCGACCGGCTTCACCCGGCTTCTCGCCATAAACGTAAACGCGAAGCCAAGCGGAATCGACGTCACGATCGCCAGCGCAAACAGCAGCAGCGTCATCCGCATACCTTCCAGCATCGGTCCCAAAATATCGAAAAAATAACTCAAACTCATCTCGCATCCCCTTCATTGACGGAATCAACGGAAGCGCGGTCCGGCGCGCAGCTCCCAGCGCGCAGTGTTTCGCTGCATGACGGCGGTCGGCCGCATGCTAAGCCCGGCTTACTCGCCGAAAGAACCAGAAAAACCGGATCGCGTTCAATCCGGTTTTGTCCTCGCCCCTGCGCGTTTTCAGCTTCCGGGTTTCCCCGTGTTCTTCGCACCAGGCTCCTTACTTCAGCACCTTGTCTTCGCCGAACCATTTTTCCGAAATCCGAGCGGCCGTCCCGTCCTGGTTCAGTTCGTCCAAAGCTTTCTGCAGCTTGTTCAGCAGCTCTTCGTTGCCCTTTTTCACGCCGATTCCGTATTCCTCCGGAGCGAGCGACTCGCCGAGAATTTTAAAGGTACCTTCTTCTTTGGACATGTAATATCTCGCCACGACTTCATCGATGACGACCGCGTCGAGCCGCTTTGTCTTCAAATCGCTGAGCGCCAGCACGTTGTCCGGAAATTCCGTAACCGTCTTGATCTCGGACTTGATCGGATCGGCGTTCAACGCATCCGCCGCGGAAGACAGCGATTGGAGCCCGACGGCTTTGCCGGCCAGGTCCCTGATCGAAGAAATCGGCGAATCCGCCAGCGTGACGATCACCTGGCTGTTTTTCAGATAGGGCTTCGTGAACAGCACTTTTCCCTTCCGTTCCTCGGTGATGGTGTAGCCGTTCCAGATCAGATCGATCCGGCCGCTGTTTAGCTCCGACTCCTTGGACGACCAATCGATCGGCTGGAAGGTGGCCTCCATGCCCATCTTCTCCGCAGCCGCTTTGGCGTAATCGATATCGAAGCCGACGATTTCGTTCTTTTCGTCGCGGAAGCCCATCGGCGCGAATTTATCGTCAATCCCGATGATCAGCGTATTGCCTCCCTTTACGGAACCCGAACCGGAACCGGAGCAGCCGGCCAGCGCCGTCAGCATAACCGTCAGGACCAAACCTATTAAAGCGATATTTTTCAGTTTCATAGTGACTCTCCCCCAATAATTTAGCAACTCCGCCGAACGCTTTAGTTCGTTAATACGTTATCAGATTCTCATGATAACATACTAATATAGAAGAGTCGAGGGTTTGGGTCATGATTCACCTTTTTTTCTATTCTTTCTGAACGTACCTACAAGAAGCAGCAGTAAGGGGATCGCAAAAAAATGCAGCGGCAGCACATAATTGATCCATACCTCAGTCAGCAGCATCCTGGATGAGGGGTTTAAGCGAACGACCGCCATACATACGGCCAGCGTAACCGTGGCCACGAACCATATGCAGTTTTTCCAGCCGGCCGGTCTGCCGATCCATTGGGCCGTTCCGTAGCTGGCGATAAACAAATAAACGGTCAGCTTGATAAACACGCTGATCAACCAGATCGCCACCAAAAAAATATCCATATTCTGAATGAATTCCATTAAATAAACCAGCTTGACCATTTCGAAAAACGGAAACTGGATTTTGGAAGACAATTCCGGACCAAAGGTCATAATCACCCATACCGCGCCGATCGCCAGGATCAGCGAAGCTACCGTTACCCCCAGCCATACGTTGCGCAGGGCGGACCGATCCGGTTTTTCCAGGAAAGCAACCAGCATCGCGATAAACGCGATTTCGCCGAGCAGGGACATCGGCGTCAGACTGCCCTTCAGAATGGCAAACGCCTCCGTATCGGCATAAACCGGAAGCAAGGCGCCCAAGTTCAAATTGCGCATCGACAGGGCGAAGGTTAGAAGCAGAACAAACAGCAGCACAGGCCCCCAAAGCTCGCTGAAACGGCCGAGGCCGACTATTCCGCCTTGGCGGACCGCATAAACGGCGATCGCCAAAAAACTGACCGCTATGACCAGGTCCGGCGTTTTCTGCAGCATACTTAGCCGGATAAAGCTAAACTGTTCGCGCAAAATGATCCCCATCACCCAATACCATTGAAGCAAGTACAGGAGACCAACGAGCTTGCCCGGCCATTTGCCCAAGATCGAAATGCTGAACTCAAGCAAAGTTTGGCCGGGATATAACCGGCTGACTTTAAACACCAGATACGCGATCAGCATGGCGGCCAACCAGGCGATGATCAAGGAAATCCAGACATCCTGCTTTGCGTCGGTAATGGAGAAGTTCAAAGAAATCAACAGGTTGATCCCCATTTCAAACGTCCATACAAGCCAAAAGAGCTGTCTATTGCTGATTCGCACCGTTATCCTTGTCCTCCACGCCGGGAACCAGGGATTTTCCCGTAAGCCCCGTGCCAGATATTTTCATGTGAACCCGAAATTCAATGTCCGCGTTTACGAACCGCCTGTCCCAATCCTTTTTCATCCTTTTCCAAACATAGGGGTGCTTGCGATGCAGCGTCTCTCCCAGTTCGAAAATATCCGCCTTATATTGCTTCTGCACCAGGGCCACCGTCTGCTCCACCTTTTCCGTCAACCGGCGGTTCAGTTCGTCCTCTACTTTTTTGACGTTGTCCGGCTTGGACAGATCCAGGTTTGCGTTGTTTTCGTTGATTTCGCCTTCCCCGCTAAGCCAAACTGTAAAGCTGACTTCTTCACCGTTGATCTTCGGCACAATCCGGCTTTTGAACCTCATCGCAGGAATCGTTACCGTCTCGCGCTCCTTCCCCATACGGATCGTAAACACGCGATGGTCAAGTTTTTGCGCGATCCATAAACGAACCCAAAAATTGTCAAACCCCAAATAACCTTTCAATTTGAGGTTGCGGTCGAATACCGCCGAGCCTGTCAGCGCCAATTCCGAACCTGCCGCATTGTCCGTATCTTCGCCTTTCTTTGCCGTTTGCCCGGGAGAGACGATCTCCACGATCGGTATCACGCTGCCTCCCGACGCCCCATTCGCCATGATGAAAAAATCGAGCAAAGAACGGCTCACCGGGGCACCCATCACCTCCTGTATTTTTTGCACGCTGATCGTCGGATTCTTTTCCAGCCGGCTGCCCAGGCTCATAGCTTCCTGCGCCGTTCCTCCCTTGACGACAAAAATATTCGTCCGCAGCCTGACCAGCGGATTGCGGGCATATTCGTCAAGCACATCCGCGATCCCGTGCCTGGCCAGCGCCTCGCCGATAAACACGTTCCTCCGGTGGCTAGCAAAGATGACGCGGGGCAGCTTTTTTTGCATATTTTGACCGGCATCGCCGTCGCTCGCGCCATAGGCGGTCTCGATGAGATATTGGTTTTTCCCGCCCTCGGTCCCTCCCGACTTTGTACCCCCGGGAACGACGATGTTGGCCGTGGCAACGTACCGGCCGTCCCCGTTCAGGTCCATCCCCCAGCCCAAAATGATCGCCCGGTCATTCATTTCCTGCCGGTCCCAGCAGCCGGTCGTCAGCAGCACACAAGCCAAAAAAGCCGTCCCCAGCTTCAAACGCATGATGGTCTCACTCCTTGTTTTTCTTGCCCGCATCGTTTGCGCCCGGCATAGGGTCCGCGCTCGCTCTCGTTAGGGAATGCCGCTGCGTTTTGGGCATGTTCCAGGTCGGTCCCCGCACCAGCACATCGTCGGCGCTTTCCCGGGAAACCGTGCTGGGACCAAGCGGGGTCATGTACGGAACGCCAAAGGACTTAAGACATACCAAATGAATCGTCAATGCGGTAATAAACAACACGATCCCGTAAAAACCGAACATGCCGGAAACGATCAACAACGGGAAGCGCAGCATCCGGTAGGCGGTTCCCAGATTGTAACGGGGAAACGCAAAGGAAGCGATCCCCGTGGTAGCCACGATAATGACCATCGGCGCCGAGATGATTCCGGCTTCCACGGCCGCTTGACCGATAACCAGGGTTCCGGCAATACTTACCGCCGATCCGATTTGGTTCGGAAGACGGATCCCCGCTTCCCTGAGCCCTTCGAAAAGGAACTCCATCAAGAGCGCCTCGAACACCGCCGGAAACGGAACGCCCTCCCGGGCCGACGCCACGCTGACCAGCAGGGATGTCGGCAGCACTTGCGGATGAAACGTCGTCAGCGCGACGTAAAGGGAAGGCAGCAGCAAGGAAGTATGGACAAAAATATAACGGACCCAGCGGACAAAGGTGGTGTAGATAAAACGTTCGTGATAATCTTCGGGCGACTGCAAACCGGACCAATAGGTCATCGGACAAATCAGGGCGAACGGGCTGTTATCCATCAAAATAACGACTTTGCCCTCCAGCAGCGACCCTGCGGCCACATCGGGCCGTTCCGTATTTTGAATTTCCGGAAACGGGGAGTAGGGCTGCTCTTCGATCAATTCCTCCAAAATCCCGGAGCCGTTTAACGCATCGATGCGGATTTTGCCCAGACGTTTCCGGACCTCTTCGACCAGCGACGGCTTGGCAACGTTCTCCATATAAACCAGCTTCACTTCGGTCCCCGTCAGTTGGCCGATCGACATCGACTCCATCTTAAGGCTGGGGCTGTGGATTCTTCGGCGCAGCAGGGACGTGTTGACGCTGATCGTTTCCGTAAAAGCGTCCCGCGGTCCGCGCACCACCTTTTCGGAAGGGGGCTCCTCGATGCCCCGCTGCTCCATTTTGGTTAAATCGGCAAGCAGCGCATAGCTTTGCCCTTCGAACAAAATCGCCGTCTGCCCCTCCAATACCCCTTCGATCAGGGAAGCGTATTGGGAAGTCTTTTTCACCTGGGCAGCCGCCGCCAGCGCGTCCTCAACAAACCTGCCGAATTGTTCCGGCTTGGGGAGCCGCTCCGCTTCCCCCTCGCTCAGCCAAAGGCGAAGCAGGATCTGATCCAGCAGTTGGGTATCGGTCATTCCTTCCGTATAGATTAATAAGATGACTTCCGCACCATGTACGGAAACCGGACGGAACACAATGTCGGAGCAGCGGTCAAACGACTGGCGAAGCTGCTGTTCGTTATGGGCCAGCTTTTTTAATATCGGTGTGTCATTGCTCATCCCCGGCACCTCCCGCAAACGTTATCCCGGTTAGTTTCATTCCAAATTTTGCAAAATATTCATGATTGCCGCTTTTTTGCGCCTTGCCAAGATTCACGCGGCATGCAAATATGAAGATAGATGCATGAAAGCGATTACGATTTCAACGCCGCTTCCGCTGCATGATCTGCTTCGTGATCTGCTTCGTGATCTGCTTCGTGTTCAAAAGATGGCTTTTTGAACTACCTTTCTAAGGAGGGGATGTTGATGAATGAACCTGCTGGGCACGGCATGGCGCCGCGGGGTATTACGGTGAATCAGCTCGGCTATCCGCCGGACGCCCGCAAGACCTTCATCCATGCAGGCCAGGGTGGAGTGTTTGAGGTCGTCCGGGAATCGGACGGGGAAGCCGTTTACCGAGGGGAAACCGAACCGCCGCTGGATGATGAAGCATCGGGAATCGCCGTCAGCCGGGGCGATTTTACCGCTTGTTCGGAGGAAGGCAGCTACTTTGTCAGACTGAATGGGGAAAAATCCGCTTCGTTTAAGATTAGCAGCAACCCGTATACAGAACTCCAATACGGTCTGCTCAAAGCTTTTTATTACTTCCGCTGCGGCACTGGACTGGAGGAGCCGTATGCCGGCCCGTGGACGCACGCCGCCTGCCATACGGCGGAGGGCATCGTTTACGGCGAGCCGGACCGGAGGCGGGACAGCTCCGGCGGCTGGCATGATGCCGGTGATTATGGCAAATACACCGGACCGGGAGCCAAGGCGGCAGCCGATCTGCTGCTGGCTTACGAATTGGCGCCGCAGGCGTTCCAAAAGCCGGTTCCGCTGCCGGAGACGGACGGCGTGACGCCGGATGTCCTGCGCGAATGCCGCTACGAGCTCGAGTGGCTGCTGAAAATGCAGGACGAGCACACGGGCGGAGCGTTTCACAAGCTCACGACAAAGCAATTTCCGGCGCTGGACGTAATGCCCGAGGACGACCGGGCGGAGCTGTATTTTATGCCCGTCTCCGCTACGGCGACCGGCTGCTTCGCCGGGGTCATGGCGCTGGCGGCGCGGGTGTACCGGACGTTCGACGAGGCGTTCGCGGACCGCTGCCTGGCTGCGGCGGAACGTGCGTGGGAGTGGCTTAAGCGGCATCCCGCGTCGCCGGAAAACCCCGGCTTCAAAAATCCGCCCGACATCGCCACGGGCGAATACGGGGACCCGGTCGACCTTGACGAGCGGTACTGGGCCGCCGGCGAATTGTTCCGGACGACGGGGAAAGCGGCCTATCACGAGGCGTTCCGGAAGCTGGCGGCGGAATCTTTTCCGAAATACGAGCTGGGCTGGGCCGATATGGGCGGCTACGGGACGATCGCCTACTTGTTCGGGGAAAAAGCGATGGCTGACGCCGCGCTCCGGGCCTCGCTGGAGGCAGGTTTGCTTGAAGAGGCGGAAAGACTGGCCCGGCGCTGCGCCGAGGACGGCTATCTGACCTCGCTGCGGCCTGAGGACTATATTTGGGGCAGCAACATGGTGCTCCTGAACCGGGCGATGCTGCTGCTGATCGCCGCAAGGGTTAGCGGCGAAGCCCGCTATCAGGCACTGGCGCTGGAGCATGTGCACTATTTGCTCGGCCGCAACGTGCTGGACTACAGCTACGTCACCGGCTTTGGCGACCGGGCGGTCCGGCATCCGCACCACCGCCCTTCCGTCGGCGACGGCGTGGAAGATCCGGTGCCCGGCTTAGTGGCCGGCGGCCCCAACCGCGGGCTGAACGACGACTGCATGCAGGAGCATCTGCAGGGCAAACCGCCGGCCGCCTGCTTCATCGACGACGCGCTTAGCTACGCCGGCAATGAAGTGACGATCTACTGGAACTCCCCGGCGGTGTTTGTGGTGTCCCATTTTGTGAAGTAGCTGGGGGCGAGCAAGTAGGAGCTTGCCAGTCGAATTCCATTCTATTGGATTTTTCCAATCACGGGAGGGGCGGGAGCATAAATAAGCACATAACAGACACCTAAAAGCGCACTTAAGGCGCATTTAAAGCGAACTTAAAGCGAACTTAAGACACACCTAAGGCGACAAAAAGGGATGCGGCAAACGAATGCCGCATCCCTTTTACATTTTGCTCTTTATATATTATTCGCTCTTAATATATTAATCGATAAACTGCAGCGCCTGCAGCATCCGCATCAGCAGGAGGGCCGCCTGAGCCCGGGTGGTATGTCCGTTCGGGGCAAAAGTTCCGCGATTATCGCCCTGCATGATCCCTTGCTCAACCAGCCGGGCCACGTCTGCCGCGGCCCAATCCGGGATCGCCGGACGGTCCGTGAAACGGGCCAGCAAAGCGGTATCGGTGCTTGTTCCGGCAGAACCCCCGCCATCTGTACCCTCATTTCCGTTCTTAACCAGCCGCATCGCTTTCGCAACCATTACGGCCATCTCCGCCCGGGTAATGCGTTCATTCGGTTTAAACGCGCCGGTTGCATCCGGAGTAACGAGACCGAATTCGACCGCGGCCGCGATTTCAGCGGCGAGACTATTTCCCGCCCCTACATCGCTGAATACGTTCGCCTCTTGCGCCGGAGTCAACCCCAGCCCGCGAACCAGCAGCGCCGTAAATTCCGCTCTCGTCATTTCCCGTCCGGGCTCGAAGCGGGTTTCGCTCACGCCTTCCACAAGCAGCTTGGAGGCCAGCTTGCCGATGGCTTGCTCCGCCCAATGCCCGTTTACGTCGGTAAACTGCCGTTTTCTGCCGCTGACCAGTGTATACAAGCTATTGCCCGGACGCTTCAGCTCTAAAGCAGGTTTGCCATCCGCCATAACCTTGACTGCGGGAACGAAAACCAGTTTTCCGGCCGCTTCATTGTACATAACCGCTGCTACCAAACCACTATCGACTCCGCCCGGCAGCGAGATCGTTCGGCTGAGGTACGTGTTCCCGAAATCCGTGATTTCCCGCTCCTGACCGTCCGCAGTAAGAAGCAGCACTTTGAACCCGATTGTCGCAGAGCCCGTAAGGGTTACTCCCTGATTCGCGGCGGCCTTGGCGATCTCCGCCTGTTCGGACGTTTTGGCCGATAAAATGGAAATTCGTATGGATGCACCCGCCCCGGATGAACTTGATGCGCCGGTGCCGATGAAACCGGAACTACCCGAAATGATCGCCTGAAGCGGGATTCTATAGCTTGCCAGCGCGGTACGAATGGCCAGCGTTACATTCCCGTTTACAGCCCCGTCTTTATTAACCGAAAGGAGCGTATCCGCAGGCAGGGAAATCACGGTTCCCCCCTCGAGGTCCGTCAGCTTCACCACCAGTTCGCCCCGGCTGCTTGAGGCGGCTGCCGCTAGTACGTTCTTCAACACCTCAGGCTTGACGGAGACCTGATTCACCGTCTGGCCGTCGGCGCTGCGGACAACTTCAACCTGCAGCATATCGCCCACAAGCTCATACGCCGCATTTCCGGAGGCGGATTCCCCGGACGGAGTAGCCGTTCCCGGGGTGGGCGCCCCTCCGGATCCTGACGAACCCTTCCCGCCACTGCCGCCACTGCCGCCGCTACCACCACTGCCGCCGCCGTTACCGCCGCTGCCGCCGCTTGGCTTCGCCCGCTCGACGATCCGGCCATCCACGACCGGAGAGACCGTACCACCCAGCCGCCCGATATTCTCGATAAAAATCTCGTAATCGGGATACCCCAGATCCTCGTGGTAAGCCCCGGCGGCGATCGCTTCGGCGAAGGAGCTGTAGCCGTCCCCGCCGTTCGCCACGAAGCTGTTGGTCGCAAGCCGGTAAGTGGAAGACAGATTTAACGGAACATAAGCGCCGCCTTGCTTGATTTGTACGTCAAAAACACGGCTTCCTGCCGGCTGGGCGGGATCCCACTTAAACTTCATGCCGGCGATTTGCGGGAATTTTCCCGGAAGGTCGGTCAACTTGGCTCCGCTGATTCCGTTTTCCAATCCATCCTTCAACTGCTTCCCGGTGACGTCCAGCACGTACAGCGTATTGCCGAACGGCATCACCGTCCGCAGTTCGCCCATCGTGATCTCGCCTTGGTCGATGGAGGCGCGTATTCCGCCGCCGTTCATAATGGCGATTTGCGTTCCTTTGAGCTGCTGCGCTTTGGCCAGCATGCCGTCGGCGATCAGATTGCCCAGGTTCGTTTCCTTAGAACGCACATTGGCACGTTCACCGTCAAGAACGACCGCCGCCGTTCCGATCACCTGCTTCTTCAATTCTTCGAGCTCCGCCTTGAGAGGATCAAGCATCGCCTTCGCTGCGGCGTCTTCGGCAACCTGGCCGTTCACCGGAACCAGGCTGCCCGACGTTTGTCCGGGACCCGTCAAAACCCGGCCTTGCTCATCGAACACCAGGTCTGACCGGCCGAGGTACTTGCCCCATTCGTTTGCCTGAACGATGACGGTCGGCGTTTGATGGACGCTGTCGGTGACAATTTCCGGCGCGTCCAGCTTCGTATGCGTATGACCGCCAACGATCAAATCGATGCCTTCAACTTCGGCGGCCAGCTTCTGATCCCGTGCGTACCCGAGATGCGAGAGGCCGATGATGATATTCAGTCCGTCCCGCTGCATGGCGGCGACGGTCGCTTCAGCGGCTTGAACCGCTTCGTTGAACGTCACGTCCTTGCCCGGGCTGGACGTATAAGCCGTATCTTCCGTCGTCAGGCCGAACACCCCGACCTTGTGGCCCCCTACTTCAAGAACGACATAAGGATAAACGCCCGCGTGCTCCGTCGTTTTCGGCGCGCTGACGTCAATGTTGGCCGGCGATTTCAGGAGCGGCGCGATGTTGCTGTCCTTACTGAAAGCGATATTGGAGCTGACCAGCGGAAACCGGGCTTTTTTGATGAAATCGGCCAGCACCCTCGTACCTTTATCGAACTCATGGTTGCCGAAAGTCATGGCGTCATATCCCATGTAATTCATAAATTCAAGATCACTTAGGCCCTGCCATTTGGTGAAATACAAATCCCCGGAAAAAACATCCCCGGCGTCCAGCAGCAAGCTGTCGCCGCCCTCGGCGCGGATTTGCTTCACCAGCGTGGCGCGTCTGGCCACATCGTCCAAATGCGCATGCGTGTCATTCGTGTGCATCACCGTCAGCTTCCAGGTGTCCCCGCCATCCTGCGCGGGCCGTACCGTCACCTGAGCTTCGGCCACGCCGGAGCCGTCTTCGCTTAACGCGGTAATTACGGCCTGCCCGGCTGCCGCCGGCGTAACGGTTCCGTCCGCGTCAACGGCAGCGACGGATGAATCGGAAGTCGACCAAACGACCTTTCCCCCGCTGCCTGCCGAACCGCCGGCCGGCGTCACCGTTGCCGTCAATTTTTCCGCCGCGCCGCCTGCGGTGAGTGTCAGCGAGGTTTTATCCAGGCTCACCTTCGTCACCTGCAGCTCCAAAGCCGCTACCGTGCCGCTTACTTCGTTGGCGACCAGCAGCAATGGCAGCCCCGTCGGGCTTTCAACAGCCGGCACAAACTCCAGCCCCTCCGGCCCGGTATCCGTATTCAGCCCCGCGTTAAAGTCGCGCGTATTCGTGTAGTTGGCGAAGACCGGTTTTTCCGGATCGGTCACGTCGTAAACCATCACCCCGCCGATTCGCTCAAGCCCGGTAAAAGCAAATGCTTTGCTCCCGACTTGGCCGACGGTAACGTATTCGGGCTCGGGGCCTTTTTTCGGACTCCGTTTATCGAAATTCGCTTTGCTGTGGTTGGAGTTAAAATAGTCCGGCAGCCGCTCGGCCGTCACCCGTTCAAAATCGTTCCCGCTATCGTATACCTGCTGCATGGTGTCGGCATCCCACACCGAAAACGAGCGTGCTCCATATAGATAGACCCCGTCCGGGCCCATATCGCTGGCCGTTTCCACCTCGCCGTAACGCGAACCGTTTTCTTGTAAAAAGCGTCCCGCTTGCGAGTCCGGATCCAGCCCCTTCAGCTTTTTGATTTTAGTTACGTTGGTGCGCCCCGGCCATTCGGTTCCGTCGCCTTCGTTGGCCGTGAACAAATATGTTTTTCCGCCTACCGTGTAGGCATCGATGCCGTCCGGCATGTACATCCCTTTGAACGGCACGTTTTCCAGATTGATGATTTGGTCTTCAATCAGGTCCAAAGCGTTGTTCGGGTCGCTCAAATCCTTAAACCCAAGCCCGCGAACGTAAAGAACCTCCGCTTTGCCGATATCGATCGCGGCAATCGCGTTGTTCTCCTGCAAGGATACGTATGCCGTAGTCTCGTCGCCGGAGAGCGCGATATATTCGGGCTCCAGGTCGAAGACGGCGTCTTCCTTGGCGCCGCTGCCGGCAATCATGCCATCGGCGTCGGCCTTGCCCCGGATATGCACCAGATCATCGATCACGGACGGATCGTCGAACTTCACGCGGCGGATTTGCCCCTGCGCCGTATCGACGATCGTAACGCTGCCTTCGGGGTCGATCCCGGCTTCGCGCGGCTCGCCCTCGTCCGCCGTCAAAATGTACCGGCCGTCCGAGGTATACTTGACCATGTCGGGCTGAACGCCGGCTTCGTATTCATCCAGCAAATTCCCGTCATAATCGAGCACGAGGATTTTGCCGCTTTTGGCCGCATCGGCTTCCTGCACGGCGGCGGCGATCTTTTTCGTGGCCGTGTTAATGTCAAGGCTCGTCAAATCGCCGAATGTAAAACCGTTCTTCTCAACGAGGCTTTTGACATCGACCGTTTTCTCCCTTGTCAGCGTGCCGCCTTCCGCCAGCGGAACGATATCGATGCTCGGCGGTTCGGACGACCCGTTTACCAGATAAAACTTTCCGTTGTCCTTGTTGTATTTGACGATTTCGGCGACACCGCCGTCCTCGTTTGCAGCCCCCACGGAATAAGAAGCGATTTTTCGGATCTGCAGCGTGTCCTCCAGGGGGGCCTGCTTCTGGCCGGCGGCAACCGTCAACTGCAGAACCGCTTCTGCCCGGCTAGGTTCGGCCGCGCTGTCCGTCAAGGTTACTTTAATTTCATGGGTGCCTTCCGTGCCGGCAGCAGGGGTTCCCGTTATCTTCCCGTTTTGAGCATCCAAAACGAGCCCGTTCGGAAGCCCTTCCGCCGCAAAGCCATAAGGCGGCTCACCGCCGTAAACGGCGATCGTCGCCGAATATGGCGAGCCGACAACGGCTTGCGGCAAATTTTGCGCGGCAATACCGAGCCCGTCATCCGCAGCAAGCAGGGCCTGGCCGGCGGTGCCGCCGGTCCCGGCCGCATCCGTACCGGCGGGGGCAGCTTCAGGTTGGACGGCGTTTGTTTCGGCGGCGCTATCCTCCGCTTGGGGGGCGTTTGCACCCGCCCCATCCCCTCCTGCTCCCTCCGAGCCGTGGGCCGACTGCGTCACCTGAGAGTTTTCCGCGGCAGAGCTTTCCGCAGCGGCCGCCCATTCGCCCGGACCTGCCAAGCTGACGAGTAACGCCGCAGCCAAAAGTGTTGAAACCGCTTTTGAACCTCTTTTCGTCAAACCGATTCCTCCCTAACTTCATCTATCATATTTTCATAGAAGTTTAGCGGGGAATTGTTATCGGAGAACGCTTTTTTTCTGAATTTTTGTAAAATAATTGTTAATAGATATAGATTCATAACTCAACTTTCGCAGAACAAACATCAGCTTGGCCCCTGCGTTGAATGCTTGAGGATAGGGAAGTGGGGGAAGGAGCGGCAGATCAACACTACCTGTCCGGAGGCTTTGCACGATTATCCCGTTTGATCAGGTAGCTGAGAGATGATCATGCATCAGAGAAACAGACAAGCTCGGGAGAAGAAAATTTGGTGGAGAAGCAGATAGGTTCGAGATAATTTAGACGGGCATAGGCCATAGGAGAAGAAATCAGGTTTCGAGGAGGTGAAACAGACCGGACAAGAGAAGATCAAGGACAAGACGCGAGGGAAACGAAATGACCGTGATTATGCTGTATCCTGAACCCTTCCATCTGCAGCAACGCTCGCACTGTTCATGCTAACCCCTACCCATTAAGTTGTTCTGCATCAAACTCCCCCCATCGTTTCCAGCGTCCCGATCAGGCCGCAGCCGCAAGGGGCTGATTCGGTTGGCGCGCGATTAGCCGGCGGTAAGGGATCGCCCGAATCGCCACACACATTTGCAGTAACTGCTGCCGCATCGTTTCTTCCGCTCCGGGCCGTCCTCCTTGCAGGCGCAACCGGCGGCGTCCGGTGTATTCGTTTAGGTACGCCTGCAGATGCTTCAGCCCCAAGGCTCCATACGTACTCTTCAGCGATTCCCACGCCTCTCTCACCACTTTCCGCAAGGGCGCATACAGCCGAAAGGCCTGAGGGAACAACTGCACCTCCGATGTACAGACATCCACATGCCCATTGATAAACGTGTTTAGATCGTGACGGTTTGCCCTTTTTTCGCCTCCCCGCTTATGCGGCACCAGGCGGATTTTGACCCGCTCCGGCTCGCCCGAATCCTTGACCGTGCAGCCGGCTACGACCGCCGAGGCGTACGGATGCGAAACCTGACACCGGGACGGATTACGCCCATACTGATCGCTGTTCACCTTCACGTCTCCGGAGAGCAGCTCCCGGGCATCGAACTCCCCCACGGCATGACGTATTTTGTGCAGCATCGACCAGGCGGTTTTGTAGGCGACCCGGATCACCTTGCTCAGCCGCAGCGCCGAGATGCCGCCCTCCAGCAGGAATAAATCCAGGGCCTCGAACCACTTGAGCAAGGGCAGATGCGTTCCTTCAAAAATCGTGCCGACCAAAGGCGATGTTTGATGCTTGCACTTTCCGCACTCGAACAAAGGGATATGCCGGGAGGTCAGATAGCTGCACCGGGTGTGAGCGCAACGCGGGCAGACGAAGCCGTTTGGCCACTTCATCGCGATCAGCGCCTCCATGCAGTCCTGCTCGCTGTTAAAACGGCTGCTGAATGGCTGAAGTTCCGTTCCCGTATTGACTTCCATATCCGCTCGTCCCCCCGAATCAAGAATATACGAACATAGGTTCCATTTATTTCATTATAGCAAACGCACGTTCCCTTATCAAGCCGAAAATCTCACCTGAACCGCCTCATTTTTTCCTCATCTTTTTTGTTTTTTTCTTCCCTCTTTTTTTGCCCCCTTTGCTCTAGCCCCCCTGCTCCCTGAACGAAAGGAATAATCGTGCAAAGGCAGGCAGCAGGCAACAGGCAGGAACACCAAGACACGAACCCTTTAGACAGTCCCTTTAGCCCCTTCACCTGGCGTCGATTTGTGACACAGCTCGAAACGACTACGGTGCAAAAGTGTCCGCCTTTGATTCAGCGTCAATTCCGGCAATGGATTGCTGCTTTGCCCAGCTACAATCAAGGCTTGTCTGCCGATTTTTTTACTGCGAAAGTTGAGTCGTAAATTCAGCAATAAACGGACAAAAAACGCCCGAAGGCGTTCGTGAAATGCAGAAAAAGTGCAAGCGATGTTCGCCAAAATGCGGTGGCATATCGACTGCCCCAATCGGCGGCAGTTTTAGCGGTATAACTTTTTCCCCACGTCCGCAAACAGCGCACTTCCGGCTACCCCTTGATCGCGCCTTCCGCCATTCCGGACATAATCCGCTTGCTGAAAATGGCGCAGACGGTAATCGTCGGGATCGTCGCCATCAGAATCGCCGCAAACATCGGGGCATAATCGGTCGTATACTGGTCCTTGAAGTTGGACAGGCCGACCGGCAGCGTCATTTTCAACGGGTCCGATATAAAAACGAGCGCCACGAGCAGCTCATTCCAGATGCTGACGAAGCTGAAGATGACGATCGTCATCAGCGCCGATTTGGCCACCGGCAAAATGATCCGCCAAAACATCCCGTAAACGGAGCATCCGTCGATCACGGCGGCTTCCATCAGCTCGTTCGGAATCGCTCCAAGGAAGCCGCATAAAATCAAAATCGCGGCGGGCAGCGCAAACGCGGCGTAAATAATGATCAGGCCGGCTTGCGAATTGATCATCCCGATTTTGGAGAAATAGACGAATAGCGGAATCAGGGTGGCGTGAATCGGCACCATCATCCCGATCAAAAAATACCCTAACGTAAGTTTCGAGGCTTTCCAGCGCAATTTGGCCAGCGCATACGCCGCCATGGAGCTAACCACGACCACGATCAGCAAAGTAACGGCCGTAATGACCACGGAGTTGAACAAATATTTTCCCGTTCCCCCGGTCGTCCAGGCGTCCGAGTAGTTGCTCCAGATGAACTGCTCCGGAAAGCCCCACGGATTTTCATAGATTTGCGGCGTATGTTTTAAAGAATTCAAAACCAGCCACAGCAGGGGATAAAGGTAAAACAAACTTCCTATGCCAAGAAAAATGTAGATCAGCACCATTTTCAGAGGGTGCCGGCCGATGTCGTTTAGCATCATGGGAACGCCATCCCCTTTCAGTTTTCCTGATCCGTCATGCGGAACAGCTTGTTGATGATGACGGTAACCACCAGGCACATGACCAGCAAAACGACGGCCATCGCATCGCCGTAACCGTACTCCGACTGGTCGAACGACCGGTAATAAAGATAGGAAGCAAGCACCTGCGTGCGGTTGGCCGGACCGCCGCCCGTCATCACAAAAATCAAATCGAAAAACTTCAGCGACCCGATCGAAATCAAAATCGTGTTCACCTTCGTAATCGGCTTGACCAGCGGCAGCGTGATGTGTTTGACTACCTTCCAGCCCGTAGCCCCGTCGATCCGCGCCGCCTCGAAAATGTCGGCGGAAATGTTCTGAATCGCCGCGATAAACAAAATCATCGTATACCCGACGAACTGCCAGGACGTAACGATCGCGATCGCCCACATCGCCGTTTTCGGCTCCGACAGCCACGGCCGGGCCCACGCTTCCAGACCCGCCGCCTGCAGCAGCGCATTGATAATCCCCATGGACGGATCGTAAATAAAGGTCCACATCATCCCGACCGCAACGCTGGAAATGACCGCCGGGGTGAAAAAGACGTTTTTAAACCATTCCTTGCCCCGCAGCCTGCCGCTCAAAAAAACGGCCAAAACGAACCCCAAACCGAGCTGCAGCACCAAGCTGACCGCGAGCAGCAGCAGCATGTTGCGGACGCCGACGCCAAACACGTTGTCTTGCGTAAACATCCGCGTATAGTTATCCAGGCCGATAAATTTCATCGGACTGATAACGTCCCATCTGAAAAAGCTGAAGTACACCGAGGAAACGATCGGAACAAAAACGACGGCGGTATAAATCAGCAGAGCCGGGAGAATGAAGAGCAGAATGGACATTCTGTTTCGCAGCACTTTTTCCATCATTGACCACCCTATCCGAAAGGGAGCGGATTCCCTAAAAGTAAACCCGCTCCGCTTATCATTACTTGTTTTCGGCGCGATAACGCTCGGTGTATGCCTGCAATTCCTTAAACGCCTCTTCCGGCGACTGCCCCGCCAAAATCGCCTGAATCGTATTGTTGTATTCATCCCCGATTTGGGCGCCGAGACCCTGATCATAGAAAATAAACATGCCTTTCATCGTCGACATTTGATCGCTTAATTTCCGGGACAGCTCCGGCACTTTCTCCGGATCAAGCTGCACGTTGGTGGCCGGGATATCCCCGCCTTCCTCGACGATCCGCTTCTGGTATTTGTCCTCCGACCAGGTTTTCAGGAAGCGGATGGCCGCGTCCGGATCTTTCGCTTTCGCGTTGATCACCAGGTTAAACGACGGCTGGCCCAGCCACGTGTCCAGGTCGCCTTTTCCTCCTTCAAACGTCGGGAATTTGGCGATATCCACGGCACTTTTCACTTTGGAATCGTCCGCCGTAAGCTGGTTGATCGCCCAACTGCCGGTGACCATCATCCCCGCCCCGCCATTTTTGAACAGATTGACCATGCCGTTGTTGTCGATGCCGAGGAAGCCTTCGGGAAAAGCACCGAGCTTGGCCAGTTCCTGCATGATACGCCCGGTTTTGATGTAGGACAGGTCTTCCCAGGTGCCGCCGCCGTTCATGATCTTGTTAAACGGTTCGTCTCCGCCGATCCGGTTGGCGACCAATTCGCTGAACAACGCGCTCGTCCACGCTTCCTTGGCACCGAAAGCAAACGGCGTGACTTTGTTGTCCGTCAGCACCTGAATCACCTGTTTCAGCTCCTTGTAAGTGGCGGGCGCCTTCAGACCGTATTTGTCGAAAATATCTTTGTTGTAAAACAGCACCGCCGCCGAAAATGACGTGGGTATGCCGTAAGTTTTGCCGTCGAACGAGAGCAGATTAAACGCGCCGGATGTAAAGCGCTCTTTCCATTCCGGGTCGGCCGCGAAAGCATCGTCCAGCGGCAACAGCCGTCCTGCATCCACGTACGTTTTCATTTTGCCGGCCGCATGCAGCGAAAACACATCCGGCCCGTTGTTGGCGGCAAGTCCGGCATTGATTTTCGGATAATACGGATCGCCGGGAACATGCTGAATTTCAATTTGCGCGGCGGAATCGGGCAGCGCATTAAATTCCTTGGCCAAATCCTCGCCGATTCGGGTCATGGCCGTATCGCTCGTCTGCCAGTCGTACATCACCATCCGGGTTTTGCCCTCGCCTTCCGCGGACGGGCCGCCGCTCGTATTGTCCGCAGCTTTGCCGTTTCCGCCGCCGCAGGCGGTTAAGCTGACGACTAGCGTCAGAAACGCCGCAAGGCTTGCGGTTTTCATTCTTTTTCTACTCATCCCATCGAACCCTCCCTTTGTCTCGCGCTGTTACTCTTTCATCATAAAGTTCGGGGGAAAAAACCAAAACGAGGCGGCGCCGACTTCGATGTGGAAAATTCCGACCCGTTGCCGGATTACGGACCGTCTATTTCGGGCCGGCTGCCCAATTCCGCCCGCTGCCTGATGCCGAACCGGCCCCTTATCCTGCCCCGCCGCCGACTTCTTTCAAGGAGCCGGGCTGGATTCCTGCTCATTCCGGCCTGTCATGCCCGGTATGCCGGGCAGCGTGATCGTAATTTCCGTTCCTTCGCCGCAGCTGCTGTCGACCCGCAGCCCGTATTCTTTTCCATAGTGCAGTTGAATCCGCTGATGAACATTCAGCAACCCGATGCCCGCCGTATCCGCCGGACCGCCGTCCAGTACGGACCTGATTTCCTCCAGCTTGGCGGGCTCCATCCCCCCGCCGTTGTCGCTCACCGTCAGCAGCAGCCGGCCCTGTTCAAAGTACCCTCTTATCTCGATGAACCCTTTGTCCATCGCCAGCTCCAGCCCGTGAACGATCGCATTTTCGACCAGCGGCTGCAAGATAAACCGCGGGACCGACAGGGACAACGCATTCGGATCGATATCGGTGTCGACTTCGAATTTGTCGCCGAAACGGTGCTTTTGGATATACACGTATTTCTCGACATTGCCGATTTCGCTTACCAAAGGAATAAAATCCTTCCCTTTGATCCCCTCCCGCATCAAATCGCCCAGCGCCTTGGACAGCTTGCCGACCTCGGGGGCTCCTTGAATGCGGGCCAGCCAGTTGATCGTCTCCAGCGTGTTGAACAGGAAATGCGGGTTGATCTGGAACATCAGATACTTTAGCTGAGACTGCTGCTTGAGCAGCTCCTCCTGATACACCTTGTTGACCAGATGATTGATCCGGTCGACCATCCGGTTGAAGTTGCGGCTGAGCAGTCCGATTTCGTTGCGCGAGTTGTACACGAAGCGGGCGTCCAAACGAGCTCCTTCCACGTTTTTCATGACGGCGGAAAGCTGGCGGATCGGTTTGGAAATGCTGTTGGAAACGATATAGGACAAAATTACGGCCACCGTGATAAAAATAGCGAAAAGAACAAGCATCCAGTTTTTGAGGAGGATCGATAAGTTTTCGTATTCGGTCGCGGGAATGACGCTGACGATCCGCCACCCCGTTTCCCCGATCATCCGGTAATTGACGACAGCGTTTTGGTTGTTCAGGGCCGTCTTGAAGCTCCCCTGTTTGCCGCCGCTCAGTACCTGGCCGATATAGGCTGCGGAAGGCCGCGTATTGATCAGCTCCTTGTCGCCATGGGAAATGATGACCCCGCCCTGATTGATGATGTAAAGTTCCCCTTGTTTGCCGAGCTGGATCGAGCCGTAGATGGAATAAAGCGCCTTTTCGCGGAGATGCAGCACAAAATACCCCGATTTCTTCAGGTTGTCCATGTCATAAACGGAACTGCCCGCCGTGACGGCGGGCACCAAAGGTTCGGGGTCCATCCAAATCAGATTGCCTTCGTTTTTTTGCAGGCTCCGCCACTCTTCCCGGCTTAATTCGGTCAACGGCGGATCCGAGGATTGGAACAGGTAGGGCTTTAAAGAATACAGTTGAATTGACTGCACCTCGTCCCGGTCGATGATCACGCTGTCCAAAAAATGGTTGATCCGCTTGGCCGCGGCCACGTATTCCACCTGGCTGTCGAAGCCTTTGTTCGCTTCCCGCAAGGCGTTCCGCACATCCACGTTCGTAAAAACGGTGTGATACAGCCGGTCGATGTCCACCAGATGGAGTTCGATATTTTTGCTGACCTCGCTGAGCAAGTCGAGCGTATAATCGTTCGTTTTTTCCTGAATCAGCGATCTTGACTTCTGATAAGTCAACGTGCCGATCAGGGCGATCGGCACCAAGATGAGCAGCAAAAACGACGCCAGCAGCTTGCTGCGGATTTTAAAATCATGGACCCGCTGAATCAGCCTGCGCCCGAGTTTACCGAAGACCATGTTCATTTCTCCCCGCCGGCCAGCTGTTTGCTGCGGAATTCCTGCGGCGTAAGTCCATAGCGCTTTTTAAAGAGCTGCCCAAAATAACGGGCGTCCCGGATGCCGACCTTGGCAGCGGCCTCGTAAACTTTCACGTCCGGATCGGCCAAATATTCCATCGCCTTCTGCAGCCGGATCCGCGTCAGCGTATCGCTGAAGGTCTCCCCCGTCTCTTTTTTGAACAATCGGCTCAAATAATCGGGATGAAAATGGAGCGCCTCGGAAATTTTGGCGATCGTCACCTCCTCCATGAAATGGGCCTCCAAGTAATCCGTCATCCGTGCGACGACCGCATTATGGTTTTCCGCGGCCGGCAGCACCTTCCCCTGCAGGGTGAGCGAATATTCCTTCAATTGCTGGCGCATATCGCGCTCGGCGGCCGCCTGCTCGCGCTCCGCTTCGATTTGCAGCTTGGCCTTCCTGCAAGCCGCCATGATCTCATCCGGATCGGTCGGTTTCAGCACGAAGCCGACCGCCCCCAGTTCGATCGCCGACAAGGCGTAATCGAGCTGATGATAGGCCGTAATGAACACGACCTTGACCGGGCGGCTTTCCTGGTTCAGTGTCTTCATCAAGGACAATCCGTCCATACCCGGCATCCGGATATCCGTCAGCAGCAAATCGGGCGCCAGCGAACGCACCATATCGAGTGCTTCAGGGCCGGAGGAAGCAAGGCCGGTAAGCCTGAATCCTTCGGACTCCCACTCCAGCGATTGCAAGCCGAGGCGGGTAATATGCTCATCGTCGGCAATAACCATCGTGATCACTTCGGTCATCTCCTTTGCGCTAGTCCAGCGGGATGTAATCAAACCAGTCAAAGCGGGCCGGGGCTGCGGGAGCGGAGGTGCCGCTGACCGCGTACAGCCCGAAGAATACCCCGGTGAACCCGCCGGCCACCTCGGTCGCCAGCATGCTGCACTCCCCCCTGCCCAGAATCGTTCGTTCTTCCCCCCGTTCCGGATGGCGGTATGTAAAGACGTAATTTTCCGCATCGGCCCGAACGCCAAGAATCACCCGCTCCCCCGCCCATGGGACGCTGTGCTCCACTTTCCGCAAAGAGCCCAGCCGCCGGCGGAAAATAAGGATGCGTTCCCCGCCCGTCCGCGTCAGCGCGATTTCATAGTGGAAGCGGTGGTTCATCAGCACGGTCAACCCGGCCTCATCCCCTTCGTGAGCGGGCGGAAACTCCAGCAGCGTCTCGGCCCGGCAGGCAAAATGCTGCTGCCGTCTGCCCAGGAACGCCGGCGCATCCTCATCGTCCAAAGTCACCTGCGAACCGTGCAGGGTCAACCAGCCGGGACGTTCTTCGAGCGACCAGCTGCCCGGACGGGGATTCCGCAGGAAATTCCAGGCCAATTCCGGGGCCGCTGCCGTAAAATCGTCGCGGTGATTTGTTTGTTCGCTCCACGGATGCAGCGGCAGTGTATCCGCTTCCACTTTTTCCGCGATCATCCCGCCTTCCCCGATCTCCGGCCAGCCTTGCTCGTTCCATTTCACCGGGGCAAGGAACGTTTCCCGTCCCAAATGGTGCCGGTTCGGATAACCGACCGGACGAATCCCCAGACAAACGGCCCACCAGCTGCCGTCATGAGCCTGCACCAAATCGGCGTGCCCGGTGGCCTGAATCGGACTCGCCTTGCTGCGGTGCGACAGGATCGGATTGCCGGGGCAGCCGGTAAACGGACCGGACGGACTGTCGCCTCTGGCGATCGTCACCATGTGACCGTATTCGGTGCCGCCCTCGGCCAGTATCAGATAATAGGTCCCGCCGATTTTATACAGATGCGGAGCCTCCGGATGTTTGCCGCCGCTGCCGTCCCAGATGATTTGCGGCTCGGTTAATCTTTTTCCCGTCTTAAGGTCGATTACGCTTTGGTATATGCCGGTTTCGGCCTGGCCCGAAGCGGTCGAGAAATACACCGTCCCGTCCTCGTCAAAAAACAAATCCGGATCGATGCCCGGCTGATCGATCCATACCGGGTCGGACCATTCCCCCGCCGGATCGCCGCTATGCACCAACAAATGCCCGCCTCCGGTCACGTTCGTTGTCGTCACGTAAAACTTTCCCTGATGGTAACGGATCGTGGGAGCGTAGATGCCTCCCGAGCTTCTCGCTTTGTCGAGCCGCAGCTGGCTCGGGCGGTTCAGCACATAACCCAGCTGCCGCCAGTGAACGAGGTCGCGGCTGTGGAAGATCGGCACCCCCGGAAAATATTCAAAAGAACTCGTTACCAGATAATAATCTTCTCCCGCCCGGCAAACGCTGGGGTCGGGATAAAATCCCGGAATCACGGGATTGCGGTAAGGGGCCATACAATTCATTCCTTTCCATTCGATCAATTTTTGGGTTCCGTAAGCCGGCCGCGCGTCCGGCGCCCTCAAATATGATATCGCCCGCGGAATTTGCCGGGCGGTTCGCCGGTCCAGCGCTTGAACTGCCGGCTGAAATGGGCGATGTCCTTGTAGCCGAGCCGCCGCGAGACGTCTTCCACCGACAGCTCCGGCTCCATCAGCAGCAGCTTGGCTTTTTTCAGCTTCAGCGCCGACAGGTACTGCCGCGGAGACATGCCGTACACGCTGCGGAAGATGCGGTTGCAGGAGGAGGCGCTGTACCCGAGGCCGGCGGTCACGGCCGCCACGGTGTCCCGCGCTCCGTCCGCGTCCTCGACTGCGCCCGCGCGGCCGCCGCTGTCGCTGCCGCCTTCACCATCGCCGCTCACGTTTCCGCCGCCTGCGCCGTGTCCGCCACCGCCCGCCGTCTCAAGCCCGGCCGGACGGCTCCAGGCGTCCGGCGCCTCAACGCAGCGCGTAAGGCCCGCGGCGATCTCCGCGGCGATGCGGTGCACGCGGCTGCCGGAAGCGCCGGCGCCGCCGCTTTCCGCCAAGCTGTCGCTGAGGCCGGCGAACAGCTCGAACAGCGCCGCCAAGGTTCGCATCTTGTCGGCCAGCTTCACGCCCGCGCCGCCCGAGGTAAGCGCGATCAGCTTGTCCAGGCTGGGGCGGATTTGCCTCGCCAACGGGCTGGCCGCCGCGTACAGCACCTCTTCGCCCCGGCACAGCACCTCCCGCAAGGCGGGGTCGTCCACGTTGAAATGCAGGCAGTAGTACGTCATTCTTCCCGTCCCCGCCGCCCGGCTCTCGTGCACATCCTCGGGCCGCAGCAGCATCAAGTCTCCCGGCTGCTGCACGTAGCGCTGGCCGCCCACGATCATTTCCTGGCGCCCCTCCAGCAGCAAATTTACTTCAAACAGCGGATGGCTGTGCCGCGGGTAGGACCATTCGTTCGTTACCGTCCGCATATGCGCGGCAAACAAACGGAACGTCGAATCCATATCGGGCAGCATAAACTCGGCCACCTGATGCTCTCCGGACATATTCATACACCGACTCTCCTTTTACCGTCAATTTCTTTTTTCTGATTGATTTGGGTAAATTGATTGGCGGTTTGGACATAGGAGGCTCCAATACCCCTTGATATAATCAAACTAACATACCATTTACCGAAATAACAGGAGGTAATCAAGTTGGGTAAAAATATTTTTTTCAACGCGCATCACTCGCCGGTCGGCGCTTTCGCCAGCTTCACGCTCGGGTATCCCGGCAAAAGCGGCGGGTTTGATCTGGAGCTTGGCAGCCCGCCCAACCAGAATATATACATCGGATTGCAGGAAGACGGCCAGAACCGCTACCGGGCCTTGCCGTTTTTCGGGGAAGGCCAGGACGAACGCGACCGTTACACGACGGAGGATAGCGGAGATGAGGGTGAACTTCAGCATTCCGTGCAAAAAAATGACAGCGGTATCATCGCTGCGTTTGCGCGCGGGGAGATCACCCGCAAGTTTGGCGTGGCGACCGACGAGTGGCAGGCCGGCGATCTGACGTTCCGCCTGTACTCCCCGTTCGGGCCGGTGCCCGATCCGGCAGCCGCCGCGGAGGAGGAGCTCCGCTTCGCCCTTTGCCCAGCGGTGCTGGCGGAAATTACGGTCGACAACACCCGCGGCAAGTCGGCGCGCAAAGCGTTTTTCGGCTTCCAGAACACCGACCCGTACACTTCGGTCCGCCGCCTGGAAGACACGACCGAAGGGCGGATTTGCGGCGTCGGCCAAGGCCGGAACACGGCGATTGCCTCAAACGATCCGCGGGTGGCGAGCGCCGGATTTTTCACGATGGAAGCGATTCTGCAGCCGAAGGTGCCGGAAAACCTGCGGTTCGGGCTCGGTCCGGTGGGCGCGCTGTTGATGGATACCCCGGCCGGCGAAAAAGCCACTTACCGCTTTGCGCTTTGCTTCTACCGCGGCGGTTACGTTACTACCGGGATGGACACGTCCTACTATTACACACGGTTTTTCGGCAATATCGAGGAAGTGGCCGCTTACGCGCTGGAGCAGTTCGACCGCAAGCTCGCAGCCGCGCGCCAAGCCGAAGAACTGGTGAACGCTCCGCATCTGAACGAGGATCAGCGGTTTATGCTGGCGCACGCCATTCGCAGCTACTACGGGTCCAGCGAGCTGCTTGACCACGAGGGACGGCCGCTTTGGATCGTCAACGAAGGCGAATACCGGATGATGAACACGTTTGATCTGACGGTTGACCAGCTGTTTTTTGAGCTGAAAATGAACCCGTGGACGGTCAAAAACGAGCTCGACCTGTTCACCCGCCGCTACAGCTACGAGGATACGGTCCGCCTTCCGGGCGATGATACCGTGTATCCCGGGGGCATCAGCTTCACGCATGATATGGGCGTGGCCAATTCGTTCTCCCGGCCCGGCTACTCCGCTTATGAGCTGCATGCGATCGACGACTGCTTCTCGCACATGACGCATGAGCAGCTTGTCAACTGGGTGCTGTGCGCTTCCGTTTATGTGAGTCAGACGGGGGACAACGAGTGGCTGAGCCGCAACCTCGGCGTGCTTGAGCAATGTCTGGATAGCATGGTAAACCGCGACCAACCGGACCCGGCCAAGCGGACCGGCATCATGGGCCTGGACAGCTCGCGGACGATGGGCGGCGCGGAGATTACCACGTACGACAGCCTGGACGTGTCGCTCGGTCAGGCGCGCAACAACATTTATTTGGCCGGCAAAAGCTGGGCCGCCTACGTGGCGATGGAGAAGCTGCTGCGGGATAACGGCCGCGAAGAGCAGGCGGCGCTGGCCGGCCGGCAGGCCGAGCTGTGCGCGCGGACGATCGTGGCTCACATGCAGCCGGGCGGCTACATTCCCGCCGTGATTCAGGAGAACAACGACTCGAAAATCATTCCGGCGATCGAAGGCTTGATTTTCCCGCTGTATACGGGATGCGGGGAGGCGCTGGACAGAGGCGGCCGGTTCGGCGAGTACATCGCGGCGCTGGCGGAGCATTTGCGCGCGGTGCTGAAGCCCGGCGTCTGCCTGTTCGAAGACGGCGGCTGGAAGCTGTCCTCGACGAGCAACAATTCCTGGCTCAGCAAAATCTACCTGTGCCAGTTCATCGCCCGCCGCATTCTTGGCCTGCCGTGGGATGAGCAGGGCCGGGCCGCCGACGCGGCGCACGCCGCCTGGCTCACCTCCGAGCAGAACGCCTACTGGAGCTGGAGCGACCAGATGATGGCCGGCGTCATTTGCGGCAGCCGCTACTACCCGCGCGGCGTAACCGCCATTTTGTGGCTGGACGAGAAATAGAACAAATCTGCGGGGTGCCGCGCAGTGAGGTAAACCGCCGGCCGGAGGCCTCCCCTCCGGAGATCCTTTGCTTGGGATGTGGAGAAGGCGCACTGCCTGCGTTTTTGTAGGTGGCCAGGGGAATAGCGGTAAATAATGTCCCTATTTTCAGCAAAAAAGGTAAATTGACTAAAATAGAGGAGTTTTTTACCGCTAATTTGGGAATAAGTGGACAAAGAGGGGCTTTTCCCATGCTTGTTACCCAGATAAGGCCCAAAAGTTCCGCTATTTCATGCAGAAGCGGAACTTTTTAAAAATAACGCCATAAATTACCGCTATTCCGGCAACAGAGGCAATGGCTGGCCCCTATCCTCGCCTCCCCGCACCTAAAGCAAGGGTTTCTCAAAAAAACGGGGTTGTCCCTAAGGTCATGTATATGACCTTTTGGGCAGCCCCGTACTATATCGCGTTTTTTATGATGAAATCTGTACATGCAGCCTAACGAATGCGCTGTTCATCCACTTCATTTAATTCCAGAACGTTACCCCAATATCTTATAATATCGAAGCTGAAGGGGCCGGGATATTGCCGGTAGTTCGGAATGGAGAGAAATGTTCCTTCCCCGGCATCATATTGCTGAGTGAAGGGATGACGCTCGCCGTCGGCATCCGCAAACGTATCCTTCAGTTCGAAATACCCTCCTTTAACCTCTTTTTGGGGCCCGTATTGCAGACGCAAACGCAATTCCTCGTCCGTACTTTCCTCCGGAATCCGCTCCAGTGAGATCTGGGAATCGGGAGAGTGAACCAGCTTGCCTTCCTCGGGATCAACGGTAATCTGCACTTCGTGATCGGGCTGGAAGCTCGCATAATAAAATTTTAGCCATAATTCCCTATGCTCCGAGTAGAAGCTGCTGGTCAGGTAAATCGTTCCCCCTTCAGGCGTCAGCAGGGTTCGATCATACCTTAATGTTGTATCAAAATCCATGCGCTCCTTTGCCTGCTTTTTCAGTGAGGCAAGCTCCAGCACGGCTTCGATCTTTTCCAGCTTTTGGCCGGTGCTGCTCTTGAAATCGAAAACAAGGTCCGTCCTCAGGGGGCTCTGAATCAGTTTGGTAAAGGTGATCTGCTGTCCGCTCTGCGTTATCTCCACGTGGATCGGCCGCTCCTCAATATCCGCGGCGTGAGCGCCATTTTGAATCGTAACGGGTACGACCAGGTTTTCTGTTCTCTCTACACTAACATTGCTGCTTTGGCGTTCATTGCTGCCTTGCCGTTGAAACTGAGACCAGGTCGTTTTGATCTGGAAGCTTTCCGGAATTTGTCCGGCCGTTTCAAAATCAAATACCATAACCCCCTTGGTCAGCGGCTGATTTTTAGGCAACTGGGCGTAGGTGTCCCAAGTGAACGAACCATTCAGCGGCCGGCCCTGACGATCCAGCAACTGCGGAGGCTGGTTATAGCTCAGGCGTAATGGAAGATCCTCATTCTGGTTCTCTGTGGTATAAAACATAATGATTCGCCTGCTGTCCGCCACGATTCCATCAACCGTCATTTTATAACCTTTAGCGACGATAGATTGATTCAGCTCATGATACAGACCGTGATCGGCAGCTTGTTTGAGCATGTTGAGAAGTGAAGGATTATCCAATTGGCTGTTCGCATCGAAAATGTTCTCCACATAGGAGGGAATCCGCGCATTGATCGGTGCCTTTTCTGCCGCTGGGACCCGGTATATCCGGTTTAGCTTATAGCTGCCTACTGCGCCGGCTCCGATGACCAACAAGATAGACAGGACCGCAGCGGCAACGCGAAGCCGCTTCATCGTCCGCAATCGGGACAACGGACGCATCCGTTCACGAGCAGCCCGCTCTATGCCCTGCCGCAGCGCCTCGTCTAACTTCTCGTCCGTTACTCTTCCGGCAGCCTGACGTACTTCCTGCCAGCTTTTTTCCATTATCCAGTCCTCATGATTGGCCATGTTGAAGTTCACCTCCATGTTCGTCTCCGTAATTTATTTTGCCGCGCAATTGCTTGAGTCCCTGGTGCAGCCACGTCTTGATGGTCCCCTCCGCCTTCCCGAGTATTTGGGCGATCTCCGGAACGGTCATATCATTGTAGTACCTGAGTATAATTGCATTTCTGTACTTGGGCTTTAGGCGGCTTAGCGCCTTTTCCATGTCGAGCTTTGCAACACTTATCATCTCGGGGGTGTATGTAACGGAGCGCTCCAAAATGATCTTTTTCCGGCGTTTTTGCCGTCTTAGTTCTTCTATGCAGCAATGGATGACGATTCGGATCAACCAAGGCAGCATTGCGCCGGGATCTTTTAATGTGTGGCATTTCGACCACCCCCTATATGCTGCTTCCTGCAGCATATCCAGCGCGTCGGCCTCGTTGTGCATATAGCTGTATGCAACACCGTAGAGCTTTCGCTTGTGCCTGGACACGAAGTTGAAGAAGGCTTCTTCATCTCCCGTGCAAACAGCCACGGCCAGCTTTTCCTCTTTCATGATGCCCTCCCTGTTCATAAGCTTCTTTCTTCAGTTGAATGCTGCTGATCTGTCTTGAACTCTCACTTTATAGACGGAAAGTTAACCTCCAAGCGTTTTATTTTTTTATGGGCATGAAAAAAGATCGCCGCGTTATCCTGACCAAGAAAGCAGGGTAACCGGCGATCTTTCTTTTAAAACGGGATGTTTGTATTGAACCGATAACCAAGCTGACCGGATAACTTGGCCAGAAATTCGGCATCAGTTTTGGCTGCCTCTCTGTAGGAAAAAATAGACTTCTGTTCTTCATAGCGCCCTCAATCGGGCTCGAATCTCCGACAACAGCCGGTTCTTCTCTTCCGGGGGAATCGAATCCGCGAGTCTGGCGGCGGCGACCGGCAAGGTCCATCCGTCGATTTCATGATAGCTCACATTCGAATGCTTTAAGTAGCGCTTTAAATATCCTTTTCGGCTTCGCTGATTCGCTGCCTTAGGAAATTTACGATGATGGATACGATTTTGGGAGTTCCCTCGGGCATCGTTCCGTAAGTCAAAAAAAGCAGGGATCTTGCAATATCCCCCGATGGATTGCCAGCCATTCCGGTCATCCAATCGATGATCCAATAATCCGTAGCCACCAGATCATCTCCTATAAAGATGGTACGTCTCGAAATGACAATATCTCATTGGAAATATCCAATGGCTTTGCCGCGGATGGGCTCCTTTCGCGAATTTTAGCTGATTCTATTGGAAATATCCAATCAAGCTTGCGAAACTGGGAGCAGAAACAAAAAAGACCTCCGCAACGGAGGTCGCCAAAATCAAAGTTAGTTAACACACAGGTTAAACGATCTTCCCTGTTAAGCGCCAGCTTTACCCACTTTGCCCGCGTTGCCCGCTTTCGTCTCCGCGGCGGGCGAGCCGCCCTGGCGTGAGATGATGAACAGCGCCGCCCAGATCAGCACGAAGCCGCACACTTGGGCCGCCGTAATCATCTGCTGGAACGCCACCCAGTTGACGAGCACCCCGACCATCGGGAAGCTCAGCTCGGCCAGCGTGGCTACCGACGCCTTCGTGGTCGTCAGTCCTTTGTAGTAGACGAGCAGGCTCAGGAGACCCGGCAGCAGCGCTTGTCCAAGCATATTCAGCGAAACGGCGGCGATTTGCCAGCCTCCGGCCGGCAGGTTCCAGCCCGCCCCTTCGTTCCAGGCGATAGCCAGCAGCAGCGGCAGCGCCAAAATAAACCGCAGCGACGTCACCGTCTCATACTTCATCTTCCCGACCATCAGCCGCCCCATCACGGTGGAACCGCCCCAAAGCGCGGCCGCTCCCAGCGAAAGCAGGCTGCCGATTTGCACGAAATCGCTCCAGTGCCCGATCGGAACCGTAAATCCGAAAGTAAGCAGGTACGTTCCGGCCAAAGCGACCGTCAGCAATCCGAAAAAGTGGCGCGGCAGCTTCTCCTTCAATAGCAGGCCGGCGAGCAGGATGGCGAACAGCGGCTGCATTTTTTGCAGCAGCAGCACGGCGTTCAAATCGCCGCTGGAGAGCGCCATCGTGAACAGGATGGTGGCGATCGCCGACCCGCCCCAGGAAATGAAGAGCAGCGCGCCGGCGTGGCGCCAGCCCAGCCCTTTCAGTTCGGAGCGGTTTTTCCATAACACCGGAACGGCCACCAAAGCGATGATGATGTGTTCAATCAGAACGATTTGCGCCGACGTCAGCGACTTCAGCAAAATGACCCGAAACAGCGGGTCGACGCCCCAAAGGGCGGCTCCCAAAACAACGAGCCAAAACCCGGTTTTCGCCGTACCTTTCGCGGCCGCGCTCCCGGCCAAGGCTGCCGCTTTCCCTGACGCGCCGCCTGGCGCTGCGGCCCCTCCCGCCAGCGTGCCGGCGCTGCGTCCGGCCTGCAAACCGGTCTTGCCGGTTCCCGCTCCTACTCCGTTTACTCTGCTGCTTGCGCTTGCATTTTTCATAATGATGTCCCCTTCTTGAATATGGGGTCTACGTAGAAAACCCCCGCAATCCTTCCTACAAAAGGGGTTGCGGGGGCGACCAAATAAGCCTGGCCGAAGCAAAAAAAGCTCCGTTCAAACTTGCTTGTTTGATCTTCTCCCATCCGGACTATACCGTCGGCCTTGGAATCGCACCAAGTCAGTCGCCAACCGCGGACAACACGCGGTAAACGAGTCGCGGGCTTAAGCCCCTCTCTTCCCATGGAACAGAGGAACCTCACCGCCGGTCAGGAATTTCACCTTACCCCGAAGATCCATATTCATTTAAATTTTTTTAAAAATGTTGGGTTGGTTTCAGCATAACGCATCCACCCCAATATCACTGTAGCAAAAATCACATGAAAATTATATTTGAAAATTCTTGAAAATTCAAGACCTCCCGACATTGGCATTACCCGCCCAACGTTAATTACCTGAATTACACCCGCTTCGCCACGTCGAAGTTGTTTTCGATAAGCAGCCAGTTTTGCGGGAAGCTGGTATCGGCGATGCTGTATATGGTCTGATTCCGCTGAACAACATGGATCTGCATCGTCTTCCCCCCTTCTCAAACAATTCGCTATCACTATCTTATGAAGAGGGAAGTTTGGCTTATGCCGCTTGCCGCCGGCAGCCCGCCGATGCGCCAGCCTCTGTGCTCGACCTCTGTCATGCAGTGCAACACAGCACGCCTGAGGCTAGGCTGGCTAGGTCCCCTTTGATGCCAGGTCCCTTTGGATGCCAAGTCCCTTTGGATGTCAGGTCCCGTTTTTAGAACGCCGGCAGCGCGATCTCGTCGTATTTTTGTTCCAGGAACTGTTTCACTTCCGGGCTGGAAATCGCTTTGGCCAGCTTTTGGACCGGCTCCGAATCCTTGTTGTCCTCGCGGGCGACAAGCGTAATGGCAAACGCGGAATCGACGGTTTCCGTCAGCAGCGCGTCCTTCTTCGGCGTCAGTCCGAGCGGGCTGGCATACGCCGGCGTCATCAGCACCAGGTCGGCGTCATCGAGCATCCGGGCCAGCATCAGCAAATCGACTTCTTCGAATTTGTAATTATGGCTGTTTTCCACGATGTCCGCCTGGGTGGCTTCCAGCCCCGCGCCTTCCTTCAGCTTGATGACCCCCGCCTTATCCAGCATCATCAGCGACCTAGCGATGTTGGAAGGATCGTTGGCGATGGCGATCGTCGCCCCGTCCGGCAGTTCCTCCATCGATTTGTACTTTTTGGAATATGCGCCGTACACCGCGTGATATACCGGCTGAACCGCCGCTAGATGGGCGTTTTTGCTTTCATTGTACTGCTCCATGTAAGGAACGTGCTGGAAAAAATTCGCATCGACTTCCTTGTTGGCCAAAGCATCGTTTGGCTGCACATTGTCGGACAATACGACCAGTTCCAGGTCGATGCCCTCCTCTTTAAGCTGCGGCTTGATCAGTTCAAGAATTTCCGTCATCGGCGGAATCAAGGTGGCTACCTTCAAAGTCGTCGTTGTTGTTTCTGCGGGCGCTGCCGCCGGAGACGCTCCGTTCGTACCCGCTTCATTTCCGGCGCCTTTCGCCGCCCCGTTTTGTCCGCCGCCGCTCCCGCACGCAGTCAGCACAAGCGCCAGCAGCGCCAGGCTCATCATCCATTTCATCATTTTCATGAAAAAACTCCCCTTTCAACCCTCATCCTAATTCTCTTCCTTGCTCTTTTTACCCGCTGCCTGCTTAATGCTGCCAGTGAATCCGGGCTTCCCCGCAAAAAAACTTAACGCTTGTCCAAACGCCGGGAAATCGCATTTCCGGCAAACTGAATGCCCTGCACCAAAATAATCATCAGCACGATGACGGCAACCATCAGCTCCGTTTCGAAGCGCTGGTAGCCGTAGCGGATGGCAAAATCGCCGACCCCGCCGCCGCCGACCACCCCCATGACCGTGGAGTAGGAAATAAAGCTGATCGTCGAGGAGGTCAGTCCAAGCACCAGACCGGAACGGGCTTCCACCAGTAAAAATTTGAAAATGATAGCCAGCTTCGAGGCCCCCATGGCCCGGGCCGCCTCCATCACGCCGCGCGGCACCTCCAGCAGCGACTGCTCCACGAACCGCGAATAAATCGCCACCGCCACGATCGCCAGCGGCACGGAAGCGGCCAGTGTTCCAATCGCGGTGCCCACAATCAAGCGGGTGAGCGGAATCATGAACACGACCAGCAGCAAAAACGGAAAGGAGCGTACAATGTTCACAGCGCTGTTCAGAACGGCCGACCAGCCGCGATGTTCGTACAGCTGCCCTTTGCTGGTCAGAAACATCAGCGTGCCGAGCGGAAACCCAAGCAGGATAGCCGCGGCCAGCGAGATACCGACCATCATAAACGTTTCGCCGATCGCTTCCCCGATCTGAGCGCGGTATTGCAGCACATCGTGCCACATGGCGGCAAAATCAAACATGGCGCCCCTCCGTTCCTGCGAGCAGCTGCTCCCGGTAGGACATCGCAAGTGCAGACTTATCCGCCGCACCCCGGCGCTGCCCCAGAGGGAACGTATCCGTCAGCCTTCCGTTCTCCATGACGGACACGGTGTCGCAGAGGCTTTTCACGACCTCCATTTCGTGGGTCACGATCACGATCGTTACTCCAAGGGTGTCGCGGATATGCCTCAGCACCTCCAAAATTTCCGCCGTCGTCCGCGGGTCGAGCGACGAGGTCGGCTCATCGCAGAGCAGCACGTCCGGCCGGTTCGCCAGGGCCCGGGCGATCGCCACCCGCTGTTTTTGCCCGCCGCTTAAGGCCGACGGATACTGCTTCGCCTTGTCCGGCAGGCCAACGAACCGCAGACACTCATCCACGCGCTCGGCGCGCTCGCGTCTTGGGGTCCCGGCCAATTCAAGCGGCACCGATATGTTGCCGCTGACCGTCCGGTTATTCAGCAGATGAAACTGCTGGAAAATCATCCCGATCGACCGGCGCACCTTCCGCAGCGCAGCCTCCGGGAGAACTGTCAGTTCCCGCCCCATGACGGTAATTCTCCCGCGGTCGGGCAGCTCCAAAGCGTTCATCATCCGCAGCAGCGTCGATTTGCCGGCCCCGCTCGCTCCGATAATGCCGTGAATCGTCCCTTTCTCGACGGCAAGGGACACATCCTGCACCGCTTCCAACTGACCGTCCGGCAAGCGGTATGTTTTGCTCACATGCTCCAGGGTGATGATAAGCCCCTCCCCCTTTCTTTGCGCCAAAACTACTGTACTAGTTATTTAAAACTACTGTTATATAAGTTATTCACCATCTGATTATAGACTATGTTTTTATCTGTGTCACCATTTTATATTATCTATTACAAGAATGAACTCGAGAAGAATCCGCTCCTCAAGACCTCTAATGGGCGAGCTTAAAACATGGGGGCACGTTAAAGGACTGCCGGAGCGATTAAAGGACTGTCAGTGCAATTAAAGGGTGTAAGGAGGACACGCGGCCTGCGTTTTTGTGGAGTTCATGAAAATAGCGGTAAAAAAGGTCCTTATGTTCCCCAAAAAAGGTGTGCAACGAAAATAGAGGACTTTTTTACCGCTATTTCAGAAAAACGGGGGACAAACATGTGCTTTTTCCAAGCTAGTCCCCAAATAACGGCAAAAATAGAGCTAGAATAAAAAGTGGACACCTCGTTAAGAGAAAAAGATAATGGAACTATCTGAGGAGGTGTTCACATGGGTGAACAACGGAAACGATATAACGAAGAATTTAAGAGACAAACGGTAAAATATCTCCAAGAACAGACAAAGTCGGTGGAGGACGTAGCCTTGGAGCTAGATATCCCAGCAAAGACATTGCATTCCTGGAAGGCGAAATACCGTGAGTTTAAGAACGAACCCATCACAAACGTCGAACGCGTTCGGGAACTCGAACAACTCTTGAAAGACAAAGAGCGTGAACTCCGCGAAAGCCAGCAGCGTATCGCCGATGTGGAAGAGGAACTGGCCATCGTAAAAAAAGCAGTGCACATCTTCAGCAAACCAAAGAAGTAAGGTTTCAGTTTATTGAAGATCACCGCTCCGAGTTTTCTTTGGAGAAGATGTGCCAGGTTTTTAGAGTTTCCCGGAGCGGCTACTACAAATGGCGAAACAAAAAGCCGAGTGAGCGAGCATTGCGTAAGTTACACCTGCTGAAAAGGATTACTTATCACTTCAACGATTCCGAGCAGCGTTACGGGGCCCCTAAAATCACGTACTTGCTGAATCAGGAAGGCGAGAACGTAACGGAGAGGACGATTGGTTTATACATGCGGGAGCTCGGCTTTCGCGCCTGTGTCGCACGTAAATACAAAGTGCAAACTACCGATTCTAACCATGACTTACCGATTGCTCCCAATATCCTTAACCAGCAGTTTCAAGTGAACAAACCCAATAAGGTTTGGGTTACCGACATTACGTACATTCCTTGTAGAGAAGGTCGGCTGTACCTTGCCAGCGTTATGGACCTATGCACCCGTGAGATCGTGGGCTGGCGTTTGAATGACCGAATGACAACCGATCTTGTTCTGGACGCTCTGAAGGATGCCTATGTGGCCAAAAGGCCTAAAAAAGGGCTCATTCATCATTCGGATCGAGGGAGCCAATATGCGTCCCACAAGTACAGAGAACAACTCAAAATTTACAAAATGACAGCCAGCATGAGCCGCAAAGGCAACTGCTACGACAATGCTTGTATTGAATCCTTTCACAGCATCCTCAAGAAGGAGTTGATTTACTGCAAGCGATTTAAGACCAAGCAGCAAGCCTATGACGAGATCTACCGTTACATTGAATTCTTCTACAACCGAAAACGGATCCATGGTTCACTCGGCTATTTGTCACCGGTTCGCTTTGCTGCGCAATTTAATAAGAGAAAAGTTGCTTAAAAGGGTGTCCACTTTCTTGACAGAGGTCCAAAATGCCGCTATTTTGCGTAGAAAGGGGAGAACTCACAAAATAACGGCATAAAATACCTCTATTTCCGGCAGAGGTTTGGTGTGGTGTGGCGTGGAGATAAAAGCGGGGACGCAGCCGGTCAAATCGCCGGCATCACATTGCCGCCGCTGACCGGAATGTACGCGCCCGTAATAAAGCCGGCCAAATCGGATGCGAGGAACGCCACGGCGTTGGCGATATCCTGGTCCTCGCCCCGCCGCTTCAACGGAACGCCGGCGATGTAAGCCGAATCGTTCCGTTCCTCTAAGTTTCGTTCCCGCTCGCTGATCGTCCAGCCCGGGGCCACCTGGTTGACGGTGATCTGATGCTCGCCGACCTCTTTGGCCAGTACGCGGTATACGCCGTCCATCCCTCTTTTGCCGGCCGTGTAGGCCGATTGATTCGGGAAATTCTGCATCGCGCATTCGGTGTTGATCCCGATAAAACGTCCGTATTTTTTCTCCATCATTGCCGGAATAAACGCTTTGGCGAGAAATACGCTCTGCAGCACACACGATTCGAACTGGCTGACGTAGTCCGATGCAGGCTGCTCCAGCACGGACATCCAGTCGTATTGCACGACGGCGTTGGCGGCGACGATATCCGGATCGCCCAGGTTCTCCCGGATTTCTTTTTTCATATGCACCGTGGACGCTTCCTTCGTGACATCGCCCTGCACAATCATCGCCGATCCGCCCGCCGCCGTTATTTCGTCAAGCAGTTCCTGCGCTTTGGCTTCGTTATTCATGTAATGAATGGCCACCTTGGCCCCGCACCCGGCCAGCGTCCGGGCCATCACCCGTCCCAGTTGCCCCGTTGCTCCAGTGATCAAAGCAATTTTTCCCGTCAGATCGATTTTTAGCATACCCATGTTATCCTTTCGCCCCTTGCGATTTCAGCTAATTTAGCGGTCCGCTTCGGACAGCTCTATGCCAATTCTACCATTTGAGCTTTCGTAAGCCTTCAGTACCGAATCGAGCAGTCCGGGAAAGCGGTACTCCAGATCCTCCTCCCGCAGCGACAGAAAGCGCTGGGTTCCCTGGATGCGCGTAAACACAACCCCCGCCTCGCGCAGCGTGCGGGCATGATGGGACAATGTCGATTTGGCGACCGGCACGTCGAAGCAGTTGCACGGCTGCTCGCCCTTTTTGCGGATTTCGGCCACGACGCTTAACCGTACGGGATCGCTAAGGGCATACAGTATGGAAGACAACTGGATTTCTTCCCGGTCCGGATGATACAGCACTTTCATCGAAAAAACCCCTTTGTACATATATTGATCTGCCATCGATTAAAAATCGCGTAAAAGAAATTTTATCTTTTTTTCGATTCCCTAATTGCATTTTAAACGATGGCATGCTATATTTCAATCGTTCGATTACAATCGAACAATAAAACAAATAAAGAGTGGGTGAAATGCTGCATGAATGTTGTATCAACCGAAATTCCCGCGCTCCCTTCCTCCGAAACCTCTATAAAGAAGGAAGGGCTGCTGACACTTTTGCTCGGACTCGCCGTCGTCCTGGTCATCATGAATACGGCCATGTTTAACCTGGCGCTGCCCGACGTAACCGAAACGTTTGGCCTCACGGCTTCCGTTTCCTCCTTGATTGTCACCGGCTATTCGATTATGTTTGCCATTTCATCCATTACGTTTAGCCGGCTCGCAGACTTTCTGCCCATCCGGAGGCTGCTGGCGGTCGGGCTGCTGACGCTGGGGCTTGCCGCCGTAGCCGGACTGTTCAGCACCAGCTTCTGGTTTTTGCTCGCCGTACGCGTGATCCAGGCTTCCGGCGCCGGGGCGATCGTGTCGCTGTCGCTGGTGCTGCTCACCCGGTACGTGCCGATTCAGCGCCGCGGCAAAGCGATGGCGCTGATTATGTCGGCCGTTTCGCTGGGACTCGGGCTTGGTCCCGTCGCCGGGGGCGCGATCGTGGAATACTGGGGCTGGAGATACCTGTTTGTCGTAACCGCGCTGACCCTGGTGCTGGTACCGTTTTTTCTCCTCTACATACCGAAGGAGAAAACGGCGCGCGGCACCTTCGATACCCCCGGCGCCGTATTTATCGCCATCGGCACGACCGGGCTGCTGCTGTTTTTGACCCAACACGCCTGGGTCGCTTTGGTCTTCGGCGTACTTGCGCTCGCCTTGTTCGTCTGGCGCGTCCGCAGCGCGCGGGAGCCGTTCGTATCGCCCGCCCTGTTCGGCAACGGCGCTTATCTGACTTTGTCGGCCGTGGGGATCGCCTCGTACTTGTGCAGCTTCGCCACACTGTTTCTGCTGCCGCAAATCCTGGTGCACCATTTTCATCTTAGCGCCAGCCATGCCGGCCTCATCATTTTTCCCGGCTCGATGCTGGCCATGGTCGTCTCGCGCAAGGTCGGCTCCGTTATCGACCAGCACGGCAACGGCGCAATTTTGCGGTTTGTGCCGCTGCTGATGCTAAGCGCCATGATCCTGTTCGCGCTGTTCAGCGGGCAATCCTGGCTCGCCATCCTGTTCATTTATTTGCTCACGAGCCTAGGATTCACCATTATTTCCAGCAGCGTGTCCAACGAGATCTCCCGCATCCTGCCCGCGTCCCAAATCGGTTCGGGCATGGGGCTGTTCCAGCTGCTGCAGTTTTTCAGCGGGGCCTTCAGCATCGCCTTGGCCTCCAGCGCCATCGAGTGGCAGCACGGCCTGCCGCTTACCGCCGCCTATGCCAACATTTTTTGGGGGCTGATGGTCATGGCGCTGCTCGCCCTCGGCTCATCGTTTGTTTATCTCCGCAGCGCTTCCGCGGCGGGGTCAAGAAAACGCGAATCCCTTGAAGCTTGATCTCTTTCTCTTGAGCTATAAATAAGGAGCCGCCTTACGGCATTCCTTCCCAAATAAATGCACCCCATAGAGCAAACATCGGAAAAACGCCCGGCCCGTTTATCCGATGAACTCTAGGGGTGCATTTTATTGCACGATTTTACTCCGCTTCCCGCAGCCTTTCCACAATCGTTGCCCTGGACATCCGGCGGTAGGCGGCCAGCGTAACGATCAAAGCGATCGCGATGAGCAGCGGCACCGCGGCGGCTATCGGCAGCGGGTTCAACCGGAATTCCGCAAATGCGATGTTGTCCGCAACTCCTTTGGCTACCGCATACGTCAATCCCATCCCCGCCGTACCCACAATCAGGCTCGTCAATAAAACGCTGTAGAGCCCTTCAAACACAAGCATTTTCTTCAGTTGTTTTCGGGTCATGCCGACACTCTCCAAAATGGCGAATTCATTACGGCGGGAAATCATGCCGGTGATCACCGTATTGATATAGTTCAATATGCCGATCAGGGCGATCACAAAGCTCAGACCGTAACCGATCGTTTGGAAGATGCGGATAAAGCCTTGCATCTCCTGTTTGTAATCCCCCCGGGATTTTACGAACAGGCTGGGACTGGACGCCGCGATGGATTTTACCGCCGCCTCCGCTTCACCAAGCTTGGCCGGATCGGCATGCAAGGTCGCGGACAAAATGACCGGGTCCTTCGCCGACTTGACGAACTCGTCCGCCGGCCAGAACACTTTAAAGCCTCCGGTCATGTAAAACTGCGTCCCCGCCGCATACAGCGCATCCGATTTCAATACCGCCATAATCTCATAACTCTTCTTCATGCCGTCCGGCTTAATCCGGTCGCCAGGCCGATAATAGCTCGTATATTGATCCGGGCCCAGCTCCGCTTCCGTAACGAGAACATAATTCCCGGAATCGAACTTGACGGGGTCAAACGCACCGGCGGCGATCTCGCTTTTGTCGAGCACACCGTACCATCCGCGGTCAAGGCCATGAAGCTGCAGCGGGACGGCTCCGTTCTTCAGAAGCATGGCGAACGCGGGCTGCCTGGGGTCTTCCGCCGCCGCCAGCGGTTCCAGCGTCCGCCGGATCGGCTCGCTCATTTTAAGCACATCAGCACTATAGTACACTTTATCCAAGCCAGTGACGCCGTCGATCCCGCTTAGCTCCCGGCAAACCTCTTCCGTAAGCACGGCGGTATCCGGCTGGGGCACGCCACCCAGGCCCCCGGCATCCTCTTTAACGACAAAGTCTCCGGAAATAAAAGTGTTCAAATACTTGTTAACGCTAAACGAAGAGATGACCGTATAAATCACGCTGAACAAAATAATGCTTAACGACAAGGAGGCCAGCATGAGCAACAGCTTCTTTTTGTAGCGGAACAGATTCGCAAACGACATCCTGAACAGCTTGGCTCCATGCAGCGAGCGTTTGGTTTTCCGGCCCGCGCCATGGCCGCCGATCCCGGAATATTTCACCGCCTCGACCGGCGGAACCCGCGCTGCCGTCCGGCCCGGCTTGCTGGCGGCGATCCGGACCGTCAAATAAGCAAAAATGGCGGCTCCGAGAAAAATCAGCGGGTTGGCCGAATTTACGGTCTCCATTCCATCGGACAAGCGCAGCAACAGCGGCAGCAGCCACACGCCGGCTCCGTAGCCCAAAGCCAGCCCGACCGGAAGCCCCGCCAAATACAACCGGTTCGCTTGAATGGAAATGACCCTTCTGAGCTGCCGCGGGGTGGTCCCGATCGTTTTCAGGAGCCCGTAAAATTTAATGTCCCGCACGACGGAGATATGAAAAATATTGTAGATCAGCAAATATCCGCTCAGCATAATAATCAAGATCAGGATGACGAGCGGAATCACATTCATCGGGTCTTCATTCAGAGCTACGCTGGTGTAGGCCCAGTTGACGCCGTAAGGAACATCCAGCCCGGTGTCGGACAGCACCTTTTGCAGCTTCTTCTCGATGTCCCAGGAATTGCCGAACATGACGTCCAGCCGGATCGTATTGACATAACTGCCGCTGAGCCGCGACCGTTCGGGGTCGATCTGTGAAATATTCCGCTGCACAAACGCCTCCGATACAAAAGCCAGCCCCGACATCGACAAGTTGCGGTCCGCCGGATAATACCCCGACAGCACAAACTCTTTGGAGACCGCCTGACCGTCGATATCCAAATCGAGCTTTACCTTGGCGCCCAGTTCGTGAGGAACACCGAGTAAATCGAGCACCCAAGTGCTCATCGCGATCCCGTTCTCCTCCTGCGGCAGACCGCCCTGCGTAAATTGAATGAAGCTGTGCTTGGCCTCATTTTCGTCGATTTGGTCGATTTCCAGCGCGGTGCCGCGCAACGCGTCGTCCGTCGCGAACCCGACCAGCACGGATTTGCCGTACTCCTTAATCGCCGGGTGCTGCAGGAGCCGGTCCGCCTCCCCCGGCTTCAAATATTTGAAGCTGCCGTGAAAATCGCCGCCGGACGTTTTCATTTTCGTCAGCTGCATCGATTCGTTGATGCTGAAGGCCATCGTAAACACGGAGGTGAGCAGCAGCGTCGTCAGCACGATGGCGCTGATGATGATCAGATTGCGCGGCCGGTTGGCCTTCAGGCTTCGCCCGGCGATGCGGGCAACCGCCTTACGGTTGTTCGCCGCCATCATCTCGAACCCGCCTCCTGCCCTTCGGCGCGGCCGAAACGGCCGGCGATGCGGCCATCTTCGATCCGCACGATCCTGTCGGCGGTGAGCGCGATCTCTTCATTATGGGTAATCATCACGATCGTCTGATTGAACCGCTCGCTCATCTGCTTCAGCAGGATCATCACTTCCTGGCTTGTTTTGCTGTCCAGGTTTCCGGTCGGCTCGTCCGCGAGTATGATCGCAGGCTTGCTCGCCAGCGCCCTGGCAATCGCCACCCGCTGCTGCTGCCCGCCGGACAAATTCGCCGGCAGATTGTGCACCTTATCGCCAAGCCCAAGCGCGCCGATAACCTGGTCCACGTATTCCTTGTCCACGCGGGCTCCGTCCAGTTCGATCGGCAGCACGATATTTTCGTAAGCATTCAGGATCGGGATCAGATTGTAGCTCTGAAACACGAAGCCGACCGAACGCCGCCGGAAGATTGTCAGCTTCTCGTCATCCATCGCAAAAATATCGTTTCCGTCAACGTACACCTTTCCCTCCGTCGCCCGATCCAGCCCGCCCAGCATATGAAGCAGCGTGCTTTTGCCGCTGCCGCTCGTGCCGACGATCGCGACAAATTCGCCTTTTTCCACGCTCAGGTCGATTCCGTCCAGCGCCTTTACGGCGGTGCT
Source organism: Paenibacillus macerans (assembly GCF_900454495.1). Taxonomy (NCBI): domain Bacteria; kingdom Bacillati; phylum Bacillota; class Bacilli; order Caryophanales; family Paenibacillaceae; genus Paenibacillus; species Paenibacillus macerans. The sequence goes on from NZ_UGSI01000001.1 coordinate 3,567,142, forward strand.
TCCTTGACCGTAATATTTCTTAAGCCCCTCGATTTGCAGAATCGGCATGTCCTTTTCCTCCCCCCAATAAAAAAACCTGTACGCACGTACAGGATTAAATGTAGCAGATCAATCTGACTCCCGGGTGTCTGAAAAATAACAATATCGACAGAATTCCCTAAATCGCGGGCAAAAAAACAGAGAACACCGCTCCCTCGCGGAGCTTGGACGACACCTTGACGTACCCGCCCTGGGCGGTAACGATCTCCCTGGCCAGATACAGGCCGATTCCGACGCCTTCGTGCCCCGCCGCTTGCTTGCTGCGGTAAAAGCGTTTAAAAATATCGTTCCATTCGCTCTCCGCGATGCCGATCCCCTGGTCGGCGACATCGATGCGGGTGAACATTTCGCCCGCCTGAACCGAAATACGCACGCCGCTTCCGGGCTCGCTGTATTTGACCGCATTCTCCAGCAGGTTGAAGAGCGCCTCCGCGGTCCATTTCGGATCGTGCTTCGCCGCGGCCGCCGGATCGCAGTCAATCGCGATCCGTGTGCCTTTGCGCTCCGCCGCCGCATACACATGCGATACGGCTTGCGTGATCGTGGCGATCACCGGGGACACGGCGGTCTGCAGCGAGATCATGCCTGCCTCCAGCCGGGACATTTTGACCAGCGAGCCGATCAGCCAGTCCAGCTTCGCCGCTTGGAGCTTGATCTGAGCCGCATACTGGCGGGCAGCCTCGGGCAGAGCCGGGACTTCTTCCAGCAGTTCGCTGTACAGCATGATGCTTGAGAGCGGCGTTTTCGTCTGGTGCGAAATGTCGGAGATCAGCGTTTTGATCTTGCTCCGTTCCGTTTCGATTTGCCGCTCGCGCGCCCGGGTCAGCTCGACATAGCGGAACACTTTGTTTTCCAACGCGGAAAGATTCGTTTCCGCGTAGCCGGTGAGCCGCTGCCGGCCGCCGATCGCCGCGTCCACAATGTCGAAGGCCGCTTGGATCGCGGCCGCCGCTCTGGCCCTCAGGACCAGGGCGAAGGAGATGGCGGCCAGGAACATCGCTGCGGCAAAGGAAACGGGCAACCAGAGCGGCGGGCCGAACACCTCGCCGGCCAAATACCGGGCCGCAACCGGGTAGCCCAGCACCAGCAGGCCGAACAATGTCCCGTACGCCGCATAGACCGGGGCAAAAGCAAGGGCGTTCCGGCCTCGGGAGCCGGCTTGCGCGCTGGATCGACCTTGGCCGGTTGCTCTGCCAATTCCGCCGCCGCTCATCGCCGCACCCCCGCGTCGGCCCACATGTATCCGAGACCGTATACGGTTTTGATGTACTTCGGCGCGGACGGGTCGTCTTCGATTTTGGCGCGCAATCTTTTAATCGTCACCGTCAGGGCGTTCTCGTCCACAAATTCGGCCTCCCGCAACCACACGGCGTCCATCAGCTGCTCCCGCGTCAAGATTTGCCCCCGGTTGGCCACCAGCGTTTTCAGCAGCTTCTGCTCCGTAATGCTGAGGCTGATGCTTTGCCCCTGCTTGCGGTAATCCATTCTCCCGAAGTCGAACAGAAACGGCGGAATCGCCGCCTTGTCCTCCTGTCCGAAATCGCAGCGGCGCAGCACCGCCATCACCCGGGAGCGCAGCACCATCAGGCTGAACGGCTTGGTGATGTAATCGTCCCCGCCGAGCTCAAAGCCCATGACGATGTCCGACTCCATATCGTTGGCGGTCAAAAAAATAACCGGCACGCGCGACCCCGCCCTTACTTTTTCGCAAAAATCAAGCCCGCTCCCGTCCGGCAAATTCACGTCGAGCACGATCAAATCGACGCCCCCTGCGGCAAGCCGCCGCTCCGCGCCGGCCAAATCATAGGCCTGTTCGATCGAAATCCCGTCCTGGGCCAGCGTTAACGCAATCCCCTTGTTCAAGCTCATATCGTCTTCCACGATCAGAATGGTCGTCATGGTATATGTATGCTCCCCTTCCTTCCGCCGTCATGCTTAGACTGGAATCAATTATACACAATGGTACAATTACAAAGGTGATAGATTGGTTACAGAAAACTAAGCGCAGCGGTCGCGGTGCTAGTGAGCGTGCATCTTTTGCACAGTAGCCGTTTCGAACAGTGTCACAAATCGACACCAGGTGAGGGGCTATCTAAAGGGTTCGTGTCTTGGTGTCCCTGCCTGCTGCTGCCTTTGCACGATTATCCCCTTCGTTCAGGAGCAGGGAGCAGGGAGCAGGGGGGGCTAGAGCAGGGTTCCAAAAAAGAGAGAAGAACAAAACAAAAAAGATGAAGAAAAAATGAGGCGGTTCAGGTGAGATTTTTGGCTTGATAAGAGAACGTACGTTTGCTATAATGAAATAAATGGAACCTATGTTCGTATATTCTTGATTCGGGGGGACGAGCGGATATGGAAGTCAATACGGGAACGGAACTTCAGCTATTCAGCAGCCGTTTTAACAGCGAGCAGGACTGCATGGAAGCGCTGATCGCGATGAAGTGGCCCAGCGGCTTCGTCTGCCCGCGCTGCGCTCACACCCGGTGCAGCCGTCTGACTTCCCGGCATATCCCTTTGTTCGAGTGCGGAAAGTGCAAGCATCAAACATCGCCTTTGGTCGGCACGATTTTTGAAGGAACGCATCTGCCCCTGGTGAAGTGGTTCCAGGCGCTGGAGTTGTTCCTGCTTGAGGGCGGCATCTCGGCGCTGCGGCTGCGCCAGGTGATCCGGGTCACCTACAAGACCGCCTGGTCAATGCTGCACAAAATACGTCATTCCGTAGGGGAGTTCGATGCCCGGGAGCTGCTCTCTGGAGACGTGAAGGTAAACAGCGATCAGTATGGGCGTAATCCGTCCCAGTGTCAGCTTTCGCATCCGTACGCCTCGGCGGTCGTGGCCGGCTGCACGGTCACGGAGTCGGGCGAGCCGGAGCAGGTCAAAATCCGCCTGGTGCCAAATAAGCGGGGAGGCGAAAAGAGGGCAAACCGTCACGATCTAACCGCGTTTATTAGCGGGCATGTGGATGTCTGTACATCGGTGGTACAATTGTTCCCTCAGGCCTTTCGGCTGTGTGCGCCTTTGCGGAGAGTGGTGAGAGAGGCGTGGGAATCGCTGAAGAGTACGTATGGAGCCTTGGGACTGAAGCATCTGCAGGCGTACCTGAACGAATACACCGGACGCCGCCGACTGCGCCTGCCCGGAGGACTGCACGGAGCGGAAGAAACGATGCGGCAGAAGTTGCTGCAGATGTGTGTGGCGATTCCGGCGATCCCTTACCGTAAGCTGATCGCGCGCCAACCGAACCAGCCCCTTGCGGCTGAGGCCTGATCGGGACGCTGGAACGGAAGGGTTAGCTTAATGCGGATCAATTTGATTGATGTGGGTTAGCATGAAGAGTGCGAGCGTTGCTCCAGATGGAAGGGTTCAGGCTACAGCAAAATCACGGTCTTTTCGTTTCCCGCGCGTCTTGTCCTTAACCCCTGTCTTGATCTCCCGTCCGGTCTGTTTCACCTCCCCTAAACCTGGTTCCTTTTCCTAAGCCCGTCTAAATTATCTCAAACCTATCTGCTTCTCCACCAAATAATTTCTTCTCCCGAGCTTGCCTGTTTCTCTGCTACCTGATCAAAGGGGATAATCGTGCAAAGCGCCCGGGACAGTAAGTGTTGATCTGCCTCCCACCCCAAGAAAAGAATACTTTAATTCGTTTGGCAGTTGATTTAGGTCGGGCTGATGGCCTATAACAATGAAACACCACTTCTGTCTGATCGTAGAAGCTCGTCACTCTCGCTTTACCAAACGTTTCGCCCAACTCCCAAATCGCCTCTCCCCCAAAATAGACACAAAAAGTTCCGCTAATTTGGCGATACCGGTTGAAACGCGCAAAATAGCGGAACTTTTAGAACTAGACTAGAATTGTACTGTTAGGTTAGCGGCCACGGTCACTCCCGGCACCACGAGCGATGTTCGACAAGCAGTTGCTCGACCTGCATTTCGGTGATCGCGTGCTGACGTCGAGGAAATCCTTGCCGTCATGGCCGGCCGTATTTGTATCGATTTCCTCCCATCTCGACTGCTCCATACATATTCCTTTTGGAAAAATTAGTGCATCGTACATCCTACATTGGCGTTGTCGTCGTTTGGGCCGCCATTACCGGGGGCTGCGAGGATTCCGCGAACGCCGGAGCCGGCGGCGCCAGCACCTGGTCCGCATCGTGATCCGCAGTATGTCTGAACGATACAAATCGGGAATAAAGCAGCGATGCCAGCAATGTGATCAAACCGATCAAACCGGTCGCTATGCAATCCTTCAAAACTTGGGCGGTCGTCAGCCCCTTCAGCATCACCGCGCGCACCGCCTCGAGAAAATAGGTCAGCGGCAGGCCGTGGGCGATCACCTGCAGAAATTTGGGCATCGCCTCCATCGGCCAGGAATGTCCCGACAGCGAAAAAGAAGGAAGCGCGACCAGCATGGAAATTTGCAACGCCGTGATTTTGTTGGGAGCAATCAGGCTGAGCAAATAACCGACGGACGCCACGGCAAAAGAGAAGACTACGGCGATCAGCAAAATCGACCACGCCGACCCGCGGAACGACAGCTCATACACGGAGGTGAGAATCGCCATGACGACGAAGACGTTCAAAATACCGATAAGCCAATACGGAAACATTTTGACGAACATGATTTTCCACGGGCTTCTCTTCCACACGGCGAAGCGGCTCCAGGTCCGCTCTTCCTTTTCCCGGGCGACCGCCATCCCGACGGCCATAAACATGACCTGCTGCAGCGTCGTTCCAGCCATCCCGGTGACGAGGAAATCCACGTAATCATAGGTCGGGTTATAAAGTGTACGCGAGGTAAACGGGATGATCGATAAGGTCGCGCTCACCTGTTCATCCTTCATTCCTTGCTGCTGCAGCCTTTTGGTCGTCGTTCCGTAGCTGTACGTCGTGACCACTTCGTTGGCGCCCTTGACGACGGCGTTCGTGATCATCAGGTTGGTGCCGTCCACCGCGGCGACGATCGGCGTCGGCGTTCCCCGCTTCAGCTTGGCTTCCAGATCGGCCGGGATGATCACCCCGGCTCTGGCTTCGCCGTTATCGATCGCTTGCCGTAGTTCCCGGCTCGAATGGACTTCCCCGACGACTTTGATCGACTGATGCGCATCCAGCGCCTGGATGATTTGTTGGCTTAACTGGCTCTGATCTTCATCGTAAATGAGCGTGGGAATTTCCAAAACCGCCCGATGACTGTAAAGGGAGGCGAAAAAAAACGTATAAAAAATCGGCCCGATCAGCAGGATGACGAAGATCACCCGGTCCTTGAAAATATTTTTCCACTCTTCCGCCAGCATAGAGCCTATCGTAAGCCTATCGTTCACTGGGCTTCACCCGCTTTGTCCGCTTTGTCCGCTTTGTCCGCTTTGCCCGGCGATTCCTCAGTTCCCGCCTGCCCCCCGGAGGTTCCGCCGTCCTTGCCGTACCATTCCACGGTCATCCCGGTCGCGGCGGTGTCCGGCAAATCGATGAACTGAACTTTAATGCCGAAGGAGCGGATGTCCAGGTCCCCGGTATTCTGCGTCGCTTTTTGCGAAGCGAACGTCGCCGCCTGCGCTATCGTAACGACCTTGGCCTTCTGCATGCTGCCGTCGGCAACGAGTTTCACGTTTACGATATCGCCTTTTTTCAGGCCGGCCATCTCGGTTTCGGGCAAATAAAATTTCGCCGTCTTGACCGCTTCGGTCTGCTGAATCGTAAATACGGGGAACCCGGAACCTACGATTTCGCCGAGCTCCGCCGATTGGGACACGATTACCCCGTCTACGGGAGCGATCAGCTTGGTGTAGCCCAGATAGGTTTGGGCCTCCTTCAGCGCTGCGGCGGCTTGCTTCTTGCCGGACTCGGCCGTCCGCTGGGCCGCCTCGGCCTGCTCGATCATCGCCACGGCCGCGTCCACATCCTGGCGCTTGATTTCAATTTGCGCCTTGTTGGCCTCGGCCAGCGCCAAAGCCGCTTTCGCCTGCTCAAGCTGGGCTTCGGCAGCATCGATCTCCTCCTGCCGGGCGCCTTCTTTCGCCATGTTGTATTGCTCGACCGCGGCGTTGTAAGACGCTTCTGCCTGCGTATAGGACAAGTTCACTTTGTCAAAATCGGCTTGGCTGACTATCCCTTCGGCAAACAAGCCTGTGGTCCGCTGCAAATTGTCCTTGGCGATGTCGTAAGCTTTTTTGGCCGCTTCCATTTGGACTTTCGCCTGCTTCAGCTCCTGCGGGCGCGCTCCCGCTTTGAGCCCATTAACCTTGGCCTGGGCCGCCTGAACCACCGCCTGCGCCTGCGCGATCTGTTTGTCGATCGTTTCCGCCGTCAGGAAAACGGCACTTTCACCCTCCGCTTTTTTCGATTTCGCCGCATTTACGGAAGCTGCCGCTTGCCCGATCTGGCCTTCGGTCACGGCCACCGCCGCCTGGGCCTGGGATACCTTGGCTTTGACCTCATCGCTTTCGATCTGGGCCAGGATATCCCCCTTTTTCACCTCATCGCCTTCCTCCGCCAACAGCTCGACGATCCGTCCCCCGACTTTAAAGCTCGCGCTCGATTGATCAGCCTCGATAAACGCCGTCGGGCGATTCTCTTTTTCGCTGCCTGAGGTAATCTGGTTCGAGTTCAGGATCCAGATTCCGCCCGCAATGAGCAGAACGATCGCAACATAAATCAACAACCTGGGTATCAGTGCTCTTAACTTTTCCATCTTCCTCTACTCCTCCAAATATCATCTCACTTAAGTTTGAACTGTTAATGGTTCATGCGCGGCCGCTCGGCCGACAGGCCTCCCGCCAGAAAAATCCGCATGGATTCCTTGATTCGCTCCTTCTCCAGCGGCTCGTGGTTTTTGTTCCAATCCAACGTTAACGCTATGTACAGCTTCAGCATGACGAAAGAGATCACTTTCGGATCAAAAGCATGAATTTCACCGCGCTGTCCAGCCAGCGTAATTTGCCGCTCCAAATAATCCAGAATGGCGCTTTCGATTTTTTCCAAACCTTCCCGCGCCTGCTGGGTGCCGAAATTACGCACCTCCTGAAACAATTTGGCCAGCAGCTCATGCTCGCTTCTGAACTCCAGCAAGGCATCCATGCTTTGAAAGAGATTCTCGAAAAAAGGCTTATTCTCATCCACCTTTTGCGCCGTGAGCCGCTTCATCTCCGCAATGATGGAACGGAGAATTTCATCGAACAGCTCTTCTTTGTTGGAGAAAAATGTATATATAGTCCCCTTGGCTACATTGGCGATTTTGGCCACTTGATCCATCGTCGTCGCCTTATAGCCAAACAGCGAAAAACATTTCACGGCGGCTTCAATCACCATTTCCCGACGGTTGATTTGAGCCAATCCCCATAGCGCCTCCTTTCGCGAAAATGACTGATTGACCAAAATAAGAATATAGTCAATTGGTCGATTTTTACTTTACTCCTTCCACAGACGAATGGCAAGGTATTTTTTGCAAAAAACCTTTAAAAAATTTTCCCGTTCCGTGTTGCGCGATTTTTTTATTACTCGTTTTCGCTTTTTATTGATTAATATTTGGTGATTTTATCGTGTTACTACTTTTTTGCGAGAGATAGGGAATATTCTTAATGTGCCGCTATTTTGAAGGCTTGAAGATCAATTGTTGGCTGTAGCCGGCTGTTAGCGCCGACTCTGCCGGTGAACATCACGCTGCCGGACAATAAAGAGACTGAATAACGTTATTCAACTTGACAAAAACCAGGCCCCTGGCGGCGCCTGGTTTTTGTCATACGTTTAGCTGCGAAAGCGCCTCAAAGGCTAGTCTTCCCGTAACGAACATCTCAACCAAAAAAGTCCCGGCCCTATCGTACAAAGGGCGGGACTCTGCCTGCTCATTTTTTCCGGTTTCGCAGCTCTTTCATGATTTTGCGGCCGGTCGGCGTTTGGGCCAGGCCGCCCTGGGCCGTTTCCCGATGCCGGCTGGGCATCGCGGAGCCGACCTCCAGCATGACGTCGATGACTTCGTCGGACGGAATCGCGCTGCGCACGCCGGCAAGCGCCATATCCGCGGCCGCCAGCGCATTGACCGCCCCGAAGCCGTTGCGGACGATGCAGGGGATTTCAACCAGGCCGCCGACCGGATCGCAGATCAGGCCCAGCGTATTTTTCAGCGCCAGACCGACGGCGTGCACCGCCTGCTCCGGCGTTCCCCCGCGCAGCTCGACCATCGCGCCCGCCGCCATGCCGATCGCCGAGCCGATTTCCGCCTGGCATCCGCCTTCCGCGCCGGAGATAAACGAGTTGTTGGCGATGACGTACCCGATCGCCCCGGCGCAGAACAAACCTCGCACCAGATGCTCATCCTCCCAGCCAAAACGTTCCTGCGCACTGACGAACACCCCCGGGATGATGCCGCAGGATCCGGCCGTCGGGGTGGCCACGATCCGCCCCATCGAGGCGTTGACCTCGGAGACCGCCAAAGCGTAAGCCATGGCCTGACAGGCGATGTCCCCCGCGGCGGGCTCCCCGCTGCCGCGGTATTCGTTCACCCTTTTGGCATCGCCGCCCGTCAGCCCGCTCGTCGAGGTAATTTCCTCCGTCAATCCTCGGCGTACCGCTTCCTTCATAATTTGATAATACTCGGCCATCGCCGCCATGATTTCCGCTTCGCTCTGGCCGCTTTCCGCCGCCTGATCCTGCAGCATCACCTGCGAAATCGTCAGGACCTCCTTATCGCACAAAGCGACGAGCTCCCGCAAATTCCGAAAACGCATGTTTATCTACCCCTTCACTTTGATGTCAAACGCTTTACGTTAAATCGATGTAAGCCGTCCGGCTCACGTGCGGAAGCTTTTCGACCGCTTCGATGAGCGCGTCCGGAATCGCCCCATCCGCCTCGACGACGGTCAAGGCTTCTTCGGTCCTGCCCTTCCGGTCGGTTATGATATAGCCGATGTTCACGTCCGCCCGGCTGAACAGCGCCGTGATGCCGGCCAACATGCCCTGGCGGTCGGCATGCTCGATCACAAGCGTCGGCAGCTCGCCCGAACACTTGACCTCAAACCCGTTGATGCCCTGGATCGCAATGTTCCCGCCGCCGATCGACGCGCCCGTCACCTCGACCTTGCGGTTTTCGCCGGCCAGTGCGATTTTTACCGTATTGGGATGGGCCCCCGGCTGAACGCCGGTCGTAAAGTCAAGCTTTATCCCCGTTTCTTCCGCGATTTGCAGCGACTCCCGGATGCGCTCGTCATCCGTGCGATAATCCAATATCCCGCCGGCGACGGCCAGATCCGTGCCATGCCCCTGATACGTTTCCGCAAACGATCCGTAGAAGCAGATATGCGCTTCGGCGGGCGACTCCCCCAACAGCTGCCGCGCAAAACGCCCGATCCGTACCGCCCCCGCGGTATGGGAGCTGGACGGTCCGATCATCGCCGGACCAATTATCGAAAATACATTTTTAAACCGCATGGTCATCTTCCCCGTTCCCCATATCTTTGTTTTCACCATTTCGCAAAAATCTTACTTTCAGCTTTCCCTATTAGTGCGTGTTCAAAAAGGTCGGTTTTCAGCAGCGAAGCGAAGGCTTGGGCCAGGCTGAATTCAAGATTCGATGCCTATGTAGGAAAAATACCCGATGCCCTCCAAGCGCCAAAAAGGACAGAAAAAAGGCTTGCAGCCTTTTCTCTGTCCCCGTTACCTGAGAGTTTGATGCTTCCGTTGGCCGGAACCACGTACCCCTTGGGTGGCTTTCGCTCTCTCCAGAGTCGCGTCAGGCCATGGTCCTTGTACCTGAGAGATTCAAAGCCGCCCCGCATGGCCGGCTATTTGCTCCTTCGGTGCCGCCTCCAAAGCGGACTCTCCCATGACCCTCATTCGCGCGATATCATTTTGTAATTAATGTAAAACGAAAAGCACCATATGTCAATATAGCTAACATACAAATTCAACTAGATGCCAAATAATATAGTAAAATATTCCTATTTTTCTATGAGTATATGTATATTTTCATAAAATTCTACTTGTGCATTTTCATTTTCATAGATATACTATTTCAAAACAATCCAGTATTTACCTATTTTTATTTTTTATTGAAAATAACCTACTTTTCATATCGAATTTATAATTCAACCGGCCTCAACCCCATCGGCAGTTCAACGAAAGCTTGAATTTATCGCCGATACCTCACTGTTTTCCGCTTCACGTTTTGGTTATGTCCTAATCGGCTTGCCGTATAAACCGGGCCCGGCCGCCAAGCGTTTGCTCCCCGCTGCCCGAAGCGGCTCGCTTTTTCAACTCAACGGCAACTAGTGTTAATTTTTCTCCCATGAAAGGAGGTGATGCTTGGAATTACGATAAATGTCATGTCTTTTTTCGCAAGTCTCTCAGGTCGTCTCCGGTTTTAACTGACAGCCGGCAATTCTCCGTGCTGCCACAAGAGGATGTTCCGAAGGAACCATTAACCTAGAAGAGGGAGTGAAGAAGTTGATCCGATTCAAAAGATTCCGTAAAAATTTCTCACTCGGTATGTCGATCCTCCTTGTGCTTACTTTTGTTCCTGCGACCTATGCCGAAAACAACGGCGCGGCGGCCAAAACCAGTTTAAAATCCAACTCGCCGCACATCGCTGAAGCCAAGATCGATGCCAAACTGACGACGCAGTTCAAGCAGGACGATTACGTGACTTATCTCGTCAAATTAAAAGAACAGACCGATACGGCCTCCGTTTCCAAGCTGGCCCTGCACAAAGCCGCAATCGAAAAAGCGACGCCTTCGGCCGCCAAAATGTCGGCCCGGACTTCCGTCATCAGCGCACTGCGCGAAACGGCTTCACGCACCCAGTTCAGCCTGGATAACTATTTGAGGCAGGAGCAAAAGTCCGGAGAAGTTAAGGATTATAAAAGCTACTTTATCGTAAACGCCATGGCGGTGACAAGCACAAAAGAGGTGCTTGATCAAATCGCCCTGTTTCCGGAAGTAGAAAAGATTCTCCCCAACGAAGAACGGTTTCTGGATAAGGTGGAAATCGACAAGCAGGAGGCGGCGGCCGGTCAAGGGACATCCGTCAAGGATGCCGCGGCCGATAATGCCGGAGGGGCGGCCGTCAAGCCGAGCAGCGTCGAATGGAACATCGCCCAGGTCAACGCCCCTGAGGTTTGGGCCCAAGGCATTGACGGATCGGGAATCGTCGTCGCCAATCTCGACACCGGCGTGGAATACACCCATCCGGCTTTGCGCGCTAAATGGCGCGGGTTCGACGCGTCCGGAAACATCGTCGATCCCGAGCTGAACTGGTACGATCCGCACAGTCACGCCTCGCTGCCGGCGGATACCAACGGGCACGGCACCCACACGATGGGCACGATGGTCGGATCGGAGCCGGACGGCTCGAACCAGATCGGCGTAGCGCCCGGGGCAAAATGGATCGCGGTGCGCATTTTTAACCCGTCGACCACCGACGCCATCATCCTGGACGGCGGGCAATGGCTGCTCGCTCCGGTAGACGCGGAAGGCAACCTCCATCCCGAGCTCGCTCCCGACGTTGTCAACAACTCGTGGGGCGGCGGCTCTGGGCTGGATGAATGGTACCGTCCGGTCGTACAGGCCTGGCGGGACGCCCAGATCTTCCCTGAATTTTCAGCCGGGAACGTAGATGAAGACAATCCCGGAGGGCCCGGTTCCGTCGCCAATCCGGCCAACTATCCGGAGGCATTCGCCACAGGGGCGACGGACATCAACCGCAACCTGGCCGATTTCTCCCTGCTTGGCCCCTCGCCTTACGGCGAGATCAAGCCGGAGGTATCCGCGCCGGGCGTCAACATCCGCTCCTCCGTACCCGGAGGCGGTTATGAAGGCGGCTGGAACGGCACCTCGATGGCCGGCCCGCATACGACCGCGATCGCCGCGCTGCTGCTGCAGGCCAACCATTCGCTGACGGTCGACCAGCTCGAAGAAGTCCTCACCAGCACGGCGACGCCGCGCACGGACAGCCAGTTCCCGAACACGCCGAACAACGGATACGGCCATGGCATCGTCAACGCGCTGGACGCTGTCGGTTCCGTGCTCGAAGGGGTCGGAACGGTGTCCGGCCGGGTCGTCACCGCCGGCGACGATTTCGTAGAACCGGTGCTGGAGCATACTCCCCCTTCTTTAATATATGAAGGTTTCGACGTAACGTTAACCGCCCATGCGGCCGATAATGTCGCCGTGACTTCGGTTGAATTTTACGCCCGGGAGGCGGGAACCGAGCATTATTTATACCTGCCTGCGAAGCGCGTGTCGGGGACGAGCCAGGACGGCGTCTATGAAGCCACCGTCCCGTCCTTCTTGGTCGGAACCGCGGGGCTCGAATATTACATCAGGGTCAGCGATTACGGGGGCAACGGCTTTGATACCGCCCCGTATTCCGTGACCGTGTCGGCCGGGATTCAGCCCGGATACGAGCAGGATTTTGAGACCGGTGTGATCGGGTACGCCTCCGGCGGAACGGGAAACACATGGGCCTGGGGAGCGCCGGTCAGCGGCCCGGGCAGCGCCTATTCGGGGGAAAAAGTGTACGCCACGAACCTGAGCGGCACCTATTCCGCGAACGCCAACTCCTACCTGCTGGCGCCCCCGATCGATCTGACCGGAAGCCCGGAAGGGGCGCTGCTTTCTTTTAAACATTGGTACGATCTTGAAAACAACCGGGATTACGGCACGGTGTATATCGCTTCCGAGGAGAGCGATTACGCTTTCGCGCCGGCGGCCGAATTTACGGGAACGAGCGGCGGCTGGAAGACGCAGTATATCGACCTTCGCCCCTATGCCGGCCAGCAGGTTTATCTGCAATTCAATTTAACGTCCGACGGTTCGGTGCAAAAAGCCGGCTGGTATCTTGACGACCTGTCTCTGCAAGCTCCGGACGACGTGGCTCCGGCGGCTCCCGGCGGGCTTAGCGGTTCCGTCAATTTCGTCGGCAGCGCGGAGCTTTCCTGGTCCGCCCCGGCCGATGAAGACGTGAAGGAATACACCGTATATCGCTCCGTAACTTCGGGAACGGGCTACGAAGCGATCGCCACGACGGCGGAAACGGCTTATACAGACGCTTCCACCGCGACCGGCGCCACGTATTACTACGCCGTCGCCGCAATCGATTACAGCGGCAACGAAAGCGAAAAATCAAATGAAATCGCCCTGACGATCGAACGTCCGGTCAGCCTGTTCAGCGACGATTTTGACGGCGCCGACGACGGCGGCTGGACCCATAGCGGCACGCAGGACGAATGGGAACGCGGCACACCGTCCGCCCCCGGCCCGAGCAGCGCCGTATCTCCCCCGAACGTGTGGGGCACGGATCTCGACGATACCTACGCGAATGGAGCGGATTACTCGCTCGTGTCTCCGGCCATCGATCTGAGCGGGGTGGACAATGCCACGCTGGCCTTCGACCACTGGTTTGAAATCGAAAGCAACTATGATTTCGGATACGTGGAAGCTAGCTCCGACGGCGGTGCGACCTGGGCCCAGCTGGGCAGATTTTCGCACAGCACGAACGGCAAGCAGTGGAGCCCCGTATACTACAGCCTGGACGAGTATGCCGGCGGAGCGGCGAAAATCCGCTTCCGGCTGAAGACGGATAACAGTGTTGCCAAGGCGGGCTGGTATATCGACAACGTTCAGGTGCTCAGCGTAAATACGCCGGCAACGAAGGCTGCCCAAGACGTGGTTGACGAGATCACCCCGCAAAAATCCAAGGCCGACAAACCCGGTCCCGCCTACAAGCTGATCCGCACCACCAAAAGCGAATATAATGCCGCTGTCGGCAAAGCGCAGGGGAGCGGTGAAGTCGGCGTCAGCAGCCTGCCGGCCAGCGCAACCGTGACGGTGGTGGAAACGGGACGTTCCGTGAAAACGGACCCCGCGACCGGAAAATACAGCCTGACCCATGTGGCCGGCAACTATACGCTCAAGGCGGAAGCCTACGGCTATTATCCACAAACACTGCCGGTCTCGATTGAAGATCAGAAGAACGCGAAGGCTAACTTCAATTTGCAGGCGATCCCGAAAGGGCAAATCGCCGGCACGATTAGCGACGAACGCAGCGGCGAGCCGATCGCGGACGCTACCGTAATCGTGCTTGAGGACGCGGCCATCGCCCCGCTGCGCACCGGTGAGGACGGCGGCTTCTCGCTGGAAGTGCTGGAAGGAACGTACACGCTGTCGGTGTCGGCGCGCGACTATTACAGCGGCACAATCACCATAACCGTGCCGCCGGACGGCAGCGCCGACGGATCGCTCGCGCTCAAGCCGTTCATCGGCTTCCCGGGCGAAATCGGCTACGACGACGGCACGGCGGAAAACGCCTGGTCCTTTAACTCCGCAGGCAACGCCTGGGCGGTGCGGATGACGCCGGAATCCGGCGCTGCGCAAGTGACCGGCGCCTCCATCCGGTTCTGGAACGAGGAATGGCCCGTACCGGGCGGAACGGCGTTCCAGTATGCGGTATTCGACGCCTCCGGACCGGACGGCTCGCCGGGCCGCCAGCTGGCAGGACCGTTTGACGGCACGGCGCTGCGCAACGACCGGTGGACGACGCTGGAATTGCCGGAGCCGGTGACGGTCGAAGGCGACTTCTACATCGTCTATATCCAAACGTTGGCGGGCACCAGCGCGCCGGGCCTCGCGGCAGATGAGAACGGTCCGCACGCCGGCCGCAGTTGGCAGCGGGTCAGCGGCGTCTGGAGCCAGACGAAGGAAGAGGACGGCAACTTTATGATCCGCGCCATTGTCCGCTACCCGGTGAACGCGCCGGTGATTACCTCGCCGGCGGCCGGCTCCTTTACGAACCAGCCGACGATTGCCGTAACGGGAACGTCGCCGGCCAATGAAGCGACGATTAAGCTGTACAACGGCACGGAACCGGCCGGTACGGCGACTGTGGAGAACGGGCGGTTCAGCTTGAATACCAAGCTGCATCCCGGCGCGAACGAGCTGAGCGCGGAGGTCGTGGTGAACGGCAAAACGACCGACCGTTCGCTCCCGCGGACGGTGACGCTTGACAGCGACGCACCGCAGCTCGACGTCGTATCGCCGCGGGACGGATTCCGCACCAATTCGGAAGTGCTGAATGTGGCCGGTACCGCCCTAGACGATTATCTGAGCAAGCTGACCGTTAACGGCGCTGAGGTTGCCGCCGGAGACGCAGGCTCCTTCGCCCACCGCATTTTGATAAATGCCGGCGAAAATATCGTTACGGTCACGGCCACCGACCGGGCCGGCAACGAAACGACGGTCACCCGCGCCGTTTATGTCGATCTCGAGCTGCCCGAAATCACGGGCCTCTCCCCGGCCGAAGACGTGCATTTGACCGCCGGTGAACCGCTTACCGTAGCTTTTGACAGCGTTCCGGGACTTGATGCCTCGTTCCGCATCGAGCTGCCGGTGGCGCTGGCGGGAAGCGGCGGCAACGGAATCGCCCTGGAAGAAACCTTCCCGGGGCATTATGAGGGCGTTTATGTCACGCCGGCATCGCTTGTGCTTGACGGCGGAGTGATCGTCGTCAGCGTGCGGGACGAAGCCGGGAACGCCGGCGACTTCCAGGCCCCGGGCCGATTGTTCGTCGCCGCGCCGGGCGGCAACCCGCCGGGTGAAGATCCGGGCGAGGACCCCGGGGAAAATCCCGGGGAAGACCCGGATGACCCCGGGCAAAATCCCCCGGACGACAATTTGGCTCCCAAAGCCGTGATCAAGGCCGCTAATAGCGCGCAGAAGAGAAAGCAGGTTGAATTCGACGGCAGACGTTCCTCGGACGAGGACGGCCGCATCGTCAGCTACAGCTGGCAGTTCGGCGACGGCGGCAGCGCGTCCGGCGCGAAAGTAAAGCATCGCTTTGACCGCGCCGGAACCTACACCGTGACGCTGACGGTCACCGATAATGACGGAGCTACCGGCACCGCCGTTCACACGATCAAAATCAAATAAGCAGAAAAAAAAGGGCGGCCTTGGCTCGAGCGATTTAAGCCAAGGCCGCCTTGCATTTTGCTGCATTTCTACATTCCGTTATGCTGGACCAGGTCCAAGCGATTTCCGTAAAGATCCTCGAACACGACCTCGATCCCCCACGGCACTTCCTTTGGCTCACCGAAAAATTTGACCCGTTTGCCTTCATATGCTCGTAATCGCGATAGCAATCCTCAGTCTGAACGGTCAGAAAAACGTGACCGGCCGCCTGGCTGCCGACCCTATCCGCTTTGTCCGCCGTGTCGGCCTCGACAAAAACGATCGCCGTTCCGGCATCTTGAGCCGGGGCGACGGTCACCCAACGCATCCCGCCTCCGAACGCGTTATCCGTCAGCAGGACGAAACCCGCCTTCTTCGTGTAGAACTCAATCGCTTCATCGTAATTTTTCACCAGCAACGTAACATGCCCTATTTTCTTCACAATTTCACTCCTATCACTTTGTAACTACCACTTCGTAACTATCACTTCGTAACTCATAGCCTGCTTCTTCATTAATTTTTCCTCTGATCGAACATAGTTTATGGGAGATTCGCCGTATCTATCCAACTCCCCAGCCGGAAGATCTATTCTAACGGTTGCCTTAGCGCTTATTTAGCTAAAACCCGGCTATTTGACTCAGATTAGAGCAGATCAACATCCGCTGTCCGGACGCTTTGCACGATTATCCCATTTGATCCGGAAGCAGAGAGGAAGAGAATTTAGGAGAGGAAAATAGGTTTGGGAGCAGCGGACATGTTCGAGATCATTAGTTCGAGATCATTAGTTCCAGATCGTTAGACAGGCTTGTGAGAAGGAGGTTGGAGAAGTGAAGCAGACCTGAAGGGAGGAATAGGGCAAGACACCGGGAAAATGAAAGGACCGAGATTAGCCCTCACCCTCTCCCCCCTGAACAAAAGGAATAATCGTGCAAAGCAGCATGCAGGGATACCAAGACGCTTATTTTGTCAAGCACTGATCTCGGCTTTAGGCCTTTAAAAAGATCTTTTTTCGTAAAATAGCAGCTGCAACAACCGTTAGATTCTCAGCAGGTGTAATATCGGCTCGAAAACTTAGCAATTGCGGGAAATCTGAAAAGTATCGGAGCAAACACTAGTGTAATCTGTAGCATGCAACGGATACAGCGGACCTTATTAGCCCTTTTAGCTCGTTTTGCCACTGCCAGCAGCAGCTCAGCGATACCTACGACGCCGAAAAGCTGCGGATAACCTCCTCGAAATCGGGCTCCTCCATGTCGACGTCGTCGATTTCTCCCCAGCCGCCAAGCTCCCGGATGATCTCCATGGTCCCGATCTCGCGCCGGTCGGCTTCGATGACGACCGTGTTCTCCTCTATGCCTGTGACGCGAAACGGCAGGCCGGACGGGGCGAACGTGGCCCGAACGGCCTGCGGACCCGCCGTCGCCCGAACGAATCCGGCCGAGGCAGCGCCATCCGGGGAACCTGCAACATGCCGTACCTCGAACCCTTCCTCCTGGTTCCCGGCAACATGCCGCGCCTTGATCCCTTCCCCCGGGTTCGAGGCAACATGTCGCGCCTCTCTCCATCCCTCCGGCATCCGAAACACGCCCCGGAACTTTACGCGGATGACCGTCGGCAAGCCGATCATGTCCCGCAGCGCGCGGATCGTCCCGTCATAGGCGAGCTGCCCGTGATTAATCACCATCACGCGGCTGCAGAGCTGCTCGATATCGTCCATGTCGTGCGTGGTAAGCAGGATCGTTTTCCCGAATTCCTTGTTCAAGGTTTGCAAAAACTGGCGGATGTTGCGTTTGGCGTGCACGTCAAGGCCGATCGTCGGTTCGTCGAGGAACAGCAAATCCGGATCGTGCAGCATGGCGGCCGCAATGTCCGCCCGCATCCGCTGGCCCAGCGACAGCTTGCGCACCGGCGTCATCCAAAATTCGTGCAGGTCCAGCAGCTCGGCAAACCGGTCCAGGCGCTCCCGTTTTTCCGCCGGGCTTACGCCGTACATTTCCGCTAGGATGTCGTAGGAATCCTTCACGGGCAAATCCCACCACAGCTGGCTGCGTTGTCCGAACACGACACCCAACCTGCGAACGGCCCGCCGCCGGTCGCGATGGGGATTGAGGCCGCCGATCATAACCGTGCCTGAGGTCGGATGCAAAATGCCGGTGAGCATCTTGATCGTCGTCGACTTACCTGCGCCGTTGGGACCGATATAACCGACAAACTCCCCGCGCTCGATGTTGAAGCTGATGCCCCGGACCGCCTCTTTCAGCCGGTATTCCCGCGAAAACAGCGTACGCAGGCCGGACAGCTTTCCCTCCCGCACGACGGGTGTTTTGAACTCCTTATATAAATGGCTGGCTTCGATCATAAGCCGCTCCTCCTTTTCGTCCTGTATGCCTTCGCTTACCCTTACGCAGCATGCCTTCACTGACTTATACACAGCATGCCTTCACTTACTCGTACGCACTAGCTTCCTTGTACTTACGGCCTTCCGTTCTTACTCTCCCTGTGCGCTTAGCTTCCTGTGCTTTGATATTTCGTGATGCCGAACAGCCAGAACCGCAGGCTTGCGGCTAAGCATACCGCCGCCGCCCCCGCCGTCGCCGCAAGGATCCACGGCCCCCATTCGCCCCGTAAAATATAGAGCGAAGGTACATAATTCACAAAGCCGACCGGGATCACGAACAAAAATAGCGAGGACATCCACTTCGGATACAGGGTGAGCGGGTATCGCGCCGCCGTTTGAGCGGCATCCTCGGTGAAGTTTTGCAGTTCGCTGATGCGGGTCGTCCAGAAACCGAGCGTAGCCGTAGCAAGTCCGATAGAAAACAAAATGACCGCGCCGGTAACGATAATGAATAGCGTAAACGGTACTGCAATCCAGCCGACTTGTCCGCTATGCGTCATCGCGCCGAGCGACCAGCACAGGATGAAACCGCCCTGCAGCAGTTCGCCGGGCATCAGCCGGAAGTTCTGCGGCATTAAAGCGAGCAGCACCGGCATCGGCCGCGTCAATAGCTGGTCGAGCTCTCCGCCGACCAGGTATTTTTCCAGATGGTGCACCTCCTCGGCAAACGTGCGGTACAGCGTCCTGGACAACGTCATCACCGCAAACAAATACCCGATCTCGTAAACCGACCAGCCCTGTATTACGCCGAACTTGTCCAGAACGATCGCGATCATCAGAAATTCGGAAATCTGGATCAACGCGGCCAGCACCGTACCCAGCACAAAATTGAATTTGTACTGCATCCGGCTTTTTATGCTCGTACGGATCAGCAGCCGGTACAGGTTCAGCCAAGACATCGGCTTCGCGCCAGCGGACCGGGCCGGGCCGGCAGTGACCTTCGAAAATCGTCCGCCGCTGCCGCTAATGTCATCGTACATTTCGTGCGTGCCGTCTATGCCGCTCATAGGCTTCTGCCCGCTCTTAGACTTCCGCCCGTTCTTTGGCTTCCGCCCTCTCCCAGGCTTTTGCCCGTTCTCAGCGCCAGGCCCCTTCCTCTCGTTCATCCGCCCTGCACCTCCACTTTCCGCCGCAGCAGCCGGGTTGCCAGCAAGCAGCAAGCAGTCATCAGGACGCACCAAAGCAGCGTTCCCCATAAGGCGGAGCCGCTTCCGTTTCCAAGATAAATCGTTGTGGGAACATAGAGCAGGTAAGGGTAAGGCGATAGCCAGGCGAGGTTTTCCAGCGGTCCGGGCAGCCATTCCAACGGGATGAAAAATCCGGCAAGCAAATTGATCAGCGCGCTATTGGCCCAATAGAGCCAGGACGATTCCATCGTCCACAAGGCGCTTACGCCGATCAAATAATTGATGCAGATCGACAGATAGGAGGCCCCGAGCAACCCTAACACGGTGTACAACACGGCGGTCCATTGATTTGGAATTTGCAATGAAAAAATGAAGAAATACAGGAGATAAATCGGGATGGATTTGAAAATGAACTGGTAGGCGATCTGTCCCCATTCCCTGGCCATCGTATGGCTGAACAGATGGACGGGACGCATCAGATCAAGCGCGATTTGCCCGGTCCTGACGGATTGGGGGATGCCGAGCCCGTTCGTGATGAAGCTGGTGATCCAGAGACACGCCTGGGTGAAGGCGATATAATTCACCATTCCCTGCGTTCCGTACTCTCCCAGCGGGTGGTCCTTCCCCAACCCGATCCAGATGCACGCATACATAAATCCGAACATCGCGCTCGCGAGGTTGTGCACCATATGGGCTCCGCGGTACTGCAAATTGCGGGCATAGGCTTTGGAAGCCAGCGTGAAATAAAGCATCCGGTTAAACACCTCCGATAAGCTTATTTAGAGGGGGGGTCCCCCCTCATAGACGGGCAGACCCGTCCACTTCAGTCAAGGCGATTTTGCAAGAAGGGTATTATCATACCTTAATATTCCAAGAGTGGCAAGAGAAATTTTGCGCACCCGGATTACCAGGAAATGGATTGCATGTTTTATGGAATCGTGATACGATGTTTTTTGTGAAAAAAGCGGCTACGATAAACGGCAAACCTGTCGAAAGGCAGCGACGCAAAGCTAAAGGGCCTTCCCGCAAGGATGGCAGCCAGCTACCGAACAGAAGGCTTTTTTTGTTTTTTTATATGTATATTAATTTAAGTAGGCTCAACCTAGAAAACAGGTATTCGACAGTCGGCTGCTGGAGCGCACCAAACGCCGGTCTTCAAAATAGCGGTAATTTATGTGCTTATTATCCGGAGCCGGGCATGTTCATCCCCATTAGCGGCATCTTTGTTCCTTATTCGCTTGTGAAGGGCCCAGAACGCGGGCGTTTCCTTGCGACTGAAGACAATAGCGGCATAAATCGTCTCTATTTCTCTCAAATTGACGGATATCGCCGGAATAGCGGCATTTTTTGCCCTTATGTTTTGCGCTTTTCGCAGGAGTTTCTCATGATCGTTTGGTCAAGCGCCGTTTTGGGTTTTTGTGCTATAAAATAGGAAACGCTTAATCCAAATGAACGGGTTTTGGCATACGCAAGCAGAATGTACTTCCTTGCCCTACTTCCGAGGTTAACGTAATCGTCCCCCCGTGGTCTGTTGCAATTTTTTTGACGATATAAAGGCCCACGCCGCTGCCCTTAATTTGACGGGAACCCGAATTGCCGGCTCGATAAAATTTATCGAACAGCCGCGCATGCATCTCCGCGGGAATTCCTATTCCGTAATCCGTAACCTCGATGATATAATAGTCTGCTTCTTCCGCGATTCGGATGAGTACTAATGGTTTGCCGGGAGAATATTTAATCGCATTGCTGATTAAATTGTCAAAAACTTGAGACATTCTAAACCGGTCCGCGTAGATGAAAGCGTCTTCAACCTCGGAATCCACCTCGATAAGATGCGATGATTTCAAATTCCACCGTTCGGTCACTTCGTGAATGAGTTCAATCAGCGGTACATAAGTTTTATGATAGTTATACCCTCCCGATTCCAGCCGCTCACTGTCCAAAACATCCTCAAGCAGATGGGACAACCGGTTTCCTTCCGCAAAAATGATTTCCATGTAACGCCGCCTGTTCTCCGCGGAAATATCGTACTGCATCAACATTTCCACATAGCCCAGCAGCGTCGTCAGAGGTGTCCTTAATTCGTGGGAGACCACGCTGATCATTTCGCGTCTCTGCGGATCGGCCGCCTCTTCTTCGCCGCATTCCCGAAATACCAATAAATACCCGTAACACGCCGTTTGCGCGGTATCCAATACCGGGCTTACATAAAACGAGAACAAACGCCTAGGTCCTTGGGCATATGGGAACTTCCCCTGATTTCCGTTCACCTCTCCTTTTCGAAACGCTTGTATGGTCTTGGTCAGCTTATGGTCCTCCTGCTGAATGTTCGCATCCATAGCTTTGGTAAAAGCCGTAATATCCTGCCCCGTCATCTCTTCCAAGCCGAACAAATCTTTGAGCCTGCGGTTCATAAACACGATCGTCCCCCTAGTGTCGCATTTAAGGATACCTTCCTGAAATGATTCCAAGTAGTACGTATCGATGTCCTGTTGTTCCTCAGCCATGTTTTCTCTCATTCGCCAACCGCTTGTCCGGTTTTACCGCCTGGCCGGCACCTCATGGTTTTGCTCTTCCCCCTTTCCCTCCTTCGCCATCCAAGGATCGGCATAACGGATCATGTCGCTGTCTTCGATTTTTCGGCCGATTTGCAGTTCGATCAACTCCAGATCGCTGTACGCCAACAGCGCATGTTTCATGCCGGGCTCAACGACAACAACGCTTCCCGCCTCTACGGGAAACGTTTGGCCGTCAATGCACGCTTCGCCCGCGCCGGCAATCACGATCCAGATTTCTTTGCGCCGCCCATGTTCATGATAACCGATAAAACGGCCTGCGGAAATCACGGCCCGGTTGGTCAACGATTCCGTTTCGCCCGCGCGTCTTGCGGTCAACACCGTCTTCCGGCCCCACCCGGTTTCTTTAAAACGGGGGGTGATTTCGACTTGAGCCACCATATCTTTAATGCCGGCCGACGCTTCCCGGTCGGTGACCAGAATACCGTCCGGTCCCGCGGCCACGACAATGTTGGGCACTCTCCATACGCCCACGGGGATATCCAGCTCATTGACAATCCGGGAGCCGGATGAATCCGGACAGACATAACCGCTCCCGCTGACCTGCTGCTCCATTTCTTCCGAAAGCGAATTCCATGTGCCGATATCCTTCCAGCGGCCTTGATAAGGAACGGCTACAATGCGCTTCGTTCGTTCCACCACCTCGATGTCGAAGCTTTGGCGCGGAAGCAGCTTATACATGCCGAGCAGCTCATCGTAATCCGCCGGCAGGCCCCTTTGCTTAAGCGCATCAAGCAGAAATCCAAGCCGAAACACGAACACTCCGCAGTTCCATAAGGCGCCCTCGTCAATCAACGTTTGGGCCCTAGCCGCGGAAGGCTTTTCCACAAACGCTCGCACCCGCAAGCTTCCGTCCGCTTCGGCCGGCTGCTGCGTCACAATATAACCGAATTTATCCGCAGGCGCGTCGGGAGCCACGCCCAAAAGCGCCAGATCGGCGCCAGCGTCCGCCAACACGCCGGGCAGTTTGCCCAAGGCTTGAAAAAAGGAATCCTCCGCATAGCCATCGACCGGCATAACCCCTACGGTTTCGTCAGGACCGCAGCCTTCCTTGCTGTGCAAGTAGGCGGAGGCCAGACTAATGGCCGGAAAGGTATCCCTGCGCTCTGGTTCCTCGAGAATCGGCGCCAGATCGCCGACCTGCCCTTGAATCAGCTCCCTTTGTCCGAGGCCGGCCGAGAACAACAACGCCTCCCCTAGCCCCGCGCCGGAAAGCTGGCGGCAAACCCGCTGCAGCATGCTTTCCGCTTTCCCCTCATGCCGCAGCACGGGCAAAAACTGCTTCGGGCGGTTCGTGTTCGACAAAGGCCATAGCCGTTTCCCCGCACCGCCTGACAATAAAATTAGACGCATTTTTTCTCCCACCTTTAAATTGATGATTGTCACATTATTTCAAATATTAATCATTTTTGTAATTTTGTATATTGCAAATATTAATTTTTCCTTTATTATTTCATAGAATAGGAGGGTGACTTATGAATGAGTACCAAAGTACTACTTGTTGATGATGAGAAAAATCTAACCGACATGATCGCTCTCTTCCTTGAAGAGAACGGGTATCAGGTGAATAGCTTCTATCATTCCCGGGAAGCGATGCAAATGCTGAAGCAAGATGAGCCCGATGTGATCATCATCGACTTGATGCTGCCCGGGATGGACGGCAACGAGCTGGTCCGGGCGCTTCACGCCCATACTTCCGCACCGATTCTGATGATTTCGGCCAACACCCTGCTTGATGAACGGATTCACGCGCTCGAAAACGGGGCGGACGACTTTCTGTGCAAGCCGTTCAGCCTGAAGGAGCTGGACGCCAGAATCAAAGCGCTGCTCAGAAGATCGCAGGCCGCCCGCGAATCGCCGGGCGCCTCGCCCGTTACGGCCAAAAAGGGCGAAATCGCCGTAAACGAGTACAGACGCTGCTTATTTGTAAACGGCGAAGAGATCGAAGTGACGAATATTGAATTTGAAATTATGAAGCAGTTGGCCAGTTCCCCCGGCAAGGTCTTCACCCGCAACGAACTGCTCGACCGGATTAAGGGCAGCGATCGCGCCTACTTGGACCGCACCATCGATGTGCATATTTCCAGCTTGCGCAAAAAAATCGAACCCGACCCGAAAAATCCCCGTCACATTCTGACTGTATGGGGAGCCGGGTACAAGTACGCCTTATAAGGTTTTACGAAAAAAACCGCCTTTGGCCTTGTTGATAATTCTCATGGAAGAACAGCCGGCCCAACGCAAAAATACATACCGCACCAACCGACAGGCTTAGCACCAGCAAAACGATTCCAATCTGATAGAAGCGGCGGAGAATCACAACGATCCTGCCGCTTCCGCTTCCGCTCGTGATGAACCCGGTCGTTACCCCGTTAACGGCGATGCGCGCCCGTTGCTTCTCTCCGTCTAGTTCAAGCTCCCACAGCGGATGGGGCGATTCACTCTCATTGATCAGCACCTGCTCATGCTGCGGATTGTGGAGCGTGAACCTGCGGCTCATCGCATCTATGCGCTGAACCGTCACCTCGGGCGGATGCGGCGGAGAGGTGAAAAAGGGAGCGCTGCCGTCCCCTTCAAAAAGGATAAATTGATCGAGCAAAATCATGTCTTTGTACGGAATGACCGAATAATTTTTCATCCGGAAAAATCCTTTTTCCCGGCGATCCCCCTTCGCCAGCACTTGAATCCGCATCCCCGCCGCCCCTTCGGGCGCGGTAAAGATCTGCTCATAATGGTTCCACTTGTTTTTGTAGCTCTCTTCGATCTCATCGACGTAGGAAGTGGCAATCACTTCATCTTGATCGTTAAAAAACACCACTTTCAAATGCCGGCCGGGAGCATTCTCCGATACAGCGTCAAAGCTTACCAGGTACTCCCCATTCGCTTCTGCGGACATCAAGCCGGATTCATAGGTATACCAGGCGCAGGAAGCGCTGGGAGAATAGCGGATTTCCAGCTGGTCCGCCACTGTTTTCAGCTCCGAGCGGCCCAGCGGGAGACGGACGCACGCTTCTTCCGCATTCGCCGGTGCATCGGACGGAGCATTGGACGGCGCATCCGCCGCAGCGGCTGCCGCTTGGACGGATGCTTGCTCCGGCGCCTGAAAATCCGCCGGCGAGCTCAGCGACGGAACCGAACTGTCGAAAACGATCGACAGCGTGTAAGTTCCTTTAGCCAAATGCAAATTCCGGATTTCATGGCGCCGGTAATCCGCCAAAACTGCGGGCAGACGAAGCAGCTTTTTGGTGAAAGTCTCCCGCAAACGGTCGGTTTCGATCACCGTATCCTCTGTCCGAAGTATACTTGACCCCGCCGCTTGTACGGTGCGTTTAATCACTTCCCCGGACGCCTGATTGGTCAAGGTTACCGTCAGCTTGCCGCGGTGGCCGGACGGCAAATTGGCCAGCAGCGCCGCTGAATAATCGCCGTCCCGCAAAATTTCCACGGTTCTGCGCAGCTCCCCGTCCTGGTAGCTGATCCCGCGGCCCATGCTCAATTTCGGGTAAGTCCGCTCGCTCTGCACGTTCCCCGATCCGGCAAAATCCTGTTCCGCCTCCAGCGCCAAAAACAGCTTGGCCCGCTTGATCGCCCGCTCCACGGGAAGCGCCAGGTCCTCCCGCTTCTCGTCAGGAACGATCGCCAGCATATTGACGGCATTAAATCCCTGAACATTGGTAACCGAAACATTCACCTCCCCTTGCGGCAGCAGTTGCTGTCCCAAGTCCACCCATTGAAACTGATTGATGCTGCCGTCTTTGGTCGGCACATCGACCGTCCCGTCCGGCAGCGCGACACGAATGCTCCCCCCCGCTTTGTTGACCAGCACCCGCGCGTAGATCCGCGCTAGCTGCTGCTTGTCCATCGTTTTATGCATGACAAAAGTGTTCGGTTTCTTATACGCCCCGAGATCGGCCAGCTCAATCGCATGAATCCGCCAATACGTATTTTGCTCCGGCCGCTGCCGGGTCAAAAGATCGATCCGCATCCGCGTGGTGCCGGGCGGCGTGATAAACTCCCCGTAAAAGCGGGCCCCGTCAAAGTCGCTTTCTGTCGTGGGAGCGACGACATAGTGGATGCCGAGCTCATTTTTATTTTCATCATAAAAACGGACCTTGAAATGCAATTGGTTTGTCCCCTTGCCCGAAGCCGTAATGGAAAATTGATAAGGGTTGTTTTCCTTCGCCTCCAGCAAACCCGATTTGGCCACCTGCCAGATGTTCTTCGGCTCTCCCTTCATAATCTCTCCGTACAGTTTGGGCAACCGCTCCGCCGAACTTGAGGAGGCCGCCTCGATTTTGAACAGGTCCGGGTTATCGGCGGTAAAAAATCGGTTCTCGCTCAGCATGCCGTTAAGATCAAGCACCGTTTTCCCTTTGACCCGGTCCATCATATAAGGTGCGACATCCAGCTTGCTGGTGGCAAAGGTAACGGCGGTACCGGCGTTCAGGTCCATGTCAAAGGGATAATTGCCGATATTTTGCGAGGCCAAATACCACAGCCAA
The DNA here is from genome assembly GCF_900454495.1 of Paenibacillus macerans. Lineage (NCBI taxonomy): Bacteria > Bacillati > Bacillota > Bacilli > Caryophanales > Paenibacillaceae > Paenibacillus > Paenibacillus macerans. Next base: position 3,593,705 of record NZ_UGSI01000001.1, read on the forward strand.
TCATTGTTGGAAACCAGCGTTTTCGACCATTTCAGATAAGCGTTCCCGTCTTCGATGGCATCGAACGGGCGCAGGTAATACTCGGCGGGAAGCTGGGACAACAGCAGATCGTCAAACGAAGCCGCCTCCAGATAATCCCCTTGGTTCACGGCCGGCAAGATCGGCAGCGAGGGGGTTAAGCCGGTAAACAGCACCGCGAAATTGGAGAAGTCAAAACCGGGTTGATGGCTGTAGCTTTCCATGCGGCTGAAACCGTAAGGCGTCACCACCTTACGCGGGACGACATACATGTAGGGCAGCGCGTTTTCCAGCCGATACAATGAGAAGTACCGGTTATTGTACGTATTGTCCAAACCTGCCTGCATTTTCAGCAGCTCTTGGTTAAACGCCTGCCGTTCTTCCTGCCCGGCGTATTCCTGATGGTAGACAAGCTGGTCGATCCCAAAAGGCGCAAACAGCTTGCCCAGCTTGCCGCTAAGCCCGTTATCCAGCAAATATTGAAGAAAATTAAAATAGTACGTAATGCTCGGCGCGTTCCCCTCATGGTGAAACAACGTGTTCTTGGGCGAAGAATACACCTGGAAGTCGCCGGTCGCTTTTTCCATAAACGTATTTCCTTGATTCCACACCGGTGTGGCCACACCGTTATAGCTCTGAATCATATTGTCGGCGATAGGGAAATAAAGCACCTTGCTCCCGAGCTGCTTGGCATCGGTCTGCTTGGGATCGGTCTGCTTAGGATTGGTCTGCTTGGCATCGGTCAGCTTGGCGGCCAGTTCGCCATACTCCGCGGGAATTTGCACCGGCATGTAGTAGCCCTTAATAAACTCTTCGCGCAGCGGATTGACATAAATCCATAAACAGCCCAGCACGGCCAGCACCGCCGCTGCTTTCACAACGCGGGAGCAGCCCGGCGGCTTCAGCCACGCCAACGCCCGGATGACGCCAAAGGACAAAAGCACGCTGAAGTTGACGGCAAGAAGCCCGACGATTTTGTTCGGGTCGCGGAACATCGTGCCGACGATCGGCGTCTTGGTCACCAGCAGGACAAACGCTTTGGCCAACAGCGGGATTTTAACCCCCGTCGCCACGAGCGCAAACGCAAACGTCAACAGCGTAAACATCAAAATGATGGAAAACCGGCGCGATGCTGTCAGCATGCTTAATGCGATCAGCGCCAAGAGCACGCCGCCGCCAACGTAGAAGGAGAGCGGCAAGCGCTCCAGCGGAAACATCGGCCACCAGTAGCTGATGAAGTACAGCACATTGACCAGGCTGCTGTTCCTGCTGAAGAGGGACAAGGTGTCGACCACGTTGATGTTGTTCTGGGACACCTGGGCATCCATCAAAATGCTGCCGAAATACAGGGACAGCCAATAGAAGCTGAGCAGGCCGAAGAAGAGGCCGAAAATGACTCCTTTGAGCAGAAAGTTCCGGTACAGCTTCTTAAGTACGGACCAGCCGCTCCGGCGGTAAACCCAGCCCTGCTTGATCGCCAGTAACACCGCAAACATCCCCAAATAGATCAGACCGTAAAAAAAGTAGTGGATCGCCGCCGCACTAATGGTAAAAACGATGGCGAGCAGAAACAAGTCAACCACGTTGCGGCGGTACAGCCTGCGAACATCGTAATTTTCGATCCGCCGGCGCTGAAATTTCGGATCAAACGCGCTGAAGAACAGCATCAGCACAAGCGGGAACAAGCTGTACCCGCACAATAAATAAATGTGCTGAATGCGAAACACAACCCATGGGTTAAGCGCGTAAAACAACGCCCCCGGAAGCAGAGCCATCATGCGGATGAGCGTAAAGTCGCCGGAATCGGAATAATACACTACGGCCAGCCGTTTCGTAAACAGATACATCGACAGCGCCGACACCAGCAGCAGACAGGTGACAAACGACTTGAGCAGGACGGCGCCGCTTCCTCCAAAAACAAGAGACAATCCATAAAACGGTAAAATATACAGCAGCCTCGGCGCGTTGAGCAGGGTCGACGTAGACCAGCGCTCATTCCAGACGCCGACAATTTCCTCCATGTAGCGGTCCGAACGGCCGCCAAAAGCCAAATCGCTGAACACGATTTGCCCCCGGCCGTAAATGGGCGCCAGAAACAATAAAACAATCAATAGAATCGCTCCGGCGGCGATCAAATCGTAGCGATATATGTAAATCCACCGCTTCACTAGCGTCCTCCTCTACCCGCGGCGACTATTTGCCCCCCAACAACCGTGATTTCAACAAAGCTGCGATGCCGATAAAACTTAGGCATACATACATATACAGCATGGCGGCGGTCAATACCGGATGCTTGGCATATTTCCGCAGGTTGGCCGGGCGGTACAGCACCGGACGGAAGAAATACCAGCGCTCCAGCGCTTTGCGGAAGCCTCCCCGCTCCGAAGTCAACGTACGGTCCATCACCGAAAAATAGTAAGCTTTTTTGCTGAGCAATTCGCGCAGCAGCACTTTTTTCTCATCGTGATAGATTTTGCCGAACGTCGCGCGCCGGACAATCCCGCCCTGTTCGAGATAGCGGAGGGTGGGCTGAATCTCTTCAAACGAAATCTGCTGCGACTTGAAGCCCCCGGTACCGACATAAGCTTCCATTCTCCAGAAGCGCGCCGCCTCGATCGACCTTTTCCCCAACTCCTCCCCGGCGTTGTTGAGGACATTCCGTTCAAATACTTTGACTTTGGAAAAAAAATTGCCGGCATGCGTAAACGCCTGTTCAGGCACCACAAGCGCGCCCACCTCCGGATGAGCCTCGAAGTAATCGATCCCGCCGCGCAGCAAATGATCGTCCAAAATCATGTCGGAATCGATCACAAGCAAATAATCGGCGCCCGCCTGGCGCGCCGCTTCTACCGCCTTGACCCGGGCCACGCCGCGTTCGCCGTGCGGCAGTTCCAGCAGCGTAACGGGATAGGGAGCGGCGGACGCCTTGCTGCGGATGACCGCAACCGTATCGTCCGTGGAGCCGTCATCGGCGATAAAAATCTCCAGGCCGGGGTAGTTTTGGCGCATACAGCTGTCCAGACACGCCTCCACACTGGAGGCGTTATTATACGTCGTAAACACGATCCCCGCTTTCTTCATGATGCTGTTCTCCTTTCGTCAAGCTGTCCATCCAGCGGCCGAACACGGCTCCGGTATTGTCGAAATGAAATTGGCGCGAAAATTGATGCGCCCGCCGCCGGATCGCTTCATACTCGCCGGGGTTTTCGACGACCCTTTGCATTTGCGCCGCCAAACCGTGCACGTCTCCATGGATCGTCAAATAGCCGCATTTACCGAAATCGGTCGCGTCAATCAGTCCCGCCGTGTTGCTGACGATGCTTGGCGTACCGACCGCCGCGGCTTCCGTCACGGTCAGCCCCCAGCCCTCCCGCCGCGAAGGAAAAACAAGCGCATGGCAGCGGCTCATCAGCTCCAGCTTCTTCTCCTGCGTGACAAAGCCGTGAAAGAAAATGTCCGCCTCCAGCGCGGTTTCCTTACGGTCGTCCGGCTCCGCGCTCCGTAAGCCGTACCGTTCCAGCAGCGGCCGCAGCTGCTTTTGCACATAGGCCTTGTCGGTTTTTCCGGCGATCCACAGCACCGCGTCGGGGTACTTTTGCTTGAACTCTCCGAAGGCCTGAATCGCCAGATCGATGCCTTTATATTTGACGAACCTCCCTACGTACAGAAATGTAGGCCGCCGCTGCTTGGGCAGAAAGCGCTGCTCGGGCCAATGCTCGAATTCGATCCCTTCGGGAACGATCTGGATCCGGCCGGCCTGAAAACCCAGCTTCACCAAATCGCTGCGGGTCGAGGGGGAAACCGTCAGCGCCCGGTCCTTCCTGGCCAAGCGAAGCAGCAGCGGTTCCAGCACATAACCGACGGCGCCCGGCAGCGGGCCCAGGTTATGAAACCAGATTTCCCTCGTCAATTGGTGGATAAAAAAGATACGCTTGGACGGCGGCACCCACAACCGGGTGAAAAACTGGTGGGTATTGCATTGGTTGACCACATAATCGATGGCTTTGCGGTGACGCCAATAGTACAGCATGGCATGCACGATCACACTAAACGTGTTGCCGGCTCTCAGGTAAGTTACTCCATCCGCTTCCTCCCGCGTTTTGGCGCCGGGAAAACGCGGCGAAAAGTGAATAAACCGCAAGCGCGGATTCGCCGAGCGCTTTAGCATTTCATGCGTGAATATCTCCGCCCCGCCGCTTTTCGGAGAGAAAATATCCCGCCACGACAGCAGCAAAATGACCGTTTCCCCGGGATTACTGCGGATATTTCTCATACATAGCCCTCCCTTTGATCCGTCTAAAGCCCAGCGCGGCATCGGCGGCAAAACCGGCCGCAATCCCTCCATATACGGCAAGCTGCGCCAGCTGCAACTCTTCCGGCGTGCGGTGCCGGAGGCCGAAACTTAGCAACAGCGCCGCCGCCCCGGCCGCCAGCCACAGCATAAAACGTCTGCGTCCGGTCAGCACATGCAGATGCGCGAAAAACAGCACGGCCGCAAGCAGCCAGTACACCGCGCCTCCAAGCGGAAGATACCGCTCCGCCGCCTGATAGCCGGGACCGAACAGCAGCGGGAGTGACAACGGAAACAGCCAGGCGGAACCGGCATAAACAAACCCCGCGCAGCCCAGCATAAATCCCCCGAACAGTAAAACCTGCTTCCTCAGCGCGGCCCTGTCCCCCGCCTTCGCCCCAAGTTTGGGCACAAATGCCGTGATCACGCTAAACGCCACAAAATAAACGAGCTGGCTGTACTTGAGCGCGATTGCATATACGCCGGCATCTGCCGGCAAATAACGCTGTACGGCGAGCATATCAATCGACGTGAAAAACAATATGAACAGATTCATGAGCAGCGTGTCCATCCAATCCCGGCCCAGACTCTTCAGCGGTTTGCCGCGAAGCGAACCGTCCGCGGGGGATGCGGGTCCGGCGCTTTTTCGTTCCGTAAGCCAACCGTGCGCAAGCGCTAAAATCATGCCCGCGGCCAGCGCCAGCATCAAGCTCCAAACTTCCAGCCCCAACGGAACGCAAACGAAGATGACGGCCAGCTTGCCGCCAACCTCGAGGTAAAAATTGACGTTCAGCGCCAGCATCCGCTCGCGCCCTTGCATGCTCCCTCTGAACAGGCTGACCAGAATATGCATGGACACCACTGCGTACAACAGGATCAGCGCTCCGCCGTCCACGTTGAGCAAGCGGACAAGCAGCGGATGGGCGCCGCCCAGCGCGGCAAAAACAGCGGCAGCGGCCAACGCCGGAACAAGCGCTCCCCCCGGGAACCCGCCGCCGGCTTTGTTTTGCGAAACAAGCTTGGCCGCTAGCAGCTGGACGGATAAGCCGAGTACGGACAGCAGGGCGAACAAAGCCAGCAGCGCGTTGGCCTGCCCGTACTGATCCTCGGTCAAATACCAGCTTGCGGCCATATGGAAGAAGAAATTGAACGCATTCAGCAGCACATTAAACAACGGAAAAACGAGCGCACGCCATCTCCGCAGCATAGGGCTACCTAATCCGCCGATCAAGGCGCCAAATATCCACCAGCGAACGCATAAACCGGACGGAATCCCGCCACACCTCGATGTGCGAGCCGTCGCGGTCAATACATTCGACGGGCAGCTGCAGCACCCGCAGCTTCAGCTTCTTGGCGATGAACATCATTTCCAGATCAACGGCCAAGCCCAGCTCTTCTTTTAAATGGGGAAATATCCGCCGCACGGCGACAGCGCTCATCACCTTCAGACCGGTCTGCGAGTCGATGACTCCCGCCGGCAAAAAGGGCTTGGACACGATCCGTTTGCACTTGCTGATCCAAAACCTCAACCGCGACCGGTTCTCCGCGGAGTCGTCCTTCGTGCCGATGATGATGTCATAGTAGCCCATTTTGACGATATTGATCATCCGGGCAATGTCCTCGATAAAAAAGGAATCGTCGGCGTCCACAAACACAAAATAATCGGCTTCGATGGTGCGCATCCCTTCAAGATAGGTGCCGGCTTTACGGGTATTCCTCCCCAGTTTTCTGGCGCTTACCAGCGGAATGACGTTATCGTTATCGTTATCGTTGATCCGGCCTGCCGCCAGATTCGTCTCCCGCTCGATCCCTTCAAGCAGTTCCAGCGTCCGGTCCTCGCTGCCGTCGTCGATCAAATAAATGGAGCCCTCGATGAGATGGGCCTGAATATAGGCCTGCAGGCGTTCGCAAAAGCGGCGCACATGCCTGAAACGCTGTTCTTCATTGTAAACGGAGAGGATAAAAGCGGTATGCGGGCCTTCCGAGAGAAATTCCGGATGCAGCTGCCGCTGAATTTCCAGCAGCAGTTTGCTACGGTAATTCTCTTTCCAGTGGATCAGACTGATTCTTCCCACCCCGCGAATACGGATGAGATCATTATCGCTTAACGCGGCTCCCATATCTGTGATGAGAAGCAAAGCAACCTCCGGCAGCGATGCGCGGATGGTGTTGGAGGCGGCAATAGCCCGCTCGGGATCCGCATAATCGACAATGCAGCAAAGCACGGGCTGAAGCAGAATATCCGCGCGCGGTTCCGCAAAATATTTAACCGCATAGAACCGGTTAATTTCCGTATAGGAAATGTTTCTCTCGCGGTCCGTGAATATTACGACATCTCTATCTCTCACAATGAAAACCTCCATTACCTTTCGTTTCCATTGTGCGAAATGAATTTTAAGAAGATTTGCGTCAAAATATAAAGGAATTATGAAGTTTATTTGCGCTTTTTTAACAATTTATGAGCTTATTTGATAAAATAACTTGCGAACCCTGGCGGAAAATTGTTGAACTATCGGCGCCGTAAACGAGGACTGCCCCATCCTGGAGCCACCAGGCCGATGTTCGTATCTTGCGATGAAGAGTCATCGGGGCGATTTGGGGCAAAAGCCCCGCTTTTTTACAGGATGAAATAAATCGGTCGTAAACCTTGGGAGAATTACTTGACGCGCCGCGAGGCATCCACGAGCTGGAGCGTATCACTTAACGCAGCCCGGAGCGGTAATCAAGAAAGATTACTTGAGTTTAGGAGGGGAACAGGTAGTTTGATTGGAAAAAATCCAATAGATTACGCCCAAATCTCCCGTTTTCCGCCCTGCCGAGCCTATCTATTGGAAATATCCAATCAAACGGCTGTATTTTCCATTCAATTTCCATTATATTGGATATATCCAATGGCAATGTCATCTGTAAGAAGGACCGCTGGAACGAATTCCTCCGGCGGTCCCTTTGATGGGCAAAACAAATCTCTACTGGAAATAGAGACAATTTGTGTACTTATTTTGAGATCCCCCCCTCCTGGGGTAAAATAGCGGAAATTTTCGTCGTTATTTGGGGATTAAGCTGGAAAAAAGCGTCTGTTTGACGCCATCTATCTAAAATAGCGATCAAAAATTCCTTTATTTCTGCTGTATACCCTTTTTGGGAGGAAATAGGTCCATTTTTCACCGTTATTTCCAGGAACTTTACAAAAACGCAGGCCGTGGGTTCCCCTCCGCACCCGCAAAAAGCCCTTAAATCTCCCCGAGGGTGATTTAAGGGCTTTTATTGCGTAATATTCAACTGTCCAAGGACCCGCCGCCCGAGACCTGCTTTACTCGAGATTGGCGTGGCGTGCGAACATGTCTTCGTCGGTTTGTCCAGTCTCCTGCTTCAAGTCGATGATGATGCTGTCATAGATTAGCCAGCTTAGCTGCTCGAAGGAGGAGCCTTTGGTCTGGATCGACGCCGCTTTGCCTGCTTCCTGGTTCACCTTGGAGGTAACGCCGGGAATTTTGATGCAGGCCGAAGCCAGAGAACCGATCGTATTCGCCGGAAAAATCGTCAAGGTAGCCAGTGTTGCCCCCTGATCGAGTGCCTTTTGCGCCATTGCCTTCAGGCTGGCCGTTTCGCCGGAGCCGGAGCCGATGATCAGCAGATCGCCCGGCTGAATCGACGGTGTCGTCGGTTCCCCGACAAAATAAGCGCTAAACCCCAAATGCATCAGGCGGTTGGCGAATCCCCTGGCGGCGAAGCCGGAACGGCCCGCCCCCGCCACGAACACGCGCTTGGCCTTGGCAATCAGGTCCTTAACCGCTTCGACCTCCCCACCGTCAACCTGCTTTGCGTCCTCCGCAAGCTCTTCCAATATCGCCAGCAAATTACCGCATGGTTTCATTACCGCATCTCTCCCTACGTTTTCACTGTATTCCCCATCTTCATCAAACTTACTTACTTACAATTCAACTCACTATCCTCACAAGCATTTTCACACTCTTCGCGCCATTGCTTCTTTAATCAGCCGCGCTTCCTTGACCGGGTCGGCCGCATGGGTGATCCCCGTTCCCACGATGATGATGTCGGGTTCGAGCGCGACATATTTGTCGATTGTGCTGCTGTTGATGCCGCCAGCGACGGCGATTTTGGCCGATTTGGCATGGGCCTTCATCACCTTCAGATCATCGATCGGCCGTCTGCCGGCCGCCTGTTGATCAGCCCCCGTATGGACAGCCAGCACATGAACGCCTAAGCCTTCGAGCTCGTTGATTTTGTCCGGCAGATTGTCCACGCAAATCATGTCGACCACCAGTTGCTTGCCGAACTCGTCCGCCGCCCTCAGACAGGCTTGGATCGTCAGCGCATCGGTAACCCCAAGCGCCGTTACATATTCGGCCCCGGCATCGAAAGCCAGTTTCGATTCAAAAAAGCCGCCATCCATAATTTTTTCGTCGGATAAAATTTCTTTGTCCGGAAAACGCTCCTTAAACGTTCTGACCGCGTTCATGCCTTCGGCGATGACGAACGGGGTACCGATTTCGATAATATCTACGTAGTCCTTTACCCTTTCGGCAAATTCCAGCGCTTCCTCCAGTTTCAATTCATCCAATGCCAGCTGCAGTTTCATCTTCCTGTCTCCTCTCCAATTTTTAGAGGTTGTTCAAAAAGTCATCTTTCCATGACGAAGCAGCTCATGAAGTGGATTCGACGTCGAATCTTGAATTCAGCCGGGCCAAGCATATGCTTCCGAAACCGTTTTCTCCGAAAACGTTCAGCTCCGCTACTCAGTCCCTAGCTTCATCCAACCTAAAGCGTTTTGAAAAAACGCACTTCGGAAGCATACGCTTCGGTCCTGAAAACCCGACTTTTTGAACTACACTATTTAAATTACACTATTTCAACTCGCACTATTAGTATTTGACGGCAGGGCATTGACCCGGATAATCCAGGAGCACCTTCAATTCCTCGTCCAGGCGCACAATCGTGAGCGACGCGCCGTTCATATCCAGGGACGTGACGTAATTGCCGATAAACGTGCGGTCGATCCGGTGTCCTTGTCCCGTCAGGAGCTCTGCCACTTTGTCGTAAAGCACATACAGTTCCATCAGCGGGGTCGCGCCCAAACCGGACAGTAGGACGGCCAGGTTCTCCGACCCCTCGAAAGCAAAGTCCCGCAGGATGGCGCCGGTCATTTCTGCGGCGATTTCGTCCGCCGTCCCCAGCGGCTGCACCCGGATCCCCGGCTCGCCGTGATGGCCGATCCCGAACTCCATTTTGCCTTCCTCAATGGTGAAATTGGGAGAGCCGGCCGCCGGAATCGTGCAGGAGCCAAGTCCGACGCAGATGCTGCGCGTGTTGTCGGCGGCTTTTTGCGCAGCGGCTACAACTTCATCCAACGAGCCGCCCATCGCCGCCCGCGCGCCCCCGGCCTTCCACATGAACAGGCCGCCGGCAATGCCATGCCGCTTCTCCCGGGTTTCCGGCGGTGATGAAGCTATATCGTCCGTGGCGGTCACATACTTCACGGTAATCCCTTCGTCTTCCGCAAGCTGCACCGCCATTTTGACGTTCATGTTGTCGCCCGCGTAATTGCCGAACAGGCAGGCCACCCCTTGGCCGGAATCGGCTTCGACGATGGCGTCAAAGAACGATTGGGCCGGCGGAGAAGCGAAAACTTCGCCGATCGCGGCCGCATCGGCCAGCCCTTCGCCGACATAACCGAGAAAAGCCGGCTCATGGCCGCTGCCGCCGCCGGTGACAATGCCTACCTTGCCCTCCACCGGGGCTTGTATCCTCTTCACCACCCGGTCATTGCGGTCCGAAAGTTTAACCGTATCACCGTGGGCTTTGACATAACCTTTCAGCATATCGTCCACGATCAGATCGGGATGGTTTACAAAACGCTGCATTCTTACGCCCTCCTTAACCGGTTTTGGCCAGCCGCAGAGAAGCTTCGGCCAAGGCCTCCAGAATGATATAGCAGGAAGTCGCGCCCGCGTCCTGATGTCCGATCGCGCGGTCTCCCAGGCGGCTGCCGCGGCCGAGTTTGGCCGCCATCCCCTTCGTCGCTTCGAGCCCGTTCCGCGCGGCTTCCAGCATCCGGCCCAGACAAGCCTCCAGATCGCCGCCGGCCTCGGCTTCCTCATAAGCCCGTACTGCCGGGTCCAGCACATCGATCAGCGTTTTGTCCCCGACCGCGGCATCCGTCAACAGGGCGATCCGGTCGTAAGCCTTCCGCAGCATGTTCCCCATGACCGCCGCGTCAATGATCGGCTCGTTTTTGGATGCCATAGCCAGGCCGCGGAAGAAGCCGCCGTACAATGGGCCCATTGAGCCGCCGATTTTACCGACCAACACGGTGCTGATTGTAAGAAAACCTGTGCTCATATCGGTGTCAGGCTGCTTGCTAAGCTCCTCGCCGGCGATGGAGAAGCCTTTGCTCATGTTGATGCCATGGTCGCCGTCTCCCACTGCGGCATCGACCCGGCTCAAATAATCCCGGTTGGCGCAGACCGCTTCAATGACCGCGGATACAACGGCGAAACCCGCCCGGTTCGTAAATTTCATACTCGTTCATCCCTTCTCTTCCCAGCGCTGCACCTTGATGCGGGACAGCTCTTCGTAATGGTGCAAAATGGCCTGGTGTAAACGGGTTGTTTCCGCAATCCCGGTATAGTGCGTTATCGCCGCGCCGATACCTTGCTCCGCGATATACAGCCGCACTTCCTCGCTTTGGGCATCCCCCGCATTCCTGAACAGAAAAGCGGCGGCGATGCCCTGCAGCAAGCGGTCGTTCTTCAGCCCGTAAGCCTCGCAGCCGAGGCAGGGCCCGACCAGCCGATCATCCGGCTGCAGCTTGCGGATCGGCGAGCGGCAGACCCGACCGATCGTATCGACGATGCCCGGCGTCCGGAAACGAGCGACGGCAAAATCGACATATTCGGCCAGCTCCCGGATCGCGAACCCGTATTTGCGCTCCAGCAGCCCCGCCGACTCCATCATCGCCTCCAGGATCTGCCGCAGCAGGGCGTCATTTTGGAACACGTCCTGAATGATCTCGTAGCCGTAAATATGGCCGATGTAGCCGGCCCAGGCATGCCCGCAATTAATGATATACAGTTTCCGCTCCAGAAATTTCAGCAGATTGTCCGTATACACGGCATTTTGGATCGGGATGCTGCCGGGTTCGGCCAGCTTGTTCTGCTCGATGACCAGCTCGAAGTCTTGGCCGATGTTAATGACCTTTCTGCCTTCCCGCTCATCCTCAAGCACGAGCCGGTCAACGGCCGTATTCGGAAAAGCGGCGGTTTCCGCCAATTCTTCCGCTGACAGCCCGCCTTCGATGGAGAGCAGGCTGCTGCGCAAAATATCGGAGTTGAACATCGCGTTTTCACAGGCGAGTATATTCACCTTGCTTTTGCCCGCCTCCCGCCGGGCCCGCAGCCCCTTCAGGAGAACGGGCGCTATCCGCGGCAGGTTGTCGGCCCATACCGAGGTCGTAATGATATCCGCATCCGCCAACGCCGCCACGGCCTCTTGCTCCTGGGTGACCGAAGAGACGGCGCACACGTGGTCAATCGTCTTCCTTGCATAGTTCTGTTCAATCACATACAAATCGTAAGCTTTGTCCCGGTTGATCTGCGCGATGATCGCGGGATCGACATCGACAAACGTGATTTCGTATCCCGACGCATGCAGCAAATCGCCGATAAAACCTCTGCCAATGCTCCCGGCTCCAAAGTGTACCGCTTTCAAAACAAGCACCTCTTTTGTTTGGCCATGAATTTTATAATCTTAAAAAATACCCGTGATGGCGCCGATGATACTAATCGCAATAATGACAAGCATGATGACCGTAAAATTTTGATTTTTCTTGTTCAACCACCAGTACAACCCCAGCACGGCCAAAAGCGGCAGCAGACCGGGCACGATCCCGTCGAGAATCTTCTGCAGCACGAACGGCTCGTTGCCGCTGCCGAAATTGAACTGCAGCGGGGTGCTGAGCTTAACGTAGGTGGACGAGAGCGCCCCCATCATGAACAGCCCGAGCGTGCTCGCGCCCGCGATCAGCTCCTTGATCCGCCCGGAGTGCAAGAGTTCCCGGATCGAAGCCTTGCCGGCCCGGTACCCGTATACGGACAATCTCAGGCCAACCAGGATTTGAATCAGCGGCAGCAGCAGCAGGACAAACGGGCCGATGATGCTCCCGGTCGCGGACAGCGTCGCCGCAAGCGCGAAAATAATCGGCTTCAGCGTGGCCCAATCGATGGAGTCGCCGATCCCCGCAAGCGGTCCCATCAGTCCTGTCTTCATACCGGTGATCGATTTGTCGGTGATCGGTTCCCCTTTGGCCTTCTGCTCTTCCATCGCGATCACGATGCCGTTGACCGGCGAGCCGAATACCGCTTCCGTATTATAGAAGACGAGATGCCGCTTCAACGCTTCCTTCAGATCCTCAGGATCCGAGTACAGCTTCTTTAGAATCGGGATCATGGCCGTCGTAAATCCCAGCGCCTGCAACCGTTCGTAAGAAATGCCCATCTCCGCCACCATGTAATAGGTCAGCCAGTTTCGGCGCACATCTTTTTCGGTGATCAATTTGCCGGTTTCCTGGCCGGTTTCCGCTACATTTTGCGTTTCCGTCATTTTCCTCACGCCTCCATGTTCTTCTTATTGTTGTAATAAGTGATCAAGAGCACCGCGCACAGGCCGAAGATCGCCGCCCCAATAATCGGGATCCCGCTGAACTGAATCAGGAAATAGCCGATGATAAACCAGGGAAACAGCTCTTTTTTGCCGATCACGAACATCGTTAAAGCGAATCCGAGAGCGGGCAGCAGACCGCCGGCCACGCTAAAGCCGTGAACCAGCCACTGCGGAACGCTGTTCATGAAGGAATTAACGGCATCAGCGCCGTACAGGATCGCGAAAAAAGGAATCGGAAAACGGAAGAAAAAGCTCAAAGCGGTAGGATAAACAACGGAAGCCAGCATGATTTTTCGGGTGTTGCCTTCTTCGGCATAGCGGTCGGCCATATGGACGAACATGACATTGATCGTTTTGCGCAGCTGATCGACGAACACGCCCATGACACCGACCGGAACGGCAATGGCAATCGCCAGCGCCGGGGTAAGATGCGACTGAATCGCGATCGGTATGGCAATGAGTCCCGCCAGGCAATCGTCGGCCGGAAGATTGGAGCCCGCCGCCACCAGACCGATATACAAAATTTGCACGGCTGCTCCGATAATCATCGCTTGTTGTACATCGCCCATCATCAGACCGATGGGAAGCGCGGCGAACAGTGGCTGGCGAATCGCGTGGGTAATCGCGTAACCGACATCGGTTTTACAGATCCAATACCATATTCCCGCAAAAATACTTACTGCCAACATTGCCATCGTCTATACCCCCAATTTTTTCAGCGCTTTATCCAGCGGAAGTTTGGTTTCCTCCGGGGTGACCTGGAATGAAACCTCCGTGCCCCGGTCCTTCAAATAAAGCAAATTGTCCGCGTCTTCCCGGTCGATGGAAATGCCTTTGACCACGGAAGTTTTGCTGCCGGCCGCGCCGAGCCCTCCGATCTGCACCTCTTTGAAAGAGATCCCCTGCTCCGCAGTCCGGCGCACATCTTCGATATTTTTAAACAGCACGAGAATGCTGCCTTTATCATATTGGCCGGTCTTCGCCTGCTCAGTGAAAGCAGCGATGGAGAGCACTTCCACCTTGATGCCGGGCGGAGCCGCCATGACATAAATGTCGGCCATAAATTCGTCTTCGGACAACTCGTCGTTGACGACGATGATCGTTTTGGCCGTAATCGTGTTGCTCCATTTGGTCACAACTTGGCCATGAATCAGTCTGAAATCAACGCGCACCAGTTTGATTCCGTTTAACATGCCGGTCCATTCCTTTCTTTAATGATTTTGGTGATATTGCGGATGCCCTCGGCTCCGAACGCGATAATTTTGTCCTCGACTCCTTCCCATTCTCCCAAGGACCTGCGCGTTTCCGCCTCGATCAGCATCGGCAGATTGACTCCGCAAATTACGGAGTATCCATCCTTCTTGGCAAAATAAGCGCCGATATTCGACGGAGTTCCCCCGTACAGGTCGGTAAGAAAAATGGAATTCGGCGGTGCCACGGCCAGCGCGTTCCGGATCGTTTCAATCAGCGTTTTGGATTCCATGCCTTCCATTAAGGAGTAGCAGTACACATCCTCCATTTTTCCGATGATCATTTCCGCGCTTCGTTTCAGTTCTTCGCCGAAGGTCCCATGGGTGATGATGATAATCCACGGCTTGGTATTCACGGTTAGCCCCCTCCAAGTTCCTTGATGTTTCATTAACCCCGCGATTTACCGCCGGTAATATTCACGATGGTGCCTGAAATGTAGGAGGAGCGGCCGGACAACAGGTACGTTACCAGATCGGCGATTTCCTCCAGCCTCCCCGGTCTGCCCAAAGGGATGATTTTCATATAATCGGTGGATACGCTGCCGGCTTCCATTCCACGGGTATAGGCCAGCGCTTTGACATGTTCGGGATTGCCCATCGGTGTAGGTTCGTTGATCCCGGGAGCGATACCGACCACCCGGATGTTGAAGCGGCCAAGCTCTTTTGCCCACGATAAGGTAAAAGAATTCAGCGCACCCTTAGTGGCGGAATAGATGCTTTGCCCTGTCGAGCCTTCCATGCCGGCTTCAGAGCTGATATTGACCACCACGCCGTAATTTTGCTTGATCATCACTCTTGCGGCCGCCTGAGTGCAAAAGAACGCCCCTTTCACGTTGACGTTAAACATAAACTCAAAATCTTGCTCGTTGAATTCATGATTCTCGTCATCGTGGTAATAATCCACCAGCAATTTGGGCCGATTGACTCCGGCGTTGTTAACCAGGCCGTCAATCCGCGAATATTTGGCCACAACTTTGCCGATCATCTCTTCCACCTGGCGTTTATTGGTGATATCGCACTGTATAAAATCCGCGTTTCCTTGAGCGCTCCCTGAAACATCCGCGATAACGACCTGCGCACCATGTTCGTCAAGGCTTTGCACGATTTTTGCGCCGATGCCCGAACTTCCCCCCGTGACCACGATGACCTTTCCCTGCAGATTCAACCAATCGTCCTTCATAGCTGCTCCCGCCTTTCTTTTTCTACTTCCCCTCAAGACATCATGACGTCATTATGTCTTATCGTTATAATGACACTATCTCTCCTTTTTGTCAAGCGCTTTCATTGGAAAAACGGTACAAAAAAATAAACCGGCCGCATCCGTTCATTCCCGCGGTTGGCGGAAATATTCAAAGCGGCAGGTTTATCCTGTCCATCATACTTATTGGATAAGTGTGGGAAAATGTCTAATCCTTGTATCTCAGCAGCACCCGGAACCGGTTGAGATCGCCTCTGTCCCTGGACACGGAATATTCGAACGGTCTGTCTTTGTCATCATAAGTGACCGTCTCCACCAACTGGATTGCAAAGTTCGGCTCCACCTTCAAAATCGCGGCGTCCTCGGGGCTGGCGTTGATCGCGCGGAACGTCTTGTTCGCGTAATTGATTTTGAGGCCGTAATGCTCTCTTAACGTGGCAAACAAAGAAACCTCCGAGAAGTTAAACCGTTCCAAATCGGGCGCTACATCCACCGGCACATACGTCGTTACCAGTACGGATGGCTCATTTTCAATAAACCGGAGCCTTTCCAGCTTATAGTACGAGCTATGCCCCTCGCCGAAAACGCTCTTTATCGTCTCGTTGGCTTTGACCCGCTGCATGCTTAGCAGCTCGGTTCTGGCCGCCAAACCTTGCAGGCCGGCGATTTCGTTAAAGCTTCGCAATTCGGCCAAATCCCATTGATTCAGGTTCGGCTTGGCCACAAAAGTGCCTACTCCCCTCCGCTTCTCCAAGTAACCTTCGTTGACGAGCAGATCGATCGCCTGTCGGACCGTCGTTCTGCTGACGCCGTACATCGTCATCAACTGGGTTTCGGAAGGCAAACTTTCGTTCACTTTGTATTCTTCATTGTTGATTTTTTTAATCATGTCCTCTTTAAGTTGAAAATATAAAGGAATTGGACTGTTTTTTTCCAGTTCAAAAGACGCTGAATTACCCATTTTTTCCTCCTATATAATTAATGATGTCACGTTGTCCGTACCTCTATTATACAGCAGTTGTGATTTGATGTACAAACGGTTTATTTCCGATGATTTCCATAGGGGCTCTGGTAACCGTGAACCCTCCGCCCGCGCTGAAATATTAAGCCCCCGGTCAGTTGAACCCGACCGTGGGCTTGAGCTTGAAATGTATTTTTACAGCACACGATGGCGCTCTTGGTTTACCGGTACTTTAACTCGATGCCGACGACAACCTGTGGTTCGGTTCCGTTCCCTTCGCTTGCTTCTTCCGCAAACACCCGCCACTGCCGGCCGATCAGGGTACGGAGGATTTCTATCTCCTCCGGTGTCAGGCGAAGTCGCCGCAGCGACAAATTTTCCTGCGTGTAGTCACGGTCCGCCTCCTTGCCGAAGCGGAAGGCAAGCAGTCTTTTCAGTCCGTTGATATGCAAAAACTTGAATTCATAGCCGTTTCGAAGGGCCTCTTCCCAATTATCGCCGATTTCCTCCGCCGTCCGCAGCCTGTCCGCGAAATCCATCTCCGGTTCCTTGACCTTCTCCAGCAGAGGGGAAAAGTCCCCGCTCCGCAAACACGAAATGATCGCTTCCTTCGGCTCGCCGCTGGTCAACGCGTTTTCCACCAGCATCGCCACCGGAATGGAAAGCTGCACATGGCTCATGCCGGAGCACATCCTTTCACAAATATTGCCCGAACCACGCGTTCACCTGCTCGAAGCTGTCGACGCGCAGCGATGGCTTGCCGCTTTTCAGCAGCGTATGGTTGGAGCCGGGATAACGGATAAGTTTCGTCGTTTTTCCATACCGCTTCAAAGCGGTGTACAGCTCCTCGGCTTGCGAGATCGGCGTGCGGTAATCATTTTCGCCGTGCAAAATCAGCAGCGGCGTTTCGATCCGGTGCGCATGGGCCAGCGGCGATTTGGACCAGAGCAGCTCCGCGTGCTCTTGCGGATTGCCGCCGATCACGCCTTCGACGTACGAGATGCCGATGTCGCTCGTCCCGTACATGGACAGCCAATTGGAAATGCTGCGATGCGTCACGGCGGCCCGGAAGCGGTTCGTGTGGGCGACGATCCAGTTGGTCATGACGCCGCCGTAGCTGCCGCCGCCAATCCCCAGCCGCGTCTCGTCGATAAAATCGAATGCGGCCAGCGCGTAATCAACGGCCTCCAGCAAATCCCGGCAGTCTCCGCCGCCGAAATCGCCGCGGCACGCCTTGGCAAAATCCTGCCCGTATCCCATGCTTCCGCGCGGATTGACCCACAGTACGGCATACCCTAGCGCGGCCAGGGTTTGCATTTCATGGCTGAACACGCCGGTGTACATCGCGTGCGGTCCCCCGTGAATCTGCAAAATCAGCGGAACTTTCGCGCCTTGGGGCAGCCCGGCGGGCTTCAGCAGCCAGCCGTGGATGCCCGGCCCGTCCGAAGCCTTGAATGCGATCCGTTCCGGGATGCGCACCTCAAGCTCGGCCAGAAACTCATCGTTGCGCCGCGTAAGCCGCAGTTCTTCTCCTGTGCGGACGTCGACCCGGTACAGTTCGCCCGGCCGCTCGGCCGTCAACGCGGCAGTCACCATATAGCGGCCGTCCGGGGACAACGTATATTGGTAGACATCTTTTTCGCCGCCCCCCGTCACCGCCTCGCAAGCGCCCGTTCCATCGATCCGGTACACGTTAACGTTGCCGTGATCGGTGCCAAGTACGTACACGCCGAGCTGCGGATGGTGCGGATCATATAACGGGGACGGGCTGGCCCCCGCCGATTTCATATCGCCGAGCGCGGCGTTGCCGAGCTGCATGTCCAGCCCCGGGGCAAGCAGCTCCGGCGTGCCTCCCGCGGCAGGCACCGTATACAGCCGATTATGGCTGCCGCTGCCGTACACGCGGTCGCTGGCGATCAGCGTCAGCCGCCGCCCGTCCGGCGCATAGGCAAACTGGCTGATCAGCAGATCGGACGCCGTGATTTTTACCGGCTTGCCTATCGGCTGACCGCCGCTAAGCTTCACGGTGTACACATCGGCAAAATGCAGCAAATCCGCGTCCAGCAGCTCATCCTCCACCCGTTTCGAAACGAACGACAAAGCTTCGCCGTCCGGCGACCAGACCGGAGCGGAAACGTCCCAGGGACCGGAGGTCAGCTGCGTGATCCGGCCGGTTTCCAGCTCCAGCACAAACAACTGGCTGTACAATCCGTCCCACCAGCCAGAGCCTTCCGTCTTAGGAGTGGTGCGCTCAAAAACGCGGCCCCGCAAGGCGGGCTGTTCCGGGTGTGCAGACTGTGACTGGTGTCGCTCCTGCAACTGTGGCTTATCCTGTATCTGCGGCTTATCCTGGACCTGTAGCTTATCCTGAACTTGTGGCTTATCCTGCAACTGTGGTTCCACATCCGCGCCGGCCCGGCTCATCAAGGCGATATACCGCCCGTCCGGCGACCAGACAAAGGCGTTCACTCCCCGCGTAAGCGCCGTGTGCTTCACGGCCAGACGGGACTGAACCTGGTCCGGCTCCGCCGCCTCTCCCTCCGCCGGGACGGTATACAGCTGCTTACCGCCTTCGGCCGGGCGCAGAAAAGCCAGCCGCGAGCCGTCCGGCGACCACGACGGCGCGGAGTCCTTGTCTCCCCCGGTCAAGCGCCGGTCGCCGCTTCCGTCCAGAGAGACGGCGCGGATATGCGTTATATAGTCGTTTTTTTCCCGGTCCACCGTCTGATTCACGTAAGCCACCAGGCCGCGCGGGTTGACCGACGGCTGGCTGACCCACTGGTATCCGTATAAATCGTCCGGCATAATCGGCCGTTTATTCATTCCAATCGCTCCCTTACTATAGGCGTGGGAGGGAAGGGGAAAGGGAGATTGCTATTGTCTCTATTGCCGGAAATAACGGTAATTTATGTCACTATTTTGAGATTGTCCCTCTCTTACGCAAAATAGCGGTACTTTTAGGCTCTATTTGGAGAACAGGCTTGGAAAAAGCAGCTTTTCACCCTCGTTTTTCCGAAATAGCGGTAAAAAATTCCTCTATTTCAGCTAACCTCCCTTTTTGCCGATAATAAGAACCTTTTTTACCGCTATTTCCTCCGCAGTCTCCCCCCGTCTCCACAAATACGCAACCGCCTGCCCTTCTCCCTACTCCCAAATTTTATAATTACCACAGGAAGAACCACCACTAATCGAGATCTGGCTTCCTGGAAATATACGCCGTTGCACATCGGAAGCATTCGCTTCCGTGCTGAAAATCCGACTTTTTGAGCGCTCAGTTCAAACCGGATAACGGAAAATGGCAGGCCGCAAAATGCCCATCGTCATGCTCCGCCAGCGGCGGTACCTGTGTCCGGCATAGATCCTGCGCATAAGGGCAGCGCGGATGGAAAACACAGCCCGAAGGCGGATTCGCCGGACCCGGGATCTCCCCGGACAGCAAAATCCGCTCCCGGCGCTGCGTCGGATCGGGCACGGGCACCGCCGCGAGCAGCGCTTCCGTATATGGATGCCGCGGCTCGGCGAACAATTCGTCGCGCCCGGCCAGCTCGACGATTCTGCCCAGGTACATGACCGCGATGCGATCGCTGATATGCTTGACCGTCGGCAGGCCATGGGCGATAAAAATATAAGTCAATTGAAACTGCCGCTGCAGTTCTTTCAGCAGATTGAGAATCTGCGCCTGGATCGACACATCCAGCGCCGACACCGGCTCATCGCAGACGATCAGCTTCGGCTTCATCGCCAAGGCGCGGGCGATCCCGATCCGCTGACGCTGTCCGCCGCTGAATTCATGCGGATGGCGGTCGGCCAGATGCGGTCCCAGGCCGACAGTCTCCAGCAGCCGGTAAACCTCGTCCTTCAGCGCCCGGCCTTTGGCTAAACCATGCACCTGAAGCGGTTCGGCAACGATGTCGAACACCTTCATGCGCGGGTTCAGCGACGAAAAGGGATCCTGGAACACAAACTGCAAATCCCTCCGCACTTTGCGGATTTCTTCCTCCGACAGCTCATCCAAGTCCCGCCCCTGAAAGACGATCCGGCCTTCCGTCGGCGCTTGCAGCCGGGTAATCAACTGCCCGGTCGTCGACTTGCCGCAGCCCGACTCCCCGACGATCCCCAGCGTTTCGCCCGGCATTACCCGAAAGCTCACGCCGTCGACGGCTTTGACGACGCCGCTTTTCCTGGAGAACCAGCCTTTGTTCTGGGGATAATACTTCTTCAGCCCGCTCACTTCAAGGAGCGGCTGTTCGTTTTCCTCGGACCGGCGCTCCGCTCCCGCCGGCGAGTTTACGGCCGTTCCGTTCTTCGCCCCGGACAGCCCCGGCCCCGTTTCCACTGGTTCGACCGTTTCCACCGGTTCGACCGCGGCCTGCCGGCTTCCCATCCCGGACGCACCAAACGCCGTTTCCGCCGCAGGTCCGCCCGCTTCTCTGTTCGCTCCGGTCATTATGGCGCCACCTCCTCCATCCGCAGGCATCTGACTTTATGGCCCGCTTCCTTGACGCGCAGCTCGGGATATTCCTTCGCGCATGCTTCCTGCGCGTACGGGCAGCGCGGCCGAAACGGACAGCCGCCCGGCATGTGGAGCATATCCGGCACGGTGCCCGGAATCGAATCAAGCTTGTCCCTTTGCTCGTCCAACCGGGGCAGCGAGCCCAAGAGGCCGATCGTATACGGATGCCCCGGTTTGGCAAACAGGTCGAACACGTCCGCTTCCTCGACGATTTCGCCGGCGTACATCACGGCCACCCGGTCGGCCATCTCCGCCACCACGCCCAAATCGTGCGTAATCAGGATGACGCCGGTGTTCTCCTCCCGGCTCAGCTCGGCGATCAGCCGCAAAATTTGCGCCTGGATCGTCACGTCCAGCGCGGTCGTCGGCTCGTCGGCGATCAGCAGCTTCGGCCGGCAGGCGAGCGCCATGGCGATCATCACCCGCTGACGCATGCCTCCCGACAGCTGGTGCGGGAAGCTCCGCGCCGCTTTGGCCGCATCCGCGATGCCTACCCGCTCCAGCATCGCGACGCTTAAACGCGCCGCCTCCGCCTTGCTCACCTTCAAATGCTGAAGGATCGCCTCGCGGACCTGATTGCCGACCGTAAACACGGGATTCAGCGAGCTCATCGGCTCCTGGTAAATCATCGAAATTTCATTGCCACGAAGGGTGCGCAGCTCTTTTTTGGACAACTCCAGCAAGTTCCGGCCCTCGAAGCGGATTTCGCCGTCCGTCACTTTGCCCGGCGCGCCGACCAGCCCCATGATCGACAGAGACGTGACGCTTTTGCCCGACCCGGACTCCCCGACGATCGCCAAGGTTTCGCCCCTTTTCACGGTAAAGCTGACGCCGCGCACGGAAGGAACCGTCCCCTCCTCCGTCTTGAAAGAAGTTTTCAGATTGCGAACCTCCAGCAATTCCGCTGTCATAGGCTTTCGCGCCCCCTTTCCTTTAAGTATGTGTTCAAAAAATGACTTTTTGAACTACCTCTTTAGGCTTTGGTTTTCATGCGGGGGTCCAGCACATCGCGCAGCCAGTCTCCGAGAAAAATAACGCCCAGCACGGTCACCGTAATCGCCAGTCCCGGGAACGTCGCCACCCACCAGCTTGTCGCCACATATTGTCTGCCGTCGCTGAGCATCCCGCCCCAGGATACGTCCGGTGGTTTGATGCCCAGCCCCAAAAAGCTTAGCGAAGCTTCCATAATAATCGTTGTGGCCACATTCATGCCGGAGATCACGATAAACGAGGATAGGATATTCGGCAAAATATGCTTCAGAATGATCCGCCCGTTTTTCGCTCCGACCGCTTTGGCCGCTTTGACAAAATCGCGCTCCTTGATGCTCAGGACTTCCCCGCGCACCACCCTGGTATAAGACACCCAATTCGTCACGCCGATCACAAAAATAAGCGTCGTCAGGCCCGGCCCGACCACCGCCATCACCACCAGCATAAACAGAATCGTCGGAATCGCCATAAATCCGTCGGCCACCCGCATAATGACGGCGTCGATCCATTTGCCGTAAAAGCCCGAGACCAGGCCAAGCACCGCGCCGATCGCCCCCGACACCAGCACCGCGCCGATCCCGACGATCAGCGAAACCCGCGAACCGTAGACGATCCGGCTCCACATGTCCCGGCCCAGGTTGTCGGTGCCCAGCCAGTGTTCTTTTGTTCCGCCTTCCAGCCACATCGGGGGCTTCAGCCGGTTCAGCGGATCGACCGCGGCCGGGTCATGGCCGGCCAGCAGGGGCGCAAGCAGCGCCGTCAGGCACACGATCAGCACCAGCACGGCGCCGACTGTTCCGGTTTTGCTGCGGAGCAGCCGCTTCAAAAAAAACCGGAAACCGGCCCGTTTGCGCTCCGGGTCCAACCCCGCAACCTCCGGGCCTTCCTGTAAAGGACCAGGTTGCAGCGGCCCGCCCTGGCCCTGACCTTGAGCCGGTCCTCCCGGCCCCTCCGCCGACAAAGAACTTTCATTTATCGCCGCCACAGTCCTCGCCTCCCCTAGTTGTATTTGATTCGCGGATCAAGCAGCCGGTACGCCGCGTCCGTCAAAATGTTGGTGACCACCACGATAACGGCGATCACGAAAACGGAAGCCTGCACGATCGCCATATCATGCGTGTTGACGGCCACAACCAGCAGCTGGCCCAGGCCCGGCCACGCAAACACGGTTTCGGTGATCAGCGTGCCGCCGATCAGGCTCGTAAACTGCAGGCCCATAATGGTAACCACCGGGATCAGCCCGTTGCGGAAGGCGTGCTTGCCGATGACGAGCAATTCGACGATCCCTTTGCCGCGGGCGGTGCGGATATAGTCCTGATTGAGGATATCCAGCATGCTGGAACGGATCAGCCGGGTCATTTGCGCCGCCAGCCCTACGCCAAGCGTGAACGCCGGCAGCACCAGATGAGCGAATCCGCCCCGGCCGGACACCGGGAGCACGCCCAGCATGACGGAAAACAGCAAAATCAGCATGATGCCCATCCAGAAGTTCGGCATCGCCTTGCCGATCACCGACAGGCCCGAAATCACCAGATCCAGAAACGTATTGCGCTTAACGGCCGAAGCTACGCCCAGCGGCACGGCCATCAGCACCGCGAACAGCATGGCCGCGGCCGCCAGCTCAAAGCTGGCCGGCAGCCGTTCCAGCACGAGCGGCAGCGCCGGCTCGCCATAGCGGAACGAGCTGCCGAAATCTCCCTTGAGCGCGCTCCCCAGAAATTTCACGTATTGCGTATATAAAGGCTGGTCCAGCCCCAGCGCCTGCGCCAGCACCGCGCGGTCCTCCTCGGTGGCCGTTTCCGGGAGCATAAGCGCGACGGGGTCGCCGGTCACCCTGACCAGAATAAAAACGATCAGGGAGACGATCAGCAGGACGGGAATCACCTGCAGCAGCGATTTGACGATATATTTTCCCATGCGGTATTCACCTCCATCACCATCGCGAACGGACCAGGCAGGCCCAGGCTGCCCGCAGACCTTCCGCAAACGAGATTACTCGGCCGCCGGCGCGATTTCCTCGGCGTAGAACAGTTCGTCGCTGCGCGGCTGGAAGTTTACGCGGGCATCCGTACCGTATACCCCTTCCATTTGATACAAATACACCGCCGGACGTTCTTCGGCCAAGATTTGCTGCACCTGCCGGTACTCTTTCTCCCGAGCCGCCGGCTCCATGTTGACCAGCGCTGATTGCAGCAGCTTCTCCACCTCCGGATTGTTGTAATCCGTCTCGCCTTTCGCTTCCTCAAGCAGGTAGCGGGTGTAGTTGTTGGAGGCGTCGAACAGCGAGTTGCCGATCCCGATCATAAAAATTTCCTTAAACGATTTGGAACTGTAACGTTCGCTGAACGCGCTCGGCTCCAGCACATCCAGGTTGATTTTGAAACCGGTCTGATCCAGCATGGCGGCCACCACTTCGGCCTGTTCCTTATATTGCGACGATACGGAAAGCGTTAGCTCCGGGCCGCCGTCCGGGTAACCGGCTTCTTTCAGCAGCTGCTTGGCTTTTTCCTGATCGTACAGCGTCTGTTTGTACAGCGAAGGGTCGGCGCCGAAGTTCCCCGGCGTTACGGAAGTCCGGGTCACAATGCCCGCGCCCCCGGCGATGCTGTCCACAATGCCCTGCTTGTCGATCGCCAGATCGATCGCTTCCCTCACCTTCGGATCGGCGGTCGCGGTGCCTGCGGTATGGCGCAAAATCAACTGCAGCACGCGCTGGGTCGGCGTTTTGACGATTTTTTTGCCGTCCGCGCTCTCGATTCGCGAGATGTCCGTCGACGGAACCCCTGAGATGATATCCACGCCGCCGGCCAGCAGCTCGGATACGCGGGTCGAGGCTTCCGGAATGACGCGGAACACAACGCTGTCCCATTTCGGCTGGCCGCCGAAGTAGCTGTCGTTTTTGATCAGTTCCACGCGGTCATCCTTCAGCCATTTGCTGAATTTGTACGGCCCTGTGCCTACCGGCTGCTTCAGAAAAGCCTCCATGCCGTTCTCCTGAATATATTTGGCCGGCAAAATTCCCGCGCCCATCTTCGACAGCCGGTTCAGCAGCAGCGGGTCCGGTCCGTTGGTCACGATGTCCGCCGTATGCTCGTCCACGACCTTCACTTCCGCGATATTTTTAAAGTAAGAGTGCTGCTTCAAGGTGCTGTCTTTGGCTACCCGCTCAATCGTAAACTTCACGTCTTCGGCGGTGAACGGGTCGCCGTTATGGAACGTCACGCCTTCGCGCAGCTTAAACCGCCAGGTCGTGTCGTCCACCTGCTCCCACGAGGTGGCGAGCCCGGGAACTTTGTCCGCTCCGCCGTCATTTTTCAGCAGGTAGTCAAAGACGTTGACCAGCACCGCTTCGCTGGCCGTATTGTTGTTGTTGTGCGGGTCGAAGCTCTCAATGTCGGTGGCGTTCGCAATCGTCAGCGTTTTGCCGCCGGTCTCCGCCGCCGCGCCGCCATCCTTCGCCGCATCGGGCGCCGCCGCGCTTCCCCCGCCATTGCCGCCGCCGCAAGCCGTGAGCACCACCATCGCGATCAGCAGCGTTAATAAAGCGTTTGTCCATTTATGCTTTCTCATCTGTTCCACTCCTTTTAGAGGTAGTTCAAAAGTCATCTTTTGAAGATATAAGGAAGAATAGGCGTCTTAAGCACAGCTTCTTTATATCGCAAGAAAAACTACCGCTAAACGCGGTCTGGCTTCCTTGAATGTACTTCGATAAAGTTTTTCTTATCACGAAGCAGGTCATGAAGTAGACCCGACATCGAATCTTAAATTCAGCCGGGCCTAAGCATATGCTTCCGAAGTATGTTTCCTGCGGAAACATTTCAGGTGCTCACGTACCCAAAACGTACGCTCCGCTCCTTTCGTCCCTAGCTTCATCCAGCTTTCTCGGTGCTGAAAACCTGACTTTTTGAACTCACATTTTTACAGTTCTCTATTCAAAAAATTCAGCGCAATCGCCGACAGCATGCTTACTCCATAAGGCAAAGCCGTTTCGTCCAGGTCGAACATCGGATGGTGCAGCGGGTACCTCGTCCGCTCCTCGCCGTTTCCCGACCCCAGCCGGAAAAACACCCCCGGAATATGCTCGCAATAAAAAGCGAAATCCTCCCCGCCCGTGGACGGTTTAATGTAGTTCCACACCTTGGAGCCGTAAACTTGCTCACTGGTTGCGGTCATCAGATCGACCATGTCCGGATCGTTGATGACAAGCGGATAACCCGGACCGAACTTCAATTCGTATCCGGCGCCAAACGAAGCGCATACGCCGCTGACCACCTGCTCGACCAGGCCCGGCATCCGTTCCCGCAGCTCCCGGGACAACGTGCGGATCGTGCCCGTCATCTCCACCTCGGGCGCGATAGCCGTTCCCATGTAACCTCCGGAAATTTTGCCGATGGTTACAACCACCGGCTCCAGGGGGTCGACCATGCGGCTGGAGATGTTTTGCAGCGCGCTGATTACTTGCGCGGACACCGCGATGGCGTCGATCCCTTCATGCGGCCGGGCCGCATGGCCGCCTTTCCCCAGTACCTTGACGGTAAAAGCATCGGCCGATGCAAAAGCGACCCCTTTGCTTACGCCAAGCGTCCCCGTGTCCAAGTCGGGGAACATATGCAGCCCCGCGATGGCATCGACCTTGGGATTGTCCAGCACCCCGTCTTCGATCATCGCCCGCGCGCCCGCCAAACCTTCTTCCGCCGGCTGGAAAATAAATTTGATGTTCCCCGCTTTCGGCTTTCCAAGCCCGGTCAGGAGCTGGGCCGCGCCCATCAAAATCGCCGTGTGCGCGTCATGTCCGCATAAATGCGCTTTTCCCGCCACCTGCGAGCTGTAATCCGCCGTCTTCTGATCCTGGATCGGGAGCGCGTCCATGTCCGCCCGCAGGCCGATCGTCGGTCCCGGCTTTTCGCCCCGCAGCAGCCCTACGACGCCGGTCCCGCCCACATTCCGGGTCACTTCCAGGTCCAGCTTTTCCAGATGCCCGGCAACAATCGCCGATGTGCGGAACTCCTCGTACCCCGTTTCCGGGTGGCGGTGAAAATCCCTGCGCCAGGCGGTCAGCTGCTCTTGAAGCGGTTTTGTCCGTTGCAAAAGCTCTTTAATTTCCATTAACTCCACGGTCTCCTTCCTAGTCCCCGGCCACCACGCGGGCGTAAATGGCCTCTGCGGCAAAGCTGATATGTCGTTTCATCACGGCGCGCGATTGGTGTTTGTCGCGGGCCTCGAGCGCTGCGAGAATCTCCTTGTGCTCCCCGCAGTTAGCCGAACGCACATTTTCGTCGTAAGGCATCAGATCGAGCGCGGGATTAATCCTAGTCCGAATCTTTCGGACCGCCGCCTCGCAGTAGGGGTTGCCCGAAGCCTTGGCGATGGTCAGATGAAATTTGACGTCCAGCGCCCGGAACCATTCCCGCGTACAGTCCGGTTCCAAGCTCTGTTCCAGATAGCTTTGGAGGAGCTTCAGCTCGCCTGCGGTGATCCGCTCAGCGGCAAGAAAAGCGCTCTCCGGCTCCACAATCGACCGGTATTCGAACACCTTTTGCATCTGATTCCAATCCCGCCTGATCTCCTCCCGGGTTCGCTTATGGGCGTAGGCCGTCGCCGGCAGGATAAACGTTCCCCCCTTGGCCCCGACCCGCTTCTCAATGAGGCCCTTGGCCTCCAACGCGGCAAGCGCCTCGCGCACCGTAATGCGGCTGGCATTAAAAATCTCCGCAAGCTCCCTTTCGGACGGAAGCTGATCCTCGCTCATAAATTCTTTCAGGATGATCGCTTCCTCCAGCTGCTCCTTGATGAATTCGCTGACCTTTTTGGTCGATACCTTCTCAAAGGGCAGGGGAAATTGAATCGACATATTTAACACTCCGATCTATTAATGGTCTAGATCTTATACCATTACTATAATACCAAGTAAACTGATATGCAATCTAAAATTTTATTTTCAACATTTTGGGTGAATTAGATTCGAATCCCTTGTTTTATAATTTCTACACTATCTTAGGAATCCCTTGGTATCGGAGTAAATGTGCGGGGACGGCCGTTTTCCGGTGAATTTGGCTTGACCTGAAATGCTTTTCATACTTTATAGTAGAGGTAATAGTGAAATGTTCGTTTTTTAATATGAGATTAAGAGGAGGCAACATGAGCTACAAAATCGTATTTTTTGACATTGACGGAACATTGGTAAACGAACAGAAAGAAATTCCGGAATCCGCCCTGCAGGCTGTGCTTGAGCTAAAGCGCAAGGGGATTGAGACGGTCATCGCCACGGGAAGGGCGCCTTATTTCATTACGAAAATTGCCGGACGGCTGGGCATAGATTCGTTTGTCTGCCTGAACGGCGCCTACGTCGTATACAAGGGATGCCCGGTCGTAGAGTATACGATTCCCAAGGAGCACCTTGAACCGCTGGTCGAGCGGGCGGGAAAACATAATCACTACCTGGTTTATCAAGGCAAAGAAGCTTACTTCTCCAACGCCAAACAGCATCCTGCTTTGCTGCAGTCGGTCTCTTCCTTAAAGGTAGAGCTCCCGGGTTACGATCCGGACTTCTGGCGGCATTCCGACGTATACCAGGCTTTTTTGCACTGCACGGCAGAGGAGGAGCATCTATATACGAGCGATATCCCTCATTTGCGGTTTGTCCGCTGGCATAGGCACGCCATGGATGTCATGCCTGTGGGTGGCTCCAAAGCGCGGGGCATTCAGGACTTGCTCCAGCACTTGGAGGTAAGCCCCAAAGAAGTCGTAGCCTTCGGCGACGGGCTTAACGACAGGGAAATGCTGACTCTCGCCGGGCTGGGCATAGCCATGGGGAACGGTCACGAGCAGCTCAAAGCTTGCGCGGATTACACCACCACCGACGTGGACAATGACGGGATCGCCAACGGCTTAAAATATGCGGGATTGCTGTAGATTTATGCGCTTGAACCGATGGCCCAGGCGAGCGGTACAACGCTAAACATCCAAGGAAAAGGTCCGCCAGACCTATCTGAGAAACTCCTGTAAAAACATAAGGACATAAAATGTCGTTATTCCGGCGCTATCCGTTCATTTGAGAGAAATAGAGGCCATTTATGTCGCTATTTTCTCGGATCACAAGGAAATGCCCGCGTTCTGGACCCTTCATAGAAAAATAGGGACAAAAAGTGCCGCTAATGGGGGATGAGCCTGGCTGGTTCCGGATAATAAGAGCATAAAGTTCCGCTATTTGGGAGGCTGGCTGCCTTGGTTGTCCAAGTAGTCGGCTGTCAAGCAACGATTATTAGATTGAGCGCAATAAAACGCCCGACGGTGCCCCTGAGCTTTTTCAAAGGCACGCCGTCGGGCGTTTTTCCCTATCTGCCGCCGGGGAACCGCAAGAATTCCGGATCGCCGGAAACAAGCAGCGTCATAGCGGAAGAGCATCCGATATTTCCCCGGTCAGATTCTCCGGGGCCGCAAATGGAGGTAAAGCGGCGGTCCGTCGGCAAAATCGCGATGGGTCACCTTGACAAACTCGCCTTCCCGCTCAATGAGCGGGGACATCTCGCTGTCATTGGGCGTCTCGGCCCCGGCCGCTAAGGACATGACCAGCCGCCGTTTGTCCTCGGCATACTTTTTGTGCGGCATTTTGGGACGCCTGAACGCCTATGGGAAAGGCGCAGCCAAAAATGCCGCACATTTTAACGTGCGGCACCTTGCCGGTTCAGCCTACGCCAAGGCCTCCCGCCGGATCCGTTCCAGCAAAGCCCGGCAGCCCTGCTGCACCATCTCGTAAACCTCCTCGAAATTGCCCGTATAATACGGGTCGGGCACTTCCTTGATTTTCGAGTCGGGAACAAGGTCGAGCAGCTTCCATATTTGGGCATCCGTCTGGCGCGCCAGCGCTCTCAAATCCCGCTCGTTTTGGTTGTCCATGGCGATGATATAGTCGAAATCCGAGAAATCCGCAGGCGCGACCTGTCTGGCCCGCAGCCCTTCGTACGATATTCCGTACTGGTCCAAAATCCGGCGTGTGCCGTGATGCGGCGGATTGCCGGTATGCCAGTTGCCCGTTCCCGCCGAATCGATGCGAAACCGGCCGCTTAAATCCGCTTCGGCCACCAGATGCCGGAACACGGCTTCGGCCATCGGCGAACGGCAGATGTTTCCGAGGCACACAAACAAAACGCCGATCGGTTGTTGCTTGTCCTTCATTACGCTTTCCCCCCTGGTCAGATATTACTATAGGATTTCCGTCAGAACAACCTGCCGGTGATTTTTACGGTTGGGGGCCACTCTAAACGGCAGCAAAAGGCCCTGCCCGGGAGTATCCTCCCGGGCAGGGCCTCTATGAAGACGACGCTGGGCTGCCCCCGGTTGGGCAAATCCGCCGTCCCCGGGACAAACGCTACTCTTTCCGCACGACCGGAATCCAGATTTCGCTTTTGTACGTCGGCGAGGTGACGTCTGGGCTTTCGTTCCAGAGAATTTCCGGCCCTTCGGCCAGCTCGTAATTTACGGACGGGAACCACTCGGCGTATATTCGTCCCCAAACGTTTTGCAGTGTCTCGGGGAACGGCCCCACCGCTGTGAACACCGCCCATGTCGAAGCAGCGACTTCAAGCGATGCCAGATGAGCGGGACAGTCCCGCGTAGTGGCGACGCCGATATAGTGATCGAGTTCCCCTTGCTCCTTCATCCGGCCCTCCGAAAAATTCGCCGACGCGCTGATCATCCCGGCCGGCTCCACATTGGACAGCCCTTTCAGGAGCCGAATGGTCTCCTCGTCCAAGCTCTGCCACATTTCCGCGATCTGCGGATTGACACCGTGAAATTGGATCGGCACTCGTTTGGATAACCCCACAATCCGAAAAGCCTCTTTTTCCACAATACGATAGTTCATTTCGCTTCCTCCTTGAACGGTAAATTGGAAGGTCATACGCGGATAAGCTTTTAACGGTTGGCCTGGATTTCTCGCTTCGGACGGCATGATGCCGTGCATGACTTGAAACGCCCGGGCGAAAGCGTCCGCCGAGCCGTATCCGTATTTTACCGCTACGTCGATAATCCGGACATCTTGATGCTGCAGCTCGAACGCGGCCAGCGTCAGCCGCCTGCGGCGAATGTATTCGGACAACGTCACGCCGGCCAGAAAAGAAAACATCCGCTTGAAGTGATATTCCGAACAAACGGCGAGCCTGGCCGCTTCCTTATAATCGATTTCATCCGCCAGATGCTGCTCGATATAGTTTAAAGCGGCGTTTAAGTTTTTAAGCGAATCCATCGTCTGTACCTCCTTCACATTCACAGGATAACAGGATCAAGCTGGCCCGATCCGACTTTTCGTGCCCGAAAATAACGGGGGTGTTCATCTTGTGCTGCAGCCGGTTGGAGCAGCGGGCGTTTGGAGCAGCAGCGGGTTTTACCGCGTGCAAGCCCGGTAAGCGGTCGGGGAAATCCCCGTATGCGCCTTAAATTGGCGGGAGAAATGAGAGAGCTGCATGCCGAGCCGTTCGGCGATTTCGGCGATGCTCTCGTCGGTATACGTCAGCAGCCGCTTGGCTTCTTCCATTCGCTTGCGCTGCACGTAGTGCATCGGGGTGACGCCCATAATTTTTTTAAAATACGGGATAAAATAATTCGGATGCAGGTGGGCGATATCGGCCAGCGCTTCGATCTCTATCGGCTCGTGCAGGTGCTCCTGAATATACTTCAGCACGCCCGCCAGCTTGTTCCGCTCCGTAAACTGCATATAATCCTTCAAAAAGTCCCGGTATCCCCCTTCCTCCAGGCAGCAGGCCAACAAATTGAGCAGTCCGGCCTGGAGCCTTAAGCCCGCAAACGGCCCGCCCGCCTGGAACAGACCGATCATCGTCTCAAACGTCGTACGGACAAATTCCGGGTCGCGGACATCGCTGATGTACAGCTTGCTCCCCGCGTGAAACAGCGGCCACTCCCCCACCTGCGCGTCGAAATGGCAAAAATACCGGGTATACGGATTGTCCGGTGCGGTGAAGGTCGTTTGGCTCGATCCCGCCGGCATGATCATCAGTTGGTTCGGCCGCGGATAATACGTGGTTCCGTTGATGACCACCGCACCCTCGCCTTGGGCGATAAAATACAGCCGGTTGAAGCTCGGGGCTTGCTCCGCCCGGTTCCAGCCGGGGAACCCGCTTTTAAGCTGGACATGCGTTACCGTTACGGTCAGGCTTTCGGGCAGCCGCCCGGCCAGTTGCTCGGCTTCTTTCATAGGAATTATCGTCTCCCTCGTTTCCTTTGATCGTGGGTCCGGCAATTTACGGATTAATTTTGCAAGCACTTTCATTGGTTGTTTGATGTTCTTATTGTAGCATCGCGTTTTTACCAAATACACCTTAATTTTGTGCAAAATACCCTTAATCTTTGCCATTCTCATCGTTTGGAATTCAAGCTAAGCTAAGGGGGCATGAGATACATACTCGGCGGTTTAAAAACGGTAGCGGAGAGGGGAGCTTAAGGAGATTCGCCGTTACCGAACGGAACATCCCTCCACCCAAAAATTCGAGAAAGGCAGGGAGCATCATGGACAAAGTACGGTTTGGCATCATCGGTATCGGAAATATGGGGACGTCGCACGCGCTCTCTTTGATAGGCGACATTAAGGGGGCGGAGCTGACGGCCGTATGCGATTGGAACCCGGAAAGGCTGAACTGGGCAAAGGAGCGATTGCCGAGTGCGGTGCGCGCTTTTGACCAGGCGGAAGCCTTTTTCGCTGCGCGGGTTATGGACGCCGTGTTGATCGCAACGCCGCATTACGATCACCCGACGCTGGCGGTGCAGGCTTTTGAGAGCGGTTACCATGTGCTCGTGGAAAAGCCGGCCGGCGTGTACACCAAAGCGGTCCGCGAAATGAACGAAGCCGCCGCGAAATCCGGCAAGCGGTTCGGGATCATGTACAATCAGCGGACGAACCCGCTGTATGCGAAGCTGCGCGATCTAGTACTGTCCGGGGAGCTCGGAACGATCCGCAGGACGAACTGGATCATCACGAACTGGTATCGGTCGCAAAGCTACTATGATTCCGGCGGCTGGCGGGCGACCTGGGCCGGGGAAGGCGGCGGCGTGCTGCTGAACCAGGACCCGCACCAGCTTGACCTGTGGCAGTGGACGACCGGAATGATGCCGAAGCGGGTGCGGGCTTTTTGCCATTTCGGGAAGCACCGCAGCATCGAGGTCGAGGATGACGTCACCGCCTATGTGGAATACGAAAACGGCGCAACCGGCCTGTTCGTCACGACCACCGGCGAAACGCCGGGGACGAACCGGTTCGAGCTGGCGGGGGACAATGGGAAGATCGTCGTCGAGGACGGCAAGCTGACGTTTTGGCGCCTGCGCGTGCCGGAGCCGAAGTTCAACGCCGAATATACCGGCGGATTCGGGCAGCCGGAATGCTGGAAATGCGAAATCCCCGTGGAAGGCGGCATAGGTCCCCAGCACAAAGGCATCCTGCAAAATTTCACCAACGCGGTGCTGCACGGCGAACCGCTCTTGGCTCCGGGGGAAGAAGGCATCCTCGGCCTGACGATTTCCAACGCCATGCACCTGTCCGCC
The DNA here is from genome assembly GCF_900454495.1 of Paenibacillus macerans. Taxonomy (NCBI): domain Bacteria; kingdom Bacillati; phylum Bacillota; class Bacilli; order Caryophanales; family Paenibacillaceae; genus Paenibacillus; species Paenibacillus macerans. The sequence continues at coordinate 3,627,155 of NZ_UGSI01000001.1, forward strand.
TGGACGGAGGATTGGGTGCAGCTGCCGCTCGATGAAGATTTATTCTACGAAAAGCTGCAGGAAAAAATCAAAACCTCGGTGTACCGCAAGGGCAGCGGGGGCGCAGGCGGCGGCAGAGTGCTGGACGTGTCGGGTACTCACTAACGGAGAGGCCAACTGGTTGGGCGAGGCTGATGGGGTTTGTAGAGGCAGATGGAGTTAGTGGAGGTTGATGGAGTTGGTAGAGGTTGGTGGGTGCTGGTGATCTGGGGGATCGGGCGATTGGGCGGGTAGGTGAACGGGTGGATGGACGGGTGGATGGACGGTTAGGCGGTTGGACGGGCGGTTGGACGGACGGGCGGTTGGACGGACGGGTGGATGAACGGTTAGGCGGTTGGACGTAAAAATAGCGGTAAAAAATGTCGTTATTTATTTTGTCCTCTACCTATTCAGGAAAATAAGGGAAAATTATGTCGCTATTTAAGGGACTGAGTGGAAAAATGCCCGTTCAGCCGGGGTTGCTCTAAAAATAGAGACAAAATTTGCCGCTATCTGAGTACAAAGCTCATGACGCTGCAAAATAAGGCCATAAAATGCCGCTATTTTTCCCCAACTATTCCCCTAGTACCTTTCCCTGCTACTTTTCCCTGCTACCTTTCCCTACTACTTCCCGATACTACTTTTCCCTACCACCTTTCCCTGCCACAGTAACCAATGCACCCCATTTTCATATCAGCCCCCCCCTATCTAAGAAAGCCGCCGTGCTAGTCCGACCGACCTGTTTTATGTATGCCGACAAGCTTATACCTAAGGATTACACCAAAGGAGGAGCGATGTAAGATGAAATTGTCCGTGTTTACGGTGGCCACGCCGGATTTGACGCCGGAGGAGCTGGTTCTGACGGCGCGGGAAGCCGGGCTGGATGGCGTCGAGTGGCGCTTCAAGGGGGTGCCCGCCGAAGCCAAGGATGAAGCGCCGTCGTTTTGGCGCAACAACCTGTGCTCGATTGACCCAGGACTTTCGGATACAGAAATGCTGCGGTTCAAGGAGATTACGGAGGCGCAGGGCCTGGAGGTCGTTAGCGTAACGCCGTACTTAAATTCCTTGAACCTGGAGGAGACGGATCGGGCCTTTCGGGCCGCCCGTCTGCTCGGGGCGAAGATGATCCGCGTCGGAGCGGCCGGCTACGACGGGTCTACACCCTATCCTGAACTGTACGAGGCCACCGTCCGCTATTTAAAGGAAGCCGAGCGGATGGCGAAGCAGTACGGGGTCAAAGGCGTTGTGGAAACGCATCACAATACGATCGCGCCAAGCGCCGGGCTCGCCCACCGGCTGGTCAGTCACTGTGATCCGGAATATATCGGCGTGCTGTTTGATCCCGGCAACATGGTGCATGAAGGGTATGAACGGTTCAAAATGGGGCTGGAGCTGCTCGGTCCTTATTTAGCGCATGTGCACGTGAAAAATGCCGTTTGGACGCAGGACGGCGCACGCGCGGACGGGACGGCCGGCTGGCGTTCCGAGTGGGCCCCGCTGGCAAGCGGGATCGTCGATTTCCGCACACTTCTCTATGACCTGAAATCCGCAGGTTATGACGGCTGCCTCGGCATCGAGGATTTCAGCGGCCAGTACGATTCCAAAACGCTGCTCAAAGCGTTTGCCGAATTTATGCGCGAAAGGATGTAAAACCGATGAACGAACCCTTCGAAAAGAACCCGACGACTCCGTCGAGCCCGTCGAGTCCGTCGAGTCCGTCGAATCCATCAAATCCGTCGAATCCATCAAACCCATCGAGTCCATCAAATCCATCGAATCCGACGAGTCCAATGAAGGCGCACGTCCCAGACCAGCAAAATGGCGGCGACTCCTCGCCCTCGTCCTCTCTCCAGCCCGAGTCTTTTCAGACGAGCGACGGCATGAATTACGCGCCGAAAGGACGGCCAAACCCCGTTGTGGGGCCGGGCGAGTTCGTGTTCGCGGCCGTCGCCCTCGACCATGGCCACATCTACGGCATGTCCGGCGGGCTGGTCGAAGCCGGGGCCACCCTGAAATGGGTCTATGATCCCGACCCGGCCAAGGTGAAGGCGTTCTCCGCGCAGTTTCCCCAGGCCGCTGCGGCCGACAGCCTCGAGCAGGTGCTTGCCGATCCCGAGGTCAAGCTGGTCGCGGCCGCGGCCGTCCCATCGGAACGCGGTCCGCTCGGCCTGCGGGTGATGGATGCGGGCAAAGACTATTTTACCGACAAAACGCCGTTTACGAGCCTGGACCAACTGGAAGCCGCCAGACAAAAGACGCGCGAGACGGGCAAAAAATACGCCGTCTATTACAGCGAGCGCCTTCACGTCGAATCCGCCGTGTACGCCGGCCAATTGGTCCGGGATGGAGCGATCGGCCGGGTGATTCAGATAACGGGCTTCGGTCCCCATCGCCTGAACGCCGCCTCGCGTCCGGAGTGGTTTTTCCGGAAAGAAAAATACGGCGGCATTCTCTGCGACATCGGCAGCCATCAAATCGAGCAGTTTCTGTACTACACCGGCTGCCAGGATGCGCAGGTGCTGCACAGCAAAGTCGCCAATTACCATCACCCGGAATACCCCGAGCTGGAGGATTACGGGGACGCCACCCTAGTCGGGGATAACGGGGCCACGCAGTATTTTCGCGTCGACTGGTTTACGCCGGACGGGCTCGGCACCTGGGGCGACGGGCGGACGTTTATTTTGGGCACCGAAGGGTACATCGAGCTGCGAAAATACACCGATATCGCCCGGGACGCCGGCGGCGATCACGTTTATCTCGTCAACCGGAGCGGGGAGCATTATTTTAACGTTCGCGGGCAGGTCGGCTACCCGTATTTCGGCGAGCTGATTTTCGACTGCATCCACCGGACGGAAAATGCCATGACCCAAGAGCATGCCTTTAAGGCCGCAGAATTATGCCTGAAAGCGCAGCAGCAAGCGTTGCGAATTTCTTAAGGAACGGAAGGGATTAGCGATGCGGGAACAAACAGGGGCGGCGATCGTCGGCTGCGGAACGATTTTTCCGGTACATGCCGGGGCTGTTAGCCGAATGAAAACCGCCAGCTTGAAGCTGGTCGTCGACACCGACAGGAGCAAAGCGGAGCAAGCCGCGGCCGAATACGGCTGTGAAGCGGCAGCGGATTATCGCGCCATTCTGGAACGTGACGACATTCAGGTCGTTCACTTATGTACGCCCCACCATTTGCATGCGGAAATGGCGGAAGCTCTGCTTCAAGCAGGCAAACATGTGCTGTGCGAAAAACCGCTGGCCCATAACTTGCAGGCGGCGGAGCGGCTGCTCAAGACTGCGCAGGAAGCGCCCGCTCAACTTGGCATCGTGTTTCAAAACCGGTATAATGCGGCATCGCAAAAAATCCGGGAGGTGATCGATTCCGGCGCATTGGGCAAGCTGCTCGGCATGAAGGGAATCGTCACCTGGAACCGGGGCCGCGATTATTATGCCGGCAGCCCATGGCGGGGACGCTGGGAAACCGAAGGCGGCGGCGTGCTGATCAATCAGGCCATCCACACGCTTGATTTGCTGCAGTGGTTCGGCGGCGCCATCGCCTCCGTCCAGGGCAGCGTCACGACGGACGCCCTCGCCGATGCGATCGAGGTGGAAGACACCGCGCATGCCGGCATCGCCTTCAAAAACGGGGCTTGGGCTATTTTTTACGCAACCAATGCTTTCGTCGCCAATTCCCCTGTTGAACTGGAGCTCGTCTTTGAAACAGGAGCGCTCCACCAGCGGGATAACCGCCTTTATTTGAGGCAAAACGGCGCGGAAACCCGCCTGGATGAGCCTGCTTCGGGCCAAAACGCGAGTATCGTTCCAGGGAAGGCGTATTGGGGCGGCAGCCATGAGCTGCTGATTTCCGATTTTTACGATCATGTCCGGGAAGGACGCAAATTTGGGATTGATGGAACGGAAGGGATTAAAACGCTGCGGATGATCTCGGAGCTGTATCGTTCATCGCAAACGCGCCGTTCGAGATAAGCGGGAGCGGATGAAAGGGCTTGCCGCCGGAATGCCGGGCACTCCGGCAGCGATGGATTATTTGCGGAACAAATAAAAAACGCCGTCCTGGAATGAGGTGAGAAGCGCTGCATATGACCATCCAATTACAGCAGTCTTCTCATCTTCATCAGGATCGGCGTGAGTAGGGACCCGCGTTTCTTTTCGCGCGGAACCTCATTCCGCATCGACTTGGCCCGCTCTTTGGCCTGCTCTTTGGCTAGCCGCCGCATCTGCTCAGCTAACCTGCACCTCTCCATCTCCATCTGAAGATCACGGATATGTTGTTTGGCAATATCCAGGTTGTTGATGTTCATTCATTTCATCTCCATTCTTTATGACTCCGGGCGGCCTGCACCAATGCTCCGGTTTGGCATTCCGCTTTGTCGCCCTTTCTCATCATAAAGCTCCCAATGCGGTAATGCCAGGTACAAAACGGCTTTATTTCTTTTTTCCAGAGACGCCAAAAACCGGCCTCTCGTTTATTCGGAGAGGTCGGCTTTAGCATTTTGCTTGCGCCGGGTTAGGAGATTCCCTTCACCAGTTGGCCAAGGGCTTCTTGAATAGGCTTTAGCGGGCGGCCGAGCACTTTTTCGAAATCGTTGCTTTCAACTTCCAAAGTGCCTTCGCGAATGCCTTGTTGAATCCCTACCAGCATCGGGATTACGAAGTCGGGCACGCCGGCGGCTTTCATGATGTCCGCGTAAGCGGCGTCGTCCACTTGCTGCACTTGCACATCCTTACCCAACACAGCGCCTAGCGCGGAAGCCAGTTCTTCCTGGGTCAACAGCTTGCCGGAGAGCTCGTAGATCGTATTTTCGTGACCGTCTCCCGTCAATACCGCCGCCGCCGCTTCCGCGTATTCTTGTTGAAGCGCCCAGCCTACCTTGCCGTTTCCTGCCGAAGTCACCCAAGGGGCCCCGGACAAAACAGCCTGAATGGTCGAAGTTTCATTTTCCAGGTACCAGTTGTTGCGCAGGAAAGAATAAGGAATTCCCGTTTTCAAAATTGCTTCTTCGGTTGCCTTATGCGTTGGAGCCAGCATGTTTTTGCTTGCTTGGGCATTGGCGATGCTCGTATAAGCAATAAATTTGACCCCGGCGCGCTCGGCGGCCGTTACGGCAGTTTGGTGCTGCCGGATTCTTGTTTCATTGTCGCCATCCGCAGAAATGAGCAGTAAACGTTCAACGCCTTTAAAGGCCGCTTCCAACGTTTCCGGACGGTCAAAATCGCCCTGCCGCACCTCTACGCCCCGCGCCTTAAGCCCTTCCGCTTTCTCCGGGTTGCGCACGCTGACCGCCAGATCGCTGGCCGGTACGGACTTAAGCAGCGTCTCAACCACTTTCGTTCCCAGTTTTCCCGTTGCGCCAGTCACTAAAATTTTCATCGGCTTTTCCTCCATTAAATTGGTGTAGTTCATTTCGTTATAACACATTCGGTTACAACGAATGTATAAATAAAAGCTCTTATGTGAGCTTTTATTGAAACTTTTCGATAATCTGGCCCAGCGTCGTTTGCGCCAGCCTATATTCCATCGCCAATTGGGCGTCCTTCAATTCCGCTTGCAGGACGTTTTCGATATTCCGTCCCACGAGACAAGCAATATTGGAATTTTCATGAATGCGGAACAACTGGTTCTCCTCCGCCACATTCACGGCCCGATATACATCCAGGAGCGTGATCCGGTCCGGTTCCTTGAGCAAAGCGGCTCCTCCCACCCCTGGCCGCACCTCCACCAATCCCGCTTTTTTCAGCATTCCCATAATTCTCCGGATGATCACGGGATTTGTGTTCACGCTGCCGGCGATAAAATCCCCGGTGCAATCCGGCGTGACCGCAATGAGGGAAAGGGTGTGCACGGCAATCGAAAAGCGCGTACTGATCTGCTTCATAGGGTATCACCACCGTTGTAACCAGTATAGTTACAAACATTCATTTTGTCAACTTCCTCAAACTCACACTGCAATATGCCGTGCTGACGCTTTGGGCTGTTAAAGCATTACCGCCGCGCTCACTTATAAGGGTAGAACGGGAGCAAAAATAACAACCGCTTTTTTGGGATTTTTTTGCCCCATCCCCTTTGGCGAAAAAAAGCCGGCAATAGTGCCGGTTTTTAGCAGAGCGTACGCTTCAGGAACTTTTCATCATCCGGGACATCTCCTTGATCATTTTCCGCTTCCATTTGTTCACTCCTTGTTGCGTCATATTCAGCTCGCGGGCAACTTCCCCTTCTGTCTTGTCCTGCAGATATATTTTGTAGATGATCTCTTTTCCCGTGTCGGAGGGAAGTGCGTTAATCAACTGTTTCACAACGATTTTGTCATCAGAAGACGAGGTGAAGCAAGTTTCCGACGGTTCGAATCCGTTGAACGAACATTCCCGCTTCCTTACCAATTTGGCTCTGTACTGAATCCTCCAAGCGATTCGATAAACTTCTTTCCGATATTGCTCGTACACGGTTGGCTGTTCTTTCATAACTACTTCCCCCTTTCATCCAACTTCTACTTATAGGGAAATCCAGAGGGGCGATTCACAACCAAAAATGCTTAGGTAATTAGTATCATTTCATTTTTTTCTAATTACTGGTTGTAATTATGGTCATTTGATTATGGAGGAATTGAAGAAAGTTTAAAGAAAATATATAGGATGGCTAGTCCGAAAAAAAGGTTGGAAAGGGGTACAACATGCATTTCCATCTGAATGAAGCGATTGAGGTTCTGGAGCGTACGCCGCAGGCGCTGGAGCAGTTCTTATCCGGCTTGTCCGAAGCATGGCTCCGGTGCAATGAAGGCGAGGGAACCTGGAGTGTCTCGGAAGTGATCGATCACCTGATCGAGGGGGAAAAAAGCAATTGGCTGCCGCGGCTTAAGTCGATACTCCAGGACGATAACAGCACCCCGTTCCCTCCTTTCGACCGGGACGCACATTTGAAAAATAAACCGGAAACATCCATCGAACATCGGCTACGGGAATTCAAAGAACTCCGAACGCAACACATCGTTAAAATCAAAGAGCTCGTCGACCCAGCTTCGCATCTTGAACGAACAGGTTTACATCCGGCGTTTGGTGAAGTCAAGTTAAGGGAACTGCTGTCCACGTGGGTAGTGCACGATTTGACACACCTTGCCCAAATCGCCAGAGTCATGGCCAACAGATACAGGGCCGACGTCGGGCCTTGGGTGGAGTATTTGGGGATATTGAATAGGTAATCGAAAAATGCAGAAAAGCGGCAAGCCATGCCGCTTTGAATATTGTTTGGCCTAGTAAAAAAGAAATGCCCGCCTGGTTGTTCGTCCGGTTAGCGGGCCCGTTTTTCTTTAGCATTATATAAGTTTTGTTGGCAATAGCTTACAGAAAATCCCTTTAAGAAAATCGTACGCTATTAAATAACTACCAAATTAAGGGGTTTTAACTGTGGAAAATCATAATAAACCAAAAGAACTCCTCGCTTTTGGAAGAGTCCTTCGAGAACTTCGAAAAGAAAATCAAATGACGCAATATCAATTGAGCTTGTATTCACGTGTTGATCGATCATATATAAGTGAGTTAGAAAATGGAGAGAAGGCCCCGTCCCTACTTACCATTATTTCTTTGACTAGGGCACTTCACATTAGCCTTGCTGTTTTTTTTGAAAGATTTGAAGATAAAATGAAGCTATAAATTGATTCTGATTCATCATAATTCAAAATCGCTCACTCACTACTAAGTACGATAGCCCGTTTACCATTATTTTATTATTATTCAAAACAATCCCACCAAAACTTCAAAGTACCTCCTTCGCCTGTTCATTTGTATTTTTGGGTTTACAGAAAGCTTAATTACTATTCTAATTTTGTTTAATTAGCCTAATTACAATACGATTGATTGCATTTGTTCTGATCGCGTTCTGTTACTTTTATATCCCCCTACGTTCAGATAAAACCCTGGTTTTTTGCAGCTCAAAATCCTTGTTATATCAGCATTTTTTGCCCAGAGGATTTGCTCGTTTTGCATTGAACCACCAATTTGGAAAATACACATCTTCCAAAAAAGCCCCTCAACCTATGAGGTGCAAGGCTTCCAGGCGATTCGACAAATTTTTCGACCGCTGCACTTTATCTAGAAGTGTCGTACCTTCAACTGAATGCACTTCAAATGAACAGTTTACGTGCAAGACCAATTCTCTACAATAATCTCTTTCACTATAGCCTGGGATTCTCTACTTGTACAGATCATAGGGAGCTTTATCTTCCACTATTCCCTACAGTTCAGCGAGGCAGCGTGTTAACTTCGCTTATATAATCTCACCTTCAAACACCGAATTTCACTTCAAATCCAAGCATTCTGAAAATTACTCAAAAAACCATGCCCATCTCCAATTGGTCTACTACCAAGCCATAGAGGTTTCATCTCACCAATGACGCGCTTGATCAGCTTATAAGCTTCAAATCAAGTTAAATTACACTAAAATTCACTTGGCTTAAAATTTACGTCCCAAAAGATTCATTAACGATTGAAACCGTGATGATTAAGATGCTAAGCCGGATCTTATTTTCGAGTAATTATCTGGAATCTGCACAAACTTACAGATGGCCTCAAAGTCTTGCCCCTCCCATATACCCGGGTTTAAGATGAAATCACCATATTTCTGTTTATTTTGGCAAACAAGTTTGTAAAAATGTCGCATTTATAATTGAACATCCTTAAGCTATTTTGATAAAATTAATTATCAAACTAATTATGATGATTTTGATTTATCACTCAAAATAATTACTTTCCAAAAGTATCATAAGATTCGAAATAGGGGGTAGTTAAATGCCTGAAAAAAACGCAATGAACGAATTGTTATTAGAAATTGCCAAAGATCTAAAAGAAATCAAATCCCAAATTTCAAAAGGCTTCGATCAGATTGATCAACGATTTAATCAGATCGAAAAACAATTCAATCAAATCGAAACAAGAACAACTAGATTAGAAAGTGATATGTACCAATATAAATTTGAAGTCCGCGAGTAGCGGACTCTTTTTTAATTGGCCTCATGGAAAAATGTTTTAATCTAAATCTAGTCTTAATCTAAGATTTTACTTTTGAAATGCTATGTCCTGATATGTATCTGAGAAAATAGGGCAGTCATAATCCAATTTCGCGTATGTTGACACTACGACAATCCACTACATAAGCTAAAATGGCCGTACTCTTATATCCTACTACGTTCTGATAAAACCTCCCGGCGTCGGACGGTTTCATAACCTTCTCCGTTCTTTATCCCACTACGTTCAAATCCCCCCCATGCGTGAGGTGTACACGTAAACAAAACATTACTTTATATCCCACTACATTCAAATAAAACCCTCATTTTTTGCAGCCACAAAACCTTGTTGTATCAGCCTTTTCAGGTTAGGCTATCTATTCATTTTGCATTGAACCGCGAGTCCTGTAAATAGAGTCTTCTTAAAATTCACTCTTAGCCCTTACGGTATAAAGGATGCAGGCGATTCGGCAAATTTTTCGTCTAATGCATATTAGAAGTAATCGCACCTTAGTCATATCTCTTTTATACTGCCTTTAGTTTTCAATAATCCTACCCCATACTTTCAATGAACATCTCTTCTTAAAGCATTCGGCGCAATTCCCTGGTCTTTCCTCCAAATATTCACAAGCATATATTTTGTTCATTTTGTGCCTTCCCCACCCAAAAATAAAAGACCGGCATCCTCCGGTCCTTACAATAAACTGATTATGAGATTTCTTCCAGATCGTATTTTTTGATTTTATTGTAAAGGGTGGCCAGGGAGACGCCGAGCATTTGCGCGGCTTGTTTGCGGCCTTCTAAAGTATTGTCCGTCCGCTTCAGCGCTTGGGCGATTCCTGCGCGTTCCGCTTGCTCGACCGCTTCTTTCAAACTTCCGCCGCCTTGACTGGCCGGCCGCCGCTCCGCGTGCTCCTGGCGGATGTAATCCGGCAGGTCGCGCGGCGTGATCATGTTCCCTTCGGCCATGCAAACGGCGTAGTCGATCACGTTTTTGAGCTGGCGAACGTTGCCGGGCCAGTGATACCGGGCGAAAATATCCATCACCTCCGGCTCGACGACGTACGCTTCGGCATCCTCGCCGTTGGCCCGCGCCTCGTGCTTCAGCATGGAATCCACAATCGCTTCGATATCGCGGTGCCTGGCGCGCAGCGGCGGCAATTGCAGCATAAAGGCGTTAAGCCGGTAAAAAAGATCCTCCCGGAACCGCCCCTTCTCCACCATCTGGGCCAAATCCTTGTTAGCCGCGGCGATCACCCGCACATCCACCTCCAGCTCATTAACGCCGCCCACCCGGCGGATGGCCGATTCCTGCAGCACCCGCAGCAGCTTGGCTTGGATATCGTAAGGCAGCTCCGAAATTTCATCCAGAAAAAGCGTGCCTTGATGCGCCAGCTCAAACAGGCCAAGCTTCCCCCCGCGTTTGGCGTTCGTAAAAGCGCCCTCCTCATAGCCGAACAGCTCGCTTTCCAGCAGCGCTTCGGGGATCGCGGCGCAGTTGACGGCCACGAACGGCTTATCGCTCCGGCCGCTCTCATTGTGAATCGCCTGAGCCAGCAGCTCCTTGCCGGTCCCGCTCTCCCCGTAAATCACGACCGAAATCGCGGACCGGGCCACCTTTTTCGCCTTGGCGATCACCGCTTTCAGGTCACCTTCCGCGCCGATGATATGCTCGAAGCTGTATTTGGCTTTGCTCAAGCTGTTCATGCCTTGCTGCAGCCGTTTGAGTTCCTTGCTGTTCTTTTCCAGTTTCTTCACCAGCTCATGGACCTCGACGGCGCCTTTGCAGATCGATACCGCTCCTTCCACCCGGCCGCCCAAAACGATCGGAGCCATATCGACGACGTACTCGACATTCCGCTCCTTCCGCCGCAATCCGACCACGACCTTATTCTGTTTCATCACCTCCACCAGCTGCGCGTTAGGGCGAACCGACAACAGCGGCTTGCCGACGATCTCCGCTTCGGTCACCCCGGTGATCCGGGTATACTCGGGATTGATGAACAGTACGACGCCTTCTTTGTCAATGACGAGCAGCCCATCCTGAATTGAACGGAGCAACGCGAAAAAGTAATCAGCCAACGAACCGGACGGCAGCTGCAGCAGTTCTCTTTTATTCCACATAACGCCTCCTTGAATACGGTTTCATCCTATTTTAAAAAAAGAAAGAAGCGCGATCAATGCGCAAACCGCGCTTCTTTTGCCGTCATACACACGGCACAGCATGCTTCTTTACTGCCACCTGCATAGCACACAATTCTAATCCAGCTCGATCTCCAGCTCCAAAAACGCCGAGGAAAGGCTTTTGCCATGCATATCGATCGCCAGCGAACGGGTAACTCCGCCGCCCAACGCCTTGGACATGACAAAGTTCAAAGCATGCAAACGGGGCAGCTCATAGCGTACCACGTTCCCCTGGACAATATCGCCGAAAAACTCCCGCACCTTCTCCGCGGTGACCTGCGCCTTTACGGCTTCATAATCGGCTTCCTTGTACACGATCAGCGAAATGTTGGAGATATCGCCTTTGTCGCCTGTCCGGGAATGGGCAATTTCACGCAGCTTCATCCTCTACACCTCCTCGTAAAATACGGCAATCTCAATATCATCGGCCGGCACCAACACGGACGCAATCGAGACAATCTCTTTGACGCCCGCCCGGGCTCCCCCGCCGCCGGCCGGCCCGTTGGTGTACAGCGCCTCCACTTCATTGCCGATCAAGGCCGCATGCTTGCGTTCGAGCGTTCTTCCCGCCACCCGCAGGCGGACTTCGCTTAGTCCGTTAAAATCAGCATTAATCATACGGGAAATTTTATTTCCGTACAATGAATTTACTCCGATGTAATCCACACGCAGCTCCTGGATCGGCACCTGCAGCAGCTCCAGCCGTTTGGCTACGATTTCTCCGGCCAGCTTGGCCCGTTCGTAAGCCCCGCTGCCGCCGTAGCTCATCTCGCCTTCGCCGATATAACAATCTTGATATCCCACGCTCGTCTTATAAAAGCCCGTCTTGGCTTTTCCCTTGGCCCCCGTCACTCTAACCTGGTTTAATCCGATTTCTTCAACGGTCAGCTCCGTAAAATCGGCCACCACATCAGGGGTCAGATAATTGGCCGGGTCGTGAATTTCGTACAGCAGCTGTTCTTTAATCGTATCCTTATTGACCACGCCTCCGGTATCGGGGAGCTTCTCGATCACAATATTTCCGGCGCTGTCGACCTCGGCGATCGGAAAGCCGATGTTCCACGGCTCCGGCACGTCTTTGTAGCCCGGATCGGCGTAGTAGCCCCCGGTAACCTGCGCTCCGCACTCCAGCAGATGCCCGGCCACCGTCCCGGCGGCCAGCAGGTCGTAATCCTCCATGCTCCAGCCGAATTCATAAACGAGCGGGGCGATCGCCAGCGCCGGGTCGGCCACACGGCCGGTGACGACGATATCCGCTCCGTTACCCAGCGCTTCCACGATTCCTGCGGCCCCGATATAGGCGTTGGCCGAGACGATCGACGAGCGCAGGGAACCAAGCTTCTCGCCGGTTTCGACGGTCGGGTAGTCGATATATCGGTCGATTTTGTCCGCGATATCGTCACCGGTTACGGCGGCGATTTTCAGTCCGGTAATACCGAGGCCCTGGGCGATCTCTTTGATTTTTTGCGCCGCGGACAGCGGGTTGGCCGCCCCCATATTAGTAATGACTTTCACATTATGCTGCTTGCAAAGGGGCAGCACTTTGACCATCCGGTGCTCCAGCAAATGGTTGTAGCCCTTCGTCGGGTCCTTCAATTTCTGCTGCTGCGCGATCGCGATGGTGCGCTCCGCCAGACATTCGAACATGATATAGTCGAGGTTGCCTTTTTCCATCAGCTCCAAGGCCGGTTCCAGACGGTCTCCGGCGTACCCCGCTCCCGCGCCGATACGGATTGCTTTCATTGCTTATCAGTCCTCCACTTTTTTGTCTTCTTTATATCGATATGGTTCCTGTGATGAGCGCTATCGCGGTAAACACAAGCGACGTGCCCCAAGCCCACTTGAAGGTAAACTTCTGATGCTCCGCCAGGTCCACCTCGGAGAGGGCGACGAGCAGAAACGTCGACGCCGTCAGCGGGCTAAGCGGAAAGCCGACGGTCATCTGTCCGAAGATGGCGGCCCGCCCGATTTCGATCGGGTCCATCCCAAAGTTGGCCACCGCTTGGGCCAAAATCGGCAGCATCCCGTAATAGAAGGCGTCCGGCGTAAACACCAAGCTCAGCGGCATACTGATGACGGCCAGAATCAGCGGCAGGAACCGGGCCATCGAATCGGGCACGATCGAGACGAGCGAATCGGCCATCGCGGCGATCATCCCCGTGCCGTTCAGGATGCCGGAAAAAATGCCGGCCGCAAAAATCATGCTGGTCACGAGCACAATGCTTTTGGCATGCGCGTTCAAACGCGCCGACTGGTCTTTCAGGTTGGGATAATTGACCAGCAGGGCGACCGCAAACCCAATCATAAACAAAATCGTATGCGGAAAAATATGCGTCATCAGACCAACGATCAACAGCACCGTGAACACCGCGTTGAACCAGAACAGCTTGGGACGGCGCATCGCCTTTTGTTCCTCGGTCAATTCATCTTCCATGTTGTAGTTGAAATCAATGACGCCCAGCCGCTTGCGCTCCCGTAAGCCCAGGAAAAAAGCGACCGCCAGCACGTAGATAATCCCGCCGGCCATGGACGGAAGAATCGCGGTGAACATCTGGCTGGCATCGGTTTGCAGCGCGGACATGGCCCGCGCCTGCGTCCCCGACCAGGGAACGAGATGCATCGCCCCCGCCCCCAAAGCGACCACGCAAGGCAAGATCAGCTTGTTGATCCCGATGCGCTTGTAAATCGGCAGGAAGGCGGTGATCGTAATCATAAAGGTCGCGGTTCCGTCGCCGTCCAGATGGACGAGCATCGTCACGGCGGCCGTGCCGACAATAATTTTCAGCGGATCGCCTTTGACGGCGGACACCACTTTTTTAATTATAGGGTCAAACAGACCGGCATCGGACATCAGCCCGAAGTAGAGTACGGCGAACATGAGCATAATGCCCGTCGGGGCCACCTGGATCACGCCGTTTAAAGTTGCCTCCCCCAGTTGATCCCAAAATCCGCCGATCACCGCGAACAGAACCGGCACGATCACCAGCGCGACAATGACCGAAACCTTTTTGGTCATGATTAAATACAGAAAAAGCGCAATCGTCAAAACACCTAGCAAAGCCAGCATATTCTAACCTCCGGATACAGACTGTACTGCAAAATAAGCCCCAAGCGCTATACCAGCTCCACGATCGTGGACACGCCCATGCCGCCGCCGATACACAGTGTAGCCAGGCCGCGTCTGGCGCTGCGCCGCTTCATTTCGTACAGCAGCGTCACGAGCACCCGCGCGCCGCTGGCTCCGATCGGATGACCCAGCGCCACGGCGCCGCCGTTGACGTTCAAGCGGTCCTCCGGAAAGCCCAGCTCGCGGGCCACCGCCAGCGCCTGCGCCGCAAACGCCTCATTGGCTTCGATCAGATCGATGTCGGCCACAGTCAAGCCCGCTTTGGCCAGCGCCTTGCGGGTGGCCGGGACCGGCCCGGTGCCCATGATCGCCGGATCGACGCCGGCACTGGCATTGGCGCGGACAACGGCCAGCGGCTTAATGCCTAGCGCTTCGGCCTTGCTCCGGCTCATCAGCACCAGCGCGGCCGCGCCGTCGTTGATCCCCGACGCGTTGCCCGCCGTTACGCTGCCCGCCTCGGTAAAGGCCGGTTTCAGCTTTGCCAGTTTCTCTACTGTAACCCCTTCGCGCGGGCTCTCATCTGTGGCAAAAATCACAGGCTCGCCCCGGCGCTGCGGCACGGATACGGGCACGATCTCCTCGGCGAACACTCCTTTGCGGATGGCCTCGACCGCTTTTTGCTGGCTGCGGGCGGCGTACTCATCCTGCTCCGCGCGGCCGATGCCGTACTTCGCGGCGATGTTTTCCGCCGTGATCCCCATGTGATAACCGCCCATGGAGCAGGTCAAGCCGTCGCTCACCATGCTGTCCACCGCTGCCCGGTCGCCCATGCGGTACCCTTGGCGCGCTCCGGGCAGCACGTAAGGAGCGGTGCTCATCGATTCCATGCCGCCGGCCACTACGATCTCCGCCTCCCCGCTATAGATGGCCTGGGAAGCAAGGTGAACCGCTTTCAACCCGGACCCGCACAACAAGTTCAACGAAGTCGCCGGCACCTCCTGCGGCAATCCCGCCAGCATAGCGGCGCGGCGCGCCGGGTTCTGCTTTTCGCCAGCCTGAAGCACGTTCCCCATAAACACTTCATCCACCATGTCCGCGGAAATCTGCGCCCGGCTTACCGCTTCCCTGATTACGGCGGCGCCAAGCTCCGCGGCGTGAACCTCCCCCAGCGCCCCCATAAACGCTCCAATCGCCGTACGTACGGCGCTGACAATAACTACCTCGTGCAAATCGCTTCCTTCCTTTCGTTTAAAGAGATTGTTTTTCCCGGTGCCGGAAAACCGGACTTTATGAGCTCGCACTTAAAGTTGCGGCAGATTAACGGCAAAAGACGCCGTTGTTTTTGCTTTTACCGTGTCCAGGTCTACGCCGTCCGCCAATTCGATCAGCTCCAGCCCCCGCTCCGCAAAGCGGAACACCGCCAGCTCAGTGACGATCATGGACACCACGCCGACGGCCGTCAGCGGCAGCGTGCAGCGTTTGACGATTTTCGCCGCGCCGCCCTTGGCGCAATGCTCCATGGCGATGATGACTTTTTTGGCCCCGGTGACTAAATCCATCGCCCCGCCCATGCCCGGCACCATTTTTCCGGGAACCATCCAGTTGGCCAGATTGCCCTGCTCATCCACCTCAAGTCCGCCGAGCACGGACACGTCCACATGACCGCCGCGAATCAGCGCAAACGACACGGAGCTGTCGAAATAGCTGCCCCCGGGACGAAGACCGGTCGGCTGGCCGCCCGCGTTCACCAGATCCTTGTCCGTCTGCTCGTTCACATCCGTCAGGCCGATAAATCCGTTTTCGGATTGAATCTGAATATCGATCCGCGGGTCCAGAAAAGCGGGGATCAACGTGGGCAGCCCGATGCCGAGGTTCACCACATCCCCGTCGCGGATTTCCTGCGCCACCCGTTTGGCGATTTTCTGTTTGCCCGTCAGCGCCTCCGTTTCGCTTCCCTTCATTCCCGTTCACCTCCGCATTGCACGATTTTGTCCACCAATATCCCCGGAGTGACAATGCTGTCCGGGTCCAGCTCGCCGGTCTCCACGATCTGCTCGGCTTCCGCGATCACCAGATCCGCGGCCAGGGCCATGATCGGGTTGAAATTGCGCGCCGACTTGCGGAATACCAAATTGCCCGCCCGGTCTGCCTTGTAAGCTTTCAGCAAGGCCACGTCGGCGCGCAGCGGAGTTTCCAGCAAATATTCCCGGCCGTCCACAGCCACCTTTGGCTTGCCCTCTTCCACCAGGGTGCCGAGCCCCGTGCGGGTCAACACGCCGCCCAAGCCGGCGCCGCCCGCGCGGATCCGTTCGGCGAACGTGCCCTGCGGGGTCAGCTCCACCTCCAGTTCGCCGGCGATCATTTGCCGGCCCGTCTCCGGATTGGTGCCGATATGGGAGGCGACCAGCCTCTTCACCCGGCGCTGGACGATCAGCGGCCCGCAGCCTTTGTCGACCGTCCCCGTATCGCTGGAGATCAGGGTCAGTTCGGCCAGCTCGCTGTCGAGAATCGCCCGCACCAAGCCCTCCGGCGCGCCAACGCCCATAAATCCCCCCATCATGACCGTCATTCCGCTCCTCAGGAACGAAAGCGCCTCGTCGAGCCGAATTACTTTGTCTTTCAATTTTCCTTTCACCTCGTTGCAGCAAAAATGTGGTTCAATTAAACTAACAAGCAAAAACCGTGCCAAACTCCGATGATAGTGGCGGAAAAGCCCGGTACTCCAGCAAAAAATAAAAATCCGGAGGCAATGTCTCCGGACCGGACGGCCGTCAATATTTCTAAATATTTAGAACAGAACCCGCTTCATGGAAGATGGTTCCACGATCCGCAAGCGTTCCAGCTTTTGATAACGGAATCCCAAATATTTAGAAGAAAAGAAAGCAAACGATGCGTTATCGCTCATTTTTGAACCCAATGTGAACTTTGGCCAAAAAAATATTTTTCCCCCGCCTAAAAAGTAAAGGCTAACTTCTTTTTGCGAGAAGGCGGTGTATCATATTAAAAAATCGCGCTGCCCGGCGTGGCGTGAATCACCACCGTTATTTGGAAAGGAGTTCATCCGCGTGCGTACCCAAATCCAGAACAAGCAACGCCAATCCGTGCAATTGAACGTCAATCCGCAAATGCTCCAGACGTTTCGGCTGCTTGCGATGCCGAACGGCGAATTGGAACGCCTAATCAGCGAAAAGGCGCAGACCAATCCGTTTATCGAAATCCTGCCGCTGCGGCCAAATAGACGTATGTCCGCCGGCCTATCCAGGCAAATCGCTGCGGGCTTGTCCACTGAACTGCTGGGCTATAAGTTGAAAGCGAAAACAACGAGTGAAGAGGCGATTTGGGAGGAGTTAAAATTCAGCGTGGATGATCCTAAGGTGAAAAAAGCGCTGCAATTCCTGATCGGGAATTTGGACGAAGCGGGGTATTTGCCGCCGGACATCGACCGTCATGCCGAACAGGCCGGCATTTCCCGCGCCGCGTTCGCCAGGGCGCTTTGGCTGCTGCAGCAGGAAGGCGCGCCCGGGATCGGTGCCCGTTCATTGCAGGAGTGCCTGGAACTGCAGTTGATTCGCGAAGGCCGGAAAAACTCCCTGGCCTATATAATGGTGCACAGCTACATGGAAGAAACGGCGCGGGGCGACCTGCCAGCCATTGCCAGGGAAACCGGGGCTCCGCTTGCAGAAGTGGCGGAAAGCCTGGCCCGCATCCGTAAGCTGCAGCCCCGGCCGGGATTGGTTTACGAGGACGCAGAGCCCGCCCCGGCAGTGAAGGATATCGCCGCCAGCGTAACGATGGCCGACGGACGCCTGAAAATCGCCTTGAATTCGCTCAAGATCAGCCTGTATGAAGAAACTGGCTATCTCGAAAGCATGAAAGAGGCATGTTCCATTGAGTTAAGGCAAAAGATCGAGGAGGCGAAAGCGCTGGCCCAACAGCTGGATTACCGGCATACAGCGCTGTTAAAAGTGCTAACCGCGCTAGTGCGGAAGCAGAGGGCTTTTTTCCAAAGCGGCATCCATGAACTCAAACCGCTTAAGCTGGAACAAATCGCCGGCAGCACGGGAATGCACCCGTCCACCGTCAGCCGGGCGATCAAAGACAAATGGCTGGATACACCTTGGGGCGTGTTCAGCTTCAAATATTTTCTGGCGGGGGGAATTGAAGCTGAGTCCGGGGATATGCTCGCCGCCGGCGCGGTCAAACAAATGATCCGCGAGTTGATCGCGGGCGAGGATAAAAGGAAACCTCTTACGGATCAGCTCATCAGCGATCTGCTTCAAGAGCGGGGGATCTCCATCTCCAGAAGAACCGTCGCCAAATACCGGACGCAAGCGAAAATCGCCCCGGCCTCGCAGCGTAAATTGAACCTCCATGTATAAAGGTAAAATAAACCCGGAAATAACAACGTGCTCCCGCGGAATTTTATACTTTCTGGCTGATATGCTGAAAAAGCCTGCAAAAGCGCAGGCTTTTCCGTTTCCTAGCGTCCTCAGTCCTTCCGCTCCTTGATCATCTCCAGAAACTCGAGAATGATATCGGAAACGGCGTCTTCTTTAGACATATGGATAAACTTGCTTGTATGCAAAATGTCGCCTTTAAACAACTCAATCAGCTTTAACGTTGATTCGGGATCGTTCTCCCTCGCTTTGCGCAGCAAATTCAGGAACTCTTCATCATCCGGGACAGCTCTTTGATCATCTTTCGTTTCCATTTGTTCACCCCTTGCTGAGTCATATTCAACTCGCGGGCGACTTCCCCCTCAGTTTTGTCCTGTAGAAAGAGTTTGTGGATGATCGTTTTCCCCGTATCGGAAGGAAGCGCATTAATCAACTGTCTCACAACGATTTTGTTATCAGAAGATGAGGTGAAGCAGGTTACGGCCGGCTCGACTCCATTGAACGAACATTCCCGTTTTCTCACAGTCTTGGCTTTGTACTGAACCCTCCAAGCGATCCGATAAACTTCTTTGCGATATTGCTCGTACACGGTGTGTTGTTCTTTCATAACGACTTCCCCCTTTCATTTTCATCTTCTATATATAGGGAAATTCTGGCGGGCCATACACAACCATAATTATATAGCTAATTATTATTATAACATTTTTTCTAATTATTGGTTGTACTTTGCCCAAATAAATTTCACTATATAAGTGAAAGGCCCAAAAAATCAAAGGAGGTATTAGCATGCAGGTTGCGGATATCGTGTCGTTGGTTGCCAATGTCGGGTTTCCTGTCACGTTGTGCTTCATTCTGATCAAGTATGTGCTGCAGACCGTCGGCGATAAATTGGGCAAGATCGAAACCTCGCTTGAGGAGCTTTCCGAGCAGGTGCAGCAGTTGGAAAGCATGGTGGACGAAGAAAAAACGGGAAACGCGTTCTCGACGAAAAAAATAATCTAAGAAACTTTCAGACTTCCCGACTGGAAAGGTTGTACCGCCGGGGCGGCTAAAAGCTGCCCCTTATTATACATATTCCCGGATGCTTCATTTTAGAACATTCACCCCACCTCCATCCGTTTTCATTCCCTTCGGCCGCACCGCAATCCGTGCAAAAAAATCCCGCCAAGGCTTCTCTGGCCCGACGGGATAAAGTTTTTACGCTTGCTTTTCAAACGGATAACGCAGCCCCCACGGTTCGCGGATCTTATCGAGCAGGCGCATGATGGCCAGCGACTCGTCCAGCGGGATTTCCGCGCTTTCGGTCAGCCCGGCGCTCAGGGCCCGTCCGACCGCCTCCGCTTCAAACACATAACCCTTCGTTGCACGGTCGTCGACAAACGTTTCCGCTTCTTCCCCGTCCGCGTACAAGGTGGCGGTTTTGGCGTTCAAGAAGCCGGGGACGTATATTTTCCCTTGGGTGCCGTGAATGTAAGCATCGTTGCCGATCGCCAGCCGGACGCCTCCGTTCAGGGAGGCGATTTGGCCGCCCTCATAAGTGAGCAGCACGGAAAAATGCTCGTCCACTCCGGTTTCCCCAAGATGGGCCGTGCTTTGGATATGCTGCGGATTGGCGCCCAGCACCATCGCGGCGAAGGAAACCGGATAAATGCCGGCATCCAGCAGCGCGCCTCCGCCAAGCTCCGGGTTGAACAGGCGGCCGGCCGGATTCCAGTCGGCGCGGAAGCCGAAATCGGCTTTCACCAGGCGCACCTCTCCGATCCGCCCGGCGGCCAGCCATTCCCGGACCCGGCGAATCGCGGGCAGAAACCGCGTCCACATCGCTTCCATCAGAAACAGCTTGCGCTCCCGCGCGTAGGCGACGAGCTCCTCCAGCTCGGCGCTGTTCACCGTAAACGGCTTTTCGCATAGAACCGCCTTTCCGGCCCGCAGCGCCAGCATGACATTGTCCTTGTGCAAAGGATGCGGAGTCGCCACATAAACCGCGTCCACATTGGCATCCGCAAGAAGCTCCTCATAGCTGCCGTAAGCCTGCGGGATACGGTATTTATCCGCAAACGCCTTGGCTTTTTCCAGCGAACGCGAGCCTACGGCATAGGCTTCCCCATTTCCGGCATGGGCCAGATCCTCCGCGAATTGCTCGGCAATCCAACCGGACGCCATAATGCCCCACTTGATTTTCGCCGTTTCTCCCACTTGCGAATCCCCTCCTGAGCCAAACGAAATTTTCATCATGATTATACTCTTTTCGAGGAAAGCAAGGAAATCACCTGCCATACCGGGAAATATAAAAAACCAAATTCCATATATTGATATTGTTGATTAAAAAGGATATTATTGGATTTAGATACGGCTGGAGGTGCACATCCGGAGCGTATCCGCCGGTGGAAGCAGCATACATTTTTGACCCACCAAAAAATTTCGTTGGAGAAAGGGAGGTATGTGAGTTGAAAAAAGCCCTAGCCCTTATTTTGTCCAGTGTAATTTTGGTAGCGCTATCAGGAATAACACCAGCGAAAGCCGCGTCCCCGATCGTGGTCAATTCAACGATTGTGGTGAAAGCGGGGGAAACGTTTGACGGGAAAGGCCAGACATATGTGGCGAATCCCGCCACCTTGGGAGACGGCAGCCAGGCCGAAAACCAGAAACCGATTTTCAAACTGGAAAACAACGCAACGCTGAAAAACGTCTATATCGGCGCACCGGGCGCCGACGGCGTGCACGTCTACGGCAACGGCACCATCTCAAACGTGACCTGGCTTGACGTAGGCGAAGACGCCCTGACGCTCAAAAAGTCCGGCACGGTCAATATTACCGGCGGCGGAGCGTATAAAGCTTACGATAAAGTGTTCCAGGTCAACGCGGCCGGCACGATCAACATTAAGAATTTCAAGGCCAACGACATCGGCAAATTAGCCCGGCAAAACGGCGGCACCTCGTATAAAGTCGTGTTCACGCTGGATAATTCGGACATTTCCGATGTGAAGGACTCCATTTTTAGAACGGACAGCAAAACGAGCACGGCCAAAATCACAAACACGCGGTATCATAATGTGCCCACGCTGTTCAAAGGGTTTGCTTCCGGCAACACCAGCCAGTCCGGCAATACGAAGTATTAGAGGCGGCTGTCCCGGAGCATTTTGTAAATACTCCAATACACCCCGGGAATAACGACAAAAAGGGCCTTATTTTCCCGAAAAAAGGGGGCCTGCAGAAATAGAGGAATTTATTGTCCCTATTTGAATAAGGTGAGGGCAACCAGGTGCTTTTTCCCATCCTAGTCCCAAAATAACGACATGAATTCCCTCTATTTTGCGCAGAAGCGAGCAAATCTCGAAAATAACGGCACAAATGGTCTCTATTGCCAACAGAGGCTCGGCGGCGACGATTTCGCTGGCGACGACCAGCGAACCGGCCTCGGCGACCCCGCGAAATCCGCCGCCGATGCCTCCGGGTTTGCGCAAAAAGGGAGCGCTGGAGAAATTCCTCCGGCGGTCTTTTTCGATCAAAAAATTACACTCCGGCGGCGCTGATCCAGGCATCCGCGATCAGCCCGTGTCCCGCTGCCGAAGGGTGGACGCCGTCCGGCGCCCAGTAAGCCGGCTCCGCTTTGGCGGAAGCCGCCGCAAACAAGCCGTCGAGCGGAACCAGGATCGCTTCGAATTCGCGGGCCAGCTCGCGCACGATGGCGATCTTCGGATCAAGGTCAGCGCGCCACTGTTTGCGGTCCTCCGGAACCGGCAGCACAAACGGCTCCAGCAAAATCAGCTTCGCGTCCAGCCGCTCCTTGGCGCGCTCCAAGATGTTGCGGTATAACGCCGCAAATTGCTCCGCGCTCGTCGCGTCGTTCGAATCGTACCGCCGCCAGGTGTCGTTAATGCCGATCAGGATCGATACCCAGGTTGGTTTGAGGTCAAGGCAATCCCGGTCCCAGCGGTTTTTCAGATCGATGGCCCGGTTTCCGCTGATGCCGCGGTTTACAAAGGCAAGGTTTTTCTCCGGGAACAAATGTCCCAGCCGCGAAGCCACCATCAGCGGATAGCCGAAGCCCAGCGAGGCGCTGTCCTCGTAATTCCGCCCGCAGTCGGTAATGCTGTCTCCTTGAAACAATACGACGTCGTTCTCCTTAAAAATCATGCGTGACTGTTACTCCTTTCGTTTCCCCAGGGTTAGTCCGGCTTTCGGAGCGGATCTTATGTAAGCGTTGTCGATTCTGGGCTGGCAAACCGCCCGCTGTCGTACGCATTTATTATAAGCCATTTGCCGGCTTGCCGGAATACGGCGATTTTCGGACAATTACAGGGCGGTTGCCGGGCAACCGCCGGTGCGATCGCCCTATTCTTCCGCGTCTGCGGCGGCGATCGCAAACGTCACCACCGCTCCGCCGTCCTCCGCGTTGCCGGCTTTGATCCAGCCCCCGTGGCTTTCAACCAGCCGCTTGGCGATGTAAAGTCCCAGGCCGGAATGGCCTTCCGCCTGCCCGCGCGCTTTGTCGGCCCGGTAAAAACGCGCAAACACCTTTTTCTCCTCCCCGGGTTTAAAGCCGGGACCGGTATCCCGAATCCGATAAAGAACCTGCCGCTCTTGGGTTTTGAGACCGACTTCGATGCGCCCGCCTTCCGATGCGTAAGAAATGCTGTTGGAAATGATATTGCCGAGTATCCGCTCCAGCTTCTCCGTATCGATCCGGTATACTCCATCGGCCCCTTCCGGGTGAAAGAGAAGGCGAATCCCCTTGTCCCTGGCGGCCGGTTCGAATTGCCCCACCAGCTTTTCGGTCCAGGGAATAAGTTCGACCGGCGAGACGTCAAGCCGCCCTTCGAGCCGTTCCACCTCGGCGCTGTATTGCAGCTGGCGCACGAGCCCGGCGCTTTTTTGCGCATTGTCGTGGATCACCGAAAGATAACGGCGCTGCCTATCATCCGCGGCCCCGGATTCCAGCAAAGCCTCGGCATAACCCGAAATGAGCGATACCGGCGTCTTCAGATCATGGGCCAGCGCTTCGACCATTTCGGCTTTTTCCCGCTCCAGCCGCCACTGCGCGGACAACGACGAGCGGAGCTCCTCCTGCATCTGCGCGAACGCGGCGCACAGTTGTCCGAGTTCATTGCCGGAGCGGTATTCAATCGTGAAGTCCAAATCCTTGTCGGCAATTTTGCGGGACGCCTGCATCAGCATGCGGATCGGCTCGTTCATCCGCCCGGCGATTCGTCTAGCGAACAGCAGCGTAAACAGCAGGATGTAAAAAAACGGCGACAGCAAAATAGCGATGTAAACGGCCGCCAGCCAGCCGCGGCCTTCGGCGTACGTCGGGCTCAGCGTGTAGGAGAGCAGGACGGCCCCTGAAATCCGCCCGTCCCCGCCGATCACCGGCACCGTCTGGACATACCGGCCGCGGAGGCCGGTCACCGTGTTCAGCTTGTCGTACAATTGCCGTTTTCCTGCGAAAATTTGGTCGTGGAGAGTTCCATAGATATAGTCTCCTTCGCCGTCGACCACCTGATAAAGGAAGCCGGCCGCGGGCACTTGGGCTTCCAGCGCTTCCCTGCGGGACGGATCGAGCAAAGCCGTATTTTCCTCCCTGATGTATTCCTTAATGCCCGGAATTTGTTTTTCGTAAAAATTGGCCGGATAAACGCTGCTGTTCTCCATCCGGGTGAACAGCAGGACCCCAAACGCATAGGTGATAACGGTAGCCGCCAAACTGAGCGCAAGGATCAGCGCAAAGCCGAGGGTAAACTGCGATTTCAGCGACCAATGGGCGATTTTTTTCATCTGCTTACCCCTTATTCCATTTGTAGCCGATGCCCCATACGGTCTGGATATAGTCCCCGGACGGATCGGCCGCGGCCAGCTTGGCTCTGATTTTTTTGATATGTTCAACGACGGTGGACGAGTCGCCTTCCGCATCCAAACCCCAAATCCGTTCATACATCTGCTCCCGGGAAAAAACCTGGCCCGCGTGCAGCGCAAGCAGCTCGACGATTTCGTACTCCCTCCGGGTCAGCGCCACCGGCGTGCCGCAAACCGTTACGGCCATGCCTTTCAGGTCGAGCTCCAGGTTCCGCCAGCGCAGAAGCGCTTGTGCCGCAGTTCCCGCACCGGTAGTGCCGGTGATATTCGCGGTGCCGGTGGTATCGGTGGTGCCGGTGGTATCGGTGGTGCCGGTGGTATCGGCGGTACGGATGGGGCCAGCGGCATTTGCGTTTTGTCTGGCGCGTTCCTCCCGGCGCAGATTGGCCTCGATGCGGGCAAGAAATTCCCGCAGGCCAAAAGGCTTGACGATGTAATCGTCGCCGCCGAGCGAAAAGCCCTTGACCCGGTCGTTTTCCGACTGCCGGGCGCTGACGAACAGGATCGGACAGCGGACGGTGTCACGGATCGCCCGGCACACCTCAAAGCCGTCCCGCCCCGGCATCATGATATCCAAAATGACCAGATCGGGCTGCGAGCCCGCCAGCTCGATGCCGCGGTCCCCGTCGTACGCGGCCAGCACGTTGTGCCCCCTGGCCGTGAGCTCATCCGCCAGCAGCTCCACCATGTCCCGCTCATCGTCAACGATCAAAATCGTACTCATCGCAACCTCCGCCATTTCTATTCGTAAGTTTTGCGTCCTTCCCAGCGGACAAACCATATTGTACCGCAGATTGCGAGAACGATAAACGCGGCGAGCGCCAACAGGAGGGCGGCGTTGGCCTGCCGGAGGTACAGCTCAAGGGCCAGGGCGCCTTGCCCCTGCCGAAATTCCGGCAGACGCTGCATCAACGGCAGCAGCGACAGCCGGACCGGCCAGGCCCAGGGGACGAATGTCCAAATACGGTCCCCGATGGCCGTGGCGCCGACGATCGCGGCGAGCAGAAAACCCGCCCCGCCGGCCGCGGCGGAAGCGCCCATCCCGTAAGCGAACGCCAGCCATAGATGCAGCGCGCAAAGCGCCAGCGAGCCGAGCGTCCCATACGCCGCTCCCGCGAGAAAAAATCCGGCATCGGCGTCGGCTATGCGAAGCAGCGTCCCCATGCCGGTGACGAGCAGCAGCGTGGCCGCGAAGATGCCGCAGCCGACGGGCAGCGCCACCATCAGCAGCTTGCCCGCGTAGCTCAGCGCCCGCGGCTGCCGCCTCCCGAGCAGCCCGCCGAAACGGCCGGCCTGCTCCTCCTGCATGGCGAGCATCCCGGACAGCAGGCCGATGGCGAGCGGCAGCGCGGAGGCGATCAATTGGAAGAACGCGTCATATATCGAGTTCGCCAAACCCGGCGTCACCGGCCGGCCCGAATAATACCACAGTAAAATTCCCGCGGCCAGCGGCGGCGCCGCGAACACGAGCCAGCGGTAGCCGGTGCGTTTGGTGAGCAGCCAGTCGGTGCGGAGTATGCGCAGAAGAGCCATCGTTAACGTACCTCCCTGCGGGAGTACCACAGTGCGGTCAGGAGCAAGGTGATGGCCAGAAACGCGATCGCAGCCGCGAACCCGGCCGGAATGACGGCGCGGCTAAGCAGCGGATCGCCGGCCGGAAGCGGGACGCCGTTCGGATGGACCCCAATGAGCGGGGCCATCAGGCGGGTTGGCCAGCTCCACGGGACGAGCAGCCAATACGGCCGCGACGCCGCAAGGACGCCGGCGAACATTCCGGCCAAACCGAGCAGGAGCGAGACGGCCGTGCCCTTCCATGCCGCCACGAGCAAATGCAGCGGAATCAAGGCCGCCGACAGCAGCCAGACCACCGCGCTGGCTATGGCAATGTCCGTGAAGGGCACAGGCCCCTCGGCGATCAGCAGGCCCGCGGTCACTACCGACGCGACCAAAACGGCGGAAGACGCCAGCGTGTGGCCGGCCAGAACAGCCGCTTTGGCCAGCCACAAACGCCGGGGCGAAACCGGCAGCGCCCGCAAGGAGCGTTCGGCGCCCGATTTTTTCTCACGTGCTTCCGTCAGACCGCACAATAGCGCGTTCCCGACCGGCACAAACAGCACCGGCCACCAGTTAAACACCATGAACAGGAGCGCGTCCCAGCCGCCGATCGTCTGATCGGGCATCAGTATTTTGACGACGATAGCGAACAGCACGAAGAACAAAGGAGCGCCGCAGGCCAGCTTCCTGGCAAATGTGCGTTTGGATTTCAAGATTTCCGCCCGAAGCAAGTTAAGCATGGCCCATCCCCTCCTTCACCTGGTTTTCCCGGACCACTTCCATAAACAGCGCCTCCAGATCGCTGCCGCGCCGGTTTGCGCCCTCGTAGCACAGGCGTCCCCCGCTGATAATGCCGATATCGTCGGCGGTATGCTCCACCTCGGTCAGGATGTGGCTCGACAGGATCACCGTTATGCCCCGCGCTGGAAAAGAGCGGATCAGTTCGCGCAGCTCCTGAATGCCAAGCGGATCAAGCCCGTTCGTCGGCTCGTCCAAAATCAGCAGTTTCGGGTTTTGCACAAGCGCGATCGCGATCCCCAGCCTTTGTTTCATGCCCAGCGAAAATTGGGACGCCTTTTTGCGGCCGGTACCGGTGAGGCCGACAGTCTCAAGCACCTCCCGGATCCGCGTTTCGGGCAGGTTCAGGAGCCGGGTGTGTACCAGCAGGTTTTCGCGGGCCGTCAAATTGCCGTACAGCGCCGGCGATTCGATCAGCGCCCCGATCTCGTTCAGGCAATCGCGGCTCCACAGCTTGCCGTTCATCCATATTTCGCCGGAGGTAGGCCGCAGCAGTCCCGCGATCATTTTCAGCGTTGTCGTTTTCCCGGCGCCGTTGGGACCCAGCAGGCCGTACACCGTGCCCGGGCGGATATGAAGCGACACGCCGGAAACGGCGGCATGTCTGCCAAAGCGTTTTTCCAGATTCACCGTTCGTAAAACTTCATTCATCTGCCATCATCCTCTGTCATTATTATGGGGGATTTCCCCCTCTGCCAGAGAGCTTATCAAGCAATTATAAAGAATCGCTAAAGATGATTTCGGGTGTCCGAAAAAATTCAGCTCCATTTGTTCAAAAAATTGTTTGAATTTTGACACAAAATGTTCAATAATAGAGTTAGACACAAAACGTTCATAATTTCTTCCTGCCGGTGAACGAATTCAAAGTGCGAATTCAAAAAGCCCGGCTTCACTTCGTGATCAAAAGGGACTTTTTGAATCACCTCTTAAAGGAGCTGATCCTCATGTGGCAAAACGGAAGCGATTCTAAAGGCAACGCATTTTTGTGGATTGTTGCGCTGGGTACGTTTTATGCCGTGTTCTATACGATGTTCACTCTTTTCTCGATTCATGGATAATAAAGCTTCATGTTTGTAACCGCTAACAGACAAACCTATACAACGACGTCCCTCCTATACAACGCGGTTTCCTTGTACCCATAAAAAAACAAACCGCTGTCCCGTCCGATCAGGCGAACCGGGTCAAGCGGTTTGTTTTTCGCTTTGCGCTCCATGCAAAAAGAGCGGGTGCCCGTTGCATCCCGCCCTTGTTTGCTTTGCCGTTATAACATTATACCGCGCTGTCCAAAACCTCTTGCGGCACTTTGATTTCGGAAACTTCGTTGTGCTTGGAAATCGTGCTGTCCATCTTCATTTCGAGCGAAACGCTTTGGCCGTCCTGGCTCATTTCCATCGTCATTTCGACATTGGTTTTTGTCGGCAAATAAGTTTCCTTGTTTATGCCGTAAGTAATTTTGATGCCTTTAATGTTCATTTGATCCAGCATCGCCGCCATTTGCTCATTTTCCCCGCCGGACTGGCTCATGAGCGTTTTCGCCAGCTCTTTAACGCTGTCGCCGGACACGTCGGCCGCCAGGATATATTCGCCGCCTTCTTCGGACACTTTCGTCTCGCCGGCAATCGCCTTAAACTGCTCCAGTTGTTTTTCCAGATTAGCCGATTGCCCCATGCTGGCCAAGATTTGATCGCGCTGATCATCCGGCAGCTTCGTCCAGGTGCCCGTAGCATTCGTGAAAATGCCTTCTTCGGTGACGTATTGCTCGAATTTCTGTTCCCCGCTGTCCGGGATGGACATTTGCGTTTCATTGTACATGGCCAGAGGTTCCTTGGTCGTGTCGATCTTCATCTTCATGTCGACCTTTTGCTCCTGCTTCTGTTCCCCTGCGGTTACGACAATATTTTGGTTTACGCTGGCATCCATCGAGAAGCTTTTCAACCCTTTGCTGGCTTCCGTCGTTTTTTGGATCAGCTCGTCCACCGTTGGTACGGCTCCAGCGTTACCCGAAGTCTCCGCGGTTGCCGGCGTTTGCGCTCCCCCTTCGGCATTGCCGCCTTTTGCCGCCTTTTCTCCCCCGCATGCTGTCAAACTTACTGCCAAAATTGCCGTCAATAGTACTGTGACCCACTTCTTCAAAAGCTTGTCCTCCTAAATTATGTATTCCTATCCATGTTAACTAACATGCGGTGAAAGCAATAGGGAAAAAAGTCCAGTTTATCCGAAGTTCAAGGTCCTGATTATGTAGTTATTTAGAACTATATACTGCTGCCTGAGGGACGAAATCCCAGAAAAGTTTATAATAGAAATAACCCTATTTAGAAGCATAAGGAGTTTTCACCTTTGAAAAATATTCTGGTTACCGGTTACCGGGCGCACGAGCTCGGCATTTACAGCAACAAGCACAAAGGCATCCCCTATATCCGCCAAGCCATCGCCTCCCGGCTCATTCCGCTGGCGGAGGAAGGGCTTGAATGGGTGATTACGCCCGGGCAGTACGGCGTTGACCTGTGGGCCTGCGAAGCCGTGTTCGGCTTGAAGCGGAGATACCCGCAGCTGAAATGCTCCATCATTACGGCGTACAGCCGTCAGGAAGAAAAATGGAGCGAAGAGAAACAACAATACTACCGGCAAATTTTGCAGCAGGTGGACTTTTTCGCCGAGGCGAGCAAAGAGCCGTATACCGGGCCTTGGCAGTTCAAGGCCAGGGACGAGTTGTTATTCCGCAAAACGGACGGCATCCTGCTCGTTTATGACGAAGACGCGGGTGAAGCCAGCCCGAAATTTTTCAAAGAACGCGCTTTGAAAAAGCAGGCCCAAGACGGATACGCCTACTTCAGCATCGGCGCCGAGGAAATCCAGGCGATCGCCGCCGAAGAGCAATCCGCGTATATCGATGAAAGCCCGGATGGCAGCCTTGATGGCGGCCTTGATGACAACCTTGATGATGGCCTTGACGGCGGCTTCGACGGCAGAGTCGACGACAGAGTCGACCGGGGACCTCGATAGGGACCTCGATGGCTAATTCGACAGCTAATTCGATAACTGATTCGATAGCTAATTCGGCGGGATCCTCGATAACAGCTCCGGCGGGATCCTCCATGACAACTCCAGTGCGATCTGCGATGAGGAAGCTCGCTGGCTGATTCGATGGCAGTTTCGCGTGAACCTCGAGCAGTCCGGAATATAGTGAGGCCGGTTTCCAACGAAATTCAAGCCGGTAAATGCAAGCTAGTTTGGTACGAGATCATACGGTTTGTTCTAGTGCAAGCTAGTTGGTACGAGATCATGCGGTTCGTTCTAGTGCAAGCTAGTTGGTACGAGATCATGCGGTTCGTTCTAGTGCAAGCTAGTTGGTACGAGATCATTCCGAATTGTTCCAGCGCAAGCTAATTTGGTCCGAGTGCATACCAGTCGTAGGCCATTCTATCGCGTACATACTATGCAAGTCTCCCATCAAATGCAAAAGTGCAGGCGATTTTTGTCGAAGCTGCTCAATATGGGCGGTTCAAATGCAAAAGTGCAGCTCGTACTCGCCTGTATAACCATAATTTGTAAATTCGATAGAAATCAACTGCACTTTTACATTTCATCTCCCCGGAAACGTGAAATTCAGAAAAATGAACTGCACTTTTGCAGTTGGTTCTGCAAAGTAAAAGGGAAGGCGCACGTTATCTGCCAAGTGCTAAACAAAGTTTAGCCGCTCGCATGGATGCAGGCGGCTAAAGCTAGCAGAAAGCGCGGGCGGCCAAAACCAGCCGCGTTAGGCGAAATCGGCCAGGACAGAGCCGCGCAAGGCGCTGACCGGATATCCAGAGCCACGCAATGTGCAGGCCAGATAACCCAGAGCCGCGCAATGTGCAGGCCAGATAACCCAGAGCTGCACAATGTGCAGGCCAGATAACCCAGAGCCGCACAATGTGCAGGCCAGATAACCCAGAGCCGCGCAAGGCTCGCAGGGCGGCCAAGCCCGAGCCATCAGGGCCCAAGCGCTCTCTTGCGCCCAAGCCGCAATTTCCGTTCACATCCCAACCGAAGCGGAGATGGCCGCAAATACGGCCGCGATGATCCACAGAACGGCGAACAGCTTGATGATCACTTTGATCCATTGGCCGAAGTTGATGCGGGCGATCGCCAGGCCGGCCAGCAGTACTCCGCCCGTCGGGGAGATCAGATTGGTTAGGCCGTTCCCGAACTGGTAGGCCGTGACGATCGCTTCGCGGTTGATGCCGACCAAGTCGCCCAGCGGCGCCAGCACCGGCATCGTCAACGCCGCTTCGCCGGAGGAAGAAGGCACCAGGAACGTGATGACGTTATGCACCAGCAGCATGATTGTCGTAAATGCGTAACTCGGCAACCCTTTCAGCAGATTGGCCAGAGAGTTCAGAATCGTGTCGATGATCATGCCGTTTTCGGCAATGACGAGAATTCCGCGGGCCAAGCCGATGATGACGGCGGCATAGATGAATTCGGCGCAGCCTTTGACGAAATTTTCCGCCATTTCGCGCTGATTCATCTTCGACACGATCCCGGCAAACAAGCCGAGCGCAAAAAACACCGCCCCGATTTCGATCATATACCAGCCTTTGGCCAAAATCCCCCACACGATCAACCCCAAAGTGGCGACAAATCCGCCGACAATCAGCTTGTCCCGCACGGAGAAAACCACCTCTTCGCCGCTATCCTCCTTAAGAAAAAGCGGACGGGTCAGCAAATCGCTTTTGAAGACGACCGATTTCTCGGGGTGCTTTTTGACCCGGTGGGCATACCACATCGTAAACGCGATTGAGACGCCCGTAAACACGATCCATTCGATAAACCGCAACCACAGCTGCGGATTTCCGTGGATTCCGGCCACCCCTTGCGCGATCAGGACCGAAAACGGATTGGTCGTAGAGCCGACGTAACCGATTTGCGTGCCCAAAAACAGGATCAAAATCGCGGTCATCGAATCGAACCCGAGCGCAAACATCAGCGAAATGAAGATCGCGTACAAAGGAATCGTTTCCTCGCTCATCCCGAACGTGGAGCCGCCGAGGCTAAAGATCACCATGGCGATTGGAATGACAAGTATCCCTTTGTTTTTAAGCCGCCGGGCCAGCGCCAGCAGCGCCCGGTCCACCGCGCCGCTCTGCAAAATGATGCCGAAAGCCCCGCCGACGATCAGCACAAACGCCACGACATCCGCGGCATTGATCAGACCTTCCATCGGCGCGCTCAAAATCTGCGGGATCCCCTGGCGCAAATTCCCGTCTTCGCCGCTTTTCGGCACGGTATGGTACGTTCCCGGCACGATCGCCGATTTGGTCATGCCGTCGACGGTAACCTCCTGGCGGTCGAACTGTCCGCTCGGCACAATCCAGGTTAGCGCGGCCATCAGAATGATAATGGCAAAAATCAACACATAACTATGAGGCAGGGACCATTTCCGTTTTTTACTTTCCGCTTCCATTGAAATCCCCTCTATTCCCGGATTTGTATAAACTAAGCAGTTTTCATATCGTTATAAGACGTCTTCTTCAAAATGACATTATTCCCTAAATTCCCTAGTTTGGCCAACCTCGTCATGCGTAATCAAACCGCCGGAAATCGTCAGCAGCGCCTTGGCGCTCCTTAAGTCCGCCGCTGGAGTTCGCAGCAGATTGCGGTCGAAAACGGCGATGTCCGCATATTTGCCCGGGGCGAGCGTGCCCGTCTGCTCTTCCATGTAACAATGCTTCGCGCCGTTTACGGTCCATGCCCTCAGCACCTCCGCCGCCGGCATGCCCCGCTCGGGATACCATCCGCCTTCCGGCGACCCGTCCGGGAATAACCGGGCGGTGGCGGCGTACAGCGAATCCGGTACGCTCGTGATAAACAACGGTAAATCCGTACCGATCGTCACCGTTACGCCGGCATCGAGCATCGCTTTATAATCGTAGAAACGGCACTCTTTATCTTTCCCCGCTACTTCAGCCATATAAGCTTGTTCGCGGGAGGGGTTCAAAAGTAAAATCTGAGCGTACACTTCCGCAAAAATCCCCAAATCGGCCATCCTCGTCAAATCGTCCGGATGCGGATATTCCAGATCGCTGATAGAGTGCCGGATGTCCCGGTCTCCGTTCAGCTTGCGGCACTTCTCCAGCATTGACACCGCCCTGCGGATCGCCGCGTCGCCTTCGGCGGTCAAAATGCATTTCAGCCCGTGGCGGTCCGCCTCCATGACGGCAGCTTCAATCGCCTCGTAATCGACAGGCCGCAGGTTCGTCACTCCCGGCAGATCGGCATATGGCTCCAGCATATCCCCGGTATGATCGGCCACCACGCCGTCCACCATGATCTTAAAGCCTTGGAATCGGAGCTTGTCGCCGCGATAGCGCGCTTTGTAATCCAGCCCGGCCGTAACGTTAAGCGGCTCCAGCACAGGCTCCAGCGCGAAGTGAACGCGCAGCGGCAGCCGGCCGTTCTCCTCAAGCTCCGCCAATACGGGCAGCAACCCGGCGTAATCGTCAAAGCCGATGTCTTTGACCGAAGTGACTCCACGCCCCGCCAGCATGCGGCAAAAAACCAGAAACTCGGCCTCCACCAATTCCCGGTCCCGCAGCATGTCCCGCAGGAGCAGCGCCCGGTCCTCCGCGCTGCACCGGTCCGGCGTAAATCCGTATTTTCCGATCGCAACCGCGTTCATCCAGCAATAGCTTTTGTTACGATTGATCGCAATCACCGCCCGGTCCGGAAACGCCTTGTCCAACGGCCCCTGCTCCGGCAGGCCGCCCCAGTCGGCGGCATCCCACCCGAAAGCGTATACATTTCCGTGAGCAGGCAAGGTTTCGGCATACCGGCTCAGCATATCGAGCGCCTCCCGGCTCGACGCCGCGGCCGATAAATCCAAACCTCGGTGCATCGACATATATCCGGTAAAAAACACATGATTATCGTGAATCCCGGGCATGACCAGTCCGTCTCCAAGCTCGTAAACCTTCGTCTCCGGCCCAATCCACTGCAAAGCCCCGGACTTTGGCCCAACCGCGCTGATGCTCTCGCCGCATACGGCCACATACCCGGGAGCGGCCTCGTCTTCCGCACCGGTAAACACGGCGTTTGACAGCAGCACGATATCCGCATAGGCACCATTTGTCGCTTTCATCTTCACCCTCCTCTAGTCTTTCCCGATATATTTCTCAAGCGCTTCCATAATCCGTAGATCGGTTTCGTCAGGGCGCTCATAATAGCGGAAATCGGTAATTTCCTGTCCCAATAACCCCTGATACCCATAATCGTTCAGCGTTTGGATCATCGACTCCAGCGGAAAAGTACCATCGCCCCAAGCCAGGTGGCCGTAAGGCGTCCCATCGATGAAATGGAGGTGCACGATCGACTCGCCTAGCGCATCAAACCACTGCTCCAGCGTCTCTCCGGCAATGCCCATCGCCGTGGTGTCCACCATCAGCCGGAAGGCCGGAGAAGCGATCTCATCCAGCATTCTTTTGGCGCCCGCGAGCGTGGTCACAATCTGCGACTCTTCCGGGCGCAGCGCCTCCATGGCGATCACCACGCCTTCCTGTTCCGCTATACGGGCCAGATGGGACAGCATGTCCGCGGATCTCGACCAGGCCTCCTCCTTCGTTTCGTTCAAGTAACCGTAACCTGAATTGACCGTCATCAACTTGCAGCCGAGCTCGGCTGTCGCCTTAATCGCATTGGTGAAATAGCTTTTGCTTTTGGCGAATTGTTCGGGGTCGGGGGCCGCGATATTATACGGATAAATAATCGATTCCGGCGTAAACGCGCCGATCGTCAAGCCGCGGGCCGACGCCTTGCGCCGGACGCTTGTGCAGTCGGCGTAGCTTAGCGCATCCATATAAAAATGCGGCGCCCCTCCCCACAATTCAACCGTACGCATGCCGGCCTTTTCCACCGAGTCCAAAAAATAATCCAAGGAGTAAAACAAATAGTGAATATTCATTCCCGCAACTTGCCGGCGTTGTATGCTGGGCATAATAACAACTCCTTATAAGAGACTTTGAATCATCCGGTTTAAGAAATCCGCCCTTTCGCCAATACGTATTATAACGTTATATCCAAAAATATACAGCCCCGCATTATGCCGAAGCTATAAAGTTAGAGGATATAAAGATAGAAGCTATAAGCTACGTTCCAAGCGGAACTTGCGGCAAAAGGGCGGAAGCGGTTAAAGCGTAAACCGGTAGCGGTCTCCAATGATATATTGCTTGCCGACATGAACGGGCAACCCCTGATCATCGCAAATCACCGTCTTCATATAAAACAGGGGTTTGCCGATCTCGGTTTCGAGCAACCGGGCCTGCTCCTCGTCCGCCAGCACGATTTCCAGCGTCGTCTCCCCCGGCTGGTTCGGATCGATCCCGTATTTGTCGCGCAGCAGGTCATACAGCGAGCCTTCCAGCGGTTCATCCAGCAAAAAGGAATACCGGCGCTCCGGGTAATAATTGTTCTCCAGCATCAGCGGGTGGTCTCCGGCGAATCTTTTCCGCTGAATATAGATCGCCTTTTCCCCTTTCGCCAGTTTAAGCGCGTGCTGGAGCTCGGGATCGGGAGCCACGATTTCCCTTTGGGTCACCTCGCTGCGCGAAGTATATCCGTTCGCCTGGCAGGCCGCCGTGAAGCCGATCAGATGCTCGATTTTCCGGCCGATTTTGGCGTGGCTGACAAAGGTCCCTTTGCCCTGCCGTTTGGTCAGATAACCCTCCTGGACCAGCTCCTCGACCGCTTTGCGGACGGTGATGCGGCTGACGTTATAGCGCTCGCTGAGTTCCGTCTCCGTGGGAATTTTCTCTCCCTGCTGAAACGTACCGTTGAAAATATTCGATTGGATCGCTTTTTTCAATTGGATATATAATGGTTCAGGATGATCTGCGTTTAACATGGTTACCTCGCTTGTTATATAACGTTATATTCTCTCTCAAAGCGTATCAAACGTTTTCAATTTGCACAAGCGAGCACCGTTAATTTTCTGCGCTAAATTCATTCGTACGGAACGCCGAAGCCAAACGATCCTTCCACCAGGCAGCTGGCCGCCGCAAACCGCGACCCTTCCTCCATGGCTTTCGGGATATTCCGGTCCTGAAGATAGCTCAGCAGAAACGCGGCAATATAGGAATCCCCCGCTCCCATCGTGTCCACCGCCTCGACGATGTCCGGCGCATGGAAGTGGAAGTTGCTTCCGTCATAGACCATCGATCTGTCGCTGCCGCGGGTGGCGGCGATCAGCCGGTTTCCGGCCTTCCATTTGGAGCGGATATATTCCATCGCCTCATCCTCCGGCATATGGCTGCAGGAAAAGAAAGCAAAATCCGCGTACGGAATGAACCGCTCCACCTGCTCGTCCTCAAAATCGTCGGAGAAGTCGAACGAGAGCGGAACGCCAAGCTGTTTAAGCTCGGGCAGCAAATGCCCGGTATGGCTGTAGAGTCCGGTATGCATGACCGCGAAGGAGCGGATATACTCCTTGTCCTCCTCGTCGAGCTTAAGCGGATTCAGCCGCGTTACCCCGCCTTCGTTACTCCCCAGGAACACCCTGTCGCCGTTTTCCAGCGTCACCCGGGCGCAGCCGTTTTCCCCGCTGCAGTGGCGGCACCGCGAAATATCGATGCCAAGCTCCCGCACCGTGTTCTCGACATGCCGCGCCTCGCGGTCGTCTCCGAACACGCCCACAAAAGCGGCTTCCACGCCGAGCTTCTTGGCGAATACGCTAAAGTTCAGCGCATTGCCGCCCGGGTACATCGTTTTTAGATGGACGTATTTGTCCACCACATTATCGCCTATTCCTAAAACTTTCATGTTGTCACCTGCTTTCGATCGGTTTCTCCCAAAAATCCGTTTGCCTGTTCCCCTTGAAAGCTGTTAAATCATTATTAAATCAATAGGCCACTTTCCCCATGTAACGGCGGGTTTCCAACGGATGATTGCGTACGTCCGCCAACGCCTCGCGGTATACGCAGAGGATGCTGTAGAACAGAATCGGGTTAAAAAACTCCACCACTTCATCGGCGATCGTACCGATCCCGAGCTCCTTGGCGTCCACGACCTCCACTTTTTCCGCGTACTGCTTAAGGAAAATCAAGGCGCGTTCATCCAGGGCGCGGGTGCGTCCTTCATTCATCATCAGGATAAACGGCGTTTCTTTATCCGTCACTTCAAACGGGCCGTGGAAATATTCGCCCGAATGGATCGGCGCCGCGTTCAGCCATTGCATTTCCATCAGGGAGCAGATGGCGAAACCGTAAGCGTGGCCGTAGGAAGCGCCGCTGGACAAAATGTAGAACAGATCCTCCGCGCGGTATTTGTCCGCAAACGTTTTGGCCCGGGGAGCCACCAGCTTTTTCCCGGCGACAATGATGCCGTTGATCTTCTGCATCCCGCTTTGGAAAGCATCGTAATGCGCGTACCCTTCCACTGTGTTCAAAATCTCCACCACGAGTTCGAGAATAATCGCCATCGGGTTGTTTTTGACGTCGCTGTCTTCCCCCCACTCATACAGGAAGGTGTGGTCGGAATGCTTCAGCAGCGCGGCTTCCTTGTTATGCGTCAGGCCGATCGTATGAGCGCCGTGTTCCTTGGCCGTCTTGGCCGCCGCCACCGATTCCGGCGTGTTGCCACCGTGCGAGCAGACGATGACGACGGAGTCTTTGTTCAGGCGCTTCGGCAGCGCGTGGACGAACTCATTGGCCGTGTACAGGCCGGTTACGACTTTTTGGGCTTCGCTTTCCAAAAAATATTTCGCCGGATACATATCGACGAGGGAACCGCCGCAAGCGACCAGGTAAACTTCCGTAATCCCGTTTTCCGTCTTTTCGCTGATCGTGCTGATGACTTTCGATACGTTCATATTGTTCTCTCCTTTTTATATAACGTTATATAACGTATTGTCTACAAATCCAATATAACCGCTTTCATAAATCGCGTCAAGGCCAAAATGGAGTAAATTCCGATTCCCTCAATTTTTCGCCACATTTTGCATACGATATCAAGAATCTCCGGAGTCGGTTTCCCCATCAAAGGAGGTATTCCCATGAACGAACAGAAATTGCCTGCGGTCGCTTATTTTTGCATGGAGTACGGGCTTCATTCCGATTTTAAAATGTACGCCGGCGGCCTGGGCATTTTGGCCGGTGACTATATCAAAGGCGCCAAAGATTACGGCGCGCCGATCGTCGCGGTCGGCATCAAGTGGAAACAGGGCTACACCGATCAGCGGATCGGCCCTGACGGCAAGCCTTACGATACGTTTGAAAACAGAGACTATGATTTTCTCGAAGATACCGAGGTGACGGTCACCGTCAAAGTCCGCTCGGCGGACGTTCGCTGCAAGGTATGGAAAACGGAAAAGTTCGGCAACGCGCCGCTTTATTTGCTGGACACGGACCTGCCGGGGAGCGGCAGTGCGTGGATTACGGAGCGGTTATACGGGGGAGGCTTCGGCGAGGAGCGGATCGCCCAGGAGATCGTGCTGGGCATCGGCGGCGTCAAAGCGCTGCGCGCGCTGCAAATCCCGGTGGATGTCTATCATTTTAACGAAGGTCACGCCGTGCTGGCGGCCACCGAATTAATCCGCGAAAAGATGCAGTCCGGGCTCACTTTTGAAGCCGCCTGGCGGCAGGCCCGCGAGGAAGTGGTGTTCACCACCCATACGCCGGTTAAGGAAGGCAACGAAGCTCATCCGCTGGACTTGCTTGAGGCGATGTCCGCATTTAACGAATTAAGCCGCGAGCAGATGGAGCGCATCGGCGGCAATCCGTTTAACATGACCGTCGCCGGTTTGCGACTGTCCCGCGTTTCCAATGGCGTGGCCGCGCTGCACGCGGAAACGGCCAACCGCATGTGGCGGGATGTCGCCGGGCGCTCCGAGATCATCGGCATCACCAACGCGGTTCACCTTCCGACCTGGGCCGATCCGCGCATCGTGCGGGCCTATGAGGAAGGCGGCGATTTATGGGCGGTCCATATGGAGCTGAAGCGCGAATTGCTCGAGTTCATCCGGGAGCGCTGCGGGGCCGCGTTGAATCCGGACCGGCTGCTGTTCGGTTTTTCCCGCCGCGCCGCCCTTTATAAACGCAGCGAGTTGATTTTTTCCAAACCGGAAGTGATCGCCCCCTATCTCGAATCCGGAGAAATCCAAATCGTTTTTTCCGGCAAAGCCCACCCGAACGACGAAGCCGGCAAGCAAATCGTCGCGGGTCTCGTCGCCATGGCGCAGAAGTACCCGGGCAGCGTCGTGTTCCTGGAAAATTACGATATGACAATCGGCGCCATGCTTACCCGCGGCTGTGACGTCTGGCTCAACAACCCGCGCCGGCCGCTGGAAGCGAGCGGTACGTCGGGGATGAAGGCCGCGGCCAACGGCGTGCTGAACTGCTCGATCCTCGACGGTTGGTGGCCCGAAGGCTGCCTCGACGGCGAAAACGGCTGGCAGTTCGGGGACGGCTACGAGGCGGACGATCCTGCGGAAGCGGACCGCCATGACGGCGAAGCGCTGTACGATACGCTGCTGAACCGCGTGCTGCCAGCGTATTACGGCGACCGGACCCAGTGGGTGCGGATGATGCGGCGCAGCATCGAAACGATCCGGCAATCCTTTGCGACCGCCCGGATGCTGGAGGAGTATTATCGTAAAATGTACATCCGCAATTAACAACCGCCGTCTTGCCGCCGCAAAGATAAGCAGGCCGAACGGGCAAATCGGGCGGCTTGGCGGAATCAGGTGCGCAAATTGGTGCGGCTTTTGGCGGAACCAGATGCGCGCTTGGGGCGGCTTCGGCGGAACCAGACATGCTCTTGGGGCGGCTTCGGCGGAACCGGGCGCTCGCTATTGGCCTCCACTATGGAACGGACCGCGCTCTTTCCGGAGCGGGCGGTCTTTTTTTCTTGGGGCTTTCGGCCGATATTACATAATGAGACATTATCAGACATAGGGAAGAAGGAGTACATATTTTATGAAAAAGAAACTGCTGCTGTTGTTGCTCGCCATGATCTGCCTCGTGCCCGCCACGATCCCGGCTGCATCCGCGCCTGCTCCCAAAAACGTCGTCCTGACCGACGCCAAAAGCGGCCGCGCTTTTGTACCGGTCCGCATTTTAAGCGGGTTTGAAGGGACAAGCGTCCAGTGGAACGCCGCCGAGCAAAAAATCGATATCGCCAAAGGCGATGTACAGCTTACGATGTTTGTCGGGAAAAAGAACGCTTCGGTCAATCAACAGTCTCATTCGTTAACGGATGCGCCCTTTACCGAAGCCGGGGTCGCTTACGTCCCGCTGCAGCCTGTAAGCGAGCTGTTAAATTTGCCGATGGACCGGGACAAAAACTTGTCATCAATCAGCCTGGGGCAAGGCGAGGAACGGCTGACCCTGCCGCTGGCCAGCCGGGGGGCGACGGACAGCGGCGGCAAGCCGATCGTCAGCGAACGCAAGTCGTTTAAAGTCGGCGGCAAAACGTTTAGCGTGCAAATGGTTACGATTTCGCTGATGGACCCGAAGGTCCAACTGGACGTCGTGCTGGCGGGCGATAAAGTCGGCAAGGTCGAAGACTTAAGCAGCATCGCCAACCGCCATAAGGCTGCCGTCGCCGTGAACGGCACTTTTTTTGACGCCTACACGTCAGGCGCCTATAAAGCCCCTTACGGCTATATCGTCAGCGGCGGTGAGGTGAAAAAGACAGCTTCCGGGGACAAGCGGACGATTTTTACCTATGACCAAAACCTGCTGGCGCAGCTCATTCCGGGCAATGAGTTCAGCGAGCGGTATGACGAAGGCCGAATGGAAGGCGCCTTGCAGGCCGGACCACGCCTGGTCGCAGACGGCAAAGTAGCGCTCGACGTCAAGGCGGAGGGCTTCAAGGACCCGAAAATCCTGACCGGCGGCGGCGCCCGCAGCGCCCTTGGCCTGACCCGCGACCACAAGCTGATCCTGCTGACAACCGGCGGCGCGACGATTCCGCAGCTCGCGGAAATCATGAAGCAGGCCGGCGCCTATCAGGCGATGAACCTCGACGGCGGCGCTTCCAGCGGGCTGTATTATAACGGCAAGTACTTGACGGCGCCGGGCCGCAAAATCAGCAACGCGCTGATCGTGACGTACCGTTAGGGGCGCAGGCGCGCTAGCTAATGCGGAAACTTTGTTCCACATCGCCATGGGCGGATGGATCTCGCTCACCAGCAGGTAGAGGCATCCCCAAAGGCATCCCTTTCTAGCGGGCAAATCCATTCTACCGCGGATAATTGCGTCTCACTTACCATCAGACAGGCTGCGTCCCTTACTGGAAGGCAAATGCCTCCCTTATTAGACGGTAGATGCCTCCTTACTAGACGGTAGATGCACCCTTACTAGAAGGGTAGATACACCCTACTAGAAGGGTAGATGCCCTTTCCGGTGGGCAAAGGCAAAAGTGCATGCGAACTTCGTCGAAAATGCCCGAAAAGGGCGGCTCAAATGTAAAAGTGCATTTCATTTCCGTCTTAAAATCAACATCCGTCCCAATGAGCTCGCGGCAACTGCACTTTTGCAGGCGATCCGCCTCGATGGGCGGAAATTTCGCTAAATCAAATGCACTTTTGCATTTCGTGCAAACCTGCCTCCAATAAAAACGGCACTTTCGCGCACAGGGGAAATCCGGAATTCCCGGCGGCCGAAAGTGCCATTTTTCATATGATGCTGATCGGTGCAGCGGTCGTGCAACGTCCAAGTGAGCTTGCTTACTGTTTAGTCCAGCGTTGAAGTAACAACTTGATAAAACAACATGATACACTGACTTGAAATAACAACTTCGTCTATAATCTGGTGCAGTAACTTGATTTAAACTACTTGATGCAATAATCTGGTGCAATAACTTGATACAACGGTTTAATGTAGCTTAGTTTGCGCCCTTGCGGCGGTTTGAGATGTCCAGCCAGACGGCGAAAACGAGGATCGAGCCTTTGACGACGTACTGCCAAAACGACTCCAGCCCCATCAGCGACATGCCGTTGTCGAGCGAGGTCATGACCAGGGCGCCGATCAGCGCGCCCAGCACCGTGCCCGCGCCGCCCATGAGCGAGGTGCCGCCGATGACGCAGGCGGCGATCGCATCCATTTCCGCCATGTTCCCGGCGGTGATCGTGGCCGAGGCGAGCCGGGAAGTCAGCACGATCGCGGCGATCGAGGACAGCAGGCCGCTGAGCAGGAAGATCAGCATCGTTTTGCGGCGGATGTTGATCCCGGAGAGGCGGGCCGCTTCCAGGTTGCCGCCGATGGCGTAGATGTGGCGGCCGAAGGTCGTTTTTTTCGAGAGGAAATAAAAAACGGCGGCCAGCACGATCACGAAAATGATCGGGAACGGGATGCCTTTGTAGGCGTTCATAACCAGCACGAACACAACCACCAGCAGCGAAAGCGCGGCCACCTTGATGACGTCGGCGGCGAGCGATGCGACTTCAAAGCCGTATTTTTGCCGAGAGCGGCGTTTATTGAACATGCTCCAGACGAGCAGGCCGACCGCCAGCACGCCAAGTACGATGCCGAAGCCCGGGGCGAAATAGGCGTTGCCGAGCAGCGCCAGCACCGGGTCCGATACCGGGATCGTCATCGAGCCGGTGATGCCCATCAGCGCGCCGCGGAACACCATCATGCCGCCCAGCGTAACGATAAAAGCGGGGACCATCTTGTAGGCGACCAGCCAGCCCTGCACTAGTCCGAGCACGGCCCCGGCCGCCAGCGTGGCAAGGATAACGACGATCGCCGGCAGGCCCAGCCAATTGCTGAAAATCGCCGCGATCCCGCCGGTCAGGCCGACGATCGATCCGACGGAAAGGTCGATATGTCCGGCCACGATGACGAGCACCATGCCGATCGCGAGAATGGACGTGACGGACATTTGCGTAAACAGGTTGGACAAGTTCCGCGCCGTCAAAAACGTCGGGTCCAGTATGCCAAACAGCACCCAGATGAGGATTAGGGCGCCGACCATCGTATAGGCCCGCACGTCCATTTTTCCGAACAGGCCGCTCCATAACGCCGATTTGGCGTCAGGGATTTCCGCTTGCGGCTGAACATTTTTTTGCAGCTCCATGTTATTTTCCTCCCGTTGCGGCTTGCATGATATTTTCCTGGGTCGCTTCGCGCCAATGAATTTCCCGGACGAACCGGCCTTCGCTCATGACCAGAATCCGGTCGCTCATCCCAAGCACCTCCGGCAGCTCCGAGGAAATCATAATGATCGCCACGCCCTGGCTGACCAGCCGATTCATCAAATGGTAAATCTCGTATTTGGCCCCGACGTCAATCCCCCGGGTCGGTTCGTCCATGATGAGGATTTTCGGATCGGACATCAGCCATTTGCCGATGACGACCTTCTGCTGGTTGCCGCCGGACAACGTGCCGACGGGCGTTTCCAGCGAAGCCGTTTTGGTCTTCAGATCCTGCACGTACCTTTGTCCCCATTTCATTTCCTCGTTGTCGTTAATGACGCCGAACCTGGACACTTTGCGCATTGTCGCCATCGTCGTGTTCGTTTTCACATCCATCCCCAGCACCAGGCCCTGCCGCTTGCGGTCCTCGCTGACCAGGCCGATGCCCGCTTTGATCGCATCCGCGACCGAGCGGATTCGCACCGGCTTCCCTTCGATCCGCACCTCGCCGGACGAGCGGCCCCCGTACGCGCCAAACAAGCTGCTGACAAGCTCGGTGCGCCCGGCGCCCATCAGCCCGGCGATGCCGAGAATTTCACCTTTTCGCAGCGTAAAAGAAACATCCTTGATGACTCTTTGATTGCGTTTTTCCGGATGCCAGACGTTGTAGTCCCGCACCTCCAGCACGGTCTCCTGCGGGGTATGCTCCACCCGGGGATACCGCTCGGTCAGCTCCCGGCCCACCATAAGCGACACGACCTGGTCGTCGTTCGTCTCCTTGCGGTCCAGCGTCGCCACCGTACGCCCGTCGCGCAGCACTGTAATCGAGTCGGCCAAAGCGAACACTTCCGGCATCTTGTGCGAAATGTACACGCAGGATACGCCTTCCCGGCGCAGCTGATGCAAAATTCCCATCAAAATCGCCACTTCGCTTTCGGTTAAAGCCGCCGTCGGCTCATCCAAAATCAAAATCCGCGTATGCTTGGACAGGGCTTTGGCGATTTCCACCAGCTGCTGCTGACCGATGCCGAGGCTGGCGATTTTCGTTTCCGGGGAAATGCGCA
The DNA here is from genome assembly GCF_900454495.1 of Paenibacillus macerans. NCBI lineage: Bacteria > Bacillati > Bacillota > Bacilli > Caryophanales > Paenibacillaceae > Paenibacillus > Paenibacillus macerans. The sequence goes on from NZ_UGSI01000001.1 coordinate 3,671,203, forward strand.
ACCCGACCCGGTCCAGCCAGATGGACGCGTTGTGATACAGCTCATCCCACTGAATGACGCCGCGTTTAGTCGGTTCCGTCCCCAAAAAAATATTTTCTCCCACCGTCATTTCCTTCACGAGCGCCAGCTCTTGGTGAATGATGGCGATGCCGGCCTTTTCCGCATCGGTGATGTTATGGAACTGTCTTTTTTCGCCGTCGATGATGATGTCGCCGCTGTAGGTGCCCGCGGGATACAGCCCGCTAAGCACCTTCATCAGCGTCGACTTGCCGGCCCCGTTTTCGCCGCACAAGGCGTGGATTTCACCCTTTCGCACCTGCAAATTGACGCGGTCGAGGGCTTTGACGCCCGGAAACTCTTTGCTGATGTTCACCATTTCCAACACGTGCATAGGCGTTTGCACTCCTTTTTTAGCCAATACCAAAGGCGGGTTCACACCGTTTACCGCTGCGGCCATTGATCCTTCGGCACGTTTTTGTACACGTCCTCCAGCTTGTGGAACCCGTCCTCAATGACCGTGTTCAGGCTGCTTTTGTCGACCGGGATCGGGTCCAGCAGCACCGACGGAACGTCGATTTTTCCGTTGTTCACCGTTTTGTCCGTGCCGATGTTCTCGCCCTTGGCGGCCGATACGGCCATTTCCGCGGCTTTGGTGGAGATCGATTTGATCGGCTTGTAGACCGTCATCAGCTGTGTGCCCTCGGCGATCCGCTGCACGGCGGCCAAGTCGGCGTCCTGCCCGGAAACCGGAATTTTGCCGGCCATGCCCTGCGCGGTCAACGCCTGGATCGCCCCGCCGGCGGTGGCGTCGTTGGCGGCAACCACGCCCTGAACGTCATTTTTGTTTGCGGTCAGCGCGTTCTCCATGTTTTTCAGCGCTTCTTCGGGCTTCCAGTCCTTGGAGAACTGGTCGTAGACGATTTTGATGTCGCCTTTTTCCTCCAACGGCTTAAGCACGTTCATCGCGCCCTCCTTGAACATGTGGGCGTTGTTGTCGGTGTCCGCCCCGCCGATATACACGATGTTCCCTTTCTGCGCCGCGGCGGTGACGGCCTGGGCCTGCAGCTCGCCGACGCGGACGTTGTCGAAGGAGATGTAGTAGTCTACTTCGGCGTTGTTGATCATCCGGTCGTAAGCGATCACCTTGATGCCTTCCTTATGGGCCTTATCCACGATCGGCGCGGTCGCTTCCGCGTTGTGGGCGATCACGACGAGTACGTCGACCCCTTGGGAAATGAGCTGCTCCGCCTGGCTGAGCTGCGTGGCGTCGTCGCCGTTGGCGGCCAGTACCTTCACTTCCCCGCCAAGCTCCTGGACCTTCTCCGTAAAAATATCCCGGTCCTTCTGCCAGCGTTCTTCTTTCAGCGTGTCCATCGACATGCCGATCACGATTTTCCCGTCGTCTCCGGCGCCTCCATTCGCCGCCCCGCCCGAGTTATTCGGCGCATTGCCGGAACCGCCGCCCGCGCCTCCGCCTGCGCCGCCGTCCGAAACGATGCCGCACCCCGCCAGGGAAGATGCCAGCAAAACGGCCGCCAAACCAAACCGGAAACGTTGACTGAATTTTTTCATATTGCTTCGCCCCTTCTCGTTATTCGGATTATGATTGCGCTTACACACAAATCTTAGCACCGATTGATCCGCCGCGGGGCCGCTAATGCCAGCACTGGTTTGCCCGCGATCAGCATTTGGTTGCTGCCGGATGAAATGAAATTCATCGCCTGAGCTTTCACAGCACATTTTTGTCGGCCGGACAGCAAAAAAGTCCTTGCCTGTGGACAAGAACTTGAGGATGGTCCTTTCTGTTTCGGAAATAGTTGCATTTTATACACGTAACCGCTGGGTAATGGTCGCCGGTTCCATTTTAATTGCAAAACTTACAACAAAACGAATGCTGCGCGCATCAACCTCTGATTTTCGCCTCAATAACCGCAGCTTTTGCAACTATTTCTGGTAAGCAGCTTATATTCCGCCTATTTAAGTGTACTTTTTACAATTATCTTCTCAAACTGATGGGGACCCTGGGCCATTGCAGTGCCACGTTCCATTTCGGGCATGCCCCGCGCCACAGTGGTGCGCCGCTGCGTTGGTCACCAGCGGTGCTCCACGGCGTGCTCCACCGCGTCACGCCCCTGCGGTGCGCCTCAGCGATGCTCCACGGCGTGCTCCACGGCATTACGCCACGGCGCTACGTCCCAGCGGTGCGCCTCGGCGGTGCGCCACAGTGGTGGCCACGGCGATGCTTCCACGGCGCTACGCCCCAGCGATGCGCCACAAGCGGCGCGCCGTGGCGACCATGCCCCGTCCTCCCGTTTATTCGCTGTGCTGGCGGTATTCCGTCGGCGTCATGCCGGCCGCCTTTTTGAATACCCGGCTGAAATAGTTCGGGTCCTTGTAGCCTACCTCGTAACAGATTTCCTTGAGGCTCAGGCGCCCCTCCGCGATCAGCCGCTTGGCCTCCTCGATGCGCAGCCGGGTGACGTAGTCGCTGAAGTTTTCGCCCGTCTGCAGCTTGAACAATTTGCTGAAATAATAAGGGCTAAGATTGACGTGCTCGGCCGTCTGCTCCATGGAGAGTTCCTCCTTGTACCTTTGGCCGATGTACAAAAGCGCGCGCTGCAGCACATGGGAGCGGCCGCGCTCCTTCGCTTCCCGCAGCCCGTCGATCCAGGCGGCCAGCCGCCGCTGGGCCCCGTTGCGCAACGAGTCCGGATCGTTAAAGCCGCTCAAGAAGGAAATCAACTCGCCGCCGTCCCCTGCCTGCGCGCTTCGGCCCAGATGCAGTAGCAAGCCGATCACGTCCCCGCGCAGGCGCGGGAAATGCCGGGGCTCGCTTTGCGCAAGCCGCTCGAACAGCCGGTCGAACCGCTGCGCCGTCTCCTGGCGGTCATGCCTTAGCAGCGCGTCGAGCAGCCGTTTCTCCTCATCCGGCGGGAGCGTGGGCCGGCCCGAGCTTTCAGCGATGTCGTCGTAATGGCGGACGCTGGCGACGTCCTGCTCCTGATCGTCCGCGCAGACGCGGACCGCCTCCCGGTAGGAGCGGCCGAGCCCGTCCCAGCCCTCGCGGACCGGACCGATCCCGACCGCCAGCGGCAGCCCGAACCGCTGCTCGACCTGGCTGCGCAGCCGCTCGCCCCATTCCAGCGCGGCCACGCGCTGCGAATATCCCGGCCGCCCGGGCGGAAACGGGATAAACAACGCCAGCTGATGGCCGACCACCGGGCTGACGAGACAGGACAAGCCGGGTTTCGTCCATTGCTTGACGGCTTCGTGGAGCTCTTTTTTGACCAGTTGGAAATTGGCCCGCTCCTTCGGGGAATGCCGCGAAAAAGACAACACCATCGCGTACCCCTTATGCCAGTCCAGATGAAGCAGCTCCGCCAGCTGCGCCAGTTCCGGCTCCTGCGCGCATTCCAGCATCAGCATCAGGGACAGCTCGTTTTCGGCGAGCGGCACTAGCTGCGCCAGCTTCTCCTGCATCGCCAGCCGCTCATCGCGGGCGCGCCTGGCTTCCTCGGCCTCGGCGATCAGGCGTTTCAGCAGGTCCAGCACTTCCTCCCGCCGGGCCGGCTTCAGCAAATACTCGCGCACCCCGAGCGCCAGCCCCTCCTTGGCGTAGGCGAAATAATCGTGCGCTGTGATGATCACGACCGGCGTTCCCGGCTGCCGCGCCAAAATTTCGCGCACGGCCTCCAGTCCCGGAATCCCCGGCATTTTAATATCCATAAAAATAAAATCCGGCCGCTCCTCCTCCGCCAGCTGAATGGCCCGCCGCCCGTTCTCCGCATGGAGAAAGCGGAACGTATCCGGCAGCATATGGCCGATCATCAGCTCCAGGCCTTCCCGTTCCAGCGCTTCGTCATCCGCAATCAGCAAGGTATACATGAATCGGAAATCCTCCATTCTTATTTTTATATAAAGTTAAAGTGCAGCCGTGTGAAAATGTTCTTTTACGACGCCATGGCCGCCGTACGGTACGGCAGGGTGAATTTGACGGTCGTGCCGGCCCCTTCCTTGCTGTCGATGTCGATCTGCTGGCGGCCGTCGAAAAACAGATGCAGTCTTTTGAACACGTTATGCGTGCCGAGCCCGGTCGACTGCCCTTTCCCGCCAAAACGCGGCGCTTCCTCGCGCACCGACCGCAGCAGCCGCTCCACCGTTTCGCGGCTCATGCCGGCGCCGTTGTCGCGGATTTCGATCTCCACCTTACCCTCCTCGCTAAGGCGGATCGCCAGCTGCAAAAGCGCCCCCTCCTCCATCTGCTCGATGCCGTGCACGAAGGCGTTCTCCAAAATCGGCTGCAGGGTGAGGCAGGGAACGATGCCGTCCAGCGCCCGTTCGTCCACGTCCAGCTCGAATTTGATGCGGTCGCGGAACCGCGCCTTCTGAATGTTCATATATTCGCTGACATGCTGCACCTCTTCGCGCAGCGGGACCGCCTGGTCCAGCTTCTGCAAATTGTACCGGAGCAGCCTGGAAACGGAGACGGCCAGGTCGCTCGTTTTCGGCGCCCCTTCGATATAAGCCAGCTTGGAGATGGAATTCAGCGTGTTGAACAAAAAATGCGGATTGATTTGGCTCTGCAGCGTCTTCAGCTCCAGCTCCTTGACCAGCCGGTCTTTTTCCAGATTGTTGATGTTTTCGGCCATCAGGCGCTGGATGTTGTCGATCATCCCGTTAAACGCCCGGCACAAAATGCTGATCTCGTCGTTGCGGTCGCTTTCGGGAGCTTTCGTGTCCATCCGCCCTTTGGAAATTTGCTTGGCCGTGGCGACGAGCCGGCGAATCGGCCCGGTGATGCTGCTCGACAGCCAAAGCGCCAGCAAAATGCTGAACGCCGCCGCCGTCACCACGAGCATAATGCCAAGCCTGTTCAGCTTGTCCGTCGCGTACATCATGTCTTGGTAAATCGGCTTGTACTGCTCCAGCTCAAGATCGACGAGTTCCTGGGCTTCCTCGCGAATGAAGCGCTGCGTTTGCTCCGCTTCAATGTATTTTCCCGCCATTGTGCCTGAATCTTCGCCGCCGATCTGGTCGATCATGTCCTCGGCTTGCTCCAGGAACGTATCGACGATATTGCGGTAGTTGACAAGCGGCAAAGCGCTCCCGCCGATCGTTTCCAGCCCGTCCAAGTCGGCCCTTAAGGTTCTGACCGCGTTCAGGTGGCGCTCGACCTCGGGCAGACTTTCCGTATCCACCTGCATGATAAAGCGGTTCATCGCCCGCATGATCTCGCCGACCTCGTAGGAGACTTCCTTGTACAGCAATATTCGCTTCATCATCAGATGATAGCTTTCCTGCACGTTTTTACCGCTTTCGAACAGAAAAAAAGACACCGAGCTCATCAGCAGCACCAGCAGCGGAATAAACAGAAACAGCTTGCGGCGGATGCTCATAAGCTTTCTCCCTCCCGCACGTTGCGCTGGTCCAGCACTTTAACCTCCGTGTAGTATTCCGGCTGAAGCGGCTTGCCCTGAAAATGCTCGTACAGCAGCCGGACCGCCGTCTCCCCCATCAGGTAAGGCTGCTGCGCGACCGTCGCGGCGATCTCGCCCTTGCGGATCGCCGCCAGCGTTTCCTTCTGATTATCGAACCCGATAATCATCAGACGCTCGCGCTGCAGGCTTTTTGCCGCCTGCAGCACGCCGAGGGCATCGGTCGCGCTGGTGCCGACCATGACCCCGATCTCGGGATGCTGCCGCAGCATTTCCGCGGCCTGCTGGATCGCCTCCATATGCGAGATGTTGGAGCTGCGCACGGCAACGATGTCGAGTCCGGGATGCTCGGCCACAACCCGCTTCAGCCCGTCCAGCCGCTGCAGCTGGCTGGCGGCCTGATCGCTGCCGATGATCACGCCGAGCTTGCCCGAGCCGCCGGTCGTTTGCACCACCAGGCGGCCCAGCCGCTCCCCCGCGGCCAGATTGTCGGTCCCGACATAGGCCAGCCGCCGGCTGTCCGGCGCGTCGGTGTCGATCGTCACGACCGGGATGCCGCGCTGCACCGCCTTGTCGATGACCGGCGTGAACTTCTCCTCGTTCAACCCCTGCACGATAATCGCGTCGGCGCGGGCGGCGATCGCTTTTTCCAGCAGGTTCAGCTGCTCCTCCATGTTGTTGCGCACCGCGCCGGTAAATTCGATGTCGATGCCGTATTTTTCCGCCGCCTGGGCCGCGCCTTTTTCGACCATCTCCCAGTATGGGTGATACCGTTCCTGCTCGATCAGCACGATATGGTAACGGCGTTCGCCGCTTGCGGGATTGCCCCGCAGCTCCTGAACGATGCTGCCGATTTTCCCGGAATAGCGGGCAAAGCCGAAAAACAAATAAACCAAAATGACGATGCACACGGTAATGCCCGCCAGCCATGTTTTGTCCTTGATCATCTGCGTTCACCTCACCGATTATCCTAACTCATGATTGAAAGCGGTTGCAATCAAAAAAATGAACTTGTCTTGTTAGTGAGTACGAGTACGTAAACATGCAAGTATGCAAATAGGCTCCCTTGTGGCTGGTTCCCTCGCCTCTAATTGGATAAATCCAATAGATTGACGAAAGTCGGCCGCAACTGGGGGCTCTCATTGGAAATATCCAATAGATTTCTCGCAAACAGCCCATTTTGCCCTCTGCCGAACCCAATCTATTGGAAAAATCCAATCTAACCAAACCATATTCCACTCATTTTCCATTCTATTGGATATTTCCAATAGAACCATCCATCGCATCACCCAAACCTGCCGCCAAACTAATATTAGCTTGCAACTTGCCATCCACCAGCCTTATTGACTGACCACCCGCCAAACTTACCGCTCACCACACAGCACACTTCTTAATTAGTCTCCAGCGAGCGCCAAAAAGGCCCGGAGCGTATGCCCGGGCCTACCAAAACAGCCACAAATCTCAGGTTGACCGGCTAATCCTGATCGGCCGCGTACCGCAGCCCAAACTGGCGCCGCGCTTCCTCCATCAATTCGGCGACGGCCAGGGAGCGGGCGTGCGTATTGATCTCGCTTTCCCGCCGGCCGCTTTGGAGCAGCTCAATGAACTCCAGCGCCTCGTAGTACATCGATTCCTGGGGCTGGGAGCGCGACAGTTCTTCGGTCGTCCCGTCGCGGTACAATATTTTTACATCGTAAGGCTGGTTGATCTTGTCGATCACCATCGTCCCGTTTTCCCCCTGGATTTCCGTCGGCACATACGAGTCCGTGATTTTGGAATACATGATCACGCCGTCCATATCCGGGTACCGCGCAATAAGGCTGCCTTCGCCGTCCACCCCGGACGGCAGCATCACCGCGGACGCCTGAACGGATTCCGGCTTGCCGAACAGCGTCACCATCGGATAAATGCAGTAGACGCCAAGGTCCATTAAAGAGCCGTTGGAGAACGCGGGATTAAAAGCGTTCAGCACTTTTCCTTCCTTAAAGGCGTCATACCGCGAAGAATACTGGCAGTAGCTGGAAAAATATCTCCGCACCCGGCCGATTTTGTACAGATTGTCCTGAACCGCCCGGAAGTTCGGCATCAGCGTCGACTTCAGCGCCTCCATAAGCAGGACGCCATTGCGGCGCGCCGCCTCGATCATCCGCCGGACTTCAGCGGCGTTGGAAGCCATCGGCTTTTCGCACAGCACATGTTTTCCGTGATCCATCAGCAAAATCGCCTGCTCGGCATGCAAAGAATTCGGACTGGCGATGTAAACGGCGTCTACGTCAGCGCTTTCAGCCAGCGCCTTGACCTCGGTAAACACCTTGGGGTCGCCGAATTTGGCGGCAAACTCCTTGCCTTTCTCCTCCGTGCGGGAGTAAACCGCCGTCAAAACAAACTGCTCCGTTTCCAAAGCCGCCTGGATAAAGCGCTCCGTGATCCAGTTCGTGCCAATGGTGCCGAATCGTATCAACGTTATGTCATCCCCTTTTTTGAATGAATGGTCTAACCGTATTCTCTCATTCCCTGTCAACCTTGTCCACTTCCAGGCGAAAAAGAAATTCGCCGGCAATCAGCGTTTTTACGGATACCGTTAGCGCCATCACCGGTCCGTGAACAGCTATAAGGGCGGTCCGGCAAACTGCACCCCACTCCCTCTACGAAGTGCATCGAGCACCCTGCAAACCGCGCCAGGCCGTTCCGCCGGACAAAAGCCGAAACTTTAAGCGTTTACATGAGGTTCAACGCGGTGAAGTCTACTTGCGCACCGAAAGAAAACTAATCTACAATAGGGGTAACAGGCGTTTATATTACGGACCGAGCGACCTTCCAAGGTTTCGAGGCTGGAAAGAGGTGAAATCTGTGAGCGAGGACAGCAGCGGAATTTTCAACAACGAATTTAAGTACATGGTGAGCGGCGATTCCATTTCCAAGGGCGTCATTTATGATGAAACGAAAAACAAATACGTCGTTTTGGAGGACAATTATGTATCTCTCCTGCAGAAAAAATTGAGAGGAGCGATCCATAACACGGCCAGGTTCGGCAACACGCTGGTTAAGGGGTTAACCAACCTAAAAAAGGACGTTTTGAAGGATCGGCCGAATTTTGTCTTGATCGAATATGGCGGCAACGACTGTGACTTCAACTGGAACGAGATTGCTGAACAGCCCGACGCAGAGCACAGCCCGAAAACCGACTTTTCGATGTTTGAGAAAATGCTGACCGAAGCGATCCAATTCGTCAGAAGCCAGCAAATTACCCCGATCCTGATGAGCTTGCCCCCGCTTAATGCTGACAAGTACTTCAAATGGGTCAGCAGAAACGATCCGGAAGCGGAGCAAAACATCATGAAATGGCTCGGAAGCGTCACGAAAATTTACTGGTGGCAGGAAAGATACAATTCGACCATCCTCAAAGTATCGGAACTGACCAAAACAAAGTATATCGATGTCCGGGGGGCGTTTTTGGAACACCCCGATTTTACGAAGTTCCTTTGTTCCGACGGCATTCACCCCAACCAGGACGGACACCGGATCATCTTTGACAAAGTGCTTGAATTCATGCGCAAGAACTATCGTTTTTTGCTTCGGGAGGGCGGCAACTTGGCGCTGGATTGAACCGGATGGCGCGGATGGACGCGGATGGAGGTGCCGGGTGCCGGAACCTGAAGATAGCGCAGATAGAATTTGCCGCATGCGGAGCTTCGCGGGCCCAGTGGAACGGATCGAAATTAGCGGCAATTTTTGTCCTTATTTCGAGAGTTCCCCCTCTCCCGTGTTAAATAGCGGCATTATTTGCCGTTATTGAAAGGCTAAGCTGGGAAAAAACAACTGTTTGTCTCCATTTTTCTAAACTAGCGGCAAAAAAGTCCTCTATTTTTGCTGTAATACCTATTTGCGCGAAAATAAGATCCTTTTTTGCCGCTATTCCCATCCCATGATCCCTTCAAAAACGCAGGCCTCGTAGTTCCCCGGCACTCTGAAGTTTTACAATGAGACCTGACCCCAGGTCTCTTTGTTCATTGCATAGGCGGCAGCCTTATACATGGCGGCTTATTGCGGGCGCCGGCTTTGCTGCAGCTCGCGCCACACCTTTTTGTTGCTGTAACGCTTGTCGGTGCTGATGTCCGGGCCAAACCACTGCGGCGGCTGAAACTCCCGCGCCTCCGTCTCCGAAGCGAACTCCACTTCCAACACCATCAGGTCGATCTGATCGTAGCGGTCGATTTCCAGAACGATCCCGTTCCACTCGGCGGTCACCCGCCGTTTCGTCAGCGGTATCGCCCGGTGGATTCCGGTGATTTGCTCGTAAAGCCCCTCCGAAATGGAAACCTCCACTTCCTCCCGGGACAAACCGAAGCCTTTTTTAAACGTATGCGTAAACGTAACGTTCCCGGAGGCCGCATCGCGGATCTTCCGCACCCGCAGCTCCTGATCCTCATGCAAAGCCAAATACGTCTGATCGATCTCCTGCTCCGAGCGAATAATCAGTTCACCTGTCCGAATCAGCTCTTCCGGATACTCCGGCAGCAGAAATTTACGTTCTATTTCCAACGGCATAGCGGTGTTCCTCCTGGTTGTCGGCGGGCCCACGGGCCCTTTTTTCAGAATGCATGTTACCATTATACGAATACATACCTGGCGGGACAATCACTTTAAAACGCAGCCGCGGCCACCGGCCAAAAAGCTCAGGAGAAATGCCCGCCGGATTGCGGTATAATAAACTTATTAGTGGAAAAAGGAGGAAAAACGAATGGCAGCAAGCGTGAAATTAGGCAAAACCGATTTATACGTGAATCCGATCGGTCTGGGGACCAACGCGGTAGGCGGGCACAACATTTATCCGAATCTGGACGAGGAAACCGGGAAGCAGGTCGTGCGGACCGCTCTGGAGCAGGGGATCAACTTCCTGGACACGGCGTATTTCTACGGGCCGGAGCGGTCGGAAATCCTGATCGGCGAAGTCGTCAAAGAGCTTGGCGCCCGCGACCGGGCCGTCATCGCCACCAAAGGCGCGCACCGGATGGCGGGCGGCAAAATCGTGTTCGACAATTCGCCGGCCTTCTTGCGCCAGGAGGTCGAAAACAGCTTGAAACGGCTGCAGACCGACTACATCGACCTGTACTACATCCACTTCCCCGATGAAGCGACTCCCAAGGACGAGGCGGTCGGGGAGCTGAAGAAGCTGAAGGATGAAGGTAAAATCCGGGCGATCGGCGTATCCAATTTCTCGATTGAACAGCTCAAGGAAGGCAATAAGGACGGATACATCGATGTGCTGCAATCGGAATACAATCTGCTCAAGCGCGATGTGGAAAAGGAACTGCAGCCGTATTGCCGGGAGCAGGGCATCTCCTTTGTCCCGTATTTTCCGCTGGCGGCCGGCCTGCTCGGCGGGAAATACGACAAGGATACCAAGTTCGCCGATTACCGGGCCAATCACCCGATGTTCCGGGGCGAAGCGTTTGCCCGCACGCTGGAAAAAGTGGACCAGGTCCGCAAGATCGCCGCAGCCAAAAACGCCGAGGTGGCCCATGTCGTGCTGGCCTGGTACTTAACCCGGGATACGATCGACGCCTTGATTCCCGGAGCCAAGAGACCGGATCAGGTCATTCGCAATTTGAAAACGCTGGACGTGACCCTAACGCCCGAGGAAATCGCCGGCATCGACCGTATTTTTTCCTGAAGCAACGGTGGAAAAAGAGGGATGAAGCCCGGTTATTCGGGGTTTCATCCCTCTTTGGTTTGCCCGATTCACCAAGGTTCCCGCTGCCTAGCGGTTTCTATCCTCCTCCAGCGCACGGACCGCCCGGAATTTGGCCCAATTGAACCCCGGCCAGCCCTGGCCTTCGGGTATCGTTGTCATGACGTCCCAGCGTTCATGCAGCTGGCGGTTCAGTTCCGGATCGGCCTTGCGGCTGTAGCTTACAAGCCATGGCAGCGCGTCGGCGGACAGAGTCGTCAGGTAATGGGCATCGATTTTGCCGGTCGCTTCGTAGCGTTCAACGTTCTTTTTGGCGATAAAGAGGTCCATATTGGCATAGTTTACCGCAACGTAAGCGGCCAGGCCGAGCGCGATAAAGCATTTGGCCAGCGGAACCCGCGCGAAGCGGATGCGCAGCCCGGCGCAAACGAGCAGCAGCGCCAAAAAGATCATAAAGGCGAAGACCAGAAAGCGGATATAGGTATAGCCGTAGGCTTCCTGGTACAGGGCCAGCCGCGTAAACGCCGACAGCAGCATGATGCCGGAGCATCCGACAAGGATATACAGCAAAGCCTGATTCAGCGTCCGCAGCGCCTTCCTCGCCTCGCCGCCCAACGTCAAGGCGCCGATCAGTATCGCAAAATTGATCGACGTAACCAGAACGAGCTCAACAAATCCGCTTCTCGCGTAATCGGCGTAAGTGCTGCCGTCCGGCAAAACGCCCCGCCACGCCCCGAACAAATATGTAAACTGGAGCGAAACGAACAGCAGATAAACGATGTTGATCGAGACCAGCACGGTAGCGGCAATCAGCGGATCGATTCTGACGGGCGTACTGCCCGGGTACGTACTGCCCGGGTACGGGGAAGCGGCAGCGGTTGCGCCAGGCAGCGTTTCGCTTCTGCCTGCACCGCTCGTACCGTTGCGGCCCGCATCATTCTGAATCGTTCTGCTCACGCCCGCACCGCTCACGCTCGCACCGCCCTCACCCGCTCCGCTCTGGACCATATCGCTCTGGACCGCACCGCTCTGGACCGTATCGCTCTGGACCGTATCGCTCTGGACCGTATCGCTCCGGAACCCACCGGTCTGCCCTATACTGTCCGCCATCGGGATTCCTCCAAACCAGTCTACGGGGTTTTCCCGCATCGGGTCGACGAATCCCCACAGATAGCCGAACAGCAGCAGGCCGAGCAGCAAGATCCAGATCAGCCGGAACATCACATCCCCGAACGAAAGGCTGTCGTTCAGCCAGTCCGGGATCGCCGAGAGCAGGCGGTCAAAGCTGCTGTCCGCCGAGGTCAACAGCCCGATCACGATGATCAGAAGCGGCAGCGCGATCAGCAGCCCGAGCAGCACCTTGCCGGCCGCTTGTTTGCGGCTGTCGCCCATTTTTTTCGTCGCTGCCGATTGCACGGCACGGAATGCTGTAGCCCAGTGCCGGAAGTTTTGCGGAAGCAGATGGTCGAGCACATCAAAAATAATCCTTAAATCGCCCCACGACCGTTTTTTCAGATTAAACATATAAGTCGTCTGGGCAAAAATGAGGCCGGGCAAGGCAAGCAAATTCAAGGCAAAAAACACCGAATTGGCAAACAGCGCATACGTCAGCGACAGCAGCACGACCGCCGCCAAGGACAGCCAGCCGAACCAGGTCATCGGGCGCTGAAACCGGTCCCTGGCGCATAAGAACAAATACAGGTAAAACAAGCCGGCAAAAATCGGAACGGATACGCCGTAGCCGCCCCCGTAAAACAAATATTGATGCGCCGCGGCCAGCGCAAAGCCGCCGAGCAGCGCCGCCAGCACTTTGTCGTGCGGCATGGGCCTGTTTTCGTTCATCCCTTGGATCCCTCCGTAACTTCAAGGTTCGTCGAACCTTTGCTTTCTACCGCCCATTTTAATGGATAAAACAAGAAGATAAAGAGAAGGTTTTTCACAAGAAATTTCGTATTTTTAAAAAAGGCCTGCCGGACGGCGTCATCATTCAATCCTTATTTCCTTCGTTCTTCCCGCGTACCATGCGTAAAACGACCTTGCCCAAGCGGCCGGAACGCCGGGAAGCTTGTGCTGCAGAACGGGGCGGGCCCGGTTCGCGATATGGACGGACGCCAGCCCCCACCGGCGCTGCAGCGGGCCGCGGGTCACTTTCACTTCAATGATTTTCTCCCGCTTGCTGATAAACAGCCGGGAAGTCAGCCCTCCGGTCCGAAACTGCAGGAAACGGCCATGGATGGCATAAGCCGTATTGAAATGATTCAGGATATTCCGCGCCACGGTCCAAATCAACAGCCCCGCCGCGGCCATCCACCACCAAGCCGCCCCGAAAACCGGTACGTCCGGTATGAAAGGAAGCCAAGGAAGGGATAAAGCAATAAGAGAAACCCAAGTCCACCCTGACTTAGCCAAACTGATTCCCAGGGATGCCCGGGGGAGCGGGCTCATTTCGGCGGAAATCTCATAGGAAGGCAGCATTTCCGACACAAGGCGGAAGGCATCCAGGACCGGCAAAAAAGGATAAAGCGAGTTGACCTCCCGTTCGTCTTTCCCCTCGCCGCCCGCGGTGATCAACCGTACCTCCGCCAAACCAAGCAGCCGCTTCATCAGGGATTGGACAACCTCCACCCCCTGCACTCTTTCTTTTGCAATGGAGAACGCCGTACGTTCGATCATCCCCTTGACGATATAGATGCGCTCCGCATCCGAAGAAAGCTCAAAGCCCCCATATCTCACAAAAGTTACGGCGATCCCCAGGACGACGGATACCGCCGCCAGCAGCGAAAGTGTCGCCGCCGCCGACCACCAGGTACTCATCAGCTCGGCCAGAACGCCTTGGGCTTGTTGCTCAAGATCGAAAAAGTCATCGGCTTTGGAATACAGCGAAAAAAGAACCGGAATCAGAATAAGGAAACTCAAGGAGGTAAACGAAGCTTTGATCAGGTCTTTCCGGGCCGGACTGAAATGCAGGGTCCGCTTGGAATCACCGGCTTCTTTGGGCTTTACTTCCGAGGTTGCCCTATCGCCGTCCGCCGCAGTCAAAGCATCCTCCCTTTTTGCCGGTCCCGCCACCCGCTCCTCCAGCCGGTCCGCTTCCGCATAGGAGATGACGCGAAACTCGACGGCCGCATCTTCGCCCTCCATCCCGGTTTCAAAACGGATGGCGGTCACCTTGAAAATCCGGTGAAACAGCGTCGTATGACGGTTTATATTTTGAATTTTGGAGAAGGGGATCACTCTTTTCGACTTGACGAAAACGCCTTGGTATAAACGGAACGAAGTGTCATCAAGCTGATACCGGCGCGTGAGCCAACTCCACAGGATGGACAAGAGGCTGATTCCGGCCAGGACCAGCAAGGCCAGCCTGCCGTATTTCACCCATGCCGCGTCCGAGCCCGCTTTAAGAACAAATAAAAAGAAAAAGAAATAAATCGCATTTTTCCCCAAGTTCCAGATGCCCAGCAGCATAACAAACGGATGATAACGTTTGGCCCGGCTCATTCGTCGGCCTCTTTCAGCTTGGCATAACGGGCGATCTGATTTCTTAGTGCCTTGGCCGCGTCCTGGTCCAGGACGGGAATCGTATGCGAAGCCCCCATCGTCGTGACCGTTACCGAGCAGACCCCGTACCTTTTTTGCAATGGACCCTGCCGGGTGGCCACCGCCTGAATTTTGGTCATCGGAATCAACTCCCCGGTTTCCGTAAGGATTCCATATTTCAATTGCAAAAACTGCTCCGAAATGGCGTAACGCCATCTGGCATACTTCATGGAAGGCTGGATAAACACGGACCAAATCATCAGCGGCACCTCAAGGACGGCGAGTCCGGCCAGAATCCATCCCACCCAGGAAACCCATGAAAAACGGTGACCCAGATAAAGCAGCACCCCGATCACCAGAAATGTGACGGCGCTTTCGACCGCCTCATGAATCCTCCAAATTTTCACCGCATTTTTGGATAATCGCTGCCGAGGTTCGATGACTTCGTTAGACAAAAAAGAACCACTCCTTTCTATCAAGTCTAAGTTTAGCAAAGGTTACACATGAAACTCAATATGATTTTATTGTTTTTCGATAAATTATTATTGATTTGCAGTGCGACTTGTGCTAAATTCAGTTCCAGACACAAAGAGATTACGAGAAGAGGAGTATGAAATCATGAAATC
The DNA here is from genome assembly GCF_900454495.1 of Paenibacillus macerans. NCBI lineage: Bacteria > Bacillati > Bacillota > Bacilli > Caryophanales > Paenibacillaceae > Paenibacillus > Paenibacillus macerans. The sequence continues at coordinate 3,686,493 of NZ_UGSI01000001.1, forward strand.
CAAAATGTTCTTCAAAGCGGGATCCGTCGCTAGCTTGATCGTATTTTTTGTAGCTCTGCTGATCGGTGTGCTGGAGGCGATAGAGCATGTTTCCCATCTCTGGTTCGCAGGCAGCGGATGGACCGGGGTTTTGGGCGATTTTGAGCCGGTATTCAGCTATATCGATATCCATTTTCTTGCCAATCCGGAGCTCTACGACAGCAGGGCGTTTATCGCTTTATCCTTCGTTAACTCGATCAGCGCGCTTCTTTTAATCGCGTTGTCCGCGTTTTATATGCATAAGTTGCTGCGGAACATTCACCGGGACAGCCTGTTTATGTATGAGAATGTTTCCGTCTTTTACAAACTGGGGATCGTTATTATTGTACTGGGTACGTTATTCAACTACACGGAATCCGTTATGCTGACGCAGGCCATCGGCGAGCTGCAGATCGTGGGCGCCTCCATTCAATTGACCGACATCTCGTACGTAGACAGCCTAATCAGCGGATTCGTTATGATGATCATTGCCTCCGCCCTCAAAATCGCCGTAAACGCGGTGGAAGAAAACAAAAATACGATCTGATCGAGAAAGCAGGTGACGGGCGTGATCAGAATCAAGCTTGATGTCGTAATGGCCCAGCGGAAAATGTCGTTAACCCGTCTCTCCCAACTGGTTGGAATTACCCAGGCCAACCTGTCCATCCTCAAAAACGAAAACGGCAAAGCGATCCGCTTCTCCACGCTGGATGCGCTTTGCCGGGCGCTCGAATGCCAACCCGGGGATTTGCTGGAGTACGTGGAGGATGAAGACGGGAACGCCGCGGAGCGGGGTATCGAAGCGGAATGATCCAAAGCGGACTTTTTGAACTACCTCTATGAAGAATACTTCTAAAAAGGGGGCGGCTCTCATGAAACTGCACCATCAATATTTGCTGCTGCATGAGCGTTACGGCGCCAAGGAGGGTGAAGCCGCCGTTGCGGGAGTTACGCTGGACGAGCTGGCGGCCGCCCTGGACTGCACCCACCGGAACGCCTTGACGATCATCCGCAACATGGAGGAGCGCGGCTGGATCGGGTGGACGCCGCGGCGGGGCCGGGGGGCGCGTTCTTCCTTGCGCTTCCTGGCGAGAGCCGAAGAAATCGCCGCGCAGTCGGTCATGCAGGCCATCCGCCGCAAGGATGTCCGGCAGGCGATCGAGGACATCCGCCGGCACGCTGGAAGCTCCTCGCTGCAGGACCAGCTCCAGGGCTGGCTGCTTTCCTATTTCGGGCATCACGCCGAAACGCGCCGCGACCGGCAGATCGACACGCTGCGCCTGCCGGTCCGGCAGCGGCTTTATACGGTGGACCCGCTGTACATGAACCTGCTGGCGGAGTCTTTTGTGTCGAGCCATGTGTTCGACGGTCTCGTCCATCAGCAGAGCGCCGCCGGGGAATTGCTGCCAGGCATCGCCCACGCCTGGGACGTTGACGCAGGCCGCACCGAGTGGACGTTTTACCTTCGCAAAGGAGTGCTGTTTCACAACGGCAATCTGCTTACGGCGGACGACGTCGTGTTTACCTTCGAGCGGCTGGCCGGAAGTACGCGCCGCGCTTTGTACAGCTCGATTTTCAAGCAAATCCGGACGGTTCGCGCGCTTAATCAAAACACCGTCCGCATCGAGCTGAAGGAGCAAAGCGAGCTATTTCTTCCGTGGCTTTGCACCAGCCGGGCCGCCATCGTCCCGCGAAACCTCGACGGGCGCGGGGAAGCAAGATTCGGGGTGAGTCCCGTCGGCAGCGGGCCGTTCAAAGTCGCCGAGATGAACGGCGATCTGTGCGTGCTGGAGGCTTTCCCGCATTATTTTCAGGGGCAGGCGCATCTTGACCGGATCGAAATCGTGTATGTGCCCTGGAATATCGCCGGGGAACCAGGCGCCGGAAGCGACGGGGATTCTCTCTCCCCGTTCCACGTTATCCCTAATCCGACTGCGGCGGAAAGCGAAGGCTGGAGCCAAATGCATTCCCGGGTCTCCGTCCGCAAATTCGTGACCTGCAATACGCGAAAAAGCGGCCCGCTCAGCGATCCTGCGGTGCGGGCGCGGGTTTTTTCCGCGCTGCGGGGCGCTGCCGCCGAGCCGGCTCGGCGTGCCGACGCGCCGGGGCGGCTTGGCACCGGACCTGGGCAAGACGTTGCCGACTCTGTGCGAGGTAGCGCCGATTCAACACGGGATACTGCCGATTCAGCACGGGGTACCGCCGATTCAGCACGGGGTACTGCCGATTCGGCGCAAGGCGGCGGCTCATTTGGCCAGGACGCTATCGCATCAGAAGAGGGCGCCGCTGTCCCTGGGCGGGACGCCGGCGCGCTTGGGCGGAACGCCGCCGCTGCACCTGGGCGGGACGCCAGCGCACTGGGGTGGAGCGCCGCCGCTGCACCCGGGCTGGACGCTAGCGCACTTGGGCGGAGCGCCGCCGCTGCACCCGGGCTGGACGCCAGTGCGCTTGGGCGGAGCGCCGCCGCTGCACCCGGGCTGGACGCCAGTGCGCTTGGGCGGAGCGCCGCCGCTGCACCCGGGCTGGACGCCAGTGCGCTTGGGCGGGATACGGCCGCACCGGCGCAGGATGCGGCCGGGTCCGAGCTGCTTATCGCCACCATTGCGCCGTACAAGCCGGACGCCGACTTCGTCGCCGGACGCTTGATGGCCGCGGGCTATCCTTGCCGCGTACTTTCCGCGTCGGCCGAGGAATTCAAGGGCGATATCCGCCTGAAGTCCGACCTGATCGTCTTTTCCCTGCTGCGGGACCAGGACGAGCAGCTCCGCCTGTTCGATCTGTATCAAACCGTCTCCGAACACGTGGAGCCGTATATGCAGATCGACATCGGCAGACTGCTGCAGGCCGTGGCCTTGGAGCAGCATCCACGGCGGCGGGCCACCCTGTTCGAGAAAATCGAAACGCGGTTAATCGCCGCGGACGAACTGTATATTTTATACGAAAAACCGGTCCAGACCGCTTTCCTCCCATCGGTGCGCGGCGTCGCTTTCAACAGCCAAGGCTGGGTCGATCTGCGGAATATCTGGTTTCCGCCGAAGCTTTAAGCACGCCAAAAAAATTTGCCCAAATGCGGCAAAAAACGCTCGCAAGTGAAACATACCTCATCCTGGTTACGTCAGGAAGGCAAATACTTAAAATTAAAACGATAAGGAGGGACTTGATGCACAGTGTACGGGGACGGCGGTTATGGTCTGGCGGCCATATCTGGGGCCATATTCGGGATTATGTTCGGGATTATGTTCGGGATCATATCCGGGACCTTATTTGCGGCCTGGTTCGAGGCCCCATTCTGGCTGCGGCCCTGCTGCTGGTTTCCGGCTGCGCGAGGAGCGAAGCAAGCAGCGGGAACGGCCTGGGCAGCGAGCCGCCCCTGCCGGCGGTCCGTACAGCAGCCGATACCGCCATTACGGTAATTCAGGGGTCGTACTGTTGGAGCAGCACCGGCAAGTCCGGGAAGACGGGCCAGGGAGTCTGCGTGGATTACGCCAGCCCGAGCGAAATAGCCCAGGGCAAACCGGCCGCGGCGGCAAGCCCCGGGGAGAAGATAACGTTCCGGTTCGACAACGTCAAGCCGCCGACGGAAACCACGGTAACTTTATTTAAAGACGGCCGTTCCGAACAGGTTGCGGCGGCGGACGGTTCCTTCGAAGTGCCGCATGAGCCGGGAACGTACGTTTACGATCTGTTTGCGATATGGCTCAAGGATCCGGAAAAACGCATTTCCGCAGGCACGTCTAGCTATGTTTTTTCCGTCCGGGTCGAATAACGAATAACTCAACGCGATGGCATGCAGGGCTTATGCGGGGCTTGAAGCCGCTATTCGGAAACTTGAACTCGCCGAAGCCTTTGCGTAGAAGGAACCATATGCCACTCCCCCACTGTCGCAGATATAAGTAACGGGGAATCCTACGAAATGCAAAAGTGCATGCGGTTTTTATCGAAATTCCTCGAAACAGGGGGTTCAGATGCAAAAGTGCAGTTCATTTCTGAATAAAAGATACTTTTTTATCGGATAGTTCTAAATGAGATGAACTTTTGCATTTCAACTGCTCCAAGACGGCAATTTATATAGAATGGAATGCACTTTTGCATTTGATCCATTTGATCCCGCCAGGCCGTCCTTCAATATGTTTCGACTGGCTGAAAAAAGTGTGCTTGATGATCCGCCGATTTCATGCTGCGAAGATTGAGTAATTACTCTTTTACGGGAGGCAACCTATGAACAACACGAGCAAATTCACTTTCAAATGGATGAAGCTGACGCTGCTTATGGTCATCGCCTTCACCCTGCTGGTTGGCGGCACCGCCTCCGCCTTCCAAGACGCCAAAGGAGGCCGTGAGCAAAAAGCGATCGAAACCTTGAAGAAACGAGGCATCCTTAAAAGCGACCAATCGGGATATTTCAAGCCGAACCAAAAACTAGACAACGCTTCGGCCATCTCGCTGATCGCCGGCGCGTTCGAGCTAAACCTCGATAACCTGCGTTTCGTGAAAAAACCCGAGGCCAGCGACTACTACAGCAAAGTAAAAAACGACGCCTGGTACGCCGGAGCTTTCGTGATCGCGCTTTACCGCGGCTTCGATATTCCGAAGGACATCGACCCTTCGGCGAAAGTGACGAAGGAGCAGTTCAGCCACTGGCTGTTCCAGGCGATCGCCACCCAAGGCGAATACGCGTGGCCGATGATTTATACCGAAATCAAGGACGGCAAATCGATCGATGCGGATTTGATGGGCAGCATCCAGAAGCTGCTGAACGCAGGGATCGTGACGCTGGACAAAAACAAGAAGTTCAACCCCGCCGGACCGATCACGTTCAGTGAAGCCGCCGGCATGCTGGAGCGGGCGCTCGGGTTCGTCGAAGACAGCAGGCCAACCGGCACGGTGACCGGAAACTTGTATGACTTCAACTTGTCAAAAGACAAAGTGAACGGAGGCATCTACAAAGTGACGGTTTCGGCCATGGCTCCCCATCCGGGATACGGCATCGAAATCGCGAGCATCGTTTTTGACGGGGACAAAGCCGTGATCAACTACCGGATCACTGGGCCGGAGAAAGGCAAATTGTATCCACAGGTCATTACCGAGGTTAAAGCGGTCACGTATATTCCGGACAATTACAAGCCGGTGCTAGGCGAAGGAACGAAGTGAATCCGACGGTCCGCCCCAACGGGAACGGTGAGTGAGTAAGTGAGATAGGCCCAAATACAAAGACAAAGACGATTCCAGATCCGCCCGCAAGCGGAAATGAAATCGTCTTTTGCATGCATAGTTATTGAATTTTCACTTTATTAGGGCTCTACTCCCCATACCAGCGAATCATCCAGGTACAGCGTTACTTTATCCCAGTCGGCATAAGCCGTTTTGGTCGGATCGAAGGAGTAGTCGTCCGCTTCGTTGAAATTGGACCAATCGGATTTGGCCATCCGCAATTGAATTTCACCGGTTTCCCCGCCGGCCGAAATCGAGCCCGCCGCAGCGGTAAAGCTGAGTTCGACATAAGCGTCGGTAAAGGCTCTTTGAATGTTTTCGGCTCCGATCGGCGCCCAATCCACCCAAGAGCTCATGCTTTGCGTGCCGTCTTTCGAGAAGTAATAGCGGAGCTTCAGGCCGCTCAAGTCAACTGCGGTTGTACCGTTGTTCTTAATATTAAAATGCGGTTTGATCTGATTGTCGGTCGGATTGGTGTCGGCCGCCTTATACTGCACGACCAGATTGACATCAGGCGCGTTTGAGCCTTCTTTCGGCGTCGCGGCCGCCTCGGCGGAATTGCCGCTTTCTCCGGCGCTGTTCACCGCGCTGACCACATAATAGTAGGCCGTGCCGTTGGCAAGTCCGCGATCGGTAAAGGCCGTGCCCGTGATCCCGCTGGCTACGGTCGTGTACGGTCCCCCGCTAACCGTCGCTCGCTTCACCTTATAGCTTTCCGCCCCGGCGGAAGCCGACCAGTTCAAGCTGATCTGTCCGTTGCCCGCCGTAGCCGTCAATTTGCCCGGGGCGGCGGGCAACGTTTCGCCTAACGGCTGCATAATCCGGTCCAGCATGGCTTGCTTCGGCTCGTTCCAGGTGACCCAATCGTCCAAAAGCAGCCCGCCCGTGTCTCCGGAGTTCGGGTTTACGCACCAATAAGTCCAATAAAGCTCGTTCTCGCCGATATAATCGACCAGGCGGTTCTGCCAAATGCCTTCAACGCTGCTCATGTCCACGCTCCGGCCGCCGAATTCGCCCACGATGACCGGGGCGATGTTTTGCTTGCTGATATATCCCCAGTAGGCGTCCCAAATCGCCGGCATGTTATCGGGGAAGGAAGGGTCCGAGAACCAGGGCTGGGAAGCGACGCCAGGGCCGTAATCATGGGCGGAATAAACCAATTGGTTCGGAACGTCCAACTCAACCGGGTGATTGGCGACTCCTTTAAGATTGCCGCCCCACCAGTAGCCGTCGCTGTAGCCTTGCACATTTTTCTCGATTCCTTCGACGATGATCAGCCAATGCGGGTTTACGGACAAAATGGCGTTGCCCGCCCGCTCCGCCGCCAGCTGCCAATCGGTGGCCGGATCTCCCGTTCCCCAACTGGCCGGACCGTGGGGCTCGTTGTGCAAATCGGCGCCAATCACCGTGTCGTTGCCGTTATACCGTTCCGCCAGCATCTTCCAGTCGTCGATCCAGCGTTGTTCGGAGTAGTCCGCGGTATACCAAAGCTCGGATTGTCCGCCGGACCCGGGACGATGGCGGTCGAGGAAAATCTTCATGCCGCGGTCTCCTGCTTTTTCGATTAGTTTATCCATGATCTGAATGGGAGTCAGCCCTTTTAAATCCGGGTTTTTGTCGTAGTCGATGCTGTTGGGGGCGGATCCGGGGTCAAACATCTGGTTGCTGTACGGCAGACGGATCAGATTGTAGCCGCGCTCTTGGATCTGATCCAGGACGTCATCCATGGACCGTGTCCACAAGCCGTGAGGCGAATAATTCGGTGTCTCGAATCCGAACCAGTTGATCCCGTTGAACACCGCCGGATTTCCGGCCGAATCGACGATCCGGTTCCCTGACGTATGGTAATAATTAGCAGCCGCTTCCGCATGGCCCGGTGCCAAGCCGGCCATCCCGATTCCCATAGCGCCTAATACGAGCGAACCGGCCAGAATACTTTTAACGATCGTTTTGAACATACGCTCACCCTCTTTCCTAAAATGCGGTTTATATTAAAGAAAACAAAAAATCAATCCGTTCATCCATCAAGGCTCAATTCCCCAAACCAGCGTACCGTTCTGATACAAAGCAACATGGTCCCAATCGGTGTAGGCGGTTTTGGCCGGGTCAAAGGAATAGTCGTTCGCTTCGTTATAAGCCGACCAATCATTTTTGTTGATGCGGGTCTGAATTTCGCCGCTGTCGCTGCCGGGAGCCAGGCTGCCCGCACCGGCATTGAAGGAGATTTCCACATACGAATCGGCATTCTCCTTAGCTTCCGCCATCTTCACCGTTTTGCCGCTAAGATTGCCGCCCCCGATCTGCGCCCAATCGCAATGGAACGTTTGCTCCTTGTCCCCATCCACCGTATACCAATAGCGAATCGTCAGTTCCGACAGCGGAACAGCGTCCGTACCGTTGTTTACAATGCGGAATAACGGCTTCATCTGATTGTCGTCCGCATTGGTGTCCCCGGCTTTGTACTGGAGCACCAAAGTTCCCGGCTGGCCTCCTTGCCCGGCTTGGGGAACCGCGCTGATCTGTGCGGAGTCGGCGCTTTCCCCGGCGCCGTTGACGGCGCTGACCACATAATAGTAGGCCGTGCCGTTCGTCAGGCCCGCGTCCGTAAAGCTTGTCGCCGTGATCCCGCTCTTCACCGTCGTGTAAGGGCCGCCGTCCACGGTCGCTCTTTTCACGTTATAGCTTATCGCTCCGGCGGCCGCGTTCCAGTTCAGCGCCACTTGAGCATTCCCCGCCTTCGCGGCCAGACCGGCCGGTACACCCGGCGGCTGTTGCGGCTCTTGCGGCGTTCCGCCGCTAGGCTCCTCGCCGACCACCTTCACTCCGTTCAGATAAAGGGGGATTCGGGTTGTCTCCCCTTTTGTGGCGGAAATCCCTTGACGGCTCCAGTCGTTCGTTGGGTCCCAATGACTCTTATATTGGGAATCCTGCTTCGCGATCAGGCCGAATTGGAAGTCCCGGCTGCCGTAAACCTCGTTGCCCGACCAATCCAGCTCATAGTAGTAAATCCCCGCCGCCGCGTCCACCGCATAAGGTCCGTTGACCTTGACGGCGCCGCCGTAGCTTGCTTTTTGCTCATCGTAATACGTTTCCAGCGTGACGTCGTTAATGCTTTGGCCCGCCGCCAGCAGCTCGCTGATGTTGAAATAATAACGGGCGCTCATCGTTCCCTCCGTATGAGGCGGATGGACGGATTCATTGTGAATGGTAACCGTAACCTGGGTCCGCTGGTCGTTTTCCTGCTCGATTTTTCCCTCCACCCGGTATTCCGTTACGCCTTGTTCGGCGGGCGGACTGTCGGCCGTAACCGTTTCGCCGTTTCCGTATTTCAGATACAAGCCTGCAAGCGCGCCGACCAAACCGGCATTGTAGTCGATCGCCACCTCGTTATAGACGTAATCGGTCGTAACATCATTGTGGAAATCCTTCGCGTCCGGTCCGCCGACAAGCGCTCCCCAGAGCACATGGCGGTGTTCCGCCGGGACTTCCATGTTGTTGGTCATGGAGCCGTGCGCGGCCCGATGGTGAGGATGCTTGGCCGATTCGTCCGGCGACGGGAAGCCGACGATGTACGAATAACCCATGGGGTTGTCCCCCATGATATAATCCATTTGGCTCTTGGCCCAGGCCGCAAAATCGGGACGGTCTTTATACTTGTCATACACCAGCGCGCAAAGCTGGGCGGCCGCGTTGTACCGCGCCGAACCCCATGTGGTGAGAACGCCGAACCCGGCGGGCGACGTAGTCAAATACGTATTGTCGTTCGCCTCCTGATGAGGAACCTTGCCGCCCGACCAATATTCAAGATTCCAGCGGGCGTAATAATCATATTGGGCATTGTCCGGGAACAGGGCCGCAAGCCGTACAAAAACGCCGCCCCATACCGTGTCCCAGCTGTGCGTCCAGATATTTTGCCAGCTATCCGCTTGAGAAGGGACGATTCTTTTGAGGTATCCGGTGTATTTTCCCGACGCGTCAACCGATACGATATCCTGTATATACGTGTTGTCGCCGGTCGCGGTATACAACCAGACGGCCGCCCATGACAATTCATCTTCGTCATAACTGGAATTATAAAAGCCGTCGCTGTTGCCGAGTCCTCTGTGCTGCTGGGCAAAGCGGTAAAGCGCGGCGGCCGTATCCAGGCACTCCTCCGCATAGGCAGGATCGGTATCCTTCGTATTGAGATACATCAGAGCAAGGGCGGCCGCAGCTCCGGCAGCCTGGTCGCTGGCGGGTTGATCCGCGGTCGCGAACGTGGCCGGACGCGGATATTTGTCGGGATCCTGCAGTTCGGGAGGGCCCCAATAGGTGTGATCGACCGTTCCTTGACCAACCATGTAGTTGAAGGCGACAACCTCACCCTTGTCGTTACGGAAAGTAGAGCGCAGAAAATAGTCGCTGAACCATTTCAGTTCTTCCAGCATATGCGCTTCCTGGCCGCTCTGCCGGAAAGCTTCCCTAAACTCGTAAAAGCTCCATCCCAGTGTCGATGCGGCATAGGATTGCGGCAGGCCGAATTTGACATGGTCGCCGGCGTCGTGAAACCCTCCGCTCAGATCGACGGACCCGTTGCCGTCGGGGTCCAAGTTCGGCAGGTTTTGCGCGATAAAATCCTCCCGCAAATTCGTCATGTTCTTCGCGGTGCCGTTCACGCCGAGCGGTACGTACATGTCGGACAGTTCCGAGTCCCCCCGCCATTCCAAACGGCCGCCTGTAATCCCGGGACCGGATTTCTCCGCGTCGTAAAACCAGAGGGATTTTTGCAGGGCATCCGCATAATTGTAAGCTTCCGCGTCTGCAGCCATTGCGGCCGAAGAGGCCAGAAACGGAAATCCGCCGCAGGCAACCAGACCGGACAGCACGGTTTTTCCGAGCCAATTTTTCCAGGCCGGCCAACGTGCTTTTTTGGTTTTGTTCATCATTCACAACCACCTTTCCCAAATTATTTCGCTGGTTTGCCGAATATTAATTTGGCTCTCACCCCCTTTTCCGCAAGGATAAATATTTTAATATATAAAGGAAGAAATTTGTAATAAAAAGTAAAAACTTGGCACCTTCATGTTATTTTTCCGTTCTTTTTTTGTATAGTTTAAATTCTTCCGCCGTTAGGTTGAAATTCTTCTGAACGATGAAGAACAAAGCGGAGAAGAACAGACAAGCCTTCCCCGCTTTGTTCGCCGTCAAGGCGCATGCCGCTTCGTTATTACGGTTCTACGCCCCAAACGAGGGTATCGTTTTGGTAAAGGGTGATATGATCCCAATCGGCGTAAGCCGTTTTGGCGGGATCATACGAATAATCGTTGCTTTCGTCAAAGTTGGACCAGTCGGTCTTGGATATCCGAAGCTGGATGTCGCCGGACTGCCCTCCTGGGGCAAGCGTCCCGGCCGCGGCGGTAAAGCTAAGCTCGATATAAGTGTCCGCGTCCGTCCCGGATACGGTGCCGAACGTTTTTTCAATGTTCGACGCGCCCAGTTGGGCCCAATCGATCCAAGCGTTCAAGTCCTGGCTGCCGTCCTTCGTAAAGTAATAGCGTATCTTCAACGTGCTCAAATCAACAGCCGTCGTACCGTTGTTTTTGATATTGAACTGGGGTTTGATTTGATTGTCGGCAGCGTTCGTGTCCCCGGCACGGTATTGCACCACCAGATCCCCGGTGCCGGTTCCTCCGCCGCTCGGGGTGGCGGCAACCTGGGCCGAATTCGCGCTTTCCCCGGCGCTGTTCACCGCGCTGACGACATAATAGTACGTCGTGCCGTTTGCAAGGCCGGTGTTCGTGTAGCTTGTGGCGGTAACGCCCGCCGCCACGGTCGTGTACGGCCCGCCGCTGGTCGTGGCGCGCTTCACGTTATAGCTTGTGGCGCCGCTTGACGCCGTCCAGCTAAGCTCAACCTTTGCATTGCCCGCTGTCGCGGTCAGGCCGGCTGGCGCCGCCGGAACGTCAGGCGTCTCGCCGCCGCTGGTCGGAATAGCCGGATATGCATTCTGAACCAGTTGAACGAATTGGTCATGGAACCAGTGTCCGGAAATCGGAGCACCCGGCAGCGCGCCGGTCAGCGTGCCGTTGGCACTGGTATAAGTCGGGTCGCACATTCTGTCGAACCCTTTGCCTTCATTGTTGGGAATTTCGGTGCTGGAGCCGTCCGATTCACCCGGAGGCTTCACCCATACGAAAGCGTCCAGATGAGAGGCCGGATAACCCGCCGGAGCGGCTTGCGGAGGCTGACCCATCCCGGCGCCGCTGGCATTGCACCAATTCCCGCGATGGAGACGCTTGTCGATGCGTCCGGAATTGGCATACGCATCCACCGTTGTTCCGCTGGCTCCGGTCGGACGATCCGGGCCGCCCCACCCGTTGCGTGATGTATCGATCAGGAAGCCGATGCTGGACGGCCAGCCCTTGGCTACGAATCCGGAATACAGAGCCGCGGTGAAATCCACTTCGTCAAAATAGGGATTCCACTCATAATACTTGGCGGATTTCAGCTGCATCCCGTTAATCGTCAAATTCGGGTCGGTCAGATACGGTTCCTCCAAGGGAGTCGTGTTGGCTGTATTGGTGATGAAGCCGTCCACGCTGGCAAGTCCGGCAGGAGTCCCGGCGACGACCGACGTAAAGAGGTCGATGGCCGGCTGCCGATTGTTGTCCCAGCCTAACCAGCCGGAGTGGCCGATGTCCATGTAGTTGTAAACGTTAGGAATAGCATGCAGCTTTTCGAGGGCATACCGCGTTGCGTCGCGGTAAATGTTGGTCGAATTGGCCTGCGCGCATTTCGGGTCGCTCAGGTTCGTCACCAGGTTCGGCAGCGAATCGGGTTCGATAATCGCGACAATCCGAATGTCGGCGTATTTCGGATTGGAGAATACTTCGACGATGGGATCAATATAGCTCGTTTTATAAGTCTGCAGACCTTCCGCAGTCAAGGGCAGCTCCCCGTTGGAAGCCAAAGCGTGACAATCCCGGCCCGGCAGGTTGTAGATTACGAAGGTGGCTACAATCGGCGTATCCCCCTGCTTCTGGGCAAGCACCTCGTCCATGGTTTCCACCAGGCTTTTCCGGCCGCCGTTGGCCTCACCTCCGGCAATGGCCGCAATGCGGTCCAGCCAAACAGCCGTCGGGTACGACTTGACGGTTTGCATCTTCGCCTTCAGCGTATTATCGCTAACTTTGGCAATGGAGGTATCTACGAGCTCCGCATAATCGGAATTCACATACATCGTCGCGCCCAAAAAAGGATTGTCGACATGAGCTTCGGCGGCATAGCTCCTTTGTATTCCAAAAGGCTGCAGCAGCGTCAGCGCCAAAGCAGCAACCGCAGTCATCGCCACCGTTCGTTTGAAAAGTTTGGATAACATGGAATCACTCCTCATCATGGATTGTTTACTTCAGTTCTTCATACCAGCACAGCATTCCGGTACGCCGTCACCTTGTCCCAATCGGTATAAGAGGTCACCATCCTTTGAAACACCTCATCCGCCTTCCCGAAACGTAAATTTAGCCCTCACCTCCTTTTTTGCATGGCATTATTCCAATCCGAACCGACGTTTTATCGGGCCGAAGGAATACCTGGTAAAAGTTCATAACATCCCGCTGCGATCTAACGCTTGCCCTGTCAGCTGCTGGGCTTGTCCGCTTTAAGTTGAATTCACTGGAAAAGTATGCGCTTTCAAAAATGAAATGAAATGGAGGGTTAATGAACAAAAGAAGAATAAGTAGCAGAATAGTAAAATCTTGGCACTTTCATCTTAATTTTTCTGTTCTGCTTTTGTATAGTTTAAATTTTTCCGTTATTGAGTTGAAAATCTTCTGGCCGGCCCTAACGGGCGCCACGAACTATTGACGGGTAGGGGAATCAGCCGCCAATAAAAAACAAAAATCCCAACGGCGAAATGAAGCAAACACATTGATTAATTCATTAAGCGCATCCAGTTGATGCGTACGTTCGGAAAATTGATTTAATGTCATATTTTTTCGGCTCAACCTAATAATCGGTTGCTTGACAGGGAGGGCCGGTAACCGATCGTGGCAAGAAATATCGGCAGATCAATATCCGCTGTCCGGACGCTTTGCACGATTATCCCATTTGATCCGGAAGCAGAGAGGAGGAGAAGTTCAGGAGAAAAAATAGGTTTGGGAGAAGCAGACATGTTCGAGATCGCTAGACAGGTTTGGGAGAAGGAGGTTTAGGAAAAGTGAAAGCAGACCCGACGGGAGGAATGGGGCAAGGACACCGGGAAAAATGAAAGGACCGTGATTAGCCCCCCTCTCCCCCCTGAACAAGAGGGATAATCGTGCAAAGCAGCATGCAGGGACACCAAGACACTAACGCTATAATTTATTTTGTCGAGCACTGATCTCGAATCGTTCAACAGGATCGTGGTGTCGTACAAAAATAGTAATCTACACAAAAAAAGCCCAGAGTTGTTGATTTCAACTCCGCGCTTTTGGGATTATGCGGTCATCTTTATTTCGACTTTTCGAGCTAATTTTAATGCCCCTTGATCGATATATTTCATATAATAATGCGACAAAATAAATAACGGCACCATAGAAACCATAAACGTAATTGCATAAGCAAGATTATAACTAAAAAAATGAATCACTTTACTAAACAGGAACGCGGAGAACGTATTTAGGAAAGTGAAATGAATGAGGTAAAGGGAAAATGAAATCTGTCCTAAATAAGCAAACGGCTTCCATCCAAACACATGCTGCAGCACTTTTAAACGAAGCAGAGCAAACAAAATCATAGCAGAACCTAGGGTTCGGGCAAGAAGCCGCGGATCGATGTTAAATTGAATCCATGCATTGATATTTTTTGTCCACACTTCTATTGGTTCGTACATAGTCCCCATTAATGAAGTATACGGCGCTGAACCTAAGTAAATCCCTATTAAAAGCACAAGTACTGCCGTTATTTTACTTTGGACCCATTTGTGCTTAAGCAAATCGGCCAGCAGCATTCCCCACAAAAAAGCGACAAAATAGGTTTGAATCAAAGCAATGGATAAGACCGCATACACCATCCATCTTTTTTTCACTCGTCCGAATAATGCAAGAAAACCGAAAATTAAAAAAGAACCTAATAGCTCATAGCCCATTGTCCAAAGGACCGGATTGTAAGGATGGGCATCAAACCGGAAAAATGGATCAAAAATAGCAGCCTTGATAACGGTATATATATTTGTATCTAAAGCGTAGTAGTCCTTTTTCATATCCGTCCATGTAGTTCCCCATATTTCTTGGAGATAAAAGGCCTTCGTAATAATTGCTAGATACGCAAGCAATACGGATACCGCTGCCGGCACGGCAAGCCGAATGTACCTTCGTATAGCGCTGGAATGCAACAATTTTTGAAAGGTCGTGCTATCGAACTCTTTTTCAAACATTTTGACACTGAGCACATAACCGCTTAGCACAAAAAACAAACTAACGGCAAATTGTCCATTATAAAATAAATTAATTGGAGAATGTCCGTACCAGATATCCCATTTAAAATGAGTTTGTTGCGGCCTTCCGTTTAACGCAGCTGGATAAAATACTTGTATGTAGTGCGAAATAACCACGGCAAATGCCGCGAGTCCCCTGATGCCTTCCAAATAGAATAGCTTTTTCTCGGATGTCTCTTCATTCATTTTTTATATTCCCCTACTTTCACGAATAGAACTACTATAACATGTGTTCGCTCGAATAAGCGCGGGTGATAACCGTTAGCTTAGAAAATGTTTCGTACATAAAACCCGGCCCCTGTTCATGGCCGGGCTTAAGCAGCTATTTATTTTTCCATGGTAGCGTCGTATATGACGGCAGATCGACGGACCAATTTACATCGGTGAATACTTTGTCCACGACGATCCGTTTCAACGTCAGCTTGGAAATGTCGTTCGGAACATCGTTAACGATGAAGTCGAGTTCATCCCAGACGCTTCCCCCATCCTCATTAATTCTTCCAATCCCCTCTCTAATTACGGAATACGTCGTCTCATTCGCATCCATGGCGATCCACTTGTCTCTATTTTGCTGGTTTATATAAATTCCGCTTCCGCTTAAGCGAAGGTTTCTTTTTTCTGTATCAGGGTCGGTTTCAAAGCCGTATTTCTCCAGAGTGATCTTGTCTCCTTCGTCTTCAAATACGACGGGCTTCTTGGCCAACTGGTTCAGGTCAATCTCTACCGAAGCTTCTTTTTTAATCGGTAGGCTGTACCCATCAAGTACAAACCGGATGTTTTTCAGCTCAAGAGATACCATTGATGTAAGCCATGTTCTGGACCAACTTGTACTGGCGTTAGCTTTGTATACCTCTTCAATTTTGCCGCCAAAAGGACCGCTTTGACCGCCAAAGTACTTTGCCTTTGCTTCGGGGTCGTCCGTTTCGAGATGGTACCAAAGCTCAACATCTTGCCTCCATTCGGGAATGGCCTGTTTTGCCAATTTTTCGTTCAAATCGAGGTCCATATCCAGGCGCAGTCCGTTCGGGGTACGAAAAAACTGCTTCATCTCCATTTGCAGTCCTGCCGGCGTGGTATAGTTTGCATTCAGCGCCTCACTTGTCCCTAGCCGCTTTGCTTTGGTCATATCCAAGGTGAACTCGAATTTCCAATTCACTTCGATTTTTTCGCGTTTGATGTCGTCTTTTTTATCGGCCCAGTCCCAAATATGATCCGTCTTGCCTTGAATCACGATTTGATCCGGCGGTGTCTCTGTAAACAGGAATATATATTCCTCCACATTAGGACGGGTTCCACCCGGCGATCCCGCTAGAGTAGCAACTACCTTGCCGTCTCGATCCTTTATAAAAATACCGCCATCCTCCAAAGGACTTTGCAGAAAATGGCCGTCCGGTCCAAAATGCTTAGCCGTAAGCACCACACGCGAGTTGTCGACCATTACGCTTTCGATTTCAAACGCGTACCCCTTGTCCTCTACCCGAATGTCCGGTTTGGATACCAGACCAAGCTCCTGGGAGGTCATGTAGTCGTCATACCATAACCAATCCTCAAAGCTATACTCGGAAGGGACTACAATTGGCGAAGACTGGCCTTCCACCTTCCCCTTGGCATTGGTCAGGGCAATGCCGACGATAACCGCAACAAGAATAAGTCCTAAAGCCGTTCGCTTAAATGATGTTTTCTTAAATAAGGCAATCATCGTAATTCTCCTTTTGATTTCCAGGCGGTTCTTGGAAAAATAGGCGGCGGCAAGCAGCCTCGACGGCTTTCCCGATAACGTTTCAAGCAGCTTAATAACCGTATGTCCGTACTGCTTCGCTTCATCCGGGCCGATGTAAGAGACGGCCTGCGCATCGCAGGATAACTCTTGATCTTCCCTCATTTTGCGATAGGCGTACCACAGTACCGGATTGAACCAGTGCAGGATCAGCAGCGCCGTCATCACCCAGTTGACGGCGATATCCTTCCGTTTGTGATGAACCAGTTCATGGAGGAATATATACTTGATCTCATTTGCGGAGAATTGGTCTACGATGGTCGCGGGCAGCAAAATTTTGGGCGACCTTAGTCCGTGCAGCGCCGGGCCGCTTCCTTGGTCCGTCATCCGCAGTGAAATTTTGCGGCGGACACCAAGCTTGTGTTGGCAGGACTGCAGCAGTTCCTCCAGTTCCGGATTTACCATTCCATTGGAGCCGAAGACAATGCTCTTGGCAAACCTGCGGTTGATGCGGAACAAATAAACGGACAGAGCGATGACGCCGGCAAGCCATAATCCGAACAAACCTGCGTAAGCCCCATCTTTGGGGGTTAATCCAGCGGGCTGCCGGGACGAATCCGCCGGCTCGGCCGGGGCCGCCGCGGTCTTCGTCTTGGCCGCTTCGCCGCCAACCTCGGCCACACCGTTCGGCAAGGTCTCCTCCGCCGCCGGTTCAGCCGCGTCCGGGCTGGGCTGCCGCTGCTCCGCTACCTGCGTAATTAATGCGTCGATCCTGCCGCTTGGCTCGGAGAGGGAAAACAGGTTATACATGCTGATGGAGCTTTCTGGTGCCCACGGAAGCAAGGCCCGAAGGAGGACAATCAGCCAAAGCGCGTACTGCCATTTGATCGGGAGCCGGTCCTTAAGTACCCATTTGAGCAGCAGTACCAATCCGACCAAAATGGAGACCATGACCGAGGTTTGAAACAGCCAGCCCAAAAAGCCGGGCAACCACCTCAGCAGGGGCATTACCGCGTTCCATACCATGGTCATTGCCGATCTGTCTTTTCATCGAGAATTTGTTTGAGTTCCTTGATTTCTTCCTCGGTAAGCCGTTCTTCCTTTAGAAACTGCACGAACATCGGCTTCAGCGCTCCTCCGTACAGCCTTTTCAGAAACGACTTGCTCTCCGCCCTAATACATTCCTCTTCGGTCACCAATGGCGAGTACAGGTAAGTTTTCCCTTCCTTATGGAAGCCGAGTGCCTTCTTCTTCAACAGCCGGTTGATCAAAGTTTTGACGGTCGCCGGTTTCCAGTCTTTGTCGTCGCTGAGCGCTTCTATTACATCGTTCGCTGAAGCCGGCGAGCTTTGCCAAAACACCTTCATCACTTCCCATTCGGCTTCGGAAATCCGCGGAATTTGCGACATCATAAACTCCTCCTATTTAAAGTTTACATATGTAATCGATAGATCGGTCGACTCAAAGTTTACACTTGTAAACGGAATATGTCAAGAAGTGTATTTTCCAACGGCGCGTCCTCCAATTTATAGCGAAAGGCCCAAAAAAAAGAAACGGCGGCAGAAAAGACCCAAAAACAAGGTCTCGTCTGCCGCTGTATCTCTATAAAGATGCGCGCTTCTGACCACAAAACTATTTTAACGGTTGCCATGGCGCTTATTTCGCCGAAAACCGGCTGCAATTACCTGAATTCAGGCAAATAGGGTCGATTACAACCGTTAGAGTTTGGAAAAGGTCTTTTTTCGGAAAATAGCGGCGGCTGCAACCGTTAGATTTCCGACCAGGGGCTACTCGGGGAGCTACCCGCCGGATTACCCGGCAGATTACTCGCCGGATTACCTGCCACATTACTCGCTAGATTATTCGCCGGCTACCCGGCAGATTACCCGGCCGATCTCCCGAACCGCTTAACGATAACAAACGAGAATATCCAGCGGATAACGCCCGGCGTTCCGCCCGTACAGCGCCAGCCCGCCTTCGCCCGCCCGAAGCTCCAGGCGGAAGCTGCGGCTGCGGTCCAGCTTGGCGGCGATTCGCCCCGGCACCTTCACCTTGCACAAATAACCGTATGATCCCGCTTCATCCAAACGGTTCGCCACCGGCTGATAGTGCCAGGACAATACGCCGCGGCTGTCCGCCGGATCGTCGGGCAAGTGAACGGTTCCGGCCGGCTCTCCGTCGATGCACACAGTGACCTCTGACTCATGCCGCTCTTCGTCCGTCATGTAGTACGTATTCGGATTGTACTCCACATCGGCGGCGGCGCCATGCATAAAGTGGATGCCCGTCTCGCGGGCTTTGGCGCCTTCGATGTTGCGGGCCAGCACTCTTTTGGCGCTTGCTTCAAACACGATTTCGATGTCGCCGATCAACTCAAGCCGCTCGCGCTCGGGAAGCCTCACCTCATAAGTGAACGCCCCGGCCCCCGCGCCGCTCACCTTGGCCCCCTGAATCGCATCCCAATGATGCGTAAACGATTGGCCGGCAAAACCGCCTACCGGCAAACTGATGTGGCCGAAGCCGGAGTCATATGTTCCGTCCGCCTCACCGCTCCGCACGTCAAACGTAATGAAGTTCCGGGTAATCGCTCCCCCCGCTTCATCCAATAAACGAACCGCCAGCACGGCCACGGCATCCCGGTTTGGCATCGTCAGGTTCAGCGGCGCAATCGGGGCTACGCCGTAGCCGTTCCATTCGATGGAAGCTTCACCGCGGTCGGCCGCTTGGCGCTCGCCAAGCTGGTCGTACCACAGCTCCCAGTCCAGCTTCAGCGTCCGGCCGTGGTAACGGTCGGAGTAACTGGAGCGCAGCAGGGCGACGGCAACCCGCTCGCCGCCTTCCACCGTTCGGCACGGAGGCGCGTCGATGACGATAAAGTCGGGCGAATGCAGATCGGCAATCGTCATGCCGGGCACAAAATCGCCGTAGCCGAAGTCTTTGTCCGTGCCGTCGAGCCGGTAGTAGCCATTGAATTCATTCGTCACGTCGCGGAATTCCGTAAATACGAACCCGCACATTTTGTCATGGCGGCGGAATTCGTTCAGCATGTACCGGTAATGCCACGCCAGGTCGCTGTCGCCCGCACCGTGTTCGATGCCCCAAACGTTGCCGCATTCGCTGTTCATCAGCGGCGCATCCGTCTGTACGTTCCCGCCGATAAAGTTGAGCTCGGACCCGGGATAGGTTTTTTCGACCACATCGCTCACGTGCTGCCGGACCTGTTCATACCCATTGATATAAAAATGCCAGGTATTGAGATCCGTTTCGACGTGGTCCCAGTTGCAGGCCGAATTGTCCTCCACCAGCCGCGTCGGGTCGGCTTCCTTGGCCCAACGGTACATCCGCCGCACCCATTCCTGGGTCTCCGGCAAATAATTCATGTTGCCCGATTCATCCCCGGTCAAACTGCCGGCCGCTTTCCCCGATTTCAGCCCCCACGTCTCATTGAACATCACCCAGGAAAAAATCGCGGGATGATTGTAATCCCGGGCGAGCACTTCACGGGCTTCGCTTTCGTAGGCAGTTCGCGCCCGCTCATCCGGCGCGCCCCAGAAGCAGGGCATATCCTCCATCACGAGAATCCCCAGCTTGTCGGCCCAATACAGCTTGCGCGGCTCCTCGGGTTTGATATGAATCCGCACGAAGTTCAGCCCGAGCCTTTTCATAAGGTAAATCTCGTTTCTCATTTCCTCGTCGCTCGGATACGTAAAATAGCCGGTTTTGTGATAAGACTGGTCGAGCGTGCCGTTCAAATAAACCGGTTTTCCGTTCAGCGTGATCCAGCGGTAATCGCGGTCCCCAAACCGGGCGGTGGCGATTTCGCGGATTCCGAAATAAGTGCTGACGCGGTCGCGGCCAAACGAACCGGACAAAACGATCTCCCCTTCATACAAAAAAGGGGTTTCCGGGCTCCACAAACGGGGATTTGCCACCGTAAACGAGGTGCGGACCGTATTTTCGCCGGCCGTCAGCCGGACCTGCTCCTTGTGGTTCACCGCGCCTTGCGCAAATTGGAAGGACAATTCCGCTTCGGTAACCCCGCCGGAGATAATGAAACACTCCACTTCGATCCGTCCGTCCATGAACGTCCGGAACCTGGCTTCCCGGACAAAGCTTTCCGGGCGCGCCTCCAGCCAAACGGGCTGCCAAATGCCGCGGATTTCCCCGTACCCTTGTTTGCCGCGGGCCTGGTAATCTTCGTCCCGGTCCTCCACGCGCACGACGATCGTGTTTTCTTTATCCTTTTTCCACGTGTCCGTCACTTCGAATTCGAATGCGCCATACCCGCCCCGATGCGATCCGGCATGAACGCCATTGACCCAAACATCGCAGCGGTAATCCACCGCCCCAAACCGCAAAAAAATCCGCGCCGGCCCAAACTCCGGCTGCCAAGCCACAGTCCGCCGGTACCAGCCGATCCCGGGCTCATTGACGCCGATGCCGGACAAAGGGCTCGACCAGGAAAAAGGAACCTGGATTTGCTCGCGAAAAGCCGGCACTCCCTCGTTTTGCCAAGACTGGCCGATCCCCTCGTCGCTTGGATCAAAACGAAACGCCCACGCCCCATTCAGATTGAACCAGTCTTTCCGCTCCCAATCGGGCCGGGGAAATTCCGGACGGGGAATTGCAGCTGCATCCGCGGTCATCGCTTGATTAAACATCGTCATTAGCCACACCTCTCTCCTAAAATCGCTATTAGTCCAACTTATATGGATGATTCCATTTGCCCACATCATAGCATGTGTATTACTTAATTGCAATGTACATTATAAATTTACAATATACATCTTTTATAGTACACTGGACACAGGTTTCATCCTTATGCAGAAAGGATTTTTTGTTGATGAGCGATCCCCACCGCCAAGAAACGATCCATTACCCCGCTTCGCGGATTCTCGATGTGGCCAAAGCGCTGTCCGGCGACGTGCGTCTGCGGATATTGGAGGCGCTCGGCAAACAGCCGATGAGCATCAATCAGTTGGCCGAAGCGCTGGGCGTCGCCCAGCCGACGATTTCCATCAACGTGCAGACGCTGGAGCAAGCCGGCCTGATCGTATCGGCGCAAGGCGCGAACCGGGAAAAAATCTGCTCGGTCACCTGCCGCTCCATCCTGCTGGAGCTGCCGACCCAGCCGGGCGAAGGCCTGCATCACATTGAGGAGATCCATATGCCGATCGGCATGTATTCGCTCAGTTCGGTGCAGCCCCCTTGCGGCATGGTCGGGCGCGACGGCAGTTTGATCGGCTCCCAGGACGATCCGCGGGTATTTTATATGCCGGAACGGACGGATGCGGCGCTGCTGTGGTTCGCCGAGTCGGGATACGTGGAGTATTATTTCGCCAACCCGCTGCCGCCGGGCGTGGAGCTTGAAGAATTAAGCGTGCGGGCTGAAGTCTGCTCGGAAGCCCCGGGGTTCCGGGATGCCTGGCCGTCGGACATCAGCGTAAGCATCAACGGCCACCCGGCCGGAACCTGGACGAGCCCCGCCGATTTCGGCGACCGCAAGGGCAAACTGACGCCCGAAAAATGGAAAGGCGGCACCGAATACGGCCAGCTTATCGAATGGCGCGTTACCCGGAGCGGCAGCTTTGTAGGCAGCGCCCTGGCCTCCGCCACCACGCTTGGCGCGCTTGATCTTGCCTTCAACAAGCCGATCCGCGTCCGCTTCGAAGTCCGGGAGGATGCCGTGAACAAGCGGGGCCTTAATTTGTTCGGCATGGGCTTCGGCGATTATCCGCAGGATATCGTGTTATCGTTTAAACGCAGCAGCAATTAATCATACGTCAATTAAAAAGCAAGCAGCCGCACCCCTTCATTTTTCAGGGCGGGCTGCTTGCTTTTTGTTCGCGGCCGGGGATATATACGTAACAAAATGTAACATACTTTAATTGGATGCATACTTTTTTCAATATGAATGACTATTTAAAGTGCGGAAAATCATCTTTTTCGGATAAATCAAACTAATAATCCCTTTACTAAACTGGATTTTTCAATTATCATGTGAGTGAAATGGCACTTTTTCTCACATACAAAACAGTTATCCGTAAATGCGGGGAACTCTTTGCCCGATCAGGCACACGACTTCATAATTGATTGTATCCATCAGTCCGGCCACTTCGTCGATGGCGATAAACGTCTCCCCTTCACCGCCGAACAGGGTTACGACATCGCCGATTTGCGCGCCGCCCACCGCAGTGATGTCGAGCATCGTCTGGTCCATGCACACGCGCCCGATGATCGGGACTCGCTTCCCGCGAACCAGCGCCGATCCCCGGTTGGAAAGCGCGCGCGACAATCCGTCCGCGTATCCGACCGGCACGGTGGCGACCACGCGGTTCGCAGGAGCTTGATAAGTGCGGCCGTAACTGACGGTCCGGCCCGGCTCGATCGGCTGGATGGCGGTTATTTTCGTTTTAAGCTGCATCGCCTGACGCAGCGGGTAAGCCGAGGTGCGCAGCCGCTGTGCGGGATACAAGCCGTAAAGAGCGATGCCGACCCGGATCATGTCGAGATGCATATGCGGAAAACGCATGGCGGCGGCGCTGTTGCAGCAATGCTTGAGCGGAACCGGCACGCCGGCGGCGTCCAGCGCCTCGATGCAGCGGCGGAACCGCTCAAATTGCCGCTCGGTAAAATGGGCATCCGGTCCGTCCGCATCGGCGAAATGGGTAAACAGTCCCTCGAGCGTGATCCAGGGGCAAGACTGCGCTTGGCGGGCCAAATCAACGGCCGCCTCGATCGAGGTTAGCCCGATGCGGGTCATCCCCGTCTCCAGCTTGAGATGAATACAGGCCCGCCGCTGCTGCCGCTGGGCGCTGTCCATAATTTCGTCCAGCACTTCCTTCGTATACACGGTCATCGTAATATCATGCCGGATCGCGGTTTCGACGGCATGAGGCGGCGTGTACCCCAGCACGAGAACCGGCTCCCGGATGCCCGCCGCTCTTAATTGCAACGCCTCATCCACCAGCGCCACGCCCAAATACTCAGCGCCTGCCGCGATTGCGGCTTGCGCGGTTTGCACGGCCCCATGTCCGTAACCGTTCGCCTTGACCACGGCCATGACCCGGCAGCTTTCAGCCGCCTGCCGGCGGAACAGCTTCGTGTTATGGGCGACGGCCGCCAGGGAAACTTCCGCCCAAGTATCGCGATAACCGACGGTATTTGTGTTTTCTTTTACCGATATCATGGAATGGCCTCTTTCCGTTTTGGGATTTGGAATCATATAATATTCCGCAATTAGAAATTTGAAATACGCAATAATCCGCTAATCTGGGAAACACGAAGGTGATGCCTATGGGCCGAGAACCAACTTTATTTGACTTTTACGCCGACAATCTGGAGATGCTGGCCGAAACGATCGGCGAGACGCTTGGCCGTCCCGTGACGATCGAGGACGCGAATCACCGGCTGGTCGCGTATAGCTCGCATGCCCCGGATACGGACCCCGCCAGGCTGGCGACCATCGTCGGGCGGCGCGTGCCCGATCAGGTCATCAGCAGCCTTTGGCATGGCGGCGTCATCCGCTGTTTGCTGGAAAGCAATAAACCGGTGCGCATCGCCGCCATTCCCGACGTCGGGCTCAGCGAGCGGGTGGCGGTCGCCATCCGCTCCAACGCCGCGGTGATTGGCTTCATCTGGGTGCTTCAGGCGGGCAAGCCTTTCACCGATGAAGAGATGTCCTTGCTGGAGGCCGCGGCGTCCGCCGCACGGAACAAGCTGGTGCAATGGCCCCTGCAGCGGCACAAGGAAGAAGCGGCGCACAAAGATTTTTTCTGGCAGCTGCTGACCGGACATATCCGGACCGAGGCCCATATTCGCGAGAAAGCCCAAAGCATCGGCATCGTCCTGCCGGCTCTTTTTTACATTGCCGTCCTGGAATTTACCCATACCATCGAAGAACGGCAACAGCAGCAAGCCCTCGAAAGCTTCGCTTCGTTCGCGGCCCATTGCCGCATCGTACTTTGCGTAAGCGATAAAAACCAACTGATCCTGCTGTCCGCTCCCACCGTGCACAAAACCAAAGCCGCGATCGGCCGCCAGCTCGAGCTCGCCGACGGAAATTTGCGGGCCCGGTTCGGAGCGCGTTATGCCGGACTGGCCAGCGGAAATCTTTACGAAGAATACGGAAGACTGGAGACGAGCTACCGGGAAGCGCTGCTGCTGCTTCAAGTGAAGCGGCGTTTGCCGGAGGAAACGTCCCGCCTCCATTATTATTCCGATCTGGGTTTTTACCGCTACTTGCCGCTGATCTGGGAAGAAGCCGGCAAGCACAGCTTCGAAAACGAAAGCCTGGCCAGGCTGCGCGCTTATGACCGGGAGCATCACGGCGAGCTGGTTCATACGCTCGAGGTATTTCTAGCCTATGACAGCAATGTCAAAGCCGCCGCGGACGCGCTGCACGTTCACGCCAATACGTTAAATTACAGACTGAAACGAATCGGCGAGATCGGAGGCATCGACTTGACCGATATGGAGCAAAAAGTGACGCTCTACCTGGACTTCAAAACGGAGAAATTCGGCGGCGGCCGCGATTTGTGAAATTGCACAAATCCGGCCCCTTTTTTTGTTGGATCTCCATAAACACAAAGAATTTCACCTGTCCTATACTGGTGTCAGATTAGTTTACAGCTATGCCGTTAAGGGAACAACTTATGACAAACCGGCATGTTTGTGTTAACTAAAGTGACGAACTGACGAGGAGGAAGACAAGATGATCATCGGGGTCCCCAAAGAAATCAAAAACAACGAAAACCGGGTGGCGTTGACGCCTTCGGGCGCGTATTCGCTCGTTAGCGCAGGCCATCAAGTGTTTATTGAAAAAAACGCCGGCGCCGGCAGCGGCTTTACGGACGCCGAATACACCGCCGCGGGAGCCCGGCTGGTCGGGCAAGCCGCCGATGCCTGGTCGGCGGAGCTGGTCATTAAAGTGAAGGAGCCGCAACCTTCGGAATACGCTTATTTCCGTAAGGGTCTGATCCTGTTCACTTATTTGCATTTGGCGCCTGAGCCCGAACTGACGGCGGCGCTTCGTGACAAAGGGGTAACCGCCATCGCCTACGAAACCGTCGAGGTGAACAAAACGCTGCCGCTGCTGACGCCGATGAGCGAAGTTGCCGGTCGGATGGCCGTGCAGATCGGGGCGCAGTTTCTGGAGAAGCCTTACGGCGGCAAAGGAATCTTGCTCGGCGGAGTTCCCGGCGTGAAGCGCGGCAAAGTAACGATCATCGGCGGTGGCGTCGTCGGGACGAACGCGGCCAAAATCGCCGTCGGACTTGGCGCTGAGGTGACGATCATCGATGTGAACCCCGAACGGCTCCGCCAGTTGGACGATATTTTCGGCGCCCGCCTGCAAACGTTGATGTCCAACCCGCAGCATATCGCCGAGGCCGTGGAAGAATCGGACCTGGTGATCGGCGCGGTGCTGATTCCGGGCGCGAAGGCGCCAAAGCTGGTGCGGGAAAATATGGTCAAGGCGATGCGCCCGGGATCGGTGATCGTCGACGTGGCCATCGACCAGGGCGGCATCTTCGAGACGGTCGACCGGATCACGACGCACTCCGATCCGACCTACGTCAAGCATGGCGTCGTTCACTACGCCGTCGCCAACATGCCCGGCGCCGTGCCGCGGACATCGACGTACGCTCTGACCAACGCCACCCTGCCCTACGCGCTGGAGCTCGCCTCCAAGGGGCTCCACGCCGCGCTTAACGACCGCCCCGCGCTGCGCCGCGGCGTGAACGTGGCGGGCGGCGCGATCACCTACGACTCCGTGGCGAGGGACCTGCACTATGACTACGTGCCTGTGGAGCAAGCGCTGGAGTTAAGCGGAAGCCTCGCGCGGTGACGTACGGGGCTTCCGCCCTTGGGTGCTGGAGCCTCACGCGGTGACGTACGGGGCTTCCGCCCTTGGGTGCTGGAGTCTCGAGCGGTGACGTGCGGGACTTCCGCCGTGGGGCGTTGGAGTCTCGCGCGGTGACGCGCGGGACTTCCGCCGTGGGGCGTTGGAGTCTCGCGCGGTGACGCGCGGGACTTCCGCCGTGGGGCGTTGGAGTCTCGAGCGGTGACGCGCGGGGCTTCCGCCGTGGGGCGTTGGAGCCCCGCTGCGAGGTTACTCTAGCTCTATCAAGCACAGATTTCTAGGTTGACCCCAAAAATAACGGCAAAAAATGTCGCTATTCCGACGATATTAGTTCATTTGAGGGAAATAGAGGCAATTTGTGTCGCTATTTTCCCCCATCGCAAGGAAATGTGCCCGTTCTGGACCATTCACAGGAAAAATAAGTACATAAAATTCCGCTAATGGAACGAACATGCCAGAGCACCGGATAATAAGTACATAAAGTGCCGCTATTTTGATGGCTGACAGCCGGTCGTGTCGGTAGCCGACTATCAAGCACCGATTTCTAAACTAATTTCTAAACTAATTTCTAAACCGGGCCCGTAAATTTACTGCTACCCTCCTCTTTTTGCCTTTCCTTCGAAAACAAGCGGACTAATTGCACAAATTTGCACTTAATCGGACAACGTGGCAGCATTTCCGGATAGGTAGCGGTATGTTGTTTTTCAACTAGTTCTTCAACCATAGCGACCTGAAGCGAGAAGCGGGCGCACTTGATCGGGTGATCGCTTTACCACACGTTCGATGGAGTAATCTACTTTGCCATTCGCTCAACGGGTAATCACTCTGCTACACGCTTGTTGGGGGAATCGCACTGCCACACGTTCGATGGAGTAATCTACTTTGCTACACGTTTGAGGGAGTGATCCCTCTACCACAGCCTGATGAAGTGGTGGTCTACTTTGCTGCACGCTCGACGGACTAATCGCACTGCCCGCTCTGCCACACGCTTGGCGGAGTGGTTGCCTTGCCGCCCCGCAGCGATCAGATCACGCCGGCGCCAATGCCTAGACGGCGCATCAGGGGCTCCATCCGCTCCAGCGCCATGTACAGGCTTTGCGTTCCCGCCGCGTAGGAGAAGCGGATATGCCCTTCGCCGCCCGCGCCAAACACATGGCCGGGGACGGCGGCAACGCCCGCTTCCCGGAGCAGCAGCTCGGCGAACTCAGCGGAGCCGAGTCCCGTGTGCACGATGGAAGGAAACGCGTAGAAGGCGCCCCGCGGCTCATGGCAAGGGAGGCCGAGCTCCCGCAGCCCTTGGACGAAGCTGCGCCGGCGCCGGTCGAACGTTTCCTTCATCCGCTCCTTCGCCTCGAGGCCGTGGCGCAGCGAGGCGAGCGCGGCTACCTGGCCGAGCGTCGGCGCACACATCGCCGTATACTGGTGGATTTTGAGCATGCCGGCCATCAGGTCACGGTTGCCGCAAGCAACGTAACCGACACGCCAGCCCGTCATGGCAAACGCTTTGGAAAAACCGCTGACCACCACCGTGCGTTCCTTCATCCCGGGCAGCGAAGCGATGCTGAAGTGCTTCCGGCCGTAAGTCAATTCGGCGTAGACTTCGTCCGAGATGACGATCAGGTCGTGTTTGATCGCCAGCTCCGCCACCGGACGCCAATCCTCTTCCGTCATGATGGCACCTGTCGGATTTCCCGGGAAATTGACGATCAATACTTTGGAACGAGGCGTGATCCGCTTGGCTAAAGCGGCTGCAGTCAGTTTAAACCTCTGCGCGGCCATCGTTTCCACCTCGACCACGTTTCCGCCGCAAAATTGCGCGATTGACGGATAAGCTACATAGCCCGGGGCCGGAATAAGAATTTCATCCCCGGGGACCGTGCAGGCCCGAAGCGCCAGATCAACGGCTTCGCTGCTGCCCACGGTTATCATTATTTCGCTTTCCGGTTCGTATCCCAAGCCAAAGCTCTCCTTCAAATAACCGGCAAGCGCTTCTCTCAACTCCGCCATACCGCTGTTCGCCGTATACCCCGTCCGCCCTTCGTTCAACGCCCGAACGCAAGCTTCACGCACCGGCTCCGGCACGGTGAAATCAGGTTCTCCTACGCCAAGCCGAATCGTATCGGCCCTTTCCCCGCTCAAATCAAAATATTTCCGGATGCCGGACGGCGGCACCTGCCGTACCTGCGGGGCGATCCAATCCCGGGACATCATGACAGCACCTCCAACCGAATTTTTCCGTCCTCGGGGAACGGCTTTGGCCAACTTGCTTCTTTCAACGCTGGTATCGCCTGCTTTTCCGCTTCTTCCGAAGCTGGTATCGCCTGCCTTACCGCTTTTTTCAACGCTGGTGCCGCCTTCTTTACCACTTCTTCCAACGTTGGTATCGCTTGCCTTACCGCTTCTTTCGTAGCTGGTGCCGCCTGTATGGGGGGTTCCGCCAAAAACGACGCCGCCCCGCCTCTTCGTTCCAGCAGCGACAGCCCGATGATGCGGTCCAGCAGTTCCGCATAGGTTATCCCGGCTGCCAACGCGCTTTTGGGCAGCAGGCTGGTTGCCGTCATCCCCGGCAAAGTGTTCACTTCCAGCACATACGGCACGCCGTCCTTCAGGATCATGTCGATTCGCGCATAAACGCCGCACTTCAGCATCCGATAACAGGCGAGCGCCATATCACGCACGCGCGCCTCCACCTCGGAAGGCAAAACGATCGGCTGCTCCTCCGCCCCGCCCACACTGTATTTAGCGCGATAATCGAACCATGCCGCTCCATTCGCCCGGATTCCTAAAATCGGCAGCAGCTCTCCCCCTAAAACGGAGCAGGTGATCTCCTGGCCGTGAACCATGGATTCCACCACCACCGACCGATCCCAGCGAAAAGCCTCCTCAAGCGCGGCGCGCAGCTCTCCTTCATCATCAACCCGCCGCACCCCGATGCTGGAGCCGCCGCCGTTGGGTTTTACGAATAAGGGATAGGCCAGAGCCGAATCCGGACTCCCGTTCCCACGGCTGCCGCCGGACGCAGCCGACGCTTCGCTCCATGACGAGCGCTCAAGGCAGACCCAATCCGGCGTAGCGATCCCTTCGGCCCGCAGCAGCCGCTTCGACAAATCCTTATCCATACACAGGCTGCTGGCCAAAACGCCGCTGCCGGAGTAAGGAATGCCCAGCGTCTCCAACACGCCCTGCACCGTCCCGTCCTCGCCAAAAGCACCATGCAAAGCGAGAAGCGCAAAATCAATCTCCCTCACTTTATCGATCAACTCTTCCCGGCGGGAAATCTCGATCGGCAGCACCTCATATTTACGGCGGTCCAAATGAACCGCCATTTCCTTGCCGGTCATCCGTGAAACTTCACGTTCCGAGGAGACGCCGCCCATAATAACGCCTACCCTCATCCCTCATCGCTCCTTTAACCCTCGTTGATTTCACGCCATCCGGCGCCGCTTCGCAACTCTATAAGTCGAACTTAAGTCGAACTATTGATTTTACGTGACAGGGCAGCCGTGCGAAATGTTCCTACGATGCACCTGCCGTGTCCCTTCGCGCATTTGCCGTGTACCCGCCGCGCACTTGCCGTGTACCCGCCGCGCACTTGCCGTGTACCCCCGCGCACTTGCCGTGTACCCACGCGCACTTGCCCGTGTACCCCCCGCGCGCTTGCCCGTGTACCCGCCGCGCACCTGTCGCTGGCTACATCATTCCGGCCGCGGTTTCCCCGATGATGCGGATGCCCTTCCCGATATCTTCATCGCTCACCCGCGAGAAGCCGATCCGCATCGTATTCCTGCCCCCGCCGTCGGCATAAAACATATCCCCGGGCGTAAAAATCACGCCTTGACGGGAACACGCCTCAAGCAGCTCCCACACGTCAAACCCTTCCGCGAATTCGACGAACAGGTGCAGCCCGCCGCTGCCGGAGAGCCGGGAGTACGGGATAAACCGCTCGCAGCATGCCTTCGTCCATTCGTATTTCCGTTTATATTCCGCCCGCGCTTTTTTCAAATATTTATCCAGATGGCCGTTTTGCAAATACTGATAAAGCACCGACTGGTCCAGGGTCGAGGTATGGATGCTGCGCGCCCGCTTCACGCTTTCCAGCACATCGACCAGCTCCCGGTCCGCCAGCACCCAGCCGACGCGCATCCCCGGGAACAGCACCTTGGAGAAGCTGCCCAGGTACACCACGCTGTTCCCTTGACCCGCCATGGCGATCAGCGGCGCCACATGCGAGCCGGAATAACGCAGCTCCTCGTTGAAGCCGTCTTCGATCACCGGCACCCGGTATCGCGCGAACATCTCCAGCATGGCCAGCCTTTTCTCCGCCGAAGTGACGATCCCGGTCGGATTATGGTAAGAAGGGACCAAATAAGCGCAATCGTAGGGCCGCTGCGCCAAAGCTTTTTCCAAGCCCTTCAGGTCCATCCCGTCCTGCTCCATCGGAATGCCCGTAATCTCGAAGCCGTGCATCCGCAAATTTTTGATCGCCGTATGGTGCGTCGGATTTTCGCATATCACCGCTCCCCCAGGCTTCCCGCCGATCGAGGACAACACGATGTCGAGCCCCTCGGTAAAACCGCTGGTGATCAGCATATCTTTACCCGCCAGGCCGACGCCCTTACGCTCCATATACTGCAGCAAAACGTCGATCAGCGGCTTATAACCCTTGGCATAACCGTAATTAAGCAGCACGTTGCCTTCAATCGCCATCCGGTCCAAAAAAGCGCGCTTCACATGATCCAAATCAAACAGCTTCTCATCAGGGGCAATGCTGGTGAACGAAATCGTTCCTTTCTCCGCCCGGATGCCGCGTTTTCGGCGTTTCATATGATCGAGCTCCAC
Organism: Paenibacillus macerans; assembly: GCF_900454495.1. Classification (NCBI taxonomy): domain Bacteria; kingdom Bacillati; phylum Bacillota; class Bacilli; order Caryophanales; family Paenibacillaceae; genus Paenibacillus; species Paenibacillus macerans. Next base: position 3,717,591 of record NZ_UGSI01000001.1, read on the forward strand.
CGCCAGCCGCGCCCCGCCGTTCAAGCGTTCCAACCAGTCCACCTTCCACGGCGGCACGGTATCCGCGGCCGAAGCCAAAGCGGCGGCATCCGGGGCCACGAAACTGCCCTGGCCCGACACAGCGTAGATGTAGCCTTCTTCCTCCAGGGCTTCATAGGCGGAGATGACGCTGTTGCGGCTGACCGCAAGCAGCCCCGCCAGCTCCCGCGTCGACGGCAGGCGCTGATCCGGCTGCAGCGCTCCTTTGGCAATCAGCCCTTTGATATAATCCTTCACCTGAACGTAGACCGGACGGTCCGCGGTCAGCTTCAACTCGTTAAACATCGGTTCATCGCCCCCAACCTCATGATGACATCCTTATCCGAAAAATAAAAGAACCACCGTCCCGCGATTTTGTTCGGGAGGTGGTTCCTTTCCTATCCAATTGGCCGTTCTTACACCATCACTTTGCAAATATCGTTCGTGAATTCGACCGGATCGGCGATCGGCAAGCCTTCGATCAGCAGCGCCTGATTGTACAGCAGGTTCGTGTACAGGCCGAGCTTCTCTTTGTCGCTTTCGTACGCCTTTTTCAGCGACTTGAACACATCGTGGCCGACGTTGATTTCCAGCACCTTGTCGGCTTTGACATTTTGTCCGTTTGCGCCCGGCATGGCGCTGAGCACCTTTTCCATTTCAATGGACAATTCGCCCTCCGTCGACAGGCACACCGGATGCGATTTCAGCCGTTTTGAAGCTTTAACTTCCTTCACTTTGCCCGCGAGCAGCTCTTTCATCGCGGCAAACAGCTCTTTGTTGTCGTCCGCTTCCGCTTTCTCTTCGGCGGCGTCGGCTTCGATCCCCAGGTCGCCGCTCGATACCGATTTGAACTCTTTGTCCTTGTAGCTCATGATCATTTTGATCGCAAATTCGTCGATATCGTCGGTAAAATACAGGATTTCGTAGCCTTTGTCCAACACCAGTTCGGTTTGCGGCAGCTTCTCCAGCCGTTCCACCGATTCGCCGGCGGCGTAATAGATATACTTCTGATCCTCCGGCATCCGCGACACGTATTCGTCCAGCGTAACGAGCTTCTTTTCTTTGGAGGAGGTGAACAGCAGCAGATCCTGCAGCACCTCCTTGTTCATGCCGTAATCGTTGTATACGCCAAATTTCAACTGACGGCCAAACGACTCGTAGAACTTCTCGTATTTCTCGCGTTCGTCCTTGAGCAGGCTTTGCAGTTGGCTTTTGATCTTGCTTTGGATGTTTTTCGCAATCATTTTCAGCTGCCGGTCATGCTGCAGCAGTTCCCGCGAAATGTTCAGCGACAGGTCCTCCGAGTCGACCATCCCTTTGACGAAGCTGAAATAGTCCGGCAGCAGATCGGCGCATTTGTTCATGATCAGCACGCCGTTGGAATACAGCTCCAGGCCTTTTTCGTACTCCTTGGTGTAGTAGTCGAAGGGTGTTTTTTCCGGAATGTACAAAATCGCGTTATACACGACCGCCCCGTCCGCTTTAATATGGATATGCGATACCGGCTTGTCGAACCCGTAACGTTTCTCCATATAAAAGTTTTCGTAATCTTCGTCCGTCAGTTCGGATTTGTTCTTGCGCCAGATCGGCACCATGCTGTTGACGGTTTGCTCTTCCGTGTACTCCTCGAATTCGCCTTCGCTGCCTTTCTTCGGCCGGCTGCCCGTAATGTCCATCTTGATCGGATAGCGGATAAAGTCCGAATATTTCTTGATGATCGATTTCAGGCGGTATTCTTCGAGGTATTCGTCGTATTGCTCGTCCTCGGTGTTCGCTTTGATTTTCAAAATAATTTCCGTACCGACCGTATCCTTTTCGCACGGCTCAACAGTATAACCGTCCGCCCCCTGGGACTCCCACTTATAAGCCTCATCACTGCCCAGCGCCCGGCTGATTACGGTGACCACGTCCGCCACCATAAACGCCGAATAAAAGCCGACCCCGAACTGGCCGATAATGTTGTGCCCGTCCTTGATTTCGTTTTCGTTCTTGAACGCGTACGAGCCGCTTTTGGCGATGACGCCGAGGTTGTTTTCCAACTCGTCTTTGGTCATGCCGATCCCCGTGTCGGTGATCGTCAGGGTGCGGGAAGCCTTGTCCGGCTTCACTTTAATAAAATAGTCGTCCTTGTTGAACACCAGCTTGTCATCCGTCAGCGCCCGGTAATAAATTTTATCGATGGCGTCGCTGGCGTTGGAAATCAGCTCCCGCAGGAAAATCTCCTTCTGCGTGTAGATGGAGTTGATCATCATCTCCAGCAAGCGTTTGGACTCTGCCTGGAATTGTTTTTTGGCCATGAAAAACAGGTCTCCTTTCGTTGAAACAGCCTGATCTCAAAATATTAGCACTCCAACCACCAGAGTGCTAATTCCTATTTTTATATTATCGATCCTCATTTTCCGTGTCAATATCGGATGCCGCCGCGATCGGCGTGTACCCCGTTTGCTCGACCAAGGCTTGGCCTTGCGGGGATAAAATCCACGCGATCAGCCGGCTTACGTTCGGATTGTCGCTGCCTGCCGTCACCGCGTAAAACTCCGCGGCCAGCGGGTATTCCCCGCTTTGGATCGTCGTTTTGTCCGGCTTCACTCCATCGATCTCCAGCAGCCGGATTTGCCCGTTGTGCGCCATTTCCGTCGCAAAGAACAAAAAGGAGTACCCGAGGGCGTTCGGGTAGTTGCGGTAATCGGCCGTTTGCGCGATAATCCCGCCCATCCCCGATACCACATCTTTTTGCGGGGGCGCCATCAGCTCTTTTCCTTCCATCAGCCTCTGCAGCATCGTTTGGCTGCCGCTGCCCTCCGGCCGCTGGAAAGCGCGGATTTTGCCGCTTCTGCCGCCGACCTCGCTCCAGTCGGTAATCTCCCCGGCGTAAATGGCCTGGATCTGCTGTGCGGACAGTCCCTGCACCGGGTTGTCCGCATGGACGAAAAACACGAAAGCCTCGCGCCCGATCGGCGTCAGCTTCAGCTCAAGCCCCTGTCTTTTCGCCTGCGCCAGCTGGAGGCTGGAAGGAGCAGCGGCAAAAATGACGTCGGCCCGCCCATCCAGCAAATTTTTGTAGGCTCCCGGCGTCGTATTCGCCATCACTTCGCTGTCGTAAAGGTCGTATTCCTTGCGGGGGTACACCGCCTGCGCAAAAGCCGAATATAGCGGGTAAAGCGCGGTGGCCCCGTCCATCCTCGGCAGATCATCAAGCAGCGTCAGCGACGAAGGCTTCGCCAACACTGCGACTTCCCCGTTATTTTGAAAAGGCCGGTACTGCTCCAGGTCCACGTCCTGATCGCTGACAACGGCAAAGCTGTTGTGGTAAGCCTGGTTGATTTCGTACGCCGCCACGGCCACTCCGCATGCCGCAAAACAGCCCAGCAGCACGTAATTGACCGTACGCGCGCGCCCGGGCAGAAACGTGCGGGCAATCACAAACAAAACAAGAATCCCGGCCACCGCCAGCGCGAGCGGCGCGTAAAATTTCTGTCCCCCCATAAATGCGGTTATGAACGCCGTCACCGCGCCCGCAAACAAAATGACGAACGCCGCTGCCAAACAGCCTAGAACTTTCAGCAAAATCCTCCCGCTTTGTTTCATTATGTTGCCTCCCCTTTATTAAACATAATAGTACGAGTTCAAAAAGTCAGGTTTTCAGCACCGAAGCGTATGCTTCCGATGTGCGTTTTTTCAAAACGCTGTAGGTCGGATGAAGCTAGGGACGTCAGGAGCGGAGCGTACGTTTTGGGTACGTGAGCACCTGAAATGTTTCCGCAGGAAACATACTTCGGAAGCATATGCTTAGGCCCGGCTGAATTCAAGATTCGACGTCGAATCCGCTTCCTGACCTGCTTCGTGATCAAAAGATGACTTTTTGAACTACCTCTAAAAGCCCCTTATTGTGCAGCCTCCAAATCCCGCATCGCATACAGCGGCAGGCTGATCGTAAATTCCGTGCCTTCGCCCGGCTCGCTGCTTACCGATACCGTTCCGCCCAACGACAAGATCGCTTGGTACGAAAACGTCAGCCCGAGCCCGGTGCCGCCCGATTTGGTCGAGAAATAAACGGAGCCCAGGCGCCGGGTCTGCTCCTCCGTCATCCCGATGCCGTTATCCTTGATGGACAGGACCACCTTCTCCGCAGCCGTCTGCAGCTTGAGGATGACTTTGCCCTGCCGCAGGGGCGCTTCGGCGCAGGCCTCCACCGCGTTTTTGATGAAATTGACGAGCACCTGCTTCATTTTATCGGGATTGGCCATGATCCATAAAGGCTCCGTATCCGCGGGATACTCGATTTCCATCTCCACATTGTGCATATTGGCGAACGGATTCATGACATCCCTTGTAATTTCCAGCAGCTCCTGCAGGTTGGTAGGCATCTCTCTATCGGCAATCGGCTTCGAGATCGCAAGATACTCCGACAATATGTATTCCGTACGTCCGATTTCGCTCATGCAAATGTCGATATAACGGGCTGTCTTTTCCCGGTCCGCCGCGCCTTCCTTGATCAAGGTCAAGAAGCCTTTGACCGCCGTTAACGGATTGCGCACCTCGTGAACCAGCGAGGCCGCGACATGGCTAATCGCCCGTACCCGCTGCTGCTGCGCGTAGTTGATATACAACTCCTTGTCGGCGACCGCTTTTTTGAAAAACGTAATCAGCAGCCAGCAGCCGATCGAATTTTGCGCAGGGATGACGAAGAGATGAAAAAACAAATGGTTCAAAACCGACTGCGGGTTGTACAAATACACCATAGCGATGGGAATCGCCGAAAAAAACAAACCTGCCGCTATAATGACGGGCAGCTTGCGGCTGGTCCGCTGGTAAATCCGGTACAGGACGAGCGAAACCGGGAAGGTAACCAGCGTGATGAGCAGCGCAATGAACGTACCGTCACCCCCGAGATATAAGCGGTACAATATAAATTCCGCCAGCAGGATCAAACCGATCTGCAGCCCGCCGAAAATCAAGCCGAAAAATATGATGATATATCTAATGTCGTAAGTATATCCGGGAACGGTGCTGATCCCAAAGGTCATCGATAAGAAAAGGCAAATCATGCTCGTGGCAATGATGAATTTCGGCGAATAATTTTGCGTGCGGTCGCGATAAAACAAGTTAAACATGACTAAAGGCATATGGGCAAAAAAGAGCTGGAGGATTATTTCCTTAACATACAACATCATGCGCATTCACCCTTCGTCAAAAGACATGGTCGGCCCACCCGGATTCACCCTAAATTATTCCATATCCCTCCGGTAAATCCTCTTTCCTTCGAAGGGTTCTCTCAAGTTTCTTGGTTCGAAAGAAGGCATGGCCGATTGTCCCGATGCATAGGTTGTATAAGCAGGACTAGCCTGCAACTCCATTACCTGCAAAAGGATGATTCCCGTGAACCGCAATCGCCAAGCTTACCGGGCTTTTCTCCTACGCCGCCTGTGGAATAAAATATCCCACATCATCGCGGGCTCCCTGATCCAGGGCTGCGCCATGGGCGTTTTTTTGTTTCCGCACTCCATTCCCTCCGGCAGCGGCGCAGGCCTTGCGATGCTGCTGAATTACTGGTTTCATCTGCCGGTGAGCATCGGATTGTGGCTGGTTAACATCTCCTTCCTTTTGTTTGCGGTGCATTACCTGGGACGGGTCAGCGCATTCGGGACGATTATGGTTATCACGATAACCTCGGTTTCCGTCAATTTTTTTGAAGTCTATGTCAAAACGTCTTTCGGCAATCTGTGGATCGATCTGCTGGTTGGCTCCGTCGTTTTGGGCACCGGAATTACCATCCTGTTCAGGGAGCGGGTGACGAACGGAGGAATCGGTTTTGTTGCGCTGGCCATCGCGAAATCGCGGAGAATCAATCCCGGGACCTCTTTGTTTATCATAAACGTTCTCATTTTTTCGCTGACTGCGATCGTGATCGATTGGAAGATTATTATCCAAGCCCTTGTATGCCAGTGGATATCGACACGCGTCATCAAGTGGCTGCACCGTCCCTCTTTGTTGGGAAGAGCGTTTTTCCATTTGGCCTGGCGCAAAAAATAATCCGAAGTACATGTAATATTATTATATGATTTTACATCCAATTTTTAGGGTATTTTCCAGTTCGGTTTGTGTGGTAATTTAATAATTAGAAAGCGCTTTCAAATTACCGGATACGGTGTATTCGCGTTCATCGTATTTCAAACTTAAAGGAGGTTCCGATATTACTATGCGAAAAAAGAAATTGAAATCCGGTTTGGCGCTCACGATGGCCGCCGCCCTGTTGATCACCCTGTTTTCCACGGTGGTGTCCGCAGCCGAAGATGTGCCGGAAAGCAAGGCGCAGAGCTCAGCCAAAAAGAGCATGCAGGCCTACGTCGAAGCCATGCAGCCGGGATGGAACCTGGGCAACACCCTGGATTCCACGGGTTCCGACGAAACGTCCTGGGGCAACCCCCGCATCACCCGCGAGCTGATTCAGCAGATCGCCGCGCAAGGCTACAAAAGCATCCGGATTCCGGTTACCTGGGACAGCCATATCGGGAAGGCGCCGGACTATGCGATTGAACCGGCCTATCTGGATCGGGTGGAGGAAGTGGTGAATTGGGCGCTTGAGGCCAAGCTGTACGTCATGATCAACGTCCATCACGATTCCTGGATGTGGATTAGCCACATGGAGAAAAACCACGATGAAGTGCTGGCCCGCTACGAAGCGGTGTGGACGCAGGTCGCGGAGCGCTTCAAAAATCATTCCGCCAAGCTGATGTTCGAAGGCATCAATGAGCCCCGTTTTACCGACGGCGGAACGACCGACCGGGCCAAGCAATACGAGATGCTTAAGGAGCTGCTTGTATCTTTTCACCGGATCGTCAGGGATTCCGGCGGCTTGAACGCTACGCGCCCGCTGGTGCTGCCGACGAGGGAATCTTCTCCGGCGCAGGACGATTTGGATGAGCTGTACAAAACGATTCAAACGTTAAACGATCCGAACCTGATCGCGACCGTTCATTATTACGGCTTCTGGCCGTTCAGCGTGAATGTCGCCGGGTACTACAAGTTCGAAAAGGATGCGCAGCAGGATATCGTCACGACGTTCGACAACGTCCACAACACCCTGGTCGCCAAAGGCATTCCCGTCATTCTTGGGGAGTACGGGCTGCTGGGCTTCGACAAGGGCACCGATGTGATCGAGCAAGGCGAAAAATTGAAGTTTTTCGAAGCTTTGACCCATGATGTCCAGCAGAAAGGGATCACCCATATGCTGTGGGACAACGGCCAGCATTTCAACCGGCTCACGTATAAATGGTCCGATGACGAGTTGTTCCAAATGATGAAAGCAAGCTGGAAAAAACGTCCCGCCACGGCGGAAACCGATCTGGTGTACTTAAGAAAAGGCGGGAAAATTCAGGACGCCAAAATCCCGCTTAATCTGAACGGAAACCAGCTCACCGCTTTGTTTGCGGACAGTCAAAAGTTAAAAAAGGGGATGGATTACGAGGTAAGCGGCCAGGAACTGACGCTGAAATCCGGCCTGCTCGACCGCCTGACGGACGGCGGGACTCCGGGGCTGAACGCGGTTTTGTCCGCCCGCTTCAGCTACGGCCCGGATTGGCGGCTGAAAGTGTATGTGTACGATACGCCGGTACTGAGCGGCGCGTCAGGAACGACCGGAGCGTTTGCGGTCCCGGCCGCGTTTAACGGCAATCTTCTGGCGACGATGGAGGCGGTTTACGCCGACGGCAGCAATGCCGGTCCGCAAAACTGGACCTCTTTCAAGGAATTCGGCTATACGTTTGTGCCCGACTATGAAACAGGCGTCATCAAGCTGCAGCCGGAATTTTGGCGCGAAGTGAACGACGGCGAGGTGACGCTGAAGTTCCATTTCTGGAGCGGCGAAATCGTGGCGTACAAAGTCGTCAAGAGCGGCACGAGCGTGACGGGGACGAGCGCGAAGTAACGGGAGCAAGCGTGGAGTGACGGGGAGTAGCGTGGAGTGACGGAAACGAGCGTGAATGGCGGGTAAGGGAGACTTGAGGGGGGGCAAAATAAGTTACCGCAAGTTAGCGAGTCCCATAAATCCGGAAAGTCCATGAAAGCTCCTATAGTTCTGAATTCCCGACGCAATTGTGGATGATCAAATTCCGCGAATTTCACGCGAAGTGCAAAATTTAACGCGAAATGCAAAAGTGCAGGCGATTTTCACCCAAATGGCCCCGAAATGGCCGATCAAATGCATAAGTGCAGTTCATACTCGCGAAATTAACCATAATTTGTAAAAATAACCTGAATCAAATGCACTTTTGCATTTCAGACGCCTCATAACGGCGATTCACGAAAAATGAGATGCACTTTTGCAGTTGGTTCGCTCCGATAGCTGCTGGTTGGCGCCGATTTTAATTAAGGCGTTCCTCCGAGATCTGTCCCGGGGGAGCGTCTTTTTCTCAACTGCCGGTTGAAACCGCCGCTATTTTCAATCACGAAGTTATTGTTCTCCACTCTCGCCGCCCCTACAATAGGGATAACCAAGGAGCGTGAGAGGATTGAAAGAACAGCTTGCCAGAACGATCAGCCGTTATCGGAAGGAAAAAGGCTTGACCCAGGAAGAGCTTGCCCAAAAGCTGGGCCTCTCTTTCCAAGCGGTATCCAAATGGGAAAACGCCCAAACGATGCCCGACATCACCCTGCTGCCGCAGTTATCCGCCATTTTAGGCGTCACGATCGATAAATTGCTGGGCTACGAATCGCGGTTGGAGCCGGTAACCATTTACGAGGAACAATACGAAAAACCCGGGTATTATTGGGGTACTCAGCCGAATTCCTCCTGTTACCGGATATTGCAGCTCATGCCGCCGGTTCGCCCGCTGAAGCTGCTGGATATCGGCTGCGGCGAAGGCAAGGACGCCGTGTTCCTCGCCAGAAACGGCTTCGACGTCACCGCCTTTGACGTGACGGACGCCGGCGTGGAGAAAACGAAGCGGCTCGCCGAGCAGGCAAGGGTACACGTCAACGTCTTTAAGGCGGACGTCCGGGATTTCCGCCTGGACAGCGGGTTCGACATTCTCCATTCCAGCGGCGTATTGCACTATATCCCGCCGGAGGAACGGGAGGACATTTTCGCCAACTATAAACGGTTCACGAATCCGAACGGGCTGCACGTATTTAACGTGTTCGTCCATAAGCCATTCATCGCGCCGCCCCCGGAAAAAGAACCCCACTCCTACCTTTGGCGTTCGGGCGAACTGCTGGGCCTTTACCACGACTGGCTGATCCGGGACAGCGCGGAGATAGTGTTCGACTGTAACTCTTCGGGCATCCCTCATCAACACGCCATGACGAAAATGATCGCGGAGAAACTCTCCGGTTGACTTGTATGGGAGCCCCCTGCCTTATCTACCGTGAACCTCCCGCCTTGCCCCATACAAGAAGCCCCCGCCTTATAATAAGGCAGGGGCTTTCACATTTTCATTTATCCTGAGTCAGCTCATACGTCAGTTCAACCAAAGGCTTGCCACAGTCGTTGCTGGGATGCTCCGCAACTTTGACGAAGCCCGCCCGCGTGTACATCCGGATCGCCTGCTGCTGATCCTCCGTCGTTTCCAGGAAGACTTTCGGGTAGCCTTTTTCCCGGCAATAGTTCATCGCTTCGTCCAACAGCCTGCGCCCAAGTCCGATCCCGCGGTACTGCGGATGCACGACAAACCAGCGGAGCTGGGCTTTGTCCGGCGAATGCTCGACGATGGCGATCGCGCCCACCATATTGCCGTTCGCTTCCGCAAACCAAAACCGGTCCTTGCCCGGGCTGTAGTTTTCAAAAAACTCGTAAAACGTTTTGCACACGTACCCTTCAAACCGGTGGTTGTAGCCGCGCTCCTGGTAAATCCAACCGTGCAGATGGACCAGGTAGCCGGCGTCCCCGGGCCGCAGCTCGCTGCGGATGACGATTTCCTCCCCCGTCAGCGCCGGTTTCTCCGACAGCGCCGCTTCAATCGATTGCATCCCCCGGGCGAGTTGCAGCTGCTCCTGCTCCGGCAGACGGCTGATCATTTGATAGATTTGGCCGTCGGACAACCCGTTGAGCCGGGCCAATGTCTCCTTCCCCTGATCGGTCAGGAAAAGATAATACAGCCGCCCGTCCTCCTTGGACTGCTCCCTGTAAGCGAGGCCCATTTTTTCGAAGCGTTTGATGATCCGGCTTAAATAACCGGGGTCAATACTCAGCAGCTCGATCAGCATTTTAGCCGTACAGTTTGGGGTGTTGCCGATTTCGTAAAGCACCCGGGCCTCCGACAACGAAAAATCGCTATTCAGCATATGCTGATCCAACAGCCCGAGGATATTCGTATAAAACCGGTTAAACCTGCGGACGGCCTGAATGATAGGGTGATGGACGGAATTCATGGGTTACCTCCTAAAAAAGCCAAAGAATAGTAATCCCATCATAAAGCATTTAATTTGACTTAGTCAACTAATTTGCGTTTAGCATCAGCAACTACATGGCGCCGGCCGGCAAACGATAATAAGGGATCATCAGCGAAGGCACGAATCCCAGCTTCTGGGCCAGCCTGTACGAGCCTTCATTTTCCCGGCGGCAGGACCAGACCGGCTCCAGGCCTTGCCGCAGGCAGTAATCGATCAGCGCCGAGCATACGGCGGCCGCAAAACCTCTTCCGCGGTATTTTTCAGCAGTCTCTATGCCGATTTCCAGCTCTTTTTCGGTGATGAACGCAGAGAACGCCGTAGCGGCGATTTTCCCCTCGTAAATTAGGCTGAATCCAACCCCCATCCGCTCAAACTCAACTTCATCCTTCCAGAAAAAACGCGGCACAACCGCCCCCGGAGCGGCAAGGAACATCTCCTTCGTCGTTCTGACGATCTCGCAGCCCGCCAAATTTGCCGGTTTCGCGGCAATCCGGTATTTATCCCGCTCAAAACGAAAGTTAACCCGTGTATACTCGACTGCCTTAGGGGATGCAGCTGCGATTTCTTCCTGCAGCTCCGTACTCTTCACCACCAACTCCGAGCCGAGCATTTGGCGAATCCGCCCGTTCCAGTCGGCCGGGTAGGCCTGCAGCCATTCGTGGCCGCTGCGCGCCCGGGCTTTGTCCAGTAAATATTGCTGCAGCCACTGGTTAAAGCCGGGCTTGTCCGCAGCGCCAAACAACAAGGACATCCCGTAAGGGTGGACGACATAAAACACGCTTGGGTTTGCCTCGTCGTCTGCGTAAACTTGCCCCGGCGTTTTCCCGTGAATCACGGACTCCGCAAATAATGTGTTAAAACCCACTTCCCGCAAAGGCTTCTCGGCTTTCTTGTAATCCCGGACGTCAAGCAGAATCATCGGTTTCCCTCCACTATCTCTTGATATAATCCGTAATTCCCAACCTGTTTCCGAAGGGATCTTCAAATTCGACCGCCGTCCCCGTAGCTATCGCAAAGGGCTCGGAATTGAATGCAACGCCCTTTTCTCTTAACTCATTATATTTTCGCCGGGCGTCGTCAACCAGAAACCATATTGCCGGTTGGGCAATGGGAAAATGGGAAGTATCTTTAAGGATAACGGCGGGCTCCTCCCGGCCGATCCGATAAGCCAGCATTCCTTTTGCCGAAAAATCGAATTTCACATCCAAACCCAGCATCTGCCCATAATAGTATCCTGCCTGCTTTAGATCGCCAACGGGCAGAAAAAAATTATCGTAGCCTTTCACATATACTCCTCCTTTAGGACTTGGATTACCCGACGATCGGTCATTTACCGTTAACCTGATTTTGCCAAGCCGGCAGCCGGGACATCATATTTCGCGCGGCGGCTTCCGCAGCTTGCCGGTCCAACCCTTGGGTCCGCACGATAAAAGCGGCCCAGGATTCCAGCTTCTCGTCGTAAGACTGCATCGTGCCGTCAGGACGCGCGCAATGCACGCAGTAGTCTTTCGCGGTATCCCCCGCGGCAAATTCGGACGGTTCGTTCATCGGCATTCCGCAAGCAATACATGTTTTCATTGCCCATCGCATCTCCTTAACATTATTTTATGGCAAAAGACAGTTATCTTTTGACAGCGATCATGCGCCAATAATGCTCCAGCAGTTCTTGACCGTAACGCTCCAGCACGGATCCGCCCGGGGCAAAAAGGTCATTATTGGCCAAATAATAATGAATCAAGCCAGTCCAGGTGTTGAATAACAAATGCAGCGGGTACGCATCTATAGCACCGGCATTCATTTCCCGCTCGGCCGCTTGGCTTACATGTAAAGACACCGTTGATTGGATCGCAACCAGCACGTTTCGGGAGCTTTCCGGCAACAGTCTGCTTTCGATCACCAAACGGGTATAAAAGGCTTCAAACTCCGCCAGGCCGGTGAGATGTGCCTTCAGCACGTCCCGCAAGCCGCCGCCTTCCGCAGCCAGTTCATGCAACCGCCGGGATACCCGCGAGCCAAATTCCTCGATAACGGCATCCATCAGCGCTTCCTGCGTGGAAAAATGGGCAAACACTGTCCCGTGAGAAACTTTTGCCGCTTTGGCAATATCGGAAGTACGAGTAACCGTCAAGCCGTTTTGAGCAAACTGCACCAATGCGGTTTCGACCAGGCGTTTTCTTGTTTGTTCTTTTTGTAATTGACGTTGGGTTTTATGTTCAGTCACTCCGATGACTCCTTACTCAATGACTTTATACTCATAATAAGTTTCTTCGTTTGTAATGTCAAGATATGGATTTCCAATTTTCCAAGTAAAAAAACGCCAGAACATTTTGTTCTGGCGTTTTTTGCTGCACTCCCTCGAGAGCTTAAGCTCAAAACGAGCATCAATTACTTCTTCTCCACCTGCAGCAAAGTGATGCGTTTCGTCGCGTAAGTGTCTTTGAGCCGCTCCTCGGGAATGACGTTCAGCTTAATCAATCCCGCCACCTTTTGCGCATCCGCTTTGGAAATCAACCGCCATACCTCAGGGTCGGGGAGCGCTTCGTACAGCTTTTGGTCGTCATATTCCTTCCGTTCCTGAATAACCGTCTTCACCCGGTAGTTCCCGATTTCAAGTTCGGCAGCTCCCTGTTCAAGACAATGCTTCAAAATTTCGCTGCGCAGTTCGGCCATTTCCAGCTCCGCCTCTTTTTGCTGCTGCTTTAATTGATAGTACCGCTTCACTTTTTTATCCAACCTGCTCACGCTCCTTCTAAGGCATGTATATGAACGGACAAGGTGGAATAAAACTTTACTTCCTATACTGAGTGAAAATGCGGTAGATCACGACAGCCGCTTCAGCGCGGGTGGCCCCTTGCTGCGCGTCAAACTTGCCGGCCGGTTTGCCCTTCATCACGCCAAGCTTGGCGACGAGGCCAACCGACTCCTTCGCCCAGCCCGGAATTTGCGCCTGGTCGGTGAAGCCGGAAGGTGCCGCAGCCGTTCCTCCCGTCCCCAGGTCCAGGTGAGCCAGCGCCTTGGACAAAATAACGGCCATTTCGGCGCGGGTAATCTGCCGGTTTGGCCCAAAGGCGCCGTTTTCATAGCCGGCAATAAGCCCTTTGGCGGCGGCGATGCCCACCGTTTCCGCAAACCAGCTGTCCGCCGGGACGTCGCTGAATTTGGCTTTTCCGGCCGCGCCCTCATCCGCTTCCAGCTCTAGCGCCCGAACCAGCAGCGAGACGAATTCGGCGCGGGTGACTTTGGAACCCGGAGCAAACGCGTTGGCGCTCATCCCGGTTGCAATGTTTTGGGCCGCCAAAACCTCAATTTCGTTCACCGCCCACGGATAACCCGCTTCGGTTACGTCGGCGAACGAAATTTCTCTGGCCATAAACATGTAACGGCCAAAGCCGTTCAAATGAGCCACCACTCTATCATTAGCAAGCCGCCCTGCATGCTGTTCAAGTACGCCTTGGCCGCCGAGCTTAAACAGGCCGAGCTTTTCTCCGTTCACGTCTCCCGCGTTCAGGGCGCTTAGAGGAATCGAAGCCTCGGCAGGCTTGCGGAAAACCACGTTCTCGATCGGCTTCCCGTCTTTATCCAAAAGGGCTAAGTCGTAATAAACCCCAAACGGTTTCAGCTCCGCGCCAAGCTTCAGCCCCTTGATCAACATGGTCGCGTCGGATTCGGAAGCGGGCGCCACCTGCACAAAAGCCGCCTCCGGCGATGGGATGGCCCCGGCCGGAATCGTAAGCGTAAAGCCGTTCGGCAAAGTGATAACCGTTGGCTCATTCGCTTTGATCGCTTCTTTTACCGCTTGGTTGGGAGGCGATTGCTTTTGCTGTTCTTGCTGGTTTTGCATTATTATTCCGCCATTGTTCTTTCCGTCGCCGTTCTTTCCGCCGCCGCCACCCGTGCCACCCGAGGATGCTTCGGTAACAGTAACGCCTACGGTCGCCGTCAAACCTTCATAAGTAATCTTGATCTTGGTTTTGCCGGGTTTATGCGCGGTCACCGTCCCTTTCGACACGGTTATAATTTGCGGCTCCTCCGGCCCATAGTAAACCGCATAAGTCACGTCTGTGACCGTTCCGGCGGTGTCCTTGTAAGCGACGGTCAATCGGCCGGTTTTCCCTTCTTCAAGGGATAAGCTTTGCGGCGTTGCATGCAGTTCGGCCCGCTCTTCAACCGTCACTTGAGTGTCGGAGACCAATCCCGCCGGAATTTCGTTCCCGTTCTGATCGTACAATGCCAGGTTAGCTACCTGGAAAGTATATTGCCCGGCAGGAGCCCCCTGAAACGTAAAAGTAGCCAAAGAGCCATCGCCGGCATACCCTTGTGCGTCATGCAAGCTTTCCATAAATTCAAACCTGGTCTGGCCATCATCCAGTTCATAAACCGCCTTAGACACCGTCAGCGGGCGATCCGGGTTTTGCGCCGCCTGGCGCGCGCTAAGCTCAGGGCTTGGCGCAACGCTGACCTGTTCCAACTCACTGCTGTACAACAAATCGAATTTGGCGGCGTATACGGCCTCCGTAACCGAAAACAGCACATCCAGCTTAAACGGGTCATTCCGCTGTACCCGGGAAGGCTCGACAAAAGGAGTGACGTAACCCGAAAGCGTATAATTAACCACGTGGGCCGGAGTTACCAAACCGTTACCCGCCAAGTCGTATACGTAAATTTCATACGTATTGTCCCCTGGTGCAATCGGGACCTCAATGGTGAAATGGCCCGTGTCGTCAATGGTCCCATCCATCTGTTCCCGCTCGCCGTCCCCGTTGCCGTCAAACAAGGCGGCCACGCCAATCACATCGCTTACCGCCGCCCCGGCCTCGGAAACCAGCAAATCGATCAGCAGATCTTCCGTGACCTGACCGGAGATCGTCCCTCGAAGGCTGGCCGCGTCTACCTTAATGGCAGGGTCGCTTAACTGCGATACCGGAGCCTTTCTGTCCACGATAAACACCTCGAACTGATTCTCTAAAGGCACGGCATCCGCCAGGCTGGTGCCGACCCAAGGCTCCAACAGGTAACCGCCATCCGGGAGATCCACGCCGTCCCAGCCGCGAAGAGCGTAGCTGTCCGGAGAAACACCGTCTTCAACTTCAATCAACGAACCGAGCCAACTGCCGTCCAAGGCGAAAACATCCAGGGAAAAATACTCGGTATATTCATTGACCGTAAACGTGATGTCCGTCGTATCGAACCTGCCGTCCCCGTTCGGCGAGAACGGATTCGGAGTTAATGCGAGATCCGTGACGGCATCCGCTTGCGGGGCTTCACCGACATAAACCGAAACCGGTATATGGATAACGTGGCCGCTCGAAGATTCCGTCAGGATCAGCTCGCCTTCATAACGCTGGCTAGCGGCTTCCTCCGGCGCTTCCACCGCTACGGTGAACGAGGTTTCCCCGCCCGCCGCAACCTTGGCCCGGGTTTCGGACAAGGTCAAAGTTACGGGAGAATCGCCGCCATACCAAACGGATTCAATAGAATAGTCCGACGCTTCCCCGGCGATATCTTTAACGATGACCTCACGCTGCACCGCTGATCCGTATCCGACATAACCGAACGAAAGGCTGCCCGTAAAATACGGCGTAGGCTCGTTGCCGTCGACGGAATCGGTCGTGTCCCCGACCAGCGCCACCGCCTTCGCTTCGACAACTTGATCCAGGCTGACACGCCCGGCCCCCTGATCCATATGCGAGTAGCGGCTGCCACTGCGGTCGGACAACTTAAGCGCATTATTCATCAGCAGCGCTTTGATTTCATAAGGCCCAAGCTTGGGATAATGCTGCTTAAGCAGCGCCGCGGCTCCCGCGATATGCGGGGCGGCCATGCTCGTGCCGTTTTGCGCCTCATACCAGCCTTCATAATCCGGCACGCTGGAACGGATGCCGATCCCCGGCGCGGAAATATCCGGCTTGATGTCATAAGAAGGTTTGGACGGCCCCCGCGAGCTGAAAGC
The DNA here is from genome assembly GCF_900454495.1 of Paenibacillus macerans. NCBI lineage: Bacteria > Bacillati > Bacillota > Bacilli > Caryophanales > Paenibacillaceae > Paenibacillus > Paenibacillus macerans. The sequence goes on from NZ_UGSI01000001.1 coordinate 3,733,948, forward strand.
GGCCATAATGTCCTGTTCGACCGTTGAGCCAAATTTAGCCGCAAGCTCCTGCCGATCCAGCGCAGCTTTGATTCGCTCACCGTCCGCCCCGGACAACGCGTATACCGGGATCGTCACGTTGGCGTCACCCAGAGTGCCGCTTTCCAGCGCTTCCGGCAGGTTGTTGTAGATAATCGCGGCAAGGGCTCCAGAGGCTTGAGCGTTCAACGCTTTTTCCGCAAAAGGAATCTCCCCGCGTTTAATAAAAGCGACTTTTCCGCTCCAATCCTTGCCCTCGAAATCGCCTGGTTTGCCTAACCCGGCATCGCCGAGCGGATAGGACTCGGTCAGGTTTTCCAGGCCTGCCGATTTATCGAACGTGTCCATATAAAACGGATCGCCTTCCAGCCCGGCAATTTCCATAACCGGCGTATCCAGCGGGGGTTTGGAAGCGCCGACCGTAATCGCCAGTTCCGCGCTGCCCGGGTCCCCTACCGTGGCCTCTTCGGGACCGGAGTTGCCGCTGGATACGACCGCGATGACGCCCGCCTTCATCGCATTGTTGACGGCTACGGAATCCGCCGACTGCTCGTTGTTGGAATCCGAGCCGAGCGACAGGTTGATGACGTCCATCCCATCCGCCACCGCCCGCTCGATCCCGGCGATCACGTTCTCCGTCGTACCGCTTCCATACGGCCCCAGCACCTTGTACGCATGGATTTCCGCTTCCGGCGCGACGCCTTCGATCCCCGCTTGGCCATCCGCGCCCGCGCCGCGCCCGGCCACGATCCCGGACACGTGGGTTCCGTGCGAGGTCCAATACGGTTTGCCGTCCTCGTTTACCTCCGGAAGCGCCGGATCATTTTCCCGCGCTTTCTCGTAATCTTCCTTGGTCGTTTCGTACGGCTCGTTATCCTCGTTTACGAAGTCATATCCCCAATCGCCGTCCGGGACGGCGGCCGCCAGATCGGGATGATCCTTGGCCACGCCGGTGTCGATGACCCCAACCTTGATCCCCTGGCCTTTGATCCCTTGCTCCCAAAAAACTTCGCTGCCGATAAACGGAACGCTGCCCAAAGGAGCGGACGGGGTCTCTTCTTCGGCGGTGGCGTACACCTCGTTGTTCGGGTACACCGCTTTGACCCCGGGAAGCTTAAGCAAATTTTCCACCTGATTGGCGGCGATCGTTAAAGAAAAACCGTTGAAAATTCCTGAATAAGAGCGCTTGAATTTTGCGTTCAATTTGCTGATCGCCTGCTTTTTGAACGTTTGCTGCTCCAAATTCACCGTTTGCTTATGCGTGGACAACGACTTGCTGCTGCGCAGCTTGCTTCCGGCCGCTTCGAACACTTTGACCGGAGCTTCCCGCAATTCTACGATCACGGAAATCCGCTCCGTGCCATCCGATAGAGGCACAAAGCTTTGCGGTTCCACCGCGGCGGAATCCGGGGCGGCGTCCTGCCGCTCCAACTGCAATCCAGCGCCGAGCAGCGGGGTTTTTGCCGGCTTCGCGCCGGCCGGCCCTTTCTTGCTCTGCAGCCGAAGCTCCTTCGCCTTGACCGCATCGAGCGCTGCGGGGGCGGCAGGATTCAGCTTGGAAACAGCGGCCCTCCCTTCTTCCGCCCCCTGCCGGGCGTCTCCTTCAGCCCCCGCCAGCGGCGGCAGCAGCGAAAACGCCAGCAGGAAGCTTAATAGCCCTGCGGCAACTCTCTTGCTCAAACTCTCACTCTCCCTCTCTATATGTAGTTTTCTAGAAGCTGAAACAAGTTGACATATAATATTTATTTTGGAAATTATAATAAATTCCCATTTTATTTCAGGGAAAAAAGTCATTTGCAATAACAGCCCCGCGAAAAACATAAGGGCAAAAAATGTCGCTATTCCGGCGATACCCATCCGTTTGCGAGAAATAGAGGCCAGATATGTCGCTATTTTCTCGAATCACAAGGAAATGCCCGTATTCTAACCCTTCAATGGAAAATAAGAACAAAAAAATCCGCTAATGGGGATAAACATGCTTGGCTTCGGAAAATAAGAACACTAAGTTCCGCTATTTTGAAGGCCTACGGTTCTTCGTCGTTCCAGTCGCCGGCTGCAAGCGCCGATTTCTGGGTTGAGCCCCTAAAAAAGCCTGGAACTCGCTGTTATTGCGTAAATTCCAGACTTTCCGCACGGTTTATATACATCGGCACCTACGATTCTTACTATCATAAAATTTTAAATTCTATCATCTTAAAAAAAATCATCAACTGCCGATATTTTCTTATACGCATTTATTAAGGGGAGGACGAGGACATACATGGATATTATTACTGCACTGGTACAAGCTGCACCCTATTTCAAGCAAATTCATTCCCAGGATATTATGATCGGCATTACGGACCGGGAGATTTTTCACTATTACGCTCCCAGCCGGACGCTGGATTTCGGTTTGGTTAAAGGAAGCCCCGTTCCTCCCGAAGATCCCACTTTGAAGAATGCCTTGGCCGGGCAAAGAACGATCAACCGGCTTCCCGCGGAAATTTACGGCAACCCGGTCATTTCGGCGGGCGTGCCCGTTTACGGTCCGGATCAAGAAGTCGTCGGGGCCTTTGCCATCGCATACACGCTGGAAAACGAACAAAAGCTGGAGGCGTTGATGGAGGAAGTGAACGGGATCACCGGCCACTTGGTCGATATGGTTCAGAACGTGGCGGCCCATTCGGAGGAACTGTCCGCGACGACCGAGCAAATTCTCGAGAACACCCGCAAGACGGTAGAAGATTCGGAACAGGTAGGCAAGGTGGCCGGTTTTATCCGCGAAATCTCCGACCAAACGAATCTGCTGGGCCTGAACGCCGCCATCGAGGCCGCTCGCGTGGGAGAGCTCGGAGCCGGCTTCGGCGTGGTGGCAAACGAAGTCCGCAAGCTGTCCGTTCATTCCAAAGAAGCGACGCAGAACATCGAGAAATCGCTGGTCACCGTACAGCGCTCCATCGAACAGATGGAAAGGGAAATTCAAGCGATCGCCGCTTCCTCCAATGTTCAGGCGGAGCTCGTCAATGAATTCAGCGAAGTGATCGACCGCCTGAACCAGGCCAGCAAGGAAATGGCCGTGTTTATCCAGTCGTTCACGAGGTAGTTTTGACGGGAAGCGAAAACGGGGCCACCCGGACGTAAAAAATCAGCGCTTGACGGCCAGTTGCCGGAATGAGGAACCGTCTGCCGTCAAAATAGCGGCACTTTATGTACTTATTATCCGGAGCCGAGCCTGTCCGTTCCCATTAACGGCATTTTTTGCACTTGTTTTCCGATGTATGCCCCGGAACGCCGGCATTTCCTGGCGACGGGGCAAAATAGCGGCATAAATGGCCTCTATTTCTCTCAAATGGACGGATACCGCTGGCATAAAGACATTTTTTGCCCTTATGTTTCCGGCCTTGACCAGCCACTAAAATAGGACTAAAAAAACACAAAAAACGCACTGTCGCGGCCCTGGACAATGCGTTTTTGTGTGTCCGATCAGATCAGGAAACGAACAAATCGTCCGCCTTCGCCGTTTCCGCCGCGCTCCCGGACGCCCCCCGGCGGTTCCCTCTGATAAAATATTCATACCGCCCCAACCGTTTAAGCGCCTCTTTGTCCGGCTGCCAAACCCAAGCCTCGATTTCCGACTGGCACCGATGGTCCCGGAACGCGGCCAGCTTGGCCGGCAGATGGTTTTGCACGTCGACTTTTACGATATCGCCGCGGGTGTAGCCAAAAACCTCCGGCCGCTCCATGGCGTCGCCGAAAGAAATGAAATACAGCGCCCCCCGCTCGCCGAACCGCCGGAAGGCCGCCGTCGTTGCCTTGCCGATGGCGCAGTGGTCGGGATGGCCGCCGAGGCGCTCGTGAAAAGTAAGCACGACGTCCGGCTCAATCTCCTCCATCAATCCGGCGATGCGGCCGATCAACAGCTCCTCGTCGATAAACTCGACCGTTTTGTCGCGAATATCCAAAAACCGCAAATCGCGGATACCAAGGCTGGCGCACGCGTTCCGCAGCTCTTGCTCCCGGGCCGCCCCCATCGTCTCCCGGTTCAAATACGGAGGATTGCCCATGCGCCGTCCCATTTCGCCCCGCGTGGCGCTGACCAATGTGATCTCCACGCCCTCATGGGCGTATTTGGCCAAGGTCGCTCCGCAAATAAAGCTCTCGTCGTCCGGGTGGGCGAAGACGGCCAACAGTTTGCGCGTCCGCTGTTCTGTCACATTCGTTTTGTTCATTCCGGAAACGGCTCCTTTCCAAGATGCAGGGCTACGTTCATCCGCCCCCGCTCGTCATAGCCCGCCAGCAAAAGGCGCCCCTGCTCGTCCGCTTCATAATGGGTGAGCTCCTCCATGCGCAGCCAGCCGTGCCCGTCAAACCGCAGTGCGGCCCGGTAAGGACCTTCCCCGGCGATAAAAGCTTCCGTGACGCTCACTTTGAAATTGCGTGCGAACATATAGGAAGTCGCCTCGCTATGCACATACGCTTCCGCGCCCGCAAAAGCCCGGAGTTCCTTCGCCACTTTCTCCCTGTCGATTGGTTTCATCATCACTTGCATTCCTTTACTGCGTATTTTTTTCGTGCGCCTGCACAACCAACCCTGCTTTCTTTTTCACAGTACCATTATACTAGCCTTGTCCGGATTCACAATAAGTTAAATTTGCGGCCGGCCTTGAAAACCGCAGGTTCCCTGTGCCAAAATAATGGAGGGCCGGGCTTGTTTGGCACGATATCATGGTATCGCTTACATATAATCAAAACCGGGCAGCCCAGCACCTAATCCGCTTAAGGAGGAATCACGAACGAATGAGAACGATCAAGCTTGGAACAAGCTCGCTGGAAGTGCCGGTCGTGGCCGTCGGCTGCATGCGCATAAATTCTTTGGACAAACCCGCGGCAGAACGTTTTGTGCAAACCGCGCTGGAGGAAGGGGCCAACTTTTTCGACCACGCCGATATTTACGGCGGCGGAGCCTGCGAAGAAATTTTCGCCGAAGCCATCCATATGACGAGCGATGTCCGGGAAAAGATCATCCTGCAGTCGAAATGCGGCATTCGCCAAGGAAGCTTCGACTTTTCCAAGGAGCATATTTTGGCCTCCGTCGACGGCAGCCTGAAGCGGCTGAAAACCGATTATCTCGACGTGCTGCTGCTGCACCGCCCCGATGCGCTGGTTGAACCCGAAGATGTCGCCGCGGCGTTCGATCTGCTCGAAAGCTCCGGCAAGGTGCGCCATTTCGGCGTTTCCAACCAGAACCCGATGCAGATCCAGCTGCTGAAAAAACACGTCAAACAACCGCTCGTGGCCAACCAGCTGCAGCTCAGCATCACCAACGCCACGATGATTTCTAGCGGCATCAACGTCAACATGGAAAACGATGCGGCCGTGAACCGCGACGGCAGCGTGCTGGATTTCTGCCGGCTGCACGACATTACGATTCAGCCGTGGTCGCCGTTCCAATACGGATTTTTCGAAGGCGTGTTCCTGGGAAGCGATAAATTCCCCGAGCTCAATCAAAAAATCGACGAAATCGCCGGCAAATACGGCGTAACCAACACGACCATCGCGATCGCCTGGCTGCTTCGCCATCCGGCGCGGATGCAGCCGGTGACCGGCACGATGAACATCGAACGGCTCAAAGACTGCTGCAAAGCGGCCGACATTCGCCTGACCCGTGAGGAATGGTACGAAATTTACCGCGCGGCGGGCAACGTGCTGCCGTAAAACTTGCCGCCATAGGCAAGGGCTGATCCGGTGATATATTGAGAGCAAATCGGCAAAACGGATGCCCCCGCAGAGGGAAGCATCCGTTTTTGTTTTTTCCGCCAAAGCAAGGTCAGAGCTTCTCGCTCCGCTTTTGCAATTGAGCGATCGCCGGCACGGTAAACCGGGCCAAATTGCCGGGAAGCCGGTCCAGCGAAAACCAGCGCACTTCCCCGATGGCGCCGCCCTCCTCCATATTGCGCGGCTCTCCGCCCGTCACGGCCGCTTCATACAACGCCGAAACCCAATGATTCCCCTTCTCCGGTTCGATCAGTTCCGCCGTGCAAAGCAGGCCCTTCACTTCCACGTCGAGGTCGACTTCCTCTTTAATTTCCCGGACGACGCAAGATTCCATCGTCTCATACAGGTCCACTTTTCCGCCGGGAATGCTCCATGTATCTTTTTCCGGCTCCCGGTTTCGCCGCACCAGCAAAATTTCGCCCTGCTCGTTTAAAATAACGGCCCCCACACCCAATCTCGGAACTTCCGGCATAACACTCAACCTATTCCCCACCTTTCAATAAACACACATGAAACACACTTGTCCATAATTATAAAGCTTAGGGAACGGACGCTCCAATTAAAATTTGAATCGTTCCACCGATTTGCCGAGTTGATCCGCGATGGACTCCAGCCCTTTGGCGGAGGCCGATACCTGCTCCATATTGGCGAGCTGCTGCTGCGTGGAGGCGGAAATCTCCTCTGTGGACGCCGTGGCCTCCTGGGCAATCGACGCCATGCTTTCGATCGTTCCGATCACTTCGTTTTTATCTTCGTTAACCTGGGCAATGCCGCTGATTAATACTTCGATTTCCTCGGTAACCAGCTGTACCGTGCGATCTATCATGTTGAAAGCTTCCCCGGTTTCCAAGGACGCGGCGTTCGTCCGGTTGATAGCTTCGGCTCCCTGCCGCATGTAGCTTTTGGCGTCGGCCACGGCCGCGCCGACTTCCCGGACCATGTCCTCGATCCCTTGAACCGACCCTCTCGTCTGCTCCGACAAACCCCGGATCTGCTCGGCGACGACGGCAAAGCCGCGCCCTTGTTCGCCCGCTCTGGCGCTTTCAATCATGGCGTTCAAGGCGAGCAAATTCGTTTGTCCGGCCACCGCTTTGATCACCGCCGCAACCTCCGTAATCGCTTCCGATTTGACGCTGAGCGCGTTCACCTGTTCTTCGATTTTCAAGGTGACCTCCGCATTTTCGCGGATGGCCCGCTGCAGCTGCTCCATGCTGTTCATGCTGGCCTGGTTGGCTTCCCGCGTCTGTTCAATGCTCGCTTTCATCCGGCCCGCACGTTCGGTCAGCGCCATGATTTCCGCCGCCAGCCGGTTAAGCCGGTCCAGCCCGGCCTGTGAATTCGCCGCCAAGCCGCCGGAACCGGCCGCCAGCTCATCCGCGGCTCTGGAGATTTCCCCGCTCGCTTGGGAGGTTTCATCGATCATGGAGGCAAGTTCCCGGGAACTTGCGAACACCTGATCCGCGTTCTTCTGAATCGTTTCGACCATTCCGCCCAGCGTTTGCCGCATATGAGCCAGATCGCCGGCCATCGCCCCGATCTCATCTTTGCCGCGATGGGTCAATTCGGCGGTGAAATCCCCTTCGGCAAAGCTTTTGATCCGCTCCGACATCATGGCGATCGGCCGGATCATTTTCCGCGCCAGGACCAGCCCGATGCCCGCCGCCAAAACGAATATGAGCAGCGAAAGCACAAGTGTTTCAAGCTGTGCCTCGCGGATTTGGCCGTACATGCTTTTCAGCGATATCCCCACGTTTAATGCTCCCGAAAGCTCCGGGCTGTACGTAAAATCCGTGGAAATATTGTACACTTTCTCCCCGCCGGCCGTTTCTAAAATGCGGCCCTGCGTTTCCTGCCGCTCAACGACCGCCGACAGATCGCTGCCGGTGTTGGCCGCCGAAGCCGAAGAGACAGCATCCGCTACAGCGCCTTCCCCCTCCTTGCGCAGGCTGCTGTCCGAAACGATCACCTGCCCCTTGGCATCGGCAAGCGAAATGTAGACGATATTGCCGCCGCTGTCCTGTTGGATCGTCTGGAACACCTGCTGCAATTCCTGCAAATTCAGCAGCTCATCCTTGACGATTTCCCGCTTGATGTTGGCCACAAGAGTCGTCCCGTCGCTTTTCATTTGGCTGGTCATCGATCTTTGAATCTCCGTGTGCGAGACCAGCGCAAAGGACACGGCGCAAACCGCTATCAACGATAGCAGGACGGCAAGTATTTTTCCGGTTAACGATCTAAAAAATCCGATCCGTCCGGAGGAACGCAACGGCTTGTTTAAGTTGTCTGGGTTGTTTGGATTGTCTGGGTTGTTTGGCCTAGCTGTTTCGCTTGGCTTGACTGGCCCGATCATAAAGTTCGCCACCTTTTTTATGATGATTTACACAACAAAGTTAGGCTCAAAACCGAGATCAGTGCTTGACGAATATTGTGACTTTGGCTCCATGGATTCCAGGATGCCGGACTGAGGTGGCTGTCTATATGTCTATATAGCGTTCGTGTCCTGGTGTCCCTGCATGTTGCCTTGCACGATTATCCCTTTCGTTCAGGGGCAAGGGGGGCTTGTGTACGGGATAAAGAAAAATGAGAAAAGGAAAAAATGAGGCGGTTCAGGTGATCTTCTTCTCCCGAATATACCTCCTTCTCTTGAATTTATCTTCTTCTCTGCTTCCTGACCAAATGGGATAATCGTGCAAAGCGTCCGGACAGCGGATGTTGATCTGCCGACCACCCCACCAGCCTTCCCTGTCCTCAAGCCTTCAACGCCCTTCCGGCACTTCTTGCCACGATTGGTTGCCGGCTTGACTGTCAAGCATTGATTATAAAGTTGAGTCCAAAGTTATAAGCGAGACTACTAAATTTTAACAATTACTTCTAAAATTACAGTGACTATTTTCATAATATCTATGACTTAGGACACGGGTTAGCAAAATGTTGGAGATTAGAACAGCAGCATTTGGGGATGGCAAGTCCGGGAACTGACCGGGAACTGACGCGGAAATTTATAGGCAATGCCATAGTTTCGAACGCGAGCCGTCACAATTCATTCATCATTCGCCCTTTCCTGGAGCGGGAAAACGCGGCTGCCCGCATATTTGTCCGCAATCGGAAGACAATAACCAGTGAATTCCAATGAAAGGAGCGAGAGGATGGCCCAAATCAATCAAGTGGAGCTGCAAAACCTGCGGCATCTGATCGGCGCCCACGAGACGGAAAACCAAAAGATGCTGACCTACGCGCAGCAATGCACCGATCCGCAGGTGAAAGCTTATTTTGAGAAATCGGCCCAGGCCGCGTTAAACACCAAACAGCAGCTGATGTCATTTTTGAAATAGGGAGGAGGCAGGTCAACATGATGCAGGACAAAGAAATGGTCAACGATGCGCTTTCCATGGTCAAAAGCAGCTTGACGACCTATACCAACGTGATCTCGGAATGCGCCAATCCCCAGCTGAGAGCCACGATTCAGCAGATCAGAAACAATTGTGAAGCATCGCAATACGAGCTGTTTCAGCTCGCCCAATCCAAAGGCTTTTACCAACCGGCCATGATGGCCGACAACCAGGAAATTCAACAGGTGAAGTCGCAGTTGGGCAGTTGATATCAGGGAATTTACGAACGCAAAGAAGATGGCCTCGGTAACCGCCGAAGTCATCTTTTTCTTTACGTCTTTCATCAAATTACGAATCGGGACTCAACTTATGATGTCTTATGATCAATAATGCAAAATTAGCGAAAAAAACAGGCGGCCGTCAACCGCAAATCAGGTCAGCACAAAACGCGTGTGGCTGTGGCCTTCTTTCGTTTTCTTGACCTCGAGAATGGCCGGGATCGCCTGCTTCAGTTCCTGCACATGCGAGATGACGCCGATGATGCGCCCGGATTGCTGCAGGTCGATCAGCGTTTCGATCGCCTTGTTGAGCGATTCTTCGTCCAACGAGCCGAAGCCTTCATCGATGAACATCGTTTCCAGCGAAATCCCGCCTTCGTAGGCCTGAATCACGTCGGCCAAGCCGAGCGCGAGGCACAGCGAGGCGTTGAATTTTTCCCCGCCGGACAACGTCTTGACGTCGCGAAGCTGGCCCGTATAATTGTCGTACACGTCGAGTCCGAGGCCGCTTTGTTTCCCGCGTTTCTCCATCCGTTCGCTGCGGACGAGGTAAAATTGGCCGCCGGACATCCGGGCCAGCCGCTCGTTGGCATGGTGGATGATTTTGACCAAAAATTCAATTTGCAAATAACGCTCGAACGAGATTTTTTTGCTGTTTTCCCCGCGCACGACGTCATACAGTCCTTTGACCAGCCCATGCTCCCGTTCGGCTTCCTGCCACGTTTGCTCCGCGCGCACAATGTCCTGCTTGCTTTCCTCCGCTTTTTTGCATTGGGTTTCGGCCAGCAGACACTCCTTCCGCAACGTCTCCACTTGCCGCTCCAGCTCTTGCAGCCGCAGTTCCATGGAGGCCAGGTCCTGCCGCTTCTTGTCGGCCAATTGCGCCCTCATTTCCTCAAGCTGGGCCCGGTTGGCGGCCACGGCGGCGTTGTAGGCTTCGATTTGCTCCTTCAGCGCCTGGCGTTCGGCATCCGCCATTTTCACGGCTTTATACTCTTCCTCCGCGGCGAAGCCGGCCTGGGTTAAAGCTTGGGCATAACTTTGCCGGGCCTTCTCCCGCTGAGCCCGGGCGTCCGCAAGCTGGCTCTCCGCATGGCTCAGGTTTTCCCCGGCTTTGATGCTCTGCCCGTTCGCTTCCTGGTAGCGCTGCTGCGCTTCATGCCAAGCCGCCTCCAGTAAAGTCTTCCGCTGCTCCGCCTGCCGAATCCGCTCTTCCAGCTGATTCAAGCTGCGAGCATCCTCGGGCAAGGCCGCCAGCTCCCGATCGAACAGCGCCTTCTCCCGCGCATAACTTGTCTTCTGCTCCTGGCTGGCATGGTCGGCCCGCTCTTTTCGCAACCGCAGCTCCTCCAACCGCTGCTCCAGAGCTTCCAGTTCCTTGCGCAGCTCCAACAGCCCGGCGTGCTGTTCCTTGAGCGCTTTTTCCTCGGCGGCCAGCGCTTTCCCTTCCTTCACCAGTTCGTCATAAACATGGCGGATGTCGGCGGGATCAAATCCATGCTCCCGCACCTCCTGCAGCCGCTCGTCCATTTGCCGCCGCGTTGCGGCGAGTTCCGCCTGCGCTTGCAGGTAGGCTTTTTCGGCATCCGCTTTGTCGCGGCGCAGCCGGTCGAGCGCTGCTTTGTCCGGCGCATCTCCCGAAGCCGCCGCCTTCTGGGGATGATGAACGCTGCCGCACACCGGGCAGGCTTCGCCGTCCTGCAGAAGAGCGGCGAGTAAACCCGCCTGCCCTTCCATCCAACGCTCCTCCAGCGCCGTATACAGCTCGTTGGCATGTTCGTAAGCCGCCTTCGCCCCCTGCTCGGTTTCCCGCTCTTTTTTCGCTTTTTCGGACAGCTTCAAATACTCCTGCACGATCTGGGCCTGCTGCCTAAGAACGGCCAATCTCGCGGATTTATCCGGCAACAAGGCCACCCGCTCTTCGATTTCTTTGACCCGGCCCCCCTTGGCGGACCGCTCCGTCCTTAGCAGCTCTAACTCGCGCTGAACTTGCTCCGCCTGCTTGGACAGCTTCTCGGCTGCCGCGGCGAGCGCGGCGACAAGCTGCCGCTTGGCGTCAAGCTCTTTGACCGTCGGCAGAAAGCCCTGCAGCCGGTCAAGCTCGCGCAAAGCCTGCTCCCTATCTTCCTTCCTGCCTTCTTCCTCGGCATACCGGGCCGCTGCCGTCTCCAACAGCCGCTTGGCCGTCTCGTTTTGGGCCTGGGCCGCTTCCAGCAGCTTTTCTTTTCGCGCCAAATCGTCCGCCGCTTCCGCATCATGCCGTTCATACACCTGCAAATGCACGGCCTGCTCCGCCCGCTTAAGGCGCGCCGCTTTTTCCCGGTATTCCGGCTCCTGCTCGGCCAGCTGCTGCCAGGCTGCAGCTTTCTGCTCGAGGAGATCAAACTGCTCGTTGACGCTTTTGGCCTGATGATATAACGCCGTTTGCCGCTGATGCTCGGCCGCTTCCCGCTCGAGCTGTTGCTTTTTCTCGTTGGTCTGTCCGGCGAAATAGGCGATCTCCTGATCCAGCGCCTCGAGCACCTGATGGGTATTGTAATATTCCTGCCGAAAAACGGTGTGCAGCGCGGAGCCTTCGCGCCCGCCCAAAGCGCTTTTGGCCTGCTCTATGTACAAATCCCGCGTCTTTTGCAGACTGTGGCAAATTTGCTGCATTTCCTTGCGCTTTTCGTTGAGGTGGTCGGCGACGTGCTTGTACAGTCCGGTCTTGAAAATCCGCCGCAAAATCTCCTCTTTATTCTCCGTCTCCGACGTCAGCAGCTTGCGGAATTCGCCCTGCGGCAGCATAACGATCTGGATGAACTGCTCTTTGGTCAAGCCGATGAGCTCGCGGATTTTTTGGTCGATTTGCGAAACGATCTGACGGTCGGTCAGAGGGATCTCTTCTCCATTCGCCAATTCATACAGCTCGTACCGGTCGCCCGTCGCCACCTTGTTGCCCGCTTTAACGTGGGCAAGCTGCCGGAACACCCGGTATACGTGCCCTTTTAGCTCGAATTCGAAGTCCACCGAGGTGTATACCTGATCGTCCGCGAAGTGGCTGCGCAGCATCTTGCTGTCATTCCGGTCTTCGCCGCTGGCGCTGCCGTACAAGGCAAAACAGATCGCGTCGAAAATCGAGGTTTTACCCGCTCCGGTATTCCCGGAAACCACAAACAGGCGATGTTCCTCCAGCTCGGAGAAATCGATGACTTCCGTATCTTTATACGGCCCGAACGCCGTCATCGTCAGCTTCAATGGCTTCATCCCGTTCCCCTTCCTTCAAGACGATTTCCTGCAGCGTCTCGGCAAACAGCCGTTCCGTTTCCGCGGACGGCTCGTCGCCCGTAACTTCCTGATAAAAAGCCCTGAACAAAGAATACCCGTCCATTTGCGCGCGGCCCTGGGTTTCCTGCAGATCTCCCGTCAGGCCGCGGATCGCCTGTTTCCGCTCCACATGCATGGCGTTCGGATACACCGAGCGCACCCGTTCCATCGGGGACAGCACCAGCGCCTCGTCCAGCAGGCGCACAAACACGTAATCTTCGTTGACGGGATGGCGCTCGATATCGGCGATCAGCCCTTCCACCGTGCGCATATCGCGCCTTGGGACAAGCGGCCGCCGCTCCACCCGCGCCAGCCCCGCGCCGTCCAGCTCGACGATCAAATATCCTTTCCGGTGATGCTCCTCGGAAATCGAATATTTTAGCGGCGAACCGGCATAACGGACCGTTTCATTAGCGACATGATGCGCCTGATGCAAATGCCCCAGCGCCGTATAATGAAATCCGGCAAAATGCCGGGCGCTCACATGCTCGGCTCCACCGATCGCCAGCGGCCGCTCCGAATCGCTGGTGTTCGCTTCCGGCTCCCCGTGCGGCGTCACGAAGGCATGTCCGACCAACACATGTCTCGCGCCCGGATCCATCGTCCGTTTGATCGCGTCCGTAATGACCCGCATCGCGTCATCATGGGTGCGGACCTCCTGCTCGCCGAACGTCTGCCGCACTTTGCCGGGTTCGGTATAAGGGACGAGATGGAAATGAACCTCCCCATGCTCGTCGCGTAGCACCACCGGTTCAAGCGGGGAGGACAGCACCCCCGCAATATGTAATCCCGACGCCCTCATGATGCGATGGCCGAAATCCAGCCGCGTCGGGCTGTCGTGATTCCCGGCCACTGCCAGCACCGGCACCTTGAGCCGCAGCACGATGCTCTCCAGCACATCGTCCAGCAATTGCACGGCCTCCGTCGGCGGAACCGCCCGGTCGTACAAGTCGCCCGCAATGATTACCGCATCCGGCCGCTCCGCTTCAATCTCATTTACAAACTGCTGCAATACGTGCCGCTGATCCTCCGTCATATATACGCCCTGCACCAGCTTCCCCAGATGCCAGTCCGCCGTGTGAAAAATTTTCATCAGCTTCCGACCATCCTTTCTCTTCTATGACCAAAACACGATTCTAGTGTATTTATACCTCGCCGGTTTCTATTTTCGTCTAAGCAACTCTATTATATCAGAAGATTCAGCTCAAAAAGCTCCAAATGCCCCGTGATTCCAGCTCCCCGGCCGCCCCAAATACCAGTGGTTCCCACGCCACGGCCGCTCCAAATGCAAATGTGCAGTTGAAATAAGCTAAAATCGGTAAATTTGCCCAGTGAAATGCAAAAGTGCAGTTGAAAATGAGGTTTGGAGACAAGTTTGATCAAAATGGCAAAAATCGCCTGCACTTTTGCATTTGAACCCGTATAAATGGCTTGATTGGGGCCGAATGAACTGCACTTTTGCACTTCGTTCGCTTGCGGGGTAACGTGAGGAAATGGATACTTCAGACTAGTTATATAATTACGGCTAAGCACGGACTTTCTAAGGATTTCCCATGGACTTCACTCGGACTTACGTCGGTGCAATCTCGGCGTATCTAACGATCGTTATCTACACTACAACCCAAGCCCATCCTTAGCCGAATACACATCGATCATCATCAGCGTCCCCAGTTGAAAGCCGTTCACAAAAGAAGCTGCAGCCAATAACGATTCCGACTCGAGACGTAAATCCAGCATAACCTCAAGCTGCTTAAACTCATTAGGCGAAAGCTAAGCTTCTCTTTCCACATTTGTATGGCCTCGGATAGTTTTCGATTTACGGCTCGGTACTCGGGATTTGCAGGGACAATCGTTGCCTCCGGGTGGATTTCACCGCAGTATAAGGCTTCCAGTATGCTTTTCATTTTCATCTTCCTTTCGTAGTGGGTCGCGGCGCCTTGAAAGAAAGACATACACATGTTAAATTTAGGGTGCAGTCTGTCGATCAGGCAACTGCGTGGCGGAAGTGGCGAATTCTTTTGTGGGAGTGAGCCACTTCCCTTTCTTATGCATGGTCGTCCAGTTTCTCGATGCCCCGTCTCATAGCCTCGTTTCTAGTCACCTTATGCTTTGCTGCATAGCGTTCGAGGATATCATTATGCCTCTTATCAAGCCGCACCGTAAGACGGATTTCTTTCGGATTTTCCGAAAAAGGACGCCCTATTTTCTTTAGCTATGGATTTCACCTCCCAAAATTTATTACTCTTAAGAGTAAAATTCCTATTGCCAATATACTACTCTTAAGGGTATAGGTCAATACACTTTTTTCCGAACTATGCTATAATAATTGCGTTTACTCTTTAAGGTAATGGAGGAACTATGAAAATTCGTATACGCTTACGGGAAATCCTTGCCGAACGGAATATTTCGCAAAGACAATTCGCCCTGTCGATGAATATGCGGATTGCGACCATCAACCATCTTTGTTCCGATTCCGTGGACAGAGTCTATATCCGCACGCTGGAGCAGATTTGCAATGCTTTGGAAATTACGGTCGATCAACTGATCGTGTCCGTGGATGAGAATGATCGATAGAGACCGCCCGATTGCGCCGCGGCAAAGGTCCGTAAAATGACAAAGTCCTCAAACCGATCCAACGGGTTTGAGGACTTTTTATATGGCAGCTAAGCAACGTCGGTATTCCTTACGGTGTTACAATCCGGGTTGTCAAAACGTCCAACGCATTGCGAACTTCTTTGGCAAATACCAAGGGTTTCTCTTTCTTTTCAAAATGAATATACCAAAGGTTGGGTTTATCAAAAAGCCAGTGGTTATGCAAGGCCGTTACCTTTATATTATGCTTTCTAAGACGGGTGATAAACGGATTGATCTCAGCGGTCAGGATCACGGTTTCTCCGAGACAAAGAGCGCGTCCGTCTTTACCGATGCTCTCGAAAGAGAATGCTTGGGGGATCGCCAGAAACGATCTGCTTCGCTTGCCCAGAATAATAGGTTTAATATTATTACGGACTCTCGATGCGGTGCAGACGCCGTTAATAACTTGAGGTGTTGCACCGGAGCGAGCTCTGGCCGGATGAATTATGAAATTTTTCCGTCGGCCGGTTTAAAAACCTATTTCTTAAATCTTAGCCCGGCCACCTGAACGTGACCGCTGAATGTGAGGGCAGCGAGTAGACGAATGAACGCGATTTCCAGACCACCTTGACGGTGTGCGGCGTCTCGCCGGTATTGGCGGCGATCAATACGATCGTGCCGTCCGCGTTGCGGAACGCCACGTTCTCGATGTCCGCTTCGGCCGGCGAGGATTCGATCCGGACCGCTCCGGGACCTACGAATTTGCTGGCGTGGCCCAGCGCGTAATATTCCGCATTCCGGGTTACCGCACCGCTCTCCGGGTCGATGGTCACGACGCCGCGGCAATCCGCGCAGCCCCCATTTACCGGACCGCCCTCCGGATCAAGGGCCAAATTCCAGAGCAGCACCGTCTCCGCCCAGTTGCGGGTGGCGCCGATGAGCAGCTTGGACATCAGCCAGCTCAGGTTGCTCCCGAAATCCTCGCTCCAGCTCCCGCCGCTGCATTCCGTAAAATAGACCGCCTTGTCCGGGAACGCGTCATGAATCCTGGTCATCACATTCGGCTCGCCGCCGTAGCAGTGATAAGCCGTCCCCTCAGTATACCTGCTCGCCTCCCCGTCGCCCAGCACGGTTCGCGCATACGATTCGCCGAGATCCCAGTTGTGATCGTAGGCGATAATTTTGGTGCCCAGCCCGCTCTGCTCGATGGCCGGGCCGAGGTAGCCGCCGATAAATTTCGCCTGCTCCTCCGCCCCCATGCTCATGCTCGGATAATCCGGGGTGGTGAATTCGGGTTCATTTTGCACCGTAATCGCATCGATCGGAACGCCCGCCGCTTCGTATGCCTGAATATATTTGACAAAATAATCGGCATATGCGCGGTAGACCCGCTCGTCGGTATAATCCAAGTACCAGCCGTTATATACGGTTTCCCCGTATTTCATCCAGGGCGGAGCGGTCCAGGGAGTGCCGAGGACCTTAAGCTGTTGATTTTTATTGACGATTTCCCGCATCAGGTCGATGACCCGGGCGTCCCGCTGAACAGAGAAGTTGTTTAATTCAAAGTCCGTTTCCCCCTGAGGAACATCGTCATAGGTATAGCTGCTCGGCTTGCCGGATTCATCCACCGAAAAATCGGACGCTCCGATCGTATGGCGAACGTAGCTGAGGCGAATTCCGCGGTCCGTAAACAAATCGTCCAGCAGCGCCTCGCGCTGCGAAGCGGACAGCTTCCCGCCGATCAAATAAGCGCTTGAACCGGTAACGGCCGCGCCGAACCCTTCGATCGTCTGATATCGCCGGCCGGCATCCACTTCGATGACCGCGTCGCCGTATTTGCCTGTCCCGCTGAAGACCGATACCGGCTGGGGCGTCAACAGATTATTTCGATCGGGCGTCGTCAGCCAGGATTCCACAGTCAGTTCGCCGGCCGAAAAGCCGGTGCGGGACAACTGCAGGAACAGCAGGACAACAACACACGCGATAAAAGTCAAAACAACCCGGTAACGGATAAGCGCCTCCCCCTTTCTCTTTGCTTATACACAGAAAGAGCCGAAGCAAAGTGCTGCGGCTCTTTCCGCTACTCTTTTATTCCGTCCTTAAGCGGATGACGGGCGTGCAACAAGATGTTATTTCCCCGACGGGCTTCCGACGGTCACGCTGGTATTCAGGCGAATATCCTCGGAAGAGCTGCCGACATAAATCGGAACTTTGCCTTGCGGCATCACCCATTCGCCCGACTGCTCGTCCCAATAAGACAGCGCTTGGGGATCCAGTTCAATCTCCACCCGCTTCTGCTTGCCCGGCTGAAGCTCGACCTTGGCCCATCCGGCCAGCTGTTTCGGCGCCGTTTCAACTGCGGCCGGCAGCTTACCGGTGTACACTTGCACCACTTCCGCCCCCGTAACCTTGCCGGTATTGCGCAAATTTAGCGATACTTTGATTTTACGGTCGTCTTTATTGCCGCTTACCTTGGCTTTCGCGTTGCGGTACTCAAAATTCGTATACGACAAGCCATGTCCGAAGGCAAACGCCGGCTTGATGCCGCTAAACTCGTAACCGCGATAACCGACCATCACGCCTTCGCTGTAATCGGCCTTACTGTCGATGCCCGGGAACTGCTGCTCGGTCGACACCGGCGTGTGTTCATCGTCCACCGGGAAAGTCACCGGCAGCTTGCCGGAAGGGTTGACTTTGCCGAACAAAATGTTCGCGATGGCATGACCTTGTTCCTGCCCGGCATACCAGGCTTGCAGGATGCCTTTAACATTCTGCCGCCAGGTGTCCATTTCGACCGCCCGGCCGCTCATCGAAACGACGATGGTGTTCGGATTGGCGGCAGCCACCTCGGCAATCAATTGGTCCTGGTTGTTCGGCAGCTCCAAATCGGAACGGTCGATATACCCTTCGCTTTCATAAGTGCGAACCACGACGATAGCGACATCGGAACGCTTGGCGAGATCAACCGCCTTCTGCATTGTTACATCGACCGCTCCGGCCGGCGGTTCCCATCCGAACCGGATCAGTCCGCCGAAATCGGAATCCAGGTTGTCCGGCCAATCCGTGCGGTATTCGATGCGGACGTCGTGTTTTTCTCCGGCGGTGAGGTTCACCTTGGCTTTGCTTGTTTCCACCTTTTCGCCCTTGTTGTCGATCAACAACTCGCCGTCGAAATACAGCTTGCCGGATCCGATGCTCGTAATGGACAACGTATACTCGCCGGTTTTGGGCGCGGCGATCGAGCCGGTCCAACGCGCTGACATCATGCCGTTATATTCGTTGGGCAGCTTCGTCAACTTCTGGGATTGCCCATTCAGCCCATCATAGTTATAAAAGCCGAGATTCATGTTGACTTGGCGGTCCGTTCGGGTTAGGGACGGTTCGCCTTCCATTTTGTTGTTGGTCCAGTATTCCCCATGCAGTCCCGATTCTTTGGATGACCCGTAAGCGGATGATTTGCCGCTTGCCGGGAACAGCATGGAAGAAGGCACCGCGGACGGGCCGTTGACGATATCTCCGGTGGAGATCGGGTCGGTTCCCGGCGCATACTCCACTTGAACTCCTTTTCCGGCCTGCTCCCGGATCGCTTCCAGCGGGCTTACGGTATACGTCGGCTGGACCAGGGAACTGCCGCCAACCGTAGCGTAGCTGTCCGCATCCGGGCCGATGACGGCGATGGAGTCCAGCTTGTCCGCATGCAGCGGAAGCGCGTTATCTTCGTTCTGGAGCAGCACCATGCTTTCTTCGGCCATTTCCAGCGCGGCTTGGCCATGTTCCTTGGCGGGGATTTGCACGTTCACGGCAGGCTTATCGAACAATCCTTTATCGAACATCTGTACTAAGATTCTTCGAGCCATTCCATCGATTACATCTTCTCCGACCTGGCCGTTCTTAACGGCGGCCAACAGCTTGTCTCCCCATTCGCCATAAGGCTTGCCCGGCGTTTCCAGGTCGAGGCCGGCCAGCGCCGACTCCGCCGTACTTAGATTGGCGCCGTAGTCGCTCATAATAAACCCTTTAAAGCCAAGGCGGTCTTTAAGAATTTTCGTCAGCGCCGTCTCATTTTCGCAGGCGAAAACACCGTTGATCCGATTGAAGGAGCACATGGCCGAACCGAGGTCGGCCTCTTTCACCGCAGCCGCAAACGGGCGGGAGTAAATTTCCATAATCGCCCGTTCGCTTGCCCGGGTGTCCACCGCAAACCGGTCCGTCTCTTGATTGTTCAGCAAATAATGCTTGGCGGTGGCAATCACCGGATATTTCTGCACGCTGTTCACATATTCGACCCCAAGCTTCGATTGCAGGAGCGGGTCTTCACCAAGCGATTCAAAATTGCGGGAGCCCCAAGGCAGCCGTGCGATATCGAAACCCGGTCCAAGCAAGACGTTATGAGTCGTATTATACGCCTCATTGCCGACCAGATCTCCGTAGCGCGCCGCCGTTTCCGTATTCCAGGTGGCTGACAGCGCGATCGGCGTCGGAAAAGCCGTTGATTTTTTACCCTGAATTTCGGAGTTCGCCACACGGACGCCGGTCGGACCGTCGGCCATGGTCAACGCGGGGATTCCCAAGCGTTCAATCGGGGCATTGTAAAAGCCGTAGTTGTTGTTAACGTCCCCCGTTACAAAATCGATCTTCTCCTCAAGCTTCATTTCCCGAAGCAGCAGCTCGGTCCTCTCCTCAGGGGATTTGGACATGTCGAACCAAGGCTGTTCGGCATTTGTCCCGGCTGCTTTGACCGTGCCGAACGGCGAAATGATTGCGGCCGAAACGATCACTGCAGCGAGCATCATACGAAACAGCATTTGTGATGTTTTTTTCACTGGTTGTTCTCCTCCTTATGCATAATCGGATGCTGCAAATTTTTTCGTCGGTTGCCCCAGTTCCTCTCCGTCTCTTAACGGTATGTACGCAGGCGGAGCAACCGATGGAGCTGACATGCATTGGGCAAATTACGTGTTCAAACGCTTAATACAAATTGCTCACACGTGAAAAATAAGATTTAGTAACGCTTCTTATCCCGGGCGTGTTTGGGAGCGTCCTATCTGCCGACCGACGAATGCCATCATTTTCTGGTGCGTACTCTCGGCTTGAACCGCCGCCCCCGCATGCCTAAATAAAACGTTAAGCTAAAAATTCGCTGAATGCACTACCTAAAAAATGGAATGCCTATTCACATATCTGGAAAATAATATAAGTAACCGTTTTATTGTAGGACTTTATAACTTAAAATTTTGTAACTTTTATGACCTTGATAAGACTGAAGTTCCAAAAAAATAGTGCTTATTTTTCCGGAATAAGTTACAAAAAGTTAACTATTGAAAATTAGAACAAAGTAACTAAAGTACAAAGAAAAAGCGAAAGCGCACGAGTTGCATGCACTTCCGCTTTTTGGATTTTCTCCGGCTGATTTCGCCCTGCGATATAACGCTGAACCGATCGGTTTAAGCCGATCCCACCTGCTTGCTCAACACATCAACCGCCAAGATGGCGTTGGCTACTTGCTCGGGCGTGATTTCGCTCGACAGATTCACCATCGTTTCATTCGGCTGCGTGGCGGCTTGGCCCACTTTCAGCAGTTCCTCAAAAGTCACATGTTCCAGGTGCAGTTCCTTCAAGGTTGTCGGAAGCCCCAGTTCCTGGTAAAAGTCAATATACTTGATGATCTCCGCCTCGGGATGCAGTTCCAGCATCAATTGAACCAGCGTGCCGTAGGCTACCTTTTCGCCGTGGGTTAAGTGATGGATATCGCCGGACAACACCGTAAATCCGTTGTGGATCGCGTGGGCCGCCGCCAAACCGCCGCTTTCGAAACCGAGGCCGGACAGCAGGGTGTTCGCTTCGACAACCGCCTCCACATGCCGGGTAACCAGCCCTTTTTGCACAGCTTGATAAGCGGGAATTCCGTACTTGAACAGCGTTTCTTCACAGGCTTGGGCAATCGCTTGCGCGGCAATGCTCGTTTTACCCCCGGACATGGCGGTACCGTTGCTTTTTACCGTGGCGCGCACTTCAATCCAAGTTGCCATCGCGTCGGCGATCCCCGAAGCGAACAGGCGGGCGGGCGCTTTAGCCACAACGGCGGTATCGACCAGAACCAAGTCGGGATTTTTATGGTAAAACCGGTAGGACTCGAATACCCCTGCATCGCTATAGATTACGGACAAAGCGCTTGTGGGCGCATCGGTCGACGCCGTGGTCGGAACGATCACCACTTTGGATTTCAGTTCGTCGGAAACGGCCTTGGCCGTGTCCAGCGTTTTGCCCCCGCCGACGCCAATGACGAAATCGACGGATTGCGACCGCCCCTCCTGGGCGATGCGGTTCACTTCATTGGAAGAAGCTTCGCCGTTAAAAGAAACGAAATGAAACTCCTTGCCCTCCGCGGACAAGCTTTGCTTGATCACGTCCCCGGTAATGCCCCAAACCACCTCATCGGCAATGATCAGCGGTTTACGGCCCAGCTCTTTAATGTGTTTGCCCAGTTCCTGCAAAGCGCCTGCGCCCTGAATGTATTTGCCCGGTGAGATAAAAACGATGTTTGCCATTGCGATCGCTCCTTACATGGTTTTTGTTCATATTCGGTTTTAACATGTGCCAATCATTCTATATTATGCCAAATTTATCATACCCAATTTATTATACCAAACTTTTATTTAAAGTTCGTGTTCAAAAAGTCAGGTTTTCAGGACCGAAGCGTATGCTTCCGATGTGCGTTTTTTCAAAACGCTGTAGGTCGGATGAAGCTAGGGACTGAGTAGCGGAGCGTAGTTGAGACTACGTGAGCAACGGAAGGCCCGGCTGAATTCAAGATTCGACGTCGAACCCGCTTCATGAACGACTTCGTCATGGAAAGATGACTTTTTGAACAACCTCTTAAACGTGGTATTTCTCGATCGGCTGGTTTAACACCCATTCCAGCATCTCAATCTGGGCTTGTACAACAGGGTCATTAGCTCTTTTGGCCGACAGTTGTTTTAATTCATATAGTTTGCGCTTGATTTGGTCTTCCGTTCTCATGATATTCCCCCTATTTGCAGTGGTCCTAATGCGATTAACGTAATCGATAGCTTCGGAGTGATTGACGACTTCAAAATGCTCGCGCAGCTTTTTGCCGCCGATCGTTAAACCTTCCTCAAGCACGAGCTTCGTTTCAAAGAGGGGAAGCGTGTTGCCTTCAATCGCATTCGAGTTGTACGTCCATTCTATCCGATATACCTCGTCCAGATTTTTGACGGCCGCCGGCGGGAATGGCCGAACTGCGTCCGGCTCTTTTTTTAATTGTTCGATGGTGTCAAAGCGCATATCCCCCCTCCTTAACTATATTTACCATTATAGCATCCCCCTTTCTGGAATCTACCTTCCCCCCTGCGGTATAATAAACTTATTGAATTATTTTCAGACTTCTTAGCCAAAAAAGGACGGTAAACATGACCGATATTTCTTTACCCTTGGAACAAATGAGAGCCTTACAGAAAAAGCTGACCCGTTTTTTGATGATGTATAAGTTCGCCTTGCACGAGATGGAGACGAAAATCGAGATTCTGCAGGAAGAATTTCAAATGCTGCACGACTATAATCCGATCGAGCATACGAAATCGCGCCTCAAATCCCCGGAGAGCATCATGAGGAAAATTTACCGCAAAGGCGGTCCGCTCTCCCTGGACGGCATCAAAAGCAGCATCCACGATATCGCCGGCATCCGGATCACCTGCTCCTTCATTTCGGACATATACCGGATCAGCCAAATGCTGCAAAACCAGAAGGATTTAAACGTGCTGTCGATCAAGGATTACATCAAGTACCCGAAACCGAACGGCTACAAAAGTTTGCACATGCTGGTCGAGGTTCCCGTGTTCATGTCGGACGGCGAAGAGCCGGTGTGCGTGGAAATTCAGATCCGTACGATCGCCATGGATTTCTGGGCCAGCCTGGAGCACAAAATTTTTTACAAATACAATGAGTCCGTCCCGGAGCGGCTGCTTCAGGATTTAAAAAAAGCCGCCGACACCGCGTACGAGCTGGATATAAAAATGGAGCAGCTGCAGCGGGAGATGGAGGAGATCAAGCTTGCTAATCAGGCCGCCGCGGCAGGCGAATTTCAGCTGCTGATCGACGACCGCAAGATCAACATTCCCGAGAATTTGCTTAGACTGCTGTCGGGAGAGCCGGAATAATCGCTGCCGCACAGGCCGGCTGGTTGATTCAAATAAACAGCTATAAAAAATAGGTGCAAAAAGTGTCGTTATTTCGGCGATATCCGTTCATTGAGAGAAATAGAGGCAATTTATGTCGTTATTTTCCCCCGTCATATGGAAATGGGGCGTTTTGGACTATTTCATAGAAAAATAAGGACAAAAAATGCCGCTAACGGGGATAAATATGCTCGGCTGCGGATAATAAGCACATCAATTGCCGCTATTTTACAAGGCCGACGGGTGGTTGCTTTTCGGCAACAGGCGGTCAAGCTCCGATTTCTAGGTTAAGCCGAAAATGGAGCTTTTTACCGTTGTTTCCTTACTTCTCATCCAAAAATAAAGGAGCCGCCCCCTAGCAGGTCTGCCATAGATGGCTTCCGGGGTACGGCTCCTTTTATTTTTACCGCTTGGAGAAAATCATTCGGTCCATATTGCCCACGTAGGGCAGTCCGGACGTCGTCGAGCCTTTCAGTACGACGCAGATCGTTTGCTTGCCGGGCAGCGTCTGATCGAGCGCGGCGCCTTGGATTTTGTACGTCCCCCAACCGCTGCCGGTATTCGGCAGTTGGACCTGTCCGACCAACTCGCCGTCCTTATCCCCCAGGCGAATTTCGGCCACGACGTCCGCCGGGGCTTTTTGGGATGGAGCGTCATATTCGATCTCGATGTAATTTTTCCCTTGGGTGCCGAAATCGACGTCATTATACACCAGCCACGCACCGGTAAAAGTGTTGTTCACGACGGTGTTGTTCCCGTTGTTCTTCTCCGTCCTCAGCCCGCCTTTGCCGAAGGTGCTGACCTCCGTCGTCCAGCCGCTGTAGCTTTCGAACTCCACGGTCACATTCGGCTCTCCCGGTTCCGGCTTAGGCTCGGGCTCGGGTTCCGCCGTCTTCAGCGAAAAGCTGGCGTTATCGAAGTTCCCGATATAGGTATATTTCGAATCGGTCGTACCGGTCAGCACGAGATAAACGTCTTGAACGCCGGTGACGGTCCGGTTCAACTCGGCGGTTGCCGTTTTATAGGTTCCCCAGGAGCCAGCCGTCGGCGGTACGGCTGCCTTGCCGGCCAAAGTTCCGTTCACGGAGCCGAGACGAACTTCAACGGCGGCATCGGCCGGGACGCTGTTGCTGTTGCCGGAGTATTCGATCGCGAACTGATTGACGCCCGCGCTGCCGAAATCCATTCCTTTGTAAGCAAGCCACGCCCCATTGAACGTGTTCGCTACTTGCTTCCCGCTTTTTCCGTTTTCCGTTTTTAGCGGCGTGCCTTTGGCCGGGTTAAGCTCCGTCGACCATGCGTCAAAGGTTTCCAATTCCAGCTTGGCATAATCGCTTCTGACTTTGTCGAACGTAAAGCTGTCGAAATTGCCGATATACGGAAGATCACCCGTCGTCGTGCCTTTCAGCACGATATATACATCCTGGACGCCGGTGACGGTGGTGTTCAGGTTCGCCGCGGCGGTCCGGTACGTTCCCCAGCTGCTGCCGGTATTCGTCAGCGCTACGGTGCCGATCAGGGTGCCGTCTACCGAGCCTAGGCGGATTTCCGCCCTGGCGTCGGCCGGCGCTCTCCCGGTCGGGGCGTCATAAACCACTTGAATCCGGTTCATCCCCGCGGTTCCGAAGTCCGCGCGTTGATAAGCCAGCCATGCGCCGTTAAAGGTGTTTTTGACCACGGTCCCGCCGTTGTTCGGTTCCGTGCCTAACGGGGCGCCGTTAGGGTGCTTATCCGATGACAAGCCGGTGTAAGCCTCAAATTGAATGGCCAACTTCCCGTCCGCCGCCTCGAAATTCGGCGTTTCCGCCGGCGGTTCCGGCTCCACCGCTGGTTCCGGCACATCCGGCGTTTTCACCGGTACCGGCAGCGGTTCCGGCAGCGGCTCTTCTTCGCCCGGCTGTCCCGGCTGTCCCGGCTCTTCGCCGCCCGGCGTACCCGGGTCCGGCTGCGGTTCGGCCTGCGAGACGATCGGCTCGGCCAGCCAGAGCGAATCATAAATGTTGCCGTCGTATTTGTCGACCAGGTAGATATTTACCTGATATTTGCTGGCGTTGACATTGAAGCTTTGCGTCAGATCAAAGTTTCCGGTTGCCACCGGCACCGCGCTGGATACAAAAGCCTGTTGGCCGCCGTTCATCAATTGGATGACGGCAACGGCCGAATCCGCATAAGCGCCTTTCAGCGTGCCTGACACGTCAACGACCATATTGCCGGTCCGTTTGACATCGGCGTTCAGGTCAAACACGTCCCATTTTATGTCGGAGGTGTATGCAGCATCCGAAAGCAGCGGCTCCCCAGCGGTTACGCCCAGGCTTTCGTTCGCCTTGATTCTCACCTGCACAACGCCCGCGCCGTAAGCGACCGGGCCCACGATTTGCGGATTGGCGGTGGCGATCGTCCAGGTGCGGCCTCCGTCCGTGCTGAATTGATAGTCGGACGGCTGCTCGAAGCCCGGCACGTTAGTCCAGCCGAACGTGTTGGCCGTATCGTCCACGACCGGTCCGGTCGGCGCGGCCGGCTTCGCCATTTCCTTCACCGCGACAAGACCGAAGTCAAAGGCGATATCCGAGCTGGTCGCATTCACCTGATGCACCTCTACGGTCAGCACGTTGGTGCCTTTCACCAGAAGCGAAGGATCAATTTGGAAAACATTCCGGTCCCGCTCGTCATTAACGGTCGCATTGGCGTACGTGTTATAGCTAACCGGTCCGGTTGGCATATTGGTACGAATGACTTCGTGCCCGTTCAGGTACACAACGGCCCCGTCATCACGGACCAGCGTAGCGTCCAGTTCGAGGATGCCTGCGGTGTCCGCAACCTCAAACGTTTTGCGGAAATATGTCGCCGGGTACTTGTTGTTGCCGTCCGGCCCATAGCTGACGACTGTTTTCGCGTAGCCTTTGTTGTCGTATCCGAGCGGCGCCGGACCCGACTTCCACGCGCTGTCGTCATAGGCCGCGCCTGTCCAGCCGTCGCCGGCGTATTGACCCTTGTCGTAGTATTTCCAGGCCGAACCTTCGGCGATCAGCGCTTGACGGGACAAGGAGTTGTCGAAATCGGTGCCGTAGTCGGTCATCGGCGGTGCCGCTTTGGCCTTGGCGCCCCAGGCGGTGTTCGGCTCCGAACCCATGTCGAATTCCAGCGTGCCGCCGGCCATAATATCCTCGTACTTGATCCAGGCTTGATCAAATTCCCCGCCGTTCAGCGTGGCGGATTGAATAAAGCGGTTTTTGCCGGACACATTGTTCGCTTTGATCGTAAACGTTTTGCCGCCGTCCAGATGCAGCTTCACTTCCGAGAAAATCGGCGATCCGATCAGGAAAGCCGCGTCGCCCGGATTGGCGGGGAACAGCCCCATCGCGCTGTAGACGAACCAGGAAGCCATTGCACCCGCGTCATCGTCCATCGACGGCAGGTAGCCTTCCGGGTCGGCCCGGTACAGGCGCGATTTCAGCGGATAGGAATACGCCCCGTGGTTATGGTATTTATGCGTCACCACTTCCGTCGTATACTCGCGGGTAAAATATTGGGTCAAATACGGATAACCCAGGTAGTTGAACAAATACGGCGCGTCCAAATCCTGCTCGTTGACGGCCATATATTCGTCTCTAATGAAGAAGTCCGTCAACTGCTCGGCCATTTTCGTTTTGCCGCCGATTAGTTCAGCCAAACCTTTGATGTCCTGCGAAGCGGACCAGCGGTACTGCCACAGGTTGCCCTGGTAGGCGTATCTGTCCACCGCCGTCACATCCCCACTGCTAACGGTTATCCCGTTCGGGGTAAAGAACCCGATCTTGTCGCCGTTTTCGTCGACCTGATCCGGATTCCACAGGTCCTTGTAAGACAGAGCTACCTGCTTGTATTTCTCGTACGTCGCTTTGTCCCCGAGCAGCTCGGCCAGTTTCATCGGAAAATAACCGCTTTTTGCTTTTTCCAACTGACCCGACACTTTATCCTGATCGCCGAAGTTGCTCACGTCGACGCCCATGCCCTTCAGCGCCGTGTACGCGTCAAAATCGCGGAATCCCTTGGCATATGCGTCCAGAAGGACCGCGCCGTTAAACTCGTTCCGCACTGTCGGGCTCGGCCAGTATCCGTCCCCAAATTGCGTATAGGTGCCGCGTGTCTCGTACAGATCCGCCAAAGATTTCACCATGTTGTTGTATTCCGTTGGCGTCAGCACGGAGAACAGGGCGTATTTGCGAAAATCGTCCCAAGTCGCCCAGCCGTTGTAGTATTCAAAATCGTCGCCCAGCTCGGAAGCCTGCCGGATCGTGTTTTCGTCCCGTCCTGCTTTGAAGGTGCCGGCGGAGCTGGTTACGTTTTTCGGATGAAGGAACGTATGGTACATTTGCGTGTAAAAAATCCGTTTGTTTTCTTCGTCGGCATCGGTGATCTCCACTTTGCCGAGCAAATCGCTCCAAGCGCCGCGAATCTTGGTGTGCTGAGCGTCGAAGTCCCAGCCCTCGATGTCGTGATCGCGCTCGTATTTCGCCTGTTCCACGCTGATCGGCGACAGGCCCACTTTCGCCTGAATCACTTTGCCGGCGGCGTTTGCGAAGTTCACCCACACGCCGCTGTTTGCGCCGCTGCGCACCGCGTCCGTTCCCGTCGCATCGCCCTGCCAGGACGTGTAGGAGTCGAAATCATGATCGAACTGGATGGAATAATACATGACGTAATATCCGTATCCGCAGACGTTTTTCGATTTGACCATGCCGGAAATTTCATTGTTGTTTTCCACTTTAAGATTGGCGTCGATCATGCCGGCATACGAGTTGGACAGATCGACCAGCACGGAGCCGGTCGTTGCCGATGCCGGGAACGTGTAGCGGTGAAAGCCCACATTGTCCGAAGCGGTCAACTCAACGCCGACACCGGAGTTCAGGTTTACCGCATAATATCCGGCGGAAGCCTGTTCGCTGGCTTTATCGTATTTTTGCTTGTACTCGTTGACGTTTTTCGTGAAAGAGCCGGTTTCCGGCATCATCAAAATATTGCCGCCCGCCCCGCTGCAGCCTGCGCCGCTGAATCTCAGGTGCGAGAAACCCTTCAAGTTCTTATCCTGGTAGTAGTACCCGCTGAACGCTCCGCCATCGCTATCGGGCCCTAGGGAAACGAGGCCAAACGGCATCGTCGGTCCCGGGTTCGTCTGGCCGTTGTCGCCGAGCGTATTAATGAACGGGTCCACGTAGTCGACCGGATCGAGGTTGGCCGGCGGATAAGCCGGCGTTTGACCGGCATCAACCCCGTACAGCTCAAGCTCATACAAGCGCACGGTATTGGAGTCATGTGCTCCTTTGCTCACGTAGAACCGGACATACCGGGCGGAAAAAGGCTCCGGCAAATAGCGGTCGACAATCGTCTGCGCGTTGTTTTGCACGACGTCGACGTCCGTCCAGGTTTTGCCGTCATCGCTTTTTTGCAAGCGGAAATTTTTCGTGTTCCAGAACGGGCTGTTGCTTTCGTTGATGCCCGCGTTGACGACAACCCATTCGTTGATGTTGTACACTTGGCCCAAATCAAGCTTTAGCCATTTGATTTTGGCGTTCGTATTGTCGCACCATTTCGTGTCGGTTTTACTGTCGATGGCAAATTTGGCGGCTTCGCTGCTGTTGCACTGCCCCGAGGCCGTCACGGACGCGTTCAAAGCGACGTTCCGCGTCGGTTCTCCCTGGACCGCAGGTCCCGCGGCCGCGGCGGAAACGGGAACGGCGCCCGGAATCATCGACTCGATCAAGCCGCACAGCAGCAGCACCGTCATGAGCGCTGCAAAAATCCTCTTCTTCATCGCGTTTGGTTCTCCTCCTCTTGTTCGCATGTATAATGTAAGTTCAAAAAGTCAGGTTTTCAGCACCGAGAAGGTTGGATGAAGCTAGGGACTGAGTAGCGGAGCGTACGTTTTGGGTACGTGAGCAACGGAAGGCCCGGCTGAATTCAAGATTCGATGTCGAGTCCGCTACTTGACCCTGCTTCGTGATCAAAAGATGACTTTTTGAACTACCTATTATAGAGAACTGTTAGTAATCAGCCGTTTAACCATAACAGCAACCTCGGCGCGGGTCACGGCCCGGTCCGGGCTGAATTTCTTCCCGTCGCCTTGAATCAGGCCTTTGCTCCATGCGCTGCTGGCGGCGGCCTTCGCCCAGCCGGAAATGCTGCCGGCATCGGCAAAAGCGGGCTGACCTCCGTTCGTTGCCGCCAGGTTGAAATAATCCGCAGCGCGGACCAGCGCAACGACCGCTTCCTCGCGGGTAATTTGGTCGTTCGGCCGGAATTTGCCGTTGTATCCGGTAATGATGCCAAGCGCCGCTGCGTCGGCCACATTCCGGGTGTAATATTGGCCGGCCGGCACGTCCGTAAATGTCCCCTCGGCGCCCTGGTCTGCCAGCGGTTTGTCCGATTGCTCAAGCGTCCGCATGATCAAGGCGACGAATTCGGCGCGGGTAATGCTGCGTCCCGGCGCGTAATGGTTCGCGTCGACGCCTTTCACGATCCCCTTGGCGGCCAGCGATTTGACGGAGCTTTCCGCCCAATGCCCGACTAAATCCACAAATGTTTTGCTGTATTGCAGAATCGTGTAATAGGAAAAATGCCCGACGGTAAAGTTAAACGTTCCGTTCTTCACCGTACCCGGCGTATATTCAAGCGTTTTGCCGTCCGCATAATAAACGCCGGCAAGATCCGCGGAAATCCGCTTCGCCTGCTCTTCCGTCAGCTTCAGCGTCACCACAGCGGGTTTGTCCAACTGATGGATTTCCGTCACGTTGTCGCCGGAGATTAGCTGAATCACGACGGAGAGCACAACGCCGGTGGATGTATAGTCAGGACTTACGCGCAGCGACTGTTCGACCACCGCCTTGGCTTCATCGCTCCAGGCCGCGTTCAGCACGACACGGACTCGCGACAGATCATCGTTCGAGACCGCAAATGAGCCGGCAGGGAAACGAACCGTGCGGTTATCCGTTGTGACGATGAGGTCCAGATTTTTATCCTTAATGGCGTTCAAGGACTTCGCAGGAATTTCCAGCGGGCTGCCGGATTCTCCAGCCGCTGCGGGCAGTTCGATCGTTACCGCGCCTTTCGCTTGCTCTGCGGCTTTCGCGATTGCGTCGCTGCCGGCGATATATCGGCCGTCCTTGGCCAATTCCGGCTGAACGTTTGCGCCGCTCACCTGTCCCGCGGCCGGCGGAATGTCCTTGGAAACGGAATTATTCGCCGGTGGAGCCGTTGTTACGGGACTCGAATTCGAGCCTCCGCTCGGTTTGCTTGGTCTGGAAGGTCCCTCACCCGGAGGCTCGGGATTATTTCCGCCTTTGCCCGGAATCGTAAACGTGCCGGACTGCGTCAAACCGCCGTTGCCGGCAACGACCGTATAAACGCCGGAGGGCGCCAGGTCTTCCGTCTCCGGAATCGTCACCGTCTTCGAATAAACGCCGTTTTCGGCAGAGATAACATCGATATACAAAACCGTTTGATTCGGACTCACCATTTTGACCACGACGTCGTCCGTTTCGTCCGCCACCGTTCCGGAAAGTGTAATTTCGCCGCCGCGCTGCACCTCCTTCACGCTTAACTCCAGCGTGAAGGAAGCCGCGGCGTAGACCGAAATCGGCGCAAGTACGAACAGGAACGCCAGGATGGCCGCCACATATTTTTTCACCGTATTGTCCTCTCTTTCTGCCCGTTACTGAAACACAACCGGTCTCGCCAGTTGGAGCGGCACTTCAAGGTTGCTGTTGAACTCGTCGAACACAAACACTTTGACACTGTACTTATCTCCGCTGACATTAAAATATTGGGAAACATTCAGCTTGTCCTCCTGCAGCGGAATGGCGTTGATCAGCAGCGGCTCGTTTCCGTTCAGCAGCTCAAACACCACGTAGGCGGGTCCGCTGTAATCGGCCAAACGCTCGACCTCAACGTCCACCCGGAGCTGGTCTTCTCTTTTCAAGGTGCCCGACAGGGCATACGTATCCCGAACGCCGTTCGCGGTAAACGGTTTATCCGAAACCAGCGGCAAACCGGCCTCGGTTCCTGCCGCTTCGTCCCCTTTCACGCGCACCAGCACCGTGCCTGCGGGATAATCATGATCCCCCACCGGCTGCGGGTTGGCCGTTACCGGCTGCCAGGTCTTGCCGGCGTCGGCGCTGTATTCGTAAGCGGACAGCTCGTCATAACCGGGAACCAGGGTCCAGCCAAACGTGTTGCGCGCGTCATCGACCACCGGAGCGGTCGGCGCCGGCGGCACATCGCCCTGCAAAACGGCCGTTCGAATGTCCGAATTGTCCCGCTTATCCACCGCTCTGACCGCAAACTCGTACGTTAAAGCAGGATCCGTATTGTCGACTGTGTATTGATAGTCCGTTTGGCCTTCAACTGCCGGTACGTAGACGCTCCAATTCGGGCCAAGTCTACCGTTCACTTCGTAAATCCGGAAGCCTCGAACTGCGTCATCGGCGTTTTTGTCGGCCGGTTTGGTCCAGGAAAGCTCTGTTTTCTTGCCGTCTACCATCTTGGCAGACAGCCCTTCAACCGGATTTGGTTTTTCGCTGTTTTGGACGATCGTATAGCTGTCGAACGGAGTATCTTCACCCGAAATATAGGTGTTGATGGTCAGGCTGTCCTCCGTGATATGAACGCCCGAATAGATCGGTTTATTCGGTTGCTGATAAGCCGCGGCGTAATACTTGTCCGCATTTGGATTGATTTGATAGTATTTTCGTCCCGGCGAGTTGTTGATCATATACAGCGTTCCGTCCGGATTGATCAGCCGGCCGTTGGCGTCCGTCTGCACATCCGTAACGGGCTGGTTGTTGTACATTTGATAGGATCTCATGAACGTATGGTCATGCCCTTGCAGAACAAGATCGATCCCCAACTCGTCCAGCACCGGGTAAAGCTTCTTCCGCAACTCCGCGATATCGGAATCGGTAGCGTGATTGCCCACGGAATATATCGCTTTGTGGAAGGCTACGATTTTCCATTTTTTGTCCGTTTGAGCCACTTCTTTTCGCAGCCACTCGATTTGCTTGTTGAACGAATTCGTCTGCGCCGCGTCCCAAGGGATATCGCCGGTATTCAATACCATGATATGAGCGGGCCCGTAATCAAAGGAATAGACCGTGCCTCTCGGTTTGGGATCGGTGTGCGAGTCGTCCGGCAGATTAAAATGATAGAAAAAATTGTTGTTGTTCGGCCCCTCATGGTTGCCGATCGTCGCCATCAGCGGCAGATTCATCAGCAAATCCTGAGGCTGGCCGAAATAGTCGCTCCACTGTCCTTCGTTCGCTCCGGCATCCACCAAATCCCCGGGCATAACCAGAAATCTTGCGTCAGGATAGTCGTCCAAGGCATTCTTGAGCGAATTGGCCCAGACGCGGTAGTCTTCGGTATTCGCGCCCTGCGAATCCGTCATATACAGGAAATCGTATTCGTTCTCGTTATTCCCCTCGGTCGTAAAGCGGCCGGTTTGGCTCCAGTTGCCGTCGCTGCCCACCCGGTATTTGTAGGCCGTTCCGGCAGTGAGGCCCGTCGCGATCGCCTTGTGGCTGATAAAAGAGCCGGTGGTGCTGCCAAGATTTAAGTTCTTAAGGATCTGCGTTTCTTTAGGATCGCCGACAAAACGCATCACCGCCGCCGAATCAAAATCCTGATCGGCAGGCACGACTTCCACGATGCTGTCCAGAATATTGGCGGGCGCGTTATCCGGAACCTCATATGAGGTATACCAGGCAAACGAACGGGTCGTTTTCGCGTCACCGTAGAGGGACATCGCTATATCCTTCGGCGAATAGTCCACGGCTTCGGATTGATTGACCGGACTGAAGGTAAAGCCGCCTACGTTTCCGCCGCCGGCAAACTGCAGCCCGGCTTGCCCGTCGTAAACGACATTTACGATTTCTTTGGGCTTGACGGTATCTTCCAGCTTAAGCTTAAGCACGGTCGGATCGGCGCCCTGCTCCACGCTTTCGACTTTAAGCTCTTTGCCGCCGGCTTTCACCGTTAGATGGTCCTTCAAAGCGGACGGCAAATCGCTCAAGTCCTCCATCAGGTTAAGCGAAACGGTCAGGCCGTCGGCCGCCAAGTTGCCCGAGACCGGTCCGGTATAGTTTTCCGGCAAATAAAAAGCGGTCGCCGGCACGATATCCTTGAGCATGTTCGGCGTCGACCAGCGCAAATACAGGTTGGAGCCGCCGTAATCCTCGAAATATTCCACCTTGAATTTGTATTTGACGCCGCCCTCCAGGGTCACCGGCTGGCTGGTCTGCTCGTTGTCCCAGTCGTTCACCCAATGGTCGATGACGACTTTATCGTCGATCCACAACTTGAACCCGTTGTCGCCGATCATATAAAACGTATAATCGCCCGATTCCGGCGCCATAATTTGCCCGGTCCAACGCACGTTGGCGTCGTCCTGTCTGCCCGCCCAGGTTTGCAGGACCGGGTCGAGATTCGTGAAGTTGATTTGCGAGTCGACGATGGTCGCTTTGTGTTCGACAAAATTAAATGGCAGATCGCCGTTATTGGTGTAATATTCGGCAAGCAGCCCTTGACTTGTTCCAAGTGCGGGCGGTTCCGTGTCGGAGCTGTTCAGCTCTAGTGAAAAATACAGGTCGGAGCTGTCGGCGCGCTGCTGATGGACTTCCGCGGCGATCACGTTCGTGCCGTCAACCAGCAGGGACGGATCGATCTCGAAAAGCTCCTCGTCCCGCTCGTCGCCCACCGCTTCGGGAGCAAGCGTAGTGTACGTGATGGCGCCTTGCGGCAGATTCGTGCGGTACACCTCCTGGCCGTTCAAATAGATGACCGCGCCATCGTCGCGGATCAAAGCCGCGGAAAGCTGTTTGATCGCGTCCGCGTCCGCTACCTGGAATTCCTTGCGGAAATAAGTCGTAATGTATTTATTGCTTGCACTGGGGCCGTATTCGATCACGGTCGTCGGCTGCGGTTTGCCGCTGCCGGCATACCCGAGCGAAGCCGGAGCCGTTTTCCATTCGCTGTCGTCAAAGCCGGCGGCGCGCCAGGCCGTACCCTGATCGGTACCGTTGTCGAAATAGGTCCACTCGCTGTTGTTTGCAATCAGTTGGCCGGCCGCAAGAGCTTCTGCCGCTTTCGCCGCCGCGACGGTGACCAGCGCGGATGCTTTATAACCGCCATCCTCCGTGGTCGCGGTGATCCGGGTTGTCCCCGGCGCTTTGGCCGTAACGAGGCCGTCGGCATTCACCTCGGCGATGGCCGGGTCATCCGACGACCACGTATAGGCGGCATTGGCCGCATCGCTTGGCGCAACCGTCGCCGTCAGCCGGTCCGTGCCGCCCACCGCCAGTTCCAGGTTATGCTTGTCCAGCGTAATGCCGGTCACCGGTACGGCAGCCGGATTTTCCCCAAACGAGCCGTAAGCCGCAAACTCATAGATGTTCGCCTGATAGTTCCCGCTTTCGTTGGCATCCCCCGGATCGGTGATGTTCAGCTTGAAATAACGGGCCGTCACCGGTGTATTCAATTCATGCTCCGTCGTGCCGTACGTATTGTCCGTCACCGTCACCGCGGTTGTCCAATGCACGTCATCGGAACTGGTTTCGATCGTAAAATCGCGGGTATTGAAGTCGGCCGGTTCGCCCGCGTGGGCCACCACGAACCTGTGTACCGCCGCTTCGGCGCCCGCGTCGATTTTGAGCCAATAAGGGTTCTGCGCGTCAGGAGACAACATATCTCCCTCATAAGACCATTTACTGCCTGTAAAATTTCCGTCAATCGCTTTAGACGGGGCATAACCTCCCGATATCTCTCCGTTTGCCGAGGCCGTTACGCCCGGGCCGGCAAACACATTAACGTCCCCGGACTCCGCCAGCGCCGGCCGGACCGGAACATACCCCGCCGAGAACAACGAGGTTAAAAGCACAACCGCCGCAAGCACCCGGCTTGTCAGCGCAACCCTATTTTTCACTCCCAAACTCCCTCCCTGTCAAAGTATTGATAATCGAAGGAAATGATACGCTTTAGCCTGACTTCATTCAATTCATGCATCGTTAAGGGGGCATTAAATTTTCGTTAAGACAAACGGCAAAATAGCCCGCTTAGAAAACCCGCTTCCCGATCACGGCAAGTTAATAATTCCGCCGCTGCTTTTTTTTGTAAGGAAAAGGATGATAATGAACAGGATTTAGTTCATGCCGAAAAAAATGAAATGTGCAAGATACCCCTAAATATCAATGGGTAAGCGCTTGCAGGATATGCCGGTATCGCCGCCTTTGTTCGCCTTATGGGTGTCCTCTTCCCAATGTTAAATCTATGTAAAAAACGCCGCACTATTTCTAAATTTTAGGTAGTTTATTTTGTGACAATCCTTTGCCGAAAAACGCGAAAAAACCGCTGAACGGACCAGCGGCTTTCAATTATATGTAAATCCCGATATACGCAACTCCCAATAGCAGCATTTTTTGTCCTTATTTCGGCACCATTGCCTTTGTCGAATCAATAGCGGCATTTTTTGTACCTATTTCTCGCATCCCCCCTCGAACGCCCCCTATTTTACCTGGTCCACCGAAAATAAGAACCTTCTATGCCTCTGTTTTGCTCATAACCCGGTTCCGCCAAGAAATAAGAGCATAATTGTCCGCTATTCCAGGCCCGGGGGCCGGCGCAAAAACCCGGCAGACCGCTTCACGCTCGTCCCGGGACAGCGGGGTTACGGTGATGCCGTCGATCACCCGCGAAATCCCTCTCTTCATCTTTTTTAATCAAACCGGTCAAAAAACGTAATATCCCGTTCATATCCTAAATAATGTAACGAAATAAAAGCAATGGGATGATTCCGTGAAGAAAACGCAGTCATACGTGGCAACATGCTGGAATATGCGGGTTTTACCTTCTGACGGTTATGGTATAATCACCATGATTTGCAAAATGGAAGGACATTTTTGCAGCTTGAATGAGAGAACAAACAGAAACAGGTGATCAAATGTTCGAACTGAAATGGCTGTGGCAAAATCTGCGCGGGGACAGGGCAAGGTACATACTGGCTCTCATCCTTTCCGTCGCGGGCTCCTCGCTGACGATCGTGAATCCGTACATAGGCCAGCGTATCGTCGATACGTTTATCGCCGGGCCCGACGCCATGCAGAATTTGACGCAGGAACGGCAATTGCTGATTATGCTCTGCCTGGGAATGGTCGGCTTTTCCTTGCTGCGCACGGGTCTGGCTTACTTAACGATGATGCAGTACGAGCGGGCCTCGCAAAACATGCTGTACCGCGTCCGCATTTATCTGTACAACAAAATCCAGGAACAGGACATGCATTACTACGATCACAACCGCACCGGCGATCTCATGACCAAGATGACAGGCGATCTGGACATGGTTCGGCACTCGATGGCGTGGATTATCAAAACGATCATCGAATCGCTGACGATTTTCGTTGCTGCGGTTGTTTATTTTTTCACCATTGACGCCGTGCTGACCTGGTGGCTGCTGATCTTGTCGCCGCCGATTTTCATCGTGGCCTACATGTTTGCGAAACGCGTTCGCCCTATGTATGTGGACCTGCGCGAACGGCTGTCCCAACTGAACACGACGACTCAGGAAAATATCTCGGGCAACCGCGTCGTCAAAGCCTTCGCCCGCGAGAACTACGAAATCGAGAAATTCACCGAGAAAAACGTAAACTTCTCAAAGGCCAACAAAGCGGCCGCGCTCGTATGGCTGGATTATTTTCCTTATCTGGAGACGTTCGCGCAAGCGTTCAACGTGATCCTGATGATCGCCGGAGGGCTGTTCGTAATGAACGGACGAATCACCTTTGGGGAATATTCGGCGTTTGCCGCGCTGGTGTGGGCCGTCTCCAACCCGATGCGCAACATCGGCATCATCATCAATGACATTCAGCGCTTTTTCGCCAGCCTGACCAAAATCGTGGAGATCTATTACGCCAAACCGCAGATCGTCAACGGGCACAACGCGGAGGAGCCCCGGCGTTACGAAGGCCGGATCGAGTTCGAGCATGTCAGCTTTAAATACGACAACGCGCTGGTGCTGGACGATGTGAGCTTTACGGTCGAGCCGGGTGAAACCGTTGCCATCATGGGCTCGACCGGATCGGGCAAAACGACGCTCGTCAACCTGATCCCGCGCTTTTACGATGCGACCGAAGGGCGCGTGCTCGTCGACGGCGCGGATGTGCGCCAGCTTGAGCTCGACGAGCTGCGCGGGAACATCGGCGTGGCGACCCAGGACGTGCTGCTCTTCTCCGATACGATCGACGGCAACATCGCCTTCGGCGATCCCGACCTGCCGGAGGAGGAGACGATGGAATACGCCCGGCTCGCCGCGGCGCACGACTTTATCGTCAAGATGCCCGAGGGATACGACACCATCGTTGGGGAGCGCGGCGTCGGCTTGTCCGGCGGCCAGAAGCAGCGGATCGCACTGGCCCGGGCCATGGCGGTGCGGCGGCCGATTCTGATTCTGGACGACACGACCTCCGCGGTCGACCTTGAAACCGAAGAGCATATCCAGAAAAGCCTGCGCGAACTGGAATATCCGTGTACGAAAATCATCATCGCACAGCGGGTGTCCACGACCGCGGAAGCCGACCGCATCCTCATCCTGGACGGCGGCCGCGTGATCGAGGAAGGAACCCACGCCGAGCTGCTGGCGAAGCGGGGCTACTATTACGATGTGTTTATGCTGCAAAACGAAGGCGTTGGAAGGGCGGTGACGGCAAATGGCAAGGAATAAATTCGACATCGACGAAAACCTGGAATCGCCATTTGACATCAAGCATTTCCGGCGTGCAATGGTCTATATCAAGCGACAGAAAAAGCCGATGCTCGTCGCCTTTGCCCTCAGCGCTTTGTCCGCGGCGATCGGGCTGTCGGCCCCGCTGATCATGCAGCACGTCGTCGACGTGACGATTCCCGAGAAGGCCGTCCTTCCCCTGCTGGGCTGGTCGGCGCTGATGCTGGCGACGATCGTCGTCAGCGTGATCCTGGCGACGGTGCGCTCGCGCATTATGACGAGCGTCGGCCAGGACATCATCTTCGACATCCGGACGGACCTGTTCAAGCATTTGCAGGAGCTTCCGTTCAAATATTACGACGACCGGCCGCAGGGCAAAATCCTGATCCGGGTCGTCAACTACGTCAACGCGGTATCCGACGTATTGTCCAACGGCATCATCAACTTTATTTTGGAACTGCTCAACCTGATCTTCATCGCCGCGTTCATGTTTGCCGTCGATGTCCGGCTTTCGCTGATCACGCTAGCGGGGCTGCCCGTGTTCCTCGGCATCATGCTGATGATCAAAAACAAGCAGCGCCGGTCGTGGCAGGCGGTATCGAACAAAAGCTCCAACATGAACGCTTACCTGCAGGAGAGCATCAGCGGCATTCGCGTAACCCAGATTTTCTCCCGCGAGCAGCGCAATGAGGGGATTTTCACGCGGCTGGCCGGCAATTACCGGCGCGAATGGATGCGGGCGATCCACTACAACGCGCTGATCCCGTTTTCGGTCGACAACCTGGCGACGATCGTGACGATGCTGATTTATCTGATCGGCCTGCTCGCGCTGAATCCGGCGGAGGTGACCTTCGGCGTGATCCTGGCGATGAGCAACTATGCGGCCCGCTTCTGGCAGCCGATTTTGAACCTGTCCAACCTGTACAACAGCTTTATCAACGCCGTCGCTTATCTGGAACGGATCTTCGAAACGCTGGATGAGCCGGTCACCGTCAGCGACGTGCCGAATGCGAAGGAACTGCCGCAGGTGAAAGGCAATGTGACCTTTGACAACGTCACCTTCGCCTATGACCCGGGCCTCAACATCCTGGAGAACCTCTCCTTCGAGGTAAAAGCCGGGGAAAGCATCGCGCTTGTAGGCCCGACCGGGGCGGGCAAGACGACCGTCGTCAACCTGATTTCACGGTTCTATAACGTAACGGGCGGCAGGATCCTCATCGACGGCGAAGACATTTCGCAGGTGACGCTGAAGTCGCTGCGCAGCCAAATGGGGATTATGCTGCAGGACAGCTTTATTTTCTCCGGCACGATTTTGGATAATATCCGCTACGGCCGGCTTGACGCCACCGAAGAGGAAATTATCGCCGCCGCCAAGACGGTATGCGCCGACGAGTTCATCCGCGAGTTTGAGCACGGGTACCTGACGGAGGTTAACGAGCGCGGCTCGAAGCTGTCCCAGGGGCAGCGCCAGCTCATCTCGTTTGCCCGGACGCTGCTCGCCGATCCGCGCATTCTCATCCTGGACGAAGCAACCTCGTCCATCGACGCCAAAACCGAACGGCTGCTGCAAAAAGGCTTGAACGAGCTCCTCAAAGGGCGCACCTCGTTCATCATCGCGCACCGGCTGTCC
Organism: Paenibacillus macerans; assembly: GCF_900454495.1. Lineage (NCBI taxonomy): Bacteria > Bacillati > Bacillota > Bacilli > Caryophanales > Paenibacillaceae > Paenibacillus > Paenibacillus macerans. Next base: position 3,773,772 of record NZ_UGSI01000001.1, read on the forward strand.
ACCGTGAAGAACTGCGACCGGATCATGTACGTCTCGGACAAGGGCATCGCCGAATGCGGTTCGCACGACGAGCTGATCGCCCGCCGCGGTCTCTACTACCGCCTTTACACGGCGCAGAAGATGGAAGCTATGTAAGAATAACGCTGGCAGCGTGGTCGTCTGGATCTGACTTCAACGTTGGACGCAAAGGGAGGGAGGAGTATGGGATTTCACCCCATACTCCTCCCTCCTTGGTATTTCCCGGCCTAATCCCGACCGAAATGACGCTAACTCACGCCAAAGAAGTTCAGCCGGGCAATTATAGTAAATAACGAAATGGAAAGCTAACTTGACATTTCGCATTTGAGTGTGTTAGTTTTGATGTAAAGTTAACTTTCCATTTCAAGCATTTGAGGTGAATCTGTGAAAAACAGGCTTGAGGAAATACGCAAACGGGACGGGATTAGTCAGGAAGATCTGGCTGCTGCGCTCAAGGTTTCACGGCAAACGATCGGCTCGCTGGAGAACGGGCGGTACAATCCGTCCATCATCCTGGCCTTCAAGATTGCCCGCTACTTCGGTATGAGTATAGAAGACATTTTCATCTATGAGGAGGAAACATCATGAAGATAAAAGCATCGGTTTATATAGCTGCGTTGATCGCGGGCATTTGCTGCATCGCGGCCAGCTTCGGTTTCAAAAGCGAAGAGGTAAAAGCCGTATCCGGAATGCTGGTCGGCGTCGGGGCGGGATTGATCGGGATGAGTGTGGCGCAGCTCTATATGAAACGGTTTGAATCCAGGAATCCCGAGCTCGTAAAGCAGACGGAAATCGAAATAAGCGATGAGCGGAACACGATGATCCGCTATCGGGCCAAAGCGAAAGCCGGCGACATCACCCATTGGCTCATTATGGGCATTGCTTACATGACGATCCTCATTTCCGCCCCTTTATGGGTCACGCTGGCGGTGGTAGCCGTTTTTCTGCTCCATACCGCAATCGGCCTTTATTATATGAACAAATACCAAAAGGAAATGTAAGCCGCGAGACTATCTCTCCATTGGCAAACATGTCATGCGGGAGGAAATGAGCGGATGCTCCCGCTTGGAAACTTTGTCCCTCCGGATCAAAGATTTTCATTGACGTACCCCTTTCCAGGACGCTACAATTTTCGACATGAACATGGTTGTCCGAGGAGATGGAGAAAATAAAAAATATCATCGTCAACATTTTAAAGAACGCCGCCGTTCTTTTATTATATGCGTGTTTTCTTTTCATCGAAATCAAGTTTTACGGGCATATTTCGCTGCCGATCCAATTGCTCGCCATCGCGCTCCTGATCGTGTTTACCTATTTCGTAGCCTCGCCTCTATGGATGAAATCGTTCCCAAGGAAAAGAAATTTCGCGATTCGCCTGATGCTTGGCATTATTCTCGTGTTAAGCTACGCCTGGGATTTTCTCAGAACTCAACACTCGGCCCACGTGTTCAGCGTTGAGATTTTTATCGTGCCCATCATTCTGGTGTTATTGTTTTTCTCGCTCAAAGAGTCGATCATCGTCTTGTTGTCCTGCGTCGCGATCAGCGCGATCAACGTTCTTTCCCGCCTGAGTGCTATCCACATCGATGCGGTTTTTTCGGGGGTGTTGGAGGTGGGGATCTGCACGCTGCTCATCTTCATCATGAATCGGGCGCTGAAAGTAAGGTCCAGGCTCATCAACAAGCAGAACATTTTCGTGGAAAACTCCCGCGCCTTAATGATCGGAATCGACCGCACCGGAAAAGTCGACTTGTGCAATCCGGCGATGTGCCGGCTTTTGAGAATGAAACAAGACGAGGTGTTGGAGCACTTTTTTTGGGAAGTCGGCGCAAAAGTATCCGGCGAAGCGGTGGATCAAATCTTCCAGCTATTGGCCGGGCGCAAAAAAACGGAGCAGTTAGAACTCCAATTTCCGGACGGCCAGGGGGCTTCCACGTTTTTGGCGGATACCTATCCCGTCGAAGATGACGGACTGGTGAGCGGCATTATCGTCGTATTAAATGATATTACCGACCGAAAAATCGCCGAGAAGAAACTGTACGAGCTATCGGTTACCGATGATCTGACCAAGCTGGCGAACCGCAGGCATTTCGAGCGGCGTCTTGACGAAGAAATCATTCGCTCCAACCGTTATGGCCGCCCGCTTTCGTTAATGCTGATCGATCTGGATCATTTTAAGGACATCAATGATACATACGGTCACCCCTTTGGGGACCTGGTGCTGTCGACGATAGCCAAGCAACTGGAAAGCCATGTGCGGGATACCGATGTTGTGGCCCGCTGGGGCGGAGAAGAATTCGCCGTATTAATGCCTGAGACCGAGCTTCAGGAAGCGGAAAAAATCGGCATCAGGCTGCTCAAAACAGTTCGCGAGACCTCCATTCCGGTTCCGGAAGAGCGCGGTGAACCTATTACGATGACCTTCTCGGCAGGGGTCGCGACCCAATCATCGGACATTGTGAAAGAGCAAATTATCGAATCCGTCGATACGGCCTTGTACAAGTCCAAAAATAACGGCAGGAACCAGGTTACGCTCAGTCTTTAGAAGGATTTTGGAAGCATTTGTCGAATAGGTCTATAGACCTGGAATTGTGAATTGGAGGGAATCTACGGAAGTGCAGCGTCCATCGAAACCAACCGCAAGCCCGGCGCAAAGATCATCCGCGCCTCAAGCCGGACGAACGGCCGGCGGGCAGGCCAGAGCGGCCGGCAATACGCCAAGCCGCGCGTCCGCCGCTGCGTCCGCAGGAGCGGGATATCCGGCCAGCAGCGCAAACCAAAAGACCGTTGTCTGCCGGAAATGCAAATCTCCGCAGATCGTTGCCAACAAGCGGGGGTACAGCTTCGCCTACCTGTTTACCTGTCTTATCACTATGATTCTTTTCGGCGTTTTCCTCTTTGTGCTTAGCGGCGTGATGTTCATTTCCGCCAATATACACACAGCTAAGGCTTTTGGCTTTTTGGGGCCACTCGGGCTCGTTTTTATATTCTTTTCATTGCCTGTCAGCATATTGGTTGGCTTTGTCGGAAGAAGCACGATTGTAAACGGCTGTATGAACTGCGGACACAAATGGACACCTGCCAAGAAGAAATAAGCAAACAACGCTGCCGATCAAGATAAGTTGAACTAAAGAAATACGGGAATCAGGCAAGAGTGTGAAATGATTCTGAAGAAACGGTAGTGGTCGCCTTTGTGAGCGGATTTCTACAACATTCGAATTTAGTTGATTAAAGAAATCTGTGAGCAACAGCGATCGTAAGAACATTTCACACGGCCCTATCACGTACAATCATTAGTTCAACTTATTATACTGCGGCGTTGTTTGCTTTCCGGACTATGAATTGTTTCACATGGTTTGTGAATTTGTTCACAAAACTTTGCAAACAATCATGTTATAGTAAACGGGAACAACAGGCATAGAAAGTGGAGGGGTAATCATGACCAAGAAAACAACAACAGCGCTGATCCTCGTTCTCTCGCTCGTTCTCGTACTGGCGGGATGCGGCGGCGGGAACCAAAATCAGACCAAGAACCAGACCCAAGGCCAAAACCAGAGCCAAAACGCCGGGAACAAGGACACGGCCAAAGAAGCCGAAGCCGTCTCGGGCGCGTCCGAAACGAATAGCTATACGCCAATCGACCAGCTTAAGGACAAATACGATCTCATCATCGTCGGCGCGGGCGGCGCCGGGATGACGGCCGCGCTTGAAGCGAAAGCCGGCGGGATGAATCCGGTAATTTTCGAGAAAATGCCGGTGGCCGGCGGAAATACGACGAAAGCTTCGTCGGGGATGAACGCTTCCCAAACGAAATTCCAAAAAGAGCAAGGCATTGAAGACAGCAACGATTTATTTTATGAAGAGACGTTAAAGGGCGGCCATGGCACCAACGACAAAGAGATGCTCCGCTTCTTCGTGGACAATTCCGCGGCGGCGATCGATTGGCTGGATTCGATCGGAATCCGCTTGAACAATATTACGATTACGGGCGGGATGAGCGAAAAACGCACCCACCGTCCCGAAGACGGCTCCGCCGTCGGGCAATACCTTGTCAACGGCTTGCTGAAGAACGTCAAAGAACAAGGAATCCCGCTGTTCGTGAACGCCGACGTCAAGGAGATTACGGAAAAAGACGGCAAAGTGAACGGCGTCAAAGTTCTTTTCAACCAAACGGATGAAAAAACGATCGCCGCGGCTGCCGTTGTCGTGACGACCGGCGGTTTCGGCGCCAATATGGACATGATCTCCAAGGTGCGGCCGGATTTGCAAGGATATGTGACCACGAACCAGACCGGCAGCACCGGCGACGGCATTCAGATGATCGAGAAACTCGGCGGCACGACGGTCGATATGGATCAAATCCAGGTTCACCCGACCGTGCAGCAGGAAAAATCGTATCTGATCGGGGAAGCCGTTCGCGGAGAAGGCGCCATCCTCGTGTCCAGCGAAGGCAAACGGTTCACCAACGAGATGGACACCCGGGACAATGTCACGGCGGCGATTAATAAACTGCCGGAAAAATCCGCTTATCTCGTATTCGATTCCGGCGTCAAATCGCGCGTGAAAGCGATCGAGCAATACGAAAAGATGGGCTTTGTGCTCCAAGCGGATTCCACCCAGGCATTGGCCGGGCAAATGAGCGTGCCGGCGGATGCGTTGCAAACGACGCTGGATACGTGGAACGGCGCGGTGAAGAACAAAAACGACGCCGAGTTCTCCAGAACGACCGGGATGGACAACGACTTGTCCGCGGGTCCATACTACGCCATCAAAATCGGCCCCGGCATCCACTACACGATGGGCGGCGTAAAAATCAACACCAACACGGAAGTGTTGAATAAAGCAGGCCAAGCCATTCCGGGCTTGTTTGCAGCCGGCGAAGTAACCGGCGGCCTGCACGGCCAAAACCGGATCGGCGGCAACTCCGTGGCGGAAATCATCATTTTCGGCCGCCAAGCCGGGATCAAATCGGCGGAATATGTGAAGGCGCAGCAATAGCTTTGCAGCAGTTCCTTCGGCAAAAGAAAACGCTTGGGCACAACAGGCCCAAGCGTTTGTTCGTTTAAATTCGGAATGATTCCAATCAAGGCAAACCCACGCCTCGAGAACTAACGTATAAACTGTACCATTCATCGCGGCTCAATACGATGTTTTCGGCTTCCGCACACGCCCTAATTCGGGATGGGGCGGTTGTTCCGATGACCGGTTGGATGGCGGCGGGGTGTTTCATCAGCCACGCAAGCACGATCGCTTCCGGCGATGCTTGCTTCTCTTCCGCCAGCCGTTTAACCCGTTGAGCCGTATTTTTCACACTTTCGCTGGCATTCTCCAGGCTGGCTCCTGAATATAAGCCTTTGGCCAGCGAACCCCAGGCTTGGAGCTGAATGTTTTCCAATTGGCAATATTCGAGCGTACCCTCGGGAAAAATATTGTTTTTCGCCGCGTCTTGATTCACGTGGATGCCGGTTTCAAGCCAGCCGATTTTGTGCAAGCTCAGCTCCAGTTGGTTTATCACCAGCTTTTCACTGCAATGGGCCTGCAATAAACGAATTTGCCCGGCGCTCATATTGGAAACGCCAAAATAGCGGACTTTTCCCGCTGCCTTTAACTGATGAAAGGCTTCCCCTACTTCCCGCGCGTCCATGAGCGCATCCGGACGATGCAAGAGCAGAATATCCAAGTAGTCAATCCCCAGTCTGGAAAGAATCCCATCCACACTCTCCAAAATATAGGCCTTGGAAAAATCATAACGCGCCGGAATGCCCCTGACTTCATCCGGAAAGCGAATTCCTAATTTGGATTGAATGATCATTTTTTCTCTTAACTCCGGTTTTTCCTGCAACACCTGGCCAAAGACGGTCTCGGCTTTTCCGTACGCGTAAATATCCGCATGATCAAACATATTGATTCCGCTGCCCAAAGCCGTCTCCACCGCTTCATGCGCCTGCTTTACATGTTCTGCTTGAACGGGATCCCGGCTCCAGCCTCCGCCAAGCCCCATACATCCAAAAATAAGCCGGCTTGCGTTCAACCCGTGATTATGAATCGGCAATACTGTCATCTCAAGCACATCCTCTGTTATATAAAATATTGTTTCATAGCTCCATTTTCATCCGTATAATCGATGACCGACTGATTCGTTTTAAGATCAACGAACAAGGTACACCGCGTTTCATCCTTTTGCCAGGAAAGCCGAATTTCATCCGCCGCGGAGTCAAGCACTTGGAACTCCCCGTTAAACGCCGCAAATTCATTGCGAAACCGGATCAATTTCAACAATCTCTGAACCGCTGCTTTTTCCAAAGCCTGTTCGATTTCCCCAAGGGTAAAATTGTGGCGGTTGATTTCCCGCCCTTCCCCGGTTTTTTTCACATTTTCCAGGTCGTTTTCCCCGGCCAGCAGTCCGACATAATACACCTGGGGCACGCCCGGCGTAAAGAACTGCAGCGCCCGCGCCGCCAAATAGGCATCGTCATCGCCATCTAGAACGGAGTAGTACGAGCACCTGATTTGATGAACATCAAAACCATCCTCGGCTTTATGCTCGTCCGATAAAATCAAACTTAGGTTCGCTCCTCTTTCCAAACAGATATCGACTAATTTCCTCGCTTCTTGGGTATCCAGCAAATCGTCCAAATCCGGCTTGACCGGAATGCCGTCATGGCAATCCAGCATCGTAAACTGTTTAGGCGGACGAGTCCTCAAGTATTGCTTCAGCGATTCCCCCGATTTATTAATGAATGCTTCCAGGATCCGGTACGGCAAAATAAAATCGTAAATCCAATAGCCCCGTTCCGCCAGTTTGTACTGGACAGAGTAATGCGCGTGCACTTCAGGCAGCAATTCAATGTCCAAGGAATCGGCAAGCTCTTTGATCCAATCGAGAAATTCGTAGATTTCCGGTTCTACGAAAAAGCAGCTCGTGCCCAATTTTTTAACGACATATCCGACAGCGTCAAGACGTACGATTTTCACATGATGCCTTTTAAAATGCGTAAAGAAATCGGTAAACAGCTGCTTGACCTGCGGCGAGTTTATATCCAAATCGATTTGTTCGGAGGGATCGGTTTTTCCAAACGTCGTCCACACCTTTTCTTCCTGGCCGGTTTCTCCAATGGTAAAGGCCGAATACGGCAGCGGTCTGCGCAAGAACATTTTTTCAATATCCGCTTGTACCGGTTCTCCGTCTCGCCAAATCTTATCCAGCGTAATAAAAAAATCAGCGTACTCCGATTTTCGGCCTTTTGCGAGAAAATCCTGAAAATACTCCGACTGCCGCGAAATATGATTGACCATCAAATCGACCAATACGTCAAAGTTTTCGCCAATCGCTTTGACATCGTCCCAGGTGCCGAAGTGCGGATCAATCTCCAGATACGTAAGCGGAGCAAAACCGCGGTCTCCCGAGGAAGGGAACGGCGGAAGAATGTGGACCCCGCCTTTAAAAATATCCGGAAAATACGCGGAAAGAACGCGGTTGAGCGTTTTTAAATCACCTCCTAACGAATCCGGATACGTGATCAGTTGCACTTGATTATGGACCGCCACTTTTTATTCCTCCCGTAATCCATACATGTCTTTTATGACTTCCAGCTTTGGCAAATCGGCAATGGCGCCGGTATATTTCAATTTATAGGCGCTGACTGCAAACCCCAGGGTTAAGGCTTGTCTGATCGTATGCCCTTGCACCACCGCCGCGTAAAATCCCGACCAAAAAGCATCTCCCGCCCCCGTCGTATCCGCCACCGAGGTGGCCAAGGTGTCGAAGCGGACCGTTTCCGAACCGTTGGAAACCAGGGCGCCGTCTTTTCCCAAGGTCAGGATAACGAGTTTGGCGCCAAGCTCCAGGAACGTTTCCATATAATATTCGGGCGTTTGTTTGCCAAACAATCTTTCCGCATCGTCTGCGGACGGCTTTACAATATCCACCCTTCCGAGGAGGGACTTCACATACCCGACTCCGTCCTCGCCGTTCTCCCATAACATCGGATGATAGTTTGGATCAAAACAGACCAATAATCGATTCATTTGAGCTGTTGTTATGATTTTTTCAATGGTGCCCCTCGCCGGTGTTCTGGATAGGGGCCAGCAGGAGAAATGTACGATTTTGGAATTTAGCAAAGCCGCTTCAAGCTCCGCGGTGTATGACAAATGATAGTCCGCGCCCCGGTAAAACACAGGAGTCGGCGTGGCTTGGCTTTTGGTTACGACGACCATGCTTGTGGAGTAATCCGCTAACCTTTGAACACACCCCGTGTCTATGCCGGCGTTTTTTAACTCATTGATTAAATAGGAGCCTAAGCCATCTCCCCCCACCGCCGACGCAACAATAGCCTGAATCCCTAATTTCTTGGCGTTCATCGCAATATTGGAGGGCGATCCGCCAAAAAATCTCTGGTATGTGCTGCACGTAAAATCATCAGTATAATCCGCGGATATCATATCGATCAGAATTTCTCCCGCCATGAACAGATCGTTGCCGTTGCTGTTTTGAAGCTCGATTGGATGATCAAAATTAAACATGTCCGTCCCCCGAAATCCGCTTAATGAGCCCATACTCTTGTTGTCGTTTTTACTTCTTGATGCGGACTTTTAAGCGCCGCGTCCATCATCAGAGAAATATAAGTATCCTGCAGCGCTTCTTTTAATGAATAAAATTCGGTTCCAGTGGCCAAGTATGCGCCCATCCGCTCCAAGCAGGTAGACACGGCGATTTCATCATCGTTCAATCGAGCGTTCGCAAACGGATTCCTATAAACGAACTCTTCACCCAACATGATTCCGTAGTGAGCCCATTCCTGGTTATTGTATTTGCCTAAGTCGATACGGTTTAATTCCTGCGTTACCGGCACGTTGCTAGGCGTAAGATATCGTACGGTCAAGTCATCGATTTCGCCTCTTACGCCTTGCACGGTCAGTTGGCGGGTACGGATAAACGAGTGGTACTGGGCCGGATCGGAAAAATCGAAAAACGCGACCTTCCCATTTTCGAATTCCAAAGTTAAACGGTCCCTTGTACAGGAAAAAATCTTCCCGTCAAAGTCCATGCCTTCACGCCCGTAGGTTTCCGTCACTCGGAAGGAAAACCTTTTCCCGCGGATTATACAATTTTCATAACCTGCGTTCAAAAACTTTCTGATGATGCTGACGCCGTGATACCCATGCAAGGACGAGAGATTCATATTGCTGACTTCTCCGAGTTTGCCGTCTTGAATCACCTTTAGCCAAGCGGCATACAGCGGCTGTACAAAGTATTGCTCGGCAATCTGAACCTTGGCGTTGTATTTGTTGGACTGTTCCCACAGCTCCTCCAAAGCTTCTATCGTTTCTCCCGGAGGTGTCTCGCACAATACGGGGATTCCTCTTTTAAATAAGTCGATTAAATAATCGGTAACAAAACCTCTCTTGACGGATAACACCACATAATCGGGCTGGCTTTTGAGCAGCCCGTCCAACGATTGGACGACGTTTACTCCGAATTTTCGGGCAAACTCCTCCCCTTTTTCCCGATTTCGTATGACCACCCCGGTTAATTCGAATTTCTCGGGAATGGCCTTTGCAATACGAATGTAAAATTCGGCTCTCCACCCCGAACCTATAAGCCCAAATCTTATTTTGCTCATCCTCATTCTCCCTTTGATGTTTTATCCTTTAATCCCCCCGGAGGTTAAGCCGGCAATGATTTTCTGCTGAAATATTAAAACCAACGCAATGAGCGGAACCGTTACGACAATCGACGCCGCCGCCATGTCGCCCCATGGGAGTTCATAATTGCTGGGAAACAGCGCAATTCCAACCGGCACCGTTCTCATGCTGTCGTCCGTCATAAAAGTCAAACTGTAAATATACTCATTCCAAGCATTGATAAAAACCAATAGAGCAACCGAAAAGGTAGCGGGTTTAATGAGCGGCAGCATAATCCTGAAAAAAGTTTGCAGTCTGGAACAACCGTCAATGGTTGCCGCTTCCTCGAAGCCCTTCGGCAGTTGACTGAAGAAATTCGTTAATAACCAGATCGCCATGGGCAAGGCGAATGTAGTATAAGGGATAACTAGCCCGGCATACGTATTTAGCAGGTTCATATTTTTCAAAATTAAAAATAAAGGGCTGACTGTGGAAATCGTCGGAAACATGGAAATCGTCAGGATGGACAGCAGGATGACTTTTTTCCCTTTAAAGCGCAGTCTCGCCAAGGCATAGGATGCCGATGCGCCGATTAAAATGCTTACAACCGTAGTCATCGTCGCTACAATCACACTGTTGAATAAATACCTGGCAAACGGATGTTTCTGAAACACATTGAAATAATATTCTACGTTAATTTTGCTGGGCACCCATTTGGCAGGGATCGCCGATATTTCCGCAAGCGGTTTGATCGAGGTTAAAAATTGCCAGATATAGGGCAACAAAATAAAGCCTAAAAAGATCAAAACCATGACATATAATAAGCTCGACTTTAATGTCCGTGATATTTTCAAATCCATTGAAGCTTCCCTCCTTTCCGAAAATATTAGGCCAGATTTTTACCAATTAATTTCATATAAATTAGACTAATGGCAAATACGACCAAGAAGATCAGAATCGACAGCGCTGAACCATAGCCGAAATTCAGGAACTTCATCAGGTGGGCGTAAGCATATAAAGATACGCTTTCCGAACCGTTCGCCCCGCCGGTCATTACGGAAACCAAATCGAATACCCTGAACGCGTCGATCGTTCTGAACAGAAGAGCGACAAGCACGGTGCTCTTGACCATCGGCAAAGTAATTTTTACGAACGCCTGAAAAGCATTGGCGCCGTCGATTTTCGCCGACTCATACAAATCGCCGGGAATCATTTGCAGCCCCGCCCAGATGAGCAGCGCCATAAACGGAGCCGTCTTCCAGACATCCGCAATAACCAGCGCCATAAATGTACCGCTTTCCGTGCTTAACCAGGCTTTATAGCCGTCGATCATCCCAAGTCTGTACAGCACATCATTAAACAAACCGTACTGGTCATTATATATAAATTTCCACATCAGGGCCGATACGGTGGTCGGAATCGCCCATGGGATCAGAATCGCCGCTCTAACCATTCCTCTGCCTTTAAACGTTTTGTTCATAATCATCGCCGCAGCAAAACCGACGATTAATTCTAAAAAAACAGTCGTAAGCGTGAATTTAAAAGTAAAAAATATGGAAGCCCCCGCTCGTTCGTCCCGAAAGATATCGGAATAATTTTTCAAACCGACAAATGGATATCCCGAGCCCGGATCCGTTAACACCATTTCATGCAGACTTAACCAAAATGTCCTTAAAATCGGATAAACCGCAATGACCGATAAAATGATTAGCGCAGGGAACATCATCAGCCAGGCATCTCTAGTTTCCTTTCTTTGCTGTAAACTCTTCATTCCCTCATTAACTCCTTCTGGCGGCATGGACTGCAGCGAAGCGGGTATTTAAGTTGAACTAAATAATTATTCAACTTTATATACCCTGCCTACAGTCCATGTCCGTCTATTTCTTTATTTGCTTAATGCTTCGAGGTCGGTTTGGATGGTGTCCAAAGCCGTTTTAATATCGATATGTTCCGACAGCGCCGCATGGATATTACGTTGAATCGAATCGGAAACTCTAGAATAATGAGGAGACATCGGTCTTGCTTTCCCATTCATAATAATGTCATAGAAATCCGCGTAGAATGGATTCGCTTTCAAAACTTCGGGATCTTGATAAACCTCTTTTAACACCGGCGGTTGGGCCGCGATCAGATTCATTTTCTTCTGTACGCTTTCGCTGGACAAATATTTGATAAAGTCGACGGCAGCCGCTTTATGCTCGTCATCGATGGAATTATTGATCACCAAATTCAGACCGCCTAAAGTGGAATGCGACTCGGTTCCTTTAGGGCCAACCGGCAGAGCGGCAACGCCCACTTTATCCTTTACCTTGGAACCTTCTTTGTTGGCTTGGCTCCAGAACCCGGACCAATCCCGGATAAAAAGCGCTTTGCCGTCCAAGAATACCTGCTCGCTTTCCGGCTCCGTATAAGTCGTTACCCCCTCGGGAGCATAGCTTTTGACCATATCAAGCATGATTTGCGTCGCTTCGATATTATTTTCCGAATTGACAACCGGTTTGCCTGATGCATCCAGGATCTCTCCACCGTTGTTGGCTACATATTCAACCCAGTTGCATACCAACGCTTCGGACAGAGCAGCTTGAAAAACCCCTGTGTATTGAACATCGTTCATGCCTTGCACTTTACTTTGCAGATCCATCCAGCCTTGATACGTAGCAGGAGGTTCTACACCCAATTGATCAAGCACGTCTTTACGGTAAAAGAGAGCGCTTGCATTTGTAAACCACGGAAAAGCGACAAGTTGACCGTTGTATGTTGCCGTTTCAATGGTACCCGGCAAATATTTATCCTGCGTCGCTTGATCAAAATACGGGGTTAGATCGGTTAACCAACCGGCCGCCGCAAACTCCGCCACATAAACGACATCCAAAGCCATAACGTCCACGCTTTTATCGCCGGAGGCCAGTTTATTCACAAAATCATCGTGAACCACATTGGCATCCTGCGGCAAAATTTTCGTTTTGACAACGTATTGATCCTGACTTGCGTTATATTCATCGACAAGCGTTTGCGCCGGCTGCCCGATTCCTTGGTCAAACGAAAAGGTGATGGTCACCGGGTCCTTTGCTCCGTTTGATGCCGGCTCCGTTTTGGCCGAATTCGCGCCGCATCCTGCCAACGAAAAAACAAGAGAACCCGCAATTAAAGGCAACCACAATTTTTTCCCTTTTAACAGTGTCATGAAAGTACCCCCATCAAAGTATAGATTGCAAACTTCCGACAAAAAAATAGGAAACGCTTTCTTTAACGGCTAAAAAAAATGTATTCCCCCTTTTGATTTCGTTTCAGGAAAACCTTTTCCTAATACTAAAAAAAATGGCACTCATTTTTACCGCTAATCCCCCCTTATTTCCCCAGAAGCAAGGTTTTCCGAATCAATTTCAGGAAAACCTTTTCCTGATGTGGGTATATTATACCTCGAATTTTTGGTAAAAATCAATAGAAATTTTGTGCCTTTCAAAGAGATATTTTGCGCACACTAATTCTTCTTATGATTTTGTGCGGAATAAATTGAGTTTTCGGTATGGCCTGCTGCTTCTGATGAATCAGCTTGAACAGAGTTTTGACCGCTTTCAGCCCTTCATCGAAGTAAGAGATTCGAACCGTTGTCAATTCGGGGCTGAAATATTTACCGAACTCCAAATCATCGAACCCCATAATGGAAATATCGGCAGGTACCGAAACCTTCGCATTTTTCAAAAACCGGATAGCCCCAATCGCCATAACATCGTTGCATACCATGACGGCGGTTGGCAGAATGCTGTTTTCCTCATATATTTTTTTCATACAATCATACCCGGATTCGAAGGAAAAGTTCCCATGCTCGATATAAGAATCCGGAACTTCAATGTTGTGTTCCTTCAGCGCCAGCTCATACCCTGTTAAACGTTTTTGCCCGGATGAATAATCGTTTTCCGGACCGCCTATAAAAGCTATTTTTGTATGCCCGTTTTCAATAAGAAAAGAGACCGCATCATACGTAGCCTTGATATTGTCATGAGTGACCGTGTGAATCACTTCTTCTCCTTCCGAAGCCTCCTGGGTAACCAGGACGATGGGGTACTCTTTCCTTTTCATTTCTTCCACCAAGGTGGAATTCACGTCGACTCCCGCAAACAAAACCCCATCAACCTTTTTATTGGCCAATATCCCTAATAATTCGATTTCCTTCTCCTGTTGTCCCCCCGATTCGCAGACCATTAAAGTATAACCCTTCTGTTGGCAGAAGCTGTTAATCCCCCTGGTCAAGGCACCGAATACCGGATTTGAAATGTCCGGAACGATGATCCCGATAATGTTGGTTTGATTCATGATTAAACCTCTTGCCAAGGAATTCGGCTTAAAGTTTCTTTTTTGAATTACATCATTTACTCTTTTTTTCAGCTCCGGACTAACCGCTTTGGAATTATTGATCACTCTGGAAACGGTTGCGACCGAAACCTGGGCCTCTTTGGCAATATCTTGAATCGTAACAGACATGACACCACTCCTTGAAACCAACTATTAATCATTTTGACAACATTTTAGCATTAAATCAACTCGAAACCTTGGTACAACCGGTACATCGGCAGCTCCTCGCTCATCGTTACGGCCAGGGCATAAGCCTCTTCCGCGCTCTTTCCATGTTGGATCATTTCATAGAAAAATCTCAGCACGAACATCAGCGCATCATTGCCGTCCGGATAATCGTCCGGGCCGATATAGATGCGGCAGCCGCGGCCGAGAAACGCCCGGGCCAGTTCCTTGTCGCCGAGCGTGCATCCGTTGCCGATGACGATCTTCCCGTCCAGCTTGGCATAGCGCAAAATCTCGGCCGGACCAAAGTCCCCCTGCGGCTCCCCTTCCTCGTAAACGTCCTCGCCCAATTCCGGCATGATGAATTTTCCTTCATCGCCGTGAAAACAGAGGACGATCATATCCGTCCCGGCGTACAGGTCCTCCCCCGACAGGACGGCGATTAAATCGTTGGGCCGGCCGATCCAATACGTAAACACCCTCGCGCCAAAAAGCTCCAGCGCGGCGCGCACCGCCTGTGTTTCCATATCGCAATCCGGTCCGCACACTAATGCGATGTTCATTACAGGTTTAGACATCCCTATCCTTGCTCCTTCCGTTAACGATTATGATTTCGTCTTTCTCCGCTTCAGCTTTCTTTTTCTTTCCCTTAAATAATGGGCCAGCCCTTTAAAGAAATGCCCGTTAACGATCAGCAAAATCCCGTCCAGCATCGGCATATTAACGACGCCGCCGGTCATTCTGGCGATTCCTCTAAACGGCATATGATAAACCGACATCATGATCAGATTCGCCGTGCTGCGTTTGCCTATTTTTCTCAGGAACCAGTAAGCAAACACAATGGCATGATAGGCCAGCCTGGCGAAGGCGCCCTGCGCATACTGGCATTGCTCAATCGTATCGTTGTACCCCAGCGGTTTCGACCGGTCCCAGGTGGAAACCGGCACCTTTCTCCCGATCAGGTTTTCGAATTCCGCGGTGCCGACATCGGTGATCCGGCCCGAATAATAGGACGGAAGCTTCGCTTTATCATAAGGCGCCGGCGCTGCCGTTCCCGCCACAAATAGGGTATCCGTCAACCGAATGTCCGCGCTCGATGCGCCAACCATGATGGTATAGTCCGCTTCTTCGATTTCCCACCCGTTTGTTTTTACGTTAAAATAGCGGAACGTCTTGTCGTCAAACGGAATATACACCGTCTTGGATTCGCCGGCATTGATAAACACTTTGACAAACCCCTTTAATTCCTTGCGGGGCCTGAAAATTTCCCCGGAGCTGCAGCCGATGTACAGCTGGGCGACTTCCATCCCGGCAACGGCGCCGGTATTGGTCAGCTTGAACGTCACCCCCGCCTTATCGACCTGCAGGTCGGAATACTCGAACGTGGTGTAGCTCAGTCCGTATCCGAAAGGAAAAAGCACGTCGACGTCCGCCGTATCGTAATAGCGGTAACCGATATAGACGGCCTCCCTGTACTCGGCGGTCGTTTCATTGCCGGGAAAATACCGGGAGGACGGGGTGTCCTCATAGCGAAGCGGGTACGTTTCCGCCAGCTTGCCCGATGGATTGACGTCTCCCGACAGCACCCGCAGGATCGCCCTGGCTCCGGCCTGCCCGCCCAAATATCCGTGCAGCAGCCCTTTCACCTTGCCGATCCACGGCATTTCCACCGCGGAACCGCAGGACAGAATCGCCACGATATTCGGGTTCACTTGGTGCAAAGCGTCCAGCAGTTCGATCTGATTCTCCGGAATTCCCATGCTCTGCCGGTCCAGGCCGTCGGCCTCCGTCACTTCATCCAGACCGATATACAGCAGAACCACATCCGCTTGCGCCGCGAGGGCGCAGGCCTTTTCGATTTTTTTCCGGTCCTTCTTGCCGTAGCGCTCAAAACCGGGTTCATAGCCGATGCTGACGATGCCCGACTGTTCGAAACAATCGAGGGTGTGGTCCAAAATGGTCGGATTGACGATGGAGGAACCCGCTCCTTGAAACCGGGCGTTTTCCGCAAAATCGCCGATCACCGCCACTTTTTTGCCGAATTTGAGCGGTAGAATATTCCCCTCGTTTTTCAGCAGTACGATCGACTCTTCCGCGACCTTCTGGGACATCCGGTGGTGATACTCCACATTAAACTCCAAATGCGGCCGCCGAAAAGCCTCTCCGCTGGTAAAAATCAGCTCAAGCAGCCGGTTCACGTTTTCGTCCAATACTTCTTCCGGGATCTTTCCGCTGCGAATGGCCTGGACAATCTCCCGATCGGTTTCGCCCGCGGTTGTCGGCATTTCCAGTTCATTTCCGGCCAAAAGTCCGGCCACACGGTCGTTGCTCCCGCCCCAATCCGTGATCACAACCCCTTTGTACCCCCACTCGCCGCGCAAAATATCCTGCATAATATGTAAGTTCTCGTTCGTGTAGGTACCGTTCAATTTATTGTAAGAAGACATGATTGCCTTCGTTTTGCCTTCCTTCACCGCAATTTCAAAGGCGGTCAAATAGATTTCCCGCAGCGTTCTTTCATCGACGATGGCATCGATCGACATCCGCCGCTTCTCCTGATTGTTGACGGCAAAATGCTTGACGCAAGCGGAAATGCCCTGCGACTGAATGCCCCGAATGTAAGCCGCCGCCATTTTACCGGCCAAATAAGGATCTTCGCTGAAATATTCAAAATTCCGGCCGCACAGGGGATTCCGCTTCATGTTGACGCCGGGCCCGAGCAGAACGCTGACTTTTTGCGCGATCGCTTCTTCCCCGAGATACTCCCCTACGGTTTCTCCCAGCTCCACGTTCCAGCTGTTGGCCACCGTCGCCGCCGTGGGATAACAAGTGGCCGGCACGCCTTCATTAAGGCCCAGCTTGTCCGCCGCTACCGCCTGTTTCCGGATACCGTGTGGTCCATCGGCAAGAAATATACTTTGAATGCCAAGGCGCTCGATGTCCTGGGTCTGCCAAAAATCCTTCCCCGACATTAAAGACGCTTTCTCTTCCAATGTCATTTGTGCAATGATCTCTTTATATTTCATCTTTGGTTCCTCTTCTGTATGATAGGCGGTATATTCAAAGATATTCTACTATAGATTCTCCCTACTTTCTAATATAGGAAAAGAAGCAGGACACCCTACAGGCCCCTGCTCCCCACGTTAGTTAAACCCGACCAATCGTTGCGAAATCTTGTACGCCCCCACGGAAATGCGGCGGCCGGCCCGTCCGGGCAAATTGATCAATCTTCCCATCAGGCCGTATTTCAGATCCTGGTACAGCTTGATATCTTTATTTTTAATATAGTCCCATAGTTCATCTTTCTTCTTAAGATGTTCATCCGTTCCCGAGCGGATCAACAAAATCACTGATACGACCGTGACGATCTCCAAATGCCTGAACATATAGCGGCGCAGGTTCGGATTTTCGATCATATCCAGCCGTACTTGGTCGATCATCAGTTTATTGACTTTAATCTGCTGATCGATTCTGCGGATCATAACGCTCTCCTGGACCGATTGGCCTTCCCTGCCGATAAAATACCGGTAAAAATCGACGTTGACATAATAAAGCGTTTTGACATGCGCCAGCGGCGTATACACAAATAAATTGTCGACATAAAAGGTGTGTTGCGGAAGCTCCAGCCGGCAATCCCGGAGAAGCTGCGTCCTGTACATGACGGAATGCATTAACATGTATTGGCCTTTGCGAAAACACTGGATATCATCCCACGTAAAAATCCGGCCTTCCGGAAGCACATCGTCGTATTTCATGATTTTTCTGTACTTCTTGCCTTCTTTTTCATAGACGAAATTGCTGACCAGCATGTCCACATGTTTATCTTCCCCGGTTAGAGCGCTGAGGGTCTCCAAGATTTTCAGATACGCCCGGACATCCACCCAGTCATCGCTGTCGACGACTTTAAAATATAAGCCCGCCGCATGACGAATCCCGGCGTTGACCGCTTCCCCGTGGCCGCCGTTTTCCTGGTGGATCGCTTTGACGATCCCGGGATAACGGCTTGCATACTCGTCGGCAATTTGCCCGGTCCGGTCCGCGGAACCGTCGTTGACGATCAGCAGCTCCACCCGCTCTCCCCCAGGCAACAGCGATTCGATGCAGTACCTCATGTAGTCTTGCGAATTGTAGCAAGGGATAACTACGGATAATAATTTCATGACTCAACTCACACTACCTTTAATCGCACTTTAACTATTCCTGCTTCTCGGGTTCCTGCTTGAAAATGACTTTGAAAATCGGGAAGAACACCCAGAACGAAATAGCGCTGTTGATAATCATCGTAATCACGTCGGCCGTCGTCTCGCCGGCGGCGCCCCATCCCCACGTATTGATGAACAGGTTGTAGATCGGCGCTTTGTAGAAGCCTTGAGCCGCCGCGGCGCCGAGCGTGATCACGATATAAGCGACGACGTACCAGAACGCGGCCTGCCAAATGTTGCTGTTCGATTTGAACGTAATGCTTCTTTGCGCAAAAAAATTGAGAATCTGGGCGATCGCAATCGTAATTTGCACGGCGAGAAAATAGGCCAGGCCGCCTCCGCCGCCCGCGGCCAGCGGACCCGCCGCATAATCGAATACATAGTAAAGGCTGCCGTCAAAGTTATGCCCAAACTGCAAAATTTGAAAATTGCTGTTTACTAGAGACGTGCGGGCGAACAGACTCTTAAATAAGGGCATTAAAAACAACTGCAGGACGGTAATGCCATTGCTCAATATAAAGAATAACAGAAACTGCGCAATATGGGGATGTTTTTCTTTGTATCGGGCCCAAAGGCCCAGCGGCCCGGCCGCTGTTTTTCTACCGCTCATATTTCTTCTCCTTTTGTGGCTTGGGCTGGTATGACGACCTTCGGCTTGGCGGCCTTCAGCATCTTGCTTCTCTCTTTCAGAAAATGCTTAAGCCCCTTGAAGAAATGACCGTTGACCATCATCAGAAGACCGTCCAGCATCGGCATGTTCACGAGCCCGCCGGTCATTCTGGCAATGCCGCGAAACGGCATATGATAGACCGACATCATGATCAGGTTGGCCGTGCTTCTTTTGCCCGTTTTCCACAAAAACCAATGGGCAAAAGACATCAGGCGAAAGGCCAATCTGGCAACAAAGCCTTTGGCGTACTGGCATTGGGCAATCGTATCGTTGTAACCGAGCGGCTGCGTGCGGTCCCAGGCGGCAGCCGGGACTTTCCGCCCAAGCAGGCGTTCGAATTCCTCCTGGCCGACTTGGTTCGCTTGGCCCGAATAATAGGAAGGAAGCTTCGCCTGCTCGTAAGGAAGCGGCGCTCCCGTTCCTTCTACGTGAAGGCTTGCGGTCAGCCGGATATCCGCACTGGAAGCCCCGATCATAATCTCGTATTCCCCGCCTTCAATTTCCCAACCGTTTGTTGTTACATTAAAATAACGGAACGTCTTGTCGTCAAACGGGATCGTGACCGTTTCCGTCTCGCCCGGATTGACCAATACCTTGGCAAATCCCTTCAGTTCTTTATTGGGCCGGAAAACATCCCCCGATTTGCAGCCGACATAGAGCTGGGCGATTTCCTTCCCCGGCATGCTTCCCGTGTTCGTGATTTTAAAAGTGACCCCATCCCGGTCCGCCTGCACATCGGAATAGGCAAAAGCCGTATAGCTAAGGCCATATCCAAACGGGAAAAGCACCTCCACCTTCGCCGTATCATAGTAACGATAGCCGATATAGGGGCCTTCCCGGTATTCTACGCTGACTTCCTTGCCGGGAAAATGATAGTAGGACGGCGTATCCTCATAACGGAGCGGATACGTTTCCGCCAATTTTCCGGAAGGATTGACCTTCCCGGTCAGTACTCCAAGGATCGCTTTGGCTCCCGCCTGACCGCTCAAATAGCCGTGCACCAGGCCTTTTACCTTGCCGATCCACGGCATTTCCACCGCGGAGCCGCAGGATAGCACCGCCACGATGTTCGGATTTGCCTCATACAAAGCATTCAATAATTCGACCTGGTTCTCGGGAAGCTTCATATTTTGCCGGTCCAGGCCTTCGGCTTCGGTCACCTCGTCCAGACCGATATATAACAGCACGACATCCGCTTGCTTGGCAAGGTCGCACGCTTTGGCGATTTTCCCCCGGCTTCTTTTTCCGTACCGCTCAAATCCGGGTTCATACCCGACGCTCGTCAAGCCCGCTTCCGCCAAACCGTCCAAAGTGTGGTCAAGCACGGTCGGGTTGACGATCGAAGAGCCGGCGCCCTGATAACGCGCTTCCTTGGCGAACTCGCCGATGATCGCTACTTTCACGCCATGATGAATCGGCAATATACTGCCTTCATTTTTCAGCAGCACGATGGATTCTTCGGCGGCTTCCTGGGCCGCGCGGTGATGCCGATCCACGTCAAACTGTGGTTTATCCGCTGTCTTGAACGCTTCCTCCGTGGAAAAAATCAGTTCAAGCAGCCGGTCCACGCATTCGTCCAATACTTCTTCCTTGATCTCTCCGGTTTGTACGGCCCGGACAATTTCCGCATTGGTTTCCCCGGCCGTCGTCGGCATTTCCAGCTCGTTTCCGGCGATCAGGCCGGCCACGCGGTCATTGCTGCCGCCCCAATCCGTGACGACAACCCCTTCAAAATTCCATTCCTTGCGCAGGATTTCGCGCAGCAAATGAATGTTCTCATTCGTATACTCGCCGTTCAGCATGTTATAGGAAGACATTACCGTCTTGGTCCCGCCTTCCTTCACGGCGATTTCAAACGCGGTCAAATAAATTTCCCGCAGCGTCCGCTCATCGACGATCGTATCGATCGACATCCGTCTTTCTTCTTGATTGTTGGCGGCAAAATGCTTCACGCAGGCGGAAATGCCCTGCGACTGAATGCCCCGGATATAAGCCGCCGCCAGTTTCCCGGCCAGATACGGGTCTTCGCTGAAATATTCGAAGTTTCTTCCGCACAGCGGATTTCGCTTCATATTTACGCCCGGCCCCAGCAGTACATGCACTCTTTGGCTGACCGCCTCTTTGCCGAGATATTCGCCGAGCTTCTCTCCAAGTTCGGTATTCCAGCTGTTGGCCACGGTCGCGGCCGTCGGATAACAGGTGGCCGGAAGGCTCGGGTTCAAGCCCAGATGGTCCGCAGCCTCCGCTTGTTTGCGAATGCCGTGCGGTCCGTCCGCCAGAAAAATGCTCGGGATTCCCAGGCGCGGGATATCCTGCGTCTGCCAGAAATCTTTCCCCGACATTAAAGAAGCTTTCTCCTCCAATGTCATCTGCTTTATCAAGTGTTTGTGTTTCATCTCCGAATACCCCATTTTAGCCTTTGGGCGGTAGCCGACTTAATCAGCTACCGCCTAAGGCCTATCTATATATTTTGGTTTTGCGTTTCAACCGCTTCGATTTTGCGGGCCTTCCGGTGCGCCGCTTTATAGAACCCGAGGGTCAGCAGGGCCAGAAGGATGATGTTTCCGAGACCGAGCAGCAGCAGCCAGTACGGATACGGCGCGGCGTTGATTTCCAGAGCTTTGCTGTTCGCCACGGTATAAAGGATGTTGTGGCTCGCTTTGCGCATCGCCTGTTTGCCGGTGTTCGTGTCCGTGCTCAGTTTCGTCGGCTTATCGCCGAGCGTCGTCAGCATCAGGTCGCCCCCCGCACGGATCGCCCGGTCCACATCCATATGCGGGAACATGTCCCAGTCGGTGATGACCATGCCTCTAAAGCCCCATTCATCGCGCAGCACGGTGGTCAACAGGCCGTAATGTTCGCCCGCCCATGTCGTGCCGATCCGGTTAAAGGCGGACATGACGGCCGTTGCTTTCCCTTGCTTGACGGAAATTTCAAACGGCTTCAAGTAGATTTCGCGAACCGCCTGCTCATTGGTCCATACGGCCACGCCGTCGCGGTTCGTTTCCTGATCGTTCAGGGCATAGTGTTTGATGTAAGCATACACGCCTTTGGATGCGGCTCCCTGCACCACATAAGACCCCATCTTGCCCGAAAGGAACGCATCTTCCGAATAATATTCGAAGTTTCTGCCCGAGAACGGCGTGCGGTGAATGTTCATGGCCGGCGCGTACATCCCGGTCACGCTGTAAACGAGCGCTTCGTTAGCGAGAGCTTCGCCCATTTTTTGGGCGAGATCCACATTCCATGTCGACGCCAGCACCACTTCGCTCATAAACTGCACGCCGTTAATACCGGTGAGCAGCGCATTGATCCCGGCCGGGCCGTCCAGATCGGTCGTGCCGGGCTTGTTGATCGACGCGACCGGCTGGGTGGCGTAGCCGCCGAATCCGATCAGTTGCGCCATTTCCTCGACGGACAGCTGCTCCAGCAGCTCGTTCCATTTCGGATCGTTATAGTCCAGCCCGGCCATATCTTCCAGTTCCAGACCGTGTTTGGCAAAAACGATATCCTGATCGTCCGGGTTGTCGGTCACCTGCTTGTTTTCCAAAGCCTGGACCAGCTCCTGCGAAGCTTCCTTTTCCGGAGTCCGCTGCGCCGGCAAGGTGCCTTCCCAATCGGCTCTGGACACATAGGTCAAGCCGCCGAGCGCATCATCAAACACATTTGTTGCCGTGACTTGATCCGAAGGACGTTTGTTGTCTCCGCCATAAACGATCGTGTCCTTCACTTCATACGTTCTGGAGTCGATCGTCTCATGGGCGTTTTTCATCAGCTTGATTCCGTAAGTTCCCGCTTCCAGCACATACGCTTTTTCATTTTTGTAGTCGTAAGACGCCATATCTTCCACCGGAATCTCCAACGTCACCGTCTCGGAAGCGCCCGGCTCGAGGATTTCCGTTTTATCGAACGCGCCCAGCACGACATGGGATTTTTCAATGCCGCCCTCATAATAAGGCGGAGTGTAGTACAGCTGCACGACATCCTTACCGGCCGTATCGCCGGTATTCGTCACTTTGACCTCGACGGTAATCTTATCGTTTGTGGTTTGATAGTCCGTAATCTCTTGCGTGAAGCTCGTATAGCTTAAGCCGTAACCAAACGGGTATTGGACCGTTTTGCGGTACGCCGCCTCGTCCACTTGGCCTGTCGCGTTGTCGACGTACCGGGTTTCATAATAACGGTAGCCGACGTAAATGCCTTCGGCGTAATTGACGAACGCATGGTATTTTTCGCTCTCTTTGCCGAATTTGTCTACGGATTTATGTTTGGTATTCAAGTACCTGAAGTCGCCCGCATTGTAAAAAGCCGGGGATGTCGTTACATCGTAAGCGTAGGTGTCGACCAGACGGCCCGACGGATTCACCTTGCCGGCCAAAATGCTGCCGACGCTGTTGTTGCCGGTCGATCCGGGACCGCCGATCAGAATCGCGGCGTCGATCCCCTTGTTTTCCAGGAACCCGAGTTCCATCGCGTTGCTGGAGTTGATCACCACGATCACCTTCGCGAAATCGCGCGAAGTGACCATGTCGATCATCTTTTCTTCGGCTTCCGACAGCTCGAGGTAATGGCGGTCTTTGGAACCGCCGTATTCGGCCGTTTCGAACGGCAGGTCGCCGCCTTCGCCGCCCGATCTGGAGAGCACGATGACCGCCACATCGGAAAATTGCTCCGCATTTTTCAGCAGTTCCTCGCTGAAATCGCCGGTAGCCGGTTCGCTGAGCGTATAGTCGCCGCCGTCCAGGTTAAACGTGTCCGTTTTCTTTTTTGCGGGGGCGTGGGCTTTATAGAACTCGGTGAGTTCGCTGTTGACCTTAAACCCGGCCTTCTCCAGGCCCTGTTGAATCGTGACGTTCGCGCTTTCATCGCCCGAACCGGAGCCGCTGCCGCCGTAAATCATTTTTACGGAAGCCTGGCCAAAAATATTTACATTCTTCTCATTGGCGTTGTTCATATCCAGAGGCAGGGCATGCTCTTTATTTTCGAGCAGCACGATCCCCTCGTCTTCGATTTGCTCCGTAACCGCTTTGGAATCCGCAGAAGCCTTCGCCAGCGCCTCCTCATCGATTTTCGCTTTGGTCAGGTATTGGTTAACGACAACCTGATACTTGTATACGGCCACGTCGAGGCCAATCACGATGACCAGCCCTAAACTAAGCAGCGCCATCAGCATTCTTCTTAATCCTTTTCGCTCCGTGGGGTTCCGTCTCGCCCACATGAAACCGCTAACCAATACAACAACGGAAACAATAACGGCCGCAACGAGCAGAATTTGGATCGTTTTTGCAACCGATGCCATTGAAACGGTTACAACCGCACCGACGGCCAGCGCCAAAAACAATGCCGCCCATGCCGTAAAAGTTTTCTTGCCTTTGCCTGACTTGCTCACTTCTTCGCCTCCTATGTAAATAAACCAAGTTGCCACAATCACAAAAATTTTGTATGTGCTTTCATGATTGCAAGTTGATGGGTACCCTTAGCTAAGGGTACTCCATCGCGGCCAAAATAACTATCAACCAATCGTTAGGGGGAAGCAACTTTTAGTTTATAACGAAAAAAGCCGTTTCGACGGGTCGTTATTTCCGTCAAAACGACTTGCATTTATCCGCTACATAGCTTTGAAACAAGGCGATTGCTTTCGATTGGATCCCTCTTTTGCGGAATACGAGATAAATATCCTGGGGGATCTTTTCCATCAGCCGGATCCGTTTCAGGTTGTCATTGTTAAGGGAGTCCTCCACAAAATCGATCGAAACGGCCACGGCCCCATTTCGCTCGCACAGCCGATGAGCCGATATAATATTGCCGAACTCATGGATCACATTGGGGGTAAAGCCCTGTTCCAGGCATTTCTCGACAAATCCGTTTTCCTTGCCGCTGCCCGCAGCTTTAACGACCAGAGCTTCGTTCGCCAGCTCTTTGACGGAAATTTCATCTTTGCCGGCCAGGGGGTGGCTTTTCGCAACGACAACGACGACTTCACCGCGGACCAGCATCTCGAATTCGCAATCGTCCATCTCTTCGATTCCGATCACCAGCCCGACATCCGCTTCCTCCTGAAAAATCTTCGTCAAGGGATATTCGTCGGGGAATTCTTTAAGCTTGATTTGAATTTCGGGATAATGCGCCGAAAACCGATACAAAAAATCCACCGGCAAAACCGATGAGATCGAGTAGGTTATCACCACGTTTAAAGTCCCTTTTCTCCCGTTCATGATCCGAATCTCTTTTTTGATGTCTTCGATCAGGTAATGGATATGCTTGGCCCGGGCATGCAGCAGCTCGCCGGCTTTGGTCGCTTCCATCCCCCGCGGGCCCCGGTAAAACAATTCGGTCTCCAGCTCCATCTCCAACTGCCTGATGGTTTTGCTGATGCCTTGCGGAGTTATGTACAAGTCCTTGGCTGCGGCCGTAACGCTTTTTTTCTCGTAAACTTTGATAAAATATTCCAATGCTTCGGTATTCATTCCGGCTAAAACCCCCTACATCCCCGTCCCGGACACTCATTAGCCAATAGTATAGCATAATTTTGCCGGAGCGCTGTAGTTGCCGGCGCGGGATTATGCTAAGATGTGATGGGAGTAAAACATTACAAGGAGTTTCCACATGTATGATTACTTAATCGTCGGCGCGGGTTTGTTCGGAGCCGTCTTTGCTTATGAGGCCACAAAAAGAGGCAAGAAGTGCCTGGTTATCGATAAAAGAAACCACATCGGCGGAAACGTGTATACGGAAGAGGTCGAAGGCATTCAAGTGCACAAATACGGCGCTCATATTTTTCACACCAACAGTAAAGCAATATGGGACTACGTGAACCGGTTTGCCGAATTCAACCGCTATACCAATTCGCCTATCGCCAACTACAAAGGGGAAATCTACAATCTCCCGTTTAATATGAATACGTTCAACAAATTATGGGGTGTTGCCACCCCGGATGAAGCTAAACGGAAAATCGACGAACAAAGGAAAGCCGCCGGCATTACGGAACCGGGCAACCTGGAGGAGCAAGCCATCTCTCTGGTCGGAACCGATATCTACGAAAAACTGGTCAAAGGCTACACGGAAAAACAGTGGGGAAGATCCGCCAAAGAGCTGCCTTCCTTCATCATCAAGCGCCTGCCCGTCCGTTTTACTTATGACAACAATTACTTTAACGACACGTATCAAGGCATCCCGATCGGCGGTTACCAGGCTATAATCCAAAAGATGCTAGAAGACGCAGACGTCAAGTTAAATGCCGATTTCTTTCATGACCGGGGAGCGTACGAAAAACTGGCCAAAAAGATCGTTTATACCGGCATGATCGACCAATATTTCGAATACGCCTACGGCGTTCTGGAATACCGGAGTTTGCGGTTCGAGACGGCCGTATTGAGCGACACCGCCAATTATCAAGGCAATGCCGTGGTCAATTATACGGATAGAGAAACACCGTATACGCGAATCATCGAGCATAAGCACTTTGAGTTCGGAACGCAGGACAAGACGGTCATTACCCGCGAATATCCCACAGAGTGGAAGCCGGGAGACGAGCCTTATTACCCGATCAACGACGATAAAAACAATGAAATCTACAGGAAATACAAGGCATTGGCCGACGCGGAGGCAAACGTGATCTTCGGCGGCCGCTTGGCCACCTATAAATACTATGACATGCACCAGGTCATCGGCGCCGCCTTGGCTGCGGTTGATAAGGAGTTTGGAGACTAAACGACCTTCTCTGTTTCTTGGATGGTCGTTTAGTACCTTGTTTTGCCGTTGGCAATGCATGAAAATGTGAGAAATGAGTATTATCGTTAGGGGTGCTGATCTCAACTTGACCTATTTTATTCGGGAGGTTTGACATGAGCGAAACAACGATTGTTAGCTTACTCATCGTATTCGGGTTGATCACGGGTTCGTTAACTTTAATTGCCGCCCTAAAGACACTCCGTGCCAACCAGAAAACCCAGCGGGAGCGTCAGGATATCTTGGACAACGGAATCCGGGCAAAAGCGCTCATCCATTCCGTCCAGCAGACTTCATCCAGTATAAATGATCGTCCGGGCATCCAGCTCGATTTGACCGTTACGCAGGAGGACGGCCAGACCTTCCGGGCCACGGTGAAAAC
Organism: Paenibacillus macerans; assembly: GCF_900454495.1. Lineage (NCBI taxonomy): Bacteria > Bacillati > Bacillota > Bacilli > Caryophanales > Paenibacillaceae > Paenibacillus > Paenibacillus macerans. The sequence continues at coordinate 3,800,914 of NZ_UGSI01000001.1, forward strand.
CTTTATATCCGTCGTTCACATTCCCCGTTACCAAGAGGGGGCCGTCATTGATGTAAAATACAAATTGGTTGGGAATGAACGTAAGGTCGAAGTGGAGGAGGCCTATATTCCATCCGCATAAGTGTCGAATCAATCTAAGATCCCCCTTTTGAGACTCAAAACTTCCCCGCTTCATCCATGCTTAAAAATCGCTGGCGCTGCTCCGGCGTCGGCAACATGCATTCGCTGCGTTTGCCGAACCAGCGGTATCGATTGCGGGCAAATAGACGGTAAGCCCAATCCCTGAGCGGTTTGGGGACAGCGAGGAACAGGGCCGCTCCTCTCCAGATCCCGTCCAGCTTTCTAGCGATTCGAAGTACCGCGGTGGACTCGGTGAACACCCGGTCATTTTCAATCAAAATGATCGAGTCAAGACTGGGTGCTTCCGCCCGCCCTGCGAGCAGCGACTTCGCCGCATCCGACTGCAGCGAAGCAAACCGGAAGTAACCAGCCCGATCTCTCCGAATGATGAACTGCACCGATCCGTTGCAAAAATTACATACGCCGTCAAAAAGAACGACGGCATGGTTATCCGACTCTCTCACAGCGGGAGCCCCCTTTCAACCCGTTACACTATCTATTGTAATATAAGATGGTTAACTTTCAGCAAGGTATTCATTTAAATTTGAATTACGGCTGAGGTGGCTGTCTATAGCGTTCGTGTCTTGGTGTCTTGGTGCTTAGTGCCTTGGTGTATCTGCATGCTGCCTTGCACGATTATCCCTTTCGTTCAGAGGGGCAGAGGGGGGGGTAGTGAACGGGATAAAGAAAAAAGAGAGCAGAAAAAGAAAGGGTGAAAAAATAAGGCGGTTTAGGTGAGATTTTCGGCTTGAATAGAGAACGTGTGTTTGGTATAATGAAATAAATGGAACCTATGTTCGTGTATTCTTGATTCGGGAGGTAAACGGATATGGAAGCCAATACGGGAACGGAACTTCAGCCATTCAGCAGCCGTTATAACAGCGAGCAGGACTGCATGGAGGCGCTAATCGCGATGAAGTGGCCAAACGGCTTCGTCTGCCCGCGCTGCACTTACACCCGGTGCAGCCGCCTGACTTCCCGGCATATTCCCTTGTTCGAGTGCGGAAAGTGCAAGCATCAAACATCGCCTTTGGTCGGCACGATTTTTGAAGGAACGCATCTCCCCCTGGTGAAGTGGTTCCAGGCCCTGGAGTTGTTCCTGCTTGAGGGCGGCATCTCGGCGCTGCGGCTGAGCAAGGTGATCCGGGTCGCCTACAAGACCGCCTGGTCGGTGCTGCACAAAATACGCCATGCCGTGGGGGAGTTCGATGCCCGGGAGCTGCTCTCCGGAGACGTGAAGGTGAACAGCGATCAGTATGGGCGTAATCCGTCCCGGTGTCAGCTTTCGCATCCGTATGCCTCGGCGGTCGTAGCCGGCTGCACGGTCACAGAGTCGGGCGAGCCGGAACAAGTCAAAATCCGCCTGGTGCCGCATAAGCGGGGAGGCGAAAAAAGGGCAGGCAGACCGTCACGATCTAACCGCGTTTATTGGCGGGCATGTGGATGTCCATACATCGGCGGTACAGTTGTTTCCTCAGGCCTTTCGGCTGTATGCGCCCTTGCGGAAAGTGGTGAGAGAGGCGTGGGAATCGCTGAAGAGTACGTATGGAGCCTTGGGACTGAAGCATCTGCAAGCGTATCTGAACGAGTACACCGTACGCCGCCGGCTGCGCCTGCAAAGAGGACGGCCCGGAGCGGAAGAAACGATGCGGCAGCAGTTGCTGCAAATGTGTGTGGCGATTCCGGCGATTCCTTACCGCCGGCTGATCGCGCGCCAACCGAACCAGCCCCTTGCGGCTGCGGCCTGATAGAAGTGCTTGAACGGTACAAACGTTTCTGCAAACAGACTCAGGCTGCAGCAAGATCACGGTCTTTTCATTTTTTCTTGTGTCTTGCCCGATTCCTCCCGTCTCAGGCTTGCTTCCCTTCTCATAAACCTGTCTATGATCTTAAACAGGTTTAATGATCTCGAACAGGTCTGCTTCTCCCATATCCACTTCTTCCAAATATATCTTCTTCTCCTGAATGTATCTTCTTCTCCTGAATGTATCTTCTTCTCTGCTTCCTGATCAAACGGGATAATCGTGCAAAGCACCGGCAAGTGGATGTTAATCCTGTCGACCAACCCATCAGCCTTCCCTGACATCAGCTTCCCTGTCCACAAGCTTTCAACGCCCTTCCGGCATTTCTTGCCAATTCTCTTTGAAAAAGCCTGACACATTTTTTGTGCCAGGCTCATTAATCAAAGGCCACTGCCTCCGTTATTTATCGTACGCGCATCGTGATACAGCGAATTGATTTTCTCCACGGAATTTTTATTCGTCAGGTATTCGGACCAGGTCATAAAGTAGACAAACCGGGGTTGCCGTTCCTTTAAGACCTTAGGGTCGGGCAGCTCTCCGTTTTCGCCGATGGCGATCGGTCTTCCGCCGCTGAGTTCCACCAGTTTTTCGTAATAGGCGTCTTTGTAGTCGTTATTGTAGATGTCCATGGCCAGCACGTCCACATAATCGTGTCCGGGGTAATAAGGAGCCGAGTCATAAGCCCATTCGCTTTCCGCGTTTGGACTCCATACCCAGATCAAGTTATCCAAATGATGAACATTGGTGAACCTGTCGTACATATTGACCCATAATTGCTTGAAAAGCTCCGGACGTCCGCCCCACCAGAAAAATTCTGCGTTCATTTCATGGTAAGGCCGCCATAACACGGGAACTCCCGCATCCTTAAGCTGGGTCAGGTAACCGGCTACTTCGTCCACTTGGGCTGCCCATTGATTATACAGGTCCGTACCGGGGGGAACGATCTCTTCCATCTGCTCCTCCGTTACCTTCGCTTTTACGCTTTCCCATCCGGCAGTTTTAGGATCAAAAGGACGAATTTGGTGATAAGTCAAGGTGATCATGGCGCCGCTTTGGGCTTTGGCGATGGCGGTATTAATCATCTTTTGTCTTAAGCCCGCAAAGTCGCCGCCTGTGTAATAGGCAAAATCAGAGCCCCATAAGGCAGGATACACGCCGGTTATTTCGGCTGCTTTATTGTACCAGTTGGAGGGGTCCTCATAGTAATTGTGCTGTCCTGTAAAAATACCGTTCCCGGTGGTGTCATACAATCGCTCCAGCAGAGATAGCGCCTCGGCGGAGGCATCCGGGTTGGAGGCCCTCACAGGGCTTGTGGCTGCCCGCAAAACCGCTCCCTCCGAAACCAGGTCTCCTTCGCTGACCGCTTTTATTTCAATGTCATAAGCCGTTTCCGGAGATAAGCCTTCCAGTTTATAGGAATAAGACGTCTGCCCCTGGACAGCGGGAACCGTTACCGTCCGCCATTCCTCATTTCCCCCCTCTTCCTTATAGGATACCGTATAAGCCTTGACTCCATAAGGTCCTTCCGACGCCTCCCACTCCAGGTCCGCCGATACCCAGTCCGTTCCGTTTACTTTGGCATTGGCCGGGACGCTGGGTTTGAGGTTTGCAGGAAGCTCAGGCAGGGCCCCTACAAAAACATCATCCATAAACATGTCTACGCCCGTCGTATTCCACATGGCCAGCCTCATCAGCTTGTCGCCGCTTCCGGAATGAATTCGCTCTTCGGTCTTGGTCCATTCCGTGCTGACCGGGGCAGTTATCGGCACCTTGGTTTCCGTTGGCCCGAATAAGCTGAAATCTAGCCCGAAGCTTGTGACCGGCTCGCCGGCAAACCGGGTCCAAAAGCTGACCAAATAGGTGGTATCGGGCGTTACGTTTATTTTCTTGGTGCCGCCGCCGGTCAGATTTTTGATCTTCAGGGCGTATTGTCCGCTGTGCGGATGGTCCGTGGTGGTCTCAAGGTTTTTCCATACCTCCCAAGGGGACACGGAACCGGTCTCAAGCCCCGGGTTTTCCACCAGGTTGGGGCCCGGTGTGGCTTCCAGCCCAATAACGGCGTCCGAGATGTTGCCCGCCTCGTCTACGGCAGTCAGCTTGAGGGCATATACCTGATAGGCTTCCAGATTTTCGAGGCTATAGGTGTACTTGGTTTGTCCCTCCACATGGGGGACGCTCACGTTCTGCCAGCCGGAATCCTCCGTTTTCTTGTAGGAAAGCTGGTATGCCTCCACGCCGGAATCATCCGCTGAACCCGTCCAGGTCAGCTTAAGACCGTCCTCTATAAGCTCGGTCTCCCATTTGCCGGGTGCGGTTGGCGGTTCTTCGTCCGCATATTCCCGAATCACCGCATCGTCAATAAAATAATCGACCGCCGTGTTATTCCAAAAAGATACCCGGGCATACTGCACGCCTGCAGCGGGGGTAAATAAAATTTGTTGATACTCCCAGTCCGTCGATCCGGAGAATTTCAGGCTTTCTTTTCCCTGCTGGGAACCGAAATACTCCATCGAAATCGTATGGCCGGTCGCGCCGGTGCCGGCAAATTTAACCCATACGCCGATCCGGTATGTTTTTCCGCCGTCGCAACCACCGGGTTGCCCCACTTCTCCCAAGCGGCATCCCCGGCTTCAAATCCGGGATTCGTCAGCAGATTCTCCCCTGCCGCCAAAACCTTGCCCGGCGCGGCAGCGATGGCGATTACCGTTGTTGCCAGAATGACCGCCAAAAACGCAGCCGCCATCCGTAAAAAAGTTGCTTTAGACCTTGCGCGTACCCTACTCGCCATGGTTGTTTTCCTCCTCTTATGGAAAAAGATATCTTTTCTTAAGGCAAGTAGGTATTTCGCCAAAATGCGTCACTTTCCTTCAGATTCCAATCAATCGTAGTTATATTAGGCGTATTATAATTGGACTATCCAATAGAATGGATTTTTCCAATGAAAGTTGAAGGGCCGACCGGGTTTTGATAAGTATATTGATCATAATAATACCTCATTTCTCCGCAAGTGGAATTATCGTAACAGGCAAATGTTTAAGAAATGTTTGCGGGACTAATGACAGCTTACCTTAAGAGGAAAATTGTTGCATCTCCAACCCTGACAACCATGTTGTCAGAATTATTAGTGTAGGATCGTTCTCAGATGACCTGCACAAGTTTATCGACAGAGGAGGCGATGGCCGTGAGATTGGACCGTTTGCTCGGAATCACGCTGGAGTTGATGGCTAAAAAAAGGGTAACCGCCGCGCAGTTGGCCGGCAAGTTCGAAGTGTCGGTGCGCACCGTCTACCGTGACGTCGAATTGATCAACCAGGCCGGCATCCCGGTCGCCTCGTTCACCGGCGCGGATGGCGGATTCGAGCTGATGAACGGATTTTTCCTGACGCGGCAGCACTTCTCGCTCGAAGACTTGTCGGTGATCTATTCGCTTTTGAAGGCGATGGAAGGAGCGATGGGCGGGACGGCGGCATCGGCGATGCGGAAGCTGGCCAGCCTGCATCCGGCGCTGGCGAATGAAGGAAGCCATGAAGCCGTCATTCTTAGCATGGACGCGCCGGAACAGCTCAAAGCTTCCAGCGGCGGCAAGACGCTGACGATCCGGCTGGCGGCGGGAACCGATCCCGCCGGCGTCTGCGGCCTGCTCGCAAGCGAGCATGGGGTGGCCGGCCAAGCGAACGAGGATGGGTCGATCGTGAAAGTAGCGGTCCAGGAAACCGGGCTGGCGCACGCCGTTATCGGCACGCTGCTTGGCCACGGGGCGGCGATCGACGATTTTACCATGGGCGACCCGAGCCTTGATGACGTGTTCTTCGCGCTCACCGCCGCTCACGGAAAGGAGGCATCGTCAGCATGAATATCACCCAGGCAACCGGAGCGAGGAAGCCGCGCCGCAGTCCGGGCGGCCTCGCCGCGACAGCGCCGTTCATGCGAAGAACGCTGTATCACATGCGAAACAACGGCTTCGGCTTCGCCATGGAGGCGGTCTTGTCGCCGATCGTCATGCTGCTCATCTTCGCCTTTTTGTTCGGCGGGGCGATCACCGGTTCCGTCACGGAGTATATCCAGTACCTGCTGCCGGGCATTCTCGTGCTGACGGTGGTGCCGATGACGGTATACAGCGGGACGACGTCATTTGAATCCGATCAGCATTGCCGTCCAGCTGACAAGGGAACTGCTGCATGGCACGGCCGGCGCGTCCGACCTGGCGTCCGGCATCGGCGCCGGTCTGCTTCTGATCGCCGTCTTCGCGCCGCTGACGGTTTACGTTTACTTAAGAAGGCAGCTGCGGTAAAAAGGGAGGCATTTTGCCTCCCTCAAGCCAATTAAAAACCAACCGCATTCCCCCCGGACATCGCCCGGCGCCGTTCCAGCTCCACATCCATTTCCGCGCGCTTGCCGTCAAGCTTATAGAACCAAACGGTAATTCCGATGAAGATGCAGATGATTAGCGGAATCCATATAAACGTTAATTCAATATATTTTAAAGCGGTTACCGTTTGCTCGGCATTGGGGACATAACCGCCCATGTTCAGGATCACTCCGATTAAAGCGCTGGCCAGCCCCATGCTTCCTTTGACGAAAAAGCCTTGGAAAGCCGCAATCATACCGGAAATGCTTCGGTTCTTTTTATATTCCGAATAATCGATGACATCCGGCTGAATCGCAAACGTGACGCCGAAGATGCCGTAAATACCGAGCCCGGTGATCGCCAGCCCCGCGATGAGCAGCAAGGCGGATGACTTTCCGAAATAAAGGATTAAATCCCCCGCAATATAGATAGCGATGCTTAGAAGCATGACGTTTTTCTTGGATATCCGCTTTTGCAGCCAAGGTAAAATAAGCAGCATCGGCAGCCCGGACAAAATGCCGAACAGGCCGGCAAAGGTGAGCCAGTCCGTCCGTTCGAGGTTATACGTAAAATAATAGATGACGGTCGTATTGCGGATAACAAACAGCGCAAAATAGAGGAAATTCACGATAAAGAATAAAATGCTCTGATCCGTCAATCCTTTCAGGTCTTCTTTAAAAGAAGACTTCCCGGGCGCCACGGTCGGAGGGACAACCTCTTTTGTGTTCATAAAGGTAAAAATAAATATGAACATGGCCGCAATGCCGTAAAGGCTCATGGTGAGCAAAAAGCCCTTTTGCGTATCTCCTTGGCCAAAGGAATTTACTAACGGTGTTGTAATGGACATCACTAAAGCCGTCCCAATCAGCGCGCAGATCATTCTGGTGGACACCAGCCAGTTTCGCTCGTGATTATCCGCGGTTAATCTGGGCACGATCGTGTTTAACGGGATATTGACAACCGTATAAGCAATGTTTAACAAAGTAAACGAGAAATAGGCCCAGATCAGTTTTCCGGTCATATTTACATCGGGAACCACAAACGTCAAGATGGTAAATACGGTAAAAGGAACGGCGCCGATCAGAAAATAGGGTCTTCCTTGCCCCCATCTCGTTTTCGTGCGATCCACCAACAAGCCCATGCCCGTATCCGCAAAAGCATCGATGATTTTGGTTACCAGCATTAACGTGCCCGCGGCAGCGGCCGTGATTCCGAAGACATCCGTATAAAAAATCATCAAATAAGAGGCCATGGTGCTGAATACCAGGTTGCACCCTAAATCGCCAGCCCCATAACCGATTCTAGTTTTCCATTTATTCATTGGCTCACCTGTCCTTTTTCAGCAATTTAGGATTCCGCCTTCGCTTCAAGAAAGTTTTGTCAGCGTTTTCATATCCTGCTTTAAATGTTGATAAACCGATTTGTAGACCTCGTAATAACCGTTATATTTCTCGCGGTGCTGTGGATTAGGCATCACCTTCTCGTCCAAAACCGGCCATTTCTTCACATCCTCGTAAGAGAGCAGGCCTGTTCCGATTCCGGCCAGCATCACATCGCCCATATTCGCTTCGACATCATGCACCGGGCAGACCACCGGATAACCGGTCACATCGGCAAAGATTTGCCGCCACAGTTTTGACTTCGTTACACCGCCGGCAATCAGGATATACTCGCCGAGGTTTTCACCGGTGGCTTCCATCGCCTCCCGCAAAGAATACGCAACCGCTTCCAGAAACGCCCGGTAAATATGGGCTTTGGTATGCGCCAACGATAGTCCGACGATCGTTCCTTTGGCGTCCGAATCCCAAATCGGGCTTCTCTCCCCCATAAAATAAGGAAGCACGATCAGCCCTTCGCTGCCGGCCGGGATTTGGGCCGCCTGCTCATTTAACACGTCGTACGCGTTTTTCCCGCCGGCTTTTTCCGCTTCGAGTTCAAATTGGCACAACGTTTGCCGGAACCATTTTACGATCGCTCCCGCCGTGGCCCCGCCGGCGAAATAGTAGGATAGTTTTTTGGCATCGTATAAATAGGGCCAAACGATGAGATCTTTTCGCTTTAGCGGTTGATCGGAAATGAATGCCGCACACATCGAAGTTCCGATGGCCGCCGCATAAACCCCGGGTTCCAATACACCGAGACCGATATTGGCGGCGCCGCAGTCAATCCCGCCGGCGATCACCGGCATCCCTTCGCAAAGGCCCAATTCGTCCGCCGCCGCTTTCGTTAATCCGCCGACAATATCCGTGGATTCCACGAGATTTTCCGGCATCATGGACAGCGGTATGCCCATGGCGTCCATCATTTCTTGCGACCAGGTTCGGGTATTCATATCAAAAATGCCGCCGATATTGCCCGCGGAAGAATAGTCGATGGCAATGTTCCCGGTCAGTTTATAGATGACGTAATCATTGGGCGGGAGAAAAAGCTTGGTTTTCCGCCAATTTTCCGGTTCATGGTGTTTCATCCATAATATTTTCGTATAGCCGTAATAGGGGTCGGCCCCGTTATGGGTAATTTCCAGCAGTTTTTCTTCGCCGATCCGGTCCAAGACCCACTTGGTCTCTTCTTCCGCTCTGCGGTCCATCCAAATCATGCACGGCCGGACCGGCTCCATATTGTCGCCCAGCGGAACCCCGGAGCCCCCGTACAGTCCGCTGATGGCGATCCCGTGAATTTTTTCCGCCGGAATTCCCGCTTTCCGTACCGTATTTTTAATCGACGTCTTCGCCGCCTCCAGCCACACCTCGGGCCACTGCTCCGCCCATAAGGGCTTTGGGGTCAATACGTCGTATTCCTGTAAATCCTGGGCGACCACATTTCCGCTTGTATCCGCCAATATCGTTTTTGTGCCCGATGTTCCAATATCCGTTCCCAGTAAATAGTGCATGCGTTAGTCTCCTTTCGCAAAGGCCGGATTTTTGCAATCCGTTAAATACAAGTAAAAGCACCGTCTATGACAAAATCGGCTCCCGTCGTAAAGCTGCTGGTGTCCCCGGCAAGATAAACGCAAATGGACTGCAGTTCTTCCGGTTTCCCCATGCGCTTCAGCGGCGCAACGCTGTTCCATTGTTCGATCAACGGCTTTAGGCTCGGAGAGTTCAAGGTCAGCTCTGTTCCGATATATCCGGGGCTGATGCAGTTCACGCGCACATTTCTTGACGCCCATTCCACGGCCAGCGATTTGGTGAGCTGGATCACTCCCGCTTTGGAGGCGTTGTAGGAGCATTGCGGTTGCGGCACATTCACAATATGTCCCGACATCGAAGCCGTATTAATGATCGAACCGCCGCCTTGTTTTAACATGACCTTTCCGGCTGCCTGCGCGGTCAGAAATACCCCGGTCAGGTTGATGTCGATCACCTTTCTCCACTGGTCGTACGTCATATCCTCGGCCGGGACATTCAGGCAAATTCCGGCGTTGCAGAAGGCGACATCCAGACGCCCGAAAACGCTCAGCACTTCCCCGATCATGGCGTCCACCTCTTCGGGTTTGGTTACATCCGCCCGGATTGCAAACGCTTTAATTTTATGGCCTTGTTCAAGCTCCGCAGCGGTCTTTCTGGCCTCCGCGATATCCAGGTCCACAATCGCCACATCCGCTCCCGCTTCGGCAAAGGCGGTGGCCACGCTTTTACCGATTCCTCTTGCGCCGCCGGTAACGAAAATTTTCTTCCCGTCCAGTCTCATTTTTTCGATGATGCCCATTTAGATACCCTCCTGTTCAATGAAGTTATTTTGTAAAATTATTTTATAAAATATGTTTATATAATATAGCCGTTTTTTATTGCCGTCAATATGCATAAGTTGGCTGAACCTTATGACGAGTTGTAAATATCCTGCCCCCCCCCCTGCAAACACCCTGCAAATATCCCGCCAAAGTTGTTGCCGTATAAGCCGCTATGATATAGTTAAACTAGGATTACATAAATCTTTTTTGCAAAAGTATTTTATAAAAATATGAGGTAAGATTTCATGGACCATAACACCGCAGTTAAAGATATAAAAAAGAACAATTACTCGGCGATTTACCATCTCATTTATCAACATGGAAAACTTTCAAAACAGGAAATCGCCAACCAGCTTCATTTGAGCTTGCCGACCGTTACGCAAAATCTGGTGCGTTTGGAAGAGGAAAAACTGATCGAGAAAAGCGGGTTGTTTGAATCTTCCGTCGGCCGGCGCGCAGCCGCTTATGCCATATGCCCTCAAGCCCGAATTAGTATCGGCGTGGAAATTCAGAAAGAGTCCGTGCGGATCTTGGCGGTTGATTTGCTTGGCATCGTCTTTCGGCAAATGGAATTGCCGCTTGGCTATGCCAACGGGGACCGTTATTACAAGGAGTTAAGCGATGCCGTGCAATCCTTCATCTCGTCTCTGGATGTGCCGGAAGATCGGGTGCTCGGCATCGGATTTGGCGTGCAAGCCTTAACCTCCGCCGACGGACAAAAAATCACATACGGTAAGATCTTGGATTGCACAGGACTGGAGATTGATGTGTTTGCGCGGCATCTCAAGTATCCTTGCATGTTTGTGCATGATGCCAAGGGAGCCGCGGCTGCAGAACTGTGGGTTAGAAATGACATTGGCGACGCGGTCTACCTGTCGATTGGGAGGCATCTCGGAGGCGCCATTATCATCAATGGCCAAATTGAGATGGGCAAAGAAGGACATAGCGGAACGGTGGAACATATGACGATTGAGCCAAACGGCGCTCCTTGTTACTGCGGCAAGAAGGGCTGTATGGAAACCCGCAGCTCGGTAAGCGCGCTGTTGGAAGAAGGGGAAACCTTGGATTCTTTCTTCCGCCAAGTACGTTCCGGGGTTTCTCCTTACGCGGAGCGATGGGATGCGTTTTTGGATTACCTGGCTTTTTCGATCAACAATATCCACCTGGTCATCAACCGGGAGTTTATTTTGGGCGGCCATATTTCTCCTTACTTAAAGCAGCAGGATATCGATATTTTGCATGAGAAAGTTGATGAAAGAACGGCGTTTCCCAGCCATGAACCATTTATTCATATCAGCCGTTCCCCGGAAAACGGTGTGCCTATAGGCGCCGCGCTCCCCTATATTCAATCTTTTTTGAATTCGATTTAATACGTTCGCTGAGTATACAACCAAGGGCATCGGGATTTTTTAATCCCAATGCCCTTGGTGTTTATTTATTCGGTGAGGCTATCGTTAGTTTCCCTTCGCTGCGCAGCCACTCCACCGTGTCAGCGATGGTTTCTTGAAACGGTCTTGTGCGGAAATCGAGCTCCTGCCGTGCTTTTTCGGAAGAGAACTGATTATTGCGGGTTAAGTTGTAGATTTCAAATTTCAAAGCCTCAAGATTGGCCCCGCCTTCGGATTGGGCGAAACGGTGTTGCGGCATGGCCTGCATCTGTTCCGGCGTCAAAATGGTCTCGACCCGCTTGGCACCGCTGGCTTCGCTGATCAGGTCGAACATCCGCCGCATCGCTACCATCTCATTGCTCAAAATGTACCCCTCACCTTTTCGCCCTTGCTCCGTGCAAGCGATTACGCCGTCCGCAAGATCGCGGACATCCACTGCGTTGAAGGAGCCTTCAACACCCACGGGCATTTGTTCTTGGCAATAACGGATCACAAAACTCGTGAATGGCCCGAAGGCGCTGTCGTCGGGTCCGGATATACCGGAAGGATAAATGATGGAGGCATCCAGATCTTTGCCGCGCACCGCTTCCAACACATATTGCGTGGCGATGGCCTTGGTTTTTGCATAATAGCCGACCACCTGATCCGGGAAAAACACTTCCGGCTCCCGGATCACCTGACCGTGCGGCGCTTCAAGAATGGCCCCGGTGGAGCTGACATACACCAATTTTTTCACCTGTTTGGTAGCGCACATGTCCACAATGTTTTTGGTTCCCGTCACATTGACGTCATATACTATGTTAATCCCCTCTCCTATCCCGAAATCATTGTTGTTTTTATCTGCCCCCTACCTTACCGAGAATTTGTTTATGAATTACTTAAGAAATGTTTGAGAAATGCTAATAAACGAAAAATGTGAAAAGACAAAATTTCTATAGGAGGTCACCTTATGAACGACAGTGAAAAAGCAGAAAACCAGCTCGAGCAGGCAAAGGCCAAAGACTCGACCAATGAAGGACGAACAAAGGCGTTTATGACGAAGGACGCGTGGAATCAAGACGGCAATCCCGCCGCGGCAGTTGACGAGTTTGGTCCGGAGATGGAACAGGAGGACCCGCCTACACATAACGGGGGGCCGATGTAGATTATGTTGCACTACATCTCAAGCACGAAAAAAGGGGCTTCCTCCCGCCCCCTTTTTCATTTGACCGATTTGCTTAAATGGTCCCCATAATCAGTCTGCATCTGAGTTTGACGTATTCGATGTTGTCTCTGGTTTGTCGGACACGAAAAGAGGATCGTTAAACAACGCAACAACAAGCTGTACGCCGTCGATCATCCCCTGCATGTACAAACGTTCATTTTCTAAAGCCCGCCTGAAGTGGTGTTTATCCTCCCAGTCCATAAACTCTGGCAGTTTCATTTTATCTATCCCAGGAAACATAGCATTAAAAGCTGTGCGTTCTTCGGCACGGAGTTTACACACATCAGGATGGCGTTCGATCCTGGCCGAAGCGTCGTCCACCCTCTGTTTTATCGCGTCTTGAAACCAAAGTGGAAATGGCATCGCGCTTAACCTCCTATGAAAATGGTTTTCCCGATAAGTCCATTATCAGCCTGTTATACTAACCACACCAGATAAGGTTTACAACAAAATGTAAACTTTTCACAAATGAAGCGGCGATATTTTCTTGTGTAGTGTATAAAAAAAACGCCGGGGCTACCGACGTTCCTATGCCAATGGTTACAATATGATGTTCGAGCCACATTAAACTTTTTATAAGCGGGATGGATTGTGAACCTTCAATAACTGAGTTTCTTGTTTATATTGTAGAAAAACCAGTTGAGTCTGTGTAATGCTCTGCTTAGCAAACTCAATTGCACGGTTCTTTAAAAAATATTCTACGTCTTGTCCTTTTGGACATGAAAAATCAGAGAGGATTTGTTTTGTTTTCTCCTCTCCTAGTTGCTTAATCATATCAAGCAAGGGGATTTCTAAGAAGCCCTTGACCAATGTTACTTAAAGATCTCCTTAATCTTCTCTCCTCGGATTTCTTTATGCGCTTTAGAGTAAGAAACTTCTTGGGAGCATTTACCGTCAGCATTTTCAAGCGCAGAAATCAACTGTTGGCTCGCTTTTTTGTCCCTGATAACAATGTCTTTTGTTATGCTACTTGTAGCCATACCGTTGACCTCCTTTCTGCCGCTAATATTATATGCAACTTCCCTTGCTTTATGTACCTTATTATAACTTTTGTGCCCAAAATGGCAACGAAATTCGCAATTTGTTGGATTATTTTTCAAAAATACTATAAGATCGATTTCAGGCATAATTTTCAAATAAAACAAGACGAATCATTCATTCTAGTCTTATCATACCTCTTTTTGTCATTTATTGGTTGACAGATAACGGCCTTGTATGGGACAAAAAACCGCCAGCTAAAAAACGCCCTCAACTTTAAGCACTGAAAGGACGCTTCATATGCTATTCTTTTGGTTTAAAGTCCGGAAAGAAATAAGCCACCATGGCCGCATACCGGTCCTGTGCCGATAAACACGTATCGATTAGATACCCTCTTTCTACCTGAAACTCCTTTAATCCCCGATAATAAAAAAGCTTATACTCGTGATCAATAATGAAAGGCATGATATCATGCTTCAGGCATTCTTTGAACATAATTATCCTGCCCACCCGGCCGTTCCCATCCTGAAAAGGATGAATGCTTTCAAACTTATGATGAAACTCTATAATATCCTGGGCGGTAACCTGCTTTATTTGGTGATAAGCAGCAAGCAGCTTTTTGATTTCACCTTCAACTTTTCCCGGTGCTGTCGTCTTGCTATCCCCAACTACGTTGGGTCGCGTTCTGTAATCTCCAACACGAAACCACTCTTTTTTTTCATCCGAGGTATTTCTCTTTAGGAGACGGTGAAACTCTTTGATCATTTCGTCAGATAAATCCTCCGCTGCATGGTCCAACATATAATCAAAGCAGGTAAAATGATTTACCGTTTCAATAATATCATCAACGTTTGCCGCTTCTTCCTGCTCCATATGAATAGTATTGGTTTCAAAAATATACCGTGTCTGATCCTCGGAAAGCCGGCTTCCTTCAATACGATTGGAATTATAGGCAAGCTTAATCTGGGTCTGATGGTACAGGCCTCCCTTTAAGTGCATCTCTTTTTCTTCCTGCAACAGTTTAAGCAATCTATGTTCCATAGGCACCGCTCCTTTCCTCTCATATTATTAATATAAATTAATACTGTAGCATATTTCTATTCTTTATCTTAATTACTTTTAAAAGTATTCCCCTGATTACATCCCCATATCCTGTCAAAAAAAGAACACCGGGGTTACCGACGTTTCTTTCAATCTCCACTTCTCCGCTAACTCCCACCTAATCAATTACCAAAACAAGCGGCGAACCTTATCGTTTCGCAGCCACAGTCCTCCCCAGGCAAGAATCGCCATATAAACCGCAAACAGCGTATGCGAAAACAAGGGAGCGTCCACGCGAATTTGCGTGGCGACCACACCGCCGTAAAAAGCGGTCAGCAGTACCGCACCCAGGACGGCCGTCCTCGGAATGGCGTACAGCACGGTAGAGAGAAGCGCGAGGATGCCAATGGTTACGATATGATGCTCGGCAAACCCGAGCGTCAGCGTGCCCTCCACAACGACGGCCGGCTTAAAAAGCTTGGATATGCCGTCGAACAACATAAACAAAATGACAATACCGCTCATAATTCGCCCCGTCCAGAGACGGCCTTTGGATATTTTTTCGGTCATCGTTCATCCACCTCGATCATGAATTTACACGTATCATAGCATGAACGACGATCCTTCGTTTCTTATGGATTGCCATCTTTTTGAGCCGCTGCCCTTCTGCATTCTCCAGCTCATTCCGAACGCTGCGCTAACTTCGCAAACGCTTCGCTGATGTTTTTCATTCGATCTTCCACTTTTTTCGCCGCCGCATCCAAAGTATAGCCATCATCCAAGAGCTCCTTGATTAAAAGAACTTTTTTCACGTTCAAATAATCATATTTTCGCGTGGTCCCCTCGGTTTCTTTTGATGAATGGATGATCCCTTTTTCTTCCCAGTACCTTATTTGTCTGGTGGGAACGCCTGAAATTTCAGATACTTCACCTATCCCGACAACCAATTTGCCCAATAAATCGAAATCCAAAAGGATATTTTTAAGCTCTTCGTTCGAGTTCATGTCATCACCTTCAATGAAAATAATGAAAATATTGCTTTGAAGATATTTTACCTCAAATGACGATCAGCTACAAATTTTAGTTTTATATTGACATTGATTGTAATTTAGTTACAATGAATGTTGTGATTATACGTTTGTCGCAAATCAATTACTAAGGAGATGTTATTTATGCCTATTATCAATGTAGACTGCTGGGAAGGTTTTAATGAGCAACAAAAAAAGGAATGGATTAAGGCACTAACCGATGCTACTGTAAATCTTTTTAACCTGCCTCCCGATAAGGTTTTGGTGATCCTGCGGGAAACGCCGTTGACCAATTGGGGGCAAGCCGGAGCAATCGCCGCTGACCCTGAATTTTTGGAAAAAAGCCGCATCACGGACATTTCACAGCAACGAAGCGAATAACCTGGAGGATTATTCCGGAGGGTGGTTTTGCAATTAAGGAGGACCTCTCATTGACACAGCTTGTTGAAAAAATTCATGCAAAATCGGATCAATACAACTACTCTCTGATAACGGCCATACTGACTTGGTGCGGTTTGGCGGTTGTATCGAGCCTTTACATCACGATTCCTTTGGTCTCCATCTTTGCGGATGCGTTTCATGCAGCACCGTCGCAATCATCCTGGGTAAGCAGCTCTTTCTCGTTCACCTACGCCATCGGTTTTCTTTTCTTTGGGACATTATCGGAAAAGTACGGAAGAAGACAAACGATGCTTTACGGTTTGGTCGCTTTATGCCTGTTATCTCCTTTGCTTGGACTTGTCCACAGCCTGCCGGGGCTGATCCTGCTCCGAGCCGTTCAAGGCTTTGCCGCCGCATCGTTTGGTCCCGT
Organism: Paenibacillus macerans; assembly: GCF_900454495.1. Taxonomy (NCBI): domain Bacteria; kingdom Bacillati; phylum Bacillota; class Bacilli; order Caryophanales; family Paenibacillaceae; genus Paenibacillus; species Paenibacillus macerans. The sequence continues at coordinate 3,817,364 of NZ_UGSI01000001.1, forward strand.
TGTCCTTGCTTATATCGTGGAACTGTATCCGATTGAAAAAAGAGTGACAACCATTGGTTTTGTCAGTACAGGTTTCTTGATGGCAGGCATTATCGGCCAGGTTTTCAGCAGTATGATCAGCATAAATCTTGGCTGGTCCTATGTTTTTTATATTTTGGGGGGAATCTATTTGCTGTCGGCTATTTTGTTCGGGGGCTTGGTTCCAAGAGGAGAAGTCAAAAAGAATCAAGTAAGCATGGGGAGTACATTCCGACAGATCCGGGCTGTATTTTCGAATACATCGCTGTTGTTTTGCTACCTCGTAACGATCACGCTTCTTTTTTCTTTTGTGGGAATGTACAGCACGCTGGGAAATTATTTAAGCCAAACTCCCTTTGCCTTAAGCAGCAACCAAATTCTATTGGTGCGGGCCGCCGGAATTGTCGGGATGTTAGCATCTCCGTTTGCCGGGCGGTTAGCCGGTAAATTTGGCGCCAAACGTGTTTTACAAGGCGGGCTGCTCTTAGCGACAGCGGGTCTCGTCATCATTGGAATCAGCTCCAATCTCCCGATTCTGATTGGTATGAGCATCGTTTTTGTTACGGGTATAGCGATTTCCGTACCTACCCTGATCACGTTAATCGGAAGCATCGCAGGTGAAGCGAGAGTGATCGGCGTTACTCTATACACTTTCATATTGTTTATTGGCGCTACTCTTGGGCCCATCGCCGCAATGAACCTGATGAAGTTCGGAAGTTTTATCCTAACTTTTGAGGTATTGGCATTCATCATAGGCAGCGGATTGCTGGCTTCGTTTCTGGTTAAAGCAAATGGTAATTCAAAGTGATACAAGTCCAAGGAAGGAAAAGAGCAAACCAAATATTTCGCATGAGGTAACGATTCCGGACGGATATGTCCTGAAAACTGTTCAAGGCCAAAAGCAAAACGCTGAAGATGTCTGGTGGTTCCGCTATGAAAAAGCATCCGGCGCAAACCATGGTCCGGGAGGCGAACATTTTTCATTTGTTATAACAAAAAGCAGCAATAAACTCCTGGGGTTTACTTGGATGGATAAAACTTTGGCGGAGGGAGAACTTCCAACGAAAGAAGCTGCCAAAGCAAGCGCACAACAATTTTTAGGCATGCTTGAGCCGGGCCTATTTGCAAAATTGGATAACTTATGGATCGACAAACATGATGAAAGCACCCTAGTAAAAAACGGAAAAGCCATTACCTTTGAACAAGAAATCAAATGGGTCAACGGTAGAGTTACCGAGAAGTGGCTGCATGATAGTTGGGTTAGAGACAGATCATAACATTAAAAAAGCCCTTCACTCGCAAAAAACGAATGAAGGGCTTCTCCAATTTAACGGTTGAAAGGTGAGGAGGAGTGAACCTCCATCTCCTTCTTAGCGGGAAGGTGTTCTCGTTAAACTATCACCCTACACAGGAAGGATTGAGACCTTCATCTCCTGCTTGAGAGGCAGGCGCCTTAATTAAGCTACTGTGTGAGAAAATTTTATCATATGTTATGATGGATGTAAATTATTTCTCAAGGTGGTAAGATGAAGAACCCGGGAACAGCAACGGAAAACGGCCGAAAATTTAGATGCTATATATGCAAAGAACCGAATCCGGTCGTCCACGACCACTATACCAAGCTATGCCGGGCCTGCGGCGAATACAATGAGCTGAAACGGACAGCCAGGCATCACCTGGACAACTATATCGCTCTGGTGACGGGCGGCCGGACAAAAATCGGCTATCATACGGCGCTGCGTCTGCTCCGCGATGGTGTACGGGTTATCTTAACGACCCGGTTTCCGTACGATGCGCTGCAGCGTTATATCAAAGAGCCCGACTTTGACACTTGGAAGGATCGTATTCATATTTACGGGTTGGATTTTCGCCAAATCGAAAGAGTCGAGATGTTTGCCCGCTACATAAACAAGGAGTTCCCTTACATCGACATTATTATCAATAATGCTGCGCAGACGGTGAGAATGTCCCCCGAGGAATACGATGGGTTGATGCTAAAAGAAGCGGAACTCCAAAAACAGCTTTTTGGCGGACAAGGGTCTCCGCAACTTGCCGGAGGAACCGCTCTTCCCCGCATTGCCAATCCGATAAGCAGTGAAACGGCGGATTCCCCGTATCTGCAATTGCTGAATCCGGAACGAAGCTTGCCGGCTTCCTCTTCCCAGCTTCAAAATTCATGGACGGCCGAGTCCCGGCAAATTTCCGTGGTGGAGATGCTCGAAGTTCAATTGATCAACGTGACCGCGCCCTTTTTAATCAATACCAAACTGAAAGACGCCATGATACGAAGTCCGCATCCAAACCGTTTTATCGTAAATGTATCCGCGGCGGAAGGCCGTTTTCAAATGAAAAGAAAAGGAGGCTACCACGTTCACACCAACATGGCGAAGGCCTCGCTGAATATGATGACTCTAACCATGTCCAAGGAATATAAAAAGGATCGTATCTTCATTACCTCCGTGGATCCCGGATGGGTGTCGAACCAGTTCCCGGAGCAGGCGAAGGCCCGCAAGGCGATCGAATTGCCTCTGGACTTTGAGGATGCCGCGGCCAGAATCTGCGATCCGATCTATGAAGGAAAAGATGCGGAGCGCCCTTGGACCGGGGTATTTTTAAAGGATTACAAGCAGGTGGATTGGTGAAAAAGAAAGCTCTCTTTCGTCGGGAAAGAGAGCTCGTTTGCGTTTCGCGATTTTATTGAACTCTTCTCGCTTCCAATTCCGCAACAATCTCATGATGCGGTTTCTCCCACCGGTACAGAGAAACCAAGATGAGAATCGACAATATACATAAAAGGATCGGCAGCCAAATAAAGCTGATTTCTATCATATGAAGTGCGGATGGCGTCTGAGTTTGATTGGCAACATAACCCCCTGCCGCAAGCAACCAAGCCGGAATCGCTCCGCCAAGACCGGAGCCTAATTTAATCGCGATCCCGGAAGCGGTAGAAGCAAGCAAGCCTTGCGCGCGGACGCCCGATTTCCATTCGCCATAGTCAACCGTATCGGCAATGAGTGCAAACAATAACCCGACCGGCAAGCCTAGACCAACGGCGCCAATGACTATACCCGTAAGCACCATGGCCGTACTATTACCGCCAAGATAAATAATCAACTGACCGAGCATGCTGATGGCCATTCCGGCGATCATCAACGTTTTTTTACTGAACTTCTTGGATAAGAACGGCACACAGATAATTCCCACCAGCGTCAACGAGCCGAGCGTATTGGCCGTAGTAACGAGGTCAGGCTGATTCAGATTGTAGGTAATGTAATAAATGCCCGACGACAATTTCACCACGTACAAGATAAAAAATACGACGCCCACTAAAACCCCGGCAAACCATGGCATATTGCCTTTTATCGCCTTGACGCTCTCTCGTACAGGCAATGATTTTCCCCCGGATCGATCCTGAACCCGTTCTCTCGTATTGAAAAATGTGATCAGGAACATCACAAGTCCCACTGCGCCAAACAGAATCATCGTATGGAAGAAGCCTTTTTGCTGATCCCCATTCCCGAAAAATGCGACAAGCGGCAATAACGTCAGATTGACAAGCAATCCGCCCAGTTGCCCGCCAAACATCCGAAAGGAGTTAGCTACCGTTCTTTCCTGAACATCGCTGGACAAGCTCGGAAGCAAGGTAGTTAACGGATTGTTAACGGCGGTATACAGGATGTTGGAAGCAATATAGAAAATGTAGGCATACGCCAGCTTCCCGGACGCGCTTAACTCAGGTCCCATAAACAACAGGATCGTCACGATGGTGAACAGAAAACAGGACCATAAAATCCACGGTCTTGATTTCCCCCATCTGGTATGCGTCTTGTCGATAAAGATGCCGAAAATGGGACTGTCCAGCATATCCACAAGTCTTGCAACCAGCAATAGCGTTCCTACGGCGGCAGCGCCAATGCCATAAACATCCGTAAAATAGAAAGTTAAATAAGTGGTAACCACCGCATAAATCAAGTTTGAAGCCGTATCTCCCAAACCGTAGCTTACTTTTTCCAATAAGGACAACTTTTGATTCGACTCTTCTCTTGTCGCCATTGTGCACCCTCCTGATGGGAACGTTTTCAAGGAGAAACTAGTGTAAGTAAATACTTCCCTTGATTAAATCCTTCTCCGTGCTGCTGGTTCCGATGTACACTTCATAGGCCATCTCTTCAAGCTCCCACCGGTTTGCGGCAGGATTGAACCACTTGATTTTTTCAACCGGGCAGGCGATTTCAACCTTCGCTTTTTGACCCGGCTTCAGCGTAATCCGCTTAAACCCGCGCAGAACTTTAACTGGCCGATCTATCTTGGAGTTGGCGAAACCGACATACAGTTGCACGACTTCGTCGCCCGTTACGTCCCCTGTATTTTCAACCTCGCAAGCAGCGATGATTTGATTATCCATTGTTTTGAAGGAAGCATTAGAAATCGCAAAGCTGGTGTAGGATAAACCAAATCCGTATGGCAAGGAAGGCTGGATGCCTTCTTTCTCCAATTTGGCATATCCGTGATAATAGTCATATTTGATCTCGGTTGCATCCCAATCCACTTGGGGAAGATGGCTTTCGCTCGCCGGTACCACAAAAGGCAGTTTGCCGCCCGGATTGACGTCGCCGAACAACGTTTTGGCTATGGCGGTGCCGCCTTCCATTCCCGGATAGTAGGCCATCAGGATGGAGGAAACCGACGGCTTCCATTCTTCAATCATGATCATATTGCCGCCGATCAATACCGCAACAGAGTTTGGGTTAACGGGGCCAACCGCGTTGATCAGTTCAATATCTTTCGTATGCAAACCAAGACTGTTTTTACGGTCCCCACCCGCCTTCAAATCGGCATCTTCGTTCGTGACGGATTCCCCTTCATCATCGTGGTCGTATCCTACGACAAAGACAACGGCATCAACGGATTTCGCCAATTGCTTCGCTTGCTCCAGGTCTTTACCGTTATTGAAGATCACCTCGGCATTTGGAAGTAAACGTTCGATCCCCTGGAGCGGTGTAACAACGTATGGCGGAAACACACGGCTTGAACCATGATCGCCGATATTTCCTTTGCTGCCGAGTTCGCCAATAACCGCGATACGCTTTGTTTTCGTTTTTGAGAACGGCAGGACATGGTGATCGTTTTTCATCAAGGTCATAGACTTCTCGGCCGCTTCCAGCGCTAATGCGATATGCTCTTGGCTTGCGATCAGGTCCTTCCCGTACGTATCCTTGTCTGCTTCTGTAAATGCCAGTAATGTACGGACAATTCTTACTGCCGACTCATCGATTTTTTCTTCACTGACTTGGCCGTTCCTTACGGCTTCAACCAGCTTGTCGCCAAAAAATTTCGTATGGCACATTTCAACATCCATACCGCCATTTGCCGCTTCGACCGTATCTTTGATACCCCAGGCAAAATCACTGACGACAAAGCCGTCAAAATCCCATTCATCCTTCAAAACCCGATTTAACAAATAATCATGATGCCCGCAATGAATTCCGTGGTACATGTTATAAGCACTCATCACACTGCCGGCACCCGCATCTACACAATCCTTAAAGTGCGGCAAAAAAACCTCGCGTTCCGTTCGTTTATCGGCGGTGACGCTTACCTTAAATCGAGCCCATTCCATGCTGTTGAAAGCATAATGCTTCACGCAAGCGATTACATTTTCTCCCTGAACGCCTTTTACCAAAGAGGAGCCCATGACGCCCAAGTGGAACGATTCCTCGCCGTAGACTTCCTGGCTTCTGCCCCAACCCGGGTTATACGGGAGATTAATGCAAACGCCGCCAAAAAAATTGCCGCCTTGCGCACGAACCTCTTTGCCTATTGCATGCCCAATGCGCTCTTCAAGTTCCGGGTCAAAGGCAGCGCCTCTTGCCATAGCTACCGGAAAACAGGTGCTGTTGCCGGATACGACTCCACGCGGGCCGTCGACAAATTTCATTTCCGGCACTCCCAAGCGGTCATTTCCGCCGGCGGGATAAGGTCGCCAGTTGTAATGTCTCACCTTAAAATCTTCCAGCATCTCTTCCATGGAGACTCTTCCGCTCATGAGATATACTTTTTCTTCCAAACTCATTTGGCTGACGATTTTCTTCGCCTTCGCGGTATAAGACAAGCGAACCTGTTTATTGGCCTTCATCCAATATCTCCTCCAATCTGTTTTTCAAATCTCTATAAAACCGCTTTCAAACAAATTTTAATGCAGATCCGTCCATGATTCCTTCCGATTTCTTGGGCAAGTGATAGGAAGATAAGCGCAAGTGCAGCGGATATCCGCAAGAAAAAATAAAAAACCAAAGAATTTCCCCCAAATGATCCAGGGAATTCTTTGGTTTACTTTTAAAAAGTAGTCTTTCAACTCTTACTTATAGAACTTATTTAAGATGATGCATTCAATCCCATGAACCGGAACATGCAAAGTAAGATGAAAATCGCCTGTTAAGGTGAGCTGTTTTAATTGCAGAGAAGGTCTGGATATATTTTTCAAGTAATCCGTTTCTTCATGATTCAGATCGGCGTATTCGCCCATGCGAATCCATTCGTCATAAGCGGATCCATGCTTTCGGTTAAGGCTGTATTGTTTGCATTTATACGTTCCGTATATATTTTGAAGGTGAATATTAAATAGCATATCATTGGATTCCTCAAAAATATCATAAGAATGCTGCTCCGATTGATCTCCCTTCATGAACAATTGGTCAGGGTAGGTGTGATTATAAGCTAAAATTTGGATATTACCTCCTTGTTTGGTCATGATATAATTTTTGCCTTTGGCAAACACGGTGCCGCCTAACTTAGATAAGAAGACGAAGGCATAATACGCGGATTTCTTGATGCCTTCCGTATTAACCAACCCTGTCCCCCCGAAAAAGGGATTGCTTTTAATATCCCATTCATAGAGAATATCGGAAGCCGATAAAAAACCGATGGCCTTGGCATGCACCGCCGCTGGATCAAGCATATTATCGATAATAAAAGTGGCCATAAAGGCCGTATCGTGAAGGAAGTTCGTCACATCCCAGCTAAAGTTCCAGCGTGTTACGATGAATTCCATATCCTCCTTATCGTGAGCTTTCAGCATGCGATGCGTCTTTTCCAGCAAATGCTTGGTATGATTTTTGGCTTCATATTGAAACGGAATTACCTTAATATCAACAGGACTTGTTTGGGACCGTTCCAGCCAATCTTTAAATTTGACGCGATTATGGTAAATATTGCAGCTGTAAAAATCAAGGGGCACCGCATTTTCTTGACAGAATTCGAGCAGTTTCTCAGAAAGTTGATCGTCCGTATGGAAGTTTTCCGCTGCAGGTCCCACTTTGAGCGATGGAGATATTCCCTTAATGAGCAGCGCCGTTTGCTTATATAATTCGAAATACTGTTCCAGCGTACCGCTCCAATGAATACCATGCACCGGAAACTCGGTCCATATTTGAAAGTACCATTCCGAAACCGTATCAAGGCCGTAACGATTTATGCAATTCATCATAAAGGATTGAACCAGGGATAGCCATTGACTCATTTCTTTGGGGGGAGAGGTATTTCCCTGATAATTAAAAAAACTGGTGCTTTTGCTGGCAAATAAAAGCGGCATGTAACTTAAGCAAATAAATGGTTTGAGTTCAAGCTCCCGCATATAATCCAGAATGTTGTTAATAAATTTCCAATTGAATTTCAACCCTTCTCGATCTTTCTGAATCACGTCCAATTCCTGGTTGAATACGCCTTCAAAACGTAAATATTCGATTGGGATTTCTTCCCGCATCTCTTTGATTTGATCGCGAATATTTTGATTTAACAGCGTATTGGCGGATCCAATGTTCATCATTTTGTTCCACACCTGCTTCAATTCGTATCCATCCGCTTGAATATCTTTGACAATGGCGGAATGGATCGTATGTTCCTCTATTGTTTTTAATTCGATCGGAAGCGAAGCGTAGTGATGAATCAATGGCTCGTTGGAAGCTCCGAGCAAATCCGGGCCGTCGTTATTCCCCTCTTGATACTTTTTGCGCAACTGTAGCGGGGTTAACGAAAATTTACTTTTGATGGCTTTATAATAGCTTTTTTCATCGCTGAAGCCTGAAGACAAGGCCACGTTCATAATGGATGTTCCCTGGTTTTGCAGCAAAAACAAAGAATACCTGATCCGAACTTCTTCCAAATAAGCTTTAAAAGTAACCCCGACGTTTTTCCGGAAGATGTCCGACAGATAAGATGAATTATAATGCTGCTCCCTTGCGATTTGATTTAACGTAACTTTCCCTTTGAAATCCAGTTCAACCCTGTTCAATATTTGCTGGACAATATTAAAATCTTTATTCAAAGCACGATTTTCCGGTTCCGGCGTGGGGAGCTTTCTACTGAAACGAGACGTTAAGTATCCGAGCAATCGAAGAACATATTTGTTCTTTGCCCGACTCCCTTTATTCGGATAGGCAATCAATTGACTGAATAAAATACGAACAACATCATACGGATGTTGATTGTCTTCACTATTTTTGAAGGATTTCAGATCATAATTCAAGCTGTAAAAATCGTGATTATGTTTATATATAAAAAGGCTATCCATATGCAATTGAATAAAGCGAGTATTCAAGGCTTGCGGAATGACGCGATGGGATTCGAAATGGTTGATTAGCAGAAGATCGTCTTCATGTAGATGATAATCATATGGGCCGATTGTCACTTTCAGTTTTCCAGTAAAGAGCCAGATGATTTCCAGACCTGAGTGTTGATGGAGCTCTTCGGAGTTAGTATCATTCATCATGAAATGGATTGGACATCCCGGCAGATACGGAATCGGAATAACGGAATACTTCAAATCTACACCCCCTTAATAAGCAATTATAACCAACCGGTTTGTTACCGAGTCTAATTAAAAGTGATTCACAAGTGGTCGTTATAAAAACATCTAAACAAAAAAAAACCTTGATATCAAGATTTGAAAGGGTACCTTATAAAACTTTAGGGATTCAACATACTTATTCGTATGTGAATCCCTGGGGATTGTCCTGTTACCGCCTACTCCCCCCGGCTCACCCGCAAACCTTGATCAGCCCCAAAGCCATTCGCCTCGAACTTGCCGCGAAAAGACAACTCGATGCTGTGAATGTCGCCGACCCAACCGCCGCCCTTTACAACCCGGTAAGATCCGCCGCTACTATAATCCAAATCGTCCCCGTACCAGTCCCAGCACCATTCCCGTACATTGCCCGACATATCGTAAAGCCCCAGCTCGTTGGGTTTCTTGCCGCCGACAGCTTTTGTTTTACTATTGTTGTTCTCTATGATGGGCCAGTTCCAGTCTCCGGATAAATATTGATCTCCGGCGTTTCGCCAATTCCAGGCTGCTTCATCCGCGTTATTGCTTCCGCTGTAGGTGTAGCTCTTGCTTATTTGGCCGCCGCCCGCGGCGTATTCCCACTCCGCTTCCGTCGGCAATCGGTAACCGTTAGCGCCGGCATTGATCGTTACGGTCCATTTTATATTATCGTAATCACTCTGATTATTCGGGTCCTTTTTATTCTTATCTATATTGTAGTAAGGTACTAAGCCCTCTTTTATACTCCGTTTATTACAGTACTCAACAGCGTCATACCAGCTTACCATTTCTACCGGCATATTGTCGCCTATGAATTGTGAAGGGTTGCTTCCCATGACCTCGACCCACTCTTTTTGAGTGACCTCGTATTTGCCGATATAAAAATCCGATAGGATTACATCTTTTCCATAGTAATTGGACTTGGTGTTCTTAAAAGCTCCGCCTTTGACGAATACAAGGCTGTTGTTCTTGTCAGTCTTTTCTTGCGAACAAGCGCTAACCACAAACATGATTGCTATTAAAAGGAAAATCAATAGCCTTCTCACTGCTATCTCCTCCTTTAAAGCCATAGGCCGTCCTATAGTATGTAAATAAGTACCTTTTGCTGAAATAGTTAAGGCCGTCGGCCGCGAGACCGTCCGGCCTTAGACAATACCACTGATTAACCGCTTACCACACCGTTACGTTGGAGCTCCCGCTGCTTTGATAACCCTCCGTCGCCAATACCTGATAAGACCAGCTGCTTCCCAGATTCATTCCTGCATTTCTCCATGCATTTACGTGGTTGCCAAAATTGATAGAGACGTTGCTCCCGGTTGGTCTCTTTGACTGCCGCACGCTCCAGAACTGCTGGAATGTTTGTATACCGTCAATGGAAGGTGCGTTGTAGCGCATCGTCGTATATATGTCATAGGTGCCCCCATCGCTGTTCACGGTGCCTTTATACGTTCCGGTAGGTCTGTAAGTACCCCAGCTATCCACGACGTAATATTCGATGAGCGAGTTTCTCGTCCACCCGTAAAGCGTCAAATACGCATTGCCGGACGGCGCCCAGACACCGGCATTGTAGTTTACTGTTCTGGATGGCGATCCGGTAGTCCAGCCTTTACCGACAACAAAATTCCCGGTATTTTGCCATGTGACACTGTAATTGCCGCCGGACCCATTGACCGCGTTGACTGTCCCGCCGCCATCGGTCCAATATTGCCAATAGTCTGTCGCCGCATTTGAGGTTGCCGCCAACAAGCTAAAACTCATTAAAGCTGCCGTAAATACCGTTAAAATTTTCTTGTTAAACTTAAACATGCATTTACCTCCTCAAATATTTTTTATCGCCACTTTAACCTCTACCCTACTTCTTGCCGGTTGCTTCTTTTTGCGGTACACCGCTTATCCTGTGTTATATGCCGAGAACATCTTACTGTCACCCCCTTTACTAGAAAATTATAGAAGGAAAGCGCATACATTTCACTTCACAAATTAAAGAAGTTACCCCCCTATTTTTTATATAAATGCACGGAAACCGCCGAAGAAGCGAGGTCATAACGGGTTCGGCAGCGTCTCCATAATGCAAAAAGCCGCCCTATTAAAGGACGGCTGTACGATACGACACTACTTTTGTGTGCCGCCATATCCTTCCGGCGCGGGAATCCCCTTTTCAGCCGATCTGCTTACAGATTCCCAATCTTCCCATGTTTTTATGCGCTCTTGATGGGTGTTCCTAACGAGGTCAAAGATCATACTTCCCAAGATCAGTCTTAAGGGAGGATTTTCGCTTTCCACCAACTTCATAAGAGCCTCAGCAGCTAAGATGGGATCGCTATCTAGCGAGCCTTCCGCATACTGTTTCGCCAATTCTTCCCTAAGGGAATCGTAGGCGTCCAGCGGATTGCTGTAACGCATTGCTGTATACAAATCTGTCCAGTAGCCGCCAGGTTCCACCATCGTGAGCTTCACCCCAAAGTGGGCAGCTTCTTGTGCCAAAGCTTCACTCAATCCCTCTAGCGCAAATTTGCTTGCACTGTATAAGCCTGACATTGGACCAGAAATCAATCCCCCGATACTGGAAATCTGAATCAAGTGCCCTGCCCTCTGTTCGCGCAGGTAAGGAAACACAGCCTGACAGACCCAAAGAGCACCGAAAAAATTGGTTTCCATCAAGTCTCTTGCATCGCTTTCACTCAATTCTTCGACCATGCCTAAAGTCATAACACCCGCGTTATTCACAACGATATCAAGATGTCCAAAATGTTCTACAGCTACTTTAACAGTTGCAAAGACAGCCTCCCGATCCCTTATATCGAGATTCAAAAACAGTAACGAGTCTTGATATTGCTCCTGCAGCTTTTCTAATTTACCAATGGTTCTTGCCACAGCCACAACTTGATCCCCTGCTTCTAAAGCCGCACTGGTGAATGCATAACCAAGACCTTTGCTCGCCCCTGTAATAAACCAGACGCGCCTTTTTCCAATATTTCTATCCGTGAGTTTATCGGGCTTTTGTGTTGTCATTGAAATTCCTCCTATTGAAAAATAAAAAGCACAGGCAATTCTCTGCCTGTGCAAATCGTAATCGAATAGGAATATCCATATGAGTCCATGTTAACAGCAAAGATAAAGAAGCTACCCCAGAAAAACATTGGAGATAACACTTTATACTTACACTTATAAATGAACAAGACAGCATATGGACAGACTCATCCCGATTACTCTGCTAACAGGCAGAGTTAAAAGAAAGCTCAAATTAATGCAATGTACATTAATGTTTGCTTATCGGGAAGAATCTATCACACATAACCCTCCGTTCATTTCAGATAGAGACAGTATAACAATGGCTATCACAATTTTCAACTATGATATCTACACTTGATGAATTATTCTCTCTTTCCGGATAACCAATCAATTGTGTAGGGCACGCTTTAAAGCCGCGTGATATTCTTGTATCATCCTCTGGCTGATCTCGGCAGAAGGAAAGTATTCTTCGCAGCCATGAAAACATCCAGGGTACAAATGAAATTCCGTTGGCACACCGGCCTGCGTTAGCCTTAGTACATAGTCGATGGTTTCATCGCGAAACGGATCCAGGTCACCGACACAAGTGTACGTAGGCGGAAGTCCCGACAAATCGGCTGCGCGTGCCGGTGCGGCATAGGGGGATGCTTCACCTTGTTCCCCTAGATACATTTCCCATGCCAATTGGGTTTTGGCTTTGCTCCACACTCTGTCATCCGTGATTTCATTGCTGGACTTGGTTATGATTCGATCGTCAAGCATCGGATAAAGAGGCATTTGGAACAGGATCGAAGGGCCGTTTCGATCTCTTGCCAAAAGGGAAACAGCAGCCGTCAATCCACCGCCGGCACTGGGGCCCACAACCGCGATTCTGGATGAATCGCTCCCCAGTTCTTCAGCATTTTCGGAGAACCATTGGAGTGCGGCGTAGCAATCTTCAAGCGGAGCCGGAAAAGGATGCTCCGGAGCCAGCCGATAATCCACGGAAACGATGACACATTCGATTTCCGATACCAAATACTGCAAAGCAGGGTCCATCATATCGGCGGAACCGAGGATATAGCCGCCGCCGTGAATATATAGAACGCCCGGAAGCGGTCCATTCTTCACTTTCGGTTCGTAAATCTTGATCCGGACATCCGGATCCCCCGCCGCGCCCGGAACATATCTTTCCGAGGTCAAAACTGCGTCACCAACAGGCAGCGAGGCTGCCGTACCGGCAGCAAACTCTTGCATCTCTTTCCTTTTGGCCGCTAAATTCTCCCTGGTGTAAACGACTTCCGGTAAAAGGGAAAACATATTTTTAAGTTCCGGATGTACTCTTTCTTCCATCTTCATTGAATGTCACCCCTGGCTGTTTCGCCACGCCGTTTGCCCCAGCAGATCCCGCATGGTTGCCATGTACTTTTCTTCCGACTGGGACCATCTCAGTTTAGCCGTTTCTTCCGCGTCCGGACCTGCGAGATAACGCAGCCGGTTCGACGGATCGCACGCAGCGGCGTAAACCTGATCCGCAACCTGGTTCTCATCCGCACTATCAAACGGATAATTCATCATGGAGTTCATCATATGATCAAAATAAGACTTGTACGCTTGTGGAATGGATACGTCCTGCGCGGCAGCCATCGTGTTCGAAGCGAAATTCGTGGTTCGCATAGCTCCGGGTTCCACAAGTTTGACGGAGATATTTTGCGATTCCAGCTCGTACGACAGCGATTCCGACAGCCCCTCGACTGCATGCTTGGTCGCCACATAGACCGTCAGAAGCGGATTGGATACAAAACCCACGTTCGAAGTGACATTGACGATGGTTCCGCCCCCTTGCTCGCGAAAATAAGGGGTAATCGCCTGTATGACGTTCATGACACCAAAGACATTGGTCTCAAAAATCCCGCGGATCACATTCATCGGTGTGGCTTCAAAGATCGATAGGATGCTGACTCCGGCGTTGTTCACGACGGCGTCGATCCGGCCGAACCTGGCGATCCCTGCCGCAATCGCCGCCTCGATGGTGGCGGGCTTAGTCACATCAAGTTCGGTTACGAAAATCCGGTCGGGATTTTCCTCCGCCAAGCGCCGGTCCGGCTTGCGCATCGTCGCAACCACGTTCCATCCTTCATTGGCAAACTTCTTCGCTGCCGTATTCCCTAGTCCGGTCGAGCTCCCGGTAATCAATACCGTTTTGGTCATTGAAGATCCTCCTCTTCATCATTTTTGTTATTTCTACCTTAGCTTACCGGGTTGAAGCCGCTCTAAGTCAAATCCAAAACTCGATCCCTTATGGACAAGGGGATGATAGACTAATAGCAAGTTCAGATTGTAAAATAAACGAGAGTAACTCTAACACTCAAAGGCGGTGACGAACGCTTATGGCTTATACGATGAAGGAAGTGGTGAAAAAAACGGGCATTAACCCGTATACGTTGCGTTTTTATGAGAAGGAAGGCGTATTGCCGGCGGTTGACCGGGATGCTAACGGGGTGCGTAAATTCAACGACCACTACGTCGATTGTGTAGAGATGGTACAAGCGCTTCGTTCAGCAGGTTTGCCTTTGGCGGAAATAAAACAATATGTTGAGCTGTACAAGAGCGGGGACCGGACACTTCCTTTAAGAAAAACGATGCTGGCCAACCAAAAAAGCAGAGTGGAGGAACAAATAACACGACTGATAAAAACGCTGGAAAAGCTCAATTACAAGCTGGCGTTAATCGATGCCCAGGAAAACAAATTTGACAGGCTGCCCTGATAGGCGGAAAAGCATTCTAAATTGGATGGATACTGAATGTTATCTATAAAAACACTAAAAAATCGAGCTGAAAAACGCAATTTTTCAGCCCGATTTTACTTTATCTTTTTAAACTATTCGATATTGATAGTTTTACATCTAATGGATAAATAATGCCTTAGTTCTTACCGCCATAGCCCTTATAAGTAGCGTAAACCGCATCTGCGTATTGATTGGCCAGAATAGGACGGCCATAAGAATCTGTAGCTCCCGGATACCAGTAATCTCCTCCGTTATAGTGTAATAAGCCGTTATATATGTTGCCGAATTTAACAATCTTTTCATTTAAAATCAGGGCGCCCAAATAAACCTGATCTTGTTCACTGCTGTGATTATAAGCGCGGCCAAATTTTGAGCTGAATTGCGATAAATAAGCATTACGTGTGTTTGGTTCTACCTGCATCAATCCGTCGCCGGCTGATGGACTGCCTGGTAAACCTGCTCCAAAACTGCTTTCCTTTTTGATCACAGCACTCAGCAATAAAGCAAAATCTCCGCCTTTACCGAATTTATTGTCCGCATTCACTGCATATGTCCATATGTGGCTTGGAACTTCGGATGGCTTTGTTACTGAAGGATTTGTTGGTGGTGTCGTTGGTGGTGTCGTTGGTGGTGTCGTTCCGCTGCCGCCTTTCTCCCATAAAGCAGGAACAATGGGTGGTTCCCAACCAACGAGGGAAGTATGTGCCTGACGACAGGTATAAGTACTTCCACTATATGTTACTGTATCATTTACTGCATATGCAGTATTTGGAGCCCATGCTCCTCTAGCGGCTGCGCTCACCGGTAAGACTGCGCAAAAGGTGGATAAGAATACTGCTAAAACTACCAAAAGTGATGTGGCTTTAAAAGAAAACTTTCTATTAGTCATTTTCAAACCTCCTTGTATTTTTCTTCTGATATTTTCCCGTGTTGCTCATTTTCGATATTTTTCAGCACTATTCCCCCCCTTTGTTTTCACAAATACTTCAAGTTCATTCCATAATTAAAAGCGCTTAAACTTATTACAATTCTAATAATACATAAATATGAAAATAATCCCAATAGGACATAAGTTCTACTTTCTTGAAATTTTTGATTAGACTGGAAAGAGGCTAAGTCTACAGGTCATAGAGTCAACCTAAAACTTAGCCCCTTGATTTCATATTAAATTTATTTTAAATAAACTTTGGCTCAAGACCAAAATCAGTGCTTAACAAAATAAATGATGACGGTGATAGGGGGTGTTGTCTCTTCAAACCGCTTTGCACGATTATCCCCCTGGTTCAGGAAGCCAAGTCACCCGATCAAACGGGATAATCGTGCAAAGCCTCTGGATAACGAGTCTCGCTCCAAACCACACGGTCTGTTGCCGGCTTGACTGTCAAGCACTGATGATTAGGTTGAACCTAAACTTTTTCTTATTTATCTAAGTTCATCTTTAAAATCGATCTACAACGTCTCCGTACTGAGCGTAAATCCTTCAATCACGGCGTCTTCGTCAACCTCGATCAAGATGCAGCGTTTCCCTTGATAATTCACCTGTCTCACGTACTTTAAATCTTGAGGACTGATCGAGATCGTGGCTATCTTCGTATCGATCTTAATCGATTTCGAAGTGAACTTCGGAATAACGCTGCTCGCTTTGATTTCATAGTTTTTATCGTCAACGATCGTTTGAAACGCCCGTTCCACCTTTTCCGTCGTCACGTTCTCCACGCCGCTCACCGTCAGCATGCGTTCCACATCTTTATAATCCAGCTTCGGCGGTTCTTCCTCCTCGTGGGTTTCGATGACTTGATGAATTTCCTCGTATACGTTCGCGATCGTCGAGGCATCGAGCTGATCTCCCGTTACTTCTTTCACGATCTCCTCAAAAATGGCCCTCTCTTCTAACGCAGTCACGCTCTTCTCCGCATTCAAGACTTCCTCGATGAAATGCTGATTCGGCTCATGCGCTCTGCCCGAGGAATAAAGAATACGATTCACATCGGAATAGCCATCCGTCACGCTGGGGTAGAAAAAGCCTTGCTCCGGCGAACTTAACTTAATGATCGGATCTACGATGACGTTATACTTGAATTCCCGCTCGACATAATCGAACATAAGCGTTTTCTTCTGTTGTTCCGTAGAATTTATGCTGCACAGAATGAACGGATTGGCGAACATTTCGTCGTTTTCGCTCTCCTCGGCTTCTTCATTCCTGGCCTTGGTCGGCTTGAAATATTGCCCGCGAACGAAAGTAATCACCGTATCCCGTTCATATTGGGTATCCGCCAGCATTTTCTCTACCAGCAGGAGCATCAGATCTTGCCATTCTTCGGGGTCGCCGGTCACCAGACCTTGATGAAGAAGTACCCGCGTAGGCGTCTCCGCGTCCTCATGAAGCTTTAACTCAAACAGCTTTTGATCCAATTCCCCGGCCAGCAGCTTTTTGAAATTGCCCATATGCAGTTCCTGCTTCTCCCTGTCCAGCAGTTCGAACGGTTGACGCTCGTAATGATAGATTTCATTGGTTTCCTTCATAATATACACATTAAGAATATCGAAAATGTGCAGCTTTTCGTGATCCAGCTTAAATTGCTTGCGAATATACGCGACTTCTTTCTTTAACATGATTTATGAGACATCTCCTATGAAGTTGTTTTGTCTATGAATATGGCTCCCCCGCCTGAATCCGGCTTCCCTCTAAAATTCAGACCCTTAACGAGCCGCGGAACCCCCTGGCAGCATAGTAGGATTCCGCTCCATTGTGGTACACAAAGACAGTCTCGTAGCGACGGTCACAAAAGATGGCCCCGCCGAGTTTTCTAATATTAGCGGGTGTTTTCACCCAGCTCGATGTTTTCGTATCAAACTTTCCAAGTTCCTGCATCTCCCGGTATTGTTCTTCCGTTAAAAGCTCAATGCCCATGGCAGCAGCCATATCAATGGCGTTATTCTCCGGTTTATGTTCTTTTCTTGACTCCAGCGCTTCACGGTCGTAACAAACACTTCTGCGACCTTTAGGACTTTCCGCTGAACAATCATAAAAAATATATTCGTCCGTCTCTTTATCATGACCAACAACATCCGGTTCGCCGCCAGTTCTCTCCATTTCATTGAGCGACCACAGTTTTTCAACATTAGCTTCGAGCTTTAGTTGAACATTAGCCCATTCAAGGCCATTATGACGGCTCATGTTTTTCTCGAATCGGGATTTCAATGTTCCGAGCAGCTCTTCACGCTGTTCTGGTGACAGCGCCTTTGCGTTGTTGGTTCTATTACTCTTTGTCATGTTAGATCCTCCCTCATACGTATTTCAAAAATTACGCATTTGCTCCATTCTACCTCAGCTCTTTATACCACAACTTTATTATAGTTTAAATTATGTATATATAAAAAAAACAGGGAGTAGCCTACTCATAATGTTTTACGCCGTAGTTCATAAAAATACTGCACAATGGGATGCTTTAACTTCATCTGATCGGACATGTTTAAAATCCGCTTTTTCCCAACTCTTCTGTCCACCAAAGCTAGAATATTCAATAGGATTTCATGGCTCTCCATGCTATCCTCTACAGACGTAGATAAGAACTTATTAGCCACAACGATAAAATTGGATTTACTTAATGAAGCCTGAGCGGACAAAAGCTCTTTTGCATGTTCAGAGCTTTTTCTGCTTCGAGCAATGACTATTAAGCGATCCTCCGGCACGGGTCCTTTGGTATCTTTTCTGACCGCCTCAATGTCGTCACTGGTGATCGGAATTTGAATTTCAGGATCATTCTTGATTTCCAGCTCCGTTTGGTACCATCTGATGAAGTTCGTCTTATCACTCATATTAAGGATGTTCTTCTTATCAACCGAGATATAACAAATCCCTGATTTATCCGGTAAATAACGATAACCCGGTGCGCGGTATTCCACCCTTCCCTGTAACGCAGGACTGAGAAAGCTCTCCAGCTGCTGCTTCAATTTGCTCCAGGACATGTAAATTCCCCCTCCATATAAAAACAGAGGAAAGGCTTGCTGGCTCCGGGTTTGCCCCTCTCCATCCATCCGATCCTCATGCTCTTGAAGTCTGTTTCTATTCTCCTCACGTTCGTTAGGAATTACTTAATCCCCACGTTCCTCCGCTCCGGCATGCTCCTTGTTTCTAAACTCATCGAGCAGCGCGCGCACTTCACTTGTGGACCTTGCGTTCATTAAGCTGTTTCTTAATTCGCTCGCCCCTCGAAATCCGCGGACATATATCTTAAAGAAGCGGGGGAGAGGGCTGAAGGAACGCGGCGGCCCCAGTGCTGAATAGTGATCATGGAGATCCAGATGCAACCGCAGTAAATCAAGCAATTCTTCGCTGCTGTGTTCCCTCGGCTCCTTCTCAAAGGCAAACGGATTATGAAAAA
Source organism: Paenibacillus macerans (assembly GCF_900454495.1). Lineage (NCBI taxonomy): Bacteria > Bacillati > Bacillota > Bacilli > Caryophanales > Paenibacillaceae > Paenibacillus > Paenibacillus macerans. Next base: position 3,836,368 of record NZ_UGSI01000001.1, read on the forward strand.
TACCGCGCCCAATCATAATCCCATCCACCCCGTACTGCTCAGCCAGCTTGAGGCCGGTCTGGCGGTCAGGGATATCCCCGTTAATGGTCAGAAGGGTATCCGGAGCCACCTCATCACGAAGCTTCTTAATCTCCGGGATGAGCTCCCAATGCGCGGCTACCTTGCTCATTTCTTCTCTTGTCCGCAGATGAATGGACAGATTCACAATGTCTTGCTGCAAAATATGGGTTAACCAGCCGCGCCATTCGTCGACGCTACTAAAACCAAGTCTTGTTTTTACGCTGACGGGCAGTCCCCCGGCTTTGGCGGCCTGGATAAGTTCCGCTGCGGTTTCCGGACGGCAGATCAGGCCGCTGCCCTTCCCGTTCTCCGCTACATTCGCCACAGGACACCCCATATTAATATCGATGCCCTTGAAACCTTCCTTCGCCATACCGATGCTCATTTGACGAAAATATTCCGGCTTATCTCCCCAAATATGCGCTACCATGGGCTGCTCATCCTCAGTAAACGTCAAACGCCCGCGCACACTTTGGTTCCCCTCCGGGTGACAATAGCTTTCCGTATTCGCAAACTCCGTAAAAAACACATCCGGTCTGGCCGCTGCACTGACGACATGGCGAAAAACAACATCCGTCACATCCTCCATGGGCGCCAGTATAAAAAAAGGCCGCGGTAAATTACGCCAAAAATTTTCTGTCATATCAAAAACCTCTCTATATCAAACGTCTGTAAGTGTTAATGGTCTACATTTAAACGAGTATATCATAAACCCTGGAGTGAAGCATACTTACCCAACATTTTCAAGATAAGGGGGGGAAGCCTCCTCGATCATTGGCCCGGATACATTTTCTGTTGATTTCTTGGATTGGGTTATCGTATACAGTTCACCATTACGGACGATGAACATGCAGACTTAAAAGCGCAGGCAATTGCCGAGGGTTATCCGAATGTTGCTGAATTTTGTAAATCAAGGGCGTTAAATGGCAAAAATACGTATGCAACCCTTTTCAAGGAAATGAAAGAGAAAATCGAAAAACTAAACCCTAACGACAAAATTAACGAACAGCTGAATCCGGGGGAATTCTATCTTCGTGATATAATTCCGACACCACCTGCTTTGCTTGGCCGTTGGTTGTATGAAGCTGTCCATGATGGAAGAATACTCCACGTTGAGCACCTTGGAAATGACGGAACAAATCCTGAAAAATATAGAATAATGGAGGAATCAGTATGAAGGTCAATCAAGGAAATCATCCCGTTGCAGAGATCAGGGCCACTCCTCGTTAAAATAATCGTACCTTCATTCTTTGTACTCGACTTATATTCGTAGCAATCACCAAATTGCATTAAACAAAAAAAGCCCCTGCCAGCACAATGCCAGCAGGGGCTAAGTCTCCGTACTGGGAAAACGGACTCTATTTCATCACGGATTCAGGTCCACAGGATAGAACCCTAGCTTTTTTAATGTATTCATATAAATTACCAATTCATCAGTATTCATAATACTTTTTATATTCATTAAAGATTTCAAACAACTTGAGATTACGGCTTTCCGCGGATTTTCAGACATTGCTTCATTCTGCACAAATTGTAACAAATCAAGGGCGTGCTGCCTATTATCGTTATTCGCAGGAAGTTTCTCAATTAATTTTTTTAAATTCCCAGTACTTAACATGAGGTCATTATAAGGGAAATCTACTTGTCCTATACTAAGTAAAGACTGTTCAAAATCTTCAATATTAAATAGCCGTAGTCGCTTATGTTTGAGTAATGAAAGTACTTCATCTACTAGACTAAAACAATAATTGCAAATTTCAATCATAGGTTTTGGTTGGATTTGAACATTATTTATTTCGTTGGCATTATGCAGAATCCCCGTTAAAAAAATTGTAGCATCAGCAATATAATCTCGATATTCTGGGTAAATCTGCTTCATCCTTGTGAAGAACCAATATGCCCATTGTTGCCTGATCTGTTTTAAGAAAGCAATAATTTCATTATCGTTGGAAACTAAAGCATCCATAAGCAATGCATCTACTTTTTTTTCTATGCGATAGTTCATCATAACTTCTAACTGACGAATAAAGATATCTTTGTTCGTTTCATCCTGTCCGACTAAAAGTTGATCACGATCCACATACATTTTTTCTTCGGAATACACGAGTACATCCCTGAATAGTTCTCCTTTGGTTTGAAAGTGTTTATAAAAAGTTCCTCTTGAAATATTGGTTTTGTCAAGAATGTCCTGGATTGATGTGGCATGATAACCTTGTTCAATAAAAAGACGAAGAGCCGTAATTAATATATCGGATTTTTTCACCTGCATCATTATCATCCTTTCTGCTAACATTATACACCACATACTATATGTTTAAATGTATACTCCGAGTATATTTAGTGATTGATTTTTTGGTCATTCAAGTATAATATGGATCAAGTAAACCTCGAGTTTAAATATATACTCAAAGTATATTGAATGCTTATTTTTTTGGCACCCTTAACACAATACAAGAAGATAATAGGAGGAAACCAACATGGGGAAAGAACAGTCTCTTCCAACGTTTAAGCGGAATGTACTTGTGGTAGTTATGCTTGCAGGTGCTTTTGTTACCATGTTAAATCAGACGCTGCTCAATACCGCTTTGCCACAAATCATGAAGGATCTATCCATTTCCGCCAATACAGCTCAGTGGTTAACGACCGGGTTCATGCTTGTCACCGGGGTGTTGATTCCGGTTTCTGCTTTTCTAATAGAAAAATTTTCGACAAGAAGACTGTTTATTACTGCCATGTGCCTGTTTGCGTCCGGGACATTGATGGCTGCTATTGCACCAAACTTTCCTGTTTTATTATTCGGGAGGATTCTACAGGCGGTAAGTGACGGGCTCATGCTCCCGTTAATGCAAACGATCTTTTTAATGATTTTTCCTGTTAAGCAACGTGGGTCAGCAATGGGTATGGTGGGACTGGTAATGGCTTTTGCTCCTGCGATTGGACCGACACTTTCCGGTTGGGTTGTTGGTAACTTTTCATGGCGAGCCCTCTTTTATATGATTTTCCCAATTGCTGTACTTATCATCATTTTTGCTTCGTTTATGCTTGAAAATGTTACGAAAGTGACCCGTCCAAAAATTGATATCATGTCCATTATTTTGTCATCCCTTGGATTTGGAGGATTGTTGTACGGCTTCAGCAGCGCAGGTAATCATGCCTGGAACAGTTCAGAAGTGGTCATTACTTTGATTACCGGTACGGTCGCAATTGGTTTGTTTATTTGGCGGCAGCTGGCTGTTGAAAAACCGATGCTTGAGTTCAGGGTGTTAAAAAACTGGACCTTCTCATTGACCTTATTTATCGGTATGGTTGTTATGGTGACGATGATCGGCGTAGAGCTCTTTCTTCCGCTTTATATACAAACGGCAAGAGGCTTTACACCGCTTGAATCGGGTTTGCTGTTGTTACCTGGTGCGATTGTGATGGGGATAATGTCGCCGATTACCGGGAGGATCTTTGATAAGGTTGGAGCACGACCGTTGGCTCTTATTGGTTCGGTTATCTTAGTAGGTATGACGTTCTTGTTCAGTAACATGACCGCTTCAACGCCATACATCTATATGATGGTGATTTACGCCATACGAATGTTCGGAATATCTCTTATGATGATGCCAGTCATGACGGCCGGATTAAACCAACTGCCTGACCATTTGATTCCACATGGAACCGCAATGAGTAACACGTTGACGCAAATGGCCGCTTCTGTTGGAGCAGCCTTGCTGGTTACGGTTATGACGAACAATACAGCGGCTGCCGTTCAGCAAAAACTTCCCAATCCAATGATTCATGGGGTCTCAGTTGCCTTTACGTTCTCCACCGTTTTGGCATTCTTTGCTTTAGTATTGTCATTCTTTATTAAACCGATGAAAATATCACAGAAAGAAGATACACAAGACGAAGGCAGTTCTGCTACTGAAAGCTAAAACGGGTCTGCGCGCGGCCAAGCGCACAAAAGTCCGCGAACTTCGCGGACTTTGTATATTTATATTACTCATCTTCAGTTTATATCCATCATGGTACCCAATGCCTTATCGCCAACTATCGACAAAGCCGCAAATATCAAAGAGTTTTACATCAACCTTTCCAGGCATATTTGCTAACAAAATATCCCGCTCAACCAGTCAACGGCAACGGCATACATCGGCTACATTGCTCATTAACCAGACGTTCATGCGAAGATCATACCGGAACGGCTCGGGCATGGAAATACGACGACGATGAATATCTACGGTACAAGACAAAAAGACGCTCGGCCGAACGAATCCGGGCGTCTTCTTTTATGTTGAATTATCTCTTATGAATAACTATATATTTAATAATCTTTCTGTTTCTGAAATGAGTTCTTGAAGTATTTCAATACCTTCCTTTGTACTGTCTTGATTTGAGGAAATCAAATTAATAATTTGATCTATCTTTTTCTTATAATCATTAGGTTTTGTATTAAAACCTTCAATCATCCGAACTGCCTTTTTCTCATTGATACAGTATTCCCCATTTAATGCAAATATCACTTGATTTAGACATGAAATAGAGCGGAAGGCATGGCCTGCAACGTACGAAATGTCATCCTTATCTAAATTTTTCTCAGCAAACATTAAGGAAAAGGATGATTCAAACATAAAATATCCAATCACTGCATCTTTTAATGGTTTTGGATACGGCATGGTTCTAGCTTTTAGTTCGGCTATTTGATTGGTGGGGTCAGATAATACTTTACAAATTGAGATTTCACCCAAATACATAACATTAATATAAGCATGGGGGTGTCCAGTCTGATAATTGGGAGAAACCTTTCCCATCAAACAGTCATCCATAACCTGTGATACACGTTTTACATCACGGAATAAAAAATCCACATGATATCCTTGAACAATGAGCCATCCCCCGCCATTTACCCATGGACCCCATTCTCCTAAAGATGTGATGATATTTCCCCGATGTTCATCATCCAATTTTGTAGCGATCTTACCAACTTCACTGACATCAAAGCCTGCCGCTTCATCATAATAAATCCCAATATCAATGTCAGAAGTAGCATGATTAGTTCCTCTTGCTCGCGAACCTCCTAATACTACGCCCACGATGCCCTTAACTCCACTAAGTTCTTTATTTATTTGATCAATAACCTGTTGTACAGTCATACATTCTTCATCTCCAATTCAAAAAAATCAACAATTTATTTATTTTGCTTATCCATTTCTTCACGCTCCATAGACCTGTGAAAATATTTTTGCAACCTAGCTGGGCAGCGCTATCTTGTAATTCATAATCTGTGCCCCTTTATGACAATTCCAAAATCCTGATTCCCTGAAAGTTTTTTCCGCTGAATACATTAACATTTCGTTTTTCAGTAATGTGTACTCCGGCAAAGTTAGACAAAATGCTTCTCCCAGTTGACAGCAATATTATTATCAACCTCCTATATGCCAATCTTATCAACCGAAGGCTTATCAAGATAACCATGTGTTGCCATCCAATCCCATCTTGCATATGTAAACTCAGAATATCCCAGTCCAACTAAAAAAAACCTAACTCGATGATAATCCTCTGTAATACCTGCTTGTTTTGTATAATTTCTAAATTTTATAGACATAATTTTATTCTCCCTTTAAGGAGTATTGTATATGCTAAATCCGTACAAAAGTATTCCGACTTTATCTATAATCATTCTACACCAAGGTTTAGGTGGGCGTAGAATTAACCACGCCCCCCCTTTTTTTTACACTTTTTATATAATTTTTCGAACTGTTTTATATGCCAATCCAAATTCTCGAGATAAATGTTCGATGGTAAATCCCATTCGATATAACTTTTTTATTTGCTCGTTCCTATTACAAAATAAAAAAACTGCATCGTCTTTGGATTTAAGACAATACAGTTTTATCAAGATGTGTACAAGGTTTTTTATTTTGCAAAAGCCTGGGCGATTCCGACGATGATCAGGAACAAAATGACACAAAGGAATGTCGTGCCCAAGGCGCCGAATACTTTCTGTTTTTTTTACTTTGGTCTCGATTAGGCCAGATGCAGATAGAATTAATCGATAACTTACTTCAAGCTTCCATGACGCTTTGCTACTTCCCTAGCTCAAAACTTCAAAATCACTAGCTGTAATTACAGACAAATCGTTTTTCGACACATTAGCTATGTTTATTACTCTTCTAGCGTGATTCATAACTAAATCATCGTATAAATTACGCGCCAAACGACCATTTGCAAAGTTCTCATTTTTTTTACTTATCTCGTTTTCAAAAAAGGCTTTTACACTTTTCCTAACTTCCTCACTTAATCGATAGTCGTTCTTTTCACACATACTTATCAAGATTTCTTCTAGTTCTTCAGCCTGATAATTTTCAAATTCAATGAATGTATTAAATCTTGATTTTAACCCCGGATTCGATTCAAAAAACTTATTCATTGGTTCTGTATAACCAGCAACAATAACAACTAAATCATCTCTATAATCTTCTAATGCTTTAGTGAGTTCCGTCAGGCACTCTCTTCCATAAGAATCACTGTGATCATTTTCAGTAATACTATAAGCCTCGTCAATAAATAATACTCCGCCTTTTGCACGTTCTATTACTTTCTTAACTTTAAGTGCTGTTTGGCCCTGATATCCTGCTATAAGATCTGTTCTAGACACTTCAATAAAATGTCCTTTTGATAGCAACCCTATCTGTTTGTAGATTCTACCAACAATTCTCGCAACCGTTGTTTTTCCCGTTCCCGGATTTCCTGTGAAGGCTAAATGCAAAGTGTTTTTTGAGGAGTGAAGATTATTCTCTCTACGTAGCTTTTGAACTTTTTGATAAGCAATTAAATCATTAACCTTAGCTTTAACTGTCTCCAAACCAACAAGGGCGTTTAGCTCGCCCAACAGTTCTTGCAAAGTTCTTGTATCCTCCGCTATCACTGTATCTGGTTTGCAAATGCTTTGCAATGTTGTATAGCCATAGTATTCAATTAAATTTGAGTTTAACAACTGGGCTACACGCTTTACTTCAATCTGGTATTTAGGATTATCTACTACGTCTGATATTTTTTTAAGAAGTGAAACCGTAGCCGCCCTACTGTTATCCTCAATTATAGAAGATGCAAGCTTTGTAATCTCACCACAGGCATCTGTAATAGCATCTAATTTTGATGCATTATTTATTAACACGCTCTTGTATTTATCCATCATACCACCTTCAAAAGAATCACAATCAACTCAATAATTGCAAGCCCAAATGATCCACCTGCAAGTAGATACGCATATTTGATTTTTTTAGTTAACATCTGGACAGCTGTATCATTCTTTTCAACAACACTTGCGATTGAAGCATCAGTGTTTTCCTTAATCGATTGAACAATGCTCTTTATTTCATCGCTCTGCTTTTCCAATTCAGACAATTGGCTAGAATGCATCTCGCTGGAATTCCAAATATCATCTATATCGTTCAAATGCTCACAACTAGACAGATTTTCCATAAAGGATAGAAGTGTTTCTATGTCAGATTGTTGTTTAGATGCGGTATCCTTAAAGGAACTCAACTCATTGCTGATATTCGTCAAAGAAGTATGCGCATTTGATAAAGAATCCCACATTTCGTCGATATCTTGTAAGTGGACAATTTTCTCTAACTCACTAATAAAAGCGATGATGGCTTCAAGTTTTACAATCTGTTGATTTAACTGATTTGATAGATCATTTAATTTCGTTTCCGTAGCCTTTAATACTGTTTCTATATCTTCCGCTTTTTGTGCATTTGCTTTGCTGATGGCCATCGTACTACTAATTAAATTTGATAATGTAGTAATTTCACTATGCCATTCCTGGAAATCACTCCAAATTTTATCTATGTCTTCAAGATGGGCGTAACCATCCAGTTTTTGCTTAAACTTTTTTAGGACCTCAAGTGTTTTCTTCTGATCATCAACAATCTTTTTTATTTGCTCTTGCGTTGCTTGAATACGTTCACTGGTTTTTTCAGTAGCTTTGATAGATATCAAAATAGCTTGAATGTAGTCTTTATCCAACGCTTCTAATGCACTATATACCTGACCAAACTCTTTGATGGTTCTATTATTCGTAGTATTTAAATCGATTAAATGCTGTTGAATAGTACTGAGTCTACTATTTAATTCGGATCCTGTAACCTTATGATCACCAAGACCCAGAAATCCTCCGTCTGTTCTAACAGTATCAATCTTTAACTCATCTGTCTTCTTTTGCGAAAATTCTTTCAACCCTCTTTTTGCTAGTTCGAAATTGTGGGTTTTTATAACTAATTCATTCATCTTTATTCCTCACTTAGTTCGTCAAATAGATTATCGATATCGTCAAATGTGTTCTGTATAGATTCATCATCCTCGCAATTTGCAGCGATATTTTTTAGAGATTCACTCATCATATTTGCTGCAGCAACATGACGATCTTTTATCTCCTTCGCTGCATTTGCCTTGGTATGTTCAAGGTTTACCTCACTTACAATACGGACTTGGTGCTGAAGATTTAGAACCTCGTTGCTCTTCTCGACTTGAGCTTTAACAACATCTGCTTTCTGGCTTTTTTCAATTCTTTTTTCAATAAGATTTATCGCAATAGCACCTATAATCCCAGCAACTACAGCACCTAGAAAAATACCTATAATATTTGCAAGGATACCAATCAAAGGTATTTCTATGGCAAATATAGGAATTGTCATCAGCCCTTTTTCGATAGCTTCGCCAAGCACTAATGCTCCAGCTCCAGTTAATCCTGCAATAATTATTTTACCTGTTTCGAGAAGGAGACGACTAATAGGTTTACCTTTGTTCTCAGGGCTCTTTATATAATTGACAGCGTCTTTAAGCGATTTCCAACCTTGCTTTAACAACATCCATACTTTTTTTATGGTTCCAAAAATAGGACCTAAAATCGCTGTTGCAACAGTACTAGACACAGTATTTCCTGCATTAATCAAGTGTGTTTTCATTTTACTGATGAAGGAATGAATAGCTTCTTTTAAGCTATCTAGAAGGGTATCTAGGCCCTTTTTAGCAGACTTAAACCACTTAACTAACTTAGCGATAATTTCTTTAACCAAATCAGCAAGCAACTGCATGAGCACCGCTCTAAGTGCTTTACCGCCAATACGAAATGCTTCTTCCTTTTGAGACTGTTTCCCTGCCTCGATAGATTTCTTCTCAGCTTCTTTTTTCTGCTTTTCGTATTCTTCACGAGCCTCTTTGTCTTTTTTACGCAGAGCTTCCTCATCTACATTAAATCGTTCTGCTGCTTTTTTTCCATCTCTTTCGCTGTCTAGCCATTCCGACGTAGTCGAATCGCCCTTAGACTGGTTTGCTGCAGAATCCATTAGGTTAAGGTTTTTCTCGCTATTTGCAAAAGCAACCTGTTCTTCTCTTGTCATATGTGCATTAGCAGCGGGATCTCGAATAATTTCTGCTGCCGAAACAGTGTGATCCATATTGGTATTATTTGTATCTTTTCCAGTCGGGCGCCTTTTATCAAAATCATCACGTGATCCTTTATTTAACACCTTTTTCCACGAGTCGATTCTTGTATCATGTTTTTCCCACACTTGTTGGTCTTCATTGTATCTAAAATTGCTAGTCTTATGCTCTGTGTTAGGATCCTTCTGAAAATTACTTTGCCAACTATCATATCGCTCTTGATAGTAAATTTTTGTATTATGTGTTGCAATGTTTCCATTCGCAAAATTTTCTGTTGTTTGAATATGAGCTTCATCTCGTAAATCAAGTTTGAGGCCATTATTCTCTTTAATAAAATCCTCCCCAGCGGTGACAGCAATTTGATTCATAAACTGCTCCCAAACAACATCCATAATGACATTTCCAAGGTTGTCCGGGTTTCCTATTTTCTCCTTTTCGTCTGCCAAAAATTCCAAATCAGCAAGCTCTTCTTCTAATTGGCTTTGGAGTTTCTCTTCCAACTCATCAAAGTCAAAAGAGTCCGCTACATCCTCACTAAGCCCTTGGTTATCATCAAGAAAAGCATTTTCCTTTGCCATAATATATCTATCCTTTCAGCAAAGAGTTTTTTCATCTCTGCGTAATTATGTTTTATTATACTTCAGTATTATAGGTATATTATACCATGCAAGATGGAGTTATATTTTCCATGTCTAACTTTAAGCAAAACAGTCCTAGATTCAGACGAAACACCTGTGCTGTTAATTTTGCTTCGCTTTTGCTGAATAATATGAACTTAGAGATGTAGAAATGAGTCTGAGAGGAAAAAATAATAAATGACTTTTTAACACTACCAGAGGACAAAATGCTAGAAATTATTGATTCCATTGAACTTCTTTAAATCCAAAAATGAGCAAAATTAGAACTGCAAATGTATGAAATCATTAATGAGAATAAGGATGCTCTCAAGGAACTGACAAGGTAATGATATGCTGCAACACCATATAAACTAGATATTGCTCTGTTCTGTTAGCTTCAAACGAACAAAATTTTATTAAAACATATTAAAATGGGGACGCGAATTTAGCTCGCGTCCCCATTTCGTCCCCTATTATCCCATACACCTGCTAAAAACCTTCATAAATTAAGGAACAAACCGTTTCGATATGCCTTGAATGTACAAAAAAGATGACGCTTAGGCATGATGGGGTCTTGGCGGAAAATCTATCGTTTTTATAGATCAGATTCTTTATTGTATTAGTTTTATACCCTCATACAACTAGTTAGTGTTTTAATGCTTCCAACCTTTTTGCACGTTCAAACGCTTTATGTAAAAAGTCTTTAGCCGATAAATCCTCATAATCCCAATTCATGACCTCTATTGCAGTCGCTCCTGAATAATTCGTTTCCGCAATTTTTTTCATGGTTATTGACCAATCAATCGTGCCATCAAAGGGTAACCCGTGTTGGGCATAACTTCCATTATTATCATGTAAATGTAGTGCCATTAACCTGGAACCGTACGTGGATAATAAATCATTGCCCGGATAGTAGCGGTAGTGATGTCCGCAGTCATAACAGAATCCGATACACAGGGAATCTACTTGCTCCAGCACATATGCCAAATTGGTAAGGTTCCGTAAATTCTCCAGCGCAACATTGACACCAAGCTGTTCAGCTTTTTCAGTGATTCTCAAGATTCTATTCAATCCCAATGCGTTATGTGGATTATCTTCATCGGGCAGGTGCACCACCATTGTCGGAATCTCAAATTCGGCGCAATCTGCAAGACATTGCAAATAACAATCGGTTAAGGCTTCACCGTCCAGATTGTCAAGCCAGAGGTTGTTTTGGTTTTGGATTGGCGTATGGATATTCTCTATAAAAAGACCCGCTTCCTGCGCAATTTGCGGTCCGTTAAGGTAATCGTTCCGGCCAAAGTCTTCACTCCACCATAATAAAACGCCATCAAATCCAGCTTCTTTTATTAACTGATAACGTTCCTTTATCGGCATTTCATAGCCAAACCAATCATAAATGGTAATCATAAGCCGATTCCTTTCTTAATTTTCGGGTTCTCGCTTCAGCGCCAAAAGTCCGACCCGCGTTGCTCTCGAAATCCCCGTCTCAATTCATCTCAACAATTTTGCAAACCTATATAACTTCATGAACCTTTGAAAATACGTAAACTGGTTAATGTCCTCATCGCCCAGCGGAACTACCGAACTGTAACCCTTTAGAAACGATTTCACTTGAGGATTATCCAAGTTCATATCATCGCCAAGAAAATCATCAAGAGCCGTTATAATGTCGTGAGCATACCAACTATAAACAGCATCATCGAAATCAATAACGCTATACGAACGATTTTTCTCTTCATAAAATAGGTTGTCCAGTTGAAAATCATAAGTAACTGGAACCCTTTCCCTGACTAATAAAATCAATGTGACCACAAGGGCGGGAAAGCACGAATTAGAGTTCGACAAAGCCGCAAATATCAAAGAGTTTTACATCAACCTTTCCAGGCATATTTGCTAACAAAATATCCCGCTCAACCAGTCAACGGCACAGCACACCATATTAGAATGGGGTGATTCATAAAAGATTCGGAAATGCCTGGTTCTATAAATCGATATTTGCGTCCGCCTCTTTCGATTTGGAGATTTCTGCCGGAAAGATAGTCGATAACAGCTTAAAAAAGAACCAAATGCTTGCCATACCGATTATAAATATCTCCAAGGAGACCACATATTTGGGAACAACGGCTCCAAGCGTTACCGCCAGGCTGCCCAACATGACCGCCCCACGCGTGGTGACAGCGTTCATAGCCATATACGACCCCCGCTTATCGTTTGGAATAATATCGGCCATTAAGGCTTGTTTATGCGGGACATAGATTAATTCTCCTAAGGAAACGACGGCCATCATGGCGAACAAAATCCACGGTCTTGTTTCGTAACTGATGATCGAATACCCCGTCGTATATATTAGCATACCGGCAACTATCGCGTATTTGGGCCCTATCTTGCCCGTCAGATATGAAATCAAGGCTGCAAAAACAGTAACAATTACAGCATTTAAGGTATTCAGCATTCCGAATAAATTATATCCGTCGACTAAAAAGTTGCAATTTCCCCAACTAAACAGCTTCTGTTCGCTGATTTCATTTACCAAACGTACTGCTATAAAATTACTGGTTTGCGTTTGTACCGATAAATCCAGCAGAGAAGCGATGAGAAAAACGAGAAATATCCGATCCATGCTTACCGTCTTATAGTTAAGAAGGAATTGCGGCCAGAACCGTTTTTTTAGTTCTACAGGCTGCAATTCCGTTTTTCCAATTGTTTCCTTAATAAAAAACACCAAAAGAATGATGGATATGATGGAAACTAAGGTCAAGCAAAGCATTAGGATATGTTTGTATTCTTTAAAGAAGAACCCCCCAATTACACTTCCCGCCAGAAGCGAAAGATTCCATAACCAATAGTCGATCGTATATATGTATTTTCTTTCTTCGGAGCTGCTTGAATCTACGATTAAGGCCTCGCCTGCCGGCCCTGATATTCCCGAAGCAATAGAATTTATGGCCATGGCGAAATACACGACCATAGCCGAATCGAATAAGGCCGTACTTTCCAGAAACATGGTAAACACTGCGAAAAATCGCACAATCTCGCTTAGAATCATGATCCTTTTTCTGCCGAATCGGTCGGACCAATAACCTCCGTAAAATCCGGATATAAAAGACAGAATAACGTTAATGGCAAGCAGAACACCTGCGAGCTTGGCCCCTAGCGTATACGAAAAATAAATGACCATAAAGGGCTGAATCGCATTCGCTACAATTTGTGTTAGAAATCTTTCAATCAATCTGATCTTCACATTAATGTCGAGACTGAAAAACTTCATTGGTTCTCTCATTCCTTCTTAACCGCTTTACTTAAGTCTGGAAGGCAAATAAAATTTAAAAACGGCGATAATAATATTCGGTAAGTTATAGATCAAATGGCCGAGCATGGGAAAAATAATGTTACCGGTATACAAAATACTGGAAATCCAGCTTAGTCCAAGAAGAAATAAAATGAAATAAGTGGATAAAGTACACGTCTCGCGCGTGTCCTTTTGCAAAAAATGAGAAAGTGTAAACAACAATGAAGCAATGATTGCGACATACGATTCTTTCCATAAATTCAGCACATCGGGAATCAAATTCCTATAAAATAGTTCCTCGGCGATCACGCTTCCAAGCAAGGAAGCTTCAATCAATAAAAATTGTTCCAGAGAAATAGGATTTATTAAATAATATATGTCTTTGCTTAAAAACACTTTGAAACTTTTAAATTGAACGATTAAGGCTATGATCGAGGGAACTATGGCCAGAAGAAGGCCAATCAAAACTGTCCCCTTTTCCGTTACGGCAGTTATAGAATCCACCACATTAAATACAAAGAGGGGCAAGATATAGGGGACGAAAAACAAGACCATTCTAACAAACGAAGCGCCGCGAAAATTTCGTATATATTTTCGTATTAACTGGCTGCAGTAAAACACCGAAAAATAAATAATTAGACAATACGCCAATTGCTGTATCATATCGATCCCCAACCAGTTCTTTCTTATCTCTACTTAAGGAAGAAGGTGTCCTTCGAAAAATTTGCTGCTTATTTATCCGAGTTTACGCTTTTTGAGATGCGGCCGGCGAGGCAACCTTTTTCAGTTTCGGCTTCTTATACATTGCATTCACCTCCATTCACAACAAAATTATTCATTATGCCTATCATAAAAAAATTGGATCCAATTCTTTTTCTCAGGACATCTTCTTCACAAAATAGGGATAAGCATATTAGTTTACCTTTTCAATCATGTTGGCATGGAATAGCTCGGTTAAGTATTCCCGGACATCTTGGTGTACTTCTTCAAAAGGAACTTGATATTTATTTGAAATAATCGTTGCAATTTGTTCCTCTGTCGTATCGCTATCAATTAATTTCCATATCGCTTCTTCAACTTCATCGAATAGATATACGTCATTATTGTGGACGGCGTAAGTTTTCCCCGAAATAACTCTTAATTGGACGAAATGATTCTTCTCATACTTCATTGATTTCACTCCTCAATTTGTAATTTGATTAAGTCCTGCGAACGCTCGTTAAGATGTTGACAAAACTTTAGTCCGTTTTTCAAATGTCCGGCAATCGTACTTTCATCATAAGTGTGTCCTTGTAACTCCATATACTTCTCCAGCAGTCCCATATCATTTCTGTCTTTGCAATATCGCAGAAGCTTTCGATAAAGCCATTTGGGATTCGGGTTTGTTTCCCCGTGAAGCGCAAGATACATGGTCAGACTTACCTCAAGCAGCTTCCTGATTCCAAAAAACGCAGTCCCGAAATCCCTTGAACGGTAGGCTCCCTCCAAATCCTCAACGACGTGCGAATAGAGCCAGGCTTCGGTCATTGCCAAGTACAAATTCAAATGATTAAAATTAACATTTCCAATCAACTCTTGCTTCTCGTCGGGGATCTTTAACATTCTTGAAAATCGTAAACGATGCAGGAAATCGATCCCGTTTTTATCAAATTCACCGGGCCGTTCATCCGATCGGGGGTTAAAAAGGTTCAACTTCGTTATGAGAGATACAAAATCTTCCGTTCTTACATAAGTAAAATCATATCTCGTATCGTCAACCACAATATTTTGAACAATGGTGAGGTTCTCCTTGATTGCCGATGCATTACCACCTAAGCGGTTTAATTCCTCCTCGGACGGCAAACTTTCGGAAATCACAAAAACATCAACGTCAGAAGTGGCATTCCCGAAGCCCTCGATGGTAGACCCGGCCAAATAGACGATGGCGTTCTCTAATATAGAATCGGGAATATGTTGGAAAACAACTTGTTCGGTATGTGGACCTTGCATCTAAATCCCCCCCGAAGTCTCGATTCGGACTTTGAGTTTATGACCGACTTCATTTTGAATCCGATTTCTTATTTCATCCAGCGGCTCGGCCGTATTCAAAAGGATGAATTGATGTGCATCCTTTAGTTGAAGAAATCTCTCCCTCGCTTTCTCGAGAATCGCCTCGGATTCATTCATCGACCGTTTTGGGCCTCGTTCATCGATCCGTTGTAAGGAAGTATATACCGGAACGTCCAACAGAAATACCAAATCGGGTTTGAGACAACTATCCAACATTGCATGCAGGGTTTTCGTTTCGATATTTCGAGCATAAGCGTATGCATAATGGGAGTATATCCAGCGGTCCACCACAACGATATAGTCTTCGGCCAGCCACTTTTTCACCGCCTCGCTCTGTTGAAACAATTCAAATGCAAGCAGTATGCTCCTGTGCTCTCTGGGCATAGCTTCATTGTATAAATCACTATAGTTTTTGCCGATGGTTTGAAGGTAAGTTAAAAAATCGTTATCTGAATTAATCGGTTTGAACCTTTTTACTTTTAGTTGCTGCCGGGATAACCATTCCGCCAAGAATTCAACATGCGTACTCTTTCCCGATCCGTCAATCCCGCAAAAAGCGATAAGCATTATAATTCCTTCCTCCATTAATATGTAATGCTTTTGCTAGGGCGCTACACGTATGAACTCGTTACACGGTTCTTAATGTATTTGCATCGCTTCTTTGAACACCATTTATTCCAGAAGTCTTTACACTCATCGAACGCTAAATTTCTTGCAGTCATATAATCCATATTATCTTCTAGATACTGAATGCATTTGGAATACGTTCGGACGATATCTTCCGTTACTTTGCTGGGTATCTCCCTGCCGGTAATTTTCAACGTAGTAACCCCCATCTCATACAGCTTCCCTACACTGCATAAAGAACAATACAGGTTACTGTCATAGTAGGGATAGTCCTTCTCCAGAATATCTTCGGTGATGACATCATATTTGGATTTACACGGAAAGCCGAAATCAAGCTCTTCGCCCATATTATGGTATAGACTGCATCTTCCGTTTAGGAATGTTCCCCCGAAGTTCGCGAAAACTTCTATATCTATACCTTCGACTTGGCAAATTTCCCTGATCTCCTGGGTCAGCATTTGATATTCGAGTGTGACTCTTCTAAACCCAAGCTCTTTAAAAAATTTCACCTGCTCCGCATTTATCGTAGCCAAATAAACACTTGCAAAGCATGGAATGTCGATATTATGCTCCCTTATCAATAAATACTGGCCGATATCCGCAACAACCACATTGTCAATGCCACATTGTATTCCGGTTTGGATATATTCGATAAAATTTTGTTCGATTCTGCTTCTCTCCTCACTTGGCAAACTGAATTGCGGAAGGTTTGTAAGAAAGCTGACACTCGCATTATGCCGATGAGCCAAATCGACGGTCTTTTTTAATTCGGTTTCGTCAATCGTAATCCGGGAGTTATGGACGTTGGAATTCCCTCGTGCACTGTAAGCGATATTTTTAAATGCCCCATTAGAGGCGCCAAGATAAATCTCGCCCGCGCCTGCTTCCAGCATTTTCTTGGCTGAATCAAATGAAATCACAGGAGCTTTTACCTTCATAAAATAATCTCTCCTAACCGAAAAAACGTGATTGTTATAATTTTCACAAAGTCAAGCATAAACATAAGTCCCAAAATGACTATCCTCAACACCGTACGTGATTAAATGGGACATATCCAGTAATAGCTCTTGATCGGGATTTCGGTAGTAGGTTATATTTCCGGCAACATAATAATCGGGAACCATCCTTTTTACTTCCTTGCTTGGTTCAATATATCCGTCCTCTTTTAGACTCCATACTTTGGACAATCTAAGTACGGCCGGTTTCTCGCATTTATCCTTGCATGCCGGATAGCTCAAACTATGATACTGGGCTTGACTGCAGATTCTGCTGGAAGATCCGATGATCGTATTTAAATGGACTATGATATCGAATCCGTTTTGCGCAATTTCTTTTAATCCCTCCGCATTTTTATGGTTTGCACTAAGATGAGCTCCTTCGATCCCCATGTCCTTAAACATTTTAATTTTCCTGGGGTCATTCAGCGCGAAACCATTCATGTATTTTTTGACGAAGTCTTCCTCATTTCTGTTCAGATGATCCGACCAAGGACAATCGGAGAACGATTTGGTCAATAACCTCCCGAGGTAAAACTTTATATTTGAGTATTTATACTTGTTCGCAACGTAATAAAGCACGCCGTAATCATTAAAAGTTATTGAATCTATGGCGTTCGCGGAAATCAAGTCATCTATCGCATCCTTGGCCAATTGCAAGTTCATTTGCGACACAAGAGGAGTAATGATATGGATTTCCATATCTTTAATCTTATTTTTCAGATCAACAATTTCATTTTTATGCGGCAGTTTGTAAATACATCCCTCGCTTCCAAGAAAAAGGCATTTATTTTTGTTCATCTTTTCCCATTCAACCTCATCATATTTGCGTATAAAAAGTCCTGTCTTCATTCCATCACCGATCCTATTTCGTTGATTTTTAAATTTTCCGTAATGAGTGCACATTTTCCGGAGCTAAATTTAAAATTCCGCGCGGCCAAGTTCTCTCTGCAAACGCAACTATTTATACAAAGAGAGTAATCATCGCAATTCTGGCATAAGCTGTTTACTGATTTAACAATTCTGTATCCGTCAAAATATCTGGATTCCTTCCAGATCCAAGACAAGGAATAATCGCGGACATTGAAACCCGAAGCAGCGGAACAAGCACAAGCAGCCGTATCGCCGCTTTCGGTAACGTAGAGCATATACATTCCGCCCTCGCAAATTTGCAGCGGTTTCTCATCCTGCAAAAACGACTGCGGCGCGGAAATATACAGCCTTTGTTTGAGCTCCTCCCTCCTTTCTTTGATTAATGCCAGTGCATTTTTCAAGTCCGACACATCCAATTTGATCTCATTCCATATATTCTTGGCATCCCCAACCGGCATCACCGGATAGAAGTAAACACTATATAGTTTATTCTCTAAACAGAATTTAATTATCTCATCGATGAAACCAATACTTTCATTTGTCAAAACGCTGCATATGCCCAAACGGATACCGTAATCCATTAATCCGCTTATTTGTTTAATATTCTTTTCAATATATTGGTTCCGGACTCTATCTTCGTAAAACTTACAACTCATATTGTAGGAGACCTGAACTTCATCCAGATGCGAATTAACTATGGATTGAAAATATTTGTCGATATGGTACCCGCTTGTCAACAATACTTTTCTTTTGTAACCTAAGTCAGATGCGTAACCAATTAGTTCAAAAGTTTCCTCCGCAACTTCATCATGCAAAGGTTCCCCGCCTGTTAAAGCGATCGTTTGTGCTCCCAACTCATAAGCTTCGTAAATTACTTTTTTCTTTTCCTCTAAAGATAACTGTTCTGAGGGGTTATATTCTTTCTTGCTGCAATATGTACAATTAAACGGGCATTTATGGGTAACGGCCAACTCTAATTTCCCTAAAGAAATAAATTCGTTAGTTTTTTTCGCGGCAGAAACGGATCTGGCGTAATTCAATATCTTCACGGGATTATAAGAATAATGTTTGTGCAACTCTTTTTTCCTCGGTTCAAACTTCAGAAATTGTTCTTCAACCAGTTGATTCAATAGATCGTTAATTTCATGGATGGACATATCGAAGTCGGCATCATATCTCCGGATGTTGTCACTTACCTCCAAAGAATTATTCATTCCTTCCGAAAACAAATATACCAAGAGCTGATTAAAATTTACTTTCCTTTCTCTCCCGTACTCCGTGACAATCTTAAAATCGTTATCGCCCATCTTAAACAGGCCTTGCTTAGGTTGGGAGAATGAAAATTCGAAATTCGATAAACTCAATTTTTTCACCCGCATTCGTTTCAAAAGTTAAACTTTCTTCCAGTTTGTGGTTAATACTCTTTACTATAATATACCTCTAAGATTATGTGTTCAAATTACTTTTATGTTTGATTTTGTAATAAAAAGCAATATAAAGTCAAAAGTTATTACTATTTTGTGAACTCAGTTCAAACTTAATAAAAAAACTGCATCGTCTTTGGATTAAGACAACACAGTTTTTGCCAAGATGTGTACAAGGCTTTTTCTTTTGCAAAAGCCAGGGCGATTCCGACGATGATCAGGAACAAAATGACACAAAGGAATGCCGATCATCCGGCGTCATAGCATTAAGTGGTATAAGATGCGCCGACTGGCTGGAGACAAATGGATAGGCCGATTGTTTAGCTTTTTCACATCCGCTCAGGCCTGATGGGGCCTTGGCGAATACTCTATTTCCGAGAATCAAGGATAAACAAAGATGCATCATAACCCATGAATATTTTACTTCCGGTATAGAAAGTTTTAGATTGAATATCCCTGTATCCGATTTTTGTCATCATGTCAGTTAACTCTGCCTGATCAAACCCGTTATGGACCATATCAGAAACTATTTTTTCATTTTTATTAAAATCTACGATTAGTAAATGTCCGCTTTCATTTAGAACCTCATATAATCTTGATAAAACTAACTCAACATCATGAATATGGAGTAAAACCTGAGCCATAAAAATATTGGTATTTGATGATACCTTTGCGATTTGAATTCTTTCAGAGGTGTCATACTTATTAGCTATCATCTCAAACTTATCCGTATTCCCCATTATTAACACCAATAAACCTACAGATATTTCAAGGCGATAGCCATAAGGGGCTGTGCCGCAGCAAGGGCGTCCCTCCTGATCCATCTGACCCAAGGCAGTCTTGGTTTTTCTTACTTTCCGACAATTTATTGCTCAACTACCCCAAAATCATCCACATAAACATATGCTGTGCCAGGCTTCTTGTAAGCATACACTGTTGCCCTGGTAGCGCCTGCTCCGGTTGTAAAAGGAATGTTTACCATTGTCCATGATGTACTGTCAGATGTTGCAGATGCATCCGTTCCTTCAAAGCCATTAACGCCAATCTGAATCTGCTCACCTATGTCTGCCTTCACCCAAGCGGTACACACATAGCTGGTATTAGGACTTAGCCCTGTAAGTACCTGCTCGATACCATCTTCTCCGGGTCCCAATCTAACACTCTTAGAGCCGCTTCTTGGTACCGGTACGCTTACAGCAGTATCTGAATATGTTGCTGCCCATGGTGAGATTATCCCTTTCTCGAAATCAGATTGCCTTACGTTATTAACATAAAGTAAGCTGACACTCTCAAAAACCGGGTCCGGAGGTGAAGAAAAATCATGCCCGGCCGTCCAGTCAGTTCCACCGAACTCATATGCTCCAATATCCGGGGCCGCACCAACATAATCATTCGTGATTCCGGATATTACAACCCCTGCATTAATAGCTGGAGAAGTGGACTGCAGCCTGAAATCATATGCTGTGGGATTCACAAATAACGGATTGGTTTCTGAGGTAATATTATTTCCCTCTATATGAGTACCAGGCAGTTTAAAGGCTGTAGTAAAGATATTGTTGAAAATTCTGTCGCCGTACATATCTGACTGAAAATTACTTCCCCAATATCCTACATTTCCGTTACTGTAGGTGGTATTGTTATATATCAGGTTAAAATTACTGGGTGTATTCAATCTTATCCCTGTATAGTTTCCCCATACAACATTATGATGCACAATATAGCCCTTGCTACCGTTATCCAGATAGATACCCGTGCCGGAATAATTCTTTGCCAGATTATCATGGATGTAATTATGATGAATTACCGTCCCTTGCCCATCCCAGGCAAATTCATAGAGTATTCCGCAGTCTTTTGTCAGCTTTCCTGCATTGTACAGATTATTATATTGTATCCGGCTGTTTTGGGTAGGCATAAATATCAGGTGACGCCCAGCGTTATATACCGTATTATGACTGATTAGATGGTTTGCCCCCAATAGATAGATTGCCGGAATATCCGCTGCCGAATAATTGGCTTCATGAATAAGATTATTAATTACTTTATTTCCTGTTCCCTCTATACTCACCAGATTACCGGAACTGTAGGTCAAAGTACTGTCTCTAAGCTCATTATTGGTACCGGACATAAATATCCCTGTACTGTATTGTCTGGTAACATCCGAATCATGACTGACATATTCCGCAATCATATTAGAAACTTTACAGTAATTAGAATTAGACATTTTAATGCTGGAGGCAAAGATATTAATTCCGGTAATATTTATGTAAGAGCGGGAACTTAAATCAAATGCATAAGTCCGCTTCTTTGCTTCTACTGTCAAAGTATTCGGATCAACTCCACCAGGGGCCCATAAATAAAGTCTGCCAGTAATGCTGTCATAATACCATTCTCCCGCACTGTCAAGATCTTCAAGATTACCAGTAATATAATAGCTGTTACCGCCTGTCGCTGCAGCAGCCATTTGATCAAAGGTAATGGAGCCGTCCCTTGAGCCGGTAATGGTACTTTTATAAGATTTATAGCCTGTTCCCGGAACACTCCAAACCGTTTTGCCAACCCAGTATCCAGGTGCCTGAGTTAAGTCCCCATCCTTGATGGTTGTAGTGGAGCCGGAATCAACGGTTGCATATGTTGAATTTAAGGGATCAAGTGTTGGTGAATTGGGCCATCTGGCTTCAAATTGCAATTGCTTATTAACAAATATCTGATTTTTTGTTCCAAGGGAACCCGTCATTTCCGCATAATAGATGGATCCGGAGTAATTTTCCCAGCCAGTAACCGGATCGGCACCGGATACCGTTACGTTCTCTCCTGTATAAGCCTTAAAGTTTATGGGATTTGCAGAAGTTCCGGAAGTATGAAGTGTTACTGTTTCCCGGTATGTACCACCTCGTATGATGCAGGTATCTCCGGCTTTCATGGTATCTGCTGCCTTTTGTATGGTTTTCCATGGATTTGATAGTGTACCGGTTCCAGTAATGTCATTCCCCGTTGTAGAAACATAATATACGGAATTTGCCTTTACAGTTTTCCCACCCAGATTAAAAGCAAATACATAAATCATCATAATTACAACTAAAAATCTAATGCCTATTCTCTTATTCATAGCTTACCTCCTGTAATGAATTCTATTTTTAGATACGGCTTCTACGCCTCGGCTTAAGTTCACTGCTAGGTATGTTCTAATATAGAAATTTATGTATATAAGCCCTAATTATTTAATCGACTTATACCGACTTAAAGTTTATGATTCGTGAAAATGCGATCATCGAGGAAGCGGAAAACACCTCAAACTATGAGCCGGGATTATTCGGGCATGCCGAATTCAACCTTGTTCATAAACTGGTCAACAAGTACCCGGATAAATTATATTTGGCAAAAGAAAAGACAGCCCTGCGGCTGTCGTCGAGTTTTAGCTTTGGATGGTGATGTAGGGAGTACATTTTTGCTTACTGTCTCAGCACTTTGACTTCTTCCATAGACAACCCCGTTGCTTCCGAAACAGTTTGCAGATCTACCCCTTTGTTCAGAAGTCTGATGGCAATTTCTTTGCTTGTTTCCGTCTTGGCTCCCTCAATTCGGGATTTCTCATCGCTCAGCGCCTTCATTCGGGCGTCATAAGCCATGCGCGCTGCCCGATCCTGGCTCAGAAACTCCAGCGTATCCATCGCTTTTTTCAGCATCGGCTCCTTCATCGTCAGCACCTCCCAATTTGATTTATCTACACCCTTTAAAAACAGCAGCCAGTTCACCAGACCGCCTTCTTCAAGCTCTGCTGCATGCTCATTCAGCTTGGTCAGCTCGATGATGTGAATCTCAATATCATCTAGGAGCAGTGTACGTTTTTCCATATTGATACGGGTTGAACAATTGCATTTCGATATTCAAAAGTTAGCCCTTGGCTGTCTTGGCCTTGATGTCCATAATCGACTGCTTATCATTCGGACTGTCTGGCTCAGTGTAAGGGTTGAGCAGTACAATCTCGGTTAGCGGCGATTCGCCTGCCTCGCGAAACGTGCTGTTCAAAAAAGCCAGCAACACATCCTTATTACGCTCACTTCCAAAAATTCGCTTGAAGATCACATCGACACGCGGATCCAGCAGCTCGAACATGCGCATCTCACTCCATTCCTTATTCCCTTAAAAGCGGACCGCCAAATGTAAGGCGATCCGCTTCCGGCTTGCTTCATTAGAAATTAAATTGTTCGACGTTTTCTTTCGTAAATTCGGTCGGCGGACCCATGATGACCGTTTTGTTGTCCGATTTCACTTGAATTTTGCTTACGCCCGGCACCTCTTGCCCATCGGTCGGAAGCTTGCCGCTAACCAAGTCTTTCGCTAAGGAAACCGTCAAATAGCCGAGGCTTTCCGGGTTCCAGAGCAGCGCGGAAGACATCGAACCGTCCAAGATGTACGGCTTCGAGTCGGTCGGCAGAGACGCGCCGACGAGCGCCACTTGGCCTTGCAGGCCTTTCTCTTGAATCGCTTGCGCCGCGCCGAGCGGAGCGACCGTCGAGAACGCCATAATTCCCTTCAAATTCGGATATGCTTTTAACAGGTCGAGCGTTTTTTGGTAAGCGACTTGCTGCTTCTCGTCGGTCGCGATTTTATCATTGACGAGCTTCAAATTCGGGTATTTTTCTTCCGCTTGCTTTTTCGCCCAGTCGATCCACGTATTGAGGTTCGCCGCCGACATGCCGCCGGTCAAGATTGCGATTTCGCCGGAATCGGTGCCCATTTTTTCGACCAATTTATCCGTTACCGTGCGTCCGAAGATTTCGTCGTCAATTTGATGAACGGACAAATCGACGACCGATTGATCCGCAGGCGTATCCCAGTCCATCACTTTGATGCCTTGTTCTTTTGCGCGCTTGAGCACCGGCGTGAGCGATGCCGGGTCGTTCGGCGCCACCGCGATGACGTCGACTTTTTGCGAAATCAAGTCTTCAATGATTTTGACTTGCTGTGCCGCATCCGCTTGGGTCGGGCCCGTGTATATCACTTTGACGCCAAGATCTTCGCCCGCTTTTTTCGCGCCGGTCTCCGATGCGTTAAAGTACGGGATGCCGATCACTTTCGGCACGACCGCGATTTTGATCTCCCCGCCCTTCTCCTCTTGTCCGCCGCCAGACGTCGCCGAATTCGTGCCGCAGGCCGACAGCACGAGCATGCTTGCCAATACTGTCGCAATAACACTGGAAAACTTCTTCATCTCTAATTGCCCCTTCCTTTTCTTATAAGAATGAATTTATGATTCATGCCCTTCGAGAGATGGACAGGATCAATTTAAGCCGATGCCTTCGAGCTCAACGCTTGTTTTAAAGCTTTTTTGCTTACCTGCTTGGCCGAGAAATAATTCAGCGTCAGCACGGCGATCAAAATGATGCCCATCAGAATGTCGACGATCGTCCGCGGCACTCCAAGCAAGTTTAGCCCGTTGGACATCACTTGGAAAATAGCAACTGCGAACACTGTGCCGACCACTTTTCCGTAACCGCCCGAAATTTCCGTTCCGCCGAGTACCGAAGCAGAGATGGTAAGCAGCAAATACGAGGAACCCAGGTCGACCTTCGCCGAATTGTAGCGCGAGATCATAATCAGCCCGGCGATCGCCGCCATAAATGCCGAGAACAAATAGACGCCCATTAACACTTTCTTGACATTAATGCCGGAAAATTGGACGGCGATCGGATTGATGCCCACTTTATATACGCTGCGCCCCCACGGTGTCCGGTTGAGCATCACCGACGTGATTACCGCAATCACCGCAAAAATGATGACTGGCAGCGGAATCGGGCCAACCGACACGTTGCCGAGCAAGCTGAAAGATTCCGGAAAACCGGAGATGGCGTTGCCCTTCGTAATCGTCAAAATAACGCCTTCGAACAGTACCATGCTTCCGAGCGTGACCAAAATCGGCGAGATGCCGATGACTGAGACGAAAAATCCGTTAAGCAATCCGCACAATAGCGCGATCGCGACGCCGATGGCGACCGCCAGCGCCGTTGGCATGCCGGAAGCCAAGCCAAGTGCGGACATAACACCGGCGAAGGCGGCGGTGTATGTGATCGATAAATCGATGCCGGAAGTCACAATGACAACCATCATGCCGAGCGCCAATATGCCAAGCTCAGGCAATTGGAACATCATGTTGCTCAAGTTGTACGGGTCCAAAAATCCCGGTGCAACAACCGCCATAAGAATGAACATTCCGAGTAAAATGACACCGAGTATCGATTCTTTGGAAAATTTGAATTTCATTCGCCGCTCCTCCCTACTCCTGTACTTCGACTTTCATCAGTTTCGACTCGGCGCGTTTGCGCTGAATGACATCATAGCTGACAGCCGTCAAGATGACGATACCGACGACGATTTTTTGCCAGTACGTATCGATGTGCGTCAGAATGAGACCGTTTTGCATGACGCCGAGCAGCAACACGCCGAGAAACGTCCCCCACGCGGAACCGCTGCCGCCGAGAATGTTCGCACCGCCGATCACGACTGCGGAAATGACGGTCATTTCGAAACCGAGCATACCGTTTGGGTCGACCGACTTCGTATACATCGTCTGCGCCATCGCCGCGACGCCCGCCATAAAACCTACGTAGCCATATACGAACATCTGCGTCCGCTCCAAGCTTATGCCGGCGCGCACCGCGGACACCGGGTTGCCCCCAATCGCGAATACGGAACGGCCGATTTTGGTATGCTTCATGACATACCAGGTCAAAACAGTGATGATCAGCATCAAATAAACCAATATCGAAATGCCGGCGATTTTTAGATCAGCGAACCGGATGAAAACTGCCGGGAAGTTGCTGCTGTTCATGTACATGCCGTTGGTGAAATACAAAATACTGCCATTGATAATGCTCATCATGCCGAGCGTGGCAACGATCGGCGGAATTTTCACCCTCGAAATGAGTAAGCCATTGATGAGTCCAAACACGATGCCGCACAAAATTGAAACCGCAAACGCGATGATTACGGACAACGGCGAGTCCGGCAGCCTGGCCATCAAATGCCCTGTAATGACGATGGATGCACTCGTGACGGCGGCCACCGACACGTCGATCCCGCCCGTAATAATTACCAGCGTCATTCCCATTGCCAAAATGGCAAGTACGACGTTCGCTTTTAAAATATCATGAAGATTGCCGCCCGTTAAAAAGACGGGATTCATGACGCTAAGCACGACGCATAAAAACAGCAGAACCGCGAGAATCCCCGTCTCTTTGGAACGAAATAACGCTTTCACTTCTTCCACCTGCCCCTTATTCTTACAATCCTAAGCGTTTTGGGTTTGTTGGTGATGCGAGCCCAGGACCGCCAGATTCATAATTTTCTCTTGCGTCGCTTCTTTGATGTCGAGCTCACCGGATAGGCGTCCTTGCCGCATGACGAGGATGCGGTCGCTTACCGCGAGCACTTCCGGCAGTTCGCTGGAAATGACGATGATGCCCATGCCTTTGTTGAGCAGCCGCCGCAGCAACCGGTGAATTTCCGTCTTCGCACCGATATCGATGCCGTTGGTTGGTTCGTCGATAATCAATATTTTCGGTTCGGTTGTCAACCATTTGGCGATGACGATCTTCTGCTGGTTGCCCCCCGACAATTGCCCGGCGTTCATCTCCGGCATCGGCGGACGAATGTCGAGAATTTTAACGAAATCGCTCGCAAGCCGCTCTTCTTTCGCCCGATCGAGGAGGCCGAGCTTATTTTTCATCTGGCCCAACACCGTCACCGAAATATTGTCGATCATCGATTGGCGCAAAAACAGCCCTTGCGTTTGCCGGCTTTCGGGGATATAAGCCATCTTGTGCTTCACCGCGTCGCCCGACGATTTAATGTCGACTTTCTTGCCCGAGATGTAAACGACGCCGGAGTCCGGCTTGTTCAGCCCGAATAACGCCTGAGCGAGCTCCGTCCGCCCCGAACCGACGAGACCCGTAATGCCGACGATTTCACCTTCGCGCAGCGTAAACGAAATGTCTTTGAAGTTGCCGCGCTTCGACAGCCCTTCGACGCGAAGCACTTCCGCGCCCGCTTGTGACACGTCCAGCCGTTCTACCATCTCGATTTTCCGGCCGACCATCAATCCGATCAATTTGTCCTCATCCAGTTCTTCTTTGTCGTAACTGCCAACGAATTTGCCGTCGCGCAGGACAGTGAACCGATGTGCAACTCTGAACAACTCTTTCAATTTATGGCTGATATAAATGATGGCGATGCCTTTCGCGCGTAAATTTTCGATGATTTTATATAATTGTTCTACCTCGCCCGATGAGAGCGATGAAGTCGGCTCGTCCATGATGATCAGCTTCGAGTCGAAGATGAGGGATCGTGCGATCGCCACCAATTGCTGTTTCGCAATGCTCAGTTTTTCCAGCGGCATGGACACGTCAACCTCAAGTCCGAGCTCAGCGAGCGCCTGCTCCGCAAGTATTTTCATGCGGCTCCAAGGCACCCGTGACAATGCTTTACTGGCGCTTTCACGACCGATACAGATGTTTTCGGCGATCGATAGGTTCGGAAATAAACTCAAATCCTGATAAATCATCGCTATACCGCGAAGCGTCGCATCGATCGGCTTTTGGAATTGCACTTTTTCCCCTTCGAACACGATGTCCGCTCCGTTGTCCGGTCGCTCGGCTCCAACCAATATTTTCATTAGCGTCGACTTGCCCGCTCCGTTTTCGCCGATCAAGGCGTGCACCTCGCCGGGCTTAATGGCCAGCTGTACGTTGTCCAGCGCTTTGACCCCGGGATACGTCTTGCTTACACCGCGCATTTCCAGCAAATATTCCATTACGATACACCTCCCTCGTTTTTCCGCACATCAACGGGAATCCCGTGTTCTCGGCAAAACGCTTCCAATTCGGTCCGCGTCGGCAGGCCTTTTTGCGCCCCGAGCCGCGTCACTTTCAACGCGCTCACCGCGGTCGCGAACCGCGCCGCTTCCGGAAGTGTCGCGCCGTCGTCCAATGCAGCGGCCAAAGCGCCGGCAAACGAATCGCCCGCTCCCACCGTGCTGACCGCATCGACCGGAATACCTTCGATCCTGAAGGCTTGCCCTTCCGTGTATAGTACGGAACCTTGTTCCGCCATTTTAATGATGCTGCTCTTGACGCCTGCTTGTTCGAACCTTTTCGCCGCTTCGTTCGCCGACGCCTCGTCGGTGACGTCGATGCCGGTCAAATGTCTCGTCTCTTGCCTGTTCGGCGTTATAAGATCCGCATGTTTCACCATGTCAAGCGTTAAACCCTCCGCTGGCGCGGGATCCAGGATGATATAAACGCCATGCTTTTTCGCGGTCTCCATCGCGTACAGAACGACGTCATGCGGCACCTCCATTTGCACGAGCAGCACGCTGCTCTCTTTAATCCGTTCTTCGCATGCGTCGATGTGAGCCTTCGTCAGCCGCTCGTTCGCGCCTTTGATGACGATCATCGTGTTCTCCGCTGTCTCGTCAATCGTCACGATAACCGTGCCCGTCGAAGCTTCATCCGTCCTGGCGAGCAGGGCGTCGCTGACATTGTTATCCTTTAACGACTGTACGAGCAGGTCGCCGGCCTGATCGTTTCCGACACAGCCGATCAACGCTACACTCGCTCCCAGCTTGCCGCATGTGGCAGCTTGGTTCGCACCTTTGCCGCCCGGCAACATCTCGACCGATTTACCGATTTTCGTTTCGCCATAGAATGGGTATTTATCAACTACCGTAACGACATCCATATTGATGCTGCCGACCACTGTAATCATCGAATTATCCCCTTTTTTTATCCGGGTAGCTTCATATTGAGCCGTTTTTGTTCTCCCGCAATAAATTGTTTCAACGCAATCGTGTTTTTCTCTAAGTCATTGCCACAGAACAAACTGGATGTGCCGCACACGAGCATATCCGCCCCGCGCTCCAACACTTTCGGAATGGTATCGTAACTAATATTTCCATCGACTTGAATTTTTACGTCGACTTTCCGGCGGTCGATCAACGTTTTAAGGTCGGATATTTTTTCGTACATGCTCGGAATAAACTTTTGGCCGGCAAATCCCGGATTCACCGTCATGAGACAGACATAGTCCGTCACGTCCAGAACGTATTCCAACACCGCGAGCGGCGTCGCTGGATTGAGCGCCACGCCAGCCTTGAGCCCGAGATTGCGAATTTGCTGCAGCCCCCGTTGGAGATGAGTCTTCGTCTCTGCGTGAATCGAGATCATGTCGGCACCCGCACTCGCAAACAATTCGATGTATCTCTCCGGTGCTTCCACCATCATGTGAACGTCGAACGGTTTCTTCGTGAGTCCGCGCAACGATTTCACCATGTCCGGCCCCATCGTAAAGTTCGGAACGAAATTCCCGTCCATGATGTCGAAATGATAATAATCCACTCCCCCAAGTTCCAACTGCTCGATATTTTCCTGCAGTTTGCCGAAGTTGGCGCACATGAGGGACGGCCCGATGAAAGCCATTTCTCCCACTCCCTTACTGACCTCTTCTTGATCCAAAAGAGGTTCTCTCTGTTTTTTTATTTGAACCACATTGAAAACGCGTTCATATCTGCATTTTACACTATAATAATCTTTGTTTTCAACATTTATTTTTTTGATTCAAACAAAAAAAGACCGAATGCAATGCTAGCACCCGGTCACTTACGTCTATTTTTCAGCGATTCCAAGGAGTGTTTAAGACGTTGTTACGATGTTTATTCCTTTGTTTTGCAACAATTGCACATCAGCGTTCGCCATTTTTGTGTCCGTAATCAACAAATCCACTTCTTCAAGGCCAAGCAGGCGGATCAATGATTTTTTTCCAAATTTGCTGCTGTCCGCCACCAAAATATGTTGGTCCGAGATGTTCAATATTTTCTCTTTCAACCTGGCGTGCGACTCGTAGGGTTCGCTCACGCCGCGCTGGTCGTCGAACCCTTGGCAGGAAAAGAAAAATTTGTCCACATGATACGCTTCTACCATATTTTCCGCCGACATGCCGGTGATCGCCATCGAATCGCTGTCGAAGTTGCCGCCGATCAAAATGACGGCAATCTCTTTTTTCTTGATCAGCTCGTTGACAACGGCCAGCGAATAGGTCAACACCGTCAGCGGCCTGTTCGGCAAATGCTTAACGAGCTGTAGACACGTCGTACTGGCATCCAGAGCGATGATTTCCCCTTCTTCGACAAGGGAAGCGGCGTATTTGCCGATCGCTTCTTTTTGTTCCAAATGAATCGATTCCCTCTGCAATACCGGCGGTTCGAACCCTTTCTCTTTCGGCACGAGCACCGCTCCGCCGTGCGTCCGCAAAATGACGCCATCCGCCTCCAGCCGGTCCAAATCCCGCCGGATCGTTTCTTCCGTAACGCCAAATAGCTTGCTCAAATCCGCCACTTTCGCATTCCCGTTTTGTCTGAGCAATTTTACAATCTCTTCTTTACGATTTGTAGCCAAGGATGAACCTGCCTTTCCGCCCGAAACGTCCCGATCCCGGCGTCACCGGCACAAACATAAAATCTTCGTTTCACAGAAAAAACTGTGTTTAAAAATAAAACGACTCTACCTCAATATACCAAAATTGTTCCATTTGTTCAATTTTATCTTCTTTTCCGAATTTCTCTTTCATTATACCAAAGATATGTGTGCGCGTAACAACAAGGCGGCCTTTCCAACAAAAAAAGGATTCCGTATGTTTGATTCATCCATAATTCACAACTTAGAAAAATGTTTCACAGCTTTTATATTAATGGCAATAACTATGATCATATACTAGAACTGGCTTAAACCTTTATTTTATAGAGCTTAGCGAGCCCGCCTTCTGCAGTTTCACGGTAACGGCTACTCATGTCCAAGCCTGTTTCATACATGGTCTGTACAACCAGATCAAAAGATATTTTACGGGTATTTGACAAGAAATTTGCCAGGCTCAGCGCATTGATCGCCCGCATGGCAGCCACGGCGTTCCGCTCGATGCAAGGGATCTGAACAAGTCCGTTAATAGGATCACAGGTCAACCCCAAATGGTGCTCCAACGCTACCTCCGCTGCATACTCAATCTGGTCAATCTCCATACCAGACAGTTCAGCCAGCGCAGCCGATGCCATAGCAAGCCGTGCCTACCTCCGCCTGGCAGCCGCATTTAGCACCGCTGCGGGTCATTAAGAACAAGTCTTTGTACTTCTCCGAGTATTCTTCGAATCTTGTAGGTCCCACCATGCATCTCTCGGACATTCCGATCCCTCTTTAGCATAAAATGTCATTCTTTCTTAAAGGGAATATAGCAAAGAGGCTGTTTGGTCTTTAGCATTATCGTTAAAGACAAGTACAGCCCCTCTGCCATTATTCCTTCACTTTCAACGCCGCCAATGGACTGCGATTACACCTCTTTGCCCATTAGACGTCCTTGCATTTTTTTCAGCCGCTCCAGAGCTCCTTCTTCATCAATGGCCATGTCATACATTTGGTGGGCAAGCTGGAACCCTTGATCACTGACCAGAGCTTGTTTCCATGGACGGGATATAATGGAATGGGACAGATGTCTCGTTGAACGCGGCGCCTGCATGATCATCTCCGCAAGCTCCCATGCGCGGGGAAGTAGCTTTTCGCGGGGCAGAACTTCACTAACGATGCCCAGGTCCAATGCGGTTTGACCATTGATACTCTTGCCGGTGTATGCGTAGTATGCTGCTTTCTTGAAACCGATCATGTTCTGCAGCGTAAGCAACATTCCATCTCCGGGAGGTGTGCCTCCCAGATAATGCGGATCAAAAAAGTCCGCGTCTTCTGTACAAATGGTAATATCACAGAGAGTTGCGAGTTCACAGTGCGTTCCCGGCCCGTTGACCGCCCGATGGTCGGGATGTCAATGCAGAAGATCAAATTTTCAAGCACAAAAATCGCATTTTTCAGCCCCATTTTTTGCTCATTTTTCACCCAAAAGCCACTACATATTGTGGTACAACCCATCTATTTCTTCTCTTTACCACAATACGTCATCATTATCACTGCTTCAACATGCACCGTATGCGGGAACATATCGACCGGTGTGACCTCGACCGTCCGGTATCCGCCGTCCTCAAGGATGCGTAGGTCGCGGGCCAGGGTCGCGGGGTTGCACGATACGTACACCACTCGCTCCGGCTTCATTTCGAGGATCGTGTCGAGGAGTCGCGGGTCGCAGCCTTTGCGGGGCGGATCGACGACGATAACGTCGGCTTCGATGCCCTGCTCCTTCCAGCGCGGGATAACATCCTCCGAGGCGCCAACCTCGAATTTCACGTTGGTCATCCCGTTCAGTAGTGCATTGCTGCGCGCATCCTCAATCGCCTCTTTGACAATCTCGACCCCGTACACCTGGTCTGCATGCTGAGCCAAAAACAGCGAAATCGTGCCGATGCCGCAATAGGCGTCAATGACCGTTTCCTTGCCGGTCAACCCGGCGTACTCCACCGTTTTGTTATACAGAACCTCCGTTTGGACCGGATTCACCTGATAAAAAGAACGCGCCGAGATGGCAAACTGTACCTTGCCAATATAGTCATAAATCACGTCTCGCCCCCAGAGGACACGCGTTTCGTCTCCGAAGATGACATTGGTCTGCTTCGTGTTCACGTTTTGGCAGATGCTGACAACCTGCGGGATTTGCTCCCGGATGAGGCCGATCCAGGTGTCGGCATGTGGGATGTCCCGCCCGTTGGTGACGAGGACCAGCATCATCTCACCCGTGCGGAACGCCTTCTTCACGACGACATGGCGCAGCAAGCCGCGCCCGGTCTCCTCGTTGTAGGCGGTGACGCCAAGCTGGCGGCCGATCGCTTTGACGCGGGAAAGGACATCGTCGTTATGTTCGTGCTGAATCAGGCACGTTTCCATATCGATGATGCGGTGACTGCCCCGCGCGTAAAAGCCGCCGACCAGGCCGCCTTCGGTGACGCCGATCGGGACCTGAGCCTTGTTGCGGTAGCGCCAAGGCTCGTTCATGCCAAGCGTCGGGCGGACGACAATACCTTGCTCCGGCACGGTGTTGCCATCGGCGCTACCAGCGGCTCCATCCGTACCGAAGCCGCTTGAAACTAAGCCTTCGGCAGCAGCCAAGCCCTCGCCAGGTGCGGCCTGCACCGCTTTGGTTGCGTCTCCGCCCGCCGCAATGGCTCTCCCGTGCATACTGCCGGCCGAATCGGCCGCCCCGGAAGGCGCGGTTACCGACTGTGCCGCTGTGGGCACCACGCCTGACTCGGCCGGCTGCGCCGCCCTCGCTACGCGCAGCCGGCCAATCCGCTCCAGCGCGTCGACGACATGCTGCCGCTTCCATGCCAGCTGCGCTTCGTAGCTCAAGTGCTGCAGCTGGCACCCGCCGCACTGGTCGTAGATCGGACAGGGCGCCGGCACGCGGTCCGGACTAGCCTGCACGACGTCAAGCAATTTGGCATAGCCGTACTGCTTTTTCGTCTTCAGCACCCTGACCCGGGCTTTCTCCCCCGGCAGCGCCCCGGCCACGAACAGCGTGTAGCCTTCGGCCCGTCCCACGCCCTCCCCGTCGTGATTCATCCCGATGATGTCGATGACGAGTTCATCGTTTTTCGCGACAGGAAGCCCGGGAAGTTCAGCTACGGCTGCGGCTTTCCGTATATGCTTCTCCCCGCTGCCAGCCGCTTGTCCCCTACTTCCAGGGGGGCGCTCGCTTCCGGAGCGCCGCCCGCCTTTCCCGGTACCTCCGCCTGCTCTACCGCCGGAACCGGCATTGAAGCTTTTTCGTTGCTTAGTCATGGAACTGCTCCTTCACCTTTTGCCAAAAATTTATTCGAAAAGCTCGAAGGCTTCTTTTACCTCGAAACTTGTTGGTTTGTCTATGCGCTCACTATCATCATCATAACCCAAGCCCGGCCAATTGTATCCAAACTTTAAGTCCATGTGCGATCCGCTCCTCCCCGTTTGGTTACGAGCCAGTAGATGCTACCCCCAAAAAAACCGGCTCAACCTAGAAATCAGCGTACGACAGCCAACTGCCTACCGCATGACCGACCATCGCTGGCCTTCAAAATAACGGCGTTTTAAGTACTTATTATCCGGAGTCCTAGCGTGTTCACCTACATTAACGACATTTTATGTACTTATTTTCCTATGAATGGTCCAGAAAACAGGCATTTTCTTGCAACGTGGGAAAATAGCGGCATAAATTGCCTCTACTTCTCTCAAATGAACGGATTTAGCCGGAATAACGTACATTTTTGTCCTTATTTTTGGGGGCTGGAGAGTTTCTGGTAGCAACCTTTTTTTGTACAGTCAATATGCAGTCAATGTGCAGTCAACCTACAGTCAATATACAGCGAGCGGGCGGTCAGTATGCATTCCCAGCGTGCGGTCAGCTTACAGTTCACGTGCAGTCAGTTATGCAGTCACTACAGCCAGTACGCAGCAAGCGTACAGTCCACATACAGCCAACGTGCAGTCAGCATACGGTTGCCTGCAACTAGCACACAAACCGTCAACTCGCGGCCAGCATACAATCAGCCCCCAGCCAGCACACAACTCGTTAACATGCCGCCAGCGTACGGCTCGTCAACATGCGCTCAGCGCACAAATCCCCCGCCATCCCGGCGGGGGAGCCTACGCCATATTAGTGCTTCTCCTAAGCACTAAGCAAATATCCGCAAATGCTGCGGCAAAACCTCGAACACGCCCGGCAGCTCGCCGCCCAGCTCCCCGTCGAGGTTAAGCTGCACGCGGGCCGGCGAGGTGACCTCCATCCGCCGCGTCTTGAAGTACAGCACGTGCGGATCGCTGAAATGATCGCCGCGCAGCGCCATCGTCACCAGGCGGATGAATTCCGCCAGGTTGCATTTCTTGAGGGCGATGACGTCCAGCAGCCCGTCGTCGATGCGCGCATCCGGCGCCAGCTTCTCGAAGCCGCCGACCGAGTTGCTGTTGGCGATCAGGAACAGCATGAATTCGCCTTCGATGACCTCGTAGCCCTCAGCATGAAAAATCAGCTCCGTCGGCGACAGGCTGGCCATCTTTTCAATGCCCTTCATATAATAAGCGAGCTGGCCGATCAGCGTCTTCAACCGGCTGGGGACCTCGTAAGTCAGTTCGGTCAGCTTCCCGCCGCCGGCGATGTTGATAAAGTGACGGCCGTTGACCTTGCCGATGTCGATCGGCCTCGTCTTATTCTCGATGACCAGGTCGCAATAATCCTCCCAGCGCCTCGGTATTCCCATGGCCCGGGCGAAATCGTTGGTCGTTCCCAGCGGAAAAATGCCGAGCGGCGGCAGATTGCTTTTCCCGGCCATGCCGTTCACGACCTCGTTCAGCGTACCGTCGCCGCCGGCCGCTATGACGATATCGTATCCGCGTTCGACCGCCTCGGCAGCTTCGCGCGTAGCGTCCCCCGCCCCTGTCGTCGCGTGGCAGGACGTTTCGATGCCGTGGCGATCCAAACGCTCCAGCACATCCGGCAAAATGCGCCGCATTTCTTCCCTTCCCGAGGTGGGATTATAAATCAACCTAGCTCTTTTCATCCCTAACGCCACCTGATTTTCATATTGTCAATGATCCCATTATATGCAAAATGTGCTGCAACATCCAGCGGGACAGGAGCGGATGCGGCAGCAGGGCGTCCCCCGAATAACGGTACGATAACCCGTTTAACCGCGAAGGAATCATCGTCTTGGTAAAATACCCGGCGCTTAAAAACAAAGGGGCCACGATGACGTCATACCCTTGCTCCTCCGACCAAAAGCCGACTTTGCGCCGCACGCTGTCCGGATTTAACAGAGCATAGTCGGCGGCCGCCAGCCCGCTGATTTGCCCTACCCGGGCGGCCAGCGAGGAAATCCCCCGCTCCCATCGTTTCAGAAATGCCTCATGGATGCTGCCATGGCCCACAAGCAGCAGCACCTCGCGATCCGGACTTTCCGACAGCTCCTTCACCTTGTCCCAGACCATCTCGGCAACCAGCGGATCATCATCTATAGGATCGCCAAAAATCACGCGCCCGGATACCCGAAACCTTTCCAGATCGGTTTCCTTTTCCGGCGTGTCCTTTACGCCCAGCGCATACGCGATCTCATCGATATGCGTGCTGCCCGAAGATACAAATAAAGGAATGACAATCAAATCTGTCACTCCTTGCGCTTCCAGCTCGTTTATCCCGTCCTGAATTAGGCGGCCCTCGACGATTTCCAGGAACGCCGACACCACGGGAAGTTCCGCGGGCAAACCAGCCGCCGCTTCCGCGACAGCCTCGTCCACCAGGGCTATCCAATGATCGTCGGGAGAGCCGTGGCTGATCACCAGCACCCCCGGTTTTGATGCAGTCGAATCCCTATGCGGCGGAGCCTGAAGCGGCTGGGTCTCTGCCGGACGCCCCATGTCCGCCGTCCGAATTTTTTCCTTCATCGGCTTAGCGCCCCAAACGGTCCAGCGTCATCTTGTATCCGTCGTTGCCGTAATTCAGGCAGCGCTTGACGCGGGAGATCGTCGCTGTGCTGGCACCGGTTTCCGCCTCGATCTGGTTGTATGTGCTGCCTTTGCCAAGCATCCGCGCAACTTCCAGCCGCTGGGCCATCGATTGGATTTCATTTATCGTGCACAAATCGTCAAAAAAAACGTAGCATTCCTCAATGTCTTTTAACGTTAAAATAGCCTCAAATAATTGATCGATCGTTTTGTCATTCAACTTCTTCAGCTGCACTGAATAATCATCCCCTACCGTTACTTAACCACACCCCCATTGTACCCGAGCGGAGTCCCCCTTTTCAAGCATTAACGGTTTCACGCATTACAGAAAGAACGCCCAAAATCCGCGAACACCCACCGGAACCGGGACATTCGTCCATACGCCCCGCGCCCGGGTCTCATAAAGTATAGTATTACAAACGCCTATATCCCCAAAAAAGGGCGTTCCGATAAAATATCAAAAAAGGACAGTGATACCATGCGACATCATCATGCTTACCGGCAAAGCGCGGCGCCCACGGCATTTCCGTATACCGACTATTACCCTGGAGTAAATCCTTACGAATCGGTCCCGTCCGATTCTACGGCGCTCACGCCCTATACTCCGCCGTCCATCGAACCGTTTGATGGCGCTTCGGGCGCGGCGGCGGGCGGTTCCCCAGGATCGGCCGGCAGCCTTTCTATCCCCAATCTGGGCGATCTGAAAGGCATCGTCGACAAGCTTGGCGGCGTTGACGGGATACTGACCACTGTGGGCAAAGTGCAAAAGGTGATGGAAACCGTCCAACAATTCGCCCCGATGGCCAAAATGATTGCCAGCCTCCTTCCGTTCGGCAAAAAGAAACAAAGCGGCGGATCCGGAGGACGGATGGACGAATACCGGCCCCGCCGCCGCAAAAAAAGCCGCAGCGGCCCGCAGAGACGCCGCGGCGGGAGCCGGGGGCGCAGCGGCAAAACGGGCAAACGCCGCCGTTAATCCGGCGGTGCTTGGCTTGCGATGCTGCCCGCCATTACTTAAACCAGCCCCGCTTGCCGAACCAGAGAATCATCAACCCGCCGAGTGCCAGCATCACGGTTAAGACAGCAAAATAACCGTATTTCCAAGACAGCTCGGGCATATAGGCAAAATTCATCCCGTAGATACCGGCGATCAGCGTCAGCGGCATAAACACCGTCGTAATGACGGTCAACGTTTTCATGATCCCGTTCATCCGGTTCGAATTCAGCGAAATGTAGGAGTCGCGCAAATCGGCGGTCATTTCCCGGTCGGCCTCAATCATTTCGGACAGCTTCAGCAAATGATCGTGAATGTCCGCATAATAGGCGCGCGGCTCCTTATCGCCCTGCACATGCTGCGAATTTAAGATGCGGTACATCAGGTCGCGCATCGGCACGATCGTCCGCCGCAGCTTCAGCAGCCGGCTGCGCAGGTCGAACACCTGGTTCATCAGCAGTTCCACCGACTCGCGGCTCCCCATTTTCTCCAGTTCGTCCAGCTCGTCCTCGATCGCATACACGCAAGGGAAATACTGATCCACCAGACTGTCGACCACCATATACGCCGCGGAATAAGGCCCGTGCACCCAAACCTTCCGGTCATGGGCCCGCTTCAGCATGTTTTTCCATGCCTCGTCCATTTCCCGCAGCCTGTGCTGATGGAACGACACCAGATACCTGTCCCCAATAAACAGATTCACTTCCACCGTGCCCAAGGTGTCCGGGTCCAGAGCATGCAGCACCAGAAACTGATAATCCTCGTAATAGTCCATTTTGGGACGCTGCAATACATGCAGGCAGTCCTCAATCGCCAGCGGATGAAACCGGAAAAAAGAACCCAGCAGTTCGGCCTCCTCCGGCGACGGTTCGTTAAAATCGGCCCAGATCCATACGTACTCCTCGTCACGCGAGCGCTCCAGCGGAATGTCCGGAACGACTTTATGGTCGTGCGTCATCCCCATTACTCTGATCAAGCCGACCCTTCCCCCTTTCTTCATGCCGCTCGATATCATGATTTCAGCGTACGCGAAAACGCCGCTTCGCGCAATTATTCCCCGGCGCCTTATTTGGCTTTTTGGGCTCCGAACTTGCTGCGAATCCATGCCGTAAGGAACAGGAGCAGGCCGAAAACGAAAAACGTGAAGTCAAGAAAAATATGGCTTCCCGCCATATAGCGCTCAAAATCGATATTGCTGGGCGGGGTCCAAAAGCTCATGACCAAAATCAAAAATCCGAGCGGCAGGGCGAGCGCCCGATAATCCTTCAGTCCGATCCACTGGGCCATTCCCAAAGTCGCGCCATATTGGTAGATGGCCAATTGGATAAATGTCCCGGGAAGCCATACGGCCAACAGCAAGGCATCGATATGCTGAAAAAATTCGCCGACGGCGATGTACCGGACGACTTCGACGAACGGATAATTGAGCGAAATGGCGTGTTGCCCGAACAGAAAGACCGCAACGAGGCCGGACACCACAAGCGTCACCATCAGCAGGAACCAGGCCGCCAAGCCGTAAAGCGCCGCCTTCCGGCGGTTCGACAACAGCGGCAAATAGAGCCCTAAAACGATATACGCCCCGAACCAGGAGAACGGAACGACCGCCCCCTTCAGGGACGGAGCCAGGCCATTCCCGAGAATCGGAAACACATTCGAAACGTCCCATTCGGGAATGGTAAGCACGACGAGCAGCGCGAAAACGAGAACCGTAATCGGAAGAAACAGCTGCGCCAATCTTCCCAGCGTTTCCACTCCTGCCCTGACCGTGTAGGATATAAGAACCATGATGCCGCCTGCGGAAACGAGCGGGGGCGTGATTTCCAAAAAAACGGAGGAAATAAAGTCGCCGTAAATCCGCAAAATAACGCTGGTCAGGTAAGCCAGGTAAAATACGACGACCAATCCCGCCGCTTTGCCCAGATATTTGCCGAGCAGACGCTGGCTGTATTCAATGATTGTCTCCTCCGGAAACATGCGGCCCAGACGGAACATGGCGAGCAGGAAGAATAAGCCGGCCAGATGGGCCCAAACGGGCGACAGCCATAAATCCCGGCCCGCGGCTTCGCCCGTGACTTTCGGAATGAGCAGCAGGCCGTCATACGCCAGCAAAGAATATATAAGAAACGCTAATTGTCCCGCGGTAATCTTTCCTTTCTCTGCCATAAGACGACACCTCATCCTCCTATTAAAGCCGGCAAGCGGCCGGTATAACCAGTCGATCAGCATGAGCGGTCCCGGAAGCCTCGGAAATATGACCAGCAGCAAGGCTGAAATCCAGCCGATAGCCGCTACGGCGATAAGCGCCGCACGTTCCCGGGCGCTGCCTTTGTTCAGACGCAGCCATTCGAACCTGACGATCAATACGACAGCCAGCGATATTGCCGCAATTTTTAGCCACATCATCGTTTAGGCCGCTCCTTTTCCGGTAAGCTGGCGGGGAACCTGTTCATGCCGATGCGGCGTACGCTCACATCGACCGCCACCTGAACTTCCATCCCGGGAAAGAACTGCTCCCAGTTGGCCTGAAGTTCCTTCCATGCTCGGGGGCTCTTGCGGTTGATCGCTTGTCCGAAATTAAAAATATCGGTCCGCATCCGCTGGGACTCCTTGACTGTTTGCTCCACCGTCTCCCGAATATGATCGGCCATCGCAGCTTCAATCTCGTGAATATGCTTCGGCTCCGACACGACCAGACGGGTTGTATTTTGAACAATGCTCAGTTCCGAGCTGATGCGGATTCCCATTTGCCACTCCCCTTCCTTACGGGAAGGGACCAAACGCGCATCCGAGGCGATCACCATAAGCGATATGCGCGAGGGCGACGTCCCCTCGAGTTCTATCGTTTCCACATCCCGCTTCAATTGGTTGTTCACCCATTTCGTACCCGGAAATAAGTCCCCCGTCAACGTTCCGACCATACGGCCCCGGTTAAATACCGCATAACCCTTTATATGGGTATCGCCTGTCCCGCCTCCTCCTTGTTCCGGGACATCGATGTAAGGCAGGATCGCCGTTTCCTCTTCCCCGTTTAAGCGCTGAACCAGCTTGTTTAGCGTCAACGGCTTGTTAAAGGCGCGGACGGCTTCGCCCTCCAGCAAGTCGGCTTTGGTCTGTTCGAGCAAATAGGGCGAGTTGAAAAAGTCCCGGACCTTGCCCCGGGTGATGAAAGGCAGCACCCGCAGACGGACTTCATTGTCGCGCAGCAGGTAATCCAGCTGTTCGCGAAACCCGTCTTTCGCCAGCGCTTCCCCGAAAATCAGCACCTCCAACTGCCCCCAATAAATCGTTCGCGGCAGCATCGTTTGGAGTTTATTAACCGCATCCCCCACCGTTTCCCCGGCTGCGGAGCGGATCAAGGTTTGCCCGCCGCCTTGCTGCTATCCGCCTGAAGACTTGCCGCCGCTTTCCTCTTGCTTCGGCGCGGCGATTTCCAAGGTCAGCTCGACGGCGCCGTCTTCCGTCCGGTCAAAACCTGCGCTCGTTACGATCGCCAGTCCGTTTACTTCCTCTCCGTCCCAGCAGCCGGTTAAGGAGAGAAACGCAGCGCAGGCCGCAAAAGGCAGCAGCCGTTGAATCACCAACCCGATCGCGGATCTCCGTTTACGATTTCGCATATGGTTTCAATTTTCGCCACCTTTTCCCGGATTGGGCCGCTGTTTTGGCGCGAGGCGCGCGCGGTTGTCTTTCCCCGAAAAGCTCGGACGTGCAAGCATCTTCCACCACGGAACCCGGATCGCCGAGTCCTTGATGTCGCTGGCCACGAACGGTGCGATCGGGGACAAATAAGGAAGCCCGTAAGACCGCAATGTACACAAATGGATGGCTATGCCGATCAAGCCGTACATGACGCCAAGGATTCCGAGCATTCCCCCGGCCACAATGAGCAGAAGCCGCAGCAGGCGGACGGAGAATTCCAGCGAGTAATGAGGGGCCGTAAATCCGGCGATGCCCGTAAAGGCGATGATGATGACGATCGGCGCGGACACGAGACCGGCGGACACCGCCGCTTCGCCCACAACAAGCGCGCCGACGATCGTCACCGCCGAACCGATTTGCCGCGGGAGACGCAGCCCGGCCTCGCGCAGCACCTCGAACGCCAGCTGCATCATCAACACTTCCACGATGGTCGGAAACGGGATCTCCTCGCGGGAGGAGGCGATGCTCATCAAGAGTTTGCTCGGGATCATCTCCTGATGAAAATTCAGCAGCGCCACGTACACCGCAGGCAGCGTCAACGAAATAAACAGCGTGCAATAGCGCAAAATACGGAGCGCGCTGGAGTACAGCGAGCGGTTGTAATAGTCGTCCGCCGCCTGCAGCAGCGTAACGAGCGTAACGGGTACGATCAGCACGTTGGGCGTACCGTCGACCAGAATGACGATTCGGCCGTCCAGCAAGCCGGCCGCGGCGATATCGACCCGTTCCGTAAACTGCTGTTGGGGAAATGGCGAATAGGGGGTGTCCTCCGTCAGCTCTTCGATATAACCGGTTTCCAGCACGCTGTCCATATCGATGCGTTTAAGGCGGTTCTCCACCTCCCGGATTAAGGCCGGCTGGACAATGCCTTCCAAGTAAGCGACATAAACCTCGGTTTCGGTATAGCGGCCGAACTGGAACGATTTTAATTTCAGGTTCACGCTTTGGATTTTTCGCCGCAGGAGCGACAAATTGGTGGAAATCGATTCGGTGAATCCTTCGCGCGGGCCCCGGAGCGACGGCTCGGTCTGCGGTTCTTCCACCGACCGTTTTTCCCATTTGGCGATCTTGAGCAGCAACGCCCGGTCGCAGTCCTCAAGCAGCAGCAAAGGATAGCCTTTGATCAGCTGTCTGGCGCATTCGTAGGCGTCTGCGATCTCCTTGATCGACCCGACCGGCAGAACCCGGTTTTTGATCGCTTGCAAATCCGTTGATTCCGCGCCGGCCATCCCCATGAGCGGCTTCAAGACGTTGTTGTCCATTTCCAGCCGGTCTGACATGTCGGGAATATAGACGAGCTGCGCTTTAAGCTCCCCACCGACCAGGAAGGAGCGGAATGCAATATCATCCGCAGCGCCTAAGATTTTTTTGATCGCCTCGACATTCCGGTCAAGCGACGGAACTAGGGCCGTAACATCGGATGGGGAGTTTTCGCTGGATGTTTTTGGCGGGAGCGAAGACCGTTTTTTCATAGCTGGCCACCTTACCTATCCTGTAAAGTCAATTCGGTTATATTTACATATGTTTCCCCCTTTCCCTTATTTTCACCAAAAAGTCCGGTTTCATTTCCCGGCATTTCTGTTTTTTAAACCGGCATGAATCCGCTCCTTCCCTTTCATCTCTATGACAAAAACCGCCAAAGCAATTCGCTCTGGCGGTTCTTTGAAAACATAAGGACAAAAAAGGTCGTTATTCCGGCGGTATCCCCCATTGAAAGAGAAATAGAGGGAATTTTTGTCGCTTTTTGTTTGAATCGCAAGGAAATACCCGCGATCTGCACCATTCACAGGAAAAATAAGCACAAAAAATTCCGCTAATGGGGATGAACAACCTCAAATCCGAATAATAAGATCATAAAATTCCGCTATTTTTTAAGGGCGACGGTTAGTCGATCCAGCAGCCGGCCGTTAAGCGCGGATTTTTAGGTTGAAGCCTTTTTTACCATTAAAACAGCAACAAATAAATGCCGCCGGCCATCACGGCCACGATCGGAATCGTGATCACCCAAGCGACGACGATCCGCCCGGCCATCGACCAGCGTACGGCGGAGAACCGCTTCGCCGAACCGACGCCCAAAATCGCCGATGTGATGGCGTGCGTCGTACTTACCGGCAGATGAAACAGCGTAGCCCCGAAAATCACGGATGCGGCGGACATATCCGCGGCGAAACCGTTAATCGGTTCGATCTTGAAAATTTTCGTGCCCATCGTTTTGATGATTTTCCAGCCGCCGATCGAGGTGCCCAGCGCCATCGCCGTCGCCGCGGCGATTTTAACCCACAGCGGCACTTCCATGTGGTCCTGGAACTCCGCCGTAACCAGGGCAAAGGTGATGATCCCCATCGCCTTCTGCGCGTCGTTGGTGCCGTGCGTGAAGCTTTGCAGCGCCGCCGTAATGATTTGCATTGAGCGGAAGCCTTTATTTACCGTATGCGGGCTGCGATAGGCAAAAATCCACTTCAAAATCAGCATAACGATATAACCGATCGCAAAAGCGATCAGCGGGGAAAAAACCAGCCCTTCGACAATCGTCCGAAAACCGTTCC
Source organism: Paenibacillus macerans (assembly GCF_900454495.1). Taxonomy (NCBI): domain Bacteria; kingdom Bacillati; phylum Bacillota; class Bacilli; order Caryophanales; family Paenibacillaceae; genus Paenibacillus; species Paenibacillus macerans. Next base: position 3,880,426 of record NZ_UGSI01000001.1, read on the forward strand.
AGTTCAGCTTGTCCGGCCCCCCGCCGACATACACCGCGCCGGCCAAAGCGCCGATCAGAGCGTGGGAAGAAGAAGAAGGGATGCCGAACCACCACGTAATCAAGTTCCATATAATCGCCGCCAGCAGCGTCGCAATCAGGATCTCAAGGCCGTTGTCCAGCGATGCCGGGTCCGCCACGCTGCCCCCGATCGTTTTGGCGACGCCGGTGAACATGATCGCTCCAAGGAAGTTCATGACCGCCGCCAGCATAATCGCCGTGCGCGGCTTAAGCGCCCGGGTGGATACCGAAGTCGCAATCGCATTTGCCGTGTCGTGGAAACCGTTGATAAAGTCAAATCCGAGCGCCAGTATGATAACGATGATAATGATCAGTAAACTCGTATCCATATCTTTTCTTTTTGCACAGATCGTTTATCTATATGTGTAACCCGCGCAATTCCAACCTCCCGAATATCAAGTGTTAAGCGAAGTGCTCAAGAATTACGCATGATTATGGATTCCAGCATGTTGGCTACTTTCTCGCAGGCATCCGTCGTCGTTTCCAGACGTTCGTAAATTTCCTTCTTCTTGATCAGTTCGATCGGGTCCGTCACCTTCAGGAACAGCTCCTTGATGCAAATCCGCAGCAGCTCGTCCCCCTGATTCTCAAGGTCGTTCAAGCGGATCGTGTATTCGCGGATCGCGAGAAGTTTTTTCTGGGAAAGCAAATGGACCGCTTTTTGGATCTCATATGCCGAATTGCGCAGAATTTCCGCAAAGCGGGCGATGTATTCGTCCGGCTGGGAGAGGTGGTACATGAAGAAACGGGAAGTCGACGCCTCCAAACCGTCTATGACATCGTCCAGCGCCGTGATGAGGTTCATGATGTCGTCGCGTTCGATCGGGGTGATAAACGTTTTGTTCAACTCGACGATAATGGTATGTGTGTATTCATCGCATTTGGATTCGAATTCCTTCATCTTTTTGGCGAACTGTTCCACGTCCTTGAACTCCGCTACCTGCTGGGCGAAATAATCCGCCGAATGCACGATCGTGTCCGCCATGTTCTCTAACGTCTGGAAAAAGATATCCTTCTTCTTCACTCGCATCAGTATCCCCTTTTCTCTGCATGAGGTATTTCTTTCGGACTGCGCTTTACACAGTTATTACACAGCCTTGATTATCTTAACACAATCGGTCGAAAGATGGTTAATAATGTCGCAAACATTTCATGTTCTTTAGCTTAAAGTTGCCTGAATAAACCAGAATTATCCTCTATTCGCCACAAAAATACAGACTTCCCCAGTTCGCCCCCCGCTATTCCACGGCAATATGACTGTCGAAATCCGGCGAATCGGGCACGATATGAATGAAAGAATTGCCAGGAACAAATGGCAGCTCTTGATTGTCCACGATAAAGCGAATGATGTCGCCTTGTTTATGTATCCACTCTGCGCGAATCATTTTGCCTTTTTCAAAAACGATCGCGTCTCCGCCCAGTTCCAAATTCACGTCCAGGCGTCCCACATCGTCCAGCACCCGGTGTTCGGCCCCCAGCACCACGACATTGGCGGCCGTCAGCTGTTCGCCGGTCTCCAGATCCGTGTGCGGCTTACCGTTAATGAAACGTTTATATCGTCCGCTCGCCGCGTCATATTCGTAACCCACCCGGTAATTGTCCAGTTGAAACTTGATCTCTACCCGGCTTGCTTCCTGCCACGACACGGGTCCTTCCCTTTCCCGGTAAAAAGTATATCCCGGCACGTTCGCATCTTCGGTGGCGAATCCTCGTTTCTCCGCCCCTTCGAGCAATTTTTCCGGACTGGAGTACAGGTTGTGCGGCGCCTTCCGGGACTTGTCCCGCCAAAAGTAAGCTCCCGCGTTCGTGATCTCATCGAGATCCTCTTTATGCTGCCGCTGCAAAATGGCGAACGCATCGTTGCTCGCTCCCGCGTGGACCAAAACGCCGTGATAGCTTTCCCCCAAATCGATCATGTACGGGCGAATGCTGCGAACCGGGCCGATTTTGGCGCTGTCCGCCTTGCTTTGATAAATCGCCACCATGCGGGTTACCCCGCCTTCGGCCAGTACTTCATACACCAAGTCGGCGTCCATCAGGCCCGACTGGGGGCGCGCAGCCGGCGCATTGTTGACCATGACCGCCAGCGGGCGGCGGGTTACCGGCGCTTCCGCCGGCAAACCGGTAAGCGGAGCCGTGTAAGCGGGTACCTCAGGTTGGGGCGGCTCCGTCTCCTCCGGTGCTGCTTCGGGGGGAGCGATAACCTCCCGGGTGACCGCCTCCTTCGCTCCTCCGCAGCCGGAGATCAGCAGCAGGAAAACCGACAAGATCAGTAGTATTCCGAATTTAGACCGTAATAAGTTCATCGTACCTCCGTCATCCCATGCGTTTTTTTTACATTATACGTCGAAATAAACCGCTTTGGAAACGCAAAGACTCACATCTTGATTTAAAAAAACAAAGCGCAGCAACCGAAAAGAATCGGTTCTGCGCTTCTTCATGATATTTTGCAGCCTGGTCAACGGGCTTCGTCCCCGGCGCCGAATTTCCAGCAGTTGAGGCTTAAGCTGCCGTACCGGTAATCCTGAAACAGCTTGACGGCCCGCCGCTCGTCATCGGCGGCGCCCATCGCATAAAGCAGCGGCACAAAATGCTCCTTGCCGTAGGGAGGAATGGCGCTGCGGACATGGGGAGCCTTTTTGCCGTAATCGAACAGCAGCCGCAAATTCCAGTCCTGAAGCTGCTCACCGATCCAAGCGTCGAATTCGACAGCCCAAGGAAACGGCTCGCTCTCCTCGTCTCCGATTAGGCGCAAATTATGCACCAAGCCGCCGCTGCCGATAATGAGAACGTTTTGCCGCCGGAGTCCGGCCAGCATTTTGCCGATGGCATACTGTTCCTCCGGTGAGCGCTTGGAATCGACGGACAAGGCCACGACCGGGATGTTTCCTTCCGGGAATATCGCCCGCAGCACAACCCATGCCCCGTGATCCAGCCCTCTTCCTTCGGATAGCCGATACGGCAGATTGTGGGCATGAAACATGGCGCCGATCGCTTCGCTAAGCTCCGGATCGCCCGGGGCAGGGTATTGAATCCGGTACATTTCCTCGGGAAAACCGTAAAAATCATGCAGCGTTTCATGCCTGCGGTCCGCCGTCAGCCATTGGACGGGAGAATCCCAATGTGCGGAGAAAATAACAACGGCTCTGGGCGGTTTCAGCGTTCTTTGTCCCAGTTGCCGGAGAAAACCCGTGTACGCGTTTTGCTCGATTGCCAGCGTCGGCGATCCGTGTGCGATAAACAATGCAGGTTGAGTCATCACTCTCAAACCTCCCTGCGCCAAATTGGTGGTATCCTATATTCATTGTATCCCTACAGGAAGTTATTTACCAGTTCGGCATGATTTTATCGCCCGATCGCCGCGCTTAACGCCCCCTCACACGCGTTGCTCCTAGATCATCCAATGCTGCCAGTCCGTCTGAATCGCCTCCAGACTGTCAAGCCACTCCCTCGTCTTGCCGATGAGCCGGGCTTGATGCTCCCCGGAGGAATACGTATGGTCGGCCTGAAAAATAATCTCTTTGTCGCAGCGCCCTTCGGAACGCATCCAAAACACCTTTTGATACAGAAAAGCGTAATCGACCGGGATCGTATCGTCCGAGGTGCCGTGCACCACCAGCACGTCCCCGGGAAACTTGAGCGCTTCCTGGTATGGCTGCGACGAACCCAGCGAATCGAAAAACCGCGGCGTCAAGTCATAGCCAAGGTAATCGGCGGACCCGTGCTTGACGGCCTTGTCGTATACCTCACGCCCGGTAATCTTTACGATATCGTTAAAAGGATATCCGACGGAAGACCATAGGACGAGATTTTTGATGCGGCGGTCCCTTACGGCGGCAAGCAGCGCTACGGTTCCGCCCAGGCTGTGTCCGATCAACGTGACCCGCTGCGGATCGATATCAAAGGATTCGAGGCCGTAATCCAACACCGAGCGGGTTTGGGCGATCAGGGAATCGACGTCCTGTTCCCCGTAGCTCCCGCTGCTTTCGCCGCAGCCGACGCAATCAAACCGAAGCACGAGAAATCCGGCCGCCGCCAGTTCCCTGGCCGCTTTGACAAACAGCCGGTCCACACCGATCCGGTTGCCGACAAAGCCGTGGCAAATCAAGACCAGCGGAGCCCGCCGGCAGCGCCCTTCCCGTTTGTTTTCCGACGGATAATGGATATTCGCCGCAATTTCCTCTTTCCCATACTTGATCGCAATCTGTCTTTCCATACAACCGCCTCCCGCCCGTGAATATCCGGAAATACTTATATCCATTTAATTCCGATAAGTTTAATGTGTTTTATAAAACTTATCTTATCACCGGCCGGAAAGCGTGTCAATCAAGCTCGCTGGTTATTCATAAGATTGCCTAAAATAGGCATGGGTTTGTACTCGTCCTTCCCACTCCTTCATGAATTGCCGATTGCCTAGGCGCTCCCCGTCGCCGCAATCGTCCCCGCAAAGAAAATCCGCGTTTTCATCCGAGTCAACCTCGTTCGAAACGACTTCTTCCAGACTGCCCCGGGAGTTTTCGTTAAGCAAATACCTCCGGGTCTGCTCCGAATCATATTTTCCCACTGTATCTGCCTCCCGCAATAAATTAGTTGATAAGGCGCGAAACTCCGGCGACTCCAGCGTCCTTATATCCGTAAAAGATGACTTTTTGAACCGCCTCTTTTAAAGTAGTGTGTGGAGGGAGCCGGCGATTTTATACCTCGTTCACCAAATGTCCATCATTCCTGGTCCGCCCTACTCCCTCCTGTGGGCCCTTGCGGAGCGGACAAATTTTGCAGTATACTACGAAAGAAAATTAGTAATTTTTTGGCAGAATGTCGTTTGTTCGAGAGTGACTTGTACGGACCTGGGAGGAGAGATACTTTCATGTACATCCATGAAATGATCGGAGAGACGAAGAAATTAAGGCAGCAGATGACAGCCGAGAACGACAATTATTTCGGGGAAATGGTGATGTATTTCCGCTCCGGAGCCAGTTCGCTGACTGAAGCCAAAGGGGAGGAGATTTTGCTTAGCCTGGCGCGGCAAATTGTCAAAAATCAGGACAAAGGCGTGTCCGCCATGGATCTGTTTGGCGATGATCCCAAGGCTTATTGCGCCCAGCTGGCGGACGATGTCCTGACGGGCGCGCCCCGCAGCCTGAAGGATAAAATCATCTATTATACGATGATTCCCTGGGTCGCTCTAACCTGGGTTTTCTTTATTTATATGATCACCGGCTTTTTCAGCAAATGGTTTGGCGGAGAGCTGGAATACACGCTGATCAGCAGTTCGTCGCTGCTCATCATCGCCGGGTTGGCGATCATGTTGGTGGAACTGGTCACCCGCTTTCTCGGCCCCGGCCGCAAACGGGCCGCAGAGTCCCACGAACCCGCAGAATCTGCGGAATCCCCGGAGCCTTCGGGTCCCCGCCGGTTTGATTTAAAGGCGCTGGGCATCTACATCGGCGGCGCGGCGCTGCTCATCGCTTTGGGAACGCTGCTGAACCGGATTATGCCGGCCTTTACCGTGTCCCCTTGGGACAGCCTGATCATTTTTGCGATCGGCCTGGCCGGGCAAATCGTTTTGCTGCGGGTGCGCTCCAAAGCATGATGGGAAAGGGGCCATAAACAGCCCTAAGCTGCTTATGGCCCCATCTCATATTTACTCGTTGTTACTTGATTCCTCGGAGGATTGTACAGGTGTCGGAGCCTTCACTTTATCGATGACGATAATTCCGTCATACTGCTCCTTCGGGATGAAACGCATCACATTCGGCAGCACCTGTTCCGTGGTCATGCCGTCCTCGGATGCGTAGATCGGCCGGAACATCCAGGCACTCTGCGCATTCTTCACTTTATGCTTGCTTAGATCAATAAAGGAATTCGCGTAACCGCTTTGCATGATCAGGTGCTCCAGGCTCCCTTTTGTCGCCGGCCGGATGGTAAAAGGCTTGCCCGAAGTAATCGTTACCGATGAACCGCGATTCATGTAGAGCCCGATCACATACATTTTATCCCCGAGCTTCCGGTGCATCAGTTCGCCCATGCTCGTAAAACTGTTCGTCCACTTGCCGTCTTGCTTGACCCGCATTTTCGAGGTATTTTTGGCCAGGTGGTCATTGTGGGCCCACAAAATCACCTTTTTCCCCGGATACAACGTCTGCATCACCCATTCCAGATTTTCCGTCATCAACTCATCCCGGGAAGAATACATATCCTTCACATCCTTCAATCCGCTCTCCAGAAAGGCGACATGGTCGCGTAAGGATTTCAGGATGATAGCGTCAAAATGCGGCTGGCTGGGATAAAAAACTTGCAACTTGGCATTTAATTCGTCACGGTGCTGCTCAACATACTTGATCGTCTCTTGATATTGAGGCACATATTTGTCTACCACGGCCTGCATTTCCTTTTTATAAGCCGGATCCTTGCTGAAAGGAGCGTCCGGGAACTTATTAAGAACCTCATAAACATCCGGAATCGCCTGATATTCCATTTGCACGAAGGCCTTTCCCTTCTCGGAGTCCAGCTTGCCGATCGCCGCCCCTATAAACTGGGTCAAAAAGTAGGCCGTAAATTGATTGTCATATCCCGCCAAGTACAGCGGATCGTCGCCCTTTCCCTGCTCCTTGATATAATCGAACAGCTCCAGCGTTTCCTGGGAATGCCAGATTGGAAAAAGCGAAGCGCCCATCATCTCCTCCGGGGTAAGGGAATCCCGGTTTTCGTATACGGACGCCGCGTCTCCCATCCCAGATTCAAAAGCGATCACGTCAAAATCCATCTCTTCATGCAAAAATTTGATCAGCCTGGTTTTGATGCTGCTGTATTCGGCCACCCGGTGAAAATTTTCCCCGAGGCTGACGACGTTTTTGTCCTTTAACAGCGGCTTTAAAAAGGCCAGATCGCTATAATCCTCGGACTCCAGCGACGTCAGCTGATGGGCGTTTTGCCGCAGCCATTCCTTCTGGCTTCCGGAGGCCGCCGCCGCAGCGCTTGCGGACACCGGCAGAAAGGTGCAGGCCGTAATGGTTAATGATAACAACGCTCCGGCCAGTTTATATAATCCTTTTTTCATATAAACCATATCTCCTAAATTAGCTCGGTTATATTTCCATTCTCTTGCTCAACAAATAAATTGTGGCGTAGAACATCAATCCCGCAAACGCCGCTTCAAACAAGAACTGGGCAATGCTCAGGAACTGGATGCCGCCCGCTGCCATCGTAAGCGTGTCATTTGTGCTCCCGCGGAAAACCCCAAGGCTTAAAACGGAAGAGTCGCCGTTCCCGAACAACAAGCTTTCCAGCCAGCTCATCACGTTGATGATCACGAAAAAGGAGACGATGCCGATCCAGGTTCCCGCTTTTCCCCGTATGCTGACGCTTGCGCCGATGGTGATCGCCGTGAAAACGGTCAATACCAGCACGCTATATCCCCACGCCGCCGCCAAGATGATCCCGAGCCAATCTTTCACGCTTGCCAGCCCTAAAGACAGATCGTACGGAATCCCCTTAAAATGGAGATATAACAAAGCGTGGATGAACGCAACCGCTACGAACACAGCCGCCATAATCAGGCCGAGCAGCAGCGATGACAGTACGGTCCAGGCCGGGTGGACCGGCAGCAGTCTGCGGTTGTACGCCTTGATATTGGCTTCAAAGGTTTTGCATACGAGCACCAGCATGATAATGCCCGCCGACACGTACAAAATGATGTTGAAAGCTATAATCAGCCCGTCGTCCCATCCCTTGACATTGCCGACGATCGACAACGCGGCCTGCACAGTCACCAAAATCGCCGCCATCCCCAAAAAGGTATTGGCATTTCGTTTCAAGTCGTATTTCAGCAGTTTCATCATTCCGCAAACACCTCTTTAAACATGTCGTCTACGCTCTTGCCATACTTCATCCGCAAGCCTTCAACCTCTTCCTGCATGACGATTTCCCCTTCGCGGATGAAGACGACTTCATCGAAAATCCGCTCGATGTCCCGCACCAAATGCGTGGAAACGATCAAACTGCTGTCCTCGCTGTAAAACTCCACGATCGCATCCAAAATTTTAGCCCGCGCTACCGGGTCTACGCCTCCAATCGGTTCATCCAGCAAATACAGCTTGGCGTTCCGCGACAGCGTCAGCGTAAGCTGCAGCCGCTCATTCATCCCTTTGGACAGCGAACTGATCTTATCCCCTTCATTCAGCTGCATAAACTTCAGCATCGTCCGGGCCTTTTCCTCGTCAAAATCGGCGTAGAAATCCCGGTAAAACCCTACCGCGTCGCGCACCTTCATCCACGACTCCGTCAGCGGCCGATCCGGCATAAAGGAGACGAGCGACTTGGTCTTCAACCCTACCGGCGTACCGTCTACCATTACTTGGCCGTTAGAAACCGGAATCAAACCGGCGACGATCTTCATCAGCGTGCTTTTGCCGCTGCCGTTCGGACCGAGCAGGCCCACGATTTTACCCTTGCCGATGCCCAAAGATATGCCGCGCAGCGCCTTTTTGCCGCCGTAAGACTTGGACACGCCCTTCAGCTTCAGTAGTTCATCCATCCGATTTGTCTGACCTGTCTGACCTGTCTTATCTTTCTGATCTGTCTGATCTACCCAATCAATCTGATCCATTCGATCCTTCCGGCTCATCTGATCCTTCTGATCCATTCGATCCATCGTCCTCCCTCCTATCGCCGTTCTTCGCCTTGTACGGCTTCTGCGACAATCGCCGCGATATCCTGATTGCTGAAGCCGAGCTCCTGCATCCCGCCGATGAAGCGGTCAAGCAATTCGCCGGCCATTTCTTTTTTGATCGTCATAATTTTCGATTCCTCGCTGGTCACATATCTTCCGAGTCCGCGTTTCGTTTCCACGACGGCTTCACGCTCCAATTCCTGAAAAGTCCGCTGCACGGTATTCGGGTTGATTTGCAGTTCGGCTGCCAATTCTCGCACGGAGGGGATTTTGTCCCCGGCCTTCAACTTGCCGGTAACAATCTCCTTTTTCAAATAGTTCATGATTTGCAAATAAATCGGCAGATTGTTGTCGAATTCGATGCCCACGTTCGGGTCAGCTCCTTTCCGCCATTATGCCCTCGGCGGCGTCTTAATTTGATGGGGCGGCATTCCGTGGATTCCGTTGATTCCGTGGATTAAGCTCAAGCCCGCCGGCTTCGGGAATTTCGCTCCCCGCATTGGTTGCAGCACATGATCACTCCCTTAATGTATTAGTGTTATAGTTAAATAGTACACTAGTGAATTGGGATTGTAAAGCCCTTTTTCGAATGCGTGTTCAAAAAGCTGGGTTTTCAGGACCGAAGCTTATGCTTCCGAAGTGCGCTTTTTCAAAACGCTTTAGTTGGATGAAGCTAGGAACTGAGTAGCGGAGCTAAACGTTTTCGTAGCAAACGGCTTCGGAAATATAGGCTTGGTTTGGGTACGTGAGCAACTGAAATGTTTCCGGAGAAAAAATGCGTCGTAAGCATATGCTTGACCCGGCTAAATTCAAGATTCGACGTCGAATCTTCTTCATGAACGGCTTCGTCATGGAAAGATGACTTTTTGAACAACCTCTAAAAAAATAAAAAAACCTTCCCCGACTATTTGTCAGAGAAGGCTGGATGCCACATTATAAAGGCCGATCGCCTTATTTTTCGCTGCTCCATCACCTAGCGTTGCATTAACTTTGCTCAAGATTTCCCGGAACTACTACTGGCCCGGACTGCTGGCCGGAACTGCTGGCCGGAACTGTTACCTGGAAATCTAACGGTTGTATCAGCGGCTATTTACCAAAAAAAGCTCTTTTCAAAATTCTAGCGGTTGTGACAGCCGTTATTTGCCTGAATCTAAGCAAAAAGGGCCGGATTCAAGTGAAATAAGCCCCGTGGCAACCGTTACAATTTAAAATCAACTTTTTTGGAGCAAATAGCGCCTGTAGCATCCGTTAGAGTATCAGTGCAACTGGAAAATGTATCTTGTCAGATCAGATTTAATGCAACGATAGTGCCGCCTCATTGGATTTATCTAATAGAATCGAAAATTGGGTAGAAAGACAGTACCCTGATTGGATATTTCCAATAGATTGGGCCAGGCAGGGTACAAAACAGGCGACTTAAGCGAAATCTATTGGATATTTCCAACGAGCGCTCAAAATGGCGGTAGATTCCCGTCATTCTATTGGATTTTTCCAATCAAGGGGGAGTTTAATTTGCAAGAAACCATCAAATCAGCAAATTAAACAGGTTCAAGTCCCGGTTGAGCTCGGTATAGGCGATGCCTTTCGAGGCCATTCTGCCGATCAGCGCTTCGTAATCCGCCTTGTCGCTCAGCTCGATGCCGACCAGGGCCGGGCCGTTTTCCTTGTTGTGCTTTTTCGTATATTCGAACCGGGTGATGTCGTCGTTCGGGCCCAGCACCTGCTCCAGGAACTCGCGCAGGGCGCCGGCGCGCTGCGGGAAGTTGATCAGGAAATAATGCTTCAGCCCCTCGTAGATCAACGAGCGCTCCTTCATTTCCTGCATCCGGTCGATGTCGTTGTTCCCGCCGCTGATGATGCATACGACATTTTTGCCGCGGATTTGGTCGCGATACATATCGAGCGCGGACACCGGCAGCGCTCCGGCCGGTTCCACAACGATGGCGCTGTCGTTGTACAGCTCCAAAATCGTCGTGCACGCCTTGCCCTCCGGCACCTGAACGATATCGTCGAGGATTTTCGCACTGATTTCGTAGTTCAAATCCCCGACGCGTTTGACCGCCGCACCGTCCACGAACTTGTCGATCGCTTCCAGCGTCACCACTTGCTTCTGTTTTAGCGCTTCCGTCATCGAAGCCGCGCCCGCCGGTTCGACCCCGATCACTTTCGTCTGCGGGCTGACCGTTTTCAAATACGTGCCCACGCCCGACACCAAGCCCCCGCCGCCGATCGTCACAAACACATAGTCGGCCGGCACATTGAGGTTCTCCATGATCTCCATGCCGATCGTCCCGTTGCCGGCGACGATTTTCGGGTCATCAAACGGGTGGATGAATGTCATTCCGCCCTCGGTGCACGCTTTCATCGCTTCTTCATAAGCGTCGTCGTACGTGTCGCCGGTCAGCACAACCTCGACATGGTCGCCGCCAAAGCGTTTTACCTGCTTAACTTTCTGGTTTGGCGTCGTGCTTGGCATAAAAATTTTGCCCCGGATTCCCAGCGCGTTGCAGGAAAAAGCCACGCCCTGCGCATGGTTGCCGGCGCTCGCGCAAACGATCCCCCGCTGCAAATCCTCCGGCTGGAGGCTGCGGATCATATTGTAGGCCCCGCGGATTTTAAAAGAACGCACGACCTGGAGATCTTCTCTTTTTAAATATACGTTGCAGCCGTATCTTAACGATAACGTTGCATCCAGCTGCAGCGGAGTCCGCACCACAACCTCGCTCAGCACATGATGCGCTTTGACGATATCTTCCATACCTACCGTTTGGCGTTCCGCCTGCTTCATCGCTTTCTCCTCACTTTGGCTCGATTTCTCTCATTCTTATAAAAGTACACCCAAAACCGCTTTCCGTTCAAGTCATTTTCCGATGTAAAAGTGGAAATCCCCGCCAACGAGCAAACTGCAAAAAAGCCTCCCCGGCAGATCCGGCGTATGAGCCGGCAGGCCGGAGAGGCTTAGAGTGGGCGGATCAGTCTTTTTTCGGAATCAAACGGTCATCGGTATGTCCCTTGGAGTTTTTCTCCTGAGCAAGCTCTTTAAGCTCCCACTCCATCGTCCCGTACACCGGATCGGACGGGAATTCCCCGCCCTTCCGCAAGTACTCCTCGCGCCCCAGCTCGTCCCGGTATACGCCGCTCACTTCCACTTCTTCACGCGATACCGGAAGCATTTCCTTCATTTTGTCGCTCATGCTGATGCCGCCTCCCGCAATCAGAGAATGACAGGGACTATAATCCCCATTCTCCCTTAACATGCGCGAAAAAAGAGCGGATTATCCTCGCGCGCCCCGGAAGGCGGATCCTCTTCCAATACCGCCGCTATACGAGGGCCTTGGCGGCGATATCCGTACGGTTGTGCTTGCCCTCGAACGTGATCCGCTCCGCAGCTTGATAAGCCTTGTCCCGCGCTTCGGCGATCGATTGGCCAAGTCCGACGACGCCCAGAACGCGGCCGCCGTTCGTGACCCATTCCCCGGCTTCGTTGCGGGCCGTTCCGGCATGGAACACGAGGGCCTCCCGCACCTCATCCAAGCCTGCAATCGGCAGGCCTTTCGGATAGGAAGCCGGATAACCGCCAGAAGCCAGCACAACGCACACGGCCGCTTCATCGCTCCACTCGATTTCCGCCTGATCCAAGGTGCCGTTCACCGCCGCCAGAAAAATATCGAGCAGATCGCTTTTCAGCCGCGGCAGCACGACCTGGGTTTCCGGATCGCCGAAGCGGGCGTTGAATTCGATCGTCTTCGGCTTGCCGTCCGGCGTAATCATCAGCCCGGCGAACAACACGCCGCGGAACGGCCGGCCCTCGGCCACCATCGCCTTGGCCGTCGGTTTGATGATCGTTTCGACCGCTTCTTCAATGATGCCGGAGGCGATGTGCGGCAGCGGGGAATAGGTGCCCATGCCGCCCGTGTTCTGCCCTTTGTCGCCGTCGTAAACCTGCTTGTGATCCTGCGCCGCCGCCATCGGCCGCACCGTTTCCCCGTCCACGAACGAAAGGATCGACATTTCCTGGCCTTCGAGAAATTCTTCGATAACAACCTGGCTTCCGGACTCACCGAACACCTTCTCGACCATAATGTCCTTCAAAGCCGCTTCCGCCTGTTCGCGAGTGAAGGCGACCGTCACGCCTTTGCCCGCCGCCAGCCCGTCCGCCTTAATGACGATCGGCACCGGCCGGCTGCGCAAATACGCCAAGGCCGGCTCATAGCTGTCGAACTTCTCGTAAGCCGCTGTCGGAATGCCGTATTTTTTCAGCAAATCCTTCATAAACGTTTTGCTGCCTTCGATATGGGCCGCGTTTTTGCGCGGACCGAACACCGGAATGTTCTTAGTCTCGAACACGTCGACAATGCCATCGGCCAAGGGATCGTCAGGCCCGACCACGACCAAGCCGACGCCATTCTCCTCGGCAAACGCGGCCAGCTTGTCGAATTCATGCACCTGAATCGGAACCAGTTCAGCCACCTGGCCGATTCCCGCGTTGCCCGGGGCGCAATAAAGCTTGCCGGCTTTGGGGCTTTTCGCCAAGCTCCAGCAAATCGCGTGCTCGCGCCCGCCCCCGCCAATCACCAATATATCCATTTGTCGTCTCCTCCTTATAGCCCGCAAGCGGACCGTAATGACGCTAATCACTCATTTCCCCCGCGTATAATCCGAAAAACGGCAGGCCGCCGCACGCCGCAGCGGTCTGCCGTTTGGAGCCGAGGCTTAATGTTTGAAATGGCGGACGCCGGTAAATACCATGGCGATGCCGTACTCGTTCGCGACCTTGATCGACTCCTCGTCCTTAACCGAGCCGCCAGGCTGAATAACCGCCGTAATGCCGGCCTTGGCCGCCGCTTCCAGCGTATCGCCCATCGGGAAAAACGCATCCGAGGCCAACACGCTGCCTTTCGACTTTTCTCCGGCCTGCTCAATGGCGATTTTCGCCGCACCGACGCGGTTCATCTGACCGGCGCCGACGCCGATCGTCATATCGTCCTTGGCCAGTACGATCGCATTGGATTTCACATGCTTAACTACTTTCCAGCCGAACAGCAGCTGCTTGAGTTCTTCCTCGGTTGGCTTGCGGTCGGTGACGACCTGCAGATCGGATTCCTTCAGCACATGAACATCGCTCTCCTGAACGACCATGCCGCCGTCGATCGAAGTCACGACAAACTGGCTGCTGCGTTTGCTGCCGAGCTCCAGGCCGCCGAGCTTCAAGAGGCGGATGTTTTTCTTTTTCGTCAAAATGTCCAGCGCTTCCTCGGTAAAGCCCGGCGCCAAAATGATCTCCAGGAAAATCTCCTTAAGCAATGTCGCGGTATCGGCATCGATAATGCGGTTGGCAGCGACGATGCCGCCGAAGATCGACACCGGATCAGCCTCATACGCTTTTTGATAGGCCTCCAAAATGCTGCTGCCTACGCCTACCCCGCAAGGGTTCATATGCTTCACCGCAACGACAGCCGGCTCCTCGAATTCTTTCACGATTTGCAGCGCCGCGTTGGCGTCATTGATGTTGTTGTAGGACAATTCCTTGCCGTGCAGTTGCTCCGCATTGGTCAACGTATCCGCCGCGGCCAGCGGTTTGCGGTAGAACGCCGCTTGTTGGTGCGGATTTTCGCCGTAGCGCAAATCCTGGATTTTCTCATAGGTCACGGTGTAGCGTTCCGGCAGCGGATCGCCGGTCACCTTCGACAAATAATCGGAAATCAGGGCATCATAAGCCGCCGTATGGCGGAAAACTTTGGCCGCAAGCCGTTTGCGCGTGTCCAGCGTCGTATCCCCGCCCGCGCGGATTTCCGCAAGAACCGTGCCGTAATCGGCCGCATCGACAACCACGCTGACGAAGGCGTGATTTTTGGCCGCGGAACGCAGCATGGTCGGCCCGCCGATGTCGATATTTTCAATCGCATCCTCATAACTCACGTCCGGCTTGGCGATCGTCTCCTGGAACGGATACAGGTTAACAACGACCAGGTCGATGTAATCCAGACCCAGCTCCTTCATTTGGGCCTGATGCTCTTCGCTGTCGCGGATCGCCAGCAGCCCGCTGTGGACGGCCGGGTGCAGCGTTTTAACGCGTCCGTCCAAAATTTCCGGAAAACCGGTCACATCGGAAATGCCGATCACCGGCACTCCTTCCTTCGACAGCAGGTTTTTTGTTCCTCCCGTTGAAATGATCTCCACGCCCAACTGCGACAGCTCGCGGCAAAAATCCACGATCCCCGTTTTATCCGACACGCTTACCAGCGCTCTTTTGATACTCAAAATCGGCCCCTCCTTTTAATTTGGCGAATCATGCCCGATATTTCTCGGGAAATATCGAAACCCCTGCGCACTTTATGTCCTATAAAAGTATGCCCTATTGTTCCTCATCCGACAGAACCGTCACTTTCCGGCCGTTCACCTTAATACGGCTTTTGGCAAACCACGACACGACTTGCGGGTATAACTGCTGTTCCGCGGCATGGATTCTGGCCTCCAGCGACTCCAGGGTATCCGAGGCGAGAATCTCCACCGGTTCTTGGGCGATGACAGCGCCCGTATCCATTCCCCCGTCGACCAAATGCACCGTTATCCCAGTCACTTTAACGCCGTAGTCCCACGCTTGCCCGATCGCGTTTTTGCCCGGAAAAGCCGGAAGCAGCGAAGGATGGATGTTGATCATTTTCCCGGCGTAAGGCTCCACCAGCACCGGGGTCAACAGCCGCATATACCCGGCCAAAACGACCAGGTCGATCTGCCGCTTGTCCAGCTCCGCGGCAACTTCCGCCTCATAATCTTCCCGCCGCGCATAGTCCTTAGGTTGAAAAAGAAAACAGTCGACCCCGGCCTTGCGGGCCCGTTCAACGACGGGCGCCTGCGGTTTGTCGCACACCAGCAGCACGATGTCTGCGCCAAGCGTTCCCGCCCGGGAAGCATCCAGCAAATTTTGAAAATTGCTGCCCTGCCCGGAGGCGAACACCGCGATCCGAAAACCCGCCGCCATTACACGTCCGCCCCGGCAAACGTCACTTCCCGGCGGCCTGCGGTCACTTTGCCGATGACGTACGGGCTTTCGCCGGCCTCGCCCAGCGTTTGCAGGGCTGCCTCCGCCTGATCGGCGGCAACGATGATGACCAGCCCGATCCCCATGTTGAAGGTGGTGAACATGTCGCGGCTGCTGACGCTGCCCTTTTGCTGCAAAAGCTCAAAGATCGGCAAAATCGGCCACGAGCCGGATTCGATCTCCACATTTACGCCTTCCGGCAGCACGCGCGGGATATTTTCGATAAATCCGCCGCCCGTAATGTGCGCCATGCCTTTGACGTCGACCCGCTCGAGCAGGGAAAGCACCGGCTTCACGTACAGCTTGGTCGGCGTCAGCAGCACCTCGCCAAGCTTCTGCCCGCCCAGCTCCGGCAGCGTATCCTGCAGGCTGTATCCGGCCTCCTCCAGCAGCAGCTTGCGCACCAGCGAAAAACCGTTGCTGTGCACGCCGCTGGAAGCGAGGCCGATCACCGTATCGCCGGGAGCGATGGTGCTGCCGTTGACGATTTTGCGCTTGTCGACGACGCCGACGGTGAAGCCGGCGATGTCGTATTCGCCTTCGCCGTACATGCCCGGCATTTCGGCGGTTTCGCCGCCGATCAGCGCGCAGCCGGACTGGCTGCAGCCTTCGGCGATCCCGGCGACGATCGCCTCGATTTTCTCAGGAACGACCTTGTCGCAAGCGAGGTAATCGAGGAAAAACAGCGGCTCCGCGCCCTGCACGACGATGTCGTTGACGCACATCGCTACCGCGTCGATGCCGATCGTATCGTGCTTATCCATCGCAAACGCGATTTTCAGCTTGGTGCCCACGCCGTCCGTCCCGGAGACCAGAACCGGCTCCTCATATTTGTCTTTGTTCAATCCGAACAAAGCCCCGAAGCCGCCCAGATCCGTCATCACTTCCGGACGAAACGTTCGCTTGACGTGTTTTTTCATCCGCTCCACGGCTTCATTCCCGGCCGCAATATCGACGCCGGCGTTTTTGTATGCTTCTGACACGAGAAGGACACACTCCTTAGGTTTATTTTTTGGAGGACATGCGTTTCTTTGTAACCGCAAAATCAACTAGACTACATCCAGACTAAACCAAGCTAACGGTTGCCACAGCCGCTATTTGAGCCATTTACGCTGATTTCGGATTCTAACGGTTGCCATCGTGCTTATTTCGCTTAACTCCGGCTACTTATGCCCAAATCAAGACAAATAACGGCGCTGACAACCGTTAGAATTACGGCAGGCGATAGTACCGATTCGAAAACCTCGTTGCAGGAAAGCTCGAAAGGGCCACCGCAATCGCTATCCGAGCAGCTCAATCGCCAGCACGTTCAGCTAAATCACCGCGGGAGTAGTAAAGGGCCACCGCGAGTAGCTCATATCCCTCGCCGCTGTCTGCTCTTATTGGAAAAATCCAATAGATTGACAGACATCGAACTTAATTTTGAGCCTTCATTGGAAAAATCCAATAGATTTCGCTCAAAAGTCCATTTTCCGTCATACCGAGGCCAATCTATTGGAAATATCCAATCAAGCTACCATATTTACTATTCATTTTCCATTCTATTGGATATTTCCAATCAGAGGACTCATCATGAGCATATCCCGCAAATCTCATTGAATTATCCAATGTGGCCCACCTAAGCAGCACAATCAACTCTGATCGACGTACCCACCTTAAGCTTATGCTGTTTCGAAAATATTTTATCATGTGAAATAATTGTTGCGACCCTATCAATGGTTGGGCGGCCTAAAGCCAGTGCTAACGGATCCAGTCGACACAGACCGGAACACAACTTCGCCCTAACCGCCAACCGCTGCGTTATACGCCACATGAAGTTTTACCAGCCCTCATAGACTGTGAGCAACCGGCAAGACGCCCGCTTAGCACGTACACCCGTATTTCTCTTCCCCGTCAAAATCCGTCCGCGTCGGGTAATCATTGTCAAAGCAGGCCATGCAGAGGCCGCCTTTATAATCCCCGGAGTTGCCGCCGCCTACCGCCCGGATCAAGCCCTCAGGGCTCAAAAACTCCAGTGTGTCCGCACCGATCTCCCGGCAAATTTCGTCAACGGATTTGTACGAAGCGATCAACTCGCCGCGGTCCGGGGTGTCGATCCCGTAGAAGCACGGGTTTTTGAACGGCGGCGAAGTGATCCGCACATGCACCTCCGTCGCCCCGGCCTCGCGCAGCAGACCCACGATCCGCCGCGAGGTCGTGCCGCGGACGATCGAATCGTCGATCATCACCACGCGTTTGCCTTCCACGACCCGGCGCACCGCGCTCAGCTTCATCTTCACGCCCTGCTCGCGCAGCTCCTGGCTTGGCTGGATGAACGTCCGGCCGGTGTATTTGTTTTTGATCAGACCAAGCTCGTAAGGGATGCCGGTCTGCTCCGCGTAGCCGATGGCGGCGGAGATGCTGGAGTCGGGCACGCCGGTCACGACGTCCGCGTCGACAAAAGACTCCTGCGCCATCACTTGCCCCATCCGCTTGCGGCTCGCGTGCAGATTCGAGCCGTTCATGTCGCTGTCCGGACGCGCGAAGTAGATGTATTCCATCGCGCACAACGCCTTGCGCTGCGGCTCGGTATAACGGTCTTCGTGCAGACCGTTGCCGTCCAGCACCAGCATTTCGCCCGGCTGGATTTCGCGGATCGTCTCCGCGCCGATCACCTCGAACGCGCACGTCTCGGACGAGAACAGATACGCGTCGCCGAGCCGGCCCATCGTCAGCGGCCGCAGCCCGTTGGGATCGCTGGCGGCGATCAGCTTGTCGTTCGTCAGCAGCAGGAAGGCGAAGCCGCCGACCAGTTGCCCCAGCGCGTCCTTCGCCGCCTCGACAAAATCCTTCGGCGACCGCGCGATCAGATGCGCGATCACCTCCGTGTCGCTTGTCGTCTGAAAGATCGAGCCGCTTTGCTCCAGCTCGCGGCGGATTTTCGGCGCGTTCACGATATTGCCGTTCGTCGCCACCGCCAAATCCCCGTCGCGGTATTTGAAAATCAGCGGCTGCGCGTTCGTCAGCCGGCTGTCCCCGCTCGTCGAATACCGTACATGGCCGATCGAGCGGTCGCCGACCAGCGAAGCGAGCTTGTCCCGGTCGAACACTTCCTTGACAAGCCCCATGCCGCGGTGGTAATTGAACTCCGATCCGTCCGTCACGCACATCCCGGCGCTTTCTTCGCCCCGGTGCTGCAGCGCATGCAGGCCGTAATAAGAAAGGGAAGCGGCTTCGGGATGACCGAACACGCCGAACACGCCGCACTCCTCCCGCAACGTGTCGAACGGATCCGCATGTCCCGCGCCTTCGTTGTAATATGCTCCTGTCCAAAGTCCGCGCGGCATTATTTCATCAGACATGGAATGACATCCTCCCAGACGCGTTTCAACTGCTCGACCGGCTTGTTCAGCACGGAAGCCCCGTCCACTGCAATGGCCAGCCCGGCGCCCCCGGCAGCCGCGCCCGCTACGGAACCGATCCGCGCAACCGGCACGCCGCGCTCCGCGATGAGCCGCTCCAGCGCATCCGCTTTATCCGGCGATGCCGACAGCAAAATCCGCGACTGCGACTCGCTGAACAGCAAAACATCCGCACGCAGCCCGCCGCTTGCCACATCGACGTTCGCGCCCAAACCGCCGCTGATGCACGATTCCGCCAGCGCTGCGGCCAGCCCGCCTTCGGACAGATCGTGAGCCGAACGTACCAGCCCGCCTTGAATCGCTTCAAGCACAGCGCCCAGCAGCTTTTTCTCAACTGCCAGATCCAGCTGCGGCGGACGCCCCTCAACGACGCCATGCACGACCGCTTGGAACTCGCTGCCGCCAAGCTCCGCCTTCGTTTCGCCGAGCAGGAAAATCACGTCTCCCTCGGACTTGAAGCCCTGGGTCGTAATATGGTCCACATCGTGCACGAGTCCCACCATGCCGACGACCGGCGTCGGGTAAATCGCGCCTTTGGCGTTTTCGTTGTACAAGCTGACGTTCCCGCCGATGACCGGCGTATCCAGCTCGCGGCAAGCTTCCGCCATGCCGTCTACGGCCCGCTCCATCTGCCAGAAAATATCCGGCTTCTCCGGGCTGCCGAAATTCAGGTTGTCCGTAATCGCCAGCGGCTCGGCTCCGGAGCACACGATGTTGCGCGCCGCTTCGCTGACCGCGATGCGTCCGCCCACCTCCGGATCGAGGTACACGAACCGGCCGTTGCAGTCGGTCGTCATCGCCAGCGCCTTGCGCGTCCCGTGGACCGTCACGACCGCCGCGTCCGAGCCCGGACGAACCGCCGTGCCGGTGCGCACCATGTAGTCGTACTGATCATAGACCCAGGCTTTGCTTGCGACCGAAGGCGAAGACAACACTTGCTCAAGCGCCCCGCCCAGATCGCGGACCTCTTCATACCGCAGCGTATCCACCGCGGCGTTCTGCTCATAATAAGCCGGCACCGCCGAAGGCTTGTCATAAATCGGACATTCGTCCACGAGCGCCTTCACCGGCATATCGCCAACCAGCTCACCGTGATGGAACAGCTTCAGCCGCCCGTCGTCCGTCACCTTGCCGACCTTCGCGCAGATCACGCCCCAGCGCTCAAAAATCTCCCGCGCCTGCGCCTCATCCTTCGGCTCAACGACGAACAGCATCCGTTCCTGCGATTCCGACAGCATCATTTCGTAAGCGGTCATGCCCTCTTCGCGCTGCGGCACCTGATCGAGATACAGCTCCAGACCGTTGCCGGCCTTGCTCGCCATCTCCGCGCTGGAGCATGTCAGCCCGGCCGCGCCCATATCCTGAATCCCCAGCACGATGCCGGTGTCGATCAGTTCGAGGCAGGCTTCCATGACCAGCTTTTCCATAAACGGATCGCCGACCTGTACCGCCGTCCGCTTCGCTTCCGACTCCTCCGTCAGCTCCTCCGACGCAAACGTCGCGCCGTGGATGCCGTCGCGCCCCGTTGGCGGGCCAACGTAAAACACCGGGTTGCCCACGCCCTTGGCGACGCCGCGCTGGATTTTATCGTGATCGATCAGCCCGACGCACATCGCGTTGACGAGCGGATTCCCTTCATAGTTTTCGTCAAACACGACTTCGCCGCCGACCGTCGGGATACCGATGCAGTTGCCGTACCCGGCGATCCCGGACACGACGTGCTCGAACAAATATTTCACGCGCTCGCTTTCCAGCTTGCCGAAACGCAGAGAGTTAAGCAGCGCAACCGGTCTTGCCCCCATCGAAAAAATATCGCGGATAATCCCGCCGACGCCCGTCGCAGCGCCTTGGTAAGGCTCCACTGCGGAAGGGTGGTTATGGCTTTCGATTTTGAACACGACCGCCTGGTTGTCGCCGATATCGACGATCCCCGCGCCCTCGCCCGGCCCCATCAGGACACGCGGTCCGCTGGTGGGAAAACGGCGCAGCAGCGGCTTCGAATTTTTGTAGGCGCAGTGCTCCGACCACATGACGCTGAACACGCCGATTTCCGTGTAGTTCGGCTTACGGCCCAAAAACCCGCAGATCAGTTCGTATTCGCTATCCGAAACGCCCATCTGTTTGTAAATTTTCTGCTCCGCAATTTGCTCTGCATTCGGTTCCTTAGCGGACACTTGCTGACTCATGCCGATCCCTCCAAGCCTTCAAAATGGATGTAAACATTTTTTTGCCGTCCGTAGAGCCGAGCAGGGCGTTCACCGCACGCTCCGGATGCGGCATCATGCCGACCACGTTGCCGCGTTCACTGGAAATACCGGCGATATCGTCCACCGACCCGTTCGGGTTATTCACATACCGGAAAATAATCTGGTTGTTTTGCCGCAGCCGGGCCAAGGTTTCTTCATCACAATAATAATTGCCTTCGCCGTGGGCGATCGGAATCGTAATCTCTTCGCCCGGCGCGTACAGCGACGTAAACGGATTTGCGTTGTTTTCGACCCTCAGCACCGTATCATGGCAGCGGAATTTCAGCGACATGTTGCGGCGCAGCGTCCCCGGCAGCAGCCCGGCTTCCGTCAAAATCTGAAATCCGTTGCAGATGCCGAGAACATATTTGCCTTCCTCCGCGGCTTTGGCCACCTCGGCCATCACGGGCGCGAACCGGGAAATCGCCCCGCAGCGCAAGTAATCGCCATAGGAAAAGCCCCCGGGAACCAGGATGCAGTCGTACGCGGAAAGATCCGCCGCCGTATGCCACACGTAATCGACGGGTTCGCCCAAAGCTTCCTCCACCGCTTTATAACAGTCGATATCACAGTTGGAACCGGGAAATACGAGTACCGCGAATTTCATCGATTCAGCCCTCCAATTCAAAACGGTAATCTTCAACCACTGTATTGGCCAGCAGCTTCTCGCACATTGCCTTGACGCGGGCTTCCGCCTCAAAGCGGTCGTTCGTGTCCAGCGTAAGCTCCATATATTTGCCGATGCGGACGCTCTCCACTTCCTTGAAGCCCATCGAATGAAGCGCTCCCTGCACCGCTACTCCTTGCGGATCCAGTACGCTTTGCTTGATCGTGACATAAACGTTCGCTTTAATCATGTTCCTCGTATTCCTCCTATTGTTTGGACTTATGCAGCTGTTTGGACTTAATCGCCCCGCCGCTTGCGTTTCTTTTCCGCCTGCCTGTTCCCTACTCTAACTCGTACCCGGTCAGCCGCCGGTAAATATCGCGGTAACGCCGGGTCGTCTCCTCAACCACATGCCCCGGCAGCGGATCGGGCCGGCTGTTCTTGTCCCAATCCGAACCGGCCAGGTAAGCGCGCACCGGCTCTTTGTCCATGCTGTCGATCTCGATATCCAGCGCGTATTTTTCCTTGGCCCAAAAACGCGACGCATCCGGCGTGAAAATCTCGTCGATCAAAATCAGCCTGCCGTCCACCAGCCCGAATTCCAGCTTGCAGTCGGCGAGCATGATGCCGCGCTCCTCGCAGTAGTCCCGAGCGAAAGCGTAAAGCTCCAGGCTGCGGCTGCGCAGCTGCTCCGCCAAATCCGCGCCGACCTTGTCCGCCATCTCCGCAAAGGAGATGTCCTCGTCATGGCCGACGTCGTTTTTCGCCGCCGGCGTAAAAATCGGCTCCGCCAGCTTGGCGTTTTTGCGCAGGCCCTCCGGCAGCTTGATGCCGTTGATCTCGCCGCTCTGCTCGTACTGCCGCCAGCCGCCGCCGGTGACGTAACCGCGCACCACGCATTCGATATCGATGCGTTCGGCTTTACGGGTGACCATCACGCGGTTTTTCAGCAGCGGCTTGTGCGCTTCGGGAACGACGTCCCCCAAAAGCTCCACATCCGCATGAATCACGTGATTCTCCAGCAGATGCTGCGTCTTGCCGAACCAGAACGCGCTCAGGCGGTTCAGCACATTGCCTTTGTCCGGCACCGCCGGCTCAAGCACATAGTCGAAAGCGGAAATACGGTCGGTCACGACGATCAAATAATGCTCGCCAAGGTCGTACAGCTCCCGCACTTTGCCTTTATACAGCAGCGGGGCGTTCACCAAATCCGCCGCCGTGGAAATTGCCGGTGATGACATGTCGCCGTCCTCCTCAAATTACGCTTATTGATTGCAATAACGGTATAAAAAGCAGCTATCCTCCGCGATTCAGCAAAATTCGCAATATAGCGGTAAAATGGGGCGCTATTTTCTTCTGCTCCGGCTGCAAACGTCCATTTTGACCACATTCCCCGAAAATAACGCCTTTTTGTACCGCTATTTGACGGTGCTGCCGCAAAACCGGATAAATAGGGGTATTTTTTTACCACTATCATCCGAGATGCGCCCTTCCTACTCAGCCAAACCCAGCTTGCGGAAAATCGTATCCACATGCTTCAAATGCCAAGCCGGGTTAAACGCGTCGTCGATCTCTTCCTTGCTCAGCACGGCGGTAATTTCCGGCGTCTCTTCGATGATGTCGCGGAACTGCCGCTGCGTTTCCCAAGCCTGCATCGCCCGCGGCTGCACCGTGTCGTACGCCTGCTCGCGGCTGAAGCCTTTGTCGATCAGCTTCGTCATGACGCGGCCGGAGAACGGCACGCCAAACGTGCGGCCCATGTTGCGCTTCATATTTTCCGGGAACACCGTCAAGTTTTTCACGATATTTCCGAAGCGGTTCAACATGTAGTTCAGCAGCATCGTCGCGTCGGGCAAAATCACCCGCTCCACCGAAGAATGCGAAATATCGCGTTCATGCCACAGGGTCACGTTTTCGTAGGCCGACACCATGTGCCCGCGGATCACGCGCGACAGGCCGGAAATGTTCTCGCAGCCGATCGGATTGCGCTTGTGCGGCATCGCCGACGAGCCTTTTTGCCCTTTGGCGAAAGCTTCCTCCACCTCGCGGAATTCGCTTTTTTGCAGGGCGCGGATTTCCGTGGCGAATTTGTCGAGCGACGTGGCGATCAGCGCCAGCGTGGCCATATACTCGGCGTGGCGGTCGCGCTGCAGCGTTTGCGTGGAGACCGGCGCGGCCGTTGTGCCCAGCTTCTCGCACACAAACTGCTCCACGAACGGATCGATGTTCGCGTACGTACCTACCGCACCGGAGATTTTGCCGAACTGCACTCCGTCCGCGGCCCGGCGGAAGCGCTCCAGATTCCGCTTCATCTCTTCATGCCAGAGCGCCATCTTCAGCCCGAACGTCGTCGGCTCGGCATGCACGCCATGCGTCCGGCCCATCATCGGCGTGTCTTTGTAGGCGAGCGCTTTTTCCCGCAAAATATCGATAAAGTTCAAAATATCCCGCTCAAGAATTTCGTTGGCCTGCTTCAGCAAATACCCCAGCGCCGTGTCCACCACGTCCGTCGAAGTGAGGCCATAGTGCACCCATTTCCGTTCCGGGCCCAAGCTTTCCGAAACCGCCCGGGTAAAGGCGATCACGTCATGGCGCGTCTCCTGCTCGATTTCGTAGATCCGGTCGATGTCGAACGAGGCGTTTTGGCGCAGCAAAGCCACGTCCTCCTTCGGGATGACGCCCAGCTCGGCCCAAGCCTCGCAGGCGCACAGCTCGACTTCCAGCCAAGCCTTGAATTTGTTTTCCTCCGTCCAGATCGCTCTCATTTCCGGTCTGCTGTAGCGTTCGATCATTAGCGTTCATTCCTCCAAATGTTGGTTTGCTCTATCCAACGGAGTCCGTCCTCCACATCCCGGCAGAGCAGATTGATATGCCCCATTTTCCGCTTCGGCGCGGCTCCGTTCTTTCCATATAAGTGTACTTTGGGAATGACCGGGAATCCAGCTTGCCGTCCGGCCGTTTTCCCTTCCTCCGGGGCGGAGCCCAGCAGAGGCCGCCCGGCCGGCAAACCGCCTTCCCGCGCCGCCGGTTCCTTCCCGCTTCCGCCGTCCGGCCAAGCGCCTTGCACCATCGCCTCGCGCACGGCCTCCAAATGCTCGCCGAGCACGTTCACCATCACAACCGGCGAGAGCAATTCCGCTTTGCCGAGCGGCAAATTGCAGATGGCCCGGACGTGCTGCTCGAACTGCGAGGTCGTGCAGGCCTCCATCGTGTAATGGCCGGAATTGTGCGGCCGCGGCGCCAACTCGTTGACGAACAACTCGCCGCCCGCGGTCAAAAACATCTCCACGGCCAGCAGCCCCACCGCTTCCATGCCTTCCGCGATGCGCGCGGCCAGCCTTTCGGCCTCCCGCTGCACCCGTTCTTCCACGCGGGCCGGCACGATCGATAGATGCAAAATATTATCGACATGGATATTTTCCGCCACCGGGAACGTTTGAATTTCCCCGTGCGGACTGCGCGCCGCGATCACCGACAGCTCCTTCACAAACGGGATGAATTGCTCCAGCACAAGCTCGGTGCCGGCCTTACTCAGCTCGGCGTAGGCCGGGGCGATTTCCGCTTCCGAGCGGATCACCCATTGCCCTTTGCCGTCATAACCGCCGGTCGCGGTCTTCAGCACGGCCGGAAGGCCGAGGCGCTTAACCGCCGCCCGCAGGTCCTCTTCGCTGCCGATCTCCGCATACGGAGCCACTTTCACGCCCGCCGCCTCGACCGCGCGCTTTTCGCGCAGCCGGTGCTGGGTCGTGTACAGCAGCTTGCTTCCCTGCGGCACGTACGACAGCTCCTCAAGCAGCGCGGCCACGCCCGCGTCCACGTTCTCGAACTCGTACGTGATTACGTCCGAGCGCTCGGCCAGCCGGCGGGCGGCCTCTTGGTCGTCGTAGCCGGCGACGATTTGCCCGGCCACCTGGCCGCACGGCGCATCCGGCGTCGGATCCAGCGTCACGAAGCGGTAGCCGAGATTGCTGCCGGCCAGCGCCATCATCCGCCCGAGCTGCCCGCCGCCGAGCACGCCGATCGTCGCGCCCGGAGCGATCACCTTCGCTTCGTTACTCATTCCGCCGCCTCCAATTCCGCGCCGCTCGCCAGCACCTCTTCGCGAATCCGGTCGCGGCGCTCCTGCACACGGCGCATCAGTTCGGGATCGAACGCGCCGAGGATCTGCGCGGCCAGCAGCCCGGCGTTGATCGCGCCGGCTTTGCCGATCGCCACCGTCCCGACCGGAATGCCGCCCGGCATCTGCACGATCGACAGCAGCGAATCGAGGCCGTTCAACGCGGCCGACTTCACCGGCACGCCGATGACCGGCAGCGCCGTTTTCGCCGCCACCATGCCCGGCAAATGGGCGGCGCCCCCGGCGCCGGCGATGATCACCTTAAGCCCGCGCCCCGCGGCCTGCTCGGCAAACTCGAACATCAAGTCCGGGGTACGGTGCGCGGAGACGATTTTTTTCTCGTACGGAATTTGCAACTCCTCCAATACGCCGCAAGCATGGGCCATCGTTTCCCAATCCGATTTGCTGCCCATAATCACTGCAACCTGTGCTGTCATCCCTCATCCCACTTTCTATCATTATTCTATGGTTCCAAAAAGGCCGGATACTTAAAAAGGTCCGCACCTCTGAAAATAACGAAGTATTTTCCAGAAATTCGCGGACCATGAGAGAATACGGCGGACTAAGCCGGAAGGTAAGGTGTCTGTCGGTTGCCGTTTAAGGGCCAACCACCCTGGCGGCCGGCGGCTCGCTCAGGGCGCCGGCCGCTCCCAGGATCGGGCTGAACAAAAGCCCGCCCGGGGAACGGGAGAGCCCGGTGCATAAGCCCAGGCTCTTGAGAAAAACGTCTATCGACGTCCATTCTGAGGAGACAGACCGCGACTAACGGAAGTTTTCTTCCGATACCAGGATATTATTCCGCTAAGTTTTAGCGCTCCGATATCTAAAAAAGCTTTCCGTGCTTAAGCCGCCTTACCTTCATCACGTATTCGCTCGTAGTCCGAAAATTTACGGTTCTCGGGTAGAAACTTCCGGGCCCTATCCCCGGTATTATACGAGTTTAAGAGGTAACCCTCACTTTATTATGTTCGGCGGAGAACCGCCTTTGCTCTACTAGTTTACCAATGGCGGACACGACATGTCAACTCAAACCCGAACATTAATGGAATGTAAAATCCGAATGTTCGTTTTTGGAATGTCTCTCCTCTAATCCCTGTACCTTATCACCCGAGCCCTGTTGTCACGATACGGCCTGCGAAATTCCACCAAGTGCAAAAGTACAGGCGATTTCCGTTCAATTCCGCCAATACCGCCTGATCGAGTGTAAAAGTGCATTTGCAAGATGATATATAATCTTAATCCGCGGCAGCGCCTGTTGAATAAGCACAAAAAACGGCGTTATTCCAGCCACATCCATTCATTTAAGAGAAATAAGGGAAATTTATGTCGCTATTTTCTCGAAGTGTAATGAAATTCCTGCGTTCTGAACCATTCAGAGGAAAATAAGTACATAAAATTCCGCTAATGGGATGAACATGCTGGTGCGCCGGATAATAAGCACATAAATTACCGCTATTTTACACTAGCATTGCATTAAATCTGACAAGATACATTTTCTAGCCGCACCAATATTCTAACGGTTGCCACAAGCGTTATTTGTTCCAAAAACGTTGATTTCAAATTGTAACGGATGCCGTAGCGCTTATTTCACTGAAATCCGGCTTAGTTTGCTTAGATTCAGGCAAATAACGGCGATCACAACCGTTGCTAGAGTTTTGAAAAAGGCTTTGTTCGCAAATTAGCCGCTGCTGCAACCGTTAGATTTCCGGCGGGCGCACTATCGGCTTGAAAACATGATCACTTCCCCAGAAAATCCGGATCCCAGGTAATCTGAATCCCAGAAAATCTGGCATGTAAGGGCTGCCAGTTGTCTAGATTGAAAGTTAATGCAACGCTAGTGGCTATTTTATGCAATTGCTGCTTTAGACGGCAAGTACTACTGTTTTACGGCAATTTCCCCTATTTTAAAGCCGACGCTATCACCACCCGGTCGTTCCATCAACATTAAAAAAGCCGCAAAAGCAGCGGCGAACTCTATCCGTTCATCTGCTCCTGCAGCTCGATATACAGCACTTGCAAAAACTTTTTGATGTTGACCTTCACCTTACCACCGCCGCCGCTGGTCTCCCGGCCCTCTTCGATTTCCTTCATCTTCAGCCGCACGTCTTCGAAATCGAAATATAGCGGGGCGTAGTACTCAAACCGGGGGTTGCCGTAGTCGGTCAAACCGAGCGAAGCCAGATTGGTCAGCCCCGCCGCCAGCGCGCGGCGCAGCCGCTGCTCGATCGCTTTGACCTCCTTGGCGATCTCCTCCGGCTTCGCCTTGTACGTTGCCGCCGCCTGGCGGTACAGCTCCTTCAGCGGCGGCATGTTTGCGCCGGCTCCGCGTTCGATCAGCAGCTCCATGATCGCGATCATGTCGCGGCTGCCGCTTTCCCCGATCAGCCCCATATTCATCAGGATCGGCTGGATCGCTTCGCGTACGGCCCGTTTCCCGGCCGTAACGTGGGGCGCGGGGCGAAGCCCTTCCAGCTTTTTCAGGCTGGAGCGGATTTCCTCCAAATAATGCCCCATGGCGTAACGTTCGTTCACTTTTCGCAGCACGGTTTCCACCTCGATCCGGTTGATCGGCTTGCGGATAAAAAACTCGATGCCGCTCCGGTACGCCCGCCCGACCATATCCTGATTCTCTATCTGCGAGATCATCACGAATTTGGCGCTGCAGCCCTGGGCGCGCAGTGAATCGATCGCCTCGATGCCGTCCTGATCGGGCATCAAAAGATCCATCAGCACGATGTCCGGGGCCTCGCTCAAGATTTGTCGCACACCTTCCTGCCCGCTGCCTGCCGTTCCCGCCACTTCGCCGAGCCCGCCGTCTTCAATGATATGCTGCAGCATTCTTCTCGCGCTAATATCATCGTCTACGATACAGAAAGAAAGCGCCATGCTTGACCCCTCCCAAAAGTTTTGTGAGCACGCTCCGCAAGTCTAATTCGCAAACTAACAAAACTTACATCGGAAGCGCAGGCTTACGCAGCTTTTCCGTCGGAATGCGGACCTGAAACATCGCGCCCCCCAAAACGGAAGATGCTCCGACCTCAACCTCCCCCGCAAACATGCTTACGATATCGCGCACATGGGACAGCCCGATGCCCGTGGCCGCCACACCCTCCTGGTCAAACTTGGTCGTAAAACCCGGCTCGAACAGCAAATCGCGGTCGCGCTCCGCCACGCCGCCGCCGCTGTCGGCTACGATAAACACCGTATAACTCCCATGCTCGCCCACTTCCAAATGGATCATGCCATTCTCCCCGATCGCCTCCACCGCGTTGGCGGTCAAATTGTTCATCAGCGTCAGCAGCGAAACGTAGCTTGCGGTCACATAATCGGTGCGGATATCGTACGAAAAAGAAATCGTTTTGCCCAACATTTCGGCATACTTGCCGTTGCTTTTCAGCGTAAAATGAACGAGCGCGGACAGCGGCATATCCCCCGGCGCTTCCCGGTCGGTCAGCTTGACCAACCCGGCCAAAATCCGCTGCGAATCCTTTTTGACCTCATGGATCTGCTGCGTGATGCGCAGCACCTGCTGCCTGTGCTCCTGCCGCCCCTCCTCGCTCAAGCGCCGGTACAGCTCGTAACTGCTCAGGGTAACGTCCTCCAGCGTGCCGATCGATTTTTTCAGGTAAAAAACTTCCCCATACAGCCCCGAACTGAAGGTGAGCATCTGCTCGATCCGGCGGTTTTGCTCCTTCTGGATGATCCGCATCCGGCTGACCGCGATGCTGCTGTAGATGCCCGTCACGAAATACGTTCGCAGCATGGCGATCGCCATCAGAAACGTCCACTCGTTCAGCTTGAACGCGGCCGTGCCCGTGACCAGCAGCCGGGTCAGCAGCTCCGCTTCATTGGACAGCAGATCGATAACCGCCGTCACCGCGCCCAGCATCAGCGGGTAAAGCCGATCCACCCTCGCCCTGATGAACTGCATTCCGCAAGCAAACACAATGTAATAGACGCCCGCTGAGCAATGCCGGCCCAGACTGTCCAACGCCGTCCATCCGCCGGCCATCACTTGGTCCAATCCGGTCCGGAACAGCAGCACGACAGCGCCGGTAACGACGCCGGTCAATACGTAAGGCAGCTTCCTCATCAGCAGCAAAAACAGCAGAAAAGCGCTGCTGCCCAGCCCGATCCTGAAAATATCGCCGTCAAACGGGTTGATTTTCAGTTCCCCGGCCACCGCCGTCCCAACCGCAACAAGGCCGATTTGTACGTATTTCGATTTGAAAAGAGCCGTCCCCATGCCCCTCTCACCTGGCTCCCGCAAATAGATATTGCCCATAATACTACCATATTTCGGGGACGGCGCCTATACCTTCCATGCCACGCCGTGTAAGGGTTAAGTTTATGCGTGCCGGGCCTCCAACCGTCTGGAAACGAGGGACAGCAAAAAGTTGACCGTAAAATAAATCAGCGCGACCAGCAGCAGGATCGGGATCGTGTAGGCGTAGCCGTGCCCGATCACGATGCCGGCGTTGTGCATCAGCTCCGGCAGGGAGATGACGACCGCGAGCGACGTGTCTTTCAGCAACGAAATGAACTGGCTGACGAGCGGCGGAACCATGCGCCGCAAGCCCTGCGGCAGCACGATGTGCCACAGCGTCTGCAGCGAGCTTAAGCCCGACGAGCGGGCCGCTTCGATTTGCCCTTTGTCGATCGAGGCCAGCCCCCCGCGCACGATCTCGGCGATCATCGCCGCTTCGAAGATCGTCAGCCCCGTGATCGTGGCGCTCACCAGCCCCAGCTTGATGCCGATCTCCGGCAGGGCGAACCGCATAAAAAAGATGATCAACAGCAGCGGCAAATTGCGGATCAGCTCCACGGCGACCAGCAAAACCGGCGACAGCACCGGCAGCCGCATATAGCGAATGACGCCGACGATACAGCCGAACAGGAAGCTGAGCGCAATTGAAGCCACCGCCACCAGCAGCGTAAAATACAATCCTTCCAGCAAAAATTGCAGATTCTCCGCGGAATACGCCCCGGCAAAGTCCATCCGGACCCCCTCCTTTCAGCCGCCAATCCCCTAATATTTGCGCTCCAGCTTGCGCTCCCACACCCGCACCCCGTAGCTGAGCGGCAAGGTGAGCGCCAAATAAAACAAAGCGACAAATACATAGGTATCAAACGTTTGGAACGTATCGGTATTGACGATGTCGGCGAAATACATCAGATCCAGGCCGGCGACGATCGTCAGGACGGACGAGTTTTTGATCAGGTTGATAAACTGGTTGCCCAGCGGCGGGATGACCAGCCGGATCGCCTGCGGCAGCACGATGTGGACCATCGTCTGCGCGTAGCTGAGCCCCGAAGAACGGGCCGCCTCCGTCTGCCCCCGCGGGATCGACATAATGCCGGCGCGGATGGCCTCGGCAATGAAGGACGAGGTGTAAACCGCCAGCCCGATCGTCCCGGCGGTAAAACCGTCCAGCGGCAATTCCAACGCAGCCGGACCGTAATAAAAAATATATACGACAAGCAGCAGCGGAATATTGCGGATAAATTCGACGTACCCCGTACCGAACCAGCGCAGCGCGCGAATGGACCCGATCCGGAATACGGCGATCAGCGTCCCCAGCGCAAAACTTCCGACGAGCGCAAGCAAGCTGGAAACAACCGTCCCGCGAAATCCTTCCATAAAGGTGCCGAAATAGTCGGTTAAAATTGAAAAGTCCATGCCCGAATCACCTTCCCCTGACCGGCAAAAACGCTCTCAACTCACAGCGCCCCGGCGCAACGTTGACAGCCGCAGCCCGCATACAGCATACCGCATTATTGCGACGGCTTTTTGCCGATCCATTTTTCGTACAGCTTGTCGTATTCTCCGCTCTCATGCAGCTCCTTCAGCGTATCGTTGACGGCCTGCACGATATCGGCGTTGCCTTTCTGCACCGCGATGCCGTAAGGTTCGTCGGTGAACGGCTCGCCGACCACCTCGTAATTGGCATCCTGGGCGGCCATGCCGTACAGGATGGAGTCGTCCGTCGTCAGCGTGTCGCCTTGGCCGGCTTTAAGCGCGTTGAACGCGTCCTGATAGTTGTCGAACTCCAGCACTTTGACGCCAGGTACTTTGTCCCGGATATTTTTTACCGAGGTGGAGCCTTTCGTGCCCAGCACGGTCGTGCTGGCCGTGACGTCCTCGATCCCCTTGATCGGGCTTCCTTTCTTCACCAGCAGCGATTGGCCGGCCTGGAAGTATACGTCGGAGAAATCGACCTCCTTCTTGCGTTCCTCCGTAATCGTCATCGTCGCGACGATCATATCGATCTCGCCGTTGTTCAGCATCGGAATCCGCGTCTTGGAGGTCACCTCTTTCAGCTCGAGCGCATTTTCATCGCCGAGGATATGTTTGGCGATCTCCTTGGACATATCGATGTCGAAGCCCTCGACATTGCCGGTGGCCGGGTCCTTCAAGCCGAACAGCTTCGTGTCGAACTTCACGCCGACCACAAGCTTTCCGCGCTCCTTGATTTTGTCCAGCGCCCCGGAGCCGCCCTCCGACGCCGCGGCATTGCCGCCGTTGCCTCCAGTACCGGCGGTTGCGCCGCCTCCGCCCGCGTTATTGCCGCCGCAGCCCGCGAGCACGAACAAAGCGCATACGATCGCGATCCCGGCCAATTTCCATCTCTTCTTCTTTGCCATTGTAGTAACCCCCTCGTTTTTAATGACTTAACAAACGACTAAGAAACGCTCGCGTCCGCTCTTCGCGCGGATTGGAAAAAAACTGCTCGGGCCGGGCCTCCTCCAGGATTTGCCCTTGATCCATAAAAATAATCCGGTCCGCGACTTCCCGGGCGAATCCCATTTCGTGCGTAACCACCACCATCGTCATCCCTTCGCGGGCCAGCGCGCGCATCACGTCCAGCACCTCCCCGACCATCTCGGGGTCAAGCGCCGACGTCGGCTCATCGAACAGCATGATTTTCGGCTTCATCGCCAGCCCTCGCGCGATGGCGACCCGCTGCTGCTGCCCGCCCGACAGCTGGGACGGATAGGCGTACGCCTTATCGGCGATGCCGACCTTTTCCAAATAAAACATCGCCGTTTGCTCGGCTTCGGCCTTGGAGTTGCGCAGCACCTTGATCGGAGCCAGCGTAATGTTGTCGATTACTTTTTTGTGCGGATACAGGTTGAAATGCTGAAAAACCATGCCGATATCGCGCCGGACCTTGTTGATGTCCGTTTTACGGTCGTTCACCGGCACGCCGTTCACCGTCAGTTCGCCGCTCGTGATCGTTTCCAGCCGGTTGATGCAGCGCAGCATCGTGCTTTTGCCGGAGCCGGACGGGCCGACGACAACTACGACTTCGCCCTCCTGAACATGGAGATTAATCCCCTTCAGAACATGGAAACTCCCGTAATGTTTATCCACCTCGTGAAACTGGATCAATCGCAGCCCTCCTTTGTTGTGTAGATCGTTATTACGACACTGCGCGGGTTCTATGTAAGTAATCGTAACATTTGACTTCAACCTTACTTTAGAGACTATAAAAAACTACATGATCCTACGAAAAATGAATTTAACGGCTTAAAATTAATTTTATTAAAGCGTTTTCTTGGTAACTTGTCTCGCCCGCTTATTGGACAGGCGTCACATTACCTCACACCGACTTTCCGGCCCTCCCGAGTAAAAATCCGCACAAAAAAGAAGGCCGCCCGCCAGGTCATTCATCGACCCAAAGGACTGCCTTCTTGCCTAATGTTTATCCGCTTATTTTACGACCAGCACCGGTATTTGCGCATGCTGGACGACGTTATGGCTGACGCTGCCGAGCACAAACTCGCGAATGCCGCCCAGCCCGCGGCTGCCGATGACGATCAGATCGGCTCCGTTTTTGCCCGCGTATTCGAGGATCGTCTCCGCCGCCGGCCCTTGCACGAGCTCCATCTTAGCGCTTAACCCGGCTTCTTTGAGCCGATTTTCCGCCTCATCCGCCGTTTTCGACGCCAGATTGAAATAATCCTGATTCATCGAAGCCGGAACCGGGGCATATCCCTCGGCCACGTAAAACCGCGGGAAATCGTAAACATGGAGCACAATAAGCTCCGTATCCGCCGACAACTTGGCCAATTCGATCGCTTTGTCCAGCGCTTTGTTGGCCGCCTTCGACCCGTCATACGCAGCAACGATTTTGTTAAACAACATGCGTGACACCTCTCTTTTGTTATATTGCAAGTTCAAAAAGTCAGGTTTTCAGCACCGAGAAGCCACCTCTTATATTAGGAAATACCCGTAGAGTACGGCGTTAAGCAGAAGCAGAAGTGGAACGCCGATCCGAAAGCTGAGATGCTTCGTCTTGTGCCGCTTGGCATTCATCGCCAACAGCACGCCGAGCGCCCCTCCGATCGCGGCCAGCAGAAACAAGGTTTTCTCGGGAATCCGTTCCCGCCTCTGCTTCGCGCGCTTTTTATCGTCGGACATCACCAAGTAGGCCACAACATTGATAAACAAAAACCAAAACAGCAAAACCGCTCGCGTATGCGCCGCCTCCTTCCTATTTTCCCCGCCGCTTGAGAACATTTGTCTTAAGTCCATTATAACTTTATAGCCCGTATAAGCAAAAACACTTTTGGACAAGACATACACTCAAAGCTGACAGAGCTCGTATAGGAGCGGAAGCGATTGGCCGCTTCTACAATCCGGCATCATGCGCCTTCAAAATAGCGGCCTTTTATGTACTTATACCCGGAGCGTTGGCATGTTCATCTCCAGTAGCGACATTTTTTGTACTTATTTTCCTAGGAAGGGTTCAGAACGCGGGCATTATCTGCCGACTTGGGAAAATAGCGGCATAAAATGCCTCTATTTCTCTCAACTTGACGGATATCGCCGGAATAACGGCCTTTTTTGTCCTTATGTTTCCTTATGTTTTTCGCTGGGATTTTATAGGGCGCAGGCAGCCTCGTTTTTGTAACCGGGTGAAGCGGCTATCAATATCCGGAATTGGCATTGGATCAAAGGAGAAAGTTTTCCCGGTTTTCGAGGCGACTTCATGGAGTGATCCGGCGGCAGTTGTAGAAAAGTAATGGCCGCACCCGAGCGTACCTGCTTCCGGCTCCAGCTTTCCCCCCATTGTTGAATGGAATAGTATAGTTGCAAAAAGTACAGTTACTCACCCGGAAATGCTGCCGCAGCGCTTGGATAAGTGTAAAACCTGCAATTACTCCGCCATCTTTCGAAGAATAAGGCTAATAACGAGGAAATAAATGTACGAAATGCAATTAAACGAATGATTGGGCAAGTGGATGCAAGGTTAGTTGCAGGTTTTCAGACTGTGACTCCTGGAGCTAGATTCGCTATCCGGAGGCTTTTCACGATTATCCCGTTTGACCAGGTGACTTGGCTTCCTGAACCATAGGGATGATCGTGCAAAGTGGGTTTGGAGAGACAACACCATCTATGTCATCATTTATTTTGTCAAGCACTGATTTTGGTCTTGAGCCCGAATTTTGTGTTCAAATTTTTAAAAATGGACTTTCTCAACAGTCTGAGGTTTTGCAATTAATGGCCGGCGCCAAGCCGGTAATCTTTAAAAAAAAAGCTCCCCGTCAAGGGAGCCGCCATCGTTTCAATCAAGTTTCGTTTTTTGCAATTTCGTTCAGATTAGGGGGATAATCCGCCTGTTTTTTCGGCTTGGCGGCGACGGTCTTCTCCAAAATGCTCGATTTGTTCTGCCGGTTTTCAGTATCCCGCGCTTTATGATGCGGCACCCTCATCACCTCCAGTACGTAGCGTCCCGTAGAGGCGGCCGTTTTATGCGGCAATCCTTACGAATTGTTCTTTTTCTCCATCGCCGCCTTCAGCAGTTCGCCCAAATTGGAACCGATCGATTCCGGTTTGGAGTATTGCTTGACGAGCTTCTGCTGTTCGCGTTTGTTCATGTGCTTGTTGTCCTTGCCTTTGCCCAGCACCTCGGTAATGCCGCAAGACAGGCACTGCACGTACATCCCGGCTTTGCCTTCTTTCAGCTCCATCTTCTTGTGGCACTGCGGACAGCGGCGGTTTGAAAGCCGCTTTTCCCCGGACCGGCGGTAGCCGCAGTCCTCGGCCGGACACACGAGCAGCAAGCCGCGTTTGGTTTTTTTCTCCAGCAGCCTCGTTCCGCAATCGGGGCAATGACTGTTTGACACATTATGCGGCTTGTAGGTCGCACCGCTGTTCTTCACGCCTTGCACAAGCCCCACCGCCATCTCCCGAATGCCTTGCAGGAACGGTTCCGGCTTGCCTTTGCCGCGGGCGATGCGTTCCAGCTCCGCCTCCCAGCGGGCGGTTAACTCCGGCGTGCGCAGGTCCGAAGGCGCCAGCTCGATCAGCTGCTTGCCTTTGCCGGTCGGGTGCAGGAAATTGCCCTGCCGCTCGATCGTGTCGGAGCTGACCAGCTTTTCGATGATATCGGCCCGCGTCGCCGGCGTTCCCAGGCCATGCTTCTCCATTTGCGTCAGCAGGGCCGCTTCGGTGTAGCGCTTCGGCGGCTGGGTCCGGCCGGGCGTAACCCGGCAGCGTGCTACCGTTACCGTCTCGCCCTGGCTCAGCTCCGGCAGCGCGGCGCCGCTCTCCTCTTCGCGGTCGTCTTCGTCCTCGTCGATGGCTTCGCCGTCATATACGGCCCGCCAGCCGCTGTCTTTGATCGTTGTCCCCTTCGCGTGAAGCGTCTCCCCGCCTACCTCCACCGTTACGCTGACCTGGTCGAAGCGGGCCGGCGGATAAAACAAGCTGATGAACCGCCGCACGATCAAATCGTAAAGCTTCCGTTCCTCTGCGTTCAGCGCGTTCAGCAGCACGGTCTGTTCGGTCGGGATAATGGCATGGTGGTCGGTGACCTTGCTGTCGTCGACGATGCGCTTGCCAAGCGGCAAAGCCTTGCGAAGAAGCGGGCGGGCCAGCGGCGCGTAAGGGCCGACGGCGACGCTGGTCAAGCGCTCCTTCAGCGTATCCGCCATATCCGCGGTCAAATACCGCGAATCGGTCCGCGGATACGTAACCAGCTTGTGCTGCTCATACAGGCGCTGCAGCACGTTCGACGTCTGCTTCGCCGAGAAGCCGAGCAGCCGGTTGGCGTCCCGCTGCAGCTCGGTTAAGTCATAGGCCAGCGGATGCGGCACCGCTTTTTCGTTTTTTACGAGCTTGACGATTTTACCGGTCCGCCCTTCAAGCTTGCTTTTCAAGGAAGTCAGCTGATCCGCAGCGAAAATACGCGAATCCCCGCCCGCTCCACGCCACACCGCTTCAAACTTGCCGAAATCGGCGTGCAGGACGCTGTACTCCTCCGAGCGGAAGCGGGTGATTTCGTTTTCCCGCTGCATGATCATCCCGAGCGTCGGCGTTTGCACGCGTCCAGCGGACAGCGGGGCACCGAATTTGCAGGTCAGGGCCCGCGTCACGTTCAGCCCTACCATCCAGTCGGCTTCGGCCCGGCAGCGCGCCGATTGGTACAACCGCTCGTATTCGCTGCCCGGCTTAAGCGAAGCAAAACCTTCCTTGATCGCCTTATCCGTCTGCGAGGAGATCCACAGCCGCTTAAACGGCTTGTTCCACTTCACCATATCCATAATCCAGCGGGCCAGCAGTTCGCCTTCCCGAGCCGCATCGGTCGCCACAACCAGCTCGCCGACATCCTGACGGCGCATGAGCTGCTGCACCGCCTTAAACTGGTGGCTGCTTTCCCGCAGCACCTTCAGCTTCATTTTGCCCGGCAGGATCGGCAAATCCTCCAAGGACCAAGTCCCGTATTTCCCGTCGTAATCCTCCGGTTCGGCCAAACCGACCAAATGGCCCAGCGCCCAGGTCACCACGTATTTCGGTCCTTCAAAATGGCTCTTATGCTTATCGCGGCTGCCGATCACCCGGGCGATTTCCCGCGCGACCGACGGTTTTTCCGCCAATACCAACGTTTTCATGAGTTCTTAAGAAACACTCCTTTCCTCGCTACATTATACCATTTGCTAATTTCCCCGGCACAAAGCGCATAGCCTGAAGCAAACGGCCCGGGCCGGCCGGACCGCCGAGTTGACGGGACATTGCGGAAGCCGGCGCCTTCCCTAACCTCGCGCCCTGCGGCTAAAACCTCTCCCTTTCGTCAGGCCGCTCAGGAATTCGTGGGCCCGACAAATGCACCGAACCTGGAATCGAACCGGGTCGGCATAAACTCCAGGACCTCATAGACAGCGACCTTCTCCTTATAAAAAGGATCGCCCTCGATGATGGCTTCGATTTCCTCACGGGATCCCGCATTGGCTAAAATTACTCCGCCATCTCTCGGTACTCGTCTTCCGGAAACGATGAATACCCCTTTTTCATATTGCCGCTCCAGATAAGCCGCATGTTCCGGCAGCAAAGAATCCACCGTTTCAAGCGGCTTCGTGTATGTAAGAATGATGACAAACATCTCATTTCCCCCTATTGTTTCTTTTCCAGTTCAATAATTTAAAAACTTCCCCTAATCCAAAATGAGTTCGAAGAAACACTCCTTTCCTCGCTACATTATAACATTCGCCCAGCATCCGCGATACCAAGGGGCGGTCCGGCAAGCTTGCGAGTCCGTCTCCGGACATAAAACGCCAGTTGAAATCCCTCTTTTTTTTACTCTTGGTTCCACTGTTCGCCCCAACGCCCCATTTCGTGAAAAACAGCCCGGAAAGATTGGCCTTTTTCCGTTAATGAATACTCGACCGTAACAGGTACCGTGAACACCACCTGGCGCTGTATGATTCCATGGGACTCCAAATGCTTCAAAGTGTCGGACAAGGCCTTTGCATTGACATTCCCGAGGCTGCGTTTTAACTGGTTAAACCGTTTCTTGCCATGGACAAGTTCGGCCAGCACCGGTAAAGACCATTTGCCGGAAAGAATCTTCAACACACCGTCAATCAAGGATGAACAAGCTTCCGTTGAATTCGTTGCAGACACTTCGATCACCGCTTTCTGAAAATGTATCGCTTCCTGAAATGGATTGTTCGCCAATTATAGCATTTTATCAAGGTAAAAAAAGTGAGCAGGTTTAAACTTTGATACTTAGTAGAAAAAAATTGCCTTCTTGTGGCTCCAGGCTGCAATTGTTACGCTTGAAACGAGCCTTATTTACAATACGAGGAGGATTGCACGATGAAAGAGCGTTACGTACCGCTGTTTGAGCCGTTTACCCTTAAAAACGGCCTCCGTATAAAAAATAGAGTTGTCATGCCTCCCATGGCGCATTCCGGTTCCCTTCCCGGCGGATTTATCTCGGATGAAGAATTGAGCTATTACGCTCGCCGGGTGAAGGACGTCGGAATGGCGATCACGTCGGCAACCACCGTCCTTGCGGGTGCCGGCTATCCCGGCATGCCGGGAGCCGAGTCCGATGAACATATTCCCGGGCTGCAGCGGCTTGCGCAGACTCTCAAAGCCGATGGAGCCAAGGCGATTCTGCAGCTTTTTCACATCGGGGCGAGAGGGAGCAGAAATACGGTAAGCGCCAGCGCAGTAGCGCCTGACGCTCCGGGCGCGCCGGTTCCGCGGGAATTATCCGAGGAGGAGATCCATGCCATTATAAAAGCATTCGGAGACGCCGCAAGACGGGCCATTGCCGCCGGTTTTGACGGGGTCGAAATTATGGGCGCCAACGGTTATCTGATTCATCAGTTTTTCTCGCCTTATTATAACCGGCGAAACGATAAATGGGGCGGGACCTTGGAGAAACGCATGTCCTTTCCGCTCGCGATCATTAAAGAGGTTACACGCATCGCGAGAACCTATGGGGATCCGTCATTTGTCGTCGGCTACAAGTTCTCTCCCGAAGAGCGGGAGACGCCCGGAATTACCATGGCGGATACCATGAAGTTCGTGGATGTGCTGGCGGATCAGGATTTGGATTATTTGAACGTATCTTTGGTCCGGTTCTGGTCTGTTCCCCGCAGAGGAACGGAAGACAAGCGGCCAAGAATAGAAATCATCAAATCGATAACCGGCGACCGCATACCGCTATTGGGGGCAGGGGAGCTGCGAACCCCGGAAGACGCCGCCGCCGCTCGGCAAACCGGGGTAGAATTCATCGGCATAGGCCGCGCCCTCTTAATGGATCCCGACTGGCTGGAAAAAGCAAGGCTCGGCAAGGAAGAGGAAATCCGGACGGAGCTGTCCCGGCATGACCAAGAGAAACTCAAGATTCCGGGAGGCTTATGGAGCCAGATAACCCGATACATTGATTTTATAGATTGAAATTCAGGCGGAAATTCGGGGGGGCGGCTCCTTCACAGCAGTTTTTCCGCCAGAAAAGCAAGCCTAAGACGCAGCGAATCATCTGGATCACGAAGGTTGCAGCGGGTCAATTGCTCGAATTTAGCCAGGCGGTAGGCCACGGTATTCCGATGAACGAACAGGCGCTTGGCGGTTTCTCCGATCTGTCCCTGCGTCTCCAGGAAGACGCGGGCCGTATCCATTAAATCTTGCCGTTCCCGGTCGTCCGTCTCCAGAATGGCTTGAAACGTTTCCTGATAAAAATCGGTCAAGGCCACATCCGGAACCATTTTCAGCAGCTCGAACACCTCTTTGGTGCGGTAATATTGAATAAACCGGGTTTGCCGGGACTGGTAGCCCGTATGCAGGGCGCTGACCGCTTCTTTGTAAGCGTTGGGCAGCCCAGTCGCCTGTTCCGCCTGATTGCCGATCCCAAACGAAAAAGAAAGCCCCTCCTCCCGCTCCAGTTCCTCCTGGAACTGGATCAGGCAGGGGACGAGCGGGAGCTCTCCCGCCCCGGCATCCCAGCCCCGCTGCAGCACGATCACAAACATCTCCTTGCTGTTGAACAATAGGGCGGGAAGCTCGTGGACGTCCAGTTTCGTTTTGAGCAATTCATAAAGATGAT
The DNA here is from genome assembly GCF_900454495.1 of Paenibacillus macerans. Taxonomy (NCBI): domain Bacteria; kingdom Bacillati; phylum Bacillota; class Bacilli; order Caryophanales; family Paenibacillaceae; genus Paenibacillus; species Paenibacillus macerans. The sequence continues at coordinate 3,921,415 of NZ_UGSI01000001.1, forward strand.
CCCGGCGCTGGTAGGGGGCATTCCCCCCCTCCGCCCCGTTCCTGCCCGGGTCATCCAGCTTGCCGGCCGCGCACATATAACCGGCGGCATCCCGAAGTCCGTAGCGTTTTCCCAGCGACAGGATCTCCTGCCGCGAATTGAACGTCCCCGCGATCAGTTCTTCAAAAAACTCGTCCTTGTAGCGCCGGAACCGCTCTTTCAAAGCCTGTTGTTTGACGAGTTCAAAGCCGATGACATTCGCCGCCTGCTCAATGGCCAGCCGCGGCAGCGGAGACTCCGCCAGACCCGCGTTCACCAATACCAAGTATGCGGAATGATAAGGCAGTTCGATCGCATGCATGATGACCTCGCAGCGCTCCCCGTCCCCGCCGGGCAGCAGACAAAATTCCGCAACCTTGCCGCCGCAGCTCCGCATTCCGGCCGCCGCAGCCTGAATCTGTTCCTGCAGGCGGGCGGTGCCCGCCGCGCCGCTCCTTCCGGCGGAACCGCCGATCACCCTTCCCCGTTGATCCACCAGCATCCCCTCCCCGCCGACCAGACCGGACAGGGCTTGAATAATCGCATCGTGCCCCCCTCCCTTCATGATCAACGCGGAGAAGTCGCGGTGCATGCGCAGCGCATAGCGCAATTCGTCATTGTGCTTCTCCAGAATAAAATTGAGGGACTCCTGCAGCAATTCCCCCAAGGAAGGCGACAGCGCCAATTCGATCAGCGGGAAGCGCAGTTCATCCGCCAGCGCCAGAACGGACTCGGGAATTTCCGCCAAAAAACGCTTCGTCTTAATACCCAGGCCGGCGCTCCCCGCAAACGCAGCATTGAAGTGGTCGTGTATACCTCGGAGGAACCGACGCGCTTCGGGCTTGGCTGTCTGGGCAGCCGGGCCCTGGCCGGCGAATTGACGCTGGAGGAGGCCTATTCGCTGACCGATAAGGACGGCAAATCGCTCCCGCAAGTGTTGGAAGAACTGGGATACGATCTTTCCCGCTTCGCCGAAATTCCCGTGCCTAAAGGCAAGGTGCACGGAGCGGTCGAGCTGCATATCGAGCAAGGCGCGGTGCTGGAATCGCTGAATCTGCCGGTAGGCATCGTGCACACCATCTCCGCTCCGACCAATTTTCGCGTGACCTTGACCGGCCAGCAGCGCCATGCGGGCAGCACCCCGATGCATCTGCGGCATGACGCTTTCCTGGCATGCTGCGAAATTTCCCTGGAGTTGGAACGGCTGGCCATCCAATCCGCCAGTCCCGATACGGTCGCCACCGTAGGGAAAGCGGAAGTGCTGCCCGGCGCTTCCAACGTCATCTCCGGCGACGTACGGTTCACGATCGATATCCGCGACAGCGAATATGAAAGCAAGCGCCGCCTCGTTGAACAATTGCGGCAATTCATCGGCACAGTCGAGACCAGGCGCGGCGTAACGGTTTCGCTGGAACAAATCAACGACGACCTGCCCACCCGTTCGGACACAAAGATCGTCGCCCTGCTGGAATCGGCCTGCCGGCAAAAACGGATTCCCTACCACAGAATGGTCAGCGGAGCCTTCCACGACTCCATGCTGGTCGGCAGATTCGCCCCGATCGCCATGATCTTCGTGCCCAGCAAAGACGGCATCAGCCACAGCCCCGAAGAATACACCGATTGCCGTGATATTGCGCGCGGAACGGATATTTTGGCGGAAACGCTGCTCCGGTTGGCTCAAGATTAAGGCGGGGAGTTTTCACCTGTCCCATTTCAACCCGCTAATCATGAACGAAACGAAACAACCCTCCCTCGGCGTTTAACCCGGGGCGTGGGGGTTGTTTCGTTTCTGGCGAATCGCTAGCCCAGCGTACGAAAACCGCCAGAAAAATCGCTCTGGCGGTCCTTTGCTGTTTTTGACAAAAAAATCAGGCGTGTATCTTCATCCTAAAAAATAAGAGCCAAAAATGCCGTTAATCCAGCGATATCAGCTCATTTAAAAGAAATAGAGGAAATTTATGCCGCTATTTTCTCGAGCCGTAAGGAAATACCCTCATTCTTGACCATTCATAGAAAAATAAGTACATAAAATTCCGCTAATTGGGATGAACATGCTAGGAATCTGGATAATAAGTACATGAATTTCCGTTATTTTTTACCGTCCCTAAACCCAGTTTCCGCAAACAAAACAAACGATCGCCGATCCCCACTCCCTATCCCGCCGCCCTTCGGGCTTTGTCCCCCTTGAAAGCCTGCAATTCGGCCGGCGTTTGCCGCCTCTCAAGTCAAACCGGACTTTTTGTATTCAAAGGGCGTTTTCCCCATCACTTCCTTAAAGGCTTTCCGAAAGGACTTTACGTTGGGAAATCCCGTTTCGTAGGATATTTCCGTAAGCGACTTATTCGTGGTTTCCAATAAATCAATGGCTTTCTCCAAACAAAGGATCTGCTTGTATTCGGTAAATGTCTGGCCGGTGTATTTATGAAACATCCGCGACAGATAAGCCTCGGAATAGCCGCAGATGCGCGCGGTTTCGGCCAAACTGATGTTTTCGGCATAATGCTCTTTCATGTAGTCCATAATGGCCTTGATTTTTTGCTGCTTTTCGCTGAATATTTCCGGCGGAGTATCCGCGGCTTGGCCAAAATGACGAACCAGCCAATATTTAAGCTCAATGATCCGGCTTTGTTCAAGGATATAATCGTATTTGCCCGGGGAAAAATGCAGCTCATAGATATCCATAAGCAGCTCCCTTAATTTGGAAAGCGCGGTTGGTTCATCTTGTCCTTCTTGCGTGTTTAATTGAATGCTTACTTGTTCATGGGCGAAAAAGGTTTCCGGAAATTGCAGCACCAATACCCGGTTCTCCGTGATGCTCTGCGTGGAATGCGGGACATTGCTGTTGATGAACAGCACGTCATTTTCCGCTAAAACCGTGATTTTCCCTTCATGCCACACCTTTAAATTTCCGCTTAAACAGCAGATCAGCTCCATGTTGCTGTGGAAGTGCATAGGAATGACTCTTTCCGTATCTCTGGCCTGAAAAATAAACAGGTTGATCATTTTTTTTCTGTCGATTTCGATATGTTCGTATATCTTCTTCATCGGACACCTCATCTGCCGGCCATGAGCAATCGGTTAGTTAGTTACTACTATACTGATCGTAAATTGCCCGGACAAGCCACAATTCATCCCATAGGCCTAAGATAATAAAGAAGGCCGCTCGATCCCGCAAGCGGAAAGTGAGCGCCCTTCTTTGGCCCTTTATTTATGATTTCAAGTACACCGTCATTAACGGTCCGTTATGGCCATCGTCCTGCTGTCCGACGTGAATTTCCACCCTCGCCACGGCTTCCGGTCCGTCCGGGACAATGACTGGACTAAGCGGCGATAGACCGGCGGCCCGAATGGCTTCTTGATCGAATTCAAGCAGCAGTTGCCCCTGCTTTACCTTCGCGCCGGTCTTCACATGTGCCGTAAATCCGTTGCCCTTTAACGACACCGTATCTATACCGACATGGATGAGCACCTGCACGCCGCTCCTATGCTCGACGATCACCGCGTGCTTGCTTTTGTCCATAAGATGGGCTATTTTTCCCTCGAACGGAGCGTATACCTTGCCTTCCGCCGGCTCAATCGCCGCTCCTCCCCCCATGTGCCCCTGGGCAAAAGCAGGATCGGGAACCTCTTTCAGTTCCACCGCCTTGCCGGGAATGGGGGATGCGATCTCCAGCGAATCCAATGCTTTCTTATTTCGGCCCCAATGGAACAATTGAATCTCTCCTTAATCTACGCATTGTTGCAACCGGTAAATGCTGACTTTTCCTTCATTGCCGCCAGCCTCGAGCCGAACGGCGCGCTGCTGGGCATCTTCCGTGAAATAACGCAGGGAAAATACTTCTTCCCCCTCGTTCACAAAAATCTCCAGGCTTGAGCTTTCTATAAATAGCCGCATTTCCGCAAGGGTATGAGTTAATATTGCTTTCCTGTACTCTCTCTGCCTGGTCGCCCAGTTGGTTCTCCAGACGGTCAGACTGTTTTGTTCCCGATCATAGTCAATTTGCACAGCGCCCCTGATCATCATCCGGAAATTTTCGCTGAGCTTGGAAAAATTAATGATAAGTTCCGCTTGCAAAGCAGGCAGCTGCCATACTCCATTGTTGCCGATATTCCCCTGCATGCCGTCCTGTCTTAACCCTTGCAATTCCCGGATTGGCTTCTGGTAAAGCCTGCCGTCCGCCAGCACGATTTCCCGGGGAAGGGTCAGCGTGTGGATCCAGCCTTCCTGAACGGTCGGAACGGCCTTCTCCGTTTCCTCGTCCATAGAGTTCATCCAGCCGAACAGGATGATTCGATCGCCAACCTTAAACGACTGCGGTGCATAAAAATCAAATCCGCGATCGAGCTCTTGAAAATCGGCCAGCTCACCGTGGAATTTGCCTGTCTCCGCTATTTTCCCGACAATATATCCCGATTGATTAGGATTTCTAAAGTTTTCTCCTTGTTCCGGCAATCCCTGAGGACAAAACACAAATACATCATTTTCGGGAAATTGCAGGACATCCGGGCATTCCCACATGTAGCCAAACTTATGATCATGTTCCAAAAACGAGCCTTGGCAGGTCCAAGCGCTCAAGTCCGCGGATTTGTAGACCAGCGCGTCACCCCTTAAATCGTCCGTTTGTGCGCCGACAATGAGCCGCCAGCTTCCGCTTTGATCTCTCCATATTTTAGGGTCCCGAACATGTCTCGTATAGCCGGAGGGATGTTCAAACAACGGGCCGATTTTGCGAAAATACTCGCCGTCTTCGGAAACGGCCGCGCACTGATAACTTTCCTTCACCCCGTCGTCCCGGATTACATTTCCCGTGTAAAAGAGGTGCAGCTTGCCATCATGAACAACACTCCCGCCGGAATAAATGCCGTCCTTGTCATACCATTCTGAAGGCTCCAGCGCGGCGTTTTTCCTGCGCCAATTCACCAGGTCGTCCGAAACCATATGGCCCCAGCATTTATTTTTATGTTCGGTACCGTGTGGATTCCATTGATAAAACACATGATATTGACCGTTGAAAAAAGCAAGTCCATTCGGGTCGTTTAATAACCCGTGAGGCGGGGTGATATGAAATTTCAAGTCATAAGCATCGCTTCTATTCATGTTCCTCCTCCGGATAAAACAAAACTAAAACTCAAGGAAATGTCCTGCGAGCTTGCCCCGATATAAACTTCAAACTCACCCGGCTCGCTCTTGCACTCCATGTTGCTTCCGTAAAATTTAAGCATCTCTTCGCGGATCGTAAATTGAACCGTCCCGGTCTCGCCGCTGCGCAGGAAGATCTTTTGGAAGTCTTTCAATACCTTCACCGGCCTTGCCACGCTGGCGAACTTATCGCGAATGTACAATTGGACCGTTTCTTTGCCGTCATACATCCCGGTGTTGGAGACAGCGACGCTGATCTCGATCGACTCATTTCTTCTCATTTCCTTCCGGCTCACGGACAAAAGGCTGTATGTGAACGTGGTATAAGATTTACCGTAACCAAACGGATACAGCGGCTCGTTCGCTTCATCGATATATCGGGACGCAAACCGGTATGAGCCGTTTTCCGGCAAATTTGGCCGGCCCGTATTAAGCTCATTGTAATAAACGGGAATCTGCCCGACGCTGCGGGGAAACGTCATCGCCAGTTTCCCGGACGGATTGGCTTGGCCGTACAATAAGTTAGCCAGCGCTTCCCCGCCCATCGTCCCCGGATACCAGGCCTGGATCAAGGCATCGGCTGTCTCGGCAACTTCGGTAAGAATCAAAGGTCTGCCGCTATAGACGATTACGGCGAGCGGCTTGCCCAGCCCGCTTAATTCGCGAAACAGTTTCAACTGCGGTTCGGGAAGCGCCGGGTTCGTGCGCGAGCCGCCTTCCCCGCTCTGATAAATGCTTTCTCCCAAGGCGAGAACGATGACGTCCGCTTCGTTTGCATTCCGGATCGCTTCCTGCAGCAATTCCTCCTCCCCGGCCGTTTCGGCCGGCAGCTTGTCCGCATATTTGCCAAGGGCTTCCCGTTCATCAAGGGGGACCATGTACGCCCCGCGGCAGACCGAAAGCCGGGCGGGATCGGCATGCTTTAGCAGCCCCGTTTTCAAGTTGACGGTATCCGCCTCGTCCCCTTTAATCGCCCATATGCCCAAGGTGGAGTTTTCTTCCGCGTAAGGACCGATTACCGCGATCTTAGTTTGAGGCGACAGCGGCAACAGCTCATGTTCATTTTTCAGCAAGACGACGGATTCTTCCGCCAATGACAGCGCAGCCCCCTTATGTTCATCCGACAGAATGCTGCTGCTCCCCCGCCGCACGGTTTCCTGCAAACCGCGGAACGGGTCCTCGAACAACCCCAGATCGCTTTTCAGTTTTAAAACACGGTATACAGCCTCATCTAAAAGCCCCAGCATATGCTCGTTGCCGGAAATGACCTGCTCCAGTTGATTGGCGTATACCGCCGTCTTCATATCCACATCGACGCCGGCCAGCAGGGCCAGCCTGGCGGCGGCAGCTTCATCTTCGGCGTAACCGTGCATGATCAGCTCTTCGATCGCGGCGTAATCCGAGATCAGCACACCGTCAAAATTCATCTCCCGCCGGAGCACGTCGCGATTAAGCCATTCGTTCCCGGTCGCCGGAACGCCGTTCAAGGTGTTGAAAGCGGTCATCACCAGCTTGGCCCCGGCTTCGATGGCGGCTTGATAACCCGGCAAATAATATTCCCTGAGCGTATGCTCGGACATATCCACCGCATTGTACTCTCGCCCGGCGACAGGCGCCCCGTAAGCGGCAAAATGCTTGACGCAGGCGGCGATTTTATCGGCCGGGATGGCGCCGCTCCGCGCATTCCTTCCCTGAATTCCCGCCACCGTGCTTTCCGCATATTTCCGCGCCAGTAAAGTATCCTCGCCGGGCGATTCCATCACCCGCCCCCAGCGGGGGTCTCTGACGATATCCACCATCGGCGAAAAGGTCACGTGAAGGCCCTCTTCGTAGCACTCCCGGGCCGCGATCGCAGCGGCGCGCTCGATTTGCTCAAAGTTCCAGCTGCACGCTTGAGCCAGCGGAATCGGGAAAATGGTCCGGTATCCGTAGATAATATCCGCCATAAACAGCAGCGGAATTTGGTGAGCCGAATGTTCCAAATACTTCGTTTGCAGCCGGATCATTTTTTCCGGATCGGTGACGTTCAAGATGGAGCCGGTATTGTAAACATTGTAACTTGGATTTAGCCCTAATTTTTTCAGCGGCCCCGTCACGACCGTATCGATATCGCCTTCAAAAAAGTCGCCGGTCAGTTGGACCAACTGGCCGATTTTCTCTTGAACCGAAAGGCAGTCCAGTTTTTCGCGCAGTAATTTGTCATCCATTGTTTCTCTCCACAGAAGTTTTATTTGTTGTCCGTTCTCTCTTTAAACCCAAAGAACCAAGTGAGGCCAAAGGCCACCGCAAAGCCGATGATGCAGACGGCGATATACGGAATGATTTGATTGTTCAGATACAATAACATCCCCGGGATGGCCGTAATCGACATGCCTGTCGCCTGGACGTTGAATATCCGGGCGAAAAATCCGCCGGCCGCTCCGCCGATCAACGCCATTAGGAACGGCTTGCCGTAGCGGATATTCACCCCGAAGATAGCCGGTTCCGTAATCCCCAATAACGCGGATAAGGAGGATGGATAGGCGATGGATTTGGTTTTTAAACTTTTGGCTTTCAGACCGACAGCCAACGCTGCCCCAGCCTGCGCGCAAATCGACGCCGAGCTGATCGGGTTAACGATATTCCAGCCGCTGTCCACCAGCATCTGGATTTCTATCAAATTCAAAGCGTGGTGCAGTCCGGTAATGACAATAAGCTGATTGATGCCGCCGTAAATCAAGCCGCCGATGCCAAACGGCAATTTCAAAATCGCCGTAACCCCCGCCAATATAAGCACCTCAACCTCGTGAAAAATAGGGCCGATCACGAACAAGCCCAGCACTAAACTGACCAGCAAGGTTAAAAACGGCGTTAAAATCAGATCCAGGGCTTCGGGGACCCATTTTCTGATTCTCTTTTCCAACAGCGCCCCCACGACCCCCAGAATGAAGGCCGGAAGTACCGAACCTTGATAACCGGCGACTTTAATGAATCCAAAAAATACCATCGGCTCCTTAACATGCTGGGCGACATCCCAGGACGTTGGCAGCGAAGGGCTGACCAGCATTAATCCGAGCAATATCCCCAACAACGGGGACCCGCCGAACACCCTGAATGCCGACCAGCAGACCAGCACCGGTAAAAAGGCGAAGGCGGTATCGGTCAATATTTGCGTAATCAGCAAGAAATCCGCCGAAATATTCTCGGGGGTAAGGCCGAATAATTGAAGCAGCGCCGGCTGCGTGACCAGCCCTCTAACCCCCATGAACAACCCTGTAGCTACCAATGCCGGGATAATCGGGACGAATACGTCGCCGAAAATCCGGAGCATTCTTTTGAAAAAGTTATCATCCTGGGCCGAGGCCTTTTCCTTCAGCTCTGCTTTGGAGGTGGCGGATACATTCTGTCCGATCATCGCTTCGTAAACCCTATTCACAATACCGGTGCCGAAAATAATCTGATATTGCCCGGATGTAAAAAACACACCCTTGGCCTTGTCGATATTTTCAATGAACTCATCGTCGATAATATCCCTGTCTTTGACGATCAGGCGCAGCCGTGTGGCGCAATGGGCCATGGAAATAATATTGTCTTCTCCTCCAAGCCCTTTAATCACGTCCTGGGCGATTTTAACGTATTCTTTGTCGGAACTCATCAGGCTCTCCCTTTCCTCTCAACTGGTTGTAGTATTGACCGGTTTGCTTCTCAAGCATATCATGATCGCGCTTACAAACAGCGGGATTATTTTACTTCATTAAGGTCAAATTTTGACCATTTTTGCTGCGGTGCATGCACCGTTCCGTATAGCAGCCGAGGTTTAACCACCTTCCGGAAAGACTGTTAAAATCGTCCGTATATCTTAGGCTTCCGTGAAGCCAAACTACTAAAATCCAAACGGTGGACAGCAAAACGATTGGAAAATGAAAAGAAACCTGCTATACTCAATTTAATACCTGGTACTAATACTTGATACCAATACTTGATACTAATACCACAAAACCACAAAACCACAAAACCACATCTCGAAGGAGTGATTCGTTTGTCAATCGTATCGAAAGCCCGCATCACCGCGTTTGGTTCGTATGTTCCCGACCGGATCCTAACCAATGAAGACCTGGAGCGGATGGTGGACACCAGCGATGAATGGATCGTGCAACGCACGGGCATCAAGGAGCGCCATATCGCCGCCGACGATGTTTTTACCTCGCACTTGTGCATTCGCGCCGCCGAACGGCTGCGGGAAACTTACGGTGCATCCCTGGACGATGTCGATTTCATCATCGCCGCCACAACGACGCCCGATTATTCGTTTCCGACGGTATCCTGCCGGGTCCAGAAGCATTTCGGCATGGAAGGCGCCGGGGCGATCGACCTCAACGCGACCTGCGCCGGCTTCACCTACGCCCTGCATATGGCCAATGGCTTGATCAGTTCGGGGCTGCATAAAAAAATCCTTGTCGTCGCCGGAGAAACGATGTCCAAAATTACCGACTACAGCGACCGCACAACCTGCATTTTGTTCGGAGACGGCGCCGGCGCCGCCCTCGTGGAATACGACCCGGAGCAGCCCGGATTCGAGGCGTACGTCATGGGCACGAACGGAGCCGGCGGCATCCACGTTTACCGCTCCGGGCTGGCTGACGAGATGGACGGAGTGGCGCTTGCGGGGAACGGGAAACTCGTGCAAAACGGCCGCGAAGTGTTCAAGTGGGCGGTGCGCACCGTTTCCGCCGGGATCGAACAGATCCTGGAGCAGGCCGGCCTCGAACGCGGCGATATCGACTGGTTCGTTCCGCACAGCGCCAACCTGCGCATGGTCGAGTCGATCTGCGAGAAAGCCTCGCTCCCGCTTAGCAAAACGCTGCAAAGCGTACAGGACATGGGCAATACGTCCTCTGCGTCCATCCCGCTCGCACTGCAGGCCGGCCTCGATGCGGGCCGGTTGAAACACGGCGACCGTATGCTCCTGTACGGCTTTGGCGGCGGCTTGACTCATGCCGGTCTGATTTTGCGCTGGGGCGTTCCCAACCTGCGTTCCTAAATTATAAAATTTCAGAGCGTATGGAGCGGAGCTCTAAAACGGCCTGCGTTTTTGTGGTGGTCCTGGGAATAACGGTAAAAAAAGTCCTTATTTTCACCTAAGAAGGGAGTACAGCAGAAATAGGGGAATTTTTTACCTCTATTTCAGAAAAATGAGGGCAAACATCCACCTTTTCCCGAATAAAATCCTAAATAACGGAAAAATTTTCCTTTAATTTGCGTTAGAGGAAGGATATCTCAAAATAACGACATAAATTACCTCTATTTTCGTCAGAGGTTCAGTTTGAACCTAAGAGGACCGCCCGGAAATCCGGACGGTCCTTGATCGTCTCTTTGACACTCTTTAGACTAGAAAAACTTCTCCTTTACAAACGGGCTGGTCTTTAAAATTGAGCAATCTTCTTAGACGTCTCATGCCATCTTCTACGTAACTGAAGGAGCTTGGATCGGCGGAATTAAAAAACTCCAATCCAACGGTAAAACCGATGCAGTAGTCGTGCCAGTTGGAATAATGCTCCCGGGTCAGCCTCACGGCCTTCTCCACGTAAGCGCCCGCTTCAGCATCCGTTAACCAGCCCACCCCTACTCCGCCCAAACTATGCATTGCCACGATGGCAAAGTCATATGCCCCCACTCCGCCGGACGGCATGCGCCGCAAGTAATAATTGGCTACGGCCAGCCTGTGCTTCACATGAGGATTCGTCTCGGCTTCGATTTTTCGGATACGCTCCGTTTCGGCCTGCAGGCACAGCCCCCGGTATATTTGTTCAAATTCATAGCGTATCCCTTTTGAAAGCCGCCATTCCAAACTTTCCTTCAGTTGATCCGAGTTTTCCACTCCATACTGAGCTAAGGTTCTCTTGATGAACAGTTTGCCTGCGTACCTCTTCTCAGGATTGTTAATATAGTAATCCGCCACTCCCCCTACGGAGACGATCGACAGCATAGTATTCGCAGTCGACTTCCATTCTTTTTTGGGAATTATAGCCGTAGCCGTCACGATATTCCTCCGTTCCTTCGTTTATTTATACATCAAGTAACGCTTGCTTCGGAACAGCAACACGATAAACCGCAAATATAATAAACATAAAACAATAGCGTACAAAACGCGTTTGTCAGCTTCAGCCGAACCGCGCTTCCGGGAGGAACGTTTTTCAGCTCTTCCTTCGCCGTTACCAAAGGCGGTTCGGCCGGAACGATCTCCCGCTTCACGTATTCCGGGAAGGAAACCTCCATATTGGAGTACCAGGCAATCGGTAATAATATATGCAGCAAAATGATGAAGAAAACAATCCCTTTTCTCAGCCATAAAAAGATGGCCAGCTTCTTTAAAAACCCCGGCAGCGAATGCTTGCCCTACTCTTGTTTCAACTGCCGCATTTGCTTTCGGCGGCCCTTGCCGAACCGCGGCAGCCCGCTTATGTATGCATCGATTTTGGCCAGGCCTACAACTGCCTCGATATCCCTCGAATTATTCCGCAACATCCGGTCGTACACCTCGCGGGCGGAACCCATTTGCTCCAGCCGGAGATAGCACCGCCCCAACAACGACAGAACTTCCGCATCATCGGGCCTTGCGGGCCTGATCCGTTCAAGCTCTTCCCGCGCTTCATCCGGGCGTCCCATGTTCAGCAGTACGGAGACGCGGACAATGATCACTTCCGCATCGCCGGCGAATTGGCTAACCCACAGGTTGCAGGCCGACAAAGCCCGCTCCAATTCACCGGTCCGGCGGTAAAACTCGATTTGCAGGCGGAGGATTTCCGCGTCGCGGTCATAAATATCAAGCGCCCGTTCCAACGCTTCACGCGCGCTATCCGGCTCATTCGCCAGCATCGCCGTCACGAAATCTTCGCGGGCATGCAGATAAGCTTCAACATCGATCCCATCCGCTTCGCTCAGGCTGGAGTATCCCAATGTAGCGGCAGGTGAACTCCTAAAGGCATATTCGCAAACCTTAGGGCATCTCTCCCCGAAGCCGGAAGGATCGTGAATAAACCTCTCCTCCAACCCGAAGGCATCTTCCAGCAGCCCCCACACCGCTTCGGGCAAAAAATAGTGCTCATTCAAATAATCAAGCACCCGGGCACCCAACAAGCCCTGGTTCCCCGGCTGCCAAAGAACGTTGCCGTTCAGCAGCTCCACCCACAGGGCAACATTGCAGCGGGAAGCGAAATTTAGGTATAAGCCGTCCAGCTCTTCTATAAATTCAGCGACAAGCTCCGGGGACGATTTCGCGAGTGGCGGCTGCTCCCGCTCTCCCAAACCTCTCAAACACCTGAAATTCTAAAGGCTGTAAAGTCCGCTCCTCTTCCCAAACTTCGTCTTCCTCTTCCGCAGCTTCCGCTTCCCTTTCCGCCGTATCTTCATCGTCCGGGAAAATTCCCTTTTGTTTGGCCAGCTTCATCGCCTCGTCGAAAGCTTCCCTTAGCCGCTGATATCCCTCCGGGTGGTATTTTTTTAGCATTCGGGCATACGCCTTGCGAATTTGCGGTTGATCCTGCGTCGGATCGATCTCAAGGATTTTCCATATGTTCAAACCGTCATTTCACCACCGGGCACCTTAATTTTCACCTGTCTTTAGGGACAGCAACTTATTATTATCGACGGAGCTTCTCCCCGGTTTAACAGTAGTCCGTTATTTTCATAATGAAAACTTTCAACAATTTCAAAATCGCCCGCGCTAATCCGATACAATGTATATATAAAACGAAATACGAGGTATATGATTATGGCAAAAATCGGTATCGACCTGGGAACATCGAATTCCCTTGCAGCTTATTGGACGGAGCATGGTCCGGTCATTATTCCCAACTCGCTCGGCAAGCGTTTGACGCCTTCCGTGGTCAGCTTGGACGACAACAACGAAGTTTTGGTAGGTCAAATCGCCAAAGAGCGCATGATCACGCATCCCCATCTCACGGCCTCCACATTCAAACGTTATATGGGAACCGACAAAACGTATCAGCTTGGGGAGCACCCCTTTTCTCCCGAGGATTTGTCCTCTTTTATATTGCGCGCTTTAAAAGAAGACGCCGAAGCCTATTTGGGCGAAGCGGTGGAAGAGGCCGTGATCAGCGTGCCCGCTTATTTTAACGATGCGCAGCGGAAAGCGACTTTGCGCGCGGCGGCTTTGGCCGGATTGCATGTGGAGCGGCTCATCAGCGAGCCTACCGCAGCGGCGATTTCTTACGGCTTGCACCAGCAGGAATCGGATACAAGGTTCCTCGTTTTCGACCTGGGCGGCGGAACGTTTGACGTATCCGTGCTGGAGCTGTTTGAAGGCGTGATGCAAGTGCAGTCGATCGCCGGAGACAATTATCTTGGCGGCGAGGATTTTACCGGACTGCTGCTATCCCATTTTGTGGAGACCCACGGGATTGATTACGCCAACCTGCCGACCAAAGAAAAGACGGCGCTCATCAAACAGGCGGAGCTGTGCAAGCTCGTTCTAGGCAATGAAAATGCGGGGGAGATGGTGTTCATGCGCGAAGGCCAAACCTTGCAGCTCACCGTGAACCGCAGCCAATTCGAACAGCTCGCCGCGCAGCTGCTCCTACGCCTGCGGAACCCGATTGAACGGGCGCTTCGCGATGCGTCGCTGACGCCGCAGGACCTCGACGCCGTCATCCTGATCGGGGGAGCGACCCGGATGCCGATTATCAAATCGATCGTCAGCAAAATGTTCGGAAGACTTCCCTTTTCACAGATCAATCCGGACGAAGCGGTCGCTTTGGGCGCCGCCATCCAGGTGGCCTTGAAAGACCGCGACGCCAGCCTGCAGGAAATGATCCTGACCGACGTCTGCCCGTTTACGCTGGGAACCGATATAGCGGTGGAAATTAAAGACGATGTTTACGAGAGCGGACATTTCCTTCCCATCATCGAGCGCAATACACCGATTCCCGTCAGCAAGGTGGATCGTCTGTGCGCCATTCGGGATAATCAAACGCGTATGAACGTCGGCATTTATCAAGGGGAAAGCCGCAAGGTAGAGAACAACGTGCACCTGGGCGATCTCGTGATCGAGGTCCCTGCCGCGCCAAAAGAGAAAGAGAAGATCGACGTTCGCTACACCTACGACATCAATGGGGTGCTTGAGGTAGAAGTCACGGTAATAAGCACCGGCGAGAAAAAAACGATGATTATCGAAAAAAATCCGGGCCAAACTTCCCCGGAACAGATCAAAGCCCGGCTCGAAGAGCTGAAGCATTTGAAAATCCATCCGCGCGACCGCAGCGAAAACCGCCTGCTGCTCGCCCGCGGCGAACGGCTGTATGAGGAGTCCCTAAACGACAAACGCGAGTACATCGCCAGTCTGATCTTTGAATTCGAGCGGGCGCTCGCCTCGCAGAACGAACAGGAAATCAAGAAGAAAGCCGCCATCTTCAAGCAGAAGCTTGACTCGCTGGAAAGGTGGACCGAGTTTTAATGACCATTTGGGAAAGGCTCGGCATCGGCCGCACGGAAGATATCAAACTTATCAAGCGGGCGTACGCCAAGCAATTGAAAAAGCATCATCCCGAGGACGACCCCGAGGGGTACCAGGCTTTACGGGAAGCGTTTGACGCCGCCGTATCCTACGCCAAGAAGCATGCCCTGCGAATAGCCGGGGAAGCGGCGGCAAGCGCGGAAACTGCGGATGCCCGGACGGATCAAGCCAGGCCGGCGGAAGCCGGGCTGCCGCGGCGGGAAACTCCGGCAACGGAGCAAACGGCCGCTCCTCCCCGGATCCGGCTTTGGCCGCCGTCTGAATACGAAGAAGCCGATGCGCCTGGCGATGCGCCGGAGCCTGTGCTCCCTCCGCCCCGGCTGCACCAGGAACTCCCGGGGAACCCGCACCCCGTGCCGGACGGGCCGCTAACGGTCGAAGATTTTATCGCCAGCGCCGCCGTATTGTACGATGATTTTCCGTCGCGGATATCGACCGCGAAATGGCTGGAACTGCTCGATTCCGACATCATGTGGAATATGGAGGCCAAGCAGGTGATCGGCAGACGATTGCTGGAGCTTCTGCAAACGCGCAGGTTTCTGCCTCCCGAGGTGTGGAGGCTGCTCGAAAACAGCTTCGGCTGGGCGGAAAACTTGCGGGAAGCGGCGCAGTATGAGCGCGGCTACTTCGCCGATTCGTTCCTGAGCTATTACATCCGGCAGCTTCAAGAGCCGGGACTGCGCTATGAATTCCTGCTCCGGGCGGAAGGCATCGATATCGACCGCTTTTTATTTCTTCGCGATGAAGGGCGGCACGCCCTGGCGAGAAACGAGTTAAAAACGGCGTTGAAATTTCTGAAGCAGGCGCATGACATTTTTGCGGATGATCCCGATTTGCTGCGTCTGCTTGGAGAACGATATCTGCGCATAGATGACACGCAAAAGGCGCTGGCCTATTTTGACCGCCTGATCGAGTTGGTCCCGGACGAGATCGACGGCTATCTGTACCGTATCCGAATTTGGCGGTTAACAAACCAGCCGGAGCGGATGATTGAAGAATGCCGGTTTATTCTGTCCCGCTGGCCAAACCATAACGAAGCCCTCATTTTGCAAGGAATCGCTCATCAAATGCTCGGAGACCGCGGCAGCGCTGCGGAATCCTTCCGGCAGGCCGTGCAAATCAACGACTTGGACGGGCGGGCGGCGGACCGGTTGACCGAAGCGAGCATATCCGGTTCCCGCAACAACTCATGGAGATTTTATTTAAACCGCCACGTACTGCTATATTTGTCCGTTTCGGTCCTGACCGCCTTGTCGCTGCTAGGCTGCTTGCTGTATTATTGGGCCGCGGCTCATGCCGGCACGCCGGTCATCATGAACGGATTGCCGGATGCGGAAACGCTGGACGGAAAACGTTATGTGCAACTCGAGGTCAGCAATATCAGAGATTTAAATCTGGGGATGTATGCCCGCAGCGACGAGGATTATGCTTTCCAGAACGAAGATTATGCCTACGTCCATTACATGGACTATGGCGATCCGGAATACACTGTATACCTTGGGGAATTTCTCGGCAAGCCTTTGATCCTTGCGGTGGGTTTAGCGGCAAAAGCGCCGGATGATGCGGCGTTGGAGAACCTGAAGGGTTACGTTCGTGAACTGGAGCCCGAGCTGCAAGCCGCGGTGCTGAAAATGCTGCTATGGAAACCGTCCTTCGATGACGATTCCCTGGGGGCGCTGCTCGAAAGCTACCGTTTCGACCTCGGGAGCGCTTCGCTGTCCGGTGCGGAAGCTTTGCCGGAATTCCAGCCATTTTATTTGGAAGTCGCCGGCCCGCAGACAGCTTCCCCCGTTATCGCACCAAACCTGATGCTTTTCGGTTTTCTGGCGGTGTTGTGGATTTACAGTGTATACCGGCTTGCTTTCGAATACCGGAAAATCCGCGGAATTCGCCGGATGCGCCAATCCTGAACCTGAAAGGACTTATGCTCATGTTGGGAAAAGCCCGTTTGAATCAAACTATTTTTTACCATTTTATGACGTACCCGTTGTTCGCCGCCGGACCGGAGCCATACCGTCAGCTCTGCGGCTGCCATGAACTGGACGTTTGCCCAAGGTCCCGGCTGAAGGAATGGCTGTCGTTTCTCGGGATTCACGATAAAGCCGGTTTTGAGACCAAGCTCAGGTGGCTGTTTTATGAAGGACACCGCTGTGAATTCAACGAATTGTCGCAGCGGATATCCACCATGTCGGCGGCGGTCCGCAGGCAGCTTTTGGCGAGCTTCCGGGAGGACGGCGAAACGGAGCATAAGCTGAAGTGCGTAAACCAGTGGATGCACATCCTCCCTCCGGCCAACATTGCGGCCTTTGATTTCGCCCTGCTGACGGCGCTGTCCAGAGCGGGCGTGCGGAGGCGCTGGCTAAAGGAATCCGAGGCCAACGGGTACTGCCTTGAAGCCGCCAAAATGGCTCAAACCAATTACACCGGCTGGTCCGATTTTTTTGCCGCGTGTATCGCGGGAGCCTGCTTTTATTTCCCTCAACGGAACGGGGACTCACTGCAGCTTGCTTACGCCCGCAGCCTGTTGAACATTTCCGGGGCAATTCCCTCCATTGACTGGAATCACCCTTTAAAATAATCCGAAGCCCGTCCTTAACGCGATCAACTCCTTGCGGAGGGCCGGCTTCTTGGCCTTATTTATAAATATCGGGATGCCTTTCTCGGAGCCACGCCTTGCGAGCGGCCAACCTTTCCAGAAATGCCTGGTATTTATTTTGTACGTTCCGGATAAATTCGTCCTTCTCCGCCAAGCCTTCGTTCGGATTTTCGGGAAATATGCCGTAGCGTACGAGGTTGCCGGTCAACTGTTTAATCATCGTCCGTTTTTCCTCATAGAATTCGATCCCTTCGGGGGATTTCAGCTTGCTTTCGCCGCTAGATGCCCGATAAGCCGCTTGCGCCAAAGGGTACATATCCGCAATGTCGTTCATTACACTTTCCGAGGTTGCGGTTTCCCCCTTCTGCAGACGCAAGTTGATTGCCGTCCAATTCTCATCCAATTGCTGCAGAGCGTCCAAGTAGGTGCGTACCCAATCTTTTTCAAAAACGCTTAGATTCCTTTGATAACCGTCGTTAGGATTCAAGGGAAACAGTTTTTTAGCCTGTACAAAATAATCGTACGCCTCATCCAACTGCCCTAACCGCATCGCTTCTTCTCCTTTGCGGACCAATGAATCCGCGGCGCGGATGACCTCCTCGGACCGTTTCTTTTTTTTCAAGGCCTCTGCATTATGCGGGTTTATTTCCAACGCTCTGTCGTACAAAGTTAAAGCGGAATCAAAAGCGCTTGCCGCAAGCTCGGCATCCCCCTCCTCAATTAGCGCCCGCTGCCTGTGGCCAAATGAATCCCACCGGTATTGCATATATACCGTCACTGCGATACCTGTTAAAGCGATGATTAAAACCAGCAGTTCCTTCAATATTTCGGCGATTTTCCTTAACATCCGGTAGAAACTCCTCTCCTTCTCCAGACTTAGCATCCGGTTCGTTCGCCCGGGCGCCGCCTTACGCCTTTATATATAGAATATTTCGGCCGTTGCGGCGGAAATTTCACCACTTCCGTATTGACAGAAAAAATGGATGTTGCTATGATTTTTTCAGATCATTTGGTGATAATGATTATCATTATCTTTTTTGATTAGAAAATGTTGCTGTTGGATAAGAGGGAGGCTCATATGTACAAGAAAAAGAAGATATTTTCGATCACCGCGTGCGCTTTTGCGTTAACGATCCTATTAACCGCTTGCGGCGGCGCCAATCAGGCGGCCGGAAATACGAACGCCGCCGGGCAAAATACAGGTGGAAAAGCCGCTGCCGAGACCCGTACTTACGATACGGTCAAGGGACCGGTCGAAATTCCGGTGAAGCCGCAGCGGATCGTGACCGACTACTACGCCGGGGAGCTGTTGGCCGTGGGCGGCAACGTGGTGGGCGCCGAACCGGACGCCTTCAACAATCCGTTCCTCAAGGACCTGCTGGCGAATACCGAGGATGTCGGGGCAAACCCCGTCAATTTGGAAAAAACGCTCGAGCTTGCGCCCGATTTAATCGTGGTGATGTACGACAAAAATTACGATGAGCTGTCCAAAATCGCGCCGACGCTGTACCTTCCTTACGGTACGACCACGGACATCTACAACACCGTGGAAACGTTCGGCGACATCGTAGGCGAACCCGAGAAAGCCAAAGCTTTCCTGGCCGACTATGACCAAAAGGCCGCCGAAGGCCGGGAAAAGCTGAAAGGCGTCGTTAAAGAGGACGACACGTTTGGGATCTATGAGCTGACCAACAAAGGCGAGCTGTGGATTTTCGGGGACAACGCCGGGCGCGGAGGCCAAGCGCTGTATAACGCTCTGCAGCTCAAAGGGCCGGAAAAGTGGGATCCGAAGGAATCTACCTTCCAGCTGTCGCTGGAGGCGCTGCCGGAATATGCCGCCGATTACATGTTCCTGACGACTTATGACCCGGACAAAACCGGCGAAGCGCTGAACAACCTGAAAGCCTCCCCGGTTTGGAAAAACATCGACGCGATCAAAAACAACAAAGTCTTTTACAATGACTTCGACACGTTTTACCGCTACGACCCGATCGCCGTCAAGGAACAAATCGGCCTGTTCGTCGATATGATTATCGCCAGCAACCAAGGAAAATAAAAAGCGGGGGGACGCCCAAGTGGCCTTCCCCCGCTCCGCATTATGTCAAGTCCCACGTCTCAGCCCCGGGCAGCTTGGCGTCAGCGCTTTGCTCCCGGGGTTGCTGCCACCTCCATAGAAAGCCTGATTCCGCCACGGAATCCGTCTATTAGAATGCAACGCAACGCCGAGGATACCACCGTCATGAATTCTCCCTTGCCTTCGATCCTTCGACTTGCCTTCGGTCATCCGGCTGGCCTTGCGCTCAGCCAATCTCTCCCGGTCAGCCCGCTTTTCTCCCGTCCCCCGCCGCCGATAAAGACTTGGGGCTTTTGCGCTCGGGATTCGTGGTCTCTTTTCCGTACCTGATAAAAATCCACACCCCGCATAGGATCAGCGCCCCCGCCGAAAGCTGCAGCGCTGACAGGCTTTCCTTCAACAGCAGCCAGGCGAGCAGCGAAGCGAATACCGGTTCGCCGAGCACAGCCATCGATACGGCCGAGGCGCTGAGATATTTCATCAGCCAGTTGAACAGATAATGCCCAAACAAAGTGGGGACTATGGCGAGCAGCAAAAAAATCCCCCATTCCCGCGGAGCATATCCGGTAAACGGCAGCCCGCAGATGGCGTTATACACCGCCAGCGAAGTTGCCGCGACAGCAAACACCAGAAAATTGTAGACAAAAGCGCTGATATGCTTCAAGAGCTGCTTGCCGGCCAGCATGTGGATGGCGACGGCGATCGTCCCGAGCAGGGACAGCAAATCGCCGGCCGCCGCTTGCCCGGACAGCGAAAAATCCCCGGAACCGATGGCGATTGAACCGATGAGCGCCATGCCGATGCCGACCATCATCGCCTTGTTGATTTTTGCGCCAAACAGGAAAAAAGAACCGACCATGACCAGGATCGGCTCCAACGTCAAGATAACGGTAGAACTGGCGACGGTGGTCAACCGGAGCGACTGCATCCACAGCAAAAAATGCAGCCCCAGCATACAGCCGGAAAACAGCAGCTGCGCCCATTGCTTGGCGCTTAGCCGGAATATTTCCCCGCGGTATTTCCACAGCAACGGGAGCATCAGCAAATTGGTCAAATACAAGCGGTACATCGCAATCACCGACACGTCAACGCTTGACCAGCGGACAAAAATCGAAGAGAAAGAAATGGCGATGATTCCGATGATGTAGAGGATTTCGTATTTCGCCGACAATTTGGCATTCGAATTCATACTGGCAGTTCCCTGCTTCCATGATTAGTCTAAATCCGTTCATAATGCGAATCGCAAACCCCTATATTATAGCGAAACGGCGAAATATCCTCAATCAAATTTGGCAACGAAAAACGACGATATTCCGGTCCGGCTTTCCCCGGCAGACAGATCAGGGTACAATGAAATGGATTAGCTATCTCCCGTTTAAAAGGAGCCTTACATATGCCGATAACAAGAGAGTTGTTGACGGACGCCGACTTTCAGGAAGCCCTTGACCGGAAGCAGCGCGTCAGGGTTTTCCGGGACGACCATCTCGTCGAAAACAACACGCACATTATTCGCTTTACCGAAGAGACGATCATTACCCAATCCGGTGTCAGCGACATTACCTACCACCCGCGCCGGGATTGCCAGTTTTTCGAGATTCGCAAATAAAGGAGGTTATTCAAGATGAATCCGTCGCCTTTGATCCAACCGATCGTATCCAAACAGTGGGGCCTTGCCCGCATGTACGAACCCGACCTCGTCATTGTCGATTGCCGCTTTGAGCTCGGCCATCCGCAGGCGGGGCGCGAAGCTTACGCCGCCGCCCATATTCCCGGTGCCGTCTTTCTCGATCTCGAGGAAGATCTCTCGGCACCGGCAGGCGCGCACGGCGGGCGGCATCCGCTGCCTGCCCCGGAAGCGCTCGCGCAGCGGCTGGGCCGGGCGGGGATCGGCAATGCCTCCCGGGTCGTCGCGTACGACGACCAAGGGGGCTTGAACGCCGCCCGGTTGTGGTGGCTGCTGCGCTGGTTGGGCCATGACGAAGTCTACGTCATGGACGAGGGATTTGCCGCCTGGCAGGCCGGCGGCTACCCGGTCACCGATGAGCGGCGGACCGTCGTTCCCGCCGCCTTCGCCCCTACCCTCCGGCCGGACATGCTGGCCGGCGTGGAGGACGTTCGCCGGGCGCTCGGCGATCCCGGCACCGTGCTCGTCGACTCGCGCGCCGCCGACCGCTACGCCGGCCGCACCGAGCCGCTGGACGCCAAGGCCGGGCATATCCCCGGCGCGATCAACCGCTTCTGGAAGGAGCTGCTCGACGAGCGCGGAGCCTGGAAAAGCGGCGAACAGCTCAAAGATCAGCTCGCTCCGGTAACCGATGCGCTGGATGCCGGACGCGAGGTTATCGTGTACTGCGGCTCCGGCGTCAGCGCCTGCCCCAACGTGCTGGCCTTGCACAAGCTCGGCTATCCGCAGGTGAAGCTGTACGCGGGAAGCTGGAGCGATTGGATTAGCTATGAGGAGAATCCGATTGCGACGGGAGAAGAGGCTTAAGATTTTAAAAGGGAAGAAGCCCGCGTCTTCACACGGGCCTCTCCCCTTTTAAATTTGATCCATACGCCGGAGCCGTCTCAACGATACACCAGCCCGCCGTCCGTCAGAATGGCCTGGCCGGTAATATAGTCGGCATCGTCCGAGGCAAGGAAGGACACCAGATTGGCTACGTCCTCCGGTGTCTGGTAGCGTCCTAGGGCAATCGCGCTGGAGAACTTCTCGAAGGCTTCGCCCGGCTTCAGGTTGTCGTTGTATTTGACCATCTCTTCATCGATGCGATCCCACATCTTAGTTTTAGCAACACCGGGGCAGTACGCATTTACCGTAATCTGGTGCTTGGCCAATTCTTTGGCCGCCGCATGGGTGAAAGCCTTGACCGCATGCTTGGTCGCGGAATAGGTGCTCAGCATTTCGTAAGCTTCATGTCCGGCGATGCTGCAGGCGTTGATTACCTTGCCTTTGGATTGCTGTTTGATAAACTGTTCCGCTGCAGCCTGCGTTCCGAAAACGACGCCGTTTACATTGATCGAAAATAGCTTGTTCAACTGCTTCTCGTCGATTTCCAGAAACGGCGAAACCGCGTCAATCCCCGCATTGTTTACGAATACATCCAAACGTCCGAACCGCTCCACCGCCTTGCTTACCAGGTTGAACTGGTCCTCGCGCTTGGACACGTCTCCAGCGACGGCCAGAACTTCATAACCGTCTGCTTCGAATTCTTTCAGTGCGCTTTGCAACAGTTCTTCATTGATATCGTGGAGTACGATTTTGAAGCCATCCTTTGCCAGACGCCGTGCAATTCCTTTGCCCAAGCCGCCCGCCGATCCGGTTACGACTGCTACCTTCGACATGGTTACCCCTCCTTAAATAATGGATATCACCCTTTAATTGTAAATCTATTGTGAAAAAGGGGTCAAGACAATTATTATTAAAATGGCTGGTGTCATTGGAAGTGGCCTGCTACCGCTGCTCCGTCCATCGCTAAGGCTTGGAGACGGCGGCAGGTTGCCCGTCAAGCAGGGAAGTTCGCGGCCCGTCTTTCCCGCCATGCTCTCGCCAGGTATGCCCCAACGTAAAGAATTAGGAGGATTTGTATGAATATTGTGATTCGGGAACTCTCGACGGCAGATGAAGATGCCTGGCAAGATATCGACGACAGTTTTACCGTAGATTCCACCCTCAGCTTGTCCCTGACTGGCAGGCAAATCGATTTCACAGTGAACAAAATCCCCGGCTATACAAAAAGTTATTCGGATCCGCAATTTAAAGACGCGGAGGAAGAAAACTACTCGGACTACATCGGTAACCCCGATCAAATCGTGTATTTGGCTTGCTTGGATAATCAGGCAGTCGGCCGTCTCGTATTGAAACGGAACTGGAACAACTATGCTCTTATCGAAGACATAGCCGTAGACAAAAACTATAGAGGGTACGGAATCGGCCGCAAACTGATCGAACAGGCCAAGCGGTGGGCGCATAACGGCGGAATGCCCGGAATCATGCTGGAAACCCAGAGCAACAATGTGAAGGCATGCGAATTTTACCGGAGCTGCGGCTTTGTTATAGGCGGGTTTGATTTTCATCTATATCGGGGCATTCATAAAAACAGCGATGAAACTGCGATATTTTGGTATCTGATTTTTGAATGAACATGGACGGCCGGCACGTTTCCACGGTCTGACGCAGGCGCTCTGATTGGAAATATCCAATAGAATTGGAAAGCACAAAACCCGCCTTCAGCAGCCAAGCTTGGGGTGGGTGCTTCCTTTCCTCCGGTCCGTTACCCCAGCCGTACTTTCGTTTTATGGCTAATGGCAACCATGCTTGCCTGGGGCTGAATTGAAACCCGGTTGGATATCAGGTACGGTGAGTAAGACCATTGGCAAGGATCATATTTTTGGACCGGTTCCCCGGTGGAGTAAGTTCTAAGCTGTACGACGGGGGAATCATAGATCCACAGCTCATCCAATTCTTCATTGACATAGATTCCGTCCACGTCTTGTATGCCCTGATCAAGCAGCACCTCCATCCCTTCCGAACCGCTCCGGGCTCTGACAATACGCGAAGAGGTATGATCGGCATATTGAGCGAAAATCACACGATCTTGCGAATCCAGGCAAAGCGCGCAGCATACGTGGTTCTGCAGCATCGGAATGTCTTCCGGACGTTTCCTTCGGCCTCGTCCAATCGAGCTGTGTCCCTTGTTCATTCATGGCCCGGATTTGCCGGATCATCTCCTCTTCATACGCCTTGGCCGATTCGTATGCCGGGTCAAGCAGCATCTTCCAGGTTTCCGCATCTGCGTAGTCCATCTCCGCGATTTCGGCGACCAAGGCATCCAACTCGGCACACGTGACCGGCAGATTCCGATTTGTTTGCGGCCTGCTTTGGCCCGACATCCATTTATTTGCTTTTTTGAAGATATCTCTCAAATGTTGCATTGAACCGGCGATATAGCTGCCCGCTCCCCACTCTCCCATGCCGTGCATTAAGTAAGAGACGGGATGTCCTGCTTCGCCGAGGTCGACAATAATCGGATCGCCGGTCAGCAGCGTATGGCCGATAACGATCCATTCCTCCTGCCAGGCTCCTTCCTCGTTTGAAATCAATGAACGGCCTGCCGGATCCACGCGGTAGCCTACCTGCTGGTTCTCCAATTCCTCAGGTGCAAAAATGGCAAAATCAAGCCATTCCTCGGATCAGTGACCTTTAGCACATTGAGCGCCGCCGCTGCAAAGTATACTGGCGATAGAATTCCGGCGGGTTATTCGGTTATAGATAACTACCATGTAAGCAGAGGCAAGAGCCCGCGTATGAACGCAGGCTCTTGCCTTCCCCCGGCCGGCTCGGCTTATCCCAACAACAACACCGACATTTAAAGCGAGAGCAGCTGTTCCAGGCCTTCTTTTAGCGGCGGTTGGGCTTTTCGGGCCGCTCCGGCCAGTTTTTTCACGCTCCCGAAGATCAGGATTGGCCAAATGTTGGGCGAAAAAGAACATGTCCTGCTCACCCGGCTGCACGGGCGGATCGGAGAGAATCTTGGTTTGGATAAACTGTTCCAGCGACTTTTGCAATTGGCTCCGTTTGGGCTCATTAAACAACTGGCGGTTCAGCGTTAGTTTCGATCTTTCCCGTTCAAACTCAAATACAATTTCAAACTTGTAATCAAAAAAACGGGAACCAAGCTCCTCCGAGCGGAACAGACCGTCTACAAGCCCGCACAAGGCAGGAAAAAACTCCTCGGTCAGCAGTTCGTCGCTCAACTCCGTAATATAAGCGCCCGCTTCAATTTTGTAGGAACTGTCGCTCCAGGAGAACGGCTCATAGACATCGATGTGAATTTCCCCCGCTTCCCGGGTATGCTTGCCTTTTCTCCAGGCTACTTGAAGGTAATCCATGATTCCTGCCTGCAGCCTGCTTTGATTGCTAGGTTCATTGATCCGCTTGCTTTCTTTGGCGTATATCGCGGTGACTTCTTTCCACACCTCATTCAAAAAAGCTTCCACAGCCTGGTTCATTGTCGGTCCTCCTGTTTCTCTGAAGCGATGACGATTACTCGCAAATCATACAGCTAGCTTTCTATCAATATACCCAATCATTCGTTTTAAGTGCATTTTGCAGCTATTTCAACGATAGGGCCAAGGGACAGGATCTGCTCTTTATTCCAGCCTCCCCCGGATCGGAGCGAACTTCGTTTCCCCAAAGGATACATTGATTTCACTGCGGATTTCAATCCCCTGTTCAAAAAGCTCGACTTCGACGCTCAGCGCAAACGGCGTTTCAATCCGCCGAATCGTCAGGAGCAGCGTTTCCGCGTTTCGCCAGGTAAAAGAAGCGGCGACCCGTTCCTCCGGCCCGGACAGGGATGACCGCCCGATCCCCCATTCGCCCCGGCCCAATTCAAGGGCATGCTCCCCTTGCTTGTTTTTGAGCTGCAGGCTGGCCTTCTTTTCGTAAAAATCCATACGAAAGCTCGCCAGACCCAACTCGTTCTCTTCGAGGCTGTAGCTTTGCCCGTTCAGCCGGTTTTCGGCGTCCGGGCGGCATTCCATCCGCGGCGGTTCAAGACGAAGCTCCCGCAGCCGGCGCTCCAACTCCCCGGACGAACCGTCCGGGACGGCCGGGACCGGCCCAAAGGCGCCTAGCAAATGATCCCATACCCCGTTCAGCACGCCCTGAAGATCGTTTGTGCCCGCTGTCATCGCAATCACCGCGTCCCGCTCTGGCAAAACGATGCAGAATTGGCCGAACGCCCCGTCCCCCCGATATACGCCGTGACGGCAGCGCCAAAACTGATAGCCATACCCTTGCGCCCAGTCGCTGTCCCCGCCGTCCCCGTTGGAAATCTGTTTCGAGACCGCCGCTTCAATCCAGCTTTCTTCCACTAGCCGCCTGCCGTACCACAACCCTTTTTGCAAGTACAATTGGCCGAACTTGGCGATGTCCTCGGTCGTAATCTTCAAGCCATAGCCCCCGGTATGGATGCCGCGCGGACAGGTTTCCCAGGTTGGATGTTCAATGCCAAGCGGTTCAAACAACCGGGGCCGCAAAAACTCAAGCAGCGTTTGACCGGACGCCTGCTGCAAAATCGCCGACAACATATAAGTGGCACCGGTGTTGTACAAGAAAAACGTTCCGGGCTCATGCTCCACCGGCTGCTTTAAAAAAGCCTTGACCCAGTTGCCGTCCTCCGCTTCGTGCAGCGCTTCCGTCGTATCGGCGGCATGGCCCGTGCCCATCATCAGCAAATGACGGATTTGCATCGCGGCCAGATTGGGCGAAATCTCGTCAGGCAGATCATCCGGAAAAAAGGAGATCACCGGGTCGTCCAGCTTCAGCAGACCTTCCTGCACCGCCATGCCGATCGCGGTTGAGGTGAAGCTTTTGCTCAGTGAAAACAGCATATGAGGAAGCTCCGGGCGGTAGGGCTCCCACCAGCCTTCGGCCGCCACATGCCCGTGGCGCACCAGCATAAAGCTGTGCAGCTCAATTGATTGCGCTTCCATTTCATCCAGAAAATCGATGACATTGCGAGCCGAAATTCCCAGCTCCTCCAAACTTTTTCTCGGCAGTGTTTTCCCCAAGGTGTTCATGTTTCCATCTCCCCTATTTGGAAATTTTGGAACTTGAATCGAACTGATTCAATTATAGATAAAAAATGGCGGCTTATGTTACGATTAATTCATACTTTTTCATTTTATTATGGACCTGCACCGCTACTGTTGGATAAAGAAAACATAATACATAATCAGGAGATTAAACCATGCGCAAAAAAATTGTAGCTATCGATATGGACGATACGATCTGCCATCTCGTGCCCAAAGCGATACACTATCATAATTTGCAGTACCCTGACCGGCCGCTGACCATGGAGAAGATGACCAGCTTTGACATGACGAAAATCTGGCATCCCGATTGCAATGAGGACATTTTTTTCGGACGGCCGGGTTTGTACGAGGAACTTGAAATTTTTGACGAGCATACGGTTGAAGAAGTGCGGAAAATCGCCTCCGAGCATGACGTGATTATCGTCACGGCCGCCAGGCCGTCCGCGGTTCCGGAAAAATGGAACTGGCTGCAGCGCCATATGCCCTTTATTCCGTATGAGAACTTTTTTATCGCCAGACGCAAATCCCTGGTCAATTTCGACCTGCTGATCGATGACGGACCGCATAATCTGCTCCCCGCCAAGGAAGCCGGCAAATTAACGATCGGCATTCCCCGCCCCTGGAATACGCCGATTCAGGACCTCTTCCTGATGAAGGATTCCTGGGATGGCATGAGCAAGCTGGTCAACCGCCTGCTGGCCGAAGGTTCTTGAAAATGACCTTTCGGCCTTGCTTCTTTTATATCGATTTCCTATTAAGCATATAACAATCAAATATTTCTCTTCTTCGGGTTTTGGCGGTATGCTGAATGCAGCGGGAGCGTAAAAAGCTCGCAACGCCGGGAATTAAGCCGGAAATAAAGGAGGCACGCCAAAATGTCCGTTTACGACTTTCAAGCCGCGTTGATCGACGGAACGCTAATTGATTTATCCGCTTATCGCGGAAAGATTCTCCTGATCGTCAACCTGGCCAGCAAATGCAGCTTCTCGCGCCAATTCGCCGGCCTGCAGAAGCTTTACGAAACCTGGCGGGATCAGGGCTTCGAAATTCTCGGATTCCCCTGCAACCAGTTCAACGGCAAAGAACCCGGGAACAACGGCGAAGTGCGGGAAACGTGCCGGCGGGAGTTCGGTGTAACATTCCCCTTGTTTGAGAAAATCGACGTCCGCGGCGAGGCGGCGCACCCGCTTTTTCAATATTTAACGGAGCAGGCGCCTTTTCAAGGATTTGCTCCGGACAGCGCGGACGGCCGATGGATGAGCGATTTTTTGCAGCAAAAATATCCGGACATTTATGCCGGCAACGGAGTGAAGTGGAATTTCTCAAAGTTTCTGATCGGCCGTGACGGTCAAGTGCTGCAAAGATTCGAACCCACGGTGCAGCCGGAAGACATCCACCCTTTCCTTGAGCGGCTTATCGGATAATTTCGGCTGCTCTCTTGACAAAATCGCCCGCCTCCTTTATTTTTGTTGTACATACAAAATAGGTTTGCAGCAGCGCCCAGAAAAGGAGGAACCCCCATGCCGAAGGAACCAAGCGCCGTCCCAGAACCAGTCACTGAACAAGACGGAACGTTTTTACATACCTGTATGTACTTCACCACCAACCGTTTAAGCCGGGCGATAACGCGCCTCGCCGACGATGCGTTTGCCACGACGGGCTTGACCCCGGCCTACGGTTATCTGGTCCGGCTCGTCATCGCCAATCCCGGCATCACCCAAAAGGAGCTTTCCGAGAAGCTGTACATTACTCCCTCTACGCTGACCCGTTTTATCGACAAGCTTGCGGGAAAGCAGTTGGTGGAGCGCAAGGTTCAGGGAAAAACCGTTCTTGTGTATCCGACGGAAAAAGGCATAGCCATGAAGGATTCGCTCCTCGAAGCTTCCAAAAAGCTGAAAGCATCTTATGAGGCTATACTCGGCAAAGAGTTGGCCGAATGGCTGACCCGGCAGCAGGAATCCGCAAGCGAACTGATTGAACGGTAAACAATGAGTTTATAAGGCATTGCCTGCCGAAGAGTCGGTTTTTTGCGGAAAAAGCCAAACTGGGGTTTTCTGTTTATTTAATTTGTATGTACAAACAAAATACAACAAGAGGGAGAACCATACGATGAGCGAAACAAAAGAACAAGACCGCATCAAACTCAAATCAAAGGTTTATTACGGATGGATTATCGTCCTGCTGACCTTTGCCACTTTGCTCGTATCGGCGGGCATCCGCTCGCTGCCCAGCGTTTTGCTCGTTCCGTTCGAACATGAATTCGGCTGGAGCCGCGGCAGCATTTCCAGCGTCATTTCGGTAGGTATTTTTCTTTACGGGCTGGTCGGCCCTTTCTCGGCTGCACTGCTGCTGAAATTCGGCTTCCGCAAAGTCATCGTATGTTCACTTGCCGTTTTGGGACTTAGCCTGGCCGTGACTCCTTTTATCCGCTCCTTATGGCAATTCGAGCTGCTGTGGGGGCTTGTCTCCGGGCTGGCGACAGGCATGATGGCCAATGTGCTGGGCGTGACGGTCAGCAATCAGTGGTTCGTGAAGCGCAAAGGGCTTGTCGTCGGCCTGCTGACGGCCAGCGCCGCTACCGGGCAACTGCTGTTTCTGCCGCTGTTCGCCAAATTGACGTCCGACTTCGGCTGGAGATACGCCGTTTATACCGCCGTAGCCAGCATCGTAATCGTGCTTGCGGCCGTGGCCGTGTGGATGCGGAATCATCCGTATGACGTGGGCGCCGCACCGTATGGTTCAAGCGAACTGGTGAAGCCGGCCCCTTTTCGCGGGAATATTTTTCTCGCGCCGCTGCAAAATTTACGGTTGGCCATGGGGAACGCGACGTTTTGGCTGCTTGCCGGCACGTTCTTTTTTTGCGGCTTGTCCACGAACGGACTCATCGGCACGCATCTGATCGCCGCCTGCGGGGATCACGGAATATTGGAGGTAGCGGCCGCTGGACTGCTTGCCATGATGGGGGTGTTCGATTTGTTCGGCACCACGATTTCCGGCTGGTTGTCCGACCGCTTCGACAGCCGCAAGCTGCTGTTCTGCTATTACGGGCTGCGGGGATTGTCCCTGCTGTTCCTGCCCTTTGCCCTCAATAGCGCCTCGCCTTACATGCTTGTGGTCTTCTCCGTTTTTTACGGCCTGGACTGGATCGCGACCGTTCCGCC
This sequence comes from Paenibacillus macerans, assembly GCF_900454495.1. NCBI lineage: Bacteria > Bacillati > Bacillota > Bacilli > Caryophanales > Paenibacillaceae > Paenibacillus > Paenibacillus macerans. Next base: position 3,951,514 of record NZ_UGSI01000001.1, read on the forward strand.
AACCGTCAAACTTGCGGGCGAAGCGTTCGGGAAAGAGAAATCCGGGATGATTTTCGGCTGGGTCGTCGTCGCCCACCAGCTCGGCGCTTCGGCGGCGGCTTTCGGCGCAGGCGCCCTGCGCGACTGGCTCGGCAGCTACTCGCAGGCTTTCGTCATCGCCGGCTTCTTATGTTTCGTCGCCTCGGTGATGGCGGTGCAAATCCGCAAAAACAAACGCGGCGGCGCCCGGGCGGCGGCTTAACCCGCCGTAAGAAAAACTTCTATAGAGTAAGTGAGTTTGCGGTGGTAGCCACTACCTAGCGATAGCGGTAATTTTGGACCTCTGTCAAGAAAGTGGACACCCTTTTAAGCAACTTTTCTCTTATTAAATTGCGCAGCAAAGCGAACCGGTGACAAATAGCCGAGTGAACCATGGATCCGTTTTCGGTTGTAGAAGAATTCAATGTAACGGTAGATCTCGTCATAGGCTTGCTGCTTGGTCTTAAATCGCTTGCAGTAAATCAACTCCTTCTTGAGGATGCTGTGAAAGGATTCAATACAAGCATTGTCGTAGCAGTTGCCTTTGCGGCTCATGCTGGCTGTCATTTTGTAAATTTTGAGTTGTTCTCTGTACTCGTGGGACGCATATTGGCTCCCTCGATCCGAATGATGAATGAGCCCTTTTTTAGGCCTTTTGGCCACATAGGCATCCTTCAGAGCGTCCAGAACAAGATCGGTTGTCATTCGGTCATTCAAACGCCAGCCCACGATCTCACGGGTGCATAGGTCCATAACGCTGGCAAGGTACAGCCGACCTTCTCTACAAGGAATGTACGTAATGTCGGTAACCCAAACCTTATTGGGTTTGTTCACTTGAAACTGCTGGTTAAGGATATTGGGAGCAATCGGTAAGTCATGGTTAGAATCGGTAGTTTGCACTTTGTATTTACGTGCGACACAGGCGCGAAAGCCGAGCTCCCGCATGTATAAACCAATCGTCCTCTCCGTTACGTTCTCGCCTTCCTGATTCAGCAAGTACGTGATTTTAGGGGCCCCGTAACGCTGCTCGGAATCGTTGAAGTGATAAGTAATCCTTTTCAGCAGGTGTAACTTACGCAATGCTCGCTCACTCGGCTTTTTGTTTCGCCATTTGTAGTAGCCGCTCCGGGAAACTCTAAAAACCTGGCACATCTTCTCCAAAGAAAACTCGGAGCGGTGATCTTCAATAAACTGAAACCTTACTTCTTTGGTTTGCTGAAGATGTGCACTGCTTTTTTTACGATGGCCAGTTCCTCTTCCACATCGGCGATACGCTGCTGGCTTTCGCGGAGTTCACGCTCTTTGTCTTTCAAGAGTTGTTCGAGTTCCCGAACGCGTTCGACGTTTGTGATGGGTTCGTTCTTAAACTCACGGTATTTCGCCTTCCAGGAATGCAATGTCTTTGCTGGGATATCTAGCTCCAAGGCTACGTCCTCCACCGACTTTGTCTGTTCTTGGAGATATTTTACCGTTTGTCTCTTAAATTCTTCGTTATATCGTTTCCGTTGTTCACCCATGTGAACACCTCCTCAGATAGTTCCATTATCTTTTTCTCTTAACGAGGTGTCCACTTTTTATTCTAGCTCTATTTTTGGTCTTATTTTGATAAAAACCTTGGGTAGAACCCCAAACTGCCCCCATTTTCCAATAATAAAGGTAAAAAGTTCCTCTATTTTGAATAAGCACCCTGCTTTAGCAAAAATAGTGCCCTTTTTTACCGCTATTTCCGTAGACAAGGTACGCCTACTCCCAAATAAACTAACTCCCTTGACCATTCAAGGGAGTTTAACCGGTTTCCCATACTTCACCAGCACATGCCACATGAGCTTAAGCTCCTGCAGTACTTCGGCATAAGTGCCGCGGTCGCTCCAAGCCGCAGGATCGCGCTTTAAATCCATGGCCGCCTCGCCGACCATGCGGACATCCACGAGCCCTTGTCCTGCAATACGCCTTGCCAGGGAAGGCATCGCCGGTCCCCGAAAATCGCTGGGCACCTCCTCTACCGGAAGCGCAAAGCCTTGATGCCAATATAGCTTAATCGAATACCGGCGGCACAGTTGTTCCAGCGTTTCTCCCACCGGGGCATTTTTGAACGAAGGGTCGGCCACCAGCGCCTCGACGTCTTTTTCCAATGAAATGTCGCCGTGTACCTGGGCTTCGATATAATGGTTCAAGTTGCGCTGAAGCTCCCTCCCCGCCGGGTCGGGAAACGGCTGATCCAACCGGGCCAGCAAATGCTCGAAAAATTTCCGCGGTGTCAGGTCCTTTTCGCCAAGCGCGGAATCCCTCAGAAAAATCTCCTTCAGCAGAGCCGCCAAAATCATATCGAACTCCGCCAACGTCCCTTTTTCCCTCGGGTCATCGTGGGAATCCATATAAGTAAAGGTAGCCCGGCGGGTAACTTCCGGCGCCAGCAGGAAATAACACGACCCGAACCGCGGCGCCGGCCCGTCCGGATGCAGCATCAGGTTCAGGGCGCCGTATTTGGGCCGTTCGCCTGGCACGGTGCTTTCCGACGGATAGGCGCCTCCGAACAGCCGTTGCTCCCATTGATCCCGCGCCCCGCCGGGGTAGGCCGTCACGCTGCCGCTGGAAAGCAGCGTTTCGAACTGGCTTTTGTACAAACCCTGCTGAAGCATCGCCTCCGCAACGCTGCGCATCATCGGGTCCGGTCTGTCCGGATGAAAATGCATGGCGATCCGCGTGTGGGCCTTCAGTTTATCTATGGCCGCCTCGCAAGTGCCGGAAGCAATATTCGCCATTTGCAAAATCTCCCGAATCTCTTGCCGAGCCTCCTCCTTGTATTTTACCGCGTAATCCGTAACATGCTCTAAGGCCAATCTTTGCGAATGGGTTAAATTCATAGACAGATACCTGCTCTTTCCTCGTTGAACTCTTCTACAAACCATTAATTTAAATTAGTATATGCCCAATCTTTGGGAGACGATGTGATATTATCGCCAGCCAATTAAAATAGTTTGGTATCTTATTGAAAAATCAATGTGATGCAAAGGGGCGATACAGGAATGATTCGTATTGGATTGATCGAGATTATGATCCGCAAGTTAAAGCGCATGCCGCCATTCCGGAAGCCTTCAAACTATTCATTACTCCACTCACCTGTTCAGTTAGTGAAACCACCCATACCTTCCGCCCGAACGCTCGGCGTTTAAAAGCATCGTTCATCCGTTGATCCGGGCATTTGTGCAGGCGGCGATGATCGCAAATAATACTGTAATTCATGGTTCCTTTATCTATGCGATGGGCTGTTGTATGATAGAATAATTATGTTTGACGATTATGATTAGAGAAAGGGACGTCTTGGATTGGCACAGTTATTTTTCAAATACGGGGCAATGAACAGCGGCAAATCGATTGAAATTTTGAAGGTTGCCCACAATTACGAAGAACAGAACAAACCCGTGCTTATTTTCACTTCAGGCATCGACAACCGCGATGAGGTCGGTTTCGTCTCGTCGCGGATCGGCTTGCGCCGGGAAGCCATCCCAATCTACGAGGATACCGATATTTTCGAAATCGTCCGAACCCATATCCCCAAGCTGTACTGCGTGCTGGTGGACGAATGCCAGTTCCTGAGCGAGGGCAGCATTAAGCAATTGGTCCGGATCGTCGACGAGCTGGATATCCCGGTGATGGCGTTCGGGCTGAAAAACGACTTCCAAAACCAGCTCTTTGAAGGAAGCCGGCTACTGCTCATCTACGCCGACAAAATCGAAGAAATGAAGACGATTTGCTGGTTCTGCGCGCGCAAGGCGACGATGAACCTGCGGGTGGAAAACGGCAAACCCGTCTACACGGGCGAGCAGATCCAAATCGGCGGCAATGAATCGTATTATCCGGTCTGCCGCAAATGCCACGCAAATCCGCCGTTGTAATTGTAGGGGATTTTGCAAACCTCTGTTTTTCGAAAATAACGGCTCTGGTGTCCCATAGGCAGCTTGCAAAATAGAAAAACACTGCTTCGTTTGGTTAAGCGAGAGTGACGAGCTTCTACGGCAGATCAACATTCGCTGTCCGTGCGCTTTGCACGATTATCCCGTTTGATCAGGTAGCAGAGAAACAGGCAAGCTCGGGAGAAGAAATTATTTGGTGGAGAAGCAGATAGGTTTGAGATAATTTAGACGGGCTTAGGAAAAGGAACCAGGTTTAGGGGAGGTGAAACAGACCGGACGGGAGATCAAGACAGGGGTTAAGGACAAGACGCGCGGGAAACGAAAAGACCGTGATTTTGCTGTAGCCTGAACCCTTCCATCTGGAGCAACGCTCGCACTCTTCATGCTAACCCACATCAATCAAATTGATCCGCATTAAGCTAACCCTTCCGTTCCAGGTCCACGATCAGGCCGCAGCCGCAAGGGGCTGATTGGGTTGGCGCGCGATCAGCTTGCGGTAAGGGATCGCCGGAATCGCCACACACATCTGCAGCAACTTCTGCCGCATCGTTTCTTCCGCTCCGGGCAGTCCTCCGGGCAGGCGCAACCGGCGGCGTCCGGTGTATTCGTTCAGGTACGCCTGCAGATGTTTCAGTCCCAAGGCTCCATACGTACTCTTCAGCGATTCCCACGCCTCTCTCACCACTTTCCGCAAGGGCGCATACAGCCGAAAGGCCTGAGGGAACAACTGTACCGCCGATGTACGGACATCCACATGCCCGCTAATAAACGCGGTTAGATCGTGACGGTTTGCCCTCTTTTCGCCTCCCCGCTTATTTGGCACCAGGCGGATTTTGACCTGCTCCGGCTCGCCCGAATCCTTGACCGTGCAGCCGGCCACGACCGCCGAGGCGTACGGATGCGAAAGCTGACACTGGGACGGATTACGCCCATACTGATCGCTGTTCACCTTCACGTCTCCAGAGAGCAGCTCCCGGGCATCGAACTCCCCTACGGAATGACGTATTTTGTGCAGCATTGACCAGGCGGTCTTGTAGGTGACCCGGATCACCTTGCTCAGCCGCAGCGCCGAGATGCCGTCAGGGAGCAGGAACAACTCCAGAGCGTGAAACCACTTCACCAGGGGGAGATGCGTTCCTTCAAAAATCGTGCCGACCAAAGGCGATGTTTGATGCTTGCATTTCCCGCACTCGAACAAAGGGATATGCCGGGAGGTCAGACGGCTGCACCGGGTGTGAGCGCAGCGCGGGCAGACAAAGCCGTTTGGCCACTTCATCGCGATTAGCGCTTCCATGCAGTCCTGCTCGCTGTTAAAACGGCTGCTGAATGGCTGATGTTCCGTTCCCGTATTGATCTCCATGTTTACTCGCCCCCGAATAAAGAATATACGAACGTAAGTTCCATTTATTTCATTATACCAAACATGCGTTCCCTTATCAAGCCGAAAATCTCACCTGAACCGCCTCATTTTTTTCCTTATCTTTTTTGTTTGTTTTTTCTTCTCTTTTTTTGGAACCCATGACTTGCTTTAGCCCCACCCCCTGCTCCATGAACGAAAGGGATAATCGTGCAAAGGCAGGCAGCAGGCAGGAACACCAAGACACGAACCCTTTAGACAGTCCCTTTAAACAGCCCCCTCACCTGGCGTCGATTTGTGACACGGCTCGAAACGGCTACGGTGCAAAAGGTAGATACACTGACCCTGCCGGATCGTGACGCCCTCTTCATCGTTGACGCTTCCATGCTTCCTTGTTTAAACGAAATAGCAGCAAAGCGGTCGAGTTGCTTGCCCGATTTAGAGATCATGCCACCGGCACGTTTTACAAGGGATCTCCTATGCTCTTGATCAACGAAGTAGCCCAAAAAGCCGGGAAGACACTGTCCGCCTCAGATTCAGCGAATTCTAAAAGGTAAAAAAGGCGAGGGTTAGTTATCCCCGGCTTTTTGCGTTGATCGCTCCCCCTCAATCACGAATACCCCCATCCTTTTTAGATAAGGCAGATAAAACCGGTAGGGCGGCCGGTTTACGGGGACGATCCGATTCAGGAACGCTTCCGCTCCCGCAGGGAAACGCGAACCGTGCTGCCCGTAGAAGTCGGCCGCGTCCTCGCGGGATACAAAAGGCTGGCCAAATTCCAGCGCCGTCTCTTTCAGGGAATAGCGGACTCCACTTTCGCTTAGACGCTCCTCAAGCTTGCCCGCCGTGAGCCGCACCCGGCCCGCCCCGGCCCCGCTTCGTCCCGTCAAGTTGCTGCCTTCATCCCAATCGGCAATTACAATCAGCTTGCGGCAATACGGCAAAAAGCGTTCGGCCGACAGGCTGCCGAAATAGGACAGCAAGATGACGTCGCACCATGGCTCGCTGTCAAAGGCATCGTTAAGCCGCACTTCGATATTGCCGATTTGCTTGGCGGCTATATCTTCGGTCAGCGAAGCCAAGGCGGCTTCGTTGATATCCACGCACACGATTTTGCCCACGCTGTCACGCCATTGCTGCGACAGGAGCCCGAGGCCGCAGCCGATATCAAACAAAGTTTCGCTGCCCGCAATGACGGGGCGCAGCCGCTCCGCCAGCTTTTCGTGAAATCCGGTGTAGGCGCTGGCCGCCTTAAACCAGCCGACCGTATTCGCATTCCAAGTAAACTGCATCGTTATCCCCCTATTCATGATTGAAACCTCAGGCTGGTTTTCTGAGCCGAGGCGTAAATTTTGCCGCTTTCCTGGCCGCAGCAGATACGCCGGGCCCGCTCGCCGTCCTTGATCGTGATCCCGGACAGATCGGAGACGCCAAACTGCTCAAGCACCGGCGCCATAGGCGTCGAGGGACCGACGATGACTACCTTGGCCCCCCGTGACAACCCCAAAAGCCGCGGCATTGCTTTATTGGTCAGCGCGGCGCTGGTGATGACAACAAATTCGGCCTCCGGCAAAATATATTCGGCGGCGGTATACGGAAAATCGCCCTCCTTCGGCTCGAATTCGAGAACCGACAGGTCGCACACCGGCCGGAACAGCTGATCCAGATAATGAAAATGCCCCACCACCGCCACTTTTTTGTCCCGGATGGCCGCTTGGTAGGAAATGAACGGATCATATATCCGGTCCTCCGTAAAACGGGCGTCGGAAACGGGAACGCCATTGGCCTTGGCGACGGGCAAGGCATTGTAATAGGCGTTGATCGCCGCCTGGCCGACGCCGGCTTCCTGCAGATTCCACGACTTCACGCATGCGGCAAGATCCCGCAGCTTCATGCCCGGATTTTTCTGTCTAAGAACGGTCGGTCTAGTCCTTCCCGCCGGCACTCCGCTAAAGCCGCAGCCCAAATTGCTGCGTACGAAGGCCGTGCCGGGCCCGCACACCAAATCCTCCACCGTGCAGGAATCGTCAATCCCTTCAATTAACGCGTCGTATAATTCCCACATATTCATCTCTCCCCTCAACTAAAGAGGTAGTTCAATCCCCACTTAAAGTGCCGGGGCGATAATCAGCTCTCCCTGGCGCAGCCGGCGGCGCACCTCCATCAGCGCCTCGTCAAGCGCTTCGATCCGAACCTGGCTCTCCCGCTCTTCAGCCGTCTTTTCGATCACTTTATGGATGCCGCCGCCCCGGATCACGATCCGTTTGTCCGCGCTAAGCGCCAGCAGCGGATCATGGGTGGAGATCAGCACGATTTTATCCTTGCTGGCCAGCAGATTCACCGCCTGTTTCCGGTCAATGCCGGCGTTCTCGATCTCATCGATCAAAACGATCGGCGAAGCGCTCATATAAGCCGTATCGGCAATCATCAAAGCGCGCGATTGGCCGCCGGAAAGCTGGGTTACCTTCGTGTTCAGGCCAAACTTCTCTCCCGCCAGCCGGTTGGCGCAGTCGAAGCACTGCTGAATCACCGCTTCTTTGTCCGCGCATAGGCGGCTTTGGGCGTGCATGTCCAGGAACTCCCCGACACTAAGGTCTACCACAAAGTTCATATTCTGCGAAAGCTGGGCCACCAGCTTCCCCTCCATCCCAAACCGCTCCTCGTCCTCCAGCGGCCTGTCATTGACCAGAATTCGCCTCCGCGTAGGCGTATCGCCCTGGGCAACGCATTCGATGTCGGCAAGCAGCCGGCTTTTGCCCGAGCCCGTAGGCCCTACGATACCGATGATCTCCCCGGTGCGGATCGTCAGGCTGATTTGCTCGGGATTGCCGCTTTTATCCCGGCCCCCAAGCAGCGTAATCGAACGGATTTCATTTTCAAGCGTTTCGCTCTCCAGCATCGTCTCCAAAAAAGCGGCAAACTGAAACGGGGCTTCCGCACGAGTGCAGCCAAACTCCAGCAGGCGTTCCTCATTCACCTGTTCCAACGCTGCGAGCAGCGTCCGTTCCCAAGGCAGGTCATCCAGGCCGAAATTAAGCAAAAAATCGCGCGCAATGGGATACAGCTCCACAATTTCAGCGATTGGGCTTGTTTCGATCAGCCGTTGAAATTTCATCATCATCAACCATCACCTGAACTCCATTTTTTTCATCATACCCATCTGGTAGCTCTCGCCAATGCGCATTTCTCCCGTACAGTAAGAGCATACCGAGGCCGGGGTCGTAAACCGCAGCCGCGCGTCCCTTAACGTCGTTGTTTCGGCAGCCTTGGCTACGTGCTTGCCAAGCATAAAAGCGCCCTGGCCGGTAATCCCGTTGACAAACAGAATCGCGGCCCGGCCGTTCACCTGGCGAACATTGAAACGGAACACTTCGCGCTCCGCCTGCGAGACGATGTCTCCCTTCGTGATCACGATCACATCCGCCAGTTTGAGCATGCCGATTTTGCGCGGTGTCTGCACGCCCGACAAACAGTCGATGACGCAAACCGCCAAAACGCCGCGGATATAAGGGGAACAGCGATTGCACAAACCGGCGCTCTCCGTAATCAGCACATCTAGCCCGCTTCCTCTCCCCCACTCCACGCCGTCCTCGATGTTGCTGACGAAAAAATGATCGGGGCAAACTTTGCCGGAGTACCCTACCTGTACGGGCAGTCCCGCTTCCTTGTACCGAAGCTGGTCGAAGGTAGTAAGACAGTCGAATTTAATGACGCCGAGCGTTTGCTGCTGCTCCCGCAGACTTTCGGCCAACTGCAAGATCACGGATGTTTTCCCCGATGAAGGCGGGCCCGCCACAGTAACCAACTTCATGCTTCATCCTCCGCAAAAATTTATTATTTTTAAATTTACTGAAAAAAACAGCGAATCGGCAGTATCATTTATCACTAATTATAACTAAATATATTTATTTATATCTAATTATAATTTTCAATTGACAACTTATGCAGCCGATTGCTACAATGAGCGACAAAAATGAGCGTTAACGGAGGTGGGGAAAACGATTGAATAGTTTACGATATCGATGGACGCTGCCGGCGCTGGTGTTGCTGCTGCTCATCATCATCCTGATTTCCTTGAACCTGGGCCGATATCCGATTACGCCCGGCGAGGTGCTGAAGCTGATATTAGCGGCGGTTCATCCCGCTGAGGGCAACGTCGATGCACAGCAGCAAGCGATATTTTACAATGTCAGACTTCCGCGCATCATCCTGGCCTGCCTCGTCGGCTGCTGCCTTGCCGCGGCGGGAGCCGCCTATCAAGGGATCTTTCAAAACCCGATGGCCGCTCCGGACGTGCTTGGCGCCTCGGCTGGGGCCGCTTTCGGAGCGGCGCTGGCTATTCTGCTCGGAGGCGGCAAGCGGGAGATTACAATTAGCGCGTTTATGTTCAGCATCCTTTGCGTGCTTCTTGTGCTTGCCATAAGCAGAAGGACGAAGAGCAGGCAGGTGCTTGGCCTGATTTTATCCGGCATCATGGTTGGCTCGCTGTTTTCCGCCTGCACCTCCTTTATTAAGATGGTGGCGGACCCCAACGAACAGCTTCCGGCTATTACATACTGGCTTATGGGGAGTCTTGCGGGCACGAAAAAAGAGGAGGTCCTCTTCATTGTCATTCCCATGGCTTTGGGACTGGTGCCGCTGTTGCTGCTGCGCTGGCGCGTCAATGTGCTGACCCTGGGGGATGCCGAGGCCCGCACGATGGGCGTTAATGCTGGAGCTGTCCGGCTTGCCGTCATCGTATGCGCCACGCTCCTTACAGCCTCCAGCGTGGCGGTCAGCGGCATGATCGGCTGGGTCGGCCTCGTGATTCCGCACCTCACCCGCTTCCTGGTCGGCAACAACTATCAGCGCCTGCTGCCCGCCTCCATGCTGGCCGGAGCGGTGTTTCTCCTGATCGTGGACAACTTTTCCCGCAATTTGTGGACTAGCGAAGTACCGATCGGCATCCTTACCGCGATTATCGGCGCTCCGTTCTTCATCAGCCTGATTCTGAAGGCGGGTGATTCCGCTTGAGTCTTTGCGTGGAACGGCTTTGCTTCTCCTATAAAAAGGAGCGGGTGCTGGACAATGTCACTTTCACCCAACAGGGGAGCAGCCTCTTATGCCTGCTCGGGCCCAACGGTGTGGGCAAAAGCACGTTATTCCGCTGCATCCTTGGCTTGCTTCCCGGTTATACCGGGGAAATCGTCATCGACGGCAAAAACGCCCGAACCCTGCCGCCGCGTGAACTGGCCCGTCATATCGCCTTTGTCCCCCAATCCCACGCCCCTGTCTTTAACTATTCGGTGATGGATATGGTGCTGATGGGAACGTCGGCCAGTTTTTCGGTATTTTCCGTCCCCGGCAAACAAGAACGGCTGATCGCGGAGCAAGCCCTGGAGCAAGTGGGGATCTCCCGGCTGGGCGGCAGAGCGTTCATGGAGCTAAGCGGCGGAGAACGGCAGCTCGTGCTGATCGCGAGAGCTTTGGCGCAGCAGGCCCGCATCCTGCTGATGGATGAGCCTACGGCCAATCTAGATTACGGCAATCAACTGCGGGTGTTAAGCAAAGTTAAGCAGTTGACGCAAGCGGGTTACACGGTGGTTCAGTCCACCCATAACCCCGATCAGGCCCTGCTGTTTGCCGATACGGTGATGACGCTGCAAGAGGGACGGGTGACCGCCTTTGGTCCCCCGCGCGGCGTGCTGGACGAAGAAAGGCTCCATTCGCTTTACGGCGTGGACATTAACCTGGCCCGCCTGTATGACGGGAAAATCTCCGTTTGCGTCCCCCGGTTTGCGATTTCCGATACATAAAGCCCAGGCGAAAGCGGGATATCGTTCGTTTTGGAAATTTGAAAAATGGTTTGAGAGAGGATGGTGTTTCGCTTGAAAAGAAAATGGTTTAGTTTATCGAAAATCTCAATTGCGTTGTTGGCAACAGTTATGTTGCTGGCTGCCTGCGGGTCCGCAGGGGAGCAGCCATCGCCGCCGGCCGCCCCGGCACAGGCCGCGCCCGGCGCTGCGGAATCGGCGGTAGGCGGGCAAGATGCGAATCCGTCGCCGGATGGTACGGAAACCGTAGTGTTCACCGATTCGGCGGGACGAGAGGTGGAAATTCCGAAAAATATCGAGCGGATCGCCCCTTCGGGTTCACTGGCGCAAATCGTGCTTTTCTCCCTGGCCCCGGATAAGCTCGTGGGCTTGTCCGGCAAATGGAGCGACGAAGCCGGCGCTTACCTCGCTGACAAGTATTTGCAATTGCCCGTATTCGGCCAATTTTACGGTTCGGGCGATTTGAACATGGAGGCGCTGGCCGCCGCCAAGCCGCAGCTGATCATCGATATCGGCGAGAAAAAGGACGGCATCGCGGAAGATCTCGACGCCCTTCAGGAACAGCTTGGCATTCCGGTGATTTTCGTGGAGGCAACGCTTAAAACGATGGCCGGCAGCTACAACACGCTGGGCGAGGTGCTCGGCATGCCGGATGAAGCCAAAGTCCTGGCGGATTATTGCGACGAGGTTTATACCAACACCGTGAAAACGATGGAAAAGATCGGCGATCATAAAGTGAAAGTGCTGTATAGTTTAGGCGACACCGGTACCAATATCATTTCCAAGGGTTCTTTTCACGCCGAAATTCTCGATCTGCTCGGGGACAATGTGGCCGTCCTGGACAACCCGTCCAGCAAAGGCAGCGGCAATGAAGTTTCGCTGGAACAAATTGTCCAATGGGACCCCGACGTGATTTTCTTCGCTCCGCTGAGTATTTACGGCAGTGTGGCCTCCGACGGGACGTGGAAGCAAATGAAGGCGATTCGTGACGGCAATTACTTTGAGGTGCCCGGAGCGCCGTACAGCTGGATGGGCTCTCCGCCTTCCGTTAACCGTTATATCGGGATGATCTGGTTATCCCAAACACTGTATCCGGATGTTTTCAAATACGATCTCCGGGCCGAAGTGAACCGTTTCTACAAGCTGTTCTACCACAGCGGCGATTTGACGGATGAGCAATACAAAGCGTTGACGCAAAATGCGGTAAAATCCTAAATGCGTTAATCCATATCGTAAATCGTGCCGACCTTTAGCCCGTAAAGCTCATTGTAGATTTTCTCCGCGTAAGCGTCCGTCATCCCGGCGATATAATCGATGATCATATGCTCCCAGGTCCAGATTGGCCGCGTCTTTTGCTGATCCCGGTCAAATCGGCGCAGCCAGTCGCCTGGGATGATCGACTTGGACGTCTGCGGATCGACGAAGGCGTCCCACAGCCGTTTGATGACCCAGGCGCTGCGTTTCTGGAGACGCTGTACCCGCAGATCGCGAATCATCGTCACCCAGGCGAAGCTTTTCAGCACGCTCACCGTACGCAGCATGTCTTCGTCTTCCCGGCCCTCCTTGACGAACGTCACCTTTTTCCAGTTTCCGTCGTCGATCACGCCGAGGCTGCCCACGAACAGGCTGACCCAATAGGCCTTGACCTCTCGGCGCGTCCGGGAATAATCGTGATCGCAGACCGGCATCTTCGTATTCCAGATCGTCAGGAACGAACTGAGCACTTCCTTCACCTTGATCAAAATGTTGTCCGGCGTCCAGCCGGCCCAGAAAAAGTCGTCAAGGGTCATGATTTTTTCCACAATCAGCCGCTCGATATGCGAATCTTTCAGAAAATGCTCGTGCACTTCGATTTTGCCGGCCTTGATGCCGTCCTCCAAATCGTGGGCCGAATAGGCGATGTCGTCGCATAGGTCCATCAACTGCGCTTCAAACGTCTTTTTGCCTTCGGGAATCCCCCAGCGGTCCCGGATGTAGGAAATGTACTCCCACTCATGCAGGTACAGCCCTTTTTTGTTCACGGTGCCGGGGTAAGGATATTTGTTCGTACCGAGCAGAACGGCGTCGGATAAATTCAGGCCGTCGATATTTTCGCGTTTCTCCAAAAACATCATCAGCCGGAAATTGTGGGCATTGCCTTCAAAATGCTCATATTTTCGCCGCATCGCCTCCCGCGTATGCTGCTCCTCTTCGGGAGCGGCGTTCCGTTCCCCCAGCGCCTGCTTCACTTTATCCTCCACCAGTTTCTCAAGGATGCCGTCCAGCACCTCTTCTCCCTTATGACCAAACGGCGGATGCCCGAAATCGTGGCAAATCGCGGCGCACTCCACCACCTCGGGATCGATGATCAGCCCCGGATGCTCCGCCTTGTCCGCAGCCACCTCCGGGTACGCCCGCAGCAGCGCGCGCGCCGCTTCCCGGGCGATCTGCGCCACCTCCAGCGAATGCGTCAGCCGCGTGCGGTAATAATCGCCCGTGCCCGCGCCGAACACTTGGGATTTGCCTTGAAGCCGGCGGAAGGTCGGGGAATGAATCAGCCGCGAATAATCGCGTTCAAACGTCGCGCGGCTTGTTTCTTGTCCGATATTATCCGGGTACTGCCGGTGTTCTCTTAACTCCTGGATGTTCATGTTCTCGCACTCCTTAAATCTCTTTTTCGCTTGATGTTATTGTAGCCGCGGAAGTACGGAACTTAAAGTCCATTCGGAAATAATTTATGCTTGGGCGGCAAAAAAAGGCCGCTCCCCGGCCGTTTCCGCCAGCAAATACACGTAGTCGAGCGATTGGTTCAAATCCAGCCTCTCCTTCGTAATCGTATATTTGCGGTCGTCCAGCAGAGCGAATATTTCGATTTGATCCGGCGGCCCGCCAAAAGCGCTGTTCCAAAATACGTTGGCCATGTGCGTAAACGCTTTGACGAGTTCCGGGTGGTCCTCCACCAAAAACTTCTGTACGGTGATCCACGGTTTTTGGTCCTTTGACCGCTGCCAGACGGTTTGAAAAATGACGGATAAATGCAAATCAAGCTCGGCAACCTGGGTATCCCATTTTTCGTATAACGCTATTGGATGCTCGTAAATATCCGGCTCCGAGATCCGGATCAGTTGCCCTACGATGTCGTTGTATACTTTCCAATAATGCAGCGGATCGGGAAAATCGTCCTTGTTCCGCGGCCAACGCCGATTGAGGAGCACCTGAATCGGCGTATGTAAGCGAACTGCGGGTTCCAGCGTATAATAGTCGTTGATCGCGTAACTTACGGCGTATTGAACGCGATTCTGCCAAGTTAATTTGGGGCATTCGGGACAACCCGGCGCCTTTTGCGACCGCAGCCACTCCTCCAGCTCATAATCCAACACGCAGCGGGCCATGGCTTAGGTAACGGCGCTCAGGCTTTTGGCGAAATTGGCGCCAAATTCCCGGCACAACGCCTTCTCCTCTTGACTTGGACCATACTCCACCTTCAGGCTTTCCTGAGGGATAACCGCGCCCCATTCCTTCAGCTTCTCCTCCAGCAGATCCACGGCTCCGCAGTACAGCCGATAGCTCGTATCGCCGCTGCCGAATACCGCCGCGGTGCTCCCCCGAAGGTCCAACTCCTTCATTTCGTCCACGAAATCCTCAAACTCATCCGGCAGTTCCCCGTCTCCCCAAGTATATGCCCCGAGCATATAGCCGTCATATTCCAGCAACTGAACGGCGCTGCAGTCCTCCACCATTTTCAAATCCGCCGCCGCTCCGGCGCTGCGAACCCCTTCGGCGATCAGCTCGGCCATCTCCTCCGTGTTGCCGGTCAAACTGGCATAAACGATGATGATTTTGCTCATGCCTATCCTCCTTAATTCTATGGCTTGATATTACGAAGTATAATTGATAATGATTATCATTGTCAATTGATAAGCGATCTATTGCTGCCTTACGTTGACCGTTAGGAGAATATCAAGTAGCACGGGTAGAAGCATTACTTATGTTGCCGTCACCACTTCTAAAGAAATGAGGAGTCCATTTGGAAATCGAAGTCTCCAACGGAGCGCCGGCATGTTACTTGTATAAGAACGGAAAGCTTCCGGACAATTGGGCAGGGGATTTGATTTTTAAACAGGGTTATACGATGAACCGCCCCTCGGAGATCAAAGCTAAATTGACCGTCAATATGAATCGGGAAATCGAAAAAATTCAAGTTGGCGGTACGGCGGCAAACACCGAACTCAAAAAAGTAAATATCTAAATCGATTTCTCCATCGCTCAGTCCTATGCGTCGTTGAAGTATCCGCGCTCTCCCCCAATTTTCATCAACTCGATCTCATTCCCGAGACCGAGTTTTATTTCATTCCCGGGGACCTTTGGAGGATACCCGAATTTTACTATGATAAGAAGCGACCGAGACAAGGGACCGCTTTGAGCCCCCCTGCCCGGCTTGGCGCCGTTTGACTCGCTGTTTGATTTGCCGTTTAAATTCAGTTTAAAAATCCGTACTACGATAACTGCACAAAGAACTAAGGAATGGAGAGAAAGTTGAAAATGACATTAGTGAAAAACAACAGAAGCCTCGTCCTGCTCGGCCTGCTCATCGGCTTGATCTTCGCCGAGTTGGACGAAACCGTCGTCTCGACGGCGATGCCAACCATTATCCGCGAGCTGCACGGACTGTCGCTCTACGGCTGGGTGGCCGGCGTATACATGCTTGCGGTCACGCTGTTTATGCCCATTCTCGGCAAATTGGCCGACTTATACGGACGCAAGCGCGTCTATCTCAGCTGTATGGGACTGTTCATTCTCGGATCGATCGTCAGCGGGATCGCCCCTTCGATGGCCGTGCTGCTGCTGGGCCGCGGCATCCAGGGCATCGGCGCCGGCGGACTGATGCCGATCGCGCTCGTCATTATCGGCGACGCATACCCGCTGGAGCAGCGGGCCAAAATCCAGAGCCTGATCGGGCCGCTGATGATCCTGCCCCAACTGCTCGGGCCGACGGTCGGCGGGTATTTGGTGGGGCACGTTAACTGGCACTGGGTATTTTTGATCAACATTCCCGTCGGTTTGCTCGCGGCGGCAGTACTTTCCATCGGCATGCGCGAGTCCCGGGGAACCGAAAGCAAAAAAATCGATTGGGCGGGCGCAGTTACGCTTGTACTTGCCCTGCTGTCGCTGCTGCTCGCTCCGGTGCTGATCGACAATCAAGGTTTGTCGTGGTCGTCGCCGGTCATTATGGGTCTGCTCGTAATGTCCGGGCTGTTGATCGCGCTGCTCATCTGCATCGAATCAAGGGTGAAAGAACCGATCATACCGCTGCATCTGTTCCGGAACCGCAATATCGTCGTTTTGTCGCTGATCGTCTTTATTTTGATGCTTGGTGTGATGGGCGGAACCTCGGCATTCCCGTTTTTTGCGCAAAATGTGATGGGATTGACCCCGACGGCGGCCGGTTATCTGATGATGGCTTTTATGGCCGGCGCGGTTCCTTCCAGTATCGTCAACGGGTTCCTGATCACCAAGGTGCCTTACCGCTCCTTGTTTATCGTCTGCTTCACGCTGCCGATCATCGGATTTTTCCTGCTGTCGAGAATCGGCATTGACACCACCGTGCTGTACGTGGTCGTTACGTTTTTCATCCTCGGTTTGGGGCTCGGCGCATTGTTTGGCGGCGACAATCTGATCGTGCAGGAATCGGTCGACAAGGAGCACAGCGGCGTGGCCCTCGGGACGGTGCAGCTGTTCCAATCGCTTGGGGCCACGATCGGCCTTAGCGTTTTCGGCAGCCTGCTCGCCCGCCATATCTCGGACGGGGTTTCCGGGCTGGCCGACCAACTCCCGGCCGGCACGGCAAGCCATATCGCCACCGGGGGAATTCCCCAGGGATTAGCTCCCGACCTGCTGGTCAAAGTACAGACCGTGTTTGCCGGCGCTTTTCAGAACATTTTTACGATTTCGCTCGGATTTGTCATCGCCGCCTATTTTATCTGCTGGTTCTTGAAGAAAGAAGTTCTATCGAAAAAAGAACCGGAATCGGCCGCCGCTGCAGCGGAGCCGGTTTTGGAGGCACGGCCTTAAGAGGGAAAGCTGATATCAACAGGGATAGCGATATAATGCGAGAAGGTGCAGGAAAGGTGCAGTTCGCGGCGGCCATGTAAGGGCAGCCATCCGAAGGCAATAGTGCAAGGGCAGGAATACGGGGTAACTGTGTAAGAGGCAGTTTGAAGATAGTAATGTGAGGACAGTAGTGTCATTGTAGTAAAGAGTAGTAATGCGATTGGCAATGTGAAATGCGAAGTGGAGGCGGTGAGAGAGCCCAAAGTGGAGGCGAAGTGAGCTCCAGGACCCCACGAAATGCAAAAGTGCATGCGATTTTCGTCGAACCCTCCCGAATTGGGTGGATCAAATGCAAAAGTGCAGTCCATTTTAGCTCAAAAAACAAATTTTTATAAAATGGGCTCGAATCAACTGCACTTTTGCATGCGAGTGGCCTTGGAGAGGGGGATTAGCGGAAAATTAAATGCGCTTTTGCAGTTGGTCCGCAAAGGAAGCCAACAAGCCCGGCTTGCTAACCCCCGACTACTTCGTTATCTCCGACACTTCCAGCGTTACCGGGCAATGGTCGCTGCCCATGATGTGGCAGTCGATGCCGGCGCCCACCAAATGCGGTTCCAGCCGTGAAGATGCCAGGAAATAGTCGATCCGCCAGCCGATGTTGCGCTCGCGCACCTTCGGCATGTACGACCACCAGCTGTACACCCCTTCGCGGTCGGGATAAAAATAACGGAACGTGTCCGTAAATCCCGCCGCCAGCAGGTCGGTCATTTTGCCGCGTTCTTCGGGGGTAAAACCGGAGTTGCCTTCGTTCGACTTCGCGTTTTTGATGTCGATTTCCTTATGAGCCACGTTCATGTCGCCGCAAACGATGACCGGCTTGACCGCGTCAAGCCGCTTCAGGTATGCGCGGAACCGGTCCTCCCACTCCACCCGGTACCCGAGGCGGGAAAGATCCCTTTTCGCATTCGGCGTATACACCGTAACGAGATAAAAGCCCTCAAATTCCAGCGTAATGATCCGCCCCTCCGGCTCGTAATCCTCCTCCATGCCGTAACGCACCGACAGCGGCTTGATCCGCGTGAACACGGCGGTGCCGGAGTACCCTTTTTTCTCCGCGTAGTTCCAATACTGTTCGTAATCGCCGCCGAGATCAAGCTCGATCTGCCCATCTTGCAGCTTCGTCTCCTGAAGGCAGAAAATATCCGCGTCCGCCTCGTTAAAATAGTCCAAAAACCCTTTATTCACGCAGGCTCTCAAACCGTTGACGTTCCACGATACAAGTTTCATACCCATCTCCTTGATGTATAAACTGTTATAGCAACTCTATTAAACCTTCTATCTTCAGTCTACCATTAACCGTTCAAAAACGCCTTTCCTTTCTTCACCACCTGGGTGTCATAAAGGTTCACCGTCGTGCTGACAATATAGGCCGGCGGCTGCTGGCCTTTGCTGTTCCGGTGCCCCTGAATATGCGCGTCGCTTTTCTCCCAGTTTTTCCAAGCCTCTTCGGACTCCCAGCGGATCACGACCACCACCTCTTCATGCTCCTCCCGGCTTTTCCGGTTGACCATGACGCTGATATCGACCAGGCCGTCCATTTGGTCCATCGGCCCTTCCTTGCTGAAACGCTCCACCACTTTATCGCTGTTCCCTTTCTCAACGACTATCGTTCTTGTCATCACGAACAAATTAACCGCCTCCTTCTATATTGGAAAATCTATTAAATGGTCCCACTTAATGATAATGATTCTCAATTAAATATACCATGTTCCGCTCCAGTTCACAAACGCTTCAACATTGCCCATTGTCAAAATGAATTCCTATGCTATCATAATAAATATGCAAAGATTCAGAGATATGAATATTCAAAATTTAAGGAGTTTATTTCGATGGACGTGAACCTGCAGCAGTTTAAAGCCGAATTTTTCAAAGCTCTCGCCCATCCGATGCGAATCCGTATTTTGGAGGTGCTGAGCGAAGGCGAACGGAACGTCAATGAATTGCAAACGATCCTCGGCTCGGAGGGCTCCGCCGTGTCGCAGCAATTAGCCGTTTTGCGCGCCAAAAATCTGGTCAACACGGTCAAGGAAGGCACGACGGTGATTTATTCGCTGCGCGATCCGCTGATCAAGGATTTGCTCGCGGTCGCCCGGCAAATTTTCGATAACCACTTGGTGGAATCGATCTCCTTGCTGAAAGGAATCCGCAAACAATAATAATACGGCCCCATGCAAGCTTCCCCGCCGGACCGCGGGGGCTCTTTTTTGTGTCCGGGAATGCGCGGGTCTGGGGCAGCAGAAAGATCATCAGAAAAGAAGGGTTATAGGTGTAGCCGCGCAAAATTTTTGACAAAACTTCTCAAGATTTTTGGCAAAAATTACGATTGTTTTTAGGTATCCGAAGCGGATAAAACAAGAATAGCCACGGACTTAATTTCCGGGGCTATTTGTGCTTTCTTCTTTTACATATTCGATTAGCTCTTCAACGCTGTCTAAATCCAGTGCGATCATAATTCTATTCAAGTTTTCAGGCGACCAGGCTTTTGACTTATTTGCCTCCATATCCAAAATTGTCGGATAACGAATCCCTGTCAACTTTGACAGTTGGTTCGCATTCAATCGTCGATCAAACAACAGTTTATCCAATTTCAAACGAAGCAATGTCATCATCTCCTTTGATCATATTATATCCGTTAATCATAAATATATCAACGAATATCGTACATTATTTACGATATTCGTTGATAATATAACGATATTCGTATATAATTAAAGTATCGAAAGGAGGTGAGAACAAGATGGATAAACTGGTGTATGAAGCTTTTAGAAAGCTTCAAAAAAAAGAGCATCTCCTACGAGTTGCCCGGGATCGAATGGCAACGGGGCGTATCACGCGGGAGATGTTCCGAAAAGAAGAAGCCGCAATCATCGAAGCTTTTAAATTGACTACCGAAGAGCAACGAGCCTACGAGTCGTACAGCAAGATGCAACGCAAGAAAAGCTAGGCAAGAGAGGGGGGCCGTGGGGGCGGTCCCTCTTTTCTTATGCTCGGCGCTGCTTCTGCTTATGGATAATTTCCACTCGGCCCGCTGCCGACTCTCCGACTAACTTGATATAATCGTCGGAATCCATAAACAGAATTGGTACGATTAAGTTGTCGAATTTTACATAATCGAGATAGCGGCTTTTCTTCATATTTACCACCCTTTAATGGTTCTTTACACCATTATTTCAACGCTCCATTGCTTTGTCAAGGTCAAACGGTTATAAGGATAAATACGCCTATTCGTCGTCAGCATCAAGCAACTATACAAGCAACATCTTATATAGCCACAATTTTCCCGACGTCCCTCTGGCATGTATTCTTAGATAGTACCGACCAGTTAATCTTGTATATATACTAGCATCTAGCTGATATCCACTACCATGAAACTCTATATCACTTGAAGCGACGACAGTCCCTCCGCTGTAACTTCCGTGCTGCACCGGGTCAACAACCACCCTAGCGATGTCGCTACCCAATCTGTTGATTTGCTGTACGCCGAGGCAATAGATTTGTGTCACGCCAGTAAGGTCTATAGGTGTTAGGGTATATAGATAACAATCTTTAGTGTCGGCCCCGGAGCCTAAATCTAGCTCAACCCTATCATAACTTGGAGGGTAATTTGCACTTGCGTATCCAGCATTTCTTTGCATACCCCACTCCACAGACGATCCAAAACCGAAGATAGATCGTACCGCTTTCGAGCCTGTGATCTTTTGGGCTATTGTAGCCCACGGGTCACTTGTGGACGCTCCCACACCCAGCTTGGAGTTGACGGCGCCCACAATTTGATTTTTTGCGTCAACCCCAGATTGAAAAATCTCATTTATTGCGGCCACCGCACTGCCTTTTTGTGATGTGAGCAAAGATGTCAGCGGGCCTACGGCGTTGCTGGCAGCATCCGATTTGCTCTGGGCCGACGCAGCTGCTGCAGCCGCCGCATTTGCTGCGTCATAAGCCGCCTTGACCGCGCTCGGTGTAGCAGCTTGGTCCGTGGCCGTGCTGCTCGTAGATGTATTAAGCTGCACGATACCGCGAGTTTGCGTGCTGGCACTTGGCAGGTCAGATGTGGGGTGAGTGTGCGATTTGGGAGCTGCATAGTCCTTCGTATAATCCTTTGCCGTTTGCAAAGCCGTGTTAATCTGCGTCTGTGTCTCTTGCTTGTACTGATCGAAAGCCTCTTTCGGAACTACCCCATTGCCTGCCGGGTCTGAACGGATGCTTTCTACTTGGGCGGCCAGCTCTTGATCATTCTCATATAATGTCGTTATCGGGATGTTCAGCACGTCCGCATGTCCCTGGTCCGTAGGAACAAATTTTCGTGGTTCTTTGATATCCATGTTCTCCCTCCTTAATAGATATCGTCAATCTCAAAAATGAACTCCATATCTGCATCCTTTTCCTTGTTGGTCATCGTACGAACTGCGGTAAATTTGCCAGCAGTATCGACAAGCGCAAGCTCATTAATTTTTGCCCCGGCCAACTCATTCTCGGCTAGAGAACAGATGTACCGAATTGTTGCGGGAGCAATGAATTCATAGCTGGAGATGTCCTTCACAAGGAGTTCGTGCTTCAGTGTTTGTTCCGTCCCATCCACTGGCAGGGGATTACCGGCCTGATCTACTCCGCCGCTCCCAAAAGCCATTTTAACCACCTTCGTCAGGGCTGTCCCTTCTGCCCTTGCACGGGCCATTTGTTCCCGTGCATATGCCGTGGTGACGGTCCATACTTGATCTGCCATGTTCTACCTCCTATACCTCAAGTATATTTTCCTGGGAGCTCAACAGGCGGCTACCATCCAGCGTAACGCTACCGTCCAGCGTCCAGTAATTTTGCCGGACCTTCACTATTCCAGTCTGTCTGTTCTCAATGTGTCGTGATGTCCTGATTTCCAGCCGTTGGCGGTTCCGCTGTCGTTCTCCAGTCCAGCCTATCAAGCTCACGCTTCCGTCGAGTTGTTGCAGGCCATCCAAGTACCATGGCCGTCCCCCAAAAAAGGGAACTCGACAATGGAGGCGTAGGCGGGATACTTGCCGGATGGAATTATGAATTTCGAAGTGTGCAACTATATACACCAGTAAAGCAAGATGGGCTGGTTTTACCAGTTCAAAAGCAGCCTTTAGATCACCGTAGCTAATCAGGTCGCCGATTTCGTAGATTAATTGAAAAGCGTATTGCTCATATAATGGCAGATACTTAGCGTTCTTTTTTCTACTGAATGCGTTCGCGAGATTCAGAATATTTTGTTTTGTAAATGTGCCTGTGCCAATAAGTTTTGCTTTGATCCGTGAGCGACGTACTTCGTAGCTATCGGTAAGGTTAGTTTTAAGGGCAAGCTCTTCCTCCCATATATCAAGCCCCCAGGTAGCTCGATCAATGAAACATTGATCTAGGATGTCATCGAAGGTAAACCAAACACCATCTAGTTCGATCCCGACAGTGTCCAGAATCTCTAACATGCGTCTTGAGTCCCTATAAAAATGTCGCTGTAAATACCCGAGCATGATCGGACCACGTCGGCTTATCATCTCGTCAAGCCTCACGCACGTTCACCGTCCCTAGTACAGCCACATCGCCCTGGACAACCTCAATATTTTCCTGGCCGCCAGATACAAGAAAATTTTGGTAGTCTAGGATTAGTGGAATGTCCAGGATAATGTTTGCGATCCGGGCATACCGTACAATCGGATCGCGAAACGCTAGCCCCTTTAAATAATTGCGTACACCGTCTTCGATCATCCGTCTTACCTGATCGACAGTGGAGTCTGAGGCAAGCAAAACGGTCACGGAAATATCGATCAGTATTTCTTTTGCCGGAATAACCGTAACCAAGGCTACGTCCGGCGCAACAGTGGTCAGATGCTCGGCAACCGCCTCCACAACTACAGCAGGAGCCGCCTGTCCATCCTGACCAAGCAGCACCACCTTGACGGTGCCGGGACCATCCCATAATGGGATACATAGCGCGTTACCGACCCCCGGCACCGATAAGGCCCAACGCACGTAATCCGTTCGGTTACCGCTGCCTGGTGGCGTTCGTGCATCCAGAAAGTAACGCTCGCGCAACGAATCGTCGCTTTCAATGTCTGCGCCGCCTTCGATGGGTTTTAAATTGGTCACTGACTTGATACCGGGAAGCGGGTCAGACAGGTGACGGATCGCTCCCGCCGGGATGTTCCCGGACCGACCTGGCTCCACAGCCTCAACATCGGTAATCCCCTCTCGTTTGTCGGACAAGGTGATAGCCGTTAGCACCCGGTACAAAATGGCCGGGCTCGAATCCGTTGCCTCCGTTGTTACAATGTATCCCGCTGGGACAGATGCGCCGGGATCGCCAATAAATTGTACAGCACCACCTGACGACCGTGAGGCAACGGCGGGACGGCGAGAGATGCCGCGTTCCGCGCCTTTCTCATCCAGATATTCCCCGAACGTGGTGGACACGAACACACGACGCAAAACTTCTTTCGCCCAATCTGCGGCCAATGTAAGCTCGATAGCCGCAGGCTCAAGTATGTCCCAGGAGAAAGACCCTTCGGATGTATCCAAGTTTTCTGGAAGCCGCGAAAGCATCCTATCCCGGATAACCTCTTCGGTTTCGTCCTGTAAAAAAAGAGGGAGTTCCGTCATATCTTCACCTCTAAACGTTGCTCCTGCCCGATCACGGGAACCACCGTAAAGGCAACCCATACGGAATCACCTTCGAAACGAAATTCAAAATCCTGCACCGCTTGGGTGCGAGGATCGACCAGGAGCGTTTCTGTTATTGATCGTTCCATTTCCGATTGCACCGCTGCCCGCGTTGGTTGCCGTCGGGCAGCACGCGCCTCTGAACCGTAATCGGTTGAGTAGGCCAAACAGGCGAAACGATCTGTTAGCACTGCCTTTTGACACCATTGCGCCCAGGCAGTATGGCCGTCCGCCATCACATACCGTCCTGCGCCGTCGGTGACATAATCCCCGGCATCAAAGTCATATAGCGGACTTTCTGGATACTGAACCGTATTGGGGCTGTTGTCCACAACAAGGTCAGGCATGTCAAACGTCGGAAACAAGTTAGTCATCCGCTGGCACCACCTTACTGACCACGACCGGATCGTCCCGCACCCACAACACCAGGACGCGATCCCCTGTCTGAAGAGAAGGGGAAAACCGCAACTCCATGGAAGGAACATGCCCGCCATCTTCGCCTCCAAGAAAGTCCAGGCGAGCTTCTTGTGAATAGGTTGTATCCGGTGTATCCTCGCCGGTCGGTCCAATAGGCGAGGCCGTCCGATAGATTCGGGATTTGGTCGGGAAGTGAGCGTTCACCATCCATTCTGCAATCAAGTAGCCGCTGCGCGGAATGACTGGCCCGAACTGGTCCAGCTTCAACCCATCGTCTGTGATGGTGCCTAAATCCATAGACGGCGGGGCGGCGGTCCGTTTGTCTGTCCGGTTGTCAATCGCTTGTGCCAACCGGTTCACTCCTTTTCCTTTCATATCGCTTCAACCTCCATGGTCATGGTGCGGGTATCTGCATCGTGCTGGATACCCACAATAACAAAATGACCTTCGATAGTCCCGACCGAGGCAAAGATTTTATCCCCTCGGCGCAGGAACGGAAGGTCAGGGGAGACAATCGTCCGCCGTTTTCGCGGATTGCCGCGCTCCTTTATAACCTCTTGGGCGGCTGCTTTAGCTGCGGCTGCGGTATCGTACTGCTCACGATAGATCACATCTTGCAGGATGCCGAATTCTGTCTTGCCGTCCAAGGTGGCAACGACCGGAGCGCGTCCGGCCTTGTTTTCTTTGCCAATTATTTTGACACGGGTAACGAGGTCCTCAATGTCCTGTTTGTCTGTCATCCGGCGGACGATGTCTGCCTCAAATCGGTATACCGTCTTGTTTTGTCCCTGACGCAAGATATTAATTTTACCGCCGCTTGCGCGAACGACGTATTTTTGTCCGCCGCGCTTCTTTACTTGCTCCAGCACCTTATCAAGCATCGCTCCGAGGGTATCCCCTCGGAATACCTGTTTCGATAGTGCCGTGTCCGGCAAATCGTTCTGCCCGATGGGGATGTTCCAGGCTTTGGCGATGTCCTCGACGATAACACGGGCCTTCGTACCGTTTGGATAGTATCGGTCATCCTTGCTGCGCAGGAGATAGATCAGTATGTCGTATGACTTGACGTTAAGAGAGCCGACTGAATCGTTTTCATATTCCCAGTCGAAAATGATCCCCTGGTTAATCTCTTGCCAGCCCTCGCCCCAATCGGCCCGCAGTAGCGTCCTAGCTCCAAGGGGGAGCTTTTTGTGAAGCCAGCCATCACCTAGCTTTTGGTTTAATATTCGGAATTGCAGGCTTACTGCCAGTTCACCGGGCTGCTCTGACCAACTTAATCCATTAGCGACGTTGGTTAAAGAAAGCCGCTCTCCCTGGGGTAGAAGAACGGCAATATCGTACTTGATTTTCGAAATATTGATCATGTAGCACCACCCTAACCAGGCAGGCGCAACACTTGACCGGGCTTGATCTTGTTAGGATCAGGACCGATCAACGCCTTGTTCAAATTATAAATTTCCGTGTACCGCGCACCGTCACGGAGATGCTTCTTAGCGATCCCCCAAAGTGTGTCACCGGCCACAACGGTATGCGTTTTGGCCGATGCAGGTAGGGAGCGAGAGGGCGAGAGAGCTTTCGCCATGGACTTTGATTTGGTTTGTCCTTCGGTACGGATCAAGATATCCCTTGCCTGCACCAGCTCCAGCGAATAACGCATATCCCCATGACCGCCCGCCCAGGTGTGTTCAAACGTCTGGATGTACACATCATGATTGAACGGGGTTTCCGTCACTAGCAGCCGCAGCTTCGTTCCCGCGTTTCGCCAACCGGACAACTCCCCGGCAATGATCCGAGGATCGCGCCACGACTTAACCAGTGACGTATCCTTCCGAGTCGCACCGGGCAGAAGACCCTCAAATGTTATACGCACCAACATGGAGCCGCGCGGCAAAGCATACTCGCCTAGCTCAATGGCTTCAAACGTTTGAATACGGGCAGTGGTGGCGGCGGTTATGCGTTCCGGGTTCATTGGGAAATGCAGCCGCTTGCCAGTTTCATCTTTCAAATAGAAGTCCATGATATCACCACCTACACGCTGTTATTCGTCGATTCGTCCAGACGTGCGCCGATCTTCTCCGCAATCTCGTCGGCGATCTCATCACCGTGTTCGCGAATGGCTTCAATAATACCCTGACCGTTTCCATTCTCCACTGTAATTGAGAACTGGATGCCACCCAGGTTAATGGTCTGCCCCGACGTAGCCCCACCCGGGGCCATCGGAGCAACCGGGGCGAAGACAGGCGCACCAGGCGCAGTTACAGGGCCAACGATCCCTCCGAAAGCGTATGGACGAACGCCCAACATGCGCCCAGCGCGCTCCCAAAGGTCAAGACCTCGATCCCGCTTTCCAGACGAAAGGGGGATGATGGCTTCCGGCCCGGCTTCGCCGACCAGTCCGAAATGCGGCTGGGTGATAAAGCCGCCACGCGCATATTTTTTATGCTTGTTTCGACGGCCAAAAATGCTGTCATAAAGCCCTGTCGCGAGTTTTTCGCCTGCCATTGCACCAATCAGGCCGCCGATCGCGCCGCCGATGGCCGTTCCGACACCCGGCATTAAGAATGTGCCGAGCAAAGCACCAGCAGCGGCTCCACCTGCGATACCACCACCAATTCCACCGGCTACTTTTGCAATCTGACGACCGCGATCCTTTGGCGCGGCGGTAACAATATCCCAGGCATCCATCGCGTATCCAACAGGTCGAACGAATTTGCCCACCAACTTGGTAACTCGGGTAAATTTCTTAGCTTGCTTAATGGCACGA
Organism: Paenibacillus macerans; assembly: GCF_900454495.1. Classification (NCBI taxonomy): domain Bacteria; kingdom Bacillati; phylum Bacillota; class Bacilli; order Caryophanales; family Paenibacillaceae; genus Paenibacillus; species Paenibacillus macerans. The sequence continues at coordinate 3,978,559 of NZ_UGSI01000001.1, forward strand.
CGCAGTTCATGGCCTTCGCTACGTCTTGCAATCTTTTCGGCTTCGGATGTGGCCGAAGTCATCCGCTTTTCGTACCTTTTTTGTCGTTGATTGCTCACGGATTTAAAAGATGAATGAATGCCTTCGGCGTATCCGGCACCATAACCGATGGTGTCATTATTTTTATCAATGAAGTTTTTAGCCCCAGAAAGACTTGATCCTACAATCCCACCGTTGGCATACGGACGAACGCCGAGCATTTGCCCGGCACGTTCCCAAAGATCAAGCCCCCGGTCGCGCTTGCCTGCCGAAAGGGGAATGATCGCTTCCGGGCCAGCTTCACCGACAAGGCCGATATGGGGCCGGGTAACGAACCCGCCACGGGCATAGGCTTTCGCACCGCCTCCGGCGGCTTGCTGACCGGCTTCCTTACCTTCCTCAAAGGCACCGCCGATCTTGTCCCAAAACTTGCCCCAGCCGCCTTTGATACTCTCCCAGGCGCTGGAGGCCCAGCCTTTGACGTTGTCCCATTTCGATTGCCACCATTCGCCATTGAACAGCGTGTTATTTATGGCATTGAGGGCGCTGTTCCAAATCTCTTGAGCGCCCTCCCAGGAGTTTGCTGCCCAGGTCTGCACGCCTTGCCATTTTTCGGACCACCATTCGCCGGAAAAGATTGTCGCTTCAATAGCTGAAATAGCATTGTTCCAGGTTTGTTTTGCCCCTTCCCACGATGCATCGGACCAGGCTTCCACCGCGCTCCATTTCTCATTCCACCATTCACCATTGAACAAGGTCTCACCGATATAGCCAACAGCAAAGCCGACGCCTTTGGCGATGGATTTCGGACCAGTATCTGAAATCCAAGTCCAAGTCGCACTCGCACCATCTTTCAGTGACGGCCACAGCGTAGAGCTGAACCAATTTGAAATCTCTTCGCCCTTGCTGCCGATCCAGTCGCCAATCGCACCGCCGCCCAAGCCACCGATGATGCCGCCGATCAAGCCGCCGACCGCAGTTCCAAGGCCAGGCACCACCGAACCAACAGCAGCACCTCCCGCAGCTCCAGCCGCAAAACCGCCCCAGCCGCCAACCGCTCCGCCAATGGCACGATTCCGTTCGGTCCCAGGGGCAGCGGTCGCGATACTCGCCACGTCCAGGCCGATAGATAACGGAAGCGCCAGCTTGCCCGCTGTTCGGGATAAGAGACCAAGCCCCTTGCCACCACCTTTAAACAAGCTTTTCCACCAGCTCGTTTTGGGGGTTGGGACAGAACCGAACGCCTTTTCCAATTCATTGAAGCGTTGAAGTTGGCCGCTGTTCGCCATGCTTACAACTTCGTCGCGGCTATACGTGCGATCCAGCGGGATGTTATTCCAAAACTGTTTGCCTGCCGGACGGTAGTTCTCCGGTAGGTTTGCCGCCGGTCCTGCCGGAACAGTCGAAGGTGTCGAGGTCGTGCCTTTAGAGCCACCGAACCAACGTTTATACCACGGTGAGCGCGTGGCAGTCTCGGCAGCGGTGGCGGTCGTCCGGGTGGCCGCTGCGGTTGTGGCTGCTGCTGTGGTAGCTGTCTCGGCAACGGAAGAGCCTCCTTTAAACCACCGCGTAATTGTTTGGGCTCCTTTTGACATCCCTTTAACAGCTGTCGCCGGTCCTTTGAGTATCTTTCCGATTTTCGATATCATCCAAGCGTCAAATAGCAAGGCTAACGCTTGGCCCATTGGACTGCTTGTTTCGCCGCCTAGCCATGTCGGTTGTATATTCAAGAATGCTTCTTTGGCTTTTTCCGCAATCTTCCCGGCGTCAAACGCTTCGAGGAACGCTTCAAGAAAAGAGTGTCCTGCCGTCGCGCCCGCTTGGATAAACGGTGATTCATTCAATTTATCAGGATCAGCGACTCCCAAAGCAGCCATAATAAACCCGCCAAGCCCGCCGCCAATCGCAGCTCCGATTTTCCCCGAAATCTTTTCAACTTGAGCCTGGCCCTTGCTTTGCCACCATTCCATGAAAAGACTGTTCAAGTCATTGAAAATGAATCGGATTTTACCGGCAAAGTCCAGTCGGTTGAATTCCGGGTTATCCAAGTATCGCCGCTGGATGTAGCCGAAGGCATTTTCCAAGCGCCGCAAAACCCAGTCCGCGCCTTCCTTGGCGGTTTTCTCCAAAGTATCGCCCCAGCGTTCGAGCTTGTCCTGGTTGTTACCCAGCCATTCATTGACCTTTTGAAGTCGGGGGATAACTGCACTTTGCAATCCCTTACCCCAGCGCATCAAGATTTGAATACTGAAAGCATCCATAATTTGACCCGCCAAGCCTCGGGCGGTCAGATTAGCGGTTTTGCTCATCATGCCGTCAAATTCGCCCATACCTTTGAGAATGAGCTGAATAGCCTTATCAGCGGGTAGTAAGCCTTGTTCGGAGAGCTTGCGAACCTGAGCAATGGACATCCCCATACCTTCGGCGATATACTTCCACGCTTGCACGCCCGCGTCGGTAAGTTGATTCATATCCTCGGCAGAAACCCGACCAAGGGCACGCATTTGACCGAGCGCATAAACGATCCGCTCTATCGATTCTGTACCCCCACCCATTGCCGCAGAAACGTTACCGATCTGCGTCAGCATCGGGATAATTTCATCTGCACCGAATCCGCGTACAAGCAGCCCTTTAGCCTGCTCAATGACTTCCTTTTGGCCGAATGGCGTATCCTTCGCAAATTGCTGCACTTCCGCCATCAGCTTCTGAGCTTTACCCACGCTCTTTAGCATGGTTTCAAAGCCAATCTGTGCCTGGGAAAAATCATCGGCAAGGCTAATGGGTATAACGATCCCACCAACGCCGCTAGCGCCAAGGCCGAGTAAACCAAGTGTCGAGGTCATTCCTCGGACAATCGCGCGCAAGGGGCGCGTGGCAAGGTCAAGTACTCGTACAGTAATGCGGTATGTCCCGCCGACCATGCGCCGGGCATATGATCCAACTTGCCGGATCACATTAGAAGCCCGATCCAAGGCATAGATCGCGAGCTGCCAGCGGCTTCGGTTCATACCATCAAGCCGCTTTTTTGTTTTCTCAACAATTTTGTCAAAACGACTGACTTTTTTCTCCGCATTAGATAAACCGGGTTCGGAATGATCTTCGACCGTTACCGGTATTTCTATGCGATATACTTCTTCAGCCATGCGATCACCCCTTTTGTTTCGCCAGTATAGCTCGCCGTTCTTCGGCTTCGGCTTCCAAGGTCATCGACATGGAGGCAAAACAAAAAAGCCGCTCACCTTCGGGCAGCTTCATGATTTCGCTCGGGAGCTTTCCCTGGCGCTGAAAGATGTGGTGCAGGAGGGTTGCTTTTCCTCCTGCCCGAATCAGTTTTTTACAACTTCTTCAGCCTCGTTGTCCTCTTCATCATCAAGGTCATACCCGGAGAGCCGGTCGATCTGTTCGATGATCGCTTCCTTTTCGCCAGGTAGCAAAACTTTGTCGATCAGTTGCACCCCGCTAAGGACATTGAGCTGCTCCCAAGCTTTTTTATTGTCCCAGACCTTTTTGCGGTCTTCGGAATCGGTTGCTTCATAGATCAGGTTAGACCGATAACGAGCGGCATCTGTGTCTTCCGGCATTTTGATTCCGCCCAGGCGACGATTCTTTTTGTACTTCGTGGCCTTGTCCCGGCAAGCATTGTATTCTTCTTCGGATAACGGACGAATACGAAAGCGGAAAAGGACCTTGCCTTTGCGGGAAACTTCAATAGTTTTCCGATCTTCGACCGTGTCGCTTGCGGCCTCCAGCAGCCCACGCAAGATGTCGGTTTCGTTCTCCAACAGTTCTTCTGGCTGCAATTGCTTTTCTTTATCCATTGTTATTACCTCCGTTTTTTAATGTTGAATATCGGGGTTTATTATTTGGGAATCCGCAGAACGCCGGTAAAGTTGAATACCGCGTCCGGTGCTTGCGACCGCAAGCTATCAACCAGCTTTTGCAATAAGATAGCATCTCGGATAACCGTCTCTGTAAAGGTAAGAGTCATGGTATAGCTTTGCATGAGCGCCCAGGTATGCTTTTGCCCGGCGGGCTGATAATCGCTGTTGGTGATGTTAAACTGCGCCTGCCAGGTGTTAATCTCCGCCAAAAAGTTTCCGTCGCCGTCATACAACTCGCCGCTGTAGCCACGAAGGATGTTGCGAAAATCCAACATGCCGTTATCGAGCGTCTGTTGAAGTTCCGGCGGTGTATTGACGCGGAAGGACCACGACCGCTGAATGATCTCGCCAGGTTGTACATTTGCTAAGTCAATACTCCCGTCCGGGACACAATCCCGGAAAATATATCTTGCATCAGTTGCCATCGCTGTTTAAGCCTCCTTATGCCGATTGCGGCGAGAATTGGAACCCGAAATCCATGTACAGCTTTTCGATGCTGTCCAAGTCCACGAGGTCCGTAAACCGGAACCAAGCCGAATCACCTTGCGGGGGGGTGTCCGGGTCCACGATCAATTGCCCGCTTTCCAGCCCACCCTCACGGATCATCATTTGGATAATCCCGTTTGCTATGGTGATCACAAAAGCGCGGCCATCATCATTGTTTGTCCAATTGCCAAGGTACGGGTGGAGCGTCAAAATGATCCGGTCAATCAGTTCGTACCGGGTCCGGGTCCGGCGGATTTTCTTCCAACCTTCGTCCTCGTCGGCCAGCAGCGTGACTTTGGTATTAATGCCATAGTCAATTTGCGCCAAGCCGTCGGGGTTGAGCGAGAAGGTCAGCATGCCGGATAGAATCGCTTCTTTGTACTGCGCATTTGTCAGCTCGCCGATGACGCCAATCGAACCGGTCATTGGAACATGGGTCAAGCTGGCATTGTATGCGCTGGAGGCAATCACCCCAGCGACGCGAGCCGCCGCTTTTGCGCCTTCCAATTTGCCGCTTGCGGTCGAAAATCCATTTCCAACATAAACCATGGCAAAGTCGTTAAATGCCTTAGCGTTCTGCTTCCGCGTCTCAAAGGCAACGCTGGTCGGCTCGCCAACCACGCCGATTAAACGCCCTCCGCCCTCGGAAAGCATTCGTTTAACGAACGAATGGAGGGAGGCATGTACACCCACGTCCTCTGAATCGACGGTGATCGTATCAAAAAACTTGCGCTCCAGTAATACAAATGCATCCGCATAGTCAATGCCGGTGACGGTTGGATCAGCGCCGTCCTTAAGCGGCACGTCCAGCAGTTCGTCCAGCTCGCTGCCGTCGGCCAGCTTGATGGCCGTCAAAAACTTACTGCCGGAATTAACCGCCTCGACAAGGTGAGCCGCCTCGTTTGCTCCTTTGGCAAACAGCAGCCGTTCAAGCTGTCGGGTTTCCTCGTGCAGCAGCAACTCGCGGGATGCCGGGTCTTCCAGCGTATCGCGAATCGTCGCGGTAAGCCGCCTTGTCGTCGGGTACTTGGTGAGCAACCGGACGACTTTGACTCCCGGATCGGCGGTGTTTTCCAGCTCAAGCTTGGCCTGCGAACCACCCGTACCAACACGTACCGCCAGTACGGTGCTGGCTCCACCTATAAACATCTCATTAACCGTATCTGGCCCGTAGCCGCTACCGAGTTTTTCCGCGACATTCCCGGCCTCGATGGTGATCACTTCGCCCAGCGGTCCCCAATTTGACTTGACCACCGCAGCGGCTACGCCGACTGTACCGGTCACGATACGGGCACCGCCAGCGTTGTGCCAACGGATGTAAACGTCCGGGCGAACCTTTTGCTCGCCTAATACAAAAGTAGCTCCTGGCATGGGTTACACCTGCTTCCCTTTAAAGTTCTGTATAGCCTTTTCGATTTCGGCGCGGGTGAGCTGTTCTTTGTCCACCCGCCGAAGCGCACCGGCCATCACATCCACGGTTACCCCAAATACATGGGCCGCGGCTAAAATTTCTGTTTTGGTGTACGCCGGTTCAGCTTTCTTCTTTAGCACTTTGTTATCCTGTTTTTCCTTTGTGGAATCTGACATGCTATGCACCTCCAATATGGATATGGTTGAGGCGTTCAGCGTGCATGGCGGGGCGGAGGATGCCAAACCGCACGTCGAGCGCGATTTGTCCGGCGCGAAACGGGTCCAGGGAACTGTCCGCATTGACGCGCTGGATCATCATGCGGGACTGATCCTGCATGGTGACCTGGCCGTCAAGCGCGAGTTGCCGCACGGTCCGATCCAGCCATCCATTGCGGGCGGGAGCGTTGGGCACGAGCATATGCCCACGCATGGTCGCGTCGATCCACGCCCCCCAGGGCATCGTTTGAACGCTGCGGGTTGCATCAAGTCTCCAATACAGGGCGGGCGTCTCGTCCGACGGATTCCAACTTCGCGGGTCCGTCTGCATGCTCGGAAACCGTTGCGCCGTCCAGGCCGATAATGCTGATGCGGGATCTGGCTCCACCGGAACATGCAGCAGCCAGCCGAGGGAAAACACCTCAAACTGGACACCCCGTGTTATGGCGTCGAACTTTTCGTCCAGCATGTCCGCGCTGGTCGAGCCGGTAAACCGGCACAAGATCACTTCGCCGGTGATGCTGTCCGTTAGTAGCCGGTGATCGAGGGCGTCAATCACAGCAGAGACGAGGCTATCCACATGCTTGAATTGCGTGTGTGCCACATACGGCCAAACCTCGATTAGCGTACTGTTTCCCGCCCAGTCGTTTTCATCCGATTCAGACCCTTTGGTCATGACCAGATATGGCTTTTCCTCGTCCGCCGCTGCCGCATCCGTCTCAAAAATGCGGCCACCGATTACGGGGATTTGATCAATGAGCTGTTGACGAATCAATCCGCGCATCATGTATCCCTCCAGACATCACGCACCGCTTTGCGCAGCGTACCGATATGACGCTGCACGGTCGGTTTAATGATCGGCCTTGGTTTCATCCCTTTGACCGACCTGGCGATCACGTATTGACCGCCGCCAACTGGGAAGCGGAGAGCCTTTTTGTTCTTCGGCTTGATCACACGTTTCTTCGGGCCGTATAAGCCGGTTCCGGTTTCGAGATACCCGCCGGAACGCATCGTATGTGCCAAATAAACAACCACCATTCGGTCTTTTTGGCCGACCTGACGCACATCTGCACCACCTTGGATTCCTTGCCGGGTGTGGCCGGTGCGATCCTCCCAGGACGCTTTTTGCTTCGCGTCGCCTTCCATGATCTTACCGACATGCTTGGCAACAAGCAGCGTCGCCACCTTACGGCGTTCGATTTTAGCCCGAACTTCATCCAGGATCGACATCACTTCGTCCTTTCTAGGTCACATACATAGCCGCATATTTCGTTTTGCACAATCTGCGGATGAACAGATGTGATCCGAAATTTCCCGTGCGGATAGGCTTCGAATTCCTGGGTAACATCTGGCCCGCTCGGTAGGTTGGCCGTGTAGTCGGCAAGCAGGGAGTAGCTATCACTTACCTCTTTTCGGCCCGCCTTTTCAGAGACGATTTCCGCCCGTTCCCGCGATTCTACGAAAATGCGCGCGGTTAGTGGACCGATCTGTGATTTGATTTCCTCGAACCCGCCGCCCGACTTCACCTTTTGGGTAACGCCAATGGTGACTTCCGTTGGGTTTTGACGGATATTCCAGCCGATATGGGCCTTTCTGACTGCCGCGTCGATCATTTAAAACACCTCCGGGCGCTTGACGGATAGCATAAAACTTCCTGCCGCATTAGACGGGGGAGCTTGCGCCATACCATCGAATGTCTCGGCCATCTTGAGGGCCGCAGCAAGTGCCTTAGAAAGATCGACCCGTTCGTATTGTTCTGCACCTGTCGTATAGGAAGCAATGTCACCAAGCCGTTTTTGAATCTTAGCTGCTTTGCGCCGCCATCCTTCAGCGGCTGCGGCATAAAGGTTTGACGCCGACTGGATCAGCCGGTCCAACCGGGCGTCGGTAAAGGCGGTATCCTTATCGGTACCGCCCTTAGGTATTTCCTCATCGAGCAACTCACGGAGTTCCTCGCGAACCTCTTTGGACGGTGTCACATGCAACCCCCCACGCCAAAGAGAGCCGAGCAAACCCGGCTCCTTTGTCAATTATTTTGATAATTTTTGATAATGGCGCTATTGCAGCGCGATCTCCTGAACATTTTCTTCGATGGCTGCATACACGCCGCGATAAGCGTAGCCGATCATTTGAGCTTGCACCAGGCGGGATAAATCGCCTTGCGTCGTTTCGATCTGTAAATCCCGTTTTAAAAGCTCTTTGAAACCACGCTTGCCGCGAATCAGGTACGCCTTTCCAGGCGCTACGCCCGCATAGGTATGTTCCTTCTTGCCGACCGTGACCGAATAGCCGTCATAGTAAATGACCGTCGTGATACCGCTGATTGCTGCGTAGGTTGTCCCGTTATAAGTGAAGCCCTTCAGCGCCGTTTCGATGGCGTTCCGGTCTGCACTATTGGCAAGCAGGATGCTGCCTTGACGCTTTGCGGTTCCTGCCGAACTGGTGGCAGCATCCAACGTCCGCCAGATGGACACCCAGCGCTCTTCGCCCTCCTTACCCTGAAACGCCGTTTTGTTCGCCGGTTTGTACGTGAACGAAACGATAGGAGAAAGGTGGATATGATTTAGCAGGGCATTGTAACCTTCGCCCATCGCCCGGTTCATGATGTCAATTTCAAATGTACGGTTGAAGTCGATCATTTGCTTGGTGTATTCAAAGGCCGCGCTATACGTCACGATCCGAGCGGTCGGACCTTGTTCCGCGCGCACCGAGCCGAATTTCACTTCCTGGCCCTCCATATGTTCGGCAAAGATGACCGCGCCGGACAATGCCCATTTGGCATCCAGCAACTCCGGCAAGTTAGCATCGGAAATCAGTTCATAGATTTCCTTGTACAGCAAAGGAACCTTTTCGCGGCCCAGCTCCACATCAAGGGCCACTTTGCCCAGCAGCTCCTTGAAGCTTTCGGCGCTGCCCAAGGACAGCATTTCGCCCACCGGCTTGGCCCAGCGGGGGATTGACATTTCCCCGTTGACGATCTTCTTGATCGCTTCGAACCGCTGGCCGTCCAGTACGAAAGGAACTCGGCTTTCAATGGTTCCCTGCCGACGCTTCGCCTTTTCACTCTCAAACGATATGACTTTGAACATGATTGATTACCCTCCTTATGCCTGCGGACCGAGTAGGAACCAAATGACATTGTTCGCATCTTTGCCATTGGTCACGCGGCCAACAAGCCGATTATCCGTCGCGGTTTCGGTGATTTTTTTAGTCGTGGCGTTCCAGTAGAGGGCCGCTCCCTTCGCAAACGTCTGACTGGTGCTGATCTGATCGGTTTCAAATTCCGCTTGCTCAATCGTCAGCACCAACTCTTTGGTTTCGCCTGCACCAGTTACGACATTTTGCATCGCCAGGCCGAAAAAGCCATCCAACAAAACCCATTCCCCGGCGGTGACGGTCGTGTTCTGCGGCACTGTCACTGTAACGGACTTGCCGTCGCTAACCTTCGAGCGGGCCAGCGCGTGAGCCGTGACCGGAGCCGGATTGCCTTGGTATCTTGTATCCATCGCGTTTTCCCTCCTTAGATCGGCACGCTATCCGTTTGCACGGACGAGCTGCCAGGTTGTTGGCGGTTATCCTTGGCGGAACCACCGATAAACGACGGCGTCCCGACTTGCATCTGGCTGACCATCGCCTTGATAGAATCGTCTGCCAGCAGGCTGTCGATCTCGCCGACAATCGTTTCTTTCGTTTGTCCTTGCTTCGGCGTGATCATTCTTGCAATCAAGGTTTGCGCCATTTCACCGGAAACTTTTTCCCGGACCGCGTCTTTCACTTCTTGACCCAACGCGGCCTGCTGGTTGTCCTTGAGCGCCTTCACGGCTTGCTCCACGCTTGCCAGCAATTGCCCGTCCTCGGTCACGCCAAGCGCTTGCTTCACTTTGTCGAGCAGCTCCAGTTTGGCGGCGGTGTCCGCATCCAACGCGGCGATGATGTCTTGTAGGGTCACCTCGCCAGCGGCCAGTTTCACCTTGAGCTGTGCAAGCAATTCTTTCCAACCCATGTCGGTTCCTCCTTCGTCAAATTCGTCCATTTCACCCAGGGCCACGATCCGCGTCGGCATGCCGGAGCGGTCAAGCGGCGTCCAGTCAATGGACAGCGGTTTGTAGTCGATTACCTCGGTTTCCCCGGCAACTGTTTGAAGCTTGGGCAATCCGTAAATGCTGACTTGTTTAATCCTGCCGGAACGAATCCAGCGCTTCAGGTCCTTGGCTGCGGCATCCACCACGCCCCGGAATAAAGCCCGCGTTCCTTCCATGCGCGCCCCGACCCAATGCGTGACGGGTGGGTCAAATTTGTTCGCGACTTCTTCCGGCTTTTGATGTCCCAAAAAGCCTGAAAGGGTGTATCGGTTAACGTGATCGACAATCGCCTGCAAGGACTCGGGCTTGTAATTCCAGCCTCGGGTTGATTTGCCTGCGGGGACTTCGACCACAACTTCGAGCGGGTCCTCGTCGCCGGACTTGATCGCTTCCAGGTTAACGCCAGGGGCGAGCGGAATGTCCTGGGGCTGCATCTCGCCAGCAATCAGCGCCGGGAGCAAAACCAGTTTATTTTTCGCTTTTCCCATCCTTTTCTCACCTCCTTGTCAGGGTCAACCTGTTCAATAGCCCCGGAAACGGCGTTATAACGCGTTATAACGGGGGTATAAGCTGTTCGGTATAGATTCGGACGGGGCACACCGACAAATCGCACAGACGGTGATTTAGGACGCCCCCAGATATTCGGTAGCGTACCAGTCGTTTAACCCCGGTTGACTGGCCGGATCGTCGATCCATGACCGGAGCTGACGGACGAAGTTGTCCACCTGCTGATGTATCTCGACGAGATAGGACAGCGTATTCGGGTGCGCAGGGTAGGGAGGGGGATCGTCCAGTGGGTAGACACCTGGGCCCATTCCGAAATCCTGCCTCGCCAGTTCGTCGCATTTATCCCTTATCCGGTGAGCGGTGGATAAACAAAATTTGATCCCCGTACAGCTCGGTGATGCCCTCGCCGACCGGATGCTGCCTTGCCCCAAGGCTGCGGTTGTTTCCGTCCGCGCCGTTCGAAGCGCCTGGTAACTTAAATCATCCGGCACCCGGCCTTTCATGCGTTCTTGCATGCCTTCGTAATATTTGGACATCACGTTTGCGTCACTCCGAACATATCCCTCCAGAGCGCGGGCCGTTTCGATGGCGTCGCGCCCGCTGGCGATGCCGTCCTGGATGATGTTGCGGATCACTTCGCCTGCGCCGTTTGACGTGTCCCATATGCGATCTGACAGCTTCATGCCGTAGCTGGTTCGCTCGATGTGGGCGCGGACCGCTGCTTCATTTACCCGTACAAACATTTGTTCCAGGCCGCTTTTGGTGATACGGGGGATGGAAATTTTTTGCGTCATCAAATCGATGGTAACGGCTCTGTTGAATCGGCTTCCGATCTCCACCGCAGCCGCGATATGGCCGTGCAGCGTCTTCGTAAGGTTTTCTCGCAGTTCGGTAATCAGATAACGGAGTTGGCCTTCGATGGCACCAAGCAGCCAGTCGTCCGCCGGGCCAGAACCTCCTTGCCGCAGCGTGTCGGCAATCGCGTCGGCCAGCCGGGTGAACAACTTGCGAATTTCCGGGTCTTGGCGCAGCCGCAGCTCTAGCCACGCTTGCCGGGCCTTGAGCGCTTCGGGCGCATATTCACCTGTAATTCGTTTGATTTGATTGATCTCGTTGCGATTCATTCCCGTTTCGCTCCCTGCCTGGCCTGTGCCTCAAACAGTGCCTTATTGCCGGTCACCAGCGCGAAGTCAATCAAGGCGTCGCGGATCACGTTGTCACTTTCCTTGGCGATCCAGTCAGCGGCAGGCTCAAGGTCGCATTCCGGCGACCAGTATTCCTTTTGCTCAGACGGCACCCGGATAAAGTAGGGCGTCCCGAAGAAGCCGCGTGGCTCGATCATGACCACGTAGGCCAGCGATCCGACAGGCAGACCGTAATTGAGCGTGTCCGAAATAATCATAACCGGCTGCATCAGATGGTATTTCATGCGGCACCGCCTTTCTTAAGCTCCTTTTTGATCGCATTGATTTCGCCGAGTCCCAGCGCACCGTCGGCCAGGCGTTCACGTTCCACAAGGTTCTTGATGATCCGCTGACGCTCGGTATCCGCTTTGGGATCGTCGGAATCATACTCCTGCATGGTCGGGATGTAGGCCCGCAGGAATTCGGCGGCAGAATCGGCGCTCAAGAACCGGCCTTGAATGGCCGTGTTCAGCCCTTGCGTCAGGGCGTTGATCGTGTCGGCCAGCTCCTTCTCGTCGCGTGGGTCAATCTCTTCCCATTCAAGCGACGTGGCGAACGTTTCGAATTCCTGGCCGGTGTCTGCTTTGGTCATCGCTAGCACCACGCGGGCAAGCCGCTGCCAGTTGCTCGCAAAGTCAGCTCGCTTGCGGCTGATATTGCGGACGAATACCGGCATTTGCTCCTGGACGCTGGACAAGCTGCTGGGCGTGTGTACGCCCAGGACGAATTCCGGTGTCTCCGACACAGCCACGATGCAATAATAAATCAGCTTCAGCAGGCTTGCCGCATCGCCGGTGGAGCTGCGAACTTCGATGAAGCCCGCGTCCTCGCCCTCGGTCATAATCAAAAATTCTTTACCATCCAGGGAGATGGTGCCTCCCTCCTGGGCGTACTTGGCCGGGTCTTCGATCCCAAAGTTATTTCGAAGGAACGCGGCCACGTCCTTGAGGTTGAATTTCAAGCGCGGCGTGGAATGCATCTTGCTTCCTTGCAGCGCATGCAGCATAACATCGTGATACGCCTTTAAAAATGGCTCGATGGCTTCCAGCTCACTTTGCCCAAACAGGCGCGTTTCGTCCTTTTCATTGGCAAAGTGTTCGATTGGGATGAAGCCGAGTAAATTTGGCTCTTCGTGTTCTGAAGGAAAGCCAGGGATCGTATCGCCTTCCAGGCGAATCCTCCGCCGTTCGGCGCTGATCCATTGCGTGACCTTTGTGTTCCTGCGGTTCCCGTTTTCGTCTGTCCATTCCATGTTGGACACCAGGACGTATTCCTCGATCTGGCCCGTCATCGGGTTACGGTTAATCGAATTCACTTCCTCGTTCGGAATGATCGTATATACAAGACGCGACCCGGTTTCGGGATACAGAGCTGCATCCGTCGTTTCACGCCTGATCCAGACAAAACAGTCACCTTCAAGCAGCGCCTTTTTGTGCGTCCGGTTCATTTTAGAGGTTTGCTCGGAGAAAAATTTGTTCACAACCTCTTTCGCCTCCCCATCTTCCGAGTGGAAAGAGGGGACCCCCATAAAACCAGCCTTGACGTTGATGATCGGCCTACAAAAACCCGCACCAAGTTTGTACTGCTCGGCATCATTGTCGTAAAGGCTGCGAGCTAGGGCGTAATCGACCCGGCGACTATCCAGCTTGTAGCTGGAGAAACCCAGGCCAACCATTGCGCTAACCCGGCTGCGCAGCTTGGAGATTTCGCCAACAGCGTGCCGCCACCATGCGCCTAACCCCATATTCTCAACCTCCTAAACACGCCAAGCAGCTTGTTATCCAGGACGCCCGTGCTTTTCGCAATCGTCCGGCAAGCTTCCAAAGCGTCCGGCCCGTCGTCGTGTGCGCCCATCGGGAATTGTTTAAGCTGCTCCAGCAGCCGCTTATGACGTGCATCAAATTTGATGTACTTGTTCTTCACATCCGGCTGGAGTGTTTGAATGCGCATCGTTTTATCGGTGTTCTGATTCACTTCCTCGATAGGGAGATACAGCCCCAGCTCGGCGGACTTCTCCGCGATCTTCTCTTTCAAAAACCATTGGAACTGGTTCGTCTCACAACCCAGCTTGGTGTAGCCGCGCCCGAAACTCATGCGCAGCCAGCGCTCCTTTTCCATGACATCGGTTATGATAGCGTCGGGGTGCCGCCGTTCGATGTCGGCGTCCAGCACGTACATGTAGCCGGTCCGTGTATGTTTGGCAAGCGTCAGGATCGTCGAGAAGTCGCTTTTTTTGGTCTTGCCCAGGGACGGATCGACAAACCCGAAAAACTCGAAGCCGACCGTAAAGTCCAGGGCCAGCGGGTTGTAAAAGTCGAGCCATTCTTCGTTGAACAGGCAATCCTCCGGGTTGATCGGTTCGTTCTGTTCCTCGGAGTTGAACGACGCTTCGCCCTCGACGACCTTCATCACCATGAGGTCGTAATAGGAGAGCTTCGCTTCCCAAAGGACTTGTGTTCCAGCCAGCATATCCTCCCGGTGATCCTGGAAGTAGGCAAGAGCGTCTTGCTCCCGGCTTTCGTTATCCAGGTCGGTCAGGATCAATTCCCACGCGTCCCACAAGTCTTTGCGAGGCGAGAAGGAGAGGACAGCCTTATATTTTCGCGTCTTATAGCCTGGATTGCGCAGGATGTTCGCCAGCAAGCTGTCATAGTGCAAGATAGTGCCGATATAAAACACGTCCGTATATGTATCCCCGGACTTGCTAACCGCCTTGAAAAACCAGTTTGACAGCTTTTTCCGTTGCTGTGGCGTCAGGACGTTTTCGTCGTTCTCAATGTCGTCGAGCAGAATTAAGTCAGGACGCCAATTCTTATGCTTCCGGCCCCGGACTTTTTTGCCGCTGCCGATGGCTTCGATCTTGATTCCGGTGCTGGTCAGGATGACATCGTTCCGCCAAACTTTGCCCTTGAGGTCGCCGAAGTCCTCCCGGATCGCGGCGTTTTCCTCGAATTCATCGCGGATCAGTTCCAAGAATCCCTCGGCCTGATCGGAGCTGTCGGAGAGGATCAGCACATACCGCTTGTATTCATAGAGCGTTGCATGGGCAGCGTCTTTGAATGTGACGTTCGTTGACTTGGCGTGACCACGCGGGGCGGCGATGGCTTGTTTGCTGCCCGGTTGCTGGTTGACCTTCTTGGCCGCTTCGCTGTCAATAGGGACAACGCCCTTCAGGACGCCTTTCGTCCATAGCTCGTCTAACTCGCGGTGAAACTCCGGCGTTTCCCGGTTAAAGTAGTGACCAAAATACGCCTTGCCGAAATACTCCAGGTCGAGCGCTCCGAGCTTCCGGCGCAAACCCTGCTTCCCGGTCAGCGGCTTGCCGTCCCGGAACTGCTTGCGCAGTTCCAGGCGCTCGGGCGACTCGTCCCGATATAAATACACCTCCAAGAGCTGCCGAATGGCTTTCGTCTCCTGGAGGGCGGCGTTATCCGTTTTTTTGGCAAAATCCTTTAGAATACTCATGCGTCACCTCCGGCGGGCATGCTTCGCCACCCGGCTGCCTTATTGGGCGCTGGTTGTGGCTTGCATGTGTTCCCGGCGATCAGTCCGGCCCTGCCGTAACAAGGTGCCGCTTCATTCCGGTGCCTGTTCAATCATTTCGATACCAAAATCAATTTCCTTCGGTTCCCCGAACAACGTCAGCCGCACCCGCGCCCGGCCCTTGCGCCGATCCACACGCACGATCTGTCCTTCCATACTCTTCAGCGGTCCGTCGATGACAGTGATCCGGTCGCCGTCGTGTACCTTGGACACCCCGATCAGCTGGCTATCCTCGCACCATTTGAGGACGTGGGCCATTTCCTTGAACGGCACAGCGGCGGGGTCCGGTCTGCCCAGGACTTCGATCACGCCGTCCGGGCCGATCATTTTGTAATAGCTTTCATTGTCTAGCAATGTGTAAGCGAACACGTACCCCGGAAACAAAAGACGAGACACTTCCTTCATACTGCCTTGTCGTCGTTCCATCAGCTTCCGCCGAGGGACCAGCGTTCGGATATGCGGCGCGGTACGGGCGAGCCTCTTCTGGACGTTCAGCTCTTCGCCGGTCAGGACGTGGAGGACGTACCAGTTCATTCTTCATCCGCCTCCAAACGTTCGGCCACCCGATTGGCAACCTGGATCAATCGTTCGCACAGCTCTGGCTCGACGCCCTCCAGCTCTGCGTAAACCTCTTTCTTAAATTCATCCAGCGCTATTTTCGTTTTCTCGGCCAAGTCGGCCTTGATCTTGTCCTTGTATATTTTAGTGCGAGACAGGGCAACCATGACGCGGGCCGCTTTGTCCAGTGGCATGTCGTCCCATTCTTCTTGGGCCTGGGCGAATTTCTTCGTCAACTCTCCGGCCATGATCTGCAAGCCGCCCTCGGTGTAATCCGCGTCCGGGTTTTTCTTGATCAGCTCGATCAGCGCCTTGGTCTGTTCCTGGGCTTCCTGAAGCCGCTGGGTCGCCCGGCCCACACGGAGGGCATAGCGACCGACAGAGCTTTTCGAGACTTCAAAGCCCTGATCATACAGGAATTCAGCGATTTCGTAATACGTGTATTTGGTGTCCAGCAGCATGGCGTCCACCTGGTCCTTTAAATGGATCGGTAATTCGTCCACCTTAGAGCGCACACGCCGCTTTTTATGTTGGTCGCCCATCTCAGATCGCCACTCCCGGATCGTCGGGAACGGAGCCTTCCAGGAGGTCAATGCCTTCTACCGTCAAGCGGATCACAGCATCATTGGCATAGGCGTTGTAGCTGTTGATACGGTCGTTTGTAAATTCGATGTATCCCTTGCCGACCAGATAATCCAAGTGCTTGGATATGTCCGGGCTGATAATGACGCCATCGTTCACCATCACATTTACAAGCTGGCGGCACAACAAAGAATTGTTGTGCCCTTTTGCCAGGCTCCGCATGATGTATCCGCGAACCGCTTTGTTGTGCTGAACGCCGCGATAAGTCTGTTCATCCATTGCGGCCACCTCCGATCATGCTGTCGTGTATTTTGTCGAGCTTTTTGTCCACGTTGTTCATGGTCCTGATGAAATCTTCCCTAGTTGTATAGATAAAGGGAAGATCAGAGCGGAGGTCGTCCAGCTCTTTTTCAAGGTTATCCACGCGCTGGGCATTTTCTTTGATTTGCCCTTTGATCTCGGTCATCGACGTTTTCAAAAAATAACCTATGACGCCGATCCCTAGTGTCGTAGCCAATTGCAACAACCAATTGAACTCCACGCTTTTATACCTCCCGCATCTCCAGCGCTTCGGATATGACAGCGTTTTGCTTTAGCTCCAAAACCTTCGCCTCAATTGTCGTTTTGATGTATTTTTCGAAATCGCCGAGCGTGGACTTAAGCGCGTTGAGATAGTCCGGCTCCATCGTGCGTACGATTTCGCCGTAGGCTTGCTTGGCGAGAGCGGTAAGGTCTTCCTTCGTTGCCTGGCCGTTTTTCACGGCGCGCCGCAGCTCCTTGGCTGTCGTCTGCTCGATGGTCTTGACCGTTTTCGTCGCCACGTCATCAAGTCGGGCTATTGCCGCCTGGGCGAGCGCCCGCTGATCGTCGTTCGCGATTTTCGCCGCTTCGGCAGAAACCTTGGCCTTCGCCTTACGGAGGTAATACAGAGCATAGGACGACAACAACGTCAAAACCGCCAAAGCCAGATTTAACAATATGTCTTGCGCCATTTCTTGCATGCGATCCTCTCCTTGAATGAAATAAAAAAAGCTACCGAGTGGTTTTCACCTACTGGTAGCTTATAACAACGCTTATGATCATTTTAGACGGGGAACCCCTTAGTTTCACCGCCGCATTACAGTAATTCAAAAAGGTCTAACTGATTTTCATCTCTTTCCGGCTCGGGGGTTAACCCTTCGCAAATTTCCCGAACACGTTTCTCGCTCAAATTATACTTTTTGGCGAGATGATGGGAGTTGCTGACCTTATATTCCTCTCTGATCCGCCGATCCCGAATCGGTCTTAGAAAGAAGTCGGATGATGGAATATAGAGGATGTCCCCCTTGGAATAATTCGCTAGCTTAATGAGGTTTTCGAGGCCAATTAAATCGGCAATAGGCCGGTATCGTTCTGGGATCAAGTCCGGCGTAAGCTCTTTAACCCAATCCTCCAAAGGGTACTCACCTCCCCATTATAGCAGATTTGAAAAAATGTCAACTCAAACGGTGATCCCTTTTTCCTTGCGGTATTGGATCACTAACGTGCGCCAAAAATCCATGCTACCGGTCTTGGTGTCCATGTGGTCAGCGTAATATTTCGCTGCCTCTTTAGCCCATTCCGGGGCGGGAATATCTCGTTGTTTCTCCAGTTCCTCGATGCGTTCGGCTTGCTTTTTGACAGTGGCTTGCAGTTCCGTAAATGCTTTCTTTTCAGTTGCTGTCATGGGTTGATCTTCCTCCTTAATATCGTATTGATATAAATTCCAGTCGTTCATGAGACGGATCAGCTTATCGGCATAAGTCGGATCAGTGGCGTAACCGGCTTCGGCGATCTCACACGCCGCCGTCCGTCCATCGGCGCCCAATACCTTCCGATATTTGTTCCTGTCCCAGCTCACGCCGTTCACGATCAGGGCCGAGTGGTCGGCGACCGATTCGCCCCAATTGTTGTATTTACGAAATGGGGCGTTGACAGTAATCCACTTTCCACCGGAAAATTCCTTCGTCGGCATGGTGACGCTACCTGCCGTTCCTTTACCCTTGATACCGAACAGGTTATTCGCTTGGACAGTCAAGCTGCTATTGCCATCGGCGGATTCGAGTATCCCTTGGGCAATGGTCAGGGAGGCGGGAACCCCACTGATATGCATATCCGCAATAGCGAAAGGTGCAAGTTTACGTATAAATTCAGCTCGCGTTAATTTTGCCACTTTCCGATCCCTCCTTGGTGAATGTAAAGCCATACATGAGCAAAATTTGCCGGTCTGTCGGAACGCTCTCGAAAAATTCCGAATTTGCGGAGATTGGCGTGTCCCGGATCAGGCCGACCAGGCGCTTGATATTGGCCTGGGTAACAGCGATCCCGCGCGCCTTTAAGGTCGCTTCAATGTCCTTTAGCTTAAGCACCACTTCCAACTTCGTCTTGATGATCGGTTCCATTGCTAACACCGCCTTTTGAATTCAATATGTTTCGTACTTCCTGCACCAGCTCGGACCGGCTCATGGTGGAGTACCCTTTGACCTTATTTTTCTGGCAAGCCCGGCGTAAATGTGTGATCGGCCAGTCTTCCAACTTGCCCATGTCGATGATTACAGGCGAACCTTCTGGCTTGCGTGGTTCGGCGAGAAAGGCGACCATATCCGCAAAGGATGCCGTGATCAGGTCTGCAAAACCATACATCACGTCAAATTCACCAGTAGGGAACCGGCCCGGCTGATAGATTACCAGGCGCTTTCCGCAACCTTTAGCATATCCCGCTTCAAGGTGCGCCGATCTTCCGGCAGGCAGCAGCAGGACCACCGCATCCGCCCAATCCAGCCACTTTTTATCCTCGTTAAACGCCCTACGTGCCTGGTCGTGCTGCAAGAAACTAATCGCGTCCAGTTCTTCCAAGCCTGCAAACTCGGAATAATGAAACACAAATCGCCCGCGTGAATCGTCGGTAAAATCATCTACTTGAAATCCGACTTCCCGCAATTGAGCGGCAAGTGTCTGGACCTGCTCGGCATTCTTCCAAGAAGATGCGATATAGATTTTGTTCATGCTTCTCACCGTCCTTTATTCGTTGGCATTGGTGACCACCATCTCGATCACCTTGTTATTCTTGATAAGATGGCTTTTCAACAAGCGGAATGAAGACCAGTAGGGTTCATAATGGGTGTATTTGCTCTTAGCCTCCATTTCCTTCAGCATCTTTTTGGAGATTTTCTTCAAATCCGCTTTGTCCTTTTTGGTCATCATGTCCTTGGTTCGCGGGCAGAAGAATCGGCGACGTTCCTCGCAATCCTCAATCCACCATTTGCCTTCTATGACACCGTTCACGTAAACGGCAATCACATTTCGGAACTGGCCGTACCTTCGCAAAACGAGTGATACATAATAGCCGTCACAAATCAACTCAACCCGGTCGTAAAAATCATGTAGCTTTTTTTCAATGTCCTTCCAGTCTTGCGGAGTGATGGGGCGATTTATCCGCTCCCCTTGAGTTGTTTCTTCCATTATTTGCAACACTCCCTTGTCATTTATTTTGAGAACTTGGCACGAAGTGAATATCGATTCGTCGCGCCTGGGGATCATAACTGATCGTCTCGATCTGACGAGCAGCGGGCTGCTGCCGCACCTGTAGCAGCAGGCTTTCCAGGCTAACCGCAGCGCTTAAGGCCGTAAGGTTGGCCGAAGGGAATAGGACGAAACATAAGTCCGGGTCCCTTTGCTGCGCGAATAAAATCGGATCACTTTTCTGTTGGCGCGTTTCTTGTTTCCCCCAAGGCATAGTGAGACCTCCTTTTAATCGGATGTTTCTTCCATTGATGCAAAGAATACGCCATCATGCTCGATCTTCGGGTCTCCACAGAAAGGGCAATAATGAGGTTCAGAAAAACGCTTTACATAAAACGTTTCCTCACAGTCTACACATTCGTATTTTTCATACATCCCCAGTTGCATGCGCAAGTAAATCGCCTCCTTTGCCATTTATTTTGAGAAACCGAAGAACGGCCCGTTTGTTTTCAGTGCGAACGACTAGCACGTAACATCGCAGGTCATAGCTCCAGCGGATCAACCGACGTTCCAATTTCAACTGGTCGCAAATATTGAATAAATGATGACGCCTAACGGCTATGATATGGGCTGCTCCAGTCGTATCCGTCAACACCGAGGGGGTCATCATGACAGCAGCTCCTTGAAACGATAATTCAGCGCCAGCGGGTCTTCGCCTTCGGCTAGCAGCATTTTGCCCAGATACTTCTTGCCCTTCGGGCTTTTCGTCTTCTCGAACAACCGGCCTGCCGTCGCTTCAGAAAGGAAGCCAATCAATTCATGGAAGTATTCGCTGGTGTACACGATGGGAAGCTGCTTGCGATAACGGTAATCAACAATGCCATAAAATTCCCTGATCCAATTGTCCTTTTGGCTCTCCTTGCAAACGTCGTCCACGACGAGCAAATCGCAGTTGTATATTTTCTGGCGGATGTCCTCCACCATGTATGCCTCGTCCTCTTTGCTGTAATAAGCGAACCATTCCGTGAAGCTTTGCACCCAATTGAAAAAGAGGGGATGAACGCCCAGTTCAATAAGCGGGGCGACCATCGCCGTTACCAGGTGCGTTTTCCCGCTACCGGAGGTTCCCAGCAGCCCAAACCAAGGGACACCTTTCAAGCCCTGTCCCTTCTTGATCCGGGCGACTAGGCCGTCCGAATATTCGCGGGCCAACTCGTAGGCATTCAAGACGCGGGGGTCCGCGCCGTCCAGGACAAAGTTGTCAAATGTCTTGTACAGCGCGTCCTCACTCATATTCGTTGACTTCATGAGCCGTTGCAGCTTCTTGCGTTCCATGCATTCGCACTGATACCAGACGTTTCGTTCGGCGTTGAAGACGATCCCTTCGTCCCGGCACTTCGGGCAATCAAAGACCGGAGAGTCTTCGACGGAAGGCTTCTTGGGCGTCTGCGTCGCGCCCTGGGCTCGCAGCGCCTCGATTCTTTGCAGCAGGTCGGGGAGGTATTGGCCGATTGCTTCCATGAGCTACGCCTCCTTTTTGGTTCCGCTTGTTCCGCATGATACCCCGAGTGTAATCCTCCCGGTGGGTTGGATATTTCTCGATATGTGTTGACAGGGATTGGATTACGACATCAGCATCGAATTTGTCCCAATATTCATATTCGCGTTGCTTAATGTTCTCGGAGATTTTCCCCGAGCGACGGGTGAAGCGTATCGTTTCCCAATACACTTCAATAACTAACTTCTGCGCTGGCGTGTATCTATCAAGTAGGTTCGACACTTGGGCGTTCCTCCTTTCGTGTGTCGTTGATTTTCCAAAAATAGAGGCGGGAAAACAACTCCATTTCCCGCGTCCATGTGGCTGCTGATCCGTCTTTCAGGCGCTCATATAAAACCTGGTAATCAATGATGTTGGATTTCGCTTTATCCATGATGACGGTTCTGCTCCGTGCGCAGAACGCCTTTCAAGGATTCGATCAGCGTCGTCGCCTGGCCGAATTGCAGCCATTCCAGGCGGGCGACGCCGCAGTACTTTTTCATGAATGCCTGAAGGCGTTTCGGATTGTCCGCCCAGCCTAAATCACGCTCCAGGGTTCGAATTTTGTGGAGCTGCTCCGGTGTCGCCATACCAGGACGACGGGTGGAAGTGGTTGGTGGCTGCGGCTTTCCGGCGATCCGGTTTAGCTCGTCGATCAGCCGGTTAGCCTGGACAACGGTCAGGGCAGACGTGCTGCGCTGGCCTGTCAGGCGCTCCACCACATCGCGTAGCAACCCTTCATCAAAACCCAACTCGCCCGCCAGCGCCCATATTTTGCGGTTTTGCTCGGGAGTCCGCTTCTCCAAGCCCGCCCGGCTCATTGCTCATACTCCAGTCCGACGCCGATCTGATCTTCAACAAACACGGATTTTCGAACCCGTGCGAGCTGCTCCGGTGTCAATTTGGAGAAGAAACGGTCAATCAACTGCGTATTTTTGATCTGACGGATCACGTCAAGCTCTTCCTCGCATTCGCCGGTGATGCCCACACTCTCCAAAACTCTTTTGTCCTTGAGGTAATCGCCTTTAAGCTTCTTTTTCACGGACTTAATCGTCGTCGCATCCAATCCCAATCCTGCCAGCACATCATCCAGGGTTTGGCCGTCGGTAGAAAAATCATCTTTGAATAGGGCAATCAGTGCCGCCTTAAACCTCGTTTCCGTTGTGTATTTGATTTTCTCTTCGCGAACGATCTTCGACTTAGCCTTTTCGCCCATGACTTCGATCAGCGTGGTATAATCATCGATCTCGAATTTCTCCTTTTGCGCCACGTTGAAATGTCCGTCGTTGCCGAAGATTTGCAGCCACTTCAAATTTTTGTTGTCCATGACTTCGACCGCTGCCGCCTGTAATTCGGCTTTGATCGCGTCCAGCCGCTTTTCGTCTTCCTTGATTTTCCTATCAAGCTGGATGCCTTCGTCCACCAGTTCGGCCAGTCCGGCTAGGCGTTCATTCGTCATTCCGCCGCGCCTCCTTGCAGCGCCCCAGCCAGCCGGGCATCGAAGACTTGGGCGACCATGTTTTCCGCGCATGTCGCACAGACGAAGCGACCGTAATAGACGACCAGTTCCTTGTCGGATTGGCAGAAGAGGCAACTTCCTTCCGTGCGTTGCAGCAGGATCGAGCCGTCCTCGCTATCGACGATGATCTTGAACCGCTCGCCGCCTGCCAGGCCGTACTCCCTGCGGAGTGCCGCCGGAAGGGTGACGGAGCCGCCTTTGCTGATTTTCTTGTTGAATTCTTTCATTCAGAAATTCCTCCTTTTGTCATTATGCGAAACCCCGTCGATATTCCCTAGGTAAACAAATGCTTCCGCACCTGTTAGACTGATGAAGAGAAAGGAGGGGAAACGCTTTGGATTTTGAGAAAATCAGGCTTGAATCGCTTCAAGAGGTTTCCAGCGCCTTGAAGGATGTCGAACCCGGTATTGCCAAGCTTGCAAACTCGATGATGAACCTGTCATCCAAGGTAACGAAGCTCATGCTAATCAAGTACCACGAAGAGCTGAAGAAGCAGGAACAAGAATAACCGTGCTCCCGAAGCCGTCGTTTGGCAGAACGGCGGCTTTTTACTTCATGGATCGCTCAAGGGCGTCAGCTAGTTCCCCGGCCAATTTATCAACCGACCGCCTCAAACGCTCTTCTGGGAAAATCTGCTGATGCAGGACATAGATCACGCCCGTTCCTTTGTCGATCCCAGCAACAGTTATGCCACATTCATCACGCGAAACGGCCATATCCAGCGTCTTTCCGTCAAGATCGGACCACTCAAAACTTGGCATGTCATTCAGGTTGCCGAAAACCTTATGATGACTGGATTCGAGTTGATCGCTCATTCATTCCCCTCCCTTGGTGTGATCTCGCCCCGGAGCAATCCGGGGCTATATAGTAAGCGGCGGGAATTAGATGCCGCGAAACCTTATTGATTGTCAAAGCGCCTTAAAGCATCATCTTTCGTCCACGGTTTATAAGGATCACTCGATCCGTCCAGCGCTGCACCGAGCCACCAGGCCAACATGTCCAGGCGCAAATTGCTCCTGTCCTCGTAACCATCCACAAACAACCAAGCCGGTCGCCCGTCCTTTACATATGACGCTACGCCATTAGTGCGATAGAGGAAGTCCGCGTCGACGATGGTTACGCTCTCCAGATGTTTCATGGCATTGATGTGCTGAATGTGGTCGTCAATCACGGTGTATAGACTGGGGGCGATTAAGTCGCGTATGTCGTCCTCGTCGATACCAGCCATGATAGCGACCGGCTTGATTGGAGTCGGGAAGCTCTTGATGTGTGCGAGGACTTCATACAAGCGGGCAACCCTGCTAATCGGTAATGCGTTATTCATTGAAATTCCTCCTTGGTCACAGCATCATCATGCTGCTGGCTTTAATAATCGTGTCCAGCGAAATGGTGCCTCCGCCGTCCTCTCGATGGACACGCAGCACGTTGTCGAGTGTTCGGGCGAGCAGCCGGAAGCAGCCGGTTTTGCTGTTGGTGCCGCGAACGACCATTTCTTCCAGGGCGTCCGCTTCGAACGGGAAGCCCTCCAGGTAGTCGCGGACTTCTTTTTCTGTGAGGCCGACAAGCGCCGTCCGGGCATCCACCCGGTTCGCGAAGCGCTCCAGATAGCCTTTAATCAGCGACTCCAGCTTTGGCTCCCCGGCGATAACCAGGCCGACGCGGGCGTCGCCGTAAATGGAGCGGAGAATTTCCATTTTTTTCTGCGTGTACTTATTGATCAACTTGTCGGCCTCATCCACAATCAGCAGATACCCCTTATTGACTTCAAAAAATTGAATGATTCCCTGTTTCTTGCGGTAAATGCTGCCGGGGGTGGGCGGGATGCCGAGAGCGGCTTCGATGGAATCGATCAGGTCCTTGCAACCCATGGAATCGTCGCATTCGATGTAAGCGACACGTTGCATTTTTGCGTAATGCTTGAGCACGTGGCTTTTGCCGAAGCCGGTTTTACCCGTAACGACGCCAAGCTTGCTGTACTCCTGGCATTCGGTGCATAAACCGAGGATATCGCGGGCATCGTGACCAGCAAAAAACCTAGGGGCGACCATCGGAATTGCAGACCTTGCAGTTACCTGACTATGTTCGTTCAAAAACTTGGCAACCGCCGGTTCCAGCTTTGTGTTTTCGGCATCGTACTTACCCGATAAAAAGCGGGATAGGGCCGGTCTGGATACGCCCATAGCCTTTGCCAATTCCGTGATGGTGTTTTGGGTCTGGCTCATGTATTCATTCATGCGGACAACAAGGTCCGTCTTGATCGTGTACAGCTTCGTGGCTTCCATTGCCATTTTAAAATCCCTCCGTCAGCCGAGTTCCTTCAGCTTCGCCAAGGCTTTCTCGGCACGTTTTTGGTAAAAATCGTTCTCTACAGCAGCGGGACGAGCCTTTTTGCTGCGAATTTCTTCCTTATATTGTTTATCCTGCGGCAGTGCCACCACTTTGGACGATTTCCCTGTAGGTTGACCAATAAACATGCCTGCAAGGTTTCCCTGGGCGTCGATATGCTGCCCGATCCGCTCTTCCAGTGGGGTGGTCAGCTCCTTCAGGCGTTGTTTGTCCGCCTTGAGTTGCTGACTTTGCGCCCGCTTGTGTTCTTCCAGCGCCTTTTGCGGTGCGCGCGGGGCGATCTGGAGCAACTCTTGGCTTTCGGCCTCGCAAATTTTGTCACCGGTGATCCGGTCGTACACATACAGCCGGGTAACATCGTTAGCGTCCCATTTGATATTCACGTAATCGTCGATATAGGCGTCAAGTTCAGGCGCGCGATATTCGTATCCGAACCGGCGAATACCAACTTGATAGACGCGGACCCTTTCTTCAGCCTGCATCAGCCATGTGGCGGCGACCGATCTTGGCGGAACCGCTGTGAAGTACCGCTCGGCGTTCTGGAACACTTCCAGCGGCGTATGCCATTGTTCGCCCTGATCCTTCAGGCCCCGGTGCTGCCGGGTGTGATATTCCTCGTCGCGCCATTTACGCCAGAGGGTGCAAAGTTCATCCATCGTGATCAGTTCGCCGCGCTCCAGCATTCCCGGAATGTCCTTCTTGATCTTGCTGGATGTGCGCGATCCGGTCAGGGTGCCGGTGTAACTAAGCAGCCACTTCTCGAACCGGTTGACCAGTGTCAGGAAGAAACGCTCGATAGCCGCCTTGCCCCAAGGTTGATAGGGCAAGGAACGAAAATCGTCCTGGATACCGATGCTGCGGTAGAAGCCGATGGCTTCACTGTCTAGGCTAATCCGCTCGGTCCGCTTGCGGCCTGTCAGGGTCTCGGCAGTGAAATCCTTGCCGTTGTCGATCTTGATCCATTGCGGAACGCCGCCGACTTCGTTATAAATCATGTTGAGCAAGGACTGCTTAATGGCCTGGGCGCTCGGCGTGTGACAAATGATATCGCCGACGATGCAGCGGCTTCGCGTGTCAATCCAGGCGACCAGGATCGGCTTAATCGCGGTTTTCTTGCCGTTAGGGTGCGTATACTCGACCCAAACGTCAAACGTGTGACCATCGCCTTGCACCAAGCCCATAACAGGCACGGATTGCATATCTTGCAGCGCCTTGCGCAGCTTTTTATTCCGATACATTCGTTCGCCTTTTTCGGCCAGGAAATGCGCGTTTTTATAGCGTTTGACTTCCATCAAATAACCGATGTAACGCGCTACCGTTGGGTAACTAGGATAGTCCCACCCATTGGCCGAGGCTACTTGCTTCAGCTTGGTGTATAGCATGTCAATTGTGCCCTGGTTCTCCGCAAAGCGTTTGTCAAACCATAGGTTTTCGATCCAGGCTTTCATCGCATCGGAGAGCGACGGAAACGTGAAAGTCTCCTTCGGCTTTCGGCATAGCGCCAGGACCTTTAAATAATCGTAGTTTTTGCCGTCCTGCTTCCCGAGTTTGAGCGCCCAAGCGCTTGCTTCAAGGTAAGCTTGTGAATACCGGTAAAGCGTGCGCTGGCTCATGCCGAGCTTGGCGGCAAATTCTTCGGAAAACCCCGTCCGGTCGCGGTCGGCATAGTTCAAAAATTCCTGGATGTTCTTTGCCAGCTCGACCGCTTCATAGTACCTTTTGCCAAATTTCTTGATATAGCCATCCAGATCGGCGTCGATGTACCATGGCACATCTTCCGAGCTAGTTCGTTCCTTGATCACAACGTCCTCTCCCTCGATGCTTTGCCTTTCCTTGCAGGTTCTACGCGCCTTTTTCGAGAGAGAGGATAGCGAGATAAGGACTCGAGGCTTTCCACCGCTTGGAGTCTGTTCGTATTTTGTCTTGAAGGCATCGGGGTTACGTTGAATTTTCTTCTTTATAGCTTCGTAACTTGCACCCTCAAGCCCGGCGGCTTCTTCCAACGTGATGAAGGTTTCGGCCAAATCTCTCCCTCCTTTCCAGAATTGAGCGCACATGCTAGAATGGAGGGGAATAGTTTTCTAACTATTCAAGGTACGGGGGGAGCGTCCAACTTTGAGCGGTGGGAGCGCCCCTTTTCCATGTCCGCAAACCTCGTTTTGTCTTCCTCTCCTTACTGATGTGCTCGTCATCGTGTCAAACCTCCTGTTGCTCTTCCTCCAGCGACTTCCGCGCCTCTTCGGCCATCCGTTCCGCTTTCGCCTTCTGCTCCAGCAAGAACGCCTCCACTTCATTCAGGTAATTCATTTTGCTATTGGCGTAAGCCAGGAATTCCTTGATGTCGATTTCGAGCTGTGTCCGTTGTTGCTGGATGTTGCCGAGCTGCTCTTCATTCGCTTTGATAATTGTTTCAATGAAGATGCCAGTCGAATGACGTGTGAAGCGGTCAATGCCGTTCACCATCTCGCCGATCTGTTGAAATCCATTCTTATAGGCGCTCAACATTTCAGCATTCTCGACGAATTTCACTTTATTCGTCAAAGCTTTTCACTCCTTATGCGATGTGCTGACGGACAATTTCGGGGTCAATATCCAACACTGCAAGGATTCGAGGAAGGTATTTTTTGCCCGGTCGCTCACCGTGAAGAATATAGTTCAAATAGACCTTGGTTGTTCCGACCTCTTGCGCAAGTTGCAACTGAGTCATTCCTTTATCCAGCAGTCGTTTTCTGATAATCACCCCGAGTGGAGTCAGCTTCCTTTTTTCCAACTGCTATCACTCCTTCCATGCTGCATTGTCGTGATGTGATGACGCCTCCTACTATTACCTGGTTTGCGCCCCCCCTTTCCAGGGCAGAATAAATCTATGTCAAGCAACAAGCTGTTTGCTTGCTGCGTAAACAATCAGTGATATTCGGTTTTCAAAGAGCAGTAAGCGCCGAACATACTTGCGCTGTTTGGGAATCGTGATGTCTGCTATAATTTCTTAGATGATTAATTTGTTAATCTAACTTAATTATAGTTGCGATATCGAAACAAGTCAACCTTTTTCGATTCGTTTTCGCAACTGACTAAGTAATTTTATATGGGAGAGGTTCGATATGGAAACAATCGGTCAAAGACTGCGTTTTTTGCGAAATAAACACAATTTAACCCAAGAAAAGGTCGCGGAGATGATCGGTAAAAAGAAAGGGAATATAAGCAATTATGAGAGTGATAGCTACGAGCCTTCCGCACAAACAATAATTGCTATCTGCCGACTCTTTAACGTTTCTTCGGACTGGTTTTTAACAGGAGAAGAAAGTGTTTCGAAATCAGAACAAACCTCTGGATTCGATATCGAAACATCCGATGTCGATTATCAGCTAATCAATAAAATTCAGCAACTATCCGAAAAAGAGAAACTGAAAGTCGAAGGGTATATTGACGCTATTCTCGGAGGAAGCCCCCAACACCAAAGAGTGGGGATGTCATCCAAATTGATGAATGGAGAAGAAGCCGCCGCTAAGGATGTGGGCTAATTTTTTCGCCTGTTTTGATTAACTTGTTAATCTTTTTTTTAGTCGCAAAGACCCTGTTTTTGTAGTAAAATAGTTCCAGTTACATAGCAAAATTGGCATCAAAGAAGTATAGTAAATCGTCAATGCGAGGGAGGTGTTTTTTTGAAAGGTGAAGTTCAAGTTAGACGCGGCGTGACACAAGCTAAGTTTAACGATACTGCTTCAAATTGGTTGTATGGTGAAATATTCGTAATATCTGTCGCCATCATCATTTTCACCGGATCGTGGGTTTTGTTCGGAATCTCCTTGATCGGAATGATTGTCTTGACTGTAATTCGACGACTCGCGGTCGTTCTTATGGTTCTACTCTCACTGTTTTGGGCAATTATCGGTGGTGTTATAGGCTTGCATCTAGGAGGAATTGCCGCTGCGATTGTCATTGGAGTAATCGCGCTGCTTGTTACTGGGGGGTTACATATAAGGGCACTCGAATGGATAGATGACATGGACAAAAAAAAGGGCGTATAACAACGCCTTTTTTAACTTCTTTTTTCAGGATAATTTGTTAGTTTTTTTGTGCAGAATTGTGTCCCATTGCTCAAGGCTGATTTTAGGCGGTGAAAAACGCCGAAAACCCGCGTCATTACTGCAATGGGACCAATTCTTCAACATTCGGCGTTTTGTCCCATTCATTTCTGCAACTTTTCCAGTGGATCGGAGACAAAACGTTACTAAACGCCTTGAATGTTGTAACGCCAAAAACCCTTTGACATAGCGGTTTTTTAAGTTTTTACATATCGTAAGAACGACTTTTAACCCTTGATAACGCAACGTTCTAACGCGGCGGCGTTTTTGATCTAGCAATTCTGTTCGATCAACTCTCGACGAAATCACGAAACGCCCGAATCCCATTATGCAGCAAGGGTTTCTGGCGTTTTTGTGGCAAATCCGTTTTTTTTATTTTCCGTGTTCGATGTTCTCAAGATAGTTGTCACGCTCATTCGTTCTTCATCCCACCTAAACCCGCATAGAATCAGGATTTCCCGCCATTTCCCACGCCTTTTTTGGATATCTCATGTTTGTCATTTATTCTGATAACGTACAATAGGGATGAAGTGGACAGGACGTTTTAAAAA
Source organism: Paenibacillus macerans (assembly GCF_900454495.1). Taxonomy (NCBI): domain Bacteria; kingdom Bacillati; phylum Bacillota; class Bacilli; order Caryophanales; family Paenibacillaceae; genus Paenibacillus; species Paenibacillus macerans. The sequence goes on from NZ_UGSI01000001.1 coordinate 4,008,544, forward strand.
TTACGGGATGGCGGCTTTGCGCAAAGATTTGATCTCGGGGTGCATCGTCGGCATTGTGGCGATCCCGCTGGGCATGGCGTTTGCGATCGCTTCGGGGGTGAAGCCGGAATACGGCCTTTACACCACGATTGTGGCGGGGATTCTAATCTCCCTGCTTGGGGGCTCCCGGTTTCAAATCGGCGGACCGACGGGAGCGTTTATCCCGATTTTGCTGGCGATCGTCATGCAATACGGTTACGAAAACCTGCTGATCGCCGGCTTTCTCGCCGGGGTTTTTCTCGTGTTGATGGGGCTGCTGCGGCTCGGAGCGCTGATCAAATTTATTCCGCGGCCGGTGACGATCGGGTTTACGGCCGGCATCGCGGTGACGATTTTTAGCGGCCAAATCGGGAATTTCCTTGGTCTTCGCGGGGTAGAGCGGCATGAATATTTCTATGAAAATATGAAAGAGATCGTCCTGCGGCTGCCTAGCTTAAATATTTACAGCGTGCTGACGGCCGGCATCTGCCTCGCCGCCCTGCTGCTTACGCCCAAGTATTTGCCGAAAGTGCCGGGTTCGCTGGTCGGCATCATCATATCCACGCTGGCGGCGGCCTGGCTGTTCCCCGGCAAGGTGACGACGATCGGCTCCGCCTACGGTCCCATTCCCGGCGGCTTGCCGGGCTTTCACCCGATATCGCTCGCCTGGGACAGCGTCCGGCCGATGCTGCAGCCGGCCTTGATCATCGCCCTGCTCGGCAGCATCGAATCGCTGCTCTCGGCCGTGGTCGCCGACGGCATGACCGGCACCCGCCACAACAGCAATCGCGAGCTGATCGGGCAGGGCATCGCCAACATCGCCGCGCCGCTGTTCGGCGGCATACCGGCAACGGGGGCGATCGCGCGCACGGCGACGAACATCAAAAACGGGGCGGTTTCCCCTTTTTCCGGGGTCATTCACGGCGTGGTCGTCCTGCTGATCGTCGCCTTGTTCGCCCCTTACGCCTCCAACATTCCGCTCGCCAGCATGGCGCCGATCCTGATGCTGGTGGCGTGGAATATGAGCGAGCGCAAAGCTTTTGCCCATATGCTCAAAACGCGGACGGGAGACTCCCTCGTCCTGCTCGTCACCTTCTTGCTGACGGTGTTCACGACGCTGACGACGGCCGTCGAGGTCGGCCTGATCCTCGCGGTCGTGCTGTTCGTCAAAAGAATGAGCGAGCTATTGACCGTGGACAAAGTGCTGCCCGATCCTTCCTCCGCCAACGCAAAGGTCAAAGCGCATGTGGTAACGGAGGATCACGACTGCCCGCAGGTGTCCATATTTACCGTGGACGGGCCGCTGTTTTTTGGCGCATCGCAGGCGTTTGACCGGTTCGCTTCGCAAATCGAGGACGGTCTGCAGCGGGTTGTGCTGATTCGGATGAGCAAGGTTCCGTTTATGGATACGACCGGCGAAGCCAACTTCGCGAGCCTGGTCAAGCGGCTGCGCGGCGCGGAAATCACGGTGCTCGTCTCCGGCCTGCGTTCTCAGCCGCGCAAGCTGCTGGCCAAAACCGGATGCTTGTATAGGATGGGGGAAGAGCACTTTTTTGAAAATACCGGAGATGCACTGAATTACGCGCTAGGCCTAATCAATAACGAAAAATGCCGCGGTTGCAAACACTTCGCTTTCCGGGAATGCGCCGGGCTGTGCGGAACGGCGGAAGGCGCCGGGTCCCAGGCCACGCCGCCGGCGGCTGCGCGGCACGTGCTTCCGGAACGGCCGGGAGCGCTTGTTCGGGAAGGCAAGGCTACGGTTTAGGCGGACTATTTGTCCGCTCCGCGCCGGAAATACTAGCGCGTAAGCACGGCTTCGTCCAGCTTCTTGCCGTCGGCGTCATAAGTTTTGTAGCTCAGCGAACGCTCGCTGACGATGATTCCGGCGAACATCCGTTTATTATTTTGAAAATGAACCGCATGAACTCGTTAAGTTTGGGACCGGCGGTGTTGGCCACGACATACACGGTCCCTTCCCCTGCGGGGACGTTTTTTCCGCTCCGCAATTCCTCGAACACCTTGATCCAAACCTCCGCTTTCGTACTGGTTGCCTCCACAGGCCGGGCCGGGCGGTGCATCGCCACGATTGCCCATGGCTTATCGTTCTTTTGCAAACCGATCGTTGCCTCCGCCAACAGTAAACCCTACGATAAACAGTCCGCGCCACATCTCCACACCTCGCATGCAAATGACTCCTTCCGATTCCCCTAAAGATAAAGCCACCTTCGCCGCTGTCAAAAATGCAATTCCCTAATTTTCACATTTATTAACGCTGTGTAAAAACATTCAGTTGATTTTCAGGTTTCCTTAAGTCAATTATCAGCCACTGCTGGTAGGATAAGTCAAGTAACAAGCGTCACATGAAAACGAGGTGCAGTTTATGAAGCAAAAGCTGAAATTCCGCCACGAACTAAAATTCATGGTCAACCGCCACCAATATTTTGTGATTCGCCAAAGGTTAAGGGGTTTGGCGCAGCATGACGAGCATGCGGGCAGAAGCGGCGAATACCATATCCGCAGCCTTTATTTTGACGATATCGACAATTCGGCGCTTCACGAGAAATTGGGCGGCGTCCATGGCCGGCGCAAATACCGGATCCGCATCTACAATGGCCGGGACAACCTGATCCATTTCGAGAAAAAAATCAAGCAAGGCGACTTCATCGCCAAGGTGAAGGAGCCTTTAACCCGGGAGATGTACGACGAGGTCATGGCGGGCCGGATCGAGACGCTGCGCAACCCTGATAAACCGCTGTTGATGGAGCTGTATCATGAGATGAAGGATCGTCTCCTCGCCCCCAAGGTCATCGTCGATTACGTGCGCGAGCCGTTCGTCTGCCGTAACGGCAACGTGCGGATCACGTTTGACAAGGAGCTTAGGACAGGCCTGAGCGCCCTTGATATTTTTGACGCGGACCTGCGGGCCGTACCGGCGATCGACGACAACTTGATCATCCTCGAGGTGAAATACGACGGATACATCCCGGAATACCTCCGGGCGGCCCTGCAGCTGGAAGGGCTGCGTCAGCAATCGGCGTCCAAATACGTCATTTGCCGCAAATATTCGAAAACCAACGCATGGGAGGATTATTGATTTATGAATACAAACAATACGGGAACAACCAATTTTAGCGACATCGTTAAAAAATCGATTCTGGACAATTTCGCTTCGGACATCAGCATCTCCAAAATCATCATTACGCTGGGCGTTTCATTTCTGATCGGCTTGTTCATTTACATTTTGTACAGGCGGGTGTTCAGCGGGGTGTTGTACTCAAAAAGCTTTAACGTCTCGCTGATCGGTATGACGATGGTGACCGCGATGGTGATCATCGCCGTTAACTCCAACCTGGTGCTGTCTCTCGGGATGGTCGGCGCGCTGTCGATCGTTCGTTTCAGAACTCCGATCAAGGACCCGACCGATCTGATTTTCCTGTTCTGGGCCGCTGCGGCCGGGATCGTCGCCGGGGCCGGATTTTACACGCTGGCGGCGCTCGGTTCGGCAATCGTCGGCTTGATCCTGTTCCTGTTTATTAAGAGCAGTTCGCTGGAAACGCCGTATTTGCTGGTGGTCAATTGCGAAAACGACGAAAGCGAGCAGCTCATCCACACGCAGATGGGCAATCTGGTGAAACGGTACAATGTGAAGCAAAAAAACGTGACTCCCGGCAACATCGAAATCACGTTGGAGGTGCGCCTGCGCGACCAGGAAGGGAAGTTCATCAACCGGATCTCCGAGCTTGGCGGGGTCAAAAATGCCGTCTTAATCAGCTATAACGGCGACTACGTGGCGTAGGCGGAAAGCGGAGGTGAAGAGGATGAAGCGCAAAGGGACCCGGCTTCTGGCTTGGATCGGCGCCGCACTTCTGTTCTTCGGCCTGATCGCGGGCGAGGCCGTTTACAACGCCGGTGTATTCGCGAGCGGTTCCGGCGGCCTGGCCGGCAGCGGGAAGACGGCGGTTCCTGTGGTCTCGGTGGAGGAGCAGAAGCTGGATGAAGAAGTGTTTCCGAAAGACAAGGTCGTCGATGTGAAGATTACGATCGATGAGGACGATTTTCAGGATATGCTGGACAACGCCAGCGCCGAAGAGTTCAAAACGGCATCCGTCGACTACAACGGGCTGCATTTCGATAATGTCGGGATTCGCACCAAAGGCAATTTGAGCTTGCGCAGCGTCGTGCAAATGGACGATTCCGACCGGTACAGCTTTAAGCTTTCTTTTGACGAATATGTCAAACAAACGCTGGATGGCATTCAAAAAATCAATCTGAACAACAACTACAGCGACGCCTCCTATATGCGGGAGTTTCTGACCTATGAGCTGGCCGAGGAGATGGGGCTGCCGACGCCAAAGCATTCGTTCGTGAACATCTATATCAACGGCAAGCTGTGGGGATTTTACCTGGCTGTGGAGCAGGTCGGCGACGCTTACCTTGAGCGAAATTTCGGGAACTCTTACGGCGCCCTGTATAAAGGGGTAATGACCGGCAGCGGCAGCGATCTGCTATGGCTCGGCGACGATCCGGACGCCTACACCGGGCTTGAGCGGAAGTCGAAAACGACGAACGGCGACATTCTGATCAAAATGCTGGACGAGCTGAATAACGGCAGCAATTACGAAAAATACATCGATGTGCAGGAAGCTTTGGGCTACATCGCGCTGAATGTGCTGACGAACAATATGGACAGCTATATCGGCGGAAACAAACAAAACTACTATTTGTACGAAGATGACGGCGTCTTCTCCGTTCTGCCTTGGGACTATAACATGGCGTTTGGAGGAATGGGCGGCGGCATGGGCCGCGGTATGGGCCGCCCTGGCGGCAGAGCGGGCGGCGGGGATGACGCTGCAAATGCTCAGGCCGGCGGGGATGGCGCGGCGAATGCGCCGGCGGGTGCAGACGGTGCGAACGGCACAGCTTCCGGCAAGGACGGCGCCGCTGACGCCGAGGGAAGCGGCGGTGCCGGAGGCGCGGCTGCGGCGGGCGATGCTGCCGCAGGCGGCGCGACGGGCGGTGCTGCGCCGGGTGAAACTGCCGCAAGCGGGGCGGCAGATGGAGTTGCCGCAGACGGCGCGGCGGGCAGCAGCGGAGGCACGGCTGCCGAAGGAGGCAAACCAGCCCAAGCAGGGGCCGGGACTAACCGGAGCAGAAGCAGCCTGTTGATCGATGAGCCGACGCAAGGCGCCGTTTCCGAACGGCCCCTGGTAGCAAAGCTTCTTGCGGTCGATGAGTATAAGGCCTATTACCATGAAATTCTCCAGCAGGCGGTAGACGGCTTTTTGGCCAACAAAGCATTTAGCCAGCGCGTAGCGGCACTGTCCGAAATGATTGCGTCATATGTCAAAGCCGATCCTACGGCGTTCTACACATTTGAAGAATTCGGACAGGCCGTCACGCAATTAATCGCCACGAATGCCAGTCAAATAGAGAACATTTCGCAGCAGCTTGCCGGAACGATCCCCTCGTCCGGAGATGGCTCCGGCAGCGGCGGCGGCATGGGCGGTATGGGTGGCATGGGCGGTATGCCCCCTATGGGTGACGGCGGCATGCCCGAGGCGGGCGGTAATCCCGAAGCTGACCAAAATGTGCCGGGCAACAGAAACGCACAGGATGACCAGCAGAGCGATCAGCAGGGTGATCAGCAGGGCCAAACTCAAAGCGGACAAGGTGAACAAAGCAAAACCGGTGCATTCTCAGCCGCTCTGAGCGGCAAATACGGCTCTAACGCTCAGGGCTGGCAAAACGTCGAGCTCGCAGCAGCCAGCACGCAGAGCGGGCAAACCGCCGATACCTCTGCCCCCGATGCGCTGACGGATGGACAACCGGGGCAAAACGCTCAGGTTGGAGCCCCGCAGCAAGGTAACGGCGCCGCCGGCAACCAGGGGCAAGGCGGCCGGAACATGGGCGAAGACCGCGGGCAAAGCCAGGGCGGTTTTTCCGGCGGAGGCGGCCCGACGGGCGATGGTCCGATGGGCGGCGATGGTCCGATGGGGGGCGGCGGCCCCATGGGCGGAGGCGGTCCAAGGGGCGGCGGCCCGGGCGGTTTCGGCCAAGGGGCCGGAAACGGAAACGAAGCCGCCAACCGCATCGAAGCGATCCTCACTGGCGTTTCTCTGCTGGTACTGATCCTGTCCGCCACATTTATCGCCTTCTACCGGAGAAAACGGCTATGAGAAAACGTCGGCCAACGTAGCAGCTTAAAGAATATCGGTACGGGCTAACCCACGCCATAAAATTAAAAGGCAGCCTCATCCTGATCACATTCAGGTAGGGTTGCCTTTTTCACGCGTTAGATTTGCAGGCGTTAGGGGCGCAGCATTCACACTCACATTGGAAATATCCAATCAAGCTGCCGGATCTGCCATTTTATTTCCAATTGAATTGGATATATCCAATGAGAATATCGATATCTAGTAGACGATTCTGGAATTAACATTAGCATGATGGCAAGTGAAGACTTGAGAAAACGGCAAAATAGTCTATTGAAGATCTCGGGTGACAACATAAAGGAAAAAAAGGGCGCTATTTCCGCGACATCCCCTATGCTGCGTAATCATAGAGGAATTTTATGGCGTTATTTTCAAGATTTAGTGGCAAAGGTCCGCCTTTCGGCCTGTTCATCGAAAAATAAGACCCAAAATGTTCCCCTATGGTGATGAATAGGCTCAAATTCGGAAAATAAGACCCTAAAGTTCCGCTATTTCATGGGGATAATACTGTGCACAAGACTAATATAGTAGCACAACGCGATCCATGGCCCCCGTCCGCAGATAAGCCATATTATTTCCGGATCATTCTACTAGTTTCAGGTGCATTACTCGCAAATCTACTAAATCTGCTAAGTCCCCTAAATCTACTAAGCCCCCGCCTCCCGGAACTCGGTTGGCGTCATGCCGGTGACTTTTTTGAACACTTGCGTGAAATAACGCGGGTCCTGGTAGCCGACCATCGGCGCAACCTGGTACACTTTGACATGGCTGTTCTTGAGGATGAATTTCGCTTTCTCGATACGGCATTGGGTCAAGTATTCCAGGAACGTATATCCGCTCACCTGCTTGAACAGCAGGCAAAAATGGCTGATGCTGAGGCCGGCCAGCTCGGCAACCTCGTCGATGCTGAGGTCCTTGTGGTAGTTGCCGAGAATGTACTCCTGGGTTTTGCCGATCACATTCTGGACATTCTCCTTGGACGGGTTCTCCCGGCTGTCGGTAATCCATTTGCCGAAATTGCTTTTCAGCAGACCGATCATTTCATGCAGGGCGCCCAGGGAGTGCAGCTCCTGCAGCAGCCCTTCCAGGGGCCATTCCATCGATAAATTCAGATGCTCAAACTGGCGGTACAGCACTACCGTCAATTCCACGATCATCCGCTCGGCCATCTCCTTGGTGAACGCCTGATCTTCAATATACCGTTTCGTCTCGTCAAAAGTACCCAGCAGCCGCTCCCTGTCCAGTGTACGAATGCTCTCGAGCAGCGCCGCCTCCAGATGCTTCGGATATTTCGCTTCCCGGACCGCCTCCAGCCCCGAACCCGAACCGGAGTCGAGAAACACGCCTTCCCGGTCGCTGTAAAACCGCCGGTACAGCGCTTTGGCCGCGCTTTGGTAAGCCTCGCTTAACTGCTCCATCCCCGCCGCCAGCTGGCTGAACCCGATGGAACAGGACAATTTCGTGTTCATCTTGATTTGGCGGATGACGTCGCCGCCAAGCTCCTCCTTCTTCGCGCTGAGCGAACCCGGAAACAGCAGCACCCACTCCCCGCCATGAAAAGGAAATACCGTCAGCGCGCCGTTTGCCATCGACCATTCCCCCAAAATGTTGCGGATCGCAAACAGCCACAACCGCCGCTCTTCCGGGGTCCATTGCTCGTTCAATTTCATATAGTGGTCCAATTGGATGACCGCCATAAAATACTCCTGCGCCAGCTCGCTGTTCTCCAGCCAGCGCATATGCTGAATCGGGCTCTGCCCCTGATTGCCCTCGATAAACTCGGCAAACAGGCGCTCGCGCGCCAGCACCGACAAAACCTGGACGGAATGCAGCAGCTTGTCGTTCTCCATCTGCTTTTCCAGGTTTTTTTTGGCCCGCTGGATCATCTCGATCAACTCATCATGGTCGATCGGCTTCAGCAAATAATCGAAGGCACCTTCCCGCAGCGCCTCGCGGGCATATTCAAACTCCCCGTACCCGCTGATGAATATAAACAGCCGCTTGGGGTTTTCGGCCAGCACCTTTTTCATCAAAGCGATCCCGTCGATACCCGGCATGCGGATGTCGCTGATAATCATGTGCGGGGACAGCTCCCGGACGAGCTGCAGCGCTTTTTCCCCGTTCCGCGCTTCCCCGACGATCTCCAGGTTCAGTTCCTCCCAGGGTACGGCCACCTTCAGGCTGCGTAAAATGACCGGCTCGTCATCGACCAAAATAACCCGGTACTTCTCCGCCTTATCCAGCTTTGCTTCCACTTGCTTCACCTCCAAACCGAGTCTTCGGGGGCGGAGCTCCTGCGCAGCCGCCAATACTGTTCCGAAGTTTGTTGAATTTGCTCCAGCGCTTCATCCGGAGAATTTCTCCCGTCGATCATATCCCCCAGCACCTTCAGAAATGTTTTGTTGACCTCCGGAGAGAGGACATTATCGTAAGGCACAAAACTCGGCGGGCTCTGTTCCATCAACCGGGTAACCTGCGCGAATACCGGCCCCGTTTTTTTCGAATCGTAGGAAATCTTCATCGATGGAATCCGCAGCGCTTCGTAAACGATCCGCCGTTGAACCTCCTCCGTGTAAAAACCCCGCAGCAGCTCCTGTGCCGCCTTCAGCTTCGCTTCATCCAGATTGGAGGACAACCCGATCCCGATCGTGTATCCCCCGGCGAGGGATTTCTCCCCGTCCTGCGTCAAGGCGGGGAACGGGAGAACACCGACCTGGTTTTGGAATTCGGCCGGGGCTTTCCCGTTATGAAACAGATTGATGTCCCAGCTCCCGTTGAGATACATCGCCGCTTTCCCGCTGGTAAAAAGCTCGATGGCCTCTTCGGTCGACATATCGTTGGCCGGGATGCTGAACGCGTGCTGGTCAATCCACGCCTCCAAATGCGTAAACGCTTGCATATAGCCGGGATTGACAAAGCTTTGGTTCCCCTCACCCTTCACCAGATCATCGATCAGCTCGGGTCCCGCGTACCGGTCCATTAAATAATGGGCAAAAATCGCGGCCGGCCATCTTTCCTCATTGCCCAGCGCAAACGGCGTAATTCCGCTCGCCGCGATCACCCGGACCGCCCGGTTCAACTGGTCAAGTGTTTGCGGCGGATCCAAATGCAGCTCCCGGAAAATCTCCTTGTTGTAAAACAGCGGCTCCGCGTTCCCCTCGATCGGCAGCCCGTAGATGCGATCGTTAAATGTCCACAGATGCAGATCCTGAAACTCTCCCTGCAGCCCGTTTTCGTTCACGAAACCGGTCAGGTCCATCAACCGGTTGGAGCGAACGTACGGCTCGATTTCGGCGCCCCCAAACAACACGAACATATCCGGCGGCGTTCCCGTCACCATTTCGCTTTTCAGCTTCTGCTCGCGATGGACGGTCTGGTCCATCCCTTCAAAATTCACCTTGACGTTCGGATGCGTCCGCTGGAACTCGTCCACGACATCCTCGACGATGTTCAGCATCTGGCGGTCATGCTCCTTGATCCAAAAATGGCGGAACGTCAGCGTAATTTTGTCCGTCTGGCTCTCCTCGATCGGCTCATGCCCGTCGGCGGCGATGACCAGGACCGATACGGCAAGCACAAACGCGTAAACCACGATCCAACCCCAATTCAAAAACCATTTGCGCATGGCGGCTCCCCCTTCATCGTTAGACTTTCGCATAAAGCTCATTGAAGTATCTTCGGAATGCGGATGCGAATAATCGATCCGAATCCGGGAGAGGAACATATCATGATGCCGTAGTAACCGCCAAACCGGATGCGCAGCCGTTCGTGAACGTTTTTCAGGCCCACGCCGTTTTCCCGGTATTTTTTCAAATTGCCCCAGTCCTTGCTCCATAAATGCATCAGCGTATCCGAGTCAAAGCCCGGACCGTTGTCCATGACGTCGATCAAAATATCCCGCTCGCCTTCCCTGGCGGTAATGGAAATGATCCCGTTCTCTTCCATCTGCTCAATCGCGTGATACAGCGCATTTTCCACGATCGGCTGAACGATCAGCTTCTGGGTTTTGTAATACTTCAGAGACTCGGGGATTTCGATTTGGTAAGCGAATTTGTCCTCAAAGCGGAATTTCTGGATATCCAGATAATGCCGCACATGCTCCATTTCCATCGAAAGCGGGATCAGCTGCTGATTTTCGCTAATGCTGATTCTGAGCAGCTTTCCCAAGGACACGACCATTTTGCTGATATCCCTGTTCCCCTGCAACACCGCCAGCGAATTGATCGATTCGAGCGAATTGTAAATAAAATGCGGATTGATCTGGGCGACCAAGGCCTGCAGCTCGACTTCCTTTTTTCTCGCCTGTTCCGTCTGGACCTGTTCGATCAGCTCGCTGATTTGCGTGCTCATCCGGTTGAAGCCGTCGACCAGCAGATCCGTTTCGTCCCCGGCGCTCACCGTTGAGGTAATCGGTACGAAGATACCCTGCTGCACCCGTTTCATCCCGTTAACCGCGCCGATAATGCTGCGGACGAGCCGGCGCACGAAAAACCGGTCGAACAGAAACGCGGAGATCAAAGAGACGAGCACCAGCACGATGGCGATATTGCGGATGGACAGCGATTCCGAAGCGATTAGCTTGCTGGGGGTGATCGCTACCAGAAACCAATCTTTGTTATGGGAAGGCAAATAAGTGATCAGCGACTTCTCGCCCTGATATTTGTCCGTATAGTAGCCTTTTTCGCCCGAATCCCCCCGGGTCAAAAAAGGAAACTCCGTTTGTTCCCCAATATGTTCGCCGGACTTGTCAAAGACGATATTCCCCTGCTTGTTGACCAGCAGAATATCCCCCTGCTTTAACGTGGCGGCATCCCAAAATACCTGATCCAGAATATCGGGTTTGACGTAAATGACAACCGCGCCGATATCCTCCAGCGAATAGTAATCTTTAATCAAACGCGCTTGAATCAGAACCCGTTTCCCTGCGGAAGCCGAGCCGTTCTCGCCGGGGCCGACCCATACCGGACGGCCTTCGGCCGCTATCATCGCCGCATACCAGCTTTGTTTTGTTAATTCTTCAAAGGACATCGCTTCATTTAATTGATATTTAAGCTTGTCTTTCGAATACAGGCCGAAGGAGGTGATCATCGGATGGTTGATCAAATTGTTGATATCCTGTTTCTGCTCGTACGTCACGGCAAAGTCCGGCTGTTTCAGCAGCTTTTGAATGACCGGCTGCGTGATCGCCGAATTGGACACGGTCGCAACCTCGTTCAGCGCAAACTTCAATTTGCGGTCGGTCTCCAGCAGCGAAACCCAGTAAAAATTGCTGGATTTGTTCTCCATCGCTTTTGAAAAGTTGTAATACGATATCGACCCCATCAGGATTACGGGAATAAACACAAGAAGAATAATAGCCAGCAAGATTTTTCGACGGAGCTTCATGTTTGGTGTCCCCCTAAGCCTCTCCTTACTCTATTATTCTTCATCGTGTTATATATTCCTTGCCAAGTTAGCAAACTCTCGGCCCATTAACTTTTAATCGCCCCCGAGGTCAGTCCGGCGATGACCCAGCGGCTGAACAGTAGGAACACGATCAATAACGGCAGCGTCGCGGTAAAGGTCGCGGACATGATCATCCCGAAATCGAGCCCGTCCTTGTTTGTAAAGAGCTGCTGCAGCGCCAGCTGGAGCGTATAGTTTTCTTTATTTTTCAGCACGACCAGCGGCCAGAAAAAGTCGTTCCACACGTTCATGAAGTTCAAAATCCCCAGCGTGGCCATAGCGGGAGTGACGACCGGCATGGCGATGCTCCAGAAGATGCGGAAATGCCCGCCTCCGTCGATCCGTCCCGCTTCGATCAATTCGGAATGGACGGCGGAAGAGATGTATTGCCGCATCCAGAATATCCCAAAGGCGTTGACCATGGCCGGAACGATCAGCGCTTTGTAGCTGTCGATCCAATGCAGCTTGGCCATAATGACGTACTGCGGCAGCACGCTGAGCTGCGCGGGGACGAGCATCGTGGCGATGACGAACACGAACAGCGTTTTTTTCAGCGGAAACTCGTATTTAGCGAAAGCATACCCCGCCAAAGTGCTCAAAAAGACGACGGATACCGTGACCGCGGTCGAGACGACAATCGAGTTGAACATCGCCCGGAAAAATTCCGTGCGCTCCAGCACGCGGTCGAAGTTGTTGAAAAATTCCAGCCCCGGCGTCATCAGCGGAGGAATATGGAAAGCCGCATCCTTCTCATTGGTGGCGACGACAAACATCCAGTAGAAAGGGAACACGGACAAGACGGCCCCGATGACCATGACGATATAAAACAAAGTTTTGGCCAGAACGCCCGGATCATCAGGTTTTCGTTTTTTGATGGCAGTCGCACTCATGCCTTTTCCCCTCCCGTATCTCCGCCCATGCGGCTTGACACCATCATGTTAAGGAGCGAAAAAATAATCGTGGCGATAAACAGCAGCACCGCCGTGGCGGCCGCCGTTCCGAAGAACCCGTTTTTGAACGCCTCGCTGTACAAATACGTAACCATCGTGACGCCTTCCTGGCGCGTGGAGCCGGTGCCGCCTTGGCCGAGGAACACATACGGTTCGGTAAAAAGCTGCAGCGCTCCGATCGTGGATACCAGCGTGACGAAAAGGATAAACGGACGAAGAAGCGGCAGCGTAATGTTGATCAACTGCTGCCAGCGGCTCGCTCCGTCAATCCGCGCGGCCTCGTAAATGTCGGTCGGAATGCTTTGCAGCCCGGACAGGAAAATAATCGCGTTATAACCCATCCAGCGCCACATGACCATCGTGGAGATGGCGATTTTAACGCCCCACCAGCCCGAGTTGAACGGGACGCTTTCCAGGCCAAAGCTGTTCAATAACCAGTTGACCATCCCGTTGTTGCCGAACATCGTGCTGAACACCAGCGTAACGGCGACGATCGAAGTGATGTTGGGCATGAAATACAAAACGCGGAACGTGTTTTTGTATTTGTTGAGCGCCGAGTTGAGCATCACGGCAACCAGCAGCGCAACGATTAACTGCGGCACCGTCCCCATGAGGCCCATGAGGATCGTATTGCTGAAGGAGATCCAAAACGTCGGATCGGACGTAATCAGCTGATAGTTTTTGAAGCCGACATATTTCATCGGGCCCAGGGCGTCCCATTTAAAGAAGGACAAATAGATGGTGAAAAAAATCGGATAAAGGCCGAAAATCGCGAACAAAATAAAAAACGGCGATATAAATCCGTATGCCGTAAGCCGGCTCCGCCTCGTTTCGTTCCAGAACGTTTTTTTTCCGGGAGCGGGCTGGACCGGGCTTGCGGTAGCTGCTGTGTCAGCCATGGACGCACCTCCAAGGTGTGAATTAAGGGTAAATCCAAATTCGCAAGAGGGTATGTTCCCCCCTTGCGAATCGAGATGAGTGAATGGATTTCGTTACTGCTAATTGTTCGTATTAGCTGCGGTCAACCAGCGTTTTCGCTTGCTTCATCGCTTCGTCCCATTCTTTTTGCGGGTCCGCTTTTTTCTCCAGCACGTTTTTGAGCGCGTTTTTGATGATCGTGTCGACCTGGTCATGCAGCGGACCGTAGTAGACCGGTTTTACGCGTTCCGCCGATTTGGCGTACGCCTCGGCAATGACTTGGCCGCTGAAGAATTCGTCCTTGTCTTCACTGAATGCCGGTTCTTGATATACGGCCGGAATCGAAGGGAACAAGCCGCTTTCTTTAAACGATTTCAATTGGTTGTCTTTGTTGACGAGCCAGGAAATGAATTCATAAGCTTCCTTCGGATGTTTGCCTTCTTTCGGCAGCGTCAGGAAGGAACCGCCCCAGTTGCCCGCGCCCTCCGGAAGTTGAGCGATTTGCCATTTGCCCGCGGAGTCTTTGGCGTTGCGGATCGTGCCTGCGATCCAAGCCGGGCCGAGCATAACGCCGAAATCGCCTTTGTTGATCGCGTTCTGCCATTCCGGCGACCACAGAATCCAGTTGCCGATCCAGCCTTCTTGAATGCCCTTTACCGTGAAGTCGTATGCTTTCTTCACTTGAGGATTCGTATCGCCGATGAAAGCGCCGTCCTCTTTGTTGAAATAAATTTGGTCCGGCGATTGGTCGCGCAAACCGTTGTAGACGAGGTCCGTCAAATCGGCAAACGGTTTGCCGGTTTTTTCCTTGAACTGCTTCGCCACCGTAGCGAATTTATCCCATGTATCGATGGCAGCACTGAAGCCGTCTGGATCGGTAGGAAGTCCGGCTTGTTCCGCCAAGTCCGTACGATAGTAAACGACCGTCGGCCCGATGTCCGTAGGCAATCCAAGTTGGAAGGAACCGTCGACCGAAGTCGCTTGTTTCCATTTCCAGTCGAGGTAGTTGCTTTCGATGTCTTTGGCGCCCAGATCATATAAGTTGTGGAACTTGTCTTTGGCGCTGATGAAACGTTCCATGAAGGCGATTTCCAACATAAAGATGTCAGGCGCGCCCGATCCGGCGGACAACGCCGTCGTCAGGTTGTTGTGGTGCGCCGTTTGGTCGGACGTGTTTTGGAACTTGATCGTAATGTTCGGATGCTCTGCCGTATACTCCTTGGCCAGTTCCTCGTAGTTGGTCGTCCCCAGCGACCAGAAGGTCAGCTCGATTTTTTCGCCGGTGCCGGTGCCGGAGTTCTCCGTTCCTCCGCCTTCATTCGTGGTCGCCGGAGGGTTGGCGCTGCCGTTGCTTGTCTTACTGTTGCCGCCCCCGCCGCCGCATGCGGCCAGCAAGGACACCATCATGACCACAGCGAGCAGGATGGCCCACGGTTTCGATCTTTTCATTTCTTGTACCCCTTTCAATGGTTTTGCGGATTTTTCATTTTCAGTCTAACGAAAACGGATACATTTTTTGAGGAGGCAATATTGCGATTTGAGGTTTGAATTTTTCTGATTGCGGGAAAATTGCAGAAAAAAGACCGAAGGACGTGGGTTGTCCTCGGTCTTTGTCTTTTTTCTATATTACTTGTCAAAAAAAGTCCATTAAAGCCGTCGCGCTAACCGGGATTAGCCGCTCCAGCGTCTCCGCATCCCGTTCCGGGCCGGTCAGGCGGCCGTAAGCATACATTTCGCGCGGTCTTTTATAACCGAGCAGCATGGCCGTCAAAGTTTGGATATCGCAAGTTAGACCGTCATCCACGGCGGTCTGTTCTGCCTTCACTAGCTGCCCGTGCCCCTCGCCATCCACTTCAAGCTTCCACGAACCGTCATTCCAAGGGGCAACCGCGTCGATGATCCGAAGATTGAGCCGAGCCGTTTGGGTTTGCGGGGCCGGGGCAACAAACGAATACTGACCGGCAAAAGCGCCGGCGTTGACGATCCGGGCCATAAAATACGGTACGATTTCCTGTTTGCAGCGGGGATCGTGCAGCATAAACGGCAGCAAATCGTCCGCAGGGACATGATCGACCACGGCCTGGGTCACCATCGAATCGTGATTGGCCAAATACGTCCACAGACCTTTTCGCGCCGTATCGTTTAGAAATACAAACTCGTCAACCAGCAGTTCCCTATTTTTTACCTGGTATATCGTATAACCTTCCGGTTCGCCCGTTTCGGAAAAATATACGGCCGTATGATCTTCGCTGCCGATCACCATTCTCTCCCACCAGTCGGTATCGCGAACGAGGGTACCGTTATATTTTTGGGCAAACTTATGGTAAATCCGGTTCAGCAGCTCGATGTCTTTAATGTCGCGTTTTACCGTCCCCTCAACTTGCGTTTTTGCCGGAAAATTGCCTGTGCTGATCGTATATTTTTTATAGTCTGTGTACAATTCCCAGCCGAATTTGCGGTAAAAAGGAACGGAAAAGGGATGCAGGCAGGACAACACCTGACCTTCTTCATTCATTCGGGCCAGCGCCTTGGACAGCAGCTTGCTGACGAGCCCGCCCCGGCGATTCTCCGGCCAGGTGGCGACGCCGGCGATGCCTCCCATCGGCAAAGCTCTCCCCTGTATGTAAATTTGCAGCGGAAGCAAAGTAAGTTTGGCCAGCAATTCGCCCCCCTCAAAAGCCCCCCAGGTCTGCTCGGGGTTAAACCGGGCCTTTTGTTTCTCCCGATCCTCCGGCGGCAATTTATACTGGAAGGCATATTCGGATAAAGTCAAACTGTCATCAAACTCGTCTGCGTTTAACTGTCTGATTTCCACAAACCCACCTCTTTTCCTTAAATTTGATTTTGCCGGTTTAGCGGCAATCCTATGATGAGTTTGTCAGAAATATCTATAAGTGTCAATCGCTCTAAAGCCGTGATCTGTCCATCGGTCATTTTTTTATGATAACGCTTACAAAATGGTGAGTTAGATCATAGGCGCCGTTCTTTAGAACATGATATGAATAAAAGGCACATATTTAATTCTCATGGGGGGATATCAAACATGTTTGTGAAAAAAATCTCATTATTGCTGCTTAGTCTGGGGCTAGTCGCCGTTTTTGCAGGATGCTCCAGCAACGGTCAATCTGGGAGCAGCTCCGGCGCAGCAGCCGAGGCCTCGACAACGGCGGCCGCCGCAACCACCGCTGCGGACTCGGCGCCGGTCAAAATGGGACGTGTCGAATACGCCGCGCACGGTACCAAATGCTTCACGGTTGCCGTTGTGGCCATGCAGGGCGACAAAATCATCGGCGCATCCTTGGACGATTACCAGTTCATGAGCACCGATGTAGCCAAAGGCGTTCCTAATTCGGACCAAGATTTCGGGCAAAACTACAAAGACCCGAAAATGGTGCTTGCCTCCAAGAAAGCCAATGCCGAGTATTATAGCGAGCACATGAAAGAGGAAGCCGGCGCAACGACACCAGTCGACGAGTCGCTGGCTGCCATTGAGCAATACGTAACCGGCAAAACCGTCGCCGAGCTCGAAGACGAACTGTCCAGCAAAAGTGCGGAACAATGGGTTGATGCTGTCAGCGGAGCGACTTTGGTGGATACCCAAGGATACGTCAAAGCGCTGGTTGAAGCGGCCAAGAGTGTGAAATAATTCACTATGGTTTAGCGAATTGCCCTTGAACCGGAGAGACTCCCCTTATCGGAAGCCTCCCGGTTTTTTGGCATATGGCAGAAGCTTATTTTCAAATCTTTTAGCGGGATAGCTTACGAAGCTGTCTTTTGATGGCCAGAATAGCTCCGAGATGCATTCCTTCGTGAAAAATCGTTCTTACAAGCACCTGCTCAATCGTATGCATGCCCATTTCCGTCGGCGGAAACGGCTGCTCCATGCGATTTTCATTCTGTTCCCTAATGAGCTGCGGCTGTTGTCTTAGGAGTTTGGCCAATTCCCCCAGTGAAGGCGTCCCCTCCGTGAAATGGCTCGGATTAGTGCCAAATCCAAACCATTCGTTAAATTTCAACGGTATCGGTATATCTTCTTTCGTTAATGCATGTATCCATAAATACTGATCAAGCAAAACATGCCCCAAATTCCAGCGGATATTGTTGTTAAAGCCTTCCGGGACGATATCCGCTTCCTCTGCGGTGATGTCTTCGACCACTCCCAACAGTTCGCTCCTGTATGTATTCAACTGCTCAAACAAAACTTCATGCCGCCGCTCCATCTAAAAACCTCCTTCTATTTTGTACTAATTAGAGATTAAAGTTGGAAATTCCTTCTGAAGATCGCGAAAATTAGGATGGTACGGATACTCGACAATACTATTTCTCATTATGTGGCGGCTTCCTTTGTTGAAACTGCCCCGCTCCGCCATACTGTAAACTCTAACGGACCGAAAAGGCCTTATCTCCCCATTTCCCGAATATTTCCCGTCCTAATAGACTCAGACGACGCTACCGAGCTAAAAATAACGCCACAAGTGAATATCGTAAGTGACCATCCCCCGGTGTCCGCTGTAAAAAGCACTATCCATTTCATTCCGCTGCAGCATTCCGAAAATACCAAAAACACCGCCGAGTGATCGGCGGTGCTCTTCTTCATGCTTGGCGGCGTCCTACTCTCCCAGGACCCTTCGGTCCAAGTACCATCGGCGCTGGAGGGCTTAACGGTCGTGTTCGGGATGGGTACGCGTGGAACCCCTCCGCCATCGCCACCAAACGATTCAAGGTTAATCCTTGAAAACTGGATACGAAACTTGATTTGCGTGTTAGCCCCTATTCAGTTCCCGGGGTCCCCGAAAAGTAATCGGAATTACCTACGAAGCCTCGCGTCACTTTTTGGGGTATATTTTTGGGCCCCGCCAAAGTACTCGGACTCAGCTTCGAAGCTTCACGTCACTTTGGTGGGTAGAGTTTTGGATAAGCCCTCGACCGATTAGTACCTGTCAGCTCCATGCATTGCTGCACTTCCACCTCAGGCCTATCAACCTCGTCGTCTTCAAGGGGTCTTACTAATTGGGAAATCTCATCTTGAGGGGGGCTTCACGCTTAGATGCTTTCAGCGCTTATCCCGTCCGCACTTAGCTACCCAGCTGTGCTCCTGGCGGAACAACTGGTACACCAGCGGTGCGTCCATCCCGGTCCTCTCGTACTAAGGACAGCTCCTCTCAAATTTCCTGCGCCCACGACAGATAGGGACCGAACTGTCTCACGACGTTCTGAACCCAGCTCGCGTACCGCTTTAATGGGCGAACAGCCCAACCCTTGGGACCTACTTCAGCCCCAGGATGCGATGAGCCGACATCGAGGTGCCAAACCTCCCCGTCGATGTGGACTCTTGGGGGAGATAAGCCTGTTATCCCCAGGGTAGCTTTTATCCGTTGAGCGATGGCCCTTCCATGCGGTACCACCGGATCACT